>NZ_JAUSWH010000001.1 GCF_030815125.1 Allorhizobium paknamense
GGACGACCTTGTCGACGAACATGTTGCGCTTGAGCTCTCGAAAGATCGTAGAGCGATGTCGACCAAGTTTCTCGGCGATCACCTCGACACTGAGGTCAGCCGTTCTCCAGCGAGCAATCTTGCGACGTTCATCGAGGTCAATGTGGGAGTAGGTGCGTACCATTGCATTCTCCTTGCGAGTGACAACCCATTGGTATCATTCGCAAGTCGCACTTCATCCTTGAACCCACCCGGCCATACATCAAAATCAGATAAGATGGATTATGGAACTAATAGATCAAATTACGGAAGCCTCTGTGTCCTGCCTATCCGCCTTATCATATGACAACATCGACCACCGTGAGGCATGTTTGCGTAAAAAAAACCCGTCGGCATGACCGACGGGTTTGAAGTCCAGCAAGACAGCGGAGCTTACTGGCTCTGCTTTGCAGCCTTCTGAGCGTCTTCGAGAGCCTTCTGGGCTTCCTCATTCTTCTTCTGCATGGCTTCTTCCAGCAGGCGCTGGCGTTCCTGAGCCTGCGACTGGGTGATGGCCGGGCCGTCATAGGAGCCGGTGAAGCCGTCCAGCGAAATCTTGATCGGGTTCGGAGCGCGGCGGAAGTTCATGGAGGTGAAGACAACCTCATGACCCTTCTTCAGGCTGGCGATCATGGCGTCGGTCAGCGGAATTTCGGCCGTGCAGCGGTCCGGGAAGCAAACGGCGTAGTCCAGCTTCTGACCCTTGCCGCCATCGATCTGCATGACGACGCCCGGCGCAATCATGCGAGCGGACGGAACCGAAACCTGCATGATCTTGCGGTTGCCGCCCTTGCCATCGATGGAGATCATCGCAACGGCAATGATCATCTGGCGGTTCTGGGCAACCTGGATGTTCTGCACCGTGCAGATATCGTTGTCTTCCTGCTTGGCGCAGGTCTTGAACCAGCCCTGCGGCGGCAGGTCAGCGCCAGCCTGCTGGGCAAAGGATACGCCGGCAAAGCTGGTGGACAGCATAAGAGCAGAAAGAGCAGCGCGCGCGGCTTTGGTGGTGTTGAACATCATAACGAGATCCGTCTCCTGAAATTCGCCTGTGAACCGGGGTTCGTCCGGGCCGATTCACTTAAATCGCCTCATCCCCTGTGGGTCGAATGAGGCAAATAGATGGCCCGGCGCGATTGCCACACCTGTTACAGCGTGTATCCGGGAATATCCAGTGCTTCTTTAGCCTTCGGCCATCTCGGGCTCATTTTACACCAATTCTTGTTGGATTTCCGGCAGGTCATGATAATTTGCCGCGAATTTGAAAATTGCCTTCGAAAAGGAACAGGTGTGCAGCGCCTTCTCTTCTGTCTTATGGTTCTGCCGCTTTATGCACTTCTGGCTGCCGCGCCAGCGGGAGCCGAAGCTCAGCATGGCGTTGCCATGTACGGCCAGCCTGCCCTGCCCGCCACCTATCAGAACTTTCCCTACGTCAACCCGCAGGTCAAGAAGGGCGGGCGAATCGCTTATGGTGTCGTCGGCACCTTCGATGCGCTCAATCCATTCGTGCTCAAAGGCATGCGCACCACGGCCCGTGGTATCTGGGATCCGGATTTCGGCAATCTTTTCTATGAAAGCCTGATGACGCGCTCTGCGGGCGAACCTTACAGTCTGTACGGTCTGCTGGCCGAAAGCGTCGAAATGGATGATGCGCGCAGCTATATCCAGTTCAATCTCAATCCCAAGGCACACTGGCATGATGGCCAACCGGTCACCGCTGACGATGTGATCTTTACCTTCCAGATTCTGCAGCAAAAGGGCCGACCGCCGTTCAGTTCGCGGCTGAATACGGTGGCAAAGATGGAAAAGGTCGGCGAGCGCAGCGTGCGCTTCACCTTCAACGACAAGGCCGATCGCGAAACGCCGCTGCTGATCGCGTTTGCAACACCGATCCTGCCGAAGCACGCGATCAATCCGGATACGTTCGAGCAGTCGTCGCTGACGGTGCCCATCGGCTCCGGTCCCTACAGGATCAAGGAAATCAGGCCCGGCGAGCGCATCACTTATCAGCGCGACGATGGCTATTGGGGCAAGGATCTGCCATCGAAACGCGGTTTCGACAATTATGACGAAATCAGCATCAGCTATTTCCTGCAGGAATCCTCCTTGTTCGAGGCCTTCAAGAAAGGCGATGTGGATGTCTATCCCGAAGGTGACGCCAGTCACTGGCTGCGCGCCTATAATTTTCCGGCCGCCAATAATGGCGATGTGGTGCGCGAAACCTTTACCTCGGAAAAGCCCACCGGCATGCTGGGTTTCGTCTTCAACACGCGCCGCCCGATCTTTGCCGATGCCAAGGTGCGCGAGGCGCTGACGCTGGCCTTCGATTTTGAATGGGTGAACAAGAACCTCTACGGGAATGCCTTCAAGCGCAGCCAGAGCTTCTGGCAGAATTCCGCGCTGGGCGCCTATGGCTATGCCGCCGATGACCGGGAACTGAACCTGCTGGGGCAGGCGCGGGAGAAGATTGCCCCGGAAATTCTGGCGGGCACGTATACGCTGCCGATTTCCGATGGATCGGGGGCTGATCGCAATGTGCTGCGCCAGGCGGTCGCCTTGCTCAGTCAGGCCGGTTATTCCATCAATGACGGCCGCATGGTCGATGCCCAGGGACGTCCCCTCTCCTTCGAGGTCATGACCCAGAATGAAGGTCAGGAAAAAATGGCGGTCGCCTATCAGCGCACGCTACGGCTGATCGGTATCAACATGACCATCCGCACCGTGGATGATGCGCAATATCAGGCCCGTTCGAACAGCTTCGATTACGACATGATCGTCAAGTCCTACACCTCGACGCTTTCGCCGGGGCTTGAGCAGTTCAATCGCTGGGGCTCGGCATCCCGTGATCAGGCAGGGAGTTTCAACTATGCAGGCGTTGCCAGCCCCGATATCGACCGCGTTCTGACCAGCATGGTCAATGCCCGCAGCCAGGAAGATTTCCAGGCTGCCGTGCGCGCGCTGGACCGGTTGCTGGTGGCAGGGCATTACGTCGTGCCGCTCTATTATAATCCGGAGATCTGGGTTGCGCGGTGGAAGCATATTGCCCGCCCGGAAAAGACGCCGCTGCTGGGCTATCAATTTCCCGTCTGGTGGGATGCCCGCGTACAATGACAACAGCAATGCCCGTCCGGATTGGACGGGTTGGAGAATTTCATGCAAAGACTGGTCATCGATCTCGTCTCCGACGTCGTCTGCCCGTGGTGCTATCTGGGCAAGGCCCGGCTGGAGCTCGCTATTGCCGAGGTGCAGGACGAGGTGAGCGTCGACATCAACTGGCGGCCCTACAGGCTCAACCCGGACTATCCGCCGGAGGGCGTGGACCAGCAGGCGGAACTCGCCAAAAAACTGGGCGGCAAGGAAAATATGGACCGCGCCCACGCTCAACTGACCGAGCTTGGCAAGGAAGTCGGCATTGCCTTCGATTTCGACGCCATCCGCGTCGGGCCGAACACCATGGACGCGCACCGGCTGATCCACTGGGCCGGAACGGAAAGCCGCGAGGCACAGGAAATGGTGGTCTCCAGCCTGTTCAAGGCGAATTTCGAACAGGGGCTGAACGTAGGCGATCCTGCCGTATTGCTGGATATTGCCGCCGCCGCCGGTCTGGATCGCAAGGTGATCGAGCAGTTGCTGAAAAGCGACGCGGATCGCGATCTTATCCTTTCGGAAATCGATGCCGCGCAGCAGATGGGCGTCAACGGCGTGCCTTTCTTCATCATTGATCAGAAATATGCCGTCAGTGGTGCCCAGCCGGCGCAGGTGCTGGCCAACGCTTTCCGTGAAATCGCGGCCGAAAAGGCCGAGGAACAGCGCAAGCTGAACTGACGCCCACGTAGCGCCGTATTAGGGTGTGTGGGTATTCAGCTTTGGGCGGGCTGCAAACGGCAATTTCCTGCGCTTACCTAGGCTCATGTACCGTAAGTACTACTTAAGCTCCGGTTCTCGAAAATCACCGTTTTCGCCTCACCCAAAACTGAATCCCCACACACCCTGGGCGTTTCATTGTTTCCCGGAACACCGAAACGCTCTAACTCTTTGTTTTTACGCATTTCCAAACGGAAAACCGGCTTCCACTTTTGCTGGAAATGCTCTATGAGAGGGAGGCTCCTGAACGTCAAGCCCCCTTCCCCAGGACTGTTTTCGTGACCCCCGACACCACTCTTCGCGGCGTGTTTCTCGCCTTTGCCTCCTTTGCTGCCTATGCCTTTTCCGATGCCAGCGTGAAACTGGTGGAGGGACGGGTAACGCCTTACGAATCAGCTTTCTTTGGCGGGGTTTTCGGGCTGGCTGCCCTGCCCTTCCTGATGAAATCGGGCGACCGGCTGCTGGATATCGTCCGCACCACGCACCGACCGCTGTGGCTGCTGCGATTCGTATCGTCGGGCGCCAGCACGGCGGGCGCCGTCACGGCCTTTACGCATCTGTCCATGGCGGAGGCCTTTTGCCTGATCTTCCTGCTGCCGTCCTTCGTCACCATCATGTCCGTGGTGTTTCTGAAGGAACAGGTGGGAGTCCGTCGCTGGAGTGCGGTCATCATTGGCTTTCTTGGCGTGCTGGTTGTGTTGAGACCCGGCTTCCGCGAATTGTCCATCGGGCATTTCGGGGCTGTCATTGGCGGGCTGGGTGGAGGCATATCCATTGTCTGTTACCGGGCCATCGGTCCGCGCGAAAAAGGCATTTCCCTTTACGGTGCGGGGGTGCTGGGCACTCTTTGTCTCTGTGGCATTGCCATGATGCCGGAATTTCGCTGGCCCGAAGGCATCGATTGGGCTTTTCTTGCGGGCTATGGCTTGTTTGCCGCTCTCGCCACCGTCTTGATGATGCTGGCAACGCGGCACGCGCCCGCCGCCTTGCTGGGACCCATCCAGTATAGCCAAATGCTGTGGGCCATTCTGTTCGGCTATCTGATCTTCGGCGATGGCGTCGATCTGCCCATGATGTTCGGGATTGTACTGATCATCGGCTCCGGTTTGATTACGGTCCTGCGGGAAAAGAAGCGTGGCGTTGCCCTCCCGCCCTCGCTAGCGCCCACAGCCGCGTCGACGCTGCCCAAAGAAGGCGAGGATTAATTGCCCTGCCTTGCAGATCACGTCTGCGGCGTGATAGAGCATCGGACCGAAAAGTGGAAACCGGTTTTCGGAAAATCCGATGCGAAAACAAAAAATTAGATCATCGGAACGCGTTCTTTTCCTGACCTGCTCTAAGCTTTTGTTTTGACGCATTTCCGGACGGAAAACCGCGACTACACTTTTCCTGGAAATGCTCTCACTCCGCCCAATCTGTTTTTACGGAGATTGCCCTGATGACACGCTCCTGCCTTGCCGTGATTTTGGCCGCTGGCGACAGCACGCGGATGAAATCATCCATGTCCAAGGTTTTGCACCCGGTCGCGGGCTTGCCGATGATTGCCCATGTGATGCGGGCGATCAAGGCAAGCGGCATTGCCGATGCTGCACTGGTGGTGGGACGCGACGCCGATGCCGTGACGGCGGCGGCTAGCCTGCCGGGACTTGCCATATCATCCTTCCTGCAAACCGAACGGCTTGGCACGGGCCATGCCGTGCTGACAGCCCGCGAGGCCATCGCACGGGGCTATGACGATATTCTGGTGGCTTACGGCGATGTGCCACTGATTACCGAGGGTCCGCTGCTGGCAGCGCGCGCGGCGCTCGCTAATGGAAATGACCTTGCCGTCATCGGTTTTCATACCGGTACACCCACCGGTTACGGGCGTCTGCTGGTGGAAAATGGCGAGCTTATTGCAATCCGCGAAGAAAAGGATGCGAGCGAGGAAGAGCGCCGCGTGACCTGGTGCAATAGCGGGCTGATGGCCATCGATGGCAGGAAAGCACTCGATCTTCTCTCACGCATCGGCAATGCCAATGCCAAGGGCGAATATTACCTGACCGATCTGGTGGAAATTGCCCGCTCGCTCGGCGGACGCGCTGTGGCGGTCGAGGCACCGGAAGCGGAGCTTGCTGGCTGCAATACCCGCGCCGAACTGGCCGCTATCGAAAAAGTCTGGCAGCAGCGCCGCCGTCACGACATCATGCTCTCCGGTGTGAGTATGATCGCACCGGAAACCGTGTTTCTGAGCCATGATACGGTGATCGGGCAGGACGTGCTGATCGAGCCGAATGTAGTGTTCGGCCCCGGTGTGACCGTGGAAAGCGGTGCCATCATTCACGCTTTTTCGCATCTGGAAGGTGCGCATGTGGCAGGCGGCGCAACGGTTGGCCCCTTCGCGCGGCTGCGGCCGGGCGCCAATCTCGGCGAAGGCGCAAAGGTCGGCAATTTCTGCGAGGTGAAAAAGGCCGACATTGGCGCAGGCGCCAAAGTCAATCACCTGACCTATATCGGCGATGCCATCGTGGGCGCGGAAACCAATATTGGTGCGGGCACCATCACCTGCAATTATGACGGGGTGAACAAGCACGAAACCCATATTGGCGCGCACGCCTTCATCGGCTCCAACAGCGCCCTGGTGGCTCCGGTGACGATTGGCGATGGGGCGCTGATTGCCTCCGGCAGCGTGATCACCGAGGATGTTCCAGCCGATGCGCTGGCTTTCGGCCGTGCACGGCAGGAGGTCAAGCCTGAGCGCGCCAAGGCGATCCGCGAGCGTAATCTTGCCATTAAGGCGATGAAAAAAAGCGGGAAATGATCACGCTCTTTTTCGTAACGTCACGAAATCGAAATTGACCTGCTTCGCCGTTGCGAAATACGGCGGAACAAGTACGACTACCCTCGCCCGAATGTGGGCGCCGGGCCACGTCCTCATGTGGCCTAAAGCATGTCGCGCAAAAGTGCGCAGCGGTTTTGCGATAACGACATGCGTTAACACAAGAACGTAAAGCACGTTGCATGAGGCTGATAAGCCGCAACGTGCTTTAGCCTGTTATTTTTATGCATTTCCGGTTGGAAGACCGCAACGAAACGGTTCCCGGAAATGCTCTAAAGGAGAATGGCATGTGTGGAATCGTCGGCATTGTCGGCACTCAGCCGGTGGCAGGGCGTCTTGTCGATGCGCTGAAGCGGCTGGAATATCGTGGATATGATTCTGCCGGCGTGGCAACGCTGGAAAACGGCCTGATGGACCGCCGCCGCGCCGAAGGCAAGCTGTTCAACCTTGAAAAAATTCTCTCCGAACAGCCCCTGCCCGGCACGCTGGGCATTGCCCATACCCGCTGGGCGACCCATGGCGTGCCGAATGAAACCAATGCGCATCCGCATTTCGTTGAAGGCGTTGCGGTCGTTCACAACGGCATTATCGAGAATTTTTCGGAGCTGCGGGATGAACTGACGGCAGAAGGCGCCGTGTTCACCACGCAAACGGATACAGAAGTGGTGGCCCATCTCCTCGCAGGCTTCCGCCGTGAGGGCATGGACCATAAGGCCGCAATGCTGGCCATGCTGAACAGGGTACGCGGCGCCTATGCGCTGGTGGTGATGTTTGCCGATGACGCAGACCATCTCTATGCAGGCCGCTTCGGGCCTCCGCTGGCCATCGGCCATGGCCGCGGGGAAATGTTCCTGGGGTCGGACGCCATTGCGCTTTCGCCCTTTACCAACAAGATCACCTATCTGGTGGATGGCGACTGCGCGATCATCAACCACCGCAGCGCCGAGATCATGGATTACACGGGCAGGCCGGTGAAGCGGGCCAGCCAGATCTCCCAGGCCAGCGCCTTCCTTGTGGACAAGGGCAATCACCGGCACTTCATGGAAAAGGAAATCTATGAACAGCCCGAGGTGATATCCCACGCGCTGTCGCATTACGTCGATCTTGGCGCGCATACAATCAAGCAGACCGGTCACGACATCGATTTTGCCAAGCTGCGCGGTCTTGCGATCTCCGCATGCGGCACAGCCTATCTGGCGGGCTTGATCGGCAAATACTGGTTTGAACGCTATGCCCGCCTTCCCGTGGAAATCGATGTGGCATCGGAATTCCGCTACCGGGAAATGCCGCTTTCCACCGATCAGGCTGCCTTCTTCATTTCGCAATCGGGCGAGACGGCGGACACCCTCGCCTCGCTGCGCTACTGCAAGGAAGCGGGGCTGAAGATCGGCGCCATCGTCAATGTGCGCGAATCGACCATTGCGCGGGAAGCGGATGCGATGTTCCCTATTCTGGCGGGTCCGGAAATCGGCGTCGCCTCCACCAAGGCCTTCACCTGTCAACTGGCCGTGCTGGCATCGCTGGCAATCGAGGCCGGCAAGGCGCGTGGCCATATCGATGCCGCCCAGGAAAAGACCATGGTGCGGCATCTGGCTGAGCTGCCGCGTATCATGAGCGCGGTCGCCAACCTCATCCAGCCGCAGATCGAGAACCTTTCCCGCGAGCTTTCGAAGTTCAAGGATGTGCTCTATCTCGGGCGTGGCACCAGCTTCCCGCTGGCGCTGGAGGGGGCGCTGAAACTCAAGGAAATCTCCTATATCCACGCGGAAGGCTATGCGGCGGGTGAGTTGAAGCATGGGCCGATTGCGCTGATCGATGAAAACATGCCGGTCATCGTCATCGCACCGCATGACCGCTTCTTTGAGAAAACCGTTTCCAACATGCAGGAGGTCGCCGCCCGCGGCGGCCGCATCATCTTCATCACCGATGAGAATGGCGCAGCCGCATCGAAGCTGGAGACGATGGCAACGATCATTCTGCCCAATGTCGATGAAATCCTGTCGCCGATGGTGTTTTCGCTGCCCATCCAGCTTCTGGCCTATCACACTGCCGTCTTCATGGGGACGGATGTGGACCAGCCGCGCAATCTCGCAAAATCGGTCACGGTGGAATGAGGCAAGCCCGCCCGCTTTCGGTTTCGTGAACGGGTGGGCGCTTGTATTGACCGGCTTTCGACCGCAATAGTTTCAAGGCAAGAGTATGATTTGCCGAGTCCCACTGTTTGCAACATCCGGGAATCGGCCACGATGAAAACGGAGTGACATGACCCCGCCCGTGCCAAAGCCATCCTTTGCCACCCGGCTCAGGAATAATTTTCTCACGGGGCTGGTCATCTGCGCGCCGATCACCATCACGCTCTGGCTTACCTGGACTTTTATAAACTGGGCGGATAGCTGGGTAACGCCCTATATTCCCGCCCGTTACAATCCTGAAAACTATTTAAAATACTACGTTCCGGGCGTGGGCCTGCTGGTCGCCGTAGTGACGATTACCCTGATCGGTTTTCTTGGGACGAACCTGATCGGCCGCTCCATCGTGGATTTCGGCGAGCGTATCGTCCATCGCATGCCGCTGGTGCGCTCCATTTATAAAAGCGTCAAGCAGATCTTCGAATCGGTGCTGAAAGAACAATCGAACTCCTTCAAGAAGGTCGGACTGATCGAATTTCCGCATCCCGGAACCTGGGTTCTGGTCTTCATCGCCACCGATGTCAGCGGCGAAATCGCCGCCCGGCTCAATGAGGATGGCGAGGAAATGGTCGCCGTCTTCATGCCGCCGACCCCCGTGCCAACCGCCGGTTTCCTGATGTTCGTGCCGCGCAGCAAGCTGAAAGTTCTGGATATGACACCGGAAGAAGGTGCGAAACTCCTGATTTCGGGCGGTCTGGTGATGCCTGAATGGAAGCCGGGCAAAAAACCTCAGTAAGAAATCAAGGGTCGTGAAATGACCATTGGTAGAAGACGTGGGCTTAACCGATCCGCGACAGAATCGGAAAACTCTGCTGAAACCAGATAGCAAGATCGGACACATAGCCGAGGATGAAGGCAAGCCCTGTGGCAATAAGCAAGAGCCCCATCGCCTTTTCCACCCACCCGAGATGACGGCGGAAAGAGGCTAAAAACCGCATGAAAGCGCCGGAAAATCCGGCTGCGATCCAGAACGGAACGGCAAGACCGAGCGAATAGACCGACAGCAGCAAAGCGCCCTGCCCCACGGTATCTCTTGCCGCCGCCACTGCCAGAATAGCCCCCAGAACCGGACCGATGCACGGCGTCCAGCCAAAGGCAAAGGCAAGGCCCATGACATAGGCACCACTGGCCGTTGCCGGCTTTCCCCCGCCTGAAAACCGGACATCCCGGGCGAGAAAGCCAATGCGGAACACGCCAAGGAAATTCAGGCCCATGACGATGATGATTAGGCCGCCGATCTTTGCCAGCACATCCAGATGCTGGCGCAACATCATGCCGATACTGGATGCCCCTGCCCCGAGCGCCACGAAAACCGTGGCAAAGCCGAGCGTGAAGCAGAGAGCCGAGAGCACCACAGCCCCCCGGGCGCGCCGGTCCACAGGGCTTTGCCCCGCTCCGCGAAACTGCTCCACGCTGATTCCCGCCATGTAGCAAAGGTAGGGCGGCACCAGAGGCAGCACGCAGGGCGACAGAAACGACAAGGCACCCGCGAAAAGAGCCGTCAGAAACGGGATTTCAGCAATCGACACGTTGGCAGCACTCCACAGCAGCTCGGCAAAGGCGTTATAACACGGCCTATAGCCAACCTGCCCCCTGCAAACCAATCACCTTTTCGTCGCAGGGGAAAGGCTGTGAAATTTTGATTTTACCGACATTTTTGGGTTGACCGGGCGCGGCCCCCTGCATATGTTCCGCGCACTTCCAACGGGGTGGTTCAACACCCTCGGGAGCGCGTAGCTCAGCCGGTAGAGCAACTGACTTTTAATCAGTAGGTCCAGGGTTCGAATCCCTGCGCGCTCACCACTTTTTCCCACACAAAAACAAAACATCCCCGCTGTGAAGCGAGGATGTAAAATTGTAAATGATGGCCGCATATCAGCGGCAAACGCGCGTCTTGCGGATGATCACCTCGCCGTGGTGACGGGTACGGACCACCTTGGTAAAGCAGCGCGGACGATGATGGCGGCGCCAGTCGCGGCGGTCGTGATGGTCGCGGCGCCAATCTGGGCCGTGGCGATAGCCGCCATCCTGGATAACCGTCACGGATGCACCCTGGGCGGCACTCGGTGCTGCCGTAGCTGCGAAACTTCCAAGGCCGATGAGGCAGGCGACGATAAACTTTTTCATGTTTCCTCCTGATTTTTCAGGTTACGAGCGATCCACCGAAGGTGGGTCAGGTGTCCGGAAAACCGGGCCGGTGGCCGGGTGTTTTCATCTGCACCTGAGCACCGCCGATAAGACCGTTCTAGATCCCGCTTGATGAACTTCGGCTGATGAAAACGTTCATCTTCAAGACAGGTTTCATCGGTGCCCATTGATTTTTTGGCTTTTTTTTGATCGTTCACACCCGCTTCAACATCTTGTGACGCCGCAGACCGCGTGAAAACAAACTTGATAAAGCGCAAGTCCATCATGCTTATGGTTTTCGCTTGCCGGAAATCTGTGCTTCCTGTAAGCAAGCATGTGTTCGGGCATTATGATCCCGGAGACTGGACTGATCGTACTGACCGAGCCGTTTGGCAGGGTCGTGGTGGCTGTACCACCGGCTGTAGATGTTCTTTCCCCGTTATCGGACTTCCGATCCGCCTGTCGCAGGCGATCCACGCTCTTTGCTGCCGACAGGCAGCATTCTACAAACTCAAGGGAAGGACTTATCCCATGGCCACCAAAGGCACCGTAAAATTCTTCAATCAGGACAAGGGCTTCGGCTTCATCACCCCGGAAGGCGGCGCGAAGGACGTTTTCGTTCACATTTCCGCTCTTCAGGCTGCCGGCCTGCAGACCCTCAAGGACGGCCAGCAGGTGACCTTCGACACCGAGCCGGATCGCATGGGCAAGGGCCCGAAGGCAGTGAACATCCGCGCCGCTTGATTTTGGCGCAGTGATTTCCGGAAACAGCGCCCTAGAGGCGCTGTTTCTGTTTATGGATAGCTTCTTCAGGCCGCCCGAACCGGCCCTGCCGCCACATCAACCGCTGCAAAGGCAGCAGCGACAATCTCCGGCCCTGCTCCCGGACGCGTTGCGTCGGCGGAGAGAATCTGGCGAAAGCGCCGTGCACCTGCAAAACCCTGGAACAGCCCCACCATGTGGCGGGTGAGATGCACCAGCCTGCCACCTTCGGCGATATGGCGAGCGGCATGCTCCATCATGGCATCGCGCACACCATCCCAATCCGGCGCGGCAAGCGGCTCGCCATAGATGGCATGGTCAACACCGGTGAGCAGCGTAGCGTTGTTGTAGGCGGCTCTGCCCAGCATCACCCCGTCCATGATCTCCAGATGACGGCTTGCTTCTTCCAGGCTGGTAATGCCCCCATTGATTCCAATGAAAAACTGCGGATGCCGTTCTTTCATCCGGTAAACCAGCGGATAATCGAGCGGTGGTATTTCCCGATTTTCCTTGGGGCTCAGCCCCTGCAGCCAGGCCTTGCGGGCATGGATCCACAGCGCATCCGCGCCGGCATCCACCATCCGATCCACAAAATCCGGCAGCACGCTCTCCGGCTCCTGATCGTCAACCCCAATCCGGCATTTGACTGTGACTGGCACCGAAGACGCTTGCTTCATGGCTTTCACGCAGGCAGCAACCGTTTCCGGCTCTCGCATCAGGCAAGCGCCGAACGTGCCTGCCTGAACACGATCCGACGGGCAGCCCACATTGAGGTTGATTTCGTCATAGCCCCAGTCATTGGCAATCCGCACAGCTTCGGAAAGCTTTGCCGGATCGGAGCCACCCAATTGCAGGGCGACGGGATGTTCGCTGGTGTCAAAGTCCAAAAGCTTGTCGCGCTTGCCGTGGATGATCGCATCTGCCACCACCATTTCGGTAAACAGCAGCGCATGGCGACTGAGCAACCGGTGAAACCGGCGACAGAACGTGTCTGTCCAGTCGATCATCGGCGCCACGGCGAAGACGGGTGCTTTGAAATAGCATTTTTCTCGTTTTCTTTCAGCGTCTTGCAATCGCTTCTTCTCCGTCTTGTTGACGTATGTCCGAGCCTTGTGCGCCACTCTATACCTTTGATGCCTTTATAACAAAAGCCTGGTCGGGTCAGCACAGGGGCGGCTTTTCAAAAGCGCCCGAACATTTTACTGATGCTAGCTCAAGAAACGGAGTTTTTCATGCGCGCCCTTTATTTCGAACATTTCGGGGAAACGCCCAAAGTTGCCACCCTTCCCGATCCGGAACCGACCGCTGGCGGCGTGGTCATTGAAGTGAAGGCGACGGGTCTTTGCCGCAGCGATTGGCATGGCTGGATGGGTCACGATACCGACATTGCCCTGCCCCATGTGCCGGGTCATGAATTTGCAGGTGTTATTGCTGCCGTGGGGCGTGATGTGCGCCGTTTCAAGGTGGGGGATCGCGTTACCGTGCCCTTCGTGTCCGGCTGCGGCCATTGCCATGAATGCCGCTCCGGCAATCAACAGGTCTGCGAAACGCAGTTTCAGCCTGGCTTCACCCATTGGGGCTCTTTTGCTGAATATGTTGCGATTGATCATGCCGAGCAAAATCTGGTGCATCTGCCGGAAAGCATGACCTATGCCACGGCCGCCAGCCTCGGCTGCCGCTTTGCCACATCCTTCCGCGCCGTGGTGGATCAAGGCCGGTTGAAAGGTGGGGAATGGCTGGCGGTGCATGGCTGCGGCGGTGTAGGGCTTTCGGCCATCATGATCGGCAAGGGGCTGGGCGCGCGGATCATCGCAATTGATATCGCAGAGGACAAGCTGGCGCTGGCGCAGGAACTGGGCGCAGAGATCACCATCAACAGCCGCTCCGTTCAGGATGTGGCGCAAGCGGTACGAGACGCGACCGGCGGCGGTGCCCATGTTTCCGTGGATGCGCTGGGCCATCCGCAAACCTGCTGCAATTCCATTTCCAATCTCAGGCGCCGTGGACGGCATGTGCAGGTTGGTCTGATGCTAGCAGACCACGCAACGCCGCAAATCCCGATGGCGCGGGTCATTGCCCATGAACTGGAAATCTACGGCAGCCACGGCATGCAGGCCTGGCGTTATGACGCCATGCTGGGAATGATCGAGGCCGGAACGCTCGCACCGGAAAAACTCATTGGCCGCCATATCAGCCTTTCGGATGCAGCCATCGCCCTGCCCGCTATGGATAGCTTCCGTGAAAGCGGCATCAGCATCATCGACCGTTTTGTCTGAGACCTTACTGCATAATTCCTTAAATCGGAATCGATTTAAGGTGAAAATTATGCAGCAGATTTAAAGTGTTACAGCGTCCTTTGTGCGTTTGATAAAACGCACGGCGCTGTAATACACGACAGCACGGTATGTCGTGCAGTCTACCCCCTCAAGGCATGGCAGAGGGGGTAAACCACACGCAAAATTTCCTGAAAATGCTCACATCTGGAGCATTTCCAAAAAAAGTGGAATCCGGTTTTCCGTCCGGAAATGCGTGAAAACAAAGAGTTAGAGCTCAACGCTCCCAATCTTCTTTCGGGCGCTGCGGCTGAACGCCCAGCTTGCGTTCCAGTTCGGCGGCCTGACGCTCGGTCAGCCTGAGATCAAGGCTGACAGAACCGTCCTCATGGTCCTCACGGCCATCGACGACCGCATTTTCATAGGCCCAGGACACGATGGAATGCTTGTCTGCCGGAATGACCACGGTCGTTTCCGTCAGCACGCCCGAAAGCCGCTCGGAAATCACCTCCATCAGCCGATCCACGCCTTCGCCGCTCAAGGCTGAAGCCGGAATGACATTGTCGCGCGCGGCAACCTTCTGGATCAGTGCGTCGTGCGTCTCCGCATCGAGACGGTCGATCTTGTTCCAGACCTCGATAATGCGCTCGTCTCGTTCCTTATCATCAATGCCGAGATCGGCCAGAATACGCAGCACGTCCGCCGATTGCGCGGCGTTGTCCGGATCTGACATGTCACGCACATGCAGGATGAGATCGGCTTCCAGCACCTCTTCCAGCGTGGCGCGGAAGGCGGCGACCAGATGGGTGGGCAGATCGGAGATAAAGCCGACGGTGTCGGACAGAATGACCGTGCGGCCATGCGGCAGCTTCATGCGGCGCAGGGTCGGGTCGAGCGTGGCAAACAGCATGTCCTCTGCCAGAACGCCAGCGCCGGTGATGCGGTTGAACAATGTCGATTTCCCCGCATTGGTATAACCAACCAGAGCCACGATCGGATGCGGCACCTTGCGGCGCTTGGCGCGGTGCAGCTGGCGGGTGCGCACCACCTGCTCCAGTTCCCGCTCCAGACGGACAATGCGATCCTGAAGAAGGCGGCGGTCGGCTTCGATCTGCGTTTCACCGGGACCGCCCATGAAGCCCGCGCCGCCGCGCTGGCGCTCAAGGTGGGTCCAGCTTCTGACCAGCCGGCCCTTCTGGTAATTGAGATGGGCAAGATCGACCTGCAGCGTGCCTTCCTTCGTGGAGGCGCGGCGGCCGAAGATTTCGAGAATGAGGCCGGTGCGGTCGATGACCTTGGCGCCCCATTCCTTCTCCAGATTGCGCTGCTGAACCGGCGTCAGCGGATGATCGACGATGACGAGACCAGCATCCTGCTCTTCCAGCAGCGCCTTGATCTCCTCGATCTTGCCGGTTCCGATCAGCGTCGCAGGGCGCGGCTGGTTCACCGGAACGATCAACCCTTGCGCAATGGTAAGATCGATGGCGCGCGCCAAACCCACCGCTTCCTCCAGACGGCTTTCATTGCTGCGTGCGGGAGGCGCGACCGCATCCAGTGACGCGCGCTCTGCTGCTCTGGAGGGTTTCAGCACAGGCACCAGCACCACGGCGCGCATATCGTCGCGGTGCTTTTCCTGCTCCGGAATGATGGAATCAGATGTGGTGTCGCGTGTGGAGATAGCCGTTATCCTGATGAAAGGCGTCCGAAATCAGGACGCGTTTTCTTCGCCTTCGTACATTTGGAACGGCTGGCTGGGCATGATCGTCGAGATCGCATGCTTATACACGAGCTGGGAATGACCATCCCGGCGCAGCAGGACGCAGAAGTTATCGAAAGACGTTACCACGCCGGTGAGCTTGACACCATTGATGAGAAAAATTGTGAGCGGGTTTTTCTGCTTGCGAACCTGATTGAGAAAATGGTCCTGCAAATTTTGAGACCGTTCCGCCATGGCGCCGATTCTTTCTATTTTGTTTGCCGGTCGGGGTTGCCGGTTAAATTTTCTATCTGTTTCTGGACATGTTGCCCCAATGCCCCTAGGGCAAAAGTGGTATCAAATCAGCGTGTGTTCCGCAATCTGGAAAAGCCTGCATATTCAAGCGAAATGCGATGGAGCGGGTAAACCGCGCTCCCCTCAGACCCCCAGCGATTTCAGCTTGCGGTGCAGCGCCGAGCGTTCCATGCCCACGAACTCCGCCGTGCGGGAAATATTGCCGCCGAAACGGTTGATCTGGGCGATCAGATAGTCCCGCTCGAACATTTCGCGCGCTTCCCTGAGCGGCAGCGTCATGATCTGGTAATCGCTCTTGCCGGAGACCTTGGGCAGCATTTCCCCCAGATCGTTCGGCAGCATATCGGCGCTGATCGGCTGATCTGGACTGTCGCTCTGCGCGAGGATCAACAGCCGTTCGATATTGTTGCGCAACTGGCGGATATTGCCCGGCCAGTCGTGGGCCTGCAGAACCGCCATGGCGTCCTCTCCGATCTTGCGTGGACGGATACCCGCCTGCTCGGAAATGTGACGCACGAACATATCCACGAGGAAAGGAATATCCTCGCGCCGCTCGGCAAGCGCCGGAACGCGCACGGGCACCACCGCTAGACGGTGAAAGAGATCCTCCCGGAAGCGCCCTTCGGCGATCAGGCTTTCCAGATTATAGGCGCTGGAGGAGATGATGCGCACATCCACCTTCACGCGCTTGGAGCCGCCGACGCGCTCGAACTGCTGGTCGACCAGCACGCGCAGGATCTTGTTCTGCGTCTCGCGCGGCATTTCACCGACTTCATCGAGGTAGAGAATGCCGCGATGCGCTTCTTCCAGCGCCCCGATCCGCCGGGGCTGACCCGGGCTGCCTTCGGTGCCGAACAGCGCCACCTCCATGCGATCCGGGGTGATTGCTGCTGCATTCAGCGTCACGAAGGGGCCGCCTGCACGATTGGAGCGCTTGTGGATCATCCGCGCCACTTGCTCCTTGCCGGAGCCGGAAGGGCCGACGATCATGATGCGGCTGTTGGTCGGAGCGA
The DNA here is from genome assembly GCF_030815125.1 of Allorhizobium paknamense. GTDB lineage: Bacteria > Pseudomonadota > Alphaproteobacteria > Rhizobiales > Rhizobiaceae > Allorhizobium > Allorhizobium paknamense. The sequence goes on from NZ_JAUSWH010000001.1 coordinate 17,076, forward strand.
CCTTTTCAATGGTCTGGCGCAATTGCGAGACGGCCACTGACGCGCCGATCAACTCGTTGGAATCGCCTGTGCGGCGCTTGAGTTCGGACACCTCACGCTTGAGCTTGGAATTTTCCAGCGCCCGCTCGGCAATCAGGATCAACCGGTCTGCCTTGAACGGCTTTTCGATGAAATCAAATGCGCCACGCTTGATGGCCGAAACCGCCGTTTCGATATTGCCATGACCGGAAATCATCACCACCGGCAGATCGGGATGGCGAACCTTGATCTCGTCCAGCAGCGCCAGCCCGTCCAGGCGGCTGCCCTGCATCCAGATGTCGAGGAAAATCAGCCGGGGCACGCGGTCGGAAATCGCCGCCAGGGCACTATCGGCATCATGGGCGGTGCGGGTTTCATGCCCCTCATCGCTCAAGATGCCGGAGACGATCTCGCGAATGTCCTCTTCGTCATCAACGACCAGAATATCAGACGCCATAGGCTGCTTCCCTGTCATTTTCCGCGGCAGCGATGACGGCGGCGGGGGTTTTGGGCAGGACGACGCGGATCATCGCACCGCGCCCGCCGTCAAACTCCGCCGGCGCGTCGTGCAGTTCCAACTGGCCGCCATGCTCCTCAATGATTTTCTTGACGATGGCGAGGCCAAGGCCGGTGCCCTTTTCCCGCATCGTCATATAGGGCTCCAGAATCCGGTGGCGGTTTTCCACCGGCAGGCCCTTGCCGTTATCGATGATGTCAACGATGAAGCCGTCACGCGCCTCATCCACCCTTGCCCGGACCCAGACCTTGCCCGGCAGGCGTGGCTGGTCGGAGGGCACGGCCTCGATGGCTTCGACGGCGTTCTTGATGAGATTGCCGAAAGCCTGTGACAGCATGCGGGAATCGAAGGAGCCTTGCAGCGGCTGATCGCCGACATCGCGGATAAAGCTGTATTCGGTATTGCCCATTTCCCTCAGGAACACGGCATCCCGCAAAATATCGCGCAGATCGCCCGGCTGCTTGGTGGGCTTCGGCATTCGGGCAAAGGAGGAGAATTCATCCACCATGCGGCCGATATCTTCCACCTGCCGCACAATGGTGTCCGTGCACTGGTCGAAAACGGCGCGATCATCATCGGCAATCTGGCGGCCATAGCGACGCTTCAGGCGCTCTGCCGAAAGCTGGATAGGCGTCAGCGGGTTCTTGATTTCATGCGCAATACGCCGCGCCACATCCGCCCAGGCGGTGGAGCGCTGTGCAATGACCAGATCGGTAATATCATCCAGCGTGATCACGTAGGAATCAGTGCCGCTTCGAGCCTCCTCGCGCGTCACCTGCACGGAAAGCGTTCGCTCCTTGCCGCCCCGCACAAGGTTGACCTGCTTGCGAAAATCGCCCCTGTGGCGAAGAGCTGCCTCGGCAAAAACGGCATTGATTTCCGGGGCGATGGCATCCAGCTGCTGGCCAATCAACTGCTCCTCGCATTGAGCGAGAAAGATCATGGCGGAGGAGTTGACGATGGTGATGCGGCCATCGCTTTCGACACCGATCACCGCCGCACTCACGCCCGAAAGCACGGCTTCGATGAAGCGGCGGCGGTCATCCACCTCGTCCTTGGCTTCCAGAATTTCGTCGCGCTGGGTCCTGATCTGCGAGATCATCTTGTTGAAGGTCCGTGACAGGCTGCCGACATCGCCGTCGGCGGCGCGCACCGGCACCACGACGTTCATATTACCGGAGGCAACATTATCCGCCGCGCCGATCAGCAGCCGGATCGGGCGCACGATCCGGTCCGCCACGGCAATCGCAGTCCAGATGGCGGCGAGAAGCACGATCAGCGCGAAGCCGAGATAGAGCACGGCGAAGGCGATCTGCAATGTCGTGCGGCCCGCCTCCATCGCCTTGTATTCCGCCGTATTGTCCTCCATCTCCCGCATGGCCAGCATGACCTTGGGATCGACGGCGCGGACCGTATAAAGGAAAGCCCCGGTGATGGAATCGAGCTTGATAATAGCGCCGACGAGGTTGGTGACCCCCGGCGGAATCAGCGTCGGCTGACCGGCAGCAGCCTTTTCCAGTGCGTCCTGCGGGATGGCCGGAAGCGGCTTGTCCGTCGGAATATCGGCCTGCACGATGGCCGTCCCGTCACTGCGCACAAGAAACGCGCCCAGAAGACCGCGCCCCTTGGCCTGCCGCGTCATCAAATCCACAAAGCCGCTGCGATCCAGAAAGAAAAGCGCCCGGTTCCGCTCAAGGTCCGACGCCATGGAAATCGTCTGGCCCTGAAGATAGCTGGCATTTTCCAGCATATAGGCCTGGGCGACATTCATGGACGAACTGATGATCGACTGGGTGCGGATGGAGAACCAGCGATCCAGCCCGACATTCAGCGTGATCGTGGCGAAAATGGCGACCAGAATGGCCGGCGTGATCGCGACGATGGAGAACAACCCGACAATGCGCACATGCAGCCGCGCCGCCGCCCTGCCCCGCCGTCTTGCCTTGACCAGACGGCTGACCTCGCGCCCGATCAGGAACATCAGGCCGACCACGAAGAGGGAGTTCACAGCCGCAGAGGCGATAAGCACATTGGAGGTCGGAGCAATCGGCGTGAGGCCGAGCAGTACCGGCAGCGTGAAGACGGCACAGGCGAGCGCGCCGCCCGCCAGTGCCAGTCCCTGCCAGTTAAAGGAAGAACGCCGGTCCTGAAGCAGGGCCAAAGCCTCTTCCGTATCTTTTGCCCTTCGGCTCATCCGCGATCTTTTCAATGCTGCCACACCCCGCCATCCGGTCAGGCTGCGTTGCCTCTCGGTTCCGGGCGACGCAATCGGCAAAGGCTATGTACGCACAACAGATGCGTGCATCCTCCTCCAGCTGATGGAATCGCTCCCCGCGTTGCTATTGAGCAACGCATTGTGGCGAAATTGCAACGCTGGAGCCGCGAATGTCAAGCGCTGCGGGAGCTTCGATAGACGGATACCCCCAACTCCCTGATCTTCTTGCGCAACGTGTTACGGTTGAGGCCAAGAAGATCGGCAGCCTTGATCTGATTGCCGCGCGTGGCGGTCAGGGCCGCGAGAATCAGCGGATATTCCATTTCGGTCAGCACACGGTCGTAAAGACCGGGCGGCGGCAGGCTATCGCCGAAGCTGGCGAAATAGGTGCGCATGTTTTCCTCCACCGCCTGGGCGATGGTCATGGAACCGCCAGCCGTACCCACCTTGGCGATGGGGCTGTCGGCAATATCCGAGCGCAGCTCCTGCTCGATAATCTCGCGGCTGATCACATCCTGGGGGTAAAGCGCCATCAGACGGCGCACCAGATTTTCCAGTTCGCGCACATTGCCCGGCCACGCATAGGCCTTCATCAGTTCCAGAGCTTCCTGGTCGAACCGCTTGGAATCCAGGCCTTCCTTCTCACCCTGCTGGATGAAATGGCGTACCAGATCCGGAATATCCTCGGCGCGGTCGCGCAGCGGCGGCAGGCGCAGCGGCACCACATTGAGACGATAATAAAGGTCTTCGCGGAACAGGCCCTGATTGATGGACTGCTTCAGATCCTTGTTGGTGGCGGCAACGATGCGCACATCGGTGCGGATCGGCGTGCGCCCGCCCACAGTGGTATATTCGCCCTGCTGCAACACGCGCAAAAGCCGCGTCTGCGCATCCATCGGCATATCGCCGATTTCATCGAGAAAGAGCGTGCCGCCCTCTGCCTGCTCGAAGCGACCGGTGGAGCGGGTTTGCGCGCCGGTGAAGGCACCCTTTTCGTGGCCAAACAGCTCGGATTCGATCAGGTCGCGCGGAATGGCGGCCATGTTGATCGCGACGAATGGCCCGTTGCGGCGCTTGCCGTAATCATGCAGGGCGCGCGCCACCAGTTCCTTGCCGGTGCCCGATTCGCCGGTGATCATCAGCGTCAGATCCGTCTGCATCAGGCGGGCCAGCACGCGGTAGATTTCCTGCATGGCGGCAGAACGGCCGACAAGGGGCATGCCGTCCTGCATGTCATCGTCCAGCCGGGCCGGCTTCTTCTTCGGTTCCGACAGCGCCCGACCGATAATTGCAATCAGTTCCGTCAGGTCGAAAGGCTTGGGCAGATAGTCATACGCGCCCTTTTCCGAGGCGCGAATGGCCGTCATGAAGGTGTTCTGGGCGCTCATCACCAGAACCGGCAGATCAGGCCGCGCCTTCTTGATGCGCGGCAGGAGATCGAAGGCATTTTCATCCGGCATGACCACATCCGTGACCACCAGATCACCCTCACCTGCCGAAATCCAGCGCCACAGCGTGGCGGCATTCGAGGTGATGCGGACATCATAGCCCGCCCGGCTCAGGGCCTGGTTGAGGACGGTGCGGATCGCGGCATCGTCATCGGCGACAAGGATCGTGGCGCTCATCTGGATATTCCCGTCGATTTCGCGTGAGGAGCGTCTTCCACCGGCGTTTCCTTGGAAACGGGCATGAGAACGCGGAAGGTGGTGCGGCTGCCCTGGCTGTCGCATTCGACAATGCCGCCATGGCCACCGATGATCTTGGCCACCAGTGCCAGCCCGAGGCCCGAGCCGTTGGTCTTGGTGGTGATGAAGGGATCGAAAAGATGCGGCAGAAGATCCGACGGCACGCCGGGACCATTGTCATGCACGCAGAATTCCAGCGGCAGCGAAATCTTTTCCCGCGCACCGGCCACTGAAAGGCGAATGCCCGGACGATAGGCTGTGGTCAGCTGGATTTCCCCATCGGGTCTGTCGCCGACGGCCTCCGCCGCGTTTTTCACAAGGTTGAGGAAAACCTGGACCAACTGGTCGCGATTGGCAAAAACAGGCGGCAGCGAGGGATCGTAGCTCTCGGTAATCTTCAGATGCCGCGCAAAGCCCGCCTGTGCGACGGCCTTCACATGGTCGAGAACGGAGTGAATGTTGATGGAGGTGCGATCCACCGGGCGCTCGTCGGAGAAGACCTCCATGCGATCCACCAGCGAGACGATGCGATCCGTTTCGTCGCAGATCAGCCGGGTCAGCGGGCGGTCTTCGTCAGGCACCGAGCTTTCGAGAAGCTGGGCCGCACCGCGAATGCCGGAAAGCGGGTTCTTGATCTCATGCGCCAGCATGGAAGCAAGACCGGTGACGGAGCGCGCAGCGGCGCGATGGGTCAGTTGCCGGTCGATCTTGTCGGCCATGGACCGCTCCTGAAAGACCACGACCACCGCCCCCGTTTCGCTGATCACCGGGGCAACGTAGAGGTCCACGAGTTTTTCCTGGCCAAGCCGGGGCGAACTCAGATCGACGCGATATTCATTGACCGGGGCGCGGCGTTCACGCACCTGTTCGATCAGCGACAGAAGCGGGCTGCCGAAGGGAATGAAAGTGTTGATCCGGTAGCGCGCCAGATGGCTGGCGCTCGCGCCGAAAAACGCCTCCGCCTCCCAATTGGCAAAGGCGATAAAACCTTCCTGATCCACCATGACCACAGGGTTCTGTATGGCGTTCAGCACTGCCATGGCCAGCGCGTTATTGCCTGCCGCACCCGGCGCATCACCGCTCATGCCGCTTCCTCACATTGTTCATTCAGGGCAAGCGACAGAGCCTTATGCAGGCGTGCCGCCACGAATTCCGGATCTTTCGAGGTCATGATGGCCTGACGCTCGCCATCGCTCAGCACCGCGCCGTGGCACTCCAGATACCAGGCCACATGCTTGCGGGCATGGCGCACGGCCACATCCGGCCCGTAGTGATCCAGCATCATCCGGTAATGGTCTTCCGCCAGCGCCGGGATTTCCCGAGGCACCGGCCCCGGATGACCGGCAATCATGCCCGCCAGCCATGGCCTGCCCTGACAGGCGCGGCCCAGCATCACCGCATCCGCGCCGGAACGCTTAAGGATCTCCTCGGCATCGGCGCGGCTCTTCACATCGCCATTGGCGATCAGTGGAATGCGGATGGCGGCGCGGACGCGGGCAATCTCATCCCAGTCGGCGCGGCCTTCGTAAAATTGCATGCGCGTGCGGCCATGCACGGTCACGGCCTGCACGCCAGCCTCTTCCGCCGCTTTGGCCAGTTCCGGCGCGTTTTTCGAGGTCTCGTCCCAGCCGAGCCGCATCTTCACGGTAACCGGCACCTTCACGGCGTTGACGGTGGCCTCGATGATCGCAAGCGCCGTTTCCGGCTCCCGCATCAAGGCCGAGCCGGCATAGCCGCCAATCACCTTCTTGGCGGGACACCCCATATTGATGTCGATGATATCCGCGCCATTGGCCTCGGCAATGCGGGCGGCTTCCGCCATCCAGCGCGGCTCGCGACCGGCAAGCTGCACCATATGCGGCTTAAGTCCCGCTCCCTTGAGGCGCGACCAGCTTTCCGCCGCATTGAACACCAGTTCGCGGCTGGCCACCATTTCCGTCACCACCAGGCCTGCGCCGAAGCGTGCCGCCAACTGCCGGAAAGGCAGATCCGTCACACCGGACATGGGCGCGAGCACGACGCGATTTTTGATCGCGACGCCGCCAATGCTGAAGGCATGATCGAGAGACGGGATGGTCAAGATGTCTATCTTTCAGGCAAGAAACCAGTTTGCCCGATTTTTAGACAGGAAAATGGTGCTTGCCAAGTCGTCTTAGCGCCCGCAACGACAAATTCCTGGGCAAATGCTGGAATATTTTCGGGTTGAAGGCTAGAGAGACGCGAACGAGCCCTCATTATGGATAGAAAACGTGCATAACGGCAAGGACGGGTCCAGGTCAATCGCAGTTGTCATCGTGGCCGCCGGACGCGGCGAGCGGGCCGGATATTCGCAGGAAGGGCCAAAGCAATACCGGCGCATTGGCGGCAGAGCGGTGATTCTCCACACCATCGAGCGCTTCCGGCGCTTCCTGCCCGATGCGCATCTTATCCTCGTCATTCACGCGGATGATCATGACCTTCTGGATCGGGCGCTTTCGGAGGGCGGACTTTCGCGTCAGGACGTAACCGTCACAGAGGGCGGGCGCACCCGCCAGCAATCGGTGCTGGCCGGGCTGAAAGCTGCCGCCGTTCACCAGCCGGATCTGGTGATGATCCATGATGCGGTGAGGCCGTTTTTCGATGCCGCCATGCTCTCGCGGATCATTGCTGCCTATGATGCCGGTGCGAAAGCCATTCTCCCTGCCATGCCGGTTACGGACACGCTGAAGCGTGGCGACGCACAAGCGCAGGTGATCGACACCGTTTCGCGCGAGCGGCTTTATGCCGCCCAGACCCCGCAAAGCTTCGCCTTTCCAGCCATTCTGGAGGGGCATCTGGCCGCCGCCGCCGAAGGGCGGGATGACTTTACCGACGATGCGGCCATTGCCGAATGGGCCGGGTTTTCGGTAAGCCTTGTGGAGGGCTCGCCCGACAATGTAAAACTGACGCTGAAAAGAGATATCGAAATGGCCGATGCCCGCCTGATGCCCGTCCCTCTTCCCGATGTGCGCACCGGTAACGGCTATGACGTGCACCAGCTTGAACCCGGCGAAGGCGTAACGCTCTGCGGCGTTTTCATTCCGCATGATCAGGCGCTGAAAGGTCATTCCGATGCCGATGTGGCGCTGCATGCGCTGACGGATGCGCTGCTGGCCACCTGCGGCGCGGGCGATATCGGCGATCATTTTCCTCCCTCCGATCCGCAATGGCGTGGCGCACCCTCACGCATTTTTCTGGAGCATGCGGCAAACATCGTTCGCAAGGCGGGCGGCACGATCATGAATGCCGATATTTCGCTGATTGCCGAAGCCCCGAAAGTCGGCCCGCACCGGCAGACCATGCGGGAAAAACTATCGGAGATCCTCGGCATCTCGCTGGAGCGCTGCTCGGTCAAAGCGACGACGAACGAGAAGATCGGCTTCATTGGCCGCCGCGAAGGCATAGCCGCCATTGCCACGGCCACCGTTGTCTATCGGGGAGACGGCGAATGAGCCTTTTTCCATCGGCAATCGAAGAGAAGGCCAAGGCAATTATTGCTGATTTCAGCGTCCGCGGCTTGACCATTGCCACGGCGGAATCCTGCACCGGCGGGCTGATTGCCGGGGCTCTCACCGAAATCGCAGGCTCCTCTGCCGTCGTGCTTTGCGGCTACGTCACCTATTCCAACCAGGCTAAAATGGACATGCTGGGCGTGCCTGCCGTGACCTTGGAGATTTTCGGTGCCGTATCGCAGCAAACGGCGCTCGCCATGGCCCATGGGGCGCTATACCGCTCCGGCGCAGCGCTGTCGGTCGCGGTCACCGGCATTGCAGGCCCGGGGGGCGGTTCGGTGGAGAAACCCGTGGGGCTGGTGCATCTGGCGGCCATGAACCGTCACGGGGCGACCAAGCATCGGGAAATGCAGTATGGCGACCTTGGACGCGAAGGCGTTCGGATGGCAACTTTGCACACCGCGCTCGAAATGCTGATCGAGGCTGCTCAGGCGTAAAGCTTGTCGGCCCGCGCCTCGAAGGCTTCGGCAAACATGCGGAAGGCGCGGTCGAACATAGAGCCCATCACCGCGCCGAGAATCATGCTCTTGAATTCGTAATCGATGAAGAACACCACGGCGCACTTGCCCTCGCCCGCGTCCTCAAATCGCCAGCGATTGTCGAGATACCGGAATGGACCCTCGATATATTTGACGTCGATGGCCTGCTCTGCCGGGTTGAGCAGAACCTGAGTGGTGAAGGTTTCGCGGATCGCCTTGTATCCCACCGTCATATGCGCGACGAGCAGGGTCTTGCCATCCCGCTCCTTGCGGGACTGGATGGATAATTCCTCGCAAAGCGGCAGGAATTCCGGATAGCGCTCCACATCCGCGACAAGATCATACATGCGCTGGGGGGAGTGATTGACGAGGCGGCGAGTTTCGAACTTGGGCATGATGCGGACTTAAGACGGGACACCGGCAAGATCAAGGAGTTTGGCGGTGTCGCGATGTGATTTCAGGATAACCACGGGGAGGTCCGCCCTTGCCGCCTCGAAGGCAGCCATGAACTTCGGAACTTCGTTCCTCTCGAAATTCCAGACATAGGAAAAGAAGGCCCAGTCGATTTTTTCCGGACAGCCCTCCGGCATTCCGGGGCGCACCGTCCCGCGATAGCGCCACCAGCGCCGCAGAATGCCCGAAACAGAAACATGACGCGGCGGGCGCAGCCAGATGACCAGATCCGCGCGGTTCAGGCGAATGTTCATGGTGCGGGGGCTGTTGCCATCCATGATCCAGCGCTCACCTTGCGCATGCGCCGTCATCAACTCAATGGCTTCTTCGCGTGGTCTGAGCCTCCAGCCGGGCAGCCAGAAAACATCGCGATCCAGCGAGATGTAAGGCAGGGAAAACCGCCTCGAAAGGGCAGTGGAAAGCGTGGACTTGCCGCTGCCGGAGCAGCCGGTCACCACGATCCGTCTGCTTTTGGCGACCAGATCTGCCGCTTCGGCAATGTCCAGCACTGTTGTCGTCATTACCGATCCCTCTCCTTCGTTGCCGGGTGTTTTTGCGCACGAGATCTCGATAGGAACAAGGCCTCAGAAAGGCCCCGGTGCTTCGTCTGCGCCGGGGTTTTCGGCTCGTCTGATCTTAGGTTGACTGGTTTTCGGATTTGTTGGAAGACGGACAGACGTTTGACAAACACATCCGGATGCAAAAGACATGACAAAAATCACGATTGTTGCCTTTGACGGCACTCGTTACGACCTCGACGCAGCCGACGGCTCCACGGTGATGGAAAACGCCGTGCGCAATTCCGTGCCGGGGATCGATGCCGAATGCGGCGGCGCCTGTGCCTGTGCCACCTGTCATGTTTATGTAGACGATGCCTGGACCGCGACGGTCGGCGCTCCGCAGCCGATGGAAGAGGATATGCTGGATTTTGCCTCCGACGTGCGGCCTACATCGCGGCTTTCCTGTCAGATCAAGGTCGGTCCGGCGCTGGACGGATTAGTTGTGCACGTGCCTGAACGGCAGGGATAAGATCCGTAACCGCGGTCGCGTTTGCCAATTTGCGAGTTTTATAGCGCCGTGCGTTTTACCATACGCACGGCGCTATAAAACTTTAAATCTGATTAAGCAATTAAGCATTAGCTAAAAAAGCCCCGCAAATCCTTGGGGGACGTGCGGGGCAACAGGGTGCGATCCGCGCCGGTAAAGGGAGGGGGAACCGGCGGCGTGACGCACCAGGAGGAACAGAGAACAGCAAGCGCATAGGGTGCTTGCTATGTTCTAATCTAATACATCTTCGGGATGTGCACCACTCCGAGAAATTACGGGTGATTTCGCGGATATGTTTGCTGTAGCATGAAGGCCGCAGGCCGTGGTTGCGCGAGGCTGGCGGTCCTGCCAGATGAGATTTGGCCTTACCGATGCGCCTGCTTGCCTGCGCGATATTGCAGGAGGCGCAGGATGCGGGCGTTGAAGTTCACAGCTTCGATGCGGTCGAAGCGCACCTGGTCTGCCTCATGCTCGTCGGTTGCCTTGTCGGTGGCGATTGCCACCTGTTCCTGGAGGATTTCGCAGCTTTTTTCCGGCTTCAGCGCTTTCAGCGTTGTTTCGAGACCGCGAGCATGCTGCACGGCAATTTCGGCATGGCGTTCTTCGTGACGCTTGATGTCGGAGGCCAGCGTATCCCAGATGAAGCCGAGTTCCGGTGTGGCTGTTGCGCGGTTTTTCCAGCGCGGCATGATGATCGTTACGTTGAGCTTGACCGTGACATCGCCGACCGCGCAACGATTGGCGGAGCGGAGATAGTTGATCGTGCCGCCGAATTTGATGCGCGTGGCACCGGGATGGCGCATGCCGGTCGCGTTGGTGTGCGGCCCCTTTCGCTCCAGTTCGCGGTCAAGATCGGCTGCGGTACGCCCGCTGATCGGAAAATAGCTGTAGGATTTGCGGATACGGGTTTCGGCACTGGCCTGGCCGGTGCTGAGTGCCATAATGGCAAGTGCTGCTCCGGCCCATTTCCACATGCAATCCATCCGCATCATTGAATTCCTTTAGAGTTTGGGGCATAGCCGGGCGAGTTTCAAGGGAAACCCGTATTTTTCCCGGGATCGAGGGACAGGTGAGCAATCAGCAGCACAGGTGGCTACTGGCGCGGGAACGCAGCCTTATACTGGGCGAAAAAGCCCGCCTGATGGCGATTGTCAACGTCACGCCGGATTCCTTTTCCGATGGCGGACGGCACGACACGCTGGAGACGGCCTTCCGCCACTGTCTTTCCTGCCTGGAAGAGGGGGCGGATATTCTCGATATTGGCGGGGAATCCACTCGTCCAGGCGCGCTGCCTGTCTCTACGGCGGAAGAGCAGGATCGTGTGCTGCCGCTGATCGAGCGGCTTACGCGTGAAACCGATGCCCTGATCTCCATCGATACCTACCGGGCCGAAACCGCACGGGCCGCCCTTCAGGCGGGGGCACATATCGTCAATGATGTGCATGGGCTGCAGCGGGAGCCGGAGATCGCGGCCGTTGCCGCAGAGCATCGCGCCGGGCTCTGCATCATGCATACGGGCCGCGACCGGCAGCGTCTGGCGGATGTGATCGCGGATCAGAACGCCTTTTTCGAAACCTCGCTTGCCATTGCCCGGCGGGCCGGAGTACATCCCGGAACAATCCTGCTGGACCCCGGTTTCGGCTTTGCCAAGGAGACCACGGAGATCAATCTTGAACTTCTGGCGCGACTGCCGGAGCTTCAGTCCCTTGGTTTTCCATTGCTGGTCGGCACCTCGCGCAAACGCTTTCTCGGGACGCTGACGGGCCGGGAGGCCGCAGATCGCGATGCCGCGACGGCGGCGACTTCGGTGATTGCAAGGACCAAGGGAGCAAGCGTGTTTCGTATTCATAATGTCGCGATCAATCGGGACGCTCTGGCCGTGGCCGATGCTATGCTCGCTCTTGAAACTCGCTTGGGAAAAGGACATTTCCATGGCTGATACCTACCGAATTACCCTCAAGAATTGCGGGTTCTTCGCGCGCCATGGCGTGCATGACCAGGAGGAATTTCTGGGCCAGCGGTTCTTTATCGATGCCGAACTGGAAATCCGGTTTTCGCAGGCCCTGGAAACGGATGAGCTTGAGGGCACGGTGGATTACGGCAAGGTTTTCCAGGTGATCGAAGAGATCGTGACCGGGCGGCGGCGTTATCTCATCGAAGCCCTAGCCCTGGATATTGCCAAATCGCTTTGCGACCACTTCGATGCTGTGTTGCGGGCCAGGATTACCGTGCGCAAGCCCAGCGCTCCCATTCGCGGCCTGCTGGATTATGTCGAGGTGTGCGTTGACCACGTGCGCTGATCCGCTGCCCGTGGTGGCGGCGCTGGGCCTCGGCGGCAATCTCGGCGATCCGGTGGAAGCCATGGCCAGGGCATTGCAGGCGCTGGATCGGCGGGAGGACAGCGCCATGCTGGCCGTTTCCGGTCTTTACCGCACTCCACCCTGGGGCAAGACCGATCAGGCGGACTTCTTCAATGCCTGTGCACTGGTCAAAACGACGCTATCCCCTTCGGATCTGCTGGATTGCTGTCTCGACCTGGAGCGGGCGATGAAGCGCGTGCGGCTGGAGCGATGGGGGCCACGGACGCTCGATATCGATATTCTTTTTTACGGTGATCGGGTGGTCGCGGAAGACCATTTGCACATCCCGCATCCGCGCATGCTGGAGCGTGCTTTTGTGCTGAAGCCACTGGCCGATATCGCGCCGGATCATGTCATCGCTGAGAAAGCCATCAGCGAGTGGCTTGGGACTGTGGACGCCTCGGACATCAATCTCGCCGATGGCAGTGCAGGCTGGTGGCGCCGGTAACACCAAGTGTTATTGAAAATGACCTTGGTATTCTCTTTTCGATTATCTCAAGCCTCTGACGCAGTTGAAATATTCGTAACCTTTTCAAGGCAAGGAGGCGCACGCATCTTCGATGCCTTGGTCTAGGGTGTGTGGACATTCGCCCTTGAGCGGGCTGCAAACGGCAATTTCCTGCGCTTACCTAGGCTCATGTACTCAAGTACACTCCGCTCCGGTTCTCGAAAATCACCGTTTTCGCCACGCCCAAAGCCGAATGTCCACACACCCTAGAGCATAATCCGACCGGAGTGAAACGAGGATCGACAAGATTATGCTTCAAAAAGAGAATCTTAGAGCGCCGATCTGATTCAATCAGATCGAAAAGCGCTCTAAATTCAAAAGCCCGCCATTGCATAATTCTGGTTGGTGGCAGGCGTATAACAGCCATGATAGCCTTCTCCACAGAACAACTATCTCATTCAATAATAATATAAATTTCGACTGGAGACATTTATGGCGACACCCATTGCCGAACACGGCGCAACCGGCGCACCAAACGCCAAAAAACTGGATCTCCGCCGCATCATGCTGGCCAGCGTGATCGGCACGACCATTGAATGGTACGATCTCTTCATCTTCGCCACCGCCTCGGCGCTGGTGTTCAACAAGGTGTTTTTCCCAAGCTTCGATCCGTTGGCGGGGACACTTCTGGCCTTTAGCACATTCGCCTCCGCCTATCTGTCGCGCATGCTGGGCGCGGCGCTTTTCGGGCATTTCGGCGACCGGCTGGGGCGAAAATCCACGCTGATGATATCGCTCAGCCTGATGGGTCTTGCCACCTTCGCCATCGGCCTGCTTCCCGGCTATGATACGCTTGGGGCATGGGCGCCCATCCTGCTTGTCGTGCTGAGACTATTGCAGGGGCTTGCGCTTGGCGGAGAATGGGGCGGCGCGGTGCTGCTGGCGGTGGAGCATGCGCCGAAGGACAAGCGCGGTCTCTATGGGTCGTGGGTGCAGATCGGCGTGCCCGCTGGCACGTTTCTGGCCAATTCCGCCTTTCTCATCATGTCCGCCCTGCTGCCGCCGGAGAGCTTTTTGCTCTGGGGCTGGCGGCTGCCGTTTCTCGTCAGTATTCTCCTGGTGGCAATCGGGCTTTATGTGCGCCTGAGCGTGACGGAAACGCCAAGCTTTGCCAGTTATGCAAAGCAGGCTGAAAAGCACCGGATTCCGCTTGCCGATCTGCTGCGCAAGCATTGGGGAACTGTGCTGCTGGGCGGCGTGGCGACGCTTTCTATCGGCTCCTCCTTCAATCTCATAGCAGTCTTCGGCCTCTCCTACGGCACGCAGACTCTGAAACTGCCCAAGCAGGATGTGCTGACGATGATCCTGATCGCCTGCGCCTTTTGCGTACCCCTTCTGCCCTTCTTCGGCAGACTTTCCGACCGGATCGGCCGGCGAAAGGTGATCCTGGCCGGGATTATTGCGGAAATTCTCTTTGCCTTTCCAATGTTCTGGCTGATGGACAATGGCGGGCTGCCAGGCGTGCTTCTCGGCTTCCTGCTGATGATGAGCGCCTTTGCCGCCAATTTCGGACCGATCGCCACCTTCCTGGCGGAACTCTTCGAAACAGGCCTGCGCTATACCGGGCTTTCGCTGTGCTACATGCTGGCAGGCGTTCTCGGGAGCGCGCTGACGCCGATCATCACATCATGGCTTGTGGCAACCACCGGCAATGCGGCTTCGGTCGCCTGGTACATGATGGGCGCTTCCGCCCTATCCGCCATCACGCTGGTCATCCTCTCACGCCGGGTGACCGTCTCTGCATGAAAAAGGGCGCTCCCTTGACGGGGCGCCCCTCAAAAATAAGGGAAAATTCTACTCAACCAGTTGCGAGCAGCTTTTCACGATTGGCCTTCAGCCGCGCGAAATCCTCGCCCGCATGGTGCGAAGAGCGGGTCAGCGGGCTGGAAGAGACCATAAGGAAGCCTTTGGTATAGGCGATATCTTCGTAAGACTTGAACTCTTCCGGCGTCACGAAGCGCTCGACCTTGTGGTGCTTGCGGGTGGGCTGGAGATATTGGCCGATGGTAAGGAAATCGACATCCGCCGTGCGCAGGTCGTCCATCAATTGCAGCACTTCATTGCGCTCTTCCCCCAGGCCGACCATGATGCCCGACTTGGTGAACATGGTGGGGTCCAGTTCCTTCACCCGTTGCAGAAGACGGATGGAGTGGAAGTAACGTGCACCGGGGCGAACGGTAAGATAATTCCCGGCCACCGTTTCCATATTGTGGTTGAAGACATCCGGCTTGGCGGCCACGACGCGCTCCAGTGCGCCGGGCTTTTTCAAAAAGTCAGGCGTCAGAATTTCAATGGTGGTTTGCGGCGAGGCTTCACGAATGGCCCAGATGACCTTTTCGAAATGCTCCGCACCGCCATCGGCCAGATCGTCACGATCCACAGAGGTAATGACGACGTGGGACAGGCCCATCTGGCGCACGGCCTTGGCGACATTGGCGGGTTCATCCTGATCCAGCGCATTCGGCTTGCCGGTCGCCACATTGCAGAAGGCGCAGGCACGGGTACAGATCTCACCCATGATCATGAAGGTGGCGTGCTTCTTGTCCCAGCACTCGCCGATATTCGGGCAGCCAGCCTCTTCACAGACCGTCACCAGCTTGTGCGAGCGCACGAGGTCACGGGTTTCCTGATAGCCCTTGGACACCGGGGCCTTAACCCTGATCCATTCCGGCTTGCGCAGCACTTCCGTATCCGGCTTATGGGCCTTTTCCGGGTGGCGGACGCGCTTTTCGCCCGGTTGGGTTCTGTCGAGGATGGTAACCATCGTGTTTCCTTTGCCGCAGAGCGGCGACCGTCAAAAATCTACTTACGAGCCAGCTTTGCGAAGAACAGCAGAATGCAGCCGCCAATGAAGCTGGTGATCAGATAGCCCAGCCAGTCCCCTGCCACGAAGATATCGAAACGCCGCAGGATGGCATTGGCAATCACCGAACCGACAATGCCGATGACGATATTCATGAAAATGCCGAAGCGCATATCCATGAGCTTGCCCGCCAGCCATCCGGCAAACCCGCCCACGATGATGGCCGTAAGCCAGCCGACATTTTCCATTCCGTGACCCTCGCTTCAAGCTGAAAACCCGGCCCTATATAATAGGCCGGGTTCTCTTGAGCAATGTCAGGCGTTCAAGACTTTGCCATAGGCGTCCAGTACCGCTTCCTTCATCATTTCCGACAGCGTCGGATGCGGGAAGATGGTGTGCATCAGTTCTTCCTCGGTGGTTTCGAGGTTCATGGCCACCACGAAGCCCTGGATGAGTTCGGTGACTTCCGCACCCACCATATGCGCGCCGATCAATTCGCCGCTCTTCTTGTCGAAGATCACCTTGATCATGCCCTGGTCTTCACCCAGCGCAATAGCCTTGCCATTGGCGCCGAAGGAATAGCGGCCCACGCGGATATCGCGACCTTCCGCCTTCGCCTTGGCTTCCGTCAGGCCAACAGAGGCAACCTGCGGATTGCAATAGGTGCAGCCGGGGATCTTGGCCTTGTCCATCGGATGAACGCCCGGAACGCCGGCGATCTTTTCGACGCAGATAACGCCCTCATGCTCGGCCTTGTGGGCCAGCATCGGCGGGCCTGCAACGTCGCCGATGGCATAGAGACCTGGAACATTGGTCTTGCCATAGCCATCGATGACGATGCAGCCGCGATCCGTCTTGACGCCCAAGGCCTCAAGGCCGAGATTTTCGATATTGCCCTGCACGCCGACCGCCGAAATCAGGCGATCCGCGGTAATCTGCTGCACCTTGCCATCCTTGGTCTCGACATGAGCCGTGATGGAATTTGCACCCTTCTCGACCTTGGAAACCTTGGCATCGGTAATGATTTTCAGCCCGCGCTTTTCAAGCTGCTTGCGGGCCATGGCGGAGATTTCCGCATCTTCCACCGGCATGATCTGCGGCATGACTTCCACCACCGTGACATCCACGCCCATGGAGCGGTAGAAGGAGGCAAACTCGATGCCAATGGCACCCGAGCCCATGACGACCAGCGATTTCGGCATGAAATCCGGCTTCATGGCTTCGAAATAGGTCCAGATCAGCTTGCCATCCGGCTCGATACCGGGCAGCGCGCGCGGACGCGCACCGGTCGCGACGATGATATGCTTGGCGGTATAGGTGCCCTCGCCCAGCACACCCTTCGGAACCGGGTTCTGCGGCTCGACGACCGGCTTGGTCATCTTGCCGACAACGATCTCGTTCGGCTTGGTGAGCTTTGCCTCACCCCAGATCACGTCGATCTTGTTCTTCTTCATCAGGAAGGCGACGCCGCCGTTGAGGCGGGCGGACACGCCACGCGAACGGGCAACGACATCCTTCACATCCGCCGTCATCTTGCCTTCCAGCGTCAGGCCGAAGCTCTTGGCATGGTTGGCGTGATCGAGAATTTCAGCCGAACGCAGCAGCGCCTTGGTGGGGATGCAGCCCCAGTTCAGGCAGATGCCGCCAAGATGCTCGCGCTCGACAATGGCCGTCTTCAAGCCAAGCTGGGCAGACCGGATGGCCGTGACATAGCCCCCCGGACCGGAGCCGATGATGATGACGTCATAAGCATTCGACATGGGCGCTTCCACTCCTCGGTTTCCTTGAGGCAGTTCCTTTCGGATCTGCCCGTAACGGGACTGGAAGCGCGTCCGGCTCAGATTGCCGGTGTCTCGGCTTCCGGTTCATGTCGAACCAGCATCCCGTAGATTTCATCCTTGAGCCGCATGCGCTTCTTGCGAAGATCTTCCATATGGAAGTCGTCAAGCGGCTCGATATTGGTTTCGGCGCGATGAACCTGCCGGTTGACTTCGTGATAGGCATCGAAAAGCCGGACAAAATGACCGTCCGTTTCTTTGAGATGCCGCATCAGCGGCACGAATTCCGGAAATTCTTCTGCCAGTTCATGCGGTGTGTTGGCCATGATCTTTCCCCCAATAACGGTTGCAAGATCAGATTAAACGCACCGCAGCATACCTCCTTGATTCCGATCAACCTGATGGGCCGGGCCGTGTCACAGGCCGAGCATCATCCGGACCACCGGCTCCAGTCCGCGCCCGATGGCGCGGGTATTCTCCGCATCG
Organism: Allorhizobium paknamense; assembly: GCF_030815125.1. Taxonomy (GTDB): domain Bacteria; phylum Pseudomonadota; class Alphaproteobacteria; order Rhizobiales; family Rhizobiaceae; genus Allorhizobium; species Allorhizobium paknamense. Next base: position 34,955 of record NZ_JAUSWH010000001.1, read on the forward strand.
AGATGAATGCCATCGAGCGGCGTGGTCCTGGCCACTGAGCCTGCATCGAAGAAACCGCATCCCAGTTCATCAGCCGCATCCCGGTACAGGCTCGCCAGCATCGCACCTTCTTCAATGGAGCGATTGAACATGGGGCCGAACATCGGATGCGCCGTTTCGCAAATCGGTGGCGGCGAGACGATCAGCACATCCGGGCTCTCGAAATCAAAACCCCAGTCATGCGTCTGAACCTGCCGCACCAGACGTTTGATACCCTGCACCGCACCGTCCGCCGTGCCCTGTATGCCACGCTTCAGATCATTGGTGCCCAGCATGATGATCACCAGATCGAGCGGCTTGTGCGTCGCCAGAACCGTCGGCAAAAGCTTCACACCATTGCGCTCGCAATCGCCGAGATAATCGTCATAGGCGGTGGTGCGTCCGTTCAAGCCTTCGGCAATCACCCGGACGCCGTGGCCAAGCGCCTTCTGCAACACGCTGGTCCAGCGATCCTCATGGGCGTGACGGCCAAGACCAACCGGATCATAGCCCCAGGTCAAACTGTCGCCGTAGGCGAGAATGGTTTTCATGCGCGGCGCACCTCCCGAAAACGAGGGGAGAGGCAGGGAAACCCACCTCTCCTCATCTCATTACACCAGCATGCCCATCGGGTTTTCGATGTAGCGCTTGAAAGCGCCAATCAGTTCGGCACCCAGAGCGCCATCGACGGAGCGATGGTCGGTGGACAGCGTCACGGTCATGACATTGGCCACCTTCATTTCGCCGTTCTTCACCACGACACGCTCTTCGCCCGCGCCAACGGCGAGGATGGTGGAGTGCGGCGGGTTGACGACGGCAGCGAAGTGCTTGACGCCCATCATGCCCATGTTGGACACAGCCGTGGTGCCGCCCTGATATTCCTCGGGCTTCAGCTTGCGTTCCTTGGCGCGCTTGCCGAAATCCTTCATCTCGTTGGAGATTGTGGAGAGCGACTTGGTCTCGGCCTTGCGGATGATCGGGGTAATCAGACCGCCCGGAATGGAGACGGCGACGCCGACATCCACATGCTTGTGCTTGACCATGTTCGTATCCGTCCAGGACACGTTGGCATCCGGCACATCGCGCAGCGCCAGCGCCATGGCCTTGATCACCATGTCATTGACGGAAAGCTTGTAGACCGGCTTGCCATCCTTTTCAGGGGCAGCGGCATTGAGCTGGGCACGGAGCGCCAGCAGCGCATCCAGTTCGCAATCCACGGTGACGTAGAAATGCGGAATGGTCTGCTTGGATTCTTGCAGGCGCTTGGCAATGGTCTTGCGCATGCCGTCATGCGGCACAAGCTCGTAGGAACCCGGCTCGAACAGCTTGAGCACAGCCTCTTCCGACGGGCCTTTGGCAAGGGCCGGAGCCGGGGCAGCGGTGGCAGGTGCGGACGCCGCCTTGGCGCCACCACCGGCAACGGCCTTTTCCACGTCGCTCTTCACCACGCGGCCCTTGGGGCCGGTGCCGGAAATGGCCTTGAGATCAAGACCGGCATCCTTGGCAAGACGACGGGCCAGCGGCGAGGAGAAAACGCGGTCGCCGGAAGCTGCCGGAGCGGCAGCAGCCTGCGGAGCCGGGGCGGCAGCGGGGGCTTCTGCCTTGGCGGCAGGTGCCTCAGCCTTCGGGGCTTCCTTGGGCGCTTCGGCCTTGGCAGGTGCGGCACCACCGCCAGCAGCGGCGGCAGAGACGTCTTCGCCTTCAGCTGCCAGAATGGCGATCAGCGAATTGACCTTCACGCCCGCCGTGCCAGCCGGAACGACCAGCTTGGCAACGACGCCTTCGTCAACGGCTTCCACTTCCATGGTCGCCTTGTCGGTTTCGATCTCGGCGATCACATCGCCGGACTTGACCGTATCGCCTTCCTTGACCAGCCACTTGGCCAGATTGCCTTCTTCCATGGTCGGAGAAAGCGCAGGCATGGTAATGTTGATCGGCATGAGCCTCGCCTCCCCTTACTTGTAGCAGACGGCTTTGACGGCCTGGACCACTTCGCCGACATTCGGCAGAGCGAGCTTTTCGAGGTTGGCCGCATAGGGCATCGGCACATCCTTGCCCGCAATGGTGATGACCGGAGCGTCGAGATAGTCAAAAGCTTCGCGCTGGATGGTGTTGGCGATGAAATCGCCCACGGAAGACTGCGGGAAGCCTTCTTCGACAGTGACCAGACGGCCCGTTTTCTTGACGGATTCGATCACGGTCGGCAGATCCATCGGGCGCAGCGTGCGCAGGTCGATGAGTTCGACGTCGATCCCGGCAGCGGTCAGCTCTTCCACAGCCTTGACGGCATAGGTCATGCCAATGCCCCAGGATACCATGGTGACATCCTTGCCCGCCTTGTGAATGCGCGCCTTGCCGATCGGCAGAACGAAATCATCCATCTTCGGCACTTCGAAGGAGTGACCGTAGAGAATTTCGTTTTCGAGGAAGATGACCGGGTTCGGATCGCGGATGGCAGCCTTCAGCAGGCCCTTGGCATCGGCCGCCGTGTAAGGCTGGATGACCTTGAGACCCGGAATATGGCTGTACCATGCGCCATAGTCCTGGCTGTGCTGGGCGGCAACGCGGGCAGCCGCGCCGTTCGGGCCACGGAACACCATGGGCGCACCCATCTGACCACCGGACATATAGAGCGTCTTGGCGGCGGAGTTGATGATCTGGTCAATCGCCTGCATGGCGAAGTTGAAGGTCATGAACTCGACGATCGGACGCAGGCCGGTCATGGCGGCACCGACAGCGATACCGGCAAAACCGTGCTCGGTGATCGGCGTATCGACAACGCGGTTGGGGCCGAATTCCTGCAGCAGCCCCTGCGTGATCTTGTAGGCGCCCTGATATTCGGCGACCTCCTCACCCATGATGAAGACATCCGGGTTGGCCCGCATTTCCTCGGCCATGGCTTCGCGCAGCGCTTCACGCACCGTCATCGTCACCATTTCCGTGCCGGCGGGAATGGCCGGATCGGCAGCAACTTCCACCTTCGGCGCAGCCGGAAGCGTGGTATTATCGGACTTGGAAGACGGCTCATCGACGGACTGGCGCGCCTTGCCGCCGGCAGCATCGGATGTCGCAGCCGGGGTATCGGCGTCGGCAGCCTTGGGTGCGGCGATCGCATCGGCGCTCTCGCCATCCTGCAGCAGCACGGCGATCACCGTGTTCACCTTGACGTTTGCGGTACCGGCTTCGATCAGCAGCTTGCCGATCACGCCTTCATCCACGGCTTCCACTTCCATGGTCGCCTTGTCGGTTTCGATTTCAGCGATCACATCGCCGGACTTGACGCTATCGCCTTCCTTCTTGAGCCACTTGGAAAGCGTGCCTTCCTCCATGGTCGGAGAAAGGGCGGGCATGAGAATATCGACTGGCATGGGCTAACCCTCCCTTTCGCCTTAGAGCAGAATATCGGTGTAGAGCTCGGATACATCCGGCTCCGGATCGGCCTGGGCGAAATCGGCGCTGTCTGCCACGATATCGCGCACGTCCTTGTCGATCTGCTTCAGGTCGTCTTCGGTGGCCCAGTTCAGTTCCAGCAGGCGTGCCTTCACCTGCTCGATCGGGTCATGCTCGGAGCGCATCTTCTGCACTTCGTCCTTGGAGCGATACTTGGCCGGGTCGGACATGGAGTGACCGCGATAGCGATAGGTCAACATTTCGAGAATGATCGGGCCGCGACCGGAGCGGCAATGCTCCACGGCATAATCTGCGGCAGCCTTGACGGCGCGCACATCCATGCCATCCACCTGAATGCCGGGGATATTGAAGGAAACGCCGCGCTGGGAGAAATCCGTCTGCGCGGAGGCGCGGGAAACGGAGGTGCCCATGGCATAACGGTTGTTCTCGATGATGTAGATCACCGGCAGGCTCCACAGGCGAGCCATGTTGAAGCTCTCATAGACCTGGCCCTGGTTGGCCGCGCCATCGCCGAAATAGGCGAGCGACACATTGTCATTGCCACGATACTTGTTGGCGAAGGCCAGACCCGTGCCGAGCGAAACCTGTGCACCGACGATGCCGTGACCGCCGTAGAAATGCTTCTCCTTGGAGAACATGTGCATGGAGCCGCCCTTGCCCTTGGACAGACCGCCGCGGCGGCCCGTCAACTCGGCCATGACGCCCCGGGCGCTCATGCCGCAGGCCAGCATGTGGCCGTGGTCACGATAACCGGTAATGACCTGGTCGCCTTCCTTCAGCGCCATCTGCATGCCGACGACGACAGCTTCCTGGCCGATGTAAAGGTGACAGAAGCCGCCGATGAAGCCCATGCCGTAGAGCTGGCCTGCCTTTTCCTCGAAACGGCGAATGAGGAGCATTTCGCGATAAGCCTTCAGCTCCTCCTCGCGATCAAGCTCGACGATTGCCCCTTGCGTGAAATTGCTCTTGGCCTGCTTGGCCTGAGCTGGCTTGGCCTGAGCCTTGCGACCGGATGCGGTCGCGTTGGTGCGCGGCGCCATTCATTCCTCCCTGACTTGCTGGGGTTCTTGATTGCGCACCACCATATTCAAGAAAGGCTGAAGTCGCAATGCACTAAATGCATGCCTTCCATTCGCTGTAAACATAGAGAATTACAGCATTTTTTGCGATTAACTGAAATCCAGTTAATTTAAATTCCCCGGATTTATACTGGGAGCAATGCAGCATTTTTTGTGTGCACTGCAACCGTCACTTCAAAAGGCTTTCAGCGATTGAAAATGACGATCTCGTCCGGGCGCGACATGTTGAGCTGATAGCGGGCCTTTTCATCGATCATGTCGCGCTCGAGCGAACCGTCGCTCAACAATTCAACCTGTTTTTCGATTGCCTTGCGCTTCTTAACCAGATCGGCCAGCTCCTTGTTCCGCTCGGCGCGGATCTGGTCGAAGCGCTCGCCTGCGCGCAGGCCATAATCGCCATGAATGCTGTGATAGCCGAAATAGCCGATGAAAGCGACGGTGATGGCGGGAAGGATGAGACGTCCGAATTTTCTGTTCTTGTGATGGCGTGTCCACATGCCCCGGCGACCTTGTACGCATGACCTTTGCCACTGCGCCAGCCGCGCAGCGGAGGGAAGACGGCTCCCTTAACCCAAACATTAGAGCGGAACCCTTAACCGTTCGTTGACCATGACGTATCCGCAACAAAAAACCGCCGCGATCCCTGGGGAGCGCGGCGGTTGTTCAGTGATTGAAAAAGACCAGACTATCAGCCCTTCAGGATGGAGCTACCGGCATAGCTTGCCTGCATGCCCAGCATTTCCTCGATGCGGATCAGCTGGTTGTATTTAGCGAGCCGGTCGGAGCGGGCCAGCGAGCCGGTCTTGATCTGACCGCAATTGGTGGCGACGGCGAGATCGGCAATGGTCGAATCTTCCGTTTCGCCCGAGCGGTGCGACATGACGGCGGTGTAGCGGGCCTTGTGTGCGGTTTCCACGGCGTCCAGCGTTTCAGAGAGCGAACCGATCTGGTTGACCTTGACGAGGATGGAATTGGCAACGCCCATGCGGATACCATCACGCAGACGAGCCGAATTGGTCACGAACAGATCGTCGCCAACCAGCTGAACCTTGGAGCCGATCTTGTCGGTGAGCGACTTCCAGCCATCCCAATCGTCTTCGGCCATGCCGTCTTCGATGGAGATGATCGGGTAGCGGCCAGCCAGTTCGGCAAGATAGTCGGCCATGGCTTCCGGCTCCAGCGTGCGGCCTTCACCTTCCAGCACGTATTTGCCGTCCTTGAAGAACTCGGTGGAGGCGCAGTCCAGCGCCAGATACATGTCTTCGCCCGGGCGATAGCCAGCCTTTTCAATGGACTTCATGATGAAGTCGAGCGCGGCAGGGGCGCTTTCCAGACCCGGAGCAAAACCGCCTTCGTCACCCACATTGGTGTTGTGACCCTGGGCAGCCAGTTCCTTCTTGAGGGTGTGGAACACTTCGGAACCCATGCGAACGGCGTCGCGGATATTTTCCGCACCCACCGGCATGATCATGAATTCCTGGAAGTCGATCGGGTTATCGGCATGCGCGCCGCCATTGATGATGTTCATCATCGGAACCGGCAGAACGCGGGCGTTCGGGCCACCGACATAGCGATAGAGCGGCAGGCCGGAGGCTTCGGCGGCAGCCTTGGCGACGGCGAGTGAGACGCCGAGAATGGCGTTTGCACCGAGGCGGGACTTGTTGGGCGTACCGTCCAGTTCGCGCATGATGTTGTCGATCTGGATCTGGTTCTCAGCGTCATGACCGCCGATCGCGTCGAAGATTTCGCCGTTGACGGCTTCGACAGCCTTTTCCACGCCCTTGCCGAGATAGCGCTTGCCGCCATCGCGCAGTTCCACGGCTTCGTGCGCGCCGGTGGATGCGCCCGAGGGAACCGCCGCACGGCCCATGCTGCCGTCTTCGAGATAGACATCGACCTCGACGGTCGGATTACCGCGGCTGTCGAGAATTTCGCGGCCAATGATATCGGTGATGGCAGTCATGTTCGCTCCCTGCTGAATGAAAGGCCAAGGCCCGGTGTGGGCGGCATCGCCGCCTTCAGGTCCCTTGTCTTATCCGATGAAACGGAAATTACAATGACGGTTTGACCGGTAAAAAGACAAAAGCTAATCGATTTAAATGATCTTCTGCCGTTTTGTGCCGGGATAAATCGGTTAAAGTTTGTCAGGGAAAAGGGGAAACCGGTTCTCCCGAAAAGACAAACGATGCCCAAAAACCTGGAGACGGGCGAATTCAGGATGAATCCGCCCGTCTCCGGAGGCTTTTTAATCGGCCTTGGTGACGGCGTCGAAGGCCATCAACTTTTCCAGAAGAGCCTCGAGTTTATCGAGATAAACCATGTTGGGGCCATCCGACGGCGCATTGTCCGGGTCCTGGTGCGATTCGATGAAAAGCCCGGCAACGCCGACGGCGACGGCTGCGCGCGCCAGGGTTTCCACGAATTCGCGCTGGCCACCGGTGGAACCGCCCTGCCCGCCCGGCTGCTGCACCGAGTGAGTCGCATCGAAAATCACCGGCGCACCCATGCCCGCCATGATCGGCAGCGAGCGCATGTCGGAAACCAGCGTATTGTAGCCGAAGGAGGCGCCGCGCTCGCACAGCATGACATTGGGATTGCCGGACAGCGTGATCTTTTCCATCACATTCTTCATGTCCCAGGGGGCGAGGAACTGGCCCTTCTTCACGTTGATGGCGCGGCCGGTCTTGGCGGCAGCAACGAGAAGATCCGTCTGGCGGCACAGGAAAGCTGGAATTTGCAGCACATCCACGACCTCCGCCACGATGGCGCATTGCTCTTCGGTGTGAATATCGGTCAGCACCGGAAAGCCGAACTCCTTCTTCAGGTCGGCAAAGATTTCCAGCCCCTTTTCAATACCGATGCCGCGCCCGCCCTTCAGCGAGGTGCGGTTGGCCTTGTCGAAGGAGGACTTGTAGACCAGACCAATGCCAAGCCGGTCGCAGATTTCCTTGATGCTGCCCGCCATCATGAAGGCGTGCTCCCGGCTTTCCATCTGGCAGGGGCCGCAAATCAGCGAAAAACGCTTGGAATTGCTGAAGGAAACGGTCTTGTCGCCCGCGCCGACGGTGACGGTGGCATTGGGGGAGGTCATCTTCACTTCTCCTCGAATACAAAGCGCAGACCCTGACCGGGCTGCGGCGATACGGAAAGCCCATGCGGCTCTCGCTCATAGCGCACGCCATTAGCAGCCAGCACTTCCGCTGTCACCTCAAGATCGGAGACCGCAAGAACGAGCGCCGTCGCTTCCGGCCCGGCGCGGCCTCTCGGCGCAAGGTGGATCGGCAGGTTTGCCGTTTCAAACACCACCCCATCCGCCATGGGCTCATCCGCCGTGGCCCCATCCGCCGTAGCATGTGCCGTGGCACCGAATACCAGCCGGAACCACTCGACATAGGCTTGCGGATCGGCAGCCTGAAGTTCGATGCGCTTGATGCCGGTGACCGCATTGGCATGCGCCTCAAGGCTGCCCCGGTCAGCGGGCAGCGGATTGATCCTCTGGCAGGTGAAAAGCAGCAGTTCCTCCGCCTGCGAATGGGTGGAGAAAGCCAGCCGAAAGCTCGCCTCCACCTCCCGGCCATCGGCAAGGCGCATCACCCTGCCGAAATTCAGCACCCGCCCACCGGAAAGATCGGCGGCCTGGAAGGCCTGATGATCGGCCTCCGCATCATCCGTCAGCGCCACGATGGCCGAAAGCCCTTCGCCCTTTGCTGTCAGGAAGGCCTGATCGCGAGCAACGAAAACATTGCCGTCCTGCACCGCCGCCGCGGCCATGGCGGCATCGCCAATGGCCAATGGCTCCAGATAGGTCTTGTCGGAGAAGAAAACGCAGGCATTGGCTGTCCCGAAGGGGTGCTGCGCATCGGCAGCCACAGTAAAGCCAAGCTGGCTGAGGCGGCTTCTGCCCACCGACAGGGAGCGCACCGGCAGCACCAGATGATCCACCGGATAGTGTTTGCCTTCAACCATGATCAGACGCCTCCTCTACGGCGCTTTTCGATCTGATTGAATCAGATCGGCGCTCTAACTCTTTGTTTTTACGCATTTCCGGGCGGAAAACCGGTTTCCACTTCTCCTGAAAACGCTCCAACTGCTTGTCTCACCGCAATTCCCGAGGAATTGCGGAAGTATATCAAGGTTCGAAGATGCGTCAGCCTCCCCGCCTTGAAAGAGTTTCGAATATCTCAAATGCATCAAAGGCTTGAGATATTCGAAAGGGAATACCAAGCGTCATTTTCAATGACGCTTGGTATTCCTCAGGGCTTTTTCTCCACCAGCTTGGGCGGAGGAAAAGCCAGAACCTCCTTGGTGTAGGTTTCCACCACCATGCTGATGGGCGTGCCATCCGGCACGGACAGCAGCGCATGGTGCTGCAACACCTCATCCGGTATATGGAGCGGGCCGCTCTCGGATTCTATGGGTGCACCCATTTCCCAGGCTTCCGGCAGAGGCCGCCAAAGAAGCTCGGCGCTGATCGTATGCCGCTGGAAATGCAGCGGCTGAACCACCCGGCCAAAAGCGGTGTCCGTGCTATCGAGCACCTTGTTCATCTCCGGCGTCAAGCGCGAGGGCACGTACCAGTTATCCGCCACGGACAGCACATGGTCACCGCATTTGAGGCGCACACGGCGATAGCCGACGGGCTCATCCATTGAAACTTTGAGAGCGGCGCGCACCTCCTCACCGGCAGGCTTGTCCATATCCTTCACACGCTCGGCCACGATTTTCTGACCGGGAGCAAGTTCGTGCCGGGCGCACCAATGATCCAGCGTCAGCGTGGCGCTGTCATGGCTCAAAAGCCGGGCATTGAGATCCTGCAACAGCGCCTCCGCCTGAAGCCGCGTGACCGGCGTATCCTGCCACACGGCACGATCTTGGCTGTGTCCGGCAGAGGGAAAGCTCATTGAAGCCACGAGAAAAGGCAGGGACAGAAAGGCTGAACGCATGAAAACTCCTTAAATGAGGAAGGCATGATCGAACAGTGCGCCAAGGCCGATTTCGTTTAGATCATGCGGAGGAATCGAACAGACATGAAATTGCGCACGGCTTCATGACGGTTCAGTGGCACGCCTCCCAGCATTCGATGGATTTATTTCCTCCGGCGCAAAACTCGAAAAACAATAGCTGCAAAAGCAAACAGCTTTAACGGCTCCGCTTCTTGAGAAGATCATGCCCGCGCGCTAAGTCACCTTCCAGATGTGGCAACCTTTCATAAAGCGTATGTCCCCGTCTCGCAGCCGGCGACAGGTCCTCCCACCGTGTCGCCCGCCGCATGAAACGTTTTGGCTGAACCAACGTTGCAGCCGATGTCGTCAACCTGCGGCCCTTCCTCCCACGGGGCCGCACAAGAAAAGAACCGAACACATGGCAGGAATTCAAACGGGTGCCGCGCCCTCCTCCGGCACCGCAGCCACGTCCGGCCGGTCCTATACCGGTCCGCTGGTGGCGCTCACCTCGCTCTTTTTCCTCTGGGGCTTCATTACGTGCCTCAACGACATTCTCATCCCGCATTTGAAGAATGTTTTCCAGCTGAACTACACGCAGACCATGTTGATCCAGTTCTGCTTCTTCGGCGCCTATTTCATCGTATCGCTCCCGGCTGGCGCGCTGGTAAAGCGCATCAGCTACAAATGGGGCATCGTCACCGGATTGCTGGTTGCGGCCATTGGCTGCGCGCTCTTCATTCCAGCCGCCAGCCTGCGCATCTATGCGCTGTTTCTCGGCGCGCTTTTCGTGCTGGCCGCTGGCATCACCATTCTGCAGGTCGCGGCGAACCCCTATGTCACCGTGCTCGGGCCCCCGGAAACCTCGTCCAGCCGCCTGACGCTGACGCAGGCCTTCAACTCTCTCGGCACGACGGTTGCGCCGCTGTTTGGCGCCATCCTCATTCTTTCTTCCGCCACCAAGGCGGTGGAAGCCGAGGCTGATGCCGTGAAGTTTCCCTATCTGCTGCTGGCAGCCACCTTTCTGGTTCTGGCCGCCATCTTTGCAGCGCTGAAACTGCCCGCCGTCGAAGGCGAGGAAGATCCGGCCCATGCGGGTGAAACCGGCGGCTCGGCCTGGCAGTACCGCCATCTGGTGCTGGGGGCCATTGGTATCTTCGTCTATGTTGGCGGTGAAGTCAGCGTCGGAAGCTTCCTCGTGAACTTTCTCGCGGAACCGTCGATTGCCGGGTTTTCGGAGCAGGAAGCCGCCCATTACGTCTCCTATTTCTGGGGTGGCGCAATGGTCGGGCGTTTCATCGGTTCGGTTGCGATGCGCTATATCGGCGATGGCAAGGCATTGGCGATCAATGCCGTCTGCGCCGGAGCCCTGCTGCTCATCACCGTGCTCACCACCGGCCACGTGGCCATGTGGACGGTGCTGGCCGTCGGCTTCTTCAACTCCATCATGTTCCCCACCATTTTCAGCCTGGCGCTGAAGGGGCTTGGCCATCATACCAGCCAGGGATCGGGCATTCTGTGCCTTGCCATCGTCGGTGGGGCCATACTGCCGGTCATTCAGGGTGGACTGGCCGATTCCATCGGCATTCACATGGCCTTCCTGATGCCGATCCTCTGCTATGTCTACATCGCCTTTTACGGGCTGGTGGGCTCGCGCCCGCGCGCTTGACCGTAGTTCCGACGCCCGGCACGATCCACGGTGCCGGGCGTTTTCTTTTGCATAGACCTGCGGGAACAAAGCCGTTGCCGATCCTGTTGACGGGATGAACAACAAGGAGGATCGCTCAATGCAGATTACCTATCATGTCGGTGAACATGACGGCGGCTATGCCTATCGGCTGCGGGACGTGTGGTCGGAAACCTTTCCCGATCACGACAGCGCCCTGAGGGCTGCGCGCTCCGCTGCCGAACGTCAGCACCTGGAGGGTCAGGACGCCGAAATCAGCTATCAGCTTGCCGACGGACGCTGGCAGACGGAGCATGCCGATGGCGGCGACCGACCGGAAACGGAAGTGGTGGATGACGTGGCCGAGGCAGCGCAAAAGCAGGTTTGAGCGATATTTCATCCAAGTGCTTAGAGCATTTCCAGGGAAAGTGGAAACCGGTTTTCCGTCCGGAAATGCGTAGAAACAAACATTTAGAGCGTTTCAATGTTTCCGTGAAACAATGAAACGCTCTAAAAGCAAAGGGCGGCCCGAAAGCCGCCCTTCTCGATATCGTGTTGGTCACGCCGCCTCTGCCGACAGCCGTTCTACCAAGGGTGCCACCTTCGGCGCGGGACTTGGCGGGGCCTGAACCTCCAGAGGCCGCCCTGCCCGTCTTTCACGCTTCACCCATTCGGTAATGGTTTCAGCGCAGGTATGGTCCACATAGCGCAATCCGGCGGAGGTGATGCAGACCTTCTTGCCATCCGGCAAGCTTTCCAGCGTGTTGAGCAAGGCCGGAACATCCCGGCAGGTGCCCACGCCTTTCAGCTTCAGCAAAATGGCCTCATCATCCTCCTGCTGGTGAATATGCAGCTTGCGCCGCAGGAAGGGCACGATTTCCGCCAACGACAGGAAAAGCCCGACAGCCACCCCCACCAGCAGATCCTGCACCACGACCAGGCTGACCGTGGCCGCCCAGACACCCACCGGCACCCAGCCGTGATGGGCGAAGAGATGCCGAACATGCTGCAGGCTCACCAGCCGCCAGCCCGTCACCAGCAGCACCGCCGCCAGTGCGGTTAGTGGCACGATGCCGAGAAGCTGCGGAAGAAGCGCCACCAGAGACAGGATCCAGATACCGTGCAAAATGGTGGATCGCCGCGTCGCGGCCCCGGCCTGGATATTGGCCGATGACCGCACGATGACCCCGGTGATGGGCAGTGCACCGAGCAGACCGCAAAGACTGTTGCCCACACCCTGCGCCACCAGTTCCTTGTTGAAGCGGGTGCGCTCGCCGTCATGCATGCGGTCCACCGCCGCGGCGGACAGCAAGGTTTCGGCACTGGCAATCACCGCAATCACCAGAACCGTGGCGATTGCGCCCGGCTGCAGCAGACCGGCAAAGCTTTCCGCCGTTGGCAGAGTGATGCCTTCCAGGAGCGTTGCAGGCACCACGACCCTTGCAATCGGCAGATCGAGAGCGACGGTGATGACCGTCCCTGCCGCAACGCCAATCAGCGCCCCGGGCACCAGCCTCAGCCGCGCGGGCCGCAGCTTTTCCCAGCCCACCATGGCGACAAGGGAGATGAGGCCGACAATCAGGGCGATGCTATGATTGCTCATACCGCCGCCCAGCACCTTGCCCAGGGTTTCATCCATGGCCGCGACGTTTTCAACGCCGCCAGCGGCGGGCTTGGCATCCATCAGCACATGCACCTGCCCCAGCACGATCAGAATGCCGATGCCTGCGAGCATGCCGTGAACGACCGCTGGTGAAATGGCGCGAAACCAGGAGCCAAGCTTCAGATAACCGGCCAGCATCTGCAAAAAGCCGGCAACGATCAGCACCGGCCCCAACAGGGCCAGTCCATATTCCTCGACAAAACCGAAAACGATGACAGCAAGACCTGCCGCAGGCCCCGAGACCTGAAGCGGCGACCCTGCAATGACGCCGACAACGATGCCGCCGATAATGCCGGACACCAGCCCCATGGCCACCGGCACGCCGGAGGCGATGGCAATGCCGAGGCAAAGAGGAATGGCCACGAGGAAGACAACGATGGAGGACGCGATATCCCGCGTCAGGGCGGAGTTAGCTTTTGCCGTCATGATGCTACTCCGCCGCCATCAGCGGATCGTCCATGATATGCGGCGTAGCCCGGCCCGTTACGGCAACCGGCATCGGCTTCTCGCCCGCAACCACCTGGAAGCGCCGCTCCACACCATCATAGACCTGCACCTCACCGGTTTCGATGTCGAAGAACCAGCCATGCAGCGTGATATCATTGGTGGCAAGCTTGGCCGCGACGGAAGGATGGGTGCGCAGATGGTCAAGCTGGATCACCACATTCTCCATGGCCACGGCCCGCACGCGGTCTCTTTCCGGCAGGCTTTCGGGATAGGCCTGGCAGACGATGGAATAGGCCGCCTGAGAATGGCGCAGCCAGGCCGCGACATTCGGCATGGGCGCCAGAAGATCATGGTTGCACAGACCCTTCATGGCGCCGCAATCGGAATGACCGCACACGATGATATCCCGCACACCCAGCGCCACCACGGCATATTCGATGGCCGAGGAAACGCCGCCATTCATGGTGGAAAAGGGAGGAACGATGTTGCCGGCATTGCGGCAGACAAACAGTTCACCCGGACCGGACTGGGTGATGACCTCCGGCATGACCCGGCTATCGGCGCAGGAAATCATCAGCGCCTGTGGCTGCTGGCCTTCTCGCGCCAGCTTGCGGTAGAGACCCGAATGAGTTGGGAAAACCTCTTCCCGGAAACTGGAAAGTCTTTTCACAAAGTCGCTCATCACAAAATTCCCTTTTCTACGCCGGTGCGCCCGAAGGCTTTTGGCCGGCTTCGATTGTCACCCACATGTACAACCAAAAGATGTCGCGCGGAGTGGTCGGAAATATGGCTTTTTGTGCGATGCACTTCCGTTTTTCATCACATATTGTTTATTCGATGTGATCTTGAAATTCCCGGAACCGCATACGGTGATGGATTTTAAATTGCATTATTTATAATGGCTTGAGTCAATTAAATGACTTAAGTCAAGTATTTTTCTGTCCGCTCAATAATCAAATACCCCCAAAAATGTGCGGTTTCCACACATTAAAAATCTGACCCGCCATTGCTGCGCGGCAGCAGAAAAATACACGCAGAACACGAGAGAGAAATGAGAGGATTTTTTGTGCCCGGTTGCGCGTTTATGACTTGATGAACGGGTGGAATGGGTGGAGTGTGCGTATCTCTTGTAAAAGCCTGATAATAAAAGCCCCCGTTTTATGGACCATGCCTATGCCCGATACGATTCTGGACCGCTTTCTTCGCTACGTGGTGATCGACACCCAGTCCGATCCCGAATCACAAAGCCAGCCCTCGACGGAAAAGCAGAAAAATCTGGGCCGCGTTCTCGTCTCGGAACTCCAGGCCCTTGGCCTTGCCGATGCGCATATGGATGAACATGGAAATATCTATGCCACCATCCCCGCCACGGTGGACAAGCCCGTTCCGGTCATCTGCTTCTGCGCCCATATGGACACCGCACCGGATTTTACCGGCACCAATGTCAAGCCGCAGGTGGTTCGCAATTATCAGGGCAGCGACATCGTGTTGCCGGGCGATACCAGCCGGGTCATCCGCGTCAGCGACAATCCCGAACTGAAGAACCAGATCGGCCACGATATCGTCACCACCGACGGCACCACGCTGCTTGGCGCAGATGACAAGGCAGGCGTGGCCGAAATCATGACGGCGGCGGCCTTCCTGATGGCGCATCCCGAAATACCGCATGGCACGGTCAAAATCCTCTTTACCACGGATGAGGAAATCGGCCGGGGCGCCGACAAGGTCGACCTCAAGAAACTCGGCGCGGCGTTCGGCTATACGATGGATGGCAGCACGGTCGGCGAAATCGAGAACGAGACCTTTTCAGCCGACGGCGTCGATATCGCCATCACCGGCGTCGCCATCCATCCCGGCACGGCGAAAGGGCGCATGGAAAATGCCATCCGCATCGCCAGCGACATCATTGCACGCCTGCCAAAGGATCAGGCGCCGGAAACCACAGAGGGACGGCAGGGCTTCATCCATCCCACCGGAATCGACGGCGCGCTGGAGGGCGCAACGATCAGCTTCATCATCCGCGACTTCGAAGTGGAGGGCCTGCATGCCAAGGAAAAGCTGCTGGAAGACATCACCCGCGAGGTGATGAAGGCCTATCCCGGCTCCTCCTACAGCTTCAAGGTTCGCGAGCAGTATCGCAACATGAAGATGGTGCTCGATCAGCATCCCGAGGTGATGGACAATCTGGCCGAAGCCGTACGCCGCGTCGGCCTCGAGCCGAAACTCACCAGCATTCGCGGCGGCACGGACGGCTCACGCCTTTCCTTCATGGGCCTGCCCTGCCCCAATATCTACACCGGCGGCCACGCCTATCACTCCCCTTTGGAATGGGTGAGCGTGCAGGACATGGAAACGTCCAGCCGCACGATTGTGGAACTGGTAAAGGTCTGGGCGGACCGGGCCGTTAAAGAATAGCTTATTTGCCGTGAAATAGGGACCTGGCTTCATCAATCGATAGAACTTCATCTCCGTTATGAATGATCGTATGACAATTGGGACATACAGGTCGTAGATCTTTAATGGGGTTGACTTTATACCCCCTACGAATTTGGGACATAGGCTTGATGTGATGAACCTGAATTACGTTCTTGCCCCGCGCGCCGTAGACCTCTTCAAGGAGCACATCGCATACGACGCACTTATATCCGTAGTATTTCAGACAAGCATCGCGAGCTCTTCGATTTCGTTCATACCGAGTGATCTCACATACAAAAGGAGATCCTTCCTCGTAAGCTTCTTTAACAAAACAATTGTCAGATGGCTGACTTTTTTGCGAACCATCCGCGCCTATTAGACTCCAAGTCTGCAAACTTTTTGTTTTTGAGAATTTAGGCGCAGCTTGATATTTATGCGAGATAATTTGCCCCCGCCTCTGCATACCAGAAAGCAAATTTCCAACTGCTGCGTAAGCTGTATATGCGGGCTTATCAGCAATTTTTTCCTTGATAATATCCCAGCGGTCCGGGAAATTAGATCGAAGGCAATCGGCGATTTCATAAGTACTGAAAATTCTATTCGGATTCTCTGAAAGAATCTGAATTATAGCTGGCGGAACGCTAAGCTTCATCAACACCTCCAAAATTTGAAGTGAGCTGATGAAAACCTATTTCCTTTAATAAACGGAAAACGCTCAGGTTGCATCTACACATGAGCACAGCCGAATCTTAACCTCAACGTCCGGTACAAACGTATTCAGTGGACTTGCTACAATCTCAAAAGCCCTCGTGCGTTCAGGGCATACCTTTATAAATATTTACTCCGCCGCCGTTTTCATATCCATGTCGTCGGTGGCGTTTGGATCGCCCGGGAGGGTTTCTGCTTCCAGATCGGGAAAGGCGACAATGCGTTTGCCGGAAAAATCCGTGTGGACCACGACAAGGCCCTGTTCCTCGAAGTAGCCGAGCAGTCGCCGCGCGCGGCGGGCGGAATGGGTGCCATAGGCTTTGGCGATACGCAGATCCGAAGGGCATGGCTCATTGCGAATGGCGGCCTTGGCCATCAGCAGGAAGACGCCTTGCAGGTCATCCGACACGCGCTGCGACAAGGACAGCGCAGTTTGCCAGCTTTCCGATGCTGCTGTCTCTTCGTCCACACCGGCCCGCGCAACGGCCACCCGGCGGCGGAATTCGCCCATCGGCATGGGAGGGCCGGTCACGCGGCGCATGCGAGCGCGCACCAGAAACTCTTGATAGAGCACGGAATCTGTACGATAGGCTGCCTGCGGATCTTCCAGAATTTCGGCAAGCACGGCGGCAAGCCGCCCTTCCCGCTCTTCCGGTGACAATTCGGGCTGCGCCGGGGCGCGAGGGGCGGATATGTCCTCACCGCTGGCGGCAGGGGTAGCCTTGGAAAGCTCCGCCAGAATATCTGTTGTGGGCCGCGGTGCCGGTGGTGCGCGGCGGACAACGGGCCGGTTGAACTCTTCCGGATCGGGCGTGAAGATCAGGTCTTCCACATCCTGCGGCGCTTCCGGCAGCGGCATCAGTTTCGGGCTCGACGAACGGGCCGAGGTTTCCACCGGGCCGATGACGATGGGCAGCGGACGCCGCGACATGGCGGGACCGAGAGCCACAAAGTTGCCCCGCTTAAGATCGCGAAACATTTCCGCCTGACGGCGATCCATGCCGAGCAGATCGGCCGCGCGCGCCATGTCGATGTCCAGGAAGGTGCGGCCCATCAGGAAGTTCGAGGCCTCGGCGGCCACGTTCTTGGCAAGCTTGGCCAGACGTTGAGTGGCAATAACACCGGCCAGACCGCGCTTACGGCCACGGCACATCAGGTTGGTCATGGCGCCCAGCGAGAGCTTGCGGGCATCTTCCGAAACGTCACCACCGACCGATGGCGCAAACATCTGCGCCTCATCCACGACAACGAGGACCGGATACCAGTACTCACGCTCAGCATCGAAAAGTCCGTTCAGAAAGGTTCCGGCAGCGCGCATCTGCTGCTCGATATCCAGCCCCTCCAGCGTCAGCACGCAGGAAACACGATGCTGGCGAATACGGGTGGCAATGCCGATCAGTTCCGCATCGGTACGATCGCCATCCACGACGATATGGCCGTATTTATCGGAAAGCGTAACGAAATCGCCTTCAGGATCGATGATGACCTGCTGTACCCAAGGCGCGGATTGCTCCAGCAGCCGCCGCAACAGATGCGATTTTCCCGAACCGGAATTGCCTTGCACCAGAAGGCGGGTTGCCAGAAGCTCTTCGATATCGAGCTTGGCAGGCTGACCGCCCGCCACGGTTCCCATATCGATCCCGACCTGCACGCCAACACCCTTTCAAACGCCAACCGTCACTGTCCATGAATGACGTCAGTGTTTAGCATATCTTCATCATAAAGAGTGGCTGCTTTTCACGAAACCCACAGGCAATAAACTGCCGGGAAACCGGATCATTCACCCGGATGCATGCGGCGGCGGGCCCGGTCGCGTCGCTCCCAGAACCAGGCATAAGCCCATCCACCCGCTGCGATCGACAGCGGCAGCACCACGAACGCGAATATCTGCAATTCGTTCATTGGAGTCTCCGCAGAATACGTCTTCCTGATAAATGTAATACGGCGGCGGCAAAAAGCCAACAGATCGCCGAAATAATAAAAGGAAGGACGTGCGAGACGGCATTGCTCGGCGTGTAAAGCGCTGCGGCGATGGGCGCAAACACGCCAACCGTCAAACAGGATGTGGAAGCCCGATCAAAGGCATTGGCCACGAATTTCGTCCGCTCGTTATGAATAAGCGTCATCGCTGCGGCCTGCTCTGTCCGTCAATCCGGCTCTTCCACCGGTACGGGGGATACGAGAATCTTGTCGATGCGCCGCCCGTCGAGATCTACCACTTCGAATTTCCAGCCATTCTTTACAAAGCTTTCGCCAAGCGCCGGAATGCGTTTCAGTTCGTCGAGCACGAACCCGGCCACGGTGGTGAAATCCGGATCGTCTTCCACCGGAACGCGGATATGATCCACGAATTCATCGATGGGCGTCCAGCCCGCCACCAGATAGGAGCCGTCCTCACGCATGACCAGCGCCGGCTCATCCTCGCCATCCTCCTGAAAGGCGCCGGTAATGGCTTCCAGAATATCGCCGGAGGTGATGATCCCTTCAAAGTGCCCGTATTCGTCATAGACCAGCACCATATGCATGGTGGTTTTGCGGATGGACTGGATGATATCGATGGCGCCTGCCAGATCCGAGACGATCGGCACTTCATGGGTCAACGCCAGAATATCGACTTCCGCGCCCTTGGCCAAAGCATCATAGAAATTCTTGACCAGCAACACGCCGACAATCTCGTCGGAATTGCCGTTGCGCACCGGCAGGCGCGAATGCTGCGAGCCGGAAAGCTTTTCGCGGATTTCCTCGATCGTGTCTTCGGTATTGATCGTTTCAACGTCGCGGCGCGGGGTCATCAGGCCGCGCGCGGTGCGGTCGGCCAGGCGCATGACGCCGGAGATCATCTGCGATTCTTCGGATTCGATCACACCGGCGCTTTGCGCTTCGGCGAGAACCGTCTTGATTTCCTCATCCGTGACGGTGCCGGATGCCGCACCCTTTTGCCCGAGAAGCGCCAGCATGGCCCGACCGGAACTGTCGAGCAACCAGACCAGGGGAGCGGCAATTTTCGACATCACCAGCATGGAACCAGCCACGCGGGCGGCAATCATTTCAGGATTGCGCAGCGCGATCTGCTTCGGCACCAGCTCTCCGATGATCAGCGACAGATAGGTAATGAGAACGACCACGGACCCCACGCCAAGCGCATTGGCAAGCGGTTCGGAAAATCCTTGCGTTACAAGCCATTGGGTCAGGCGCGCACCCAGCGTCGCACCGGAAAACGCGCCGGAGAGCACGCCGACAAGCGTAATACCGATCTGCACCGTAGACAGAAAACGGCCGGGATTTTCGCCGAGCCTGATGGCCACTGCCGCACCGCGATGGCCTTGTTCGGCCAGAACTTTCAGACGCGCCGCGCGGGCGGAAACAACAGCAAGCTCAGACATTGCCAGCACGCCGTTCAGGAAGGTGAGCAGCACAACAATAAGGATTTCAGCAAACAAGCGTTTTTAGGTCTCATAGGAACCGCACAATGGCGGCGGGCTTCAAGCTGTAGCACAAGTTCCGGCCACATTCCAAATGCCGGAACCAAGATTTCGGCAAGCAATATTCAACCTGCGATATCGGCCTTGGTGACAGAGGCCATCCCTTGACCCTCAAAAATCTCCGGCGTCATCGTCAGACCGAAGCCCTGCATCAACCGCCGCGTGGAGAAATCGCTGCGTCCCGACGTAAAGATCGCCACATCCGGCGCATCGGGATGGGTTGCCTCCTCCGTCCAGGGCACCAGCCGTCGTGCCTGCCGGGCAATGGCTTCGGCGGGGTCCAGCCAGTCCACCGGCCAAGGGGCAAGCTTGCGGAAGAGATTGGCAAGAAAGGGATAATGCGTGCAGGCCAGAACCACGATGTCGGTCTTGGCCCCGTCCTGCTCCTGAAAGCACGGCGATACTTCCGCCAGCACGGCCGCCTCATCCACCGCCTCACCGCGAATATAGGCTTCCGCCAGCCGGGCAAGGCCCTGGGATCCGACGAGATGCACGGCACAGCGGCTGGCAAAGGAAGCAATCAGATCCTGTGTATAAGCGCGCTTGACCGTACCCGGTGTCGCCAGCACGGTGATCAGGCCGGATCGCGTCCGCTCCGCCGCCGGCTTGATCGCCGGAACCGTGCCTATAAAGCGCATATCGGGATAGGCCGCCCGCAAGGCGGCCCCGGCAAGTGTAAAGGCTGTATTGCAGGCAATAATCACCGCTTCCGGCTGGTGGCGCTGCAACAGCACCCCGAACAGCGAAACGATCCGCGCCCTGAGCGGCTCTTCCGCCCAGTCTCCATAGGGAAAGGCCGCATCATCCGCGACATAGACAAACCGGCGCTCCGGCATCAGCACCCGCGCCTCGCGCAGCACCGTCAAACCGCCAATGCCCGAATCGAACACCAGCACCGGCTTTTCGTCAGTCGTCGTCATGCCCCGGTTCCCGCCCCTCACCTGCTTGCGCGGCCTCTGGATGAGGCCTGCGGCGCTGGAAGCGATCCAGCGAGGAGATCACCCCACGCATCACGCTCAATTCCGGCGAGGTAAAGGCCCTGCGGGACAGCACGGCGCGCAGGTTGTCGATCATTTTCGGCTTTTTGTTGATCGGATGGAAATAGCCCCGCGCATCCAGCGCCTCTTCAATATGCTCGAAAAAGCCGATCAGCTCATCCTTGGTGGCAGGCGCCTGCTCCACCTCCTGGAAGGGCGTTGCCGTCACATCGTCCATGCCGGATTTCATCCATTCATAGGACATCAGCAGGACGGCCTGGGCAATATTCAGCGAGGCGAAGGCGGGGTTGACGGGAAAGGTGACGATCTCATCCGCCAGCGCCACATCCTCATTGGTCAGGCCTGATTTTTCCCGTCCGAACAGGATGCCGGTGCGCTCGCCGGTGCGGAAGCGGCTGCGCAGCGTTTCAGCCGCCGTCACGGGGGAGCGCACAGGCTTGAATCCGTCGCGCTGTCTGGCGGTCGTGGCATAGACGAAATTGAGGTCGGCAATCGCCTCCTCCAGCGTATCGAACACCTGCGTGCCATCGATGACGTGATCGGCCTTGGCGGCGGCGGAGCGCGCCTTGTCCGAGGGCCAGCCGTCCCGGGGATTGACCAGCCGCAATTCCGCCAGCCCGAAATTGGCCATGGCGCGCGCCACCATGCCAATATTCTCACCCAGTTGCGGCTCCACCAGAATGATCGCCGGTCCCTCGGCAATCATCCGGCGCTCGCTATTCGTCCCTGCCATTGCGTTCGTGCCCATTTCTTGAAACCGGCGCTTCACTGGCACAAACGGCGGCAAAAATCAAAAGGCCCTGCCAATTTTCAGGGCTTAAAACCTGGAAACACGCCGTCTTGAGAAATGCATTCCCTGCACCTCAGGATTTCACGCAAGCAGGCCTCTTCCTGTTTGCCTTCACCGCTGAGAATGCTATAGGCAAACGCGGTCAAACCAGACAGCCGGGCGGCATTTGGCCGCTCCCAAGCGTGAGGAAGATTTATGCAAAAGATCAAGGTTGCAAACCCGGTCGTCGATCTCGACGGCGATGAGATGACGCGCATCATCTGGCAGTACATCAAGGACAAGCTGATCCTGCCCTACCTCGATCTTGAGATCGAATATTACGACCTCTCGGTTGAAAACCGCGACGCCACCGACGACCAGGTGACCGTGGATGCCGCCAACGCCATCAAGAAGCACGGCGTCGGCATCAAGTGCGCGACCATCACGCCGGATGAAGCCCGCGTCAAGGAATTCAACCTGAAGCAGATGTGGAAGAGCCCGAACGGCACGATCCGCAACATCCTGGGCGGCGTTATCTTCCGCGAGCCGATCATCTGCAAGAACGTTCCGCGCCTCGTTCCCGGCTGGACCCAGCCGATCGTCGTCGGCCGTCACGCTTTCGGTGACCAGTACCGCGCCACCGATTTCAAATTCCCGGGCAAGGGCAAGCTGACGATAAAGTTTGTCGGCGAAGACGGCGAAGTGATCGAAAAGGAAGTCTTCAACGCTCCGGGTTCGGGCGTGGCCATGGCCATGTACAACCTGGATGAGTCGATCCGCGAATTCGCCCGCGCCTCGATGATGTACGGCCTGATGCGCAAATGGCCGGTTTACCTCTCTACCAAGAACACCATCCTCAAGGCCTATGACGGCCGCTTCAAGGACATTTTCCAGGAAGTCTACGAGGCTGAGTTCAAGGCGAAGTTCGATGAAATCGGCATCACCTATGAGCACCGCCTGATCGACGACATGGTAGCTTCCGCGCTGAAGTGGTCCGGCGGCTATGTCTGGGCCTGCAAAAACTACGACGGCGACGTGCAATCCGATACGGTTGCCCAGGGCTTTGGTTCGCTCGGCCTGATGACCTCGGTTCTGCTGACCCCCGATGGCAAGACCGTCGAGGCCGAAGCCGCTCACGGCACGGTGACGCGTCACTACCGCCAGCACCAGAAGGGTCAGGAAACCTCGACCAACTCCATCGCCTCCATCTTCGCCTGGACGCGTGGCCTTGCCCACCGCGCCAAGCTGGACGACAATGCGGAACTTGCCCGCTTTGCATCGACGCTGGAAAAAGTGTGCGTGGAAACCGTCGAAGCCGGTTACATGACCAAGGACCTCGCGCTGCTGATCGGTCCCGACCAGCCGTGGCTCTCCACCACTGCCTTCCTCGACAAGATCGACGAAAACCTCCAGAAGGCCATGGCGGCTTGAGGATATCGGGCGGTTTAGCCGCCCGGTGATCTGCTGATTTCTCGAAGGCCCGGAGATGTCCCGCGACATTGCCCGGGCCTTTGACATTTTATTGCCGGTCTACGAATTTGTTGAATCGGCTCGTTTCGCCATCCTGGGTCTCGTCCTGATAGAGAAAGGCGAGTTTGCTGGCTTCGAAAATCTCGAAGAACTCCTCCCAGCCTATTTCCTCGAAGGCCTCTTCCTTCTCTCCAAAGTCGATGCGCAGGACACCGCCTTTTCCTTCCGTGCGGATGACGGAGGGACGCCCTCCTCGCTCTTCCACCCATGCGCGGATCTCATCGTGATCGGTTGTCGTCTGGGACGTCATTGGCTCCTCCTAAAATGATGCAACAGGCCGGATAATACGAAGAGTCATTGAACATGACTCTTCGTATTCCCTTTTCGAATATCTCAAGCCCCTGATGCATTTGAGATATTCGAAATCCTTTCAAGGCGAGGATGCGTTAGCATCTTCGAGCCTTGGTATAAGTCCCCCTGTCGTTATCAACCCTGCGGCTCTCGTGAAGTTCCAGCGGGCCTGCTGCATAATTCCTTAAATCGGAATCGATTTAAGATGAAAATTATGCAGCAGATTTAAAGTGTTACAGCGTCCTTTGTGCGTTTGATAAAACGCACGGCGCTGTAGACGTGACGGTTGCACCATCCAGCCGTGCGAAATATGCATACATAAATAGTTTGAAAGCTAATTATTTCTATCCTATCTAGGGTGTGTGGGGATTCAGTTTTGGGGGAGGCGAAAACGGTGATTTTCGAGAACCGGAGCGGAGTGTACTTGAGTACATGAGCACCGGAAGCGCAGGAAATTGCCGTTTGCAGCCCGCCCAAAGCTGAATAACCAAACACCCTAGAATACAGAACAAGGCAGATTGCCCCTTCCCCATTTTTGTCCGGTGAGTGAACAATGCAGGATCATCACGCGATGCAACGCGCCTTTACCACCCAACTGTTTTCCGCCGCGCGCGTCTGGCGCCGCTGCATTGATCCGGCGCTCAGTGCCCATGGCATTTCCGAAGCCTGCGCCGCCCCTCTTGTCTGGATCGGGCGCATGGGCGGCGGTGTGCGGCAGATCACTCTGGCCGAACAGATCGGCATCGAAGGTCCGTCGCTGGTACGGCTGCTGGATCAGTTGGAAGGCATGGGCTTCATTCTCCGCAAGGACGACCCGCATGACCGCCGCGCCAAAGGCCTTTGGCTGACTGAGGCCGGAAAGGAGATGGCGGAGAGGATCGAAGGCGTGCTCGATGAAGAACGCACCCGCCTGATGCAGGATATTCCGCAGGCGGACCTGGAGGCGGCCCTGCGCGTTCTATCGGTTTTCCACGATCGCTGTGCGGCAGCCCGTTCTGCCCGCGCCAAGGGAGACGCATGATGACCATGCCCGGCTGGAGAGACTGGCTTTTTTCCGTAAAGGCCTTCATTGCCGCCATGCTGGCACTCTATATCGCGCTGGCGCTTGATCTCTCACGCCCCTATTGGGCGCTGTCTGCCGTCTACATCGTCTCCAGCCCCTTTTCAGGCGCAACGAAATCCAAGGCGCTCTACCGCGTCATGGGCACTGTGCTGGGCGCCGTTGCAGCCGTGATTTTTGTGCCGGTTTTCGTTAATGCGCCGGTCCTGCTGTCGCTGATCGTGGCGCTGTGGACGGGAACACTGTTGTTCATCTCCATGCTGGATCGCAGCGCCCGCAGCTATGTCTTCATGCTGGCGGGCTATACGCTGCCGCTGATTGCCCTGCCGACCGTGGGTTCACCCGATACGGTGTTCGATGTTGCGCTGGCCCGCGCCGAGGAAATTACGCTTGGCATCGTCTGCGCCAGCCTGGTCAGTAGCGTCCTCTTTCCCTCCAGCATCGGAACCGTTTTCAGGGACCGGATCGACGGCTGGCTGGCTGATGCCGGTGCCTGGGCCGATGATATTTTGCGTGGCGAAGGTGCAACACCGGTCACTCCGCTGAAACGGCAGAAGCTTGCTACAGATGTCACCGCGCTCGACCAGTTGATCAGCCAGTTGAGCTATGATCCCGCAACGGTGGATGTGGTGCGCGAGGCGCGCGAACTCAGAAGCCGCCTGCTGATGCTGCTGCCGCTCTTCTCATCGCTGGCAGACCGCTTGCATGCCCTGAAGATGGAAGAGGGCGATCTGCCGCCCGAACTGCCTGGCCTCTTGCAAAGGACCGCAGACTGGATGGGCAAGGGCGCAAACAGCGACACGCAGAGCTCGGCCCATGCGCTTATTGCCGCCATCGATACGCTTTCCGCCGGCAATGACCGCAGCGACTGGCAGCGACTGGTGCTGACCGGCCTCCTGGCGCGGCTGAAGGAAATCATCCAGCTCTGGCAGGATTGCCTGACCTTGCGCGACACCATCGGCGGCCAGACCGAAAGCGGCAGCTTCAAGCCGGAATTTCGCGAACGCCGGCTGCAACTGGGTGCGCGGCATTACGATCATGCTCTGCTGGTGGTGAAGGCCGGTACCGTGGTGGCGGGAACCTTCGCCGCCTGCATGATATGGATTTTCCTGGGCTGGGACCAGGGTGCAACCTTCGTGGCCATGGCTGCTGTTGCCTCCTCCTTCTTCGCCGCCCAGGACCGGCCCGGGCCGATGATCCTCTCCATGCTGTTGTGGACCGGCGTCGCCATCGTCACATCCTTCATCTACATCTTCGGCATCCTGCCGATGATCAACAGCTTTGAGATGCTGGTGATGGTGCTGGCCCCGGCCTTCCTGTTCCTCGGCCTGCAAATGACCAATCCGGCGACCATGACGCTTGCCATGCTGATGGCGGTGAACAATGCCTCTTTCATTGCCATCCAGGACCAGTATTCCGCCGATATGACCAGTTTCGCCAACAGCTCGATTGCCACCATGCTGGGGGTCAGCTTCGCCTTCGTCTGGGTTACGGCGACGCGGCCTTTCGGCGCGGAACTGGCCGCAAGGCGGCTGGTGCTGTCGGGCTGGCGGGATCTGGCGCAAACGGCGGCGGGATTGCGCTCTGCTGACCACAACCGTCTTGCCTCGCGCATTCTTGACCGGCTTGGCCAGCTGGTGCCGCGCCTAGCCACGGCGACCACCCGCGATATTCAGCAGGTGGACGGCTTTGCCGACGTGCGGCTTGGCTTCAACGTGCTGATCCTGCAGGAAGACCGGGCAAGGCTTGCCGAGCCCGAGCGGCAACAGGTCTCCGCCGTGCTTGCGGGAATTGCCGATCATTATCGTCGTCAGGTGCGGGCCGCTCGCTCACTGCCACCGCCCGAGGCATTGCGAGAGGTGGTGGACACTGCGCTTTTGAGCCTGCGTCAAGCCACCCCGCCTGAAAACCTGAGGCGTTCGGTGGATTCGCTGGTGGGGCTGAGACGCGTTCTCTTTCCCGAAGCGCCGCCACCTGAGCGCAGCAGGACACTCAACCCTGAAACACCGCCGTCACACCAAGCCCTGCCCAACGCAGCCGAGTAACGACCATGCCGAGTGAAATTGACCTTTACGGGCTCTTCGTGCCCCGCCTTCTCCTGCTGATGCTCGCTGCCCTTGTGATCAGCATACTGCTGCGCAAGGGGCTGGCATGGATTGGCTTTTACCGCCTCGTCTGGCACCGCGGCCTGTTCGATATCGCGCTCTACACGCTGCTGCTCGGCGGCCTTTCGGCGCTCGCGAATCTTTGAACCCCAAATGCCTGATCCCGGAGAAGTGTCCTGATCCGGTTGATCACGCCCTATCACGCTATGGATAAAACCATGAACACGCTCAAACTGATCGGCAGAATTTGCCTCACCCTGATTGTCGTCGCTGCCGCCGTGCTGGTCGGCCGCCATATGTGGACCTATTACATGGAAGAACCCTGGACGCGGGATGGCAAGATCCGCGCCGATATCGTCAACATCGCTCCGGATGTGTCCGGGCTGGTGAGCGATGTCATGGTCAGGGACAATCAACAGGTCCATACCGGCGATATCCTCTTCCGCGTCGATAAGCGCCGCTTCGAACTGGCGCTGGCCCAGGCGGAGGCTTCGCTGGAACAGTCTAAATCCAGCTGGGATCTCGCCATTCGCGAACGCGAACGGCAGGAACGGCTGGGCGATTCCGGCTCGATCCAGGAGCGGGAAAAAGCGGCCTCCACCGAGGAACAGGCCGCCGCCGCCTATCGTGAAGCCGTCGCCACCCGCGACGTGGCGAAGCTGAACCTCGAACGCGCCGACGTGCGCTCCACGGTGAACGGCACGATCAGTAACCTCTCACTCCAGCCGGGGGATTATGTCGCCGCAGGAACCGCAAAGGTAGCGGTGGTCAACAGCGATTCGCTGCGGGCGGAAGGCTATTTCGAGGAGAACAAGCTGCCACGTATAAAGCCCGGCGACCGCGCCCGCATTCATCTCATGGGCCAGAAAATCGTGCTGGATGGCGTGGTTGACAGCATCGCCACCGGCATCGAAGACCGCGAGCGCTCCTCTTCCACCGGCCTGCTCGCCAACATCACCCCCACCTTCAACTGGGTTCGCCTTGCCCAGCGCGTGCCTGTTCGTATTCGCCTGATCAATGTACCACAGGACGTGGCGCTGATTGCCGGTCTGACGGCAACCGTGGAAGTGATCGGCCCGGACGGCGAGCAGTTGAGCAGCAAATGAAAAAAGGCGCCGGTGCGACAACCGGTGCCTTTTTCATTTTCAAATATTTTCAGCTCATACCAAGGCTCGAAGATGCTGACGCATCCTCGCCTTGAAGGAATTTCGAATATCTCAAATGCGTCGATGGCTTGAGATATTCGAAAAGGGAATACGAAGAGTCATCTTCAATGACTCTTCGTATCAGCCGACGAAAGCGCGTTCGATCACGAATTCCGCCGGCTTGTTATTGGCGCCTTCGGTAAGGCCAGCCTTTTCCAGCAGTTCCTTGGTGTCTTTCAGCATCGCCGCAGAGCCGCAGATCATGCCGCGATCAATGGCGGGGTCCAGAGGCGGCACACCGAGATCGGTGAACAGCTTGCCATTGGCAATGAGATCGGTGATGCGGCCCTGGAAGGGGAAGTCTTCACGGGTGACGGTCGCGTAATGCTTCAGCTTGTCGCCGACGATTTCGCTCAGCATCTCATCGGCCTTGATCTCTTCGATCAGGTCGAAGCCATATTTCAATTCGGATACTTCCCGGCAGGTATGGGTGAGGATGACTTCCTCGAACTTCTCATAGGTTTCCGGGTCGCGGATCAGGCTGGCAAAGGGCGCGATGCCGGTGCCGGTGGAAAACATGTAAAGGCGACGGCCCGGCACCAGAGCATCCAGCACCAGGGTGCCGGTCGGCTTCTTGCGCATCAACACCTTGTCGCCCGGCTGAATGCGCTGCAAATGCTGCGTCAGCGGACCATTGGGCACCTTGATGGAGAAGAATTCCAGTTCTTCATCCCAGGAAGGGCTGGCGATGGAATAGGCGCGGTAAATCGGCTTGCCCTCGACCATCAACCCGATCATCGCGAACTCGCCGGAGCGGAAGCGAAAACCCTGAGGCCGGGTCATGCGGAAGCGGAAAAGACGGTCCGTATAATGCGTCACGCTCAGCACGGTTTCGGCGTAGACGCCTTCCGGCACGATGAGTTCGGCTTGGTCGGTTTTCACAGGAGCGTTCATCGAAATTCTAACCTTGCATATCGTCCACGGCCATTTCACGGGGCTCCTATACACTTGAAGCGTGTTTTGGGAAAGCCCGGGCAATGACAAGCCAGCCTCGCGGCGAGCACATATCATTCCATGACCGGAAACCTGTTTCGTTACTGACAGAGATCACATCGCATCAGAGTGTTTCCCGAAAAGGTGGAATCCGGTTTGCCGTCCGGAAACACATAAAAGCTGCAACGGCTCACCCCGCGACCGTCCGGCGGCGCCAGCTATAGCCTTCCACCTCTGCCGCCGGACGCGCCGTCGGCTGATAGTGGTTGGCAATGCCCGGCAGGCGGCCTTCCTCCAGACGCTTGATGGCCACGGCATTGGTGACCGCAAAGCTGTTGAAGCCGGTGCGCAACATCAGCGGCACCTGATCGATCAACACGTCGCCAACGGCACGAAGCTCGCCCTGATAGTTAAGCCGCTCGCGCAAGAGCGAGGCATGGCTGAACCCGCGGCCATCGTTGAAGGCGGGAAACTGGACGGCAATCAATTCGACACGGTCGAGGTGGGCCGCGAGTTTGGTGACATCATCGGCTGGCTTGATGAGAACACCAAGGCCGACCTCATTGGTTTCCGCGACTGCGCTCAGGAACGCATCGAGAGGCAGGAGCGGCTTCTGCCCCTCGCCTGCCTTGACCTCATCGGTCTCGATGATCCAGTTATCCTGCTCGGCAAAGCCGCTTTCTTTCCAGATACGGGTCATGATCTTGTCCTCAGGCGGCTTCGGCAGCAGCGCCGTAAAGCGCATCCTTGAAGGGCTTCGGCCCAACGCGGCGATAGGCTTCCAGGAAGGTTTCCTCGGGGCTCAGACGCAAGCCCAGATAGGTATCCACCACTGTCTCAACGGCGTCCGTCACCTTCTCGGGCTCGAAGCCGCGGCCAATGATTTCACCGATCGACGAGTTTTCATCGCCGGAACCGCCGAGCGTGATCTGGTACAGTTCCGCGCCCTTCTTCTCCACACCCAAAAGGCCGATATGGCCGACATGGTGGTGGCCGCAGGCATTGATGCAGCCGGAAATCTTGATCTTCAACTCGCCGATTTCCGCCTGACGGGCCTGCGAGCCGAAACGCTCGGAAATGGCCTGCGCCACCGGAATGGACCGGGCATTGGCCAGCGCGCAATAATCCAGCCCGGGACAGGCAATGATGTCCGTAATCAGATTGGAGTTTGCGGTCGCCAGATTGGCAGTCTTCAGGTTTTCGTACAGCGCATAAAGATCAGCCATGGCCACATGCGGCAGAATGAGGTTCTGCTCATGGCTCACGCGGATCTCGTCAAAGGCGTAACGCTCGGCCAGATCGGCCACCAGTTCCATCTGCGCATCCGAGGCATCGCCCGGAATGCCGCCGATCGGTTTCAGCGAAATCGTCACCATGCCATAATCGGGATGCTTGTGCGGCTGCACGTTCTGAGCAACCCAGGTGGCGAAATCGGCATCCGCCTTCTTGGCCTTGGCGAGGAGTTCCCAGCCTTCGGGGCGGGCTGCCAGTTCAGGCGGGGCAAAATAACGCTCGATGGCGCGAATGTCTGCATCGGGAAGCTTCAGAACGCTATCCTTCAGCTCGGCAAATTCGGCTTCCACCTGTCGCGTCAGTTCTTCCGTGCCGGTTTCATGCACGAGGATCTTGATGCGGGCCTTGTACTTGTTATCGCGGCGGCCATGCAGGTTATAAACGCGCACGATAGCCGTCACATAGGACAGAAGATCCTCTTCCGGCAGGAAGTCGCGAATCTTCTTGGCGATCATCGGCGTACGGCCCTGCCCGCCGCCGACATAGACGGCAAAGCCGAGCTTGCCCGCCTCGTCCTTTTTCAGTTGCAGGCCAATATCGTGCACCTGAATGGCTGCACGGTCATGCGGCGCCCCTGTCACCGCAATCTTGAACTTGCGCGGCAGGAAGGAAAACTCCGGATGAACGGAGGACCATTGCCTCAGGATTTCCGCGTAAGGGCGCGGATCGGCCACTTCATCACGGGCCGCACCGGCAAAATGATCCGCCGTCACGTTGCGGATGCAGTTGCCAGAGGTCTGGATGGCATGCATCTCGACGCTGGCGAGGTCTGCCAGAATATCCGGCGTGTCCTTCAGGGCGGGCCAATTGTACTGAATGTTCTGCCGCGTGGTGAAATGGCCGTAGCCACGGTCATATTTGCGCGCCACATGGGCCAGCATGCGCAACTGTTTCGAATTCAGCGTACCATAGGGAATAGCGACACGCAGCATATAGGCATGAAGCTGCAGATACACGCCATTCATCAGGCGCAGCGGCTTGAAGGCATCTTCCGCCAATTCGCCGGAAAGGCGGCGCGCCACCTGATCACGGAACTGCTCCACGCGGGCGGACACGAAGGCGTGGTCGAACTCATCGTAACGATACATGCTAATCCTCAGGCAGCAACGAAATCGGAATCGGCAGCGCCGTATCCGTCAGCATAGGCAATGGTGGGACCAAGCGCGCGAATACGCTCACGCAGGCGCAGCGGCCAGAGCTTGCCATCCCGCTCCTCGACATCGACGACATTGACGTCAACGACGAGATTATCGGCAAAGGCGCGCTTGCCGGTTTCCTCGAGCGCGGCCACGGCTTCAGCATGGCGCGCCACGAAGGCATCCTGAAGGTTTTCCGTCCAATTGCCGGCGGCATCGAGCCAGACGGCAATGCCATCCAACAGGCGATTGGCAGTCAAGACTTTCTGAGCCATGGTCAAACCCTCACTGTTTCCTGATCGGCATCCGCCGAGAGGCGAAGCGGCTTCGACAGCGCGAAATTCGCGCCCGCCACCGCATCCCCGATAATCACCATGACGGGGCCTTTCAGCTCTTCGCGATGCTCAAGCCCCGGCAATTCCAAAAGCGTACCATGCAACAGCGTGCGGCTGGCGCGCCCGGCATTTTCAATCACGGCCACGGTGGTATCCGCCGCAAGCCCTGCCTGCATCAAGCGCTCCGCAACGGAAGCTGCGACACTGCGGCCCATATAAACTGCAACCGTTGCGCCGGAAAGAGCAAGACGGGCCCAATCCGGCAAAACATCGCCATGCAAATCATGGCCGGTGGTAAAGACCAGCGAGGACGAAACACCCCGCAGCGTCAGCGGCAATTCGAAATCCGCCGCCGCGGCAAGAGCGGAGGTTATCCCCGGTACGATCTCATAGGCCACGCCGGCATCGCGAAGGGCGGCCATTTCCTCGCCAGCCCTCCCGAAAACCAGCGGATCGCCGGATTTCAACCGCACCACCCGCTTGCCCGCCAGACCGAGTTCCACCAGCAGCGCGTTGATCTCGCTCTGGGACTTGGAATGGCAGCCTTTACGTTTTCCAACGGGAATGCGCTCGGCATCCCGCCGCCCCATATCCACCACGGCCTGCGGAACCAGGGCGTCATACACGATAGCGTCTGCTTCCATCATCAGGCGATGCGCACGAAGCGTCAGCAAATCCTCCGCACCCGGCCCCACCAGGAAAACCCGGCCTTCGACCTTGTCAGCCGCCACACCCTTCAAGAGCCGGGTCGCTTCGCGGCGGGCCGCGCTGACATCGCCAGCCTCTACCGCATCGGCAACCTTGCCCTTGAAGAAAGCGCGCCAGTACAGACGGCGCGGAGCACCGCGCGGCACCAGCTTTTCCACCGCCGTGCGGTAGGAGTTTGCAAGACGCCCAAGCTTGCCCATCGAACGCGGCAGAAGACGGTCCACATCGGCGCGGATCATCTGCGCCAGTACGGGACCAACACCCTCCGTGCCAATCGCCACCGCAACAGGCGCGCGGTTGACGAGCGCAGGCGTGTAGAAATCGCAATAGTCGGGCTGGTCCACGGCATTGGCCGGAATCTTCATCGCACGGGCGGCATCGACGATCCGCCGGTCTTCGACATTTTCACCGGTTGCCGCAAAGACGAGTGCAAAGCCTTCAAGAAGGGCGGGACAGAAATCACGGTCATCCACCACAATGGCTTCCCGCGCCAGAAAAGCCGCGTAATCCGCCTCCGGCTCTTTGGCGAAGGCAATAATGTCAGCTTCAGTGTTGCGCAGAAGCCTGGCCTTCGCATAGGCCTCGTCTCCAGCACCAAAAACGGCCACCTTCGCGCCAGCAACGCGAAAGAAAGCCGGGAACACTGTCAGCCTGTCCGAATCCTTGGTCAACACGCACCTCTTTGACATGAGTATCGTCAATTAAGCACAGTTCCTGAAGAAACAGAAATCCGTATGACCGCGAAGGCGGGCATTTCTTTGCTCAGTGTTGCCGGTGGCACGCAAAACCCATCCGCGCGTGCCCATTGCTGCCCCAAAGGCGTGGATGAACACCCGGCATATTCCATTCCCGGGCGTTTATGCGCTACAACGCCATGACAAAGAAAAGAAGGACATCCCCTTGAGCGACCCAAGCCTGACAGCCCGCCTGCTCGACGTGATCGAAAATGATATCGTTCCGCTGACGCAAAAAGGCGTCGAAGCCGGAAACAAGATCTTCGGCGCCGCCATCCTGCGCAAATCCGATCTTTCGCTGGTGCTGGCGGAAACCAATAACGAGCTGGAAAACCCGCTGTGGCACGGCGAGGTTCATACGCTGAAGCGGTTTTACGAAATGGCGGAGCGGCCCGACACCTCCGATCTCATCTTCCTCTCCACCCACGAACCCTGCACCATGTGCATGTCCTCCATCACCTGGGCGGGGTTTGACAATTTCTATTACTTCTTCAGCCATGAGGACAGCCGGGACGCCTTTGCCATTCCGCACGATCTGAAAATCCTCAAGGAAGTCTTCGGCCTTGAGCCCGGCGGCTATCGCAAGCAAAACGCCTTCTGGCACAGTTTCTGGCTCAATGAGATGATCGAATTCGCCGATGACAGCGAAAGGCAGGACCTGATGGTGCAGGCGGAGCGCATCCGCACGCTCTATGGCGACCTTTCCGCCCGCTACCAGTCCGGCAAATCCGGCAACAGCATCCCCCTCAACTGAGCAGCAAACGGAACAGACGGATGGAGCCTTCGAAGGACATTGCGCGGCTGCTCGAGATCATGGCCGCCCTGCGCCAGCCGGATACCGGCTGCCCTTGGGACATCGAGCAAAGCTTCGAAACCATCAAGCCCTATACGATTGAAGAAGCCTATGAGGTGGCAGACGCCATCGAGCGCAATGATCCGGATGATCTCTGCGAGGAACTGGGCGACCTTTTGCTGCAGGTGGTTTTCCATGCCCGCATCGCCGAAGAGCAGGGCCTGTTCAGCTTCGGTGACGTGGTGCAGGCCATCACCCGCAAGATGATTCGCCGCCACCCGCATGTCTTCGCCCGCTCTGATGCCGATACGCCTGAGGCCGTAAAAGCGCAATGGGACGCCATCAAGCAGGCGGAAAAACGCGAACGCGCCGCGCGCCGCACGCAACGTGGCATGGCGGAAGACAAGGCCAAGGGGCTTCTCGCAGAAGTCCAGCGCAGCTTTCCGGCCCTGACAGAGGCCCTGAAAATCCAGGAGAAAGCTGCGAAAGTCGGCTTCGACTGGGACAAGCCGGAGCCCATTCTCGACAAGATCGAAGAAGAAATCGCCGAACTGCGCGAAGCGCTGCGGGACGGTGCGCAAAACCGCGTTCAGGATGAGTTGGGCGATCTCCTCTTCGCCCTCGTCAATATCGGACGGCATGTCAAAAGCGATCCCGAACAGGCGCTGCGCGGCACCAACAGCAAATTCCGGCGCCGTTTCCGGCACATCGAGGAGAGTCTGGAAAAACAAGGTGAAGATATTCACCACGCCACGCTGGAGCGCATGGAAGAACTCTGGCAAGACGCCAAGCATCTGGAACGCCAGGCGGACACAACAGAATAAGCCCCTGACGATTGAGGGAATAAGGGGTTTTCCCACCTCGCATCGTGGGGAACCTCTTGCATTTTTTTTCCAGCCCGTTGAAAAGGCTGGCAAGCGGACGTGGCGAAACTGGTAGACGCAAGGGACTTAAAATCCCTCGGAGTGATCCGTACGGGTTCGATTCCCGTCGTCCGCACCATCTCTGAAGATCCTGACGTCGCTGTCTTTTCCTGAACCGTTCAAAAAACTTTCGGTTGAGATCACTGAAATTTAAGGCTTGCGGAACACAACTGGAACATATAGCGTATGTTCTGGATTTGTTTCACGGATTCGAGGATCCCCGATGCTGACGCGCAAGCAACAGGAACTTCTGCTTTTCATTCACGAGCGAATGAAGGAATCAGGCGTGCCGCCTTCCTTTGATGAGATGAAGGATGCGCTCGATCTTGCGTCCAAATCGGGCATCCATCGCCTGATCACGGCGCTGGAGGAACGCGGCTTTATTCGCCGGCTGCCGAACAGGGCGCGTGCGCTTGAGGTTATCAAGCTGCCGGAAGCGATGATGCCGAGCATTCCGCCCCGGCGGGGGACGTTTTCGCCCTCCGTTATCGAGGGCAGCCGGGGCAAGCCGCCTCAGCCGAATGTTGCGCCGAAGCCAGTTGAAGAGTCCAAATCCACCTCTATTCCCGTCATGGGGCGCATTGCCGCCGGTGTGCCGATTTCGGCGATCCAGAACAACACCCACGAGATTTCCGTGCCCATGGAGATGCTCGGCACGGGGGAGCACTACGCCTTGGAAGTCAAAGGCGATTCGATGATCGAGGCGGGTATTCTCGATGGCGATACGGTGATTATCCGCAACGGCAACACCGCAAGCCCGGGGGATATCATCGTCGCGCTGGTGGATGATGAGGAAGCGACACTCAAGCGCTTTCGCCGCCGGGGCGCCTCGATTGCTCTGGAAGCGGCTAACCCCGCCTACGAGACCCGTATTTTCGGGCCGGACAGGGTCAAGATTCAGGGCAAGCTGGTGGGGTTGATTCGGCGCTATCATTGATATCGTGACAGGCGGATAATACGAAGGGTCATTGAAAATGACAGTTCGTATTCCTTTTTCGAGTATCTCAAGCTTCTGACGCAATTGAGATATTCGAAATCTCTTCAAGGCGAGGATGCGTCAGCATCTTCGATGCCTTGGTATTATCGCCTCACATCTGCCAGGACATCCAAAAGGGTCTGTTTGCGATCCAGGTTGTAGGCGGAAGCAATCGTCAGGCGCTCGATGATTTCGCTGGAGAGCCTCGATTGTGCATCTGCGCGGTGGAGGTCACCTTGAAGAGCGGCGCTTTTGGCTTCCTGCATCAGATATTCCGACAGATGTTCGATGAAGAACTGGTAGATGACATCACTGTCTTTTCCTGAAAGGGCATCCGCCAGTTTATGCATCTGTCGGCGTGCTACCACTCCATCAGCCGAGAGAATGTCGCGGAAGGCAGCCAGAATATCCGCGCCGCCATAGTTCAGCAGCTTCAAGGCTTGCGATACGCTTCCCTTGGCAAGGGTCGCCAGCATGTCCGTCTGATCAGGCTGCACCGCAAGCCCAAGATGGTCCAGCGCCTGCTTGAGATCGGAAGACGTCAAAGGCGCAAGCCGCAGTGGCAGGCAGCGTGAGCGAATGGTTGGCAAAAGCTTGCCGGGTGCATGCGACAGCACCAGAAACAGCGACCGCTTCGGCGGCTCCTCCAGCACCTTCAACACGGCATTGGCGGCATTGCGGTTCATGTCATCTGCGGGATCGATGATGACGATGCGCCAATTGCCAGTACCGGAGGTCTGCGAGAAGAAATGCCCCACACGGCGAATTTCCTCGATGGTGATGGCAGATTTCACCCGTCCGCTCTTTTCATCCACTGGCCGCGTAATATGCAGAAGATTATGTGAAGCCCCGGAGGCGAGCTGACGGCCCACCACGGATTGTGGATCGGGATTGGCCAGCATATCCGGCGCACGCTCTGGATCCGGATGGCTTAGAACGTGATGGGCAAAGCGAAAGGCCAGCGTCGCCTTACCGATGCCTTCCGGCCCTTCGATCAGCAGAGCATGATGCAGCTTGCCGCTGCGATAGGCCTTGGCCAGAAAGGTCTCTTCCGCCTGATGACCGAAGAGCTGTGTGTTTTGCACCGGCGCAATCGCACCATCAAGAAGACCGGGCGCTTCCATCAGCGGCTCCGTCCAGTTGGCAGCTTTGCATTCGCCAGAAGCGGCTCAACCAGAGCAAAAATGCGCGCTGCAATCAAATCCTGTGCCGCCGCACCATCCACCACCTTGCAACGGTCGGGCTCGGCGGCAGCAATTGCCAGAAAGGCTTCGCGCCGCTTCTCATGGGTGGCGCGCTCTTCCTTTTCGAAGCGGTCCGGCTGATCGTTCCCTTGCGCCCCTGCCCGCTGCCGCGCCCGCGCAAGCCCGGTTTCAGCGGGTAGATCAAGGATAACCGTAAGATCCGGCACGACGCCATCCACAGCCACCCGCTCCAGACGGGCGACGAAATCCGGCTCCAGATTGCCGGTTGCCCCCTGATAGACGCGGGAGGAATCCATGAAGCGGTCGCAGAGCACGATACCGCCCTTTTGCAGAGCCGGACGCACCAGCGTGCGCACATGGTCGTTTCGCGCAGCAGCAAACAGCACCGCCTCCATACGCACGCCAAAACGCTCCGCCGCACCGGAGAGCAAGACATGGCGCAAAGCTTCCGCCGCTGGCGATCCACCCGGCTCGCGGGTGACGGTGACAGGCAATCCAAGGGCACGCAAACGCTCGGCCAAAAGGCGAATCTGCGTAGACTTCCCCGCCCCTTCACCACCCTCGAATGTCACGAACAAACCGCTACCTGCTGCCACGGGCCTATTGTCTCCTACACCCCGGCAGGGGCATGATCCTCCTCGCTCTTTACTGTAATTTCCGCGAAAGCCCAATGCTTTCACAGCCAGAAGAACAGCAATTCCACCAGCGCATCACGGGCGCGGGCGGTGAGTGGCGCCAGAGCAGAGGCGTCCGCCGCGTGAAGCGGTTCCTGCCGCAGGACCTTGTCGCCCAGGCGGATTTGCAGCCGCGCGATCTCATCGCCCTTACCAAAGCCCGGACGAAGCGGCCAGGCATAGGTCACATCCGCTTCCAGCTTGTCCGCGGAGCCTAGGGGCGCATAGACATCGACCGGCTGCTCAGCCACCAGCGCGACCTGCTTCGGCTCACCCCCATAGACGGTCGCCTTTTCCACTTCCTGTCCGGCCTCAAACAGGCGGATCTTCTCAAAAGAAGAAAAACCCCAGGCAAAGGCACGCGCAGCATCGTCCACCCTCGCCTTTTCGGTCTCGCTGCCTGCCATCACCAGAAAAAGCCGCGTGCCGTTCTGCTCCGCAGAAGCCACCACGGAATATCCTTCTCCCTCGGCAAAGCCTGCCACCAGGCCGTCCACGCCGGGAGCCTGGCCCAGGAGCGGGTTTCGATTACGCTGGAAAATCCGGTTCCATTCGAAATCGGGCTGTTTGTAGAGGCTGTAAAATTCCGGATAGGCTTGCCGCACATGTTCGGCGAGCTTCAGCATGTCACGGGCGCTCACCTTGTTGCCGGGGTCTGGCAGACCCGTCGCATTGGCAAAATGGCTGTCCTTGAGCCCAAGGGCGGCGGCCCGTTCATTCATCCGCTTGACGAAATTCTCCTCTGATCCTGCCATTCCTTCCGCCAGGATCAGGCAGGCATCATTGGCCATCTGCACCATCAGCCCGCGCAAAAGCGCGCTGACAGGCACACGCGAGCGGACCGCCGCAAACATCGTCGCCGTGCGCGACGGTGCGCCACCTGTCCGCCAGGCATTTTCGGAAACAGGAAATTCATCCTCCAGCCGCAAGCGCCCGTTCTTCAGCGCATCCAGCACAACCTCCGCCGTCATCAGCTTGGAAAGGGAGGCAGATGAAAAAGCTGCCGCGCTCTGCTTTTCAAACAGAATAGTGCCGGTTTCCTCCTCCACCAGCAAAACCTGCTTTGCGTCAGTCACGAAGGCCTGCGGCGTCTGCGCAGGCGCAGATGTCGCGTTAAAAAACGAAACCAAGAGGAAAAAGCAGATGGCGGCCAGACGCAGGCTCAAAGCGATCCTTCCTGCGGAACGAGTCAAAGAAAACCGCGCTTCACAGGAATCGCGGTTCATTCCTCATAGCATGCGCCTACAGCGCCGTGCGTTTTATCAAACGCCCTAAAGCAAGACGAGCAGAAGATCAGCC
Organism: Allorhizobium paknamense; assembly: GCF_030815125.1. Classification (GTDB taxonomy): domain Bacteria; phylum Pseudomonadota; class Alphaproteobacteria; order Rhizobiales; family Rhizobiaceae; genus Allorhizobium; species Allorhizobium paknamense. The sequence continues at coordinate 73,751 of NZ_JAUSWH010000001.1, forward strand.
GTCATTTTCCACGTAAGCTGATCCAACCTTGACCGGCTGGGGGCCGACATTCCAGCCCGGCGGCAGGCCGTTTTTCTGCATGGGCTGCGGTGCAGGAGCCGAGGCAATGGCAGCAGGCTTGCTTCGCTGAACCGGTTGCGGCTGGACGCTCGCTCTTGCAGGTTCACGATAGACCGGCTGAGGTGCGGGCGCCACGGCAGCCTGACGCACCGGCGGCAACTCTGCACGGATTGCCGTGCGCTGCACCGGCTGCGGCATGGCAACCGGCGCCTGTGCGACCACTGGCTTGGGAGCCGTATAAGCCTCCTGAACCGGCGGGGCCGCCCTGACCGCAGGCTGCTGCGGCGCGTTATAGGCTACCGTCGGCGCGGACTGAACCGTCGGCTTGGAGGTCTTGGCGGCCGGACGCGACGGCTCGGTCGGACCGGCAAAGCGGCCAAAGAAGCTCTGCAGCGGCGAAGAATTCGACGCCACCATGACATTGCCGTTCAGCATCGGATCATTGAGCGGAACGCGCTCACCCTTGCGGGTGTAGGATGCCATCAGATAGGGCATGTCGTGGCCGCTCATATCGGCTGGTCCGACATATTTCACCTTCACATGCGCCGTGCCGTGGCCCTTCACATCAAGAAGTTCAGCAGCCTTTTCCGATAGGTCGATCAACCGCCCCTCGTGGAAAGGTCCGCGATCATTGACGCGGACGATAACAGAGCTGCCAGTATCGGTATTCGTCACCCGCGCATAGCTGGGCAGCGGCATGGTGGGGTGGGCTGCGGAAATGCTGTACTGGTCATATACTTCGCCATTGGCGGTGTAGCGGCCATGGAAAGCCGAGCCATACCAGGATGCAAGGCCATTTGCCTCGTAATTGGGATTTTCCCGTGGCGTATAAACTTTGCCAGCCACCACATAAGGATCGCCGACAAGCCGACGGCCACCACCCTTCGGCACAGGACCGTTTTCCACCACACGCGGGCTTGCCTTCACGCCATAAGCAGATTCAGCAAAATATTCCTTGCTGCGCTTCTTCGGCGTATTGATCTTGGAGGTGTCGTGGGTTGTGGAGCACGCTGCCAGCGACAGCCCGAAACAGGCCAATGCCACACCCCTAAAACAAACCGTAACCGGCCGAAAAGCTTTAATCACCAGCATAACCTTCATCGCACCAAGGCCGACATCTGGATTGCGAATGCCGCATCGCAATTCCAGAATGATACGTCCTCTTTCCCCGTTTGGCACAGAACCTGCCACAGCAAAGATGGGGACAACATGGCAAAAATGCGATTATGGTTAAAGGCTTAAGGCAAGAACTTCGCGTTATGGTTAATGCTCGGTTAAAATCAGGCCATTCGACACTGTTTCAAAGCAAAACGGCCCCTTCCGGGGCCGCTGATGTTAATGGGTATTAACCATGCGCGCTCATTCCTGTGGCGCGTCTCCTTCAGGCGCATCCGGAACAACGCCCTCCTCGGCCAGCGCGCCGGCCTCGTCATCCCCCTCCGGCTCGCTGATGCGCTCTACGGAAACCACCTTCTCATCCTTGGCGGTGGAGAAGATCGTAACCCCCTTGGTGGCGCGGCTGGCGATGCGAATGCCATCGACCGGCACGCGGATCAACTGACCGCCATCGGAAACCAGCATGAGCTGGTCCTTGTCCTCCACCGGGAAGGCGGCAACAAGTTCACCGATTTCATTGGTCTTGGAGGTGTCGGTTGCGCGAATACCCTTGCCGCCACGGCCCGATGTGCGGAAGTCATAGGAGGAAGAGCGCTTGCCGAAGCCCCGCTCTGAGACTGTCAGCACGAATTGCTCCTGCGCCTTCAGCTCCTGATACCGCTCCTCGGCGAGTTCCTGCACTTCGCCAACCTCTTCGCCGACCAGCGCGATATCCTCCTCATCGACACCGCTGGCGCGACGCTCTGCGGCTGACCGCTTGAGATAGGCAGCCCGCTCCCACGGCTCAGCATCGACATGGCCAACAATGGTCATGGAGATGATGCGGTCTCCCGGTTGCAGCGTAATGCCCCGCACCCCGATGGAATTGCGGCCCGCAAAGACGCGCACCTCATCGACGGGGAAGCGGATCGCCTGACCGAGCGCCGTGGTCAACAGCACGTCATCCCGATCCGTACAGGTTTCGACGGAGAGGATTTCATCCCCCTCCTCTTCCAGCTTCATGGCGATCTTGCCATTGCGGTTGACCTGTACGAAATCCGACAGCTTGTTCCGGCGCACGGTGCCGCGCGTCGTGGAGAACATGACGTCGAGATTTTCCCAGCTCGCCTCATCCTCGGGCAGCGGCATGATGGTGGTGATCCGCTCGCCCGGCTCCAGCGGCAGCATGTTGATCAGTGCCTTGCCGCGCGTGGTCGGCGTACCGATGGGCAGGCGCCAGACCTTTTCCTTGTAGACGATACCGCGTGAGGAGAAGAACAGCACCGGCGTGTGCGTATTGGCCACGAACAGGCGGGTCGCGAAATCCTCGTCCTTCATCGCCATGCCGGAGCGGCCTTTGCCGCCACGACGCTGGGCGCGGTAGGTGGCGAGCGGCACCCGCTTGATATAACCGGCATGCGATACGGTGACGACCATGTCCTCGCGGGCAATCAGGTCCTCGTCATCCATATCCGGGCCGCCTTCCAGGATCTGGGTGCGGCGCGGGGTGCCGAACTCGTCGCGCACGGCGGTCAGTTCGTCCTTGACGATCTGCATAATGCGGACGCGGGAGGAAAGGATCTCCAGATAGTCGGAGATTTCAGCGCCGATCTTGTTCAATTCCTCATCGATTTCATCGCGCCCAAGGGCGGTGAGGCGTGCCAGGCGCAATTCGAGAATGGCGCGTGCCTGCTCTTCCGAGAGGTTATAGGTATTGTCTTCATTGATCCGGTGGCGCGGATCGTCGATCAGCCGGATCAGCGCCTCTACGTCATGGGCCGGCCAACGGCGCTCCATCAACTGCTCGCGGGCGGTCTGGGGATCCGGAGCGCGGCGAATGAGATTGATCACCTCATCGATATTGGCAACCGCGATGGCGAGACCCACGAGCACATGCGCCCGATCCCGGGCCTTGCGCAACAGGTATTTCGTGCGGCGGCTGACGACCTCTTCCCGGAAGGACACGAAGGCCTTCAGCATGTCGATCAACGTCAGCTGTTCCGGCTTGCCGCCGTTCAGCGCCACCATATTGCAGCCGAACGAGGTTTGCAGCGGCGTGTAGCGATAGAGCTGGTTGAGGATCACCTCGGCATTGGCGTCGCGCTTCAATTCGATGACGACGCGGTAGCCCTGACGGTCGGATTCGTCACGCAGATCGGAAATGCCTTCGATGCGCTTGTCGCGCACCAGTTCGGCCATCTTCTCGATCATCGTCGCCTTGTTCACCTGATAGGGAATTTCGGTGATGATGATCTGCTCGCGGTCGCCGCGCATCGGCTCGATCCTGGCCACGCCCCGCATGATGACGGAGCCACGCCCGGTCTCATATGCAGACCTGATGCCGCTGCGGCCCAGGATCATTGCACCGGTGGGAAAATCCGGCCCGGGAATGATCTGCATCAGTTCCGGCAGTTCGATGGCGGGATTGTCGATGATGGCGATGCAGCCATCCACCACTTCGCCAAGATTGTGCGGCGGGATATTCGTGGCCATGCCGACCGCGATACCGCCAGCGCCATTGACCAGGAGGTTCGGGAACTTCGCGGGAACGACGACGGGTTCGTGCAGCGTGCCGTCATAGTTATCGCGGAAATCGACCGTTTCCTTGTCGAGATCGTCCAGCAGCGAGTGGGCAGCCTTTTGCAGGCGGCACTCGGTGTAACGCTCGGCGGCGGGCGGATCGCCATCGACGGAACCGAAATTCCCCTGGCCGTCGATCAGCGGCAGCCGCAACGACCAGTCCTGCGCCATGCGCGCCAGCGCGTCATAAATCGCCATATTGCCGTGCGGATGGTATTTACCCATCACGTCACCGGTGACACGCGCGCATTTGACGTATTTCTTGTTCCAGTCAATGCCAAGCTCGGACATGCCGAAGAGAATGCGGCGATGCACGGGCTTCAGCCCGTCGCGGACATCCGGAAGGGCGCGGCTCACGATCACGCTCATCGCGTAATCGAGATAGGACCGCTGCATCTCCGTCATGATCGAGATGGGTTCGATATCGGACGGCATCTTGCCGCCGCCGGGTGTGCTCTGCTCAGTCAAAACGGGTCACGATCTCTCGTTGGAACACCTCGCCATGCGCGAAGACGTCAAGCGCTGCGCATGTCTTGGCTGTTATCTGCTCATGATACGCAGGGGCGATTCGGCCCTAACGCGCATGTGTGCGGGTTTTATAGCCGAAAGGGTCCCTCAGCGCCAATTTTCGCGCATGTTTTGAACAGGCTTTTACGGATTAAACAAGGCATTTCGAATTTTTTGATGCCAGGATGCAGGATCGCGCCCTCCTCAGGCGCAGCAGTGTGAAGGAGAAGGACAATGACGACGATCGAACTGCTGGTGAACGCGCTCACCACGTTGCTGGTGACGCTCGATCCGCCCGGTCTCGCACCCCTGTTCCTCGGCCTCACGCGCGGGATGAGCAGAAGCCAGCGCAAGCAGGTCGCCGTTCGCGGCAGCATCATCGCCTTCGGCATTCTTGCCGTCTTTGCCCTGCTCGGCGCCAGCATTCTATCGGCGCTGGGCATTTCCATGGGGGCCTTCCGCATCGCCGGTGGCGTGATGCTTTTCGTGATCGCCTTCGAGATGATTTTCGAAAAGCGCAATGAGCGGAAGGAAAAGACATCGGAAGAAGCCATCACCCGCGATCACGTCCACAATATCGCGGTATTTCCGTTGGCCCTGCCCCTTATCGCAGGGCCTGGCGCCATCTCCGCAACCATCCTGCTGGCAGGCTCACTGCCCGGCGCCGTGGGGCGGATCGAACTGCTGGCCGTCATCGCCCTCAGCGTCCTGGCCGTCTTCTGCTCGCTGTTGATCGCCGACAGGCTGGACCGATTCCTGGGCTTCACGGGCCGCGCCATCCTGACCCGGTTGCTCGGCGTCATCCTCGCCGCGCTGTCGGTGCAATTCGTCGTTGATGGCGTGAAATCAGCCTTCGCGCTTTGACCGGATGTCGCTTGCACAGATGGGTTGGCGCCCGTTCCCGGGCGCCCCAAGCATCAAGCATCAAGCATCAAGCATCAAGCATCAAGGACAATCTCAGAACGGAATATCGTCATCCAGATCGCTGGAGAAACCGCCTGACGGCTGAGAGGATCCGCGGCCGCCGCCGGACGAACCGCCGCGTCCACCCGAGGACGGCGCCATGCCGTAATCGTCATAACCACCGCCGCCGCCGAAATCATTGCCGCCGCGGCCAGCACCTGCACCGCCGCCATCACCACGGCCACCCAGCATGGTCAGCGTGGAATTGAAGCCCTGGAGCACGACCTCGGTGGAGTAACGGTCATTACCGTTCTGATCCTGCCATTTGCGCGTCTGAAGCTGACCCTCGACATAGACGGTCGAGCCCTTCTTCAAATACTGTTCAGCCACCTTGCAGAGACCCTCGTTGAAGATGACCACGGTATGCCATTCGGTCTTTTCCCGGCGCTCGCCGGAATTACGGTCCCGCCAGGTTTCAGAGGTGGCGATGCGCAGATTGGCAATCGGCCGGCCGTCCTGCGTCCGGCGAATTTCCGGGTCAGCCCCGAGATTGCCGATCAAAATCACCTTGTTGACGCTTCCTGCCATGATACTCACCTCATTGCCGCGCATGCGCGGCTGCAAAACTTAATCAGTTTTAACCTTAGCCCATCCCGGCCCGGCAGGGGCACCCTCCGCGGGCGTAATCCACAACGAAAAATGTTCTTTTTTTGTTCTAGAGATCCGCTATAGTGGTGTCAACGGATTCTCAAAGCCGGGAGCAAATTCGCTGTCGCTGCCTCGACAGCACGGCTCCCATGACTACATAAGGAGCGATTTCTCCCATCGCTTTCCTACCGATCGAGCCTGTCATGAGCGAATTGAAGACCATCAGTGTGCGCGGTGCGCGCGAACACAATCTGAAGAACGTGGATCTGGACCTGCCGCGCAACAGCCTCATCGTGATGACGGGGCTGTCGGGATCTGGCAAATCATCGCTCGCCTTCGATACGATCTATGCCGAAGGGCAGCGCCGCTACGTCGAGAGCCTTTCAGCCTATGCCCGCCAGTTTCTGGAAATGATGCAGAAGCCGGACGTGGACCAGATCGAGGGTCTGTCTCCGGCCATTTCCATCGAGCAGAAAACCACCTCGCGCAATCCGCGCTCAACCGTCGGCACGGTCACTGAAATCTACGATTATATGCGCCTTCTGTTTGCGCGTGTTGGCGTCCCCTACTCCCCAGCCACGGGGCTGCCCATCGAAAGCCAGACGGTGAGCCAGATGGTGGACCGCGTGCTCGGCTTTGAGGAAGGAACGCGGCTTTATATTCTGGCCCCGATGATCCGGGGCCGGAAGGGCGAGTACAAGAAAGAGCTGGCGGAGCTGATGAAGAAGGGCTTCCAGCGCGTCAAGATCGACGGTCAGTTCTACGAAATCGCCGAGGCTCCGGCGCTGGACAAGAAATACAAGCATGACATCGACGTGGTCGTGGATCGCGTGGTGGTGCGCCCGGATATTGGCACGCGTCTGGCCGACAGTCTGGAAACCTGCCTTCGGCTTGCGGATGGCCTGGCGGTGGCGGAATTTGCCGACAAGCCGCTGCCGCCGGAAGAAACCTCGGCGGGCGGTTCCGCCAACAAGTCGCTGAACGAAACCCATGAGCGCGTGCTGTTTTCGGAAAAATTCGCCTGCCCGGTTTCGGGCTTCACCATTCCGGAAATCGAGCCGCGTCTTTTCTCTTTCAACAATCCCTTCGGCGCCTGCCCCACCTGTGACGGTCTGGGCTTTCAGCAGAAGATCGATGAAGCGTTGATCGTGCCGGATCAGGCTATGCGTCTGAAGGACGGTGCCATCGCGCCCTGGGCGAAGTCCACCTCGCCTTATTACAATCAGACGCTGGAAGGCCTGGGCAAGGTTTTCGGCTTCAAGCTCACCAGCAAATGGTCCGAACTGAGCGACGAGGCGAAGAAGGCCATTCTGCACGGCACGACCAAGGCCGTGGAGTTCAACTATTCCGACGGTTCCCGCTCCTATACCACCTCCAAGACCTTCGAAGGCATCGTGCCCAATCTTGAACGGCGCTGGAAGGAGACCGACAGCGCCTGGGCGCGGGAGGAGATCGAGCGTTATATGTCCGCCGCCCCCTGCCCGGCCTGCAGCGGCTTCCGTCTGAAGCCTGAAGCACTGGCGGTGAAAATCAATGGGCTGCACATCGGTCAGGTGACGGAAATGTCGATCCGCGTGGCCGGGGGCTGGTTCAATGAATTGCCCGGCAAGCTGACGGACAAACAGAATGAGATTGCCACGCGCATTCTCAAGGAAATTCGCGAACGGCTGACCTTCCTCAATGATGTGGGGCTGGATTATCTCAGCCTGTCGCGCTCCTCCGGCACATTGTCCGGCGGCGAGAGCCAGCGTATCCGTCTTGCCTCACAGATCGGCTCCGGGCTGACCGGTGTGCTCTACGTGCTGGATGAGCCCTCCATCGGCCTGCATCAGCGTGACAATGCCCGCCTGCTCGACACGCTGAAACACCTGCGGGATATTGGCAATACCGTCATCGTCGTCGAGCATGACGAGGACGCGATCCTGACAGCGGATTACGTGGTGGATATCGGCCCTGCCGCCGGTATTCATGGCGGTCAGGTGGTGGCTGAGGGTACGCCCCAGGAAATCATGGCCAATCCGAAATCCCTGACGGGCAAATATCTGACCGGTGAGTTGGGCGTAGCTGTGCCATCCCAGCGGCGCAAGCCCAAGAAAGGCCAGCAGATCAAGGTGGTTGGGGCCAAGGGCAACAATCTGAAAAACGTCACGGCCTCCATCCCGCTCGGCGTGTTCACCGCTGTCACCGGCGTTTCAGGCGGCGGTAAGTCCACCTTCCTGATCGAAACTTTGTATAAGTCCGCCGCGCGGCGGATCATGGGCGCGCGGGAAAATCCGTCCGAACATGAGCGTATCGACGGCTTCGAATTCATCGACAAGGTCATCGATATCGACCAGTCGCCGATCGGTCGCACGCCACGTTCCAACCCGGCCACCTATACCGGCGCCTTTACCCCCATCCGTGACTGGTTCGCCGGTCTGCCGGAAGCCAAGGCGCGCGGCTACCAGCCAGGCCGCTTCTCCTTCAACGTCAAGGGCGGGCGCTGCGAGGCCTGCCAGGGCGATGGCGTCATCAAGATCGAAATGCACTTCCTGCCGGATGTCTATGTCACCTGCGATGTCTGCCACGGCAAGCGTTACAATCGCGAGACCCTGGATGTCACCTTCAAGGGTAAATCCATCGCCGATGTGCTGGACATGACGGTGGAGGAAGGCGTGGAGTTCTTCTCCGCAGTTCCTGCCGTGCGTGACAAGTTGCAGGCGCTTTACGATGTCGGTCTTGGCTATATCAAGGTCGGCCAGCAGGCGAATACACTGTCGGGGGGTGAGGCGCAGCGCGTCAAGCTGGCCAAGGAATTGTCAAAGCGCTCGACCGGCCGCACCCTTTATATTCTTGATGAACCGACCACGGGCCTGCATTTCCACGATGTCGCAAAGCTTTTGGAAATGTTGCAGGAACTGGTGAACCAGGGCAATTCCGTGGTGGTGATCGAGCATAATCTCGAAGTCATCAAGACAGCGGACTGGATCATCGATTTCGGCCCGGAAGGCGGAGATGGCGGCGGCACGATTGTCGCCGAAGGCACTCCGGAAGATGTAGTGAAGGTCAAGGCGTCTTATACCGGCCAGTTCCTGAAGGAGCTTCTGGATCGGCGACCGGTGAAGAAGAGACAAGCGGCGGAGTAAGAGCTCACCGGATAGGTCGTGACGGTATTTCCGTACAGGCAGGCATAATGAGAGGGTAGCGCATGGTTGGCAGGATCAGAACGGGCATTGGCGGCTGGACCTTTGAGCCTTGGGACGAAAGCTTCTACCCCGCCAGCCTGCCGAAAAAACGGCAGTTGGAGCATGCAAGCCGCCAACTGACCGCCATTGAAGTCAACGGCACCTATTATTCCAGCCAGAAGCCCGCGACCTTTGCCAAGTGGGCTTCGGAAGTGCCGGAGGATTTTATCTTTTCGCTGAAGGCCAGCCGGTATTGCACCAATCGCAAGGTGCTGGCGGAAGCCGGGCCTTCCATCGAGAAATTCCTCAATCAGGGCATTGCGGAACTTGGCGGCCATCTCGGCCCCATCCTCTGGCAATTCATGCCGACAAAGAAATTCGAGCCGGAGGATTTCGAGGCTTTTTTGCAATTGTTGCCGAAAACGCTTGAGGGCTTGCCATTGCGGCATGTGGTGGAACCGAGGCATGAAAGCTTTCTCAGCCCGGATTTCATCAGTCTTCTGCGTCGACACAACGTCGCGGCGGTGTGTGCCGACCACCATGACTATCCCATGTTTCCCGATGTGACCGCCGATTTCGTCTATGCCCGCCTCCAGAAGGGCGAGGACGAGATCAAGACCTGCTACCCGGAAGCCGAGGTCGATCTCTGGGCGAAGCGGTTGAAAAGCTATGCGGAAGGCCAAGCAGCGGATGATCTTCCGCTGATTGCCCGGGACGCTCCTGCCGCACCCGGCCCCCGCGACGTTTTCGCCTTCTTCATCACAGGCGGCAAGGTGAATGCGCCACACGGTGCTCGCCTTCTGCAAGAGCGCGTGAACTGACACTTTCCTGTTTTTTCAACAGGCCATCACCCACAAAAATCCGAACTGCCAGACCGAAGGAAGGTTTGGGCAATATTAGCATGTCACCATGACGCTATGAATCGTTTCACGGTCGCCCTCGGGCACGCGAAGTGATGGAGGTTTGGTAAGCTTGTTGTTTTCGCAGATTTCCAGGCGGGAAAATCCCCATTGGACTCTCGTGGAAATACGCGGATTATCAAACCTCGGCAGGCAGCAGGAGCGGACAGGCAGCCGCAGATTGGATGGGCAGATGTCGGGTATTTCGGTCTTCATCAATCTCGCCGGAGCGGTGGCTCTCCTGCTGTGGGCAACGCGCATGGTGCGCACCGGCATCGAGCGCGCCTACGGTCCGATATTGAAAAACGGCATGCGCATTGCGCTTCGTAATCGGTTTGCCGCAGCCGGAGCAGGCTTTGTCTTTGCTGTTGCCCTGCAAAGTGTCACTGCCGTAGCGCTCATTCTTTCTTCCTTCGTCGCCAGCGGCTATGTCGGCAGCGCCATCGGCATTGCGACCATCCTTGGCGCCGATATTGGCTCGGCCTTCATCGCTTGGGTTTTGCGCTTTGATATGTCGCTGCTCATTCCGCTGTTGCTGCTGACCGGCACGGTGCTGTTTCGGGCGTCGGAGGGGCGCGCCTCGCGGCAACTGGGCCGCATTGCCTTCGGTCTCGGCTTGCTGCTGCTGTCGCTGAAGTTGATCGGCGAGGCCTCCGATCCGCTGCGGCACAGTGACGTCGTGCCGATGATCTTCAATTATCTCGCACGCGACTGGATCAGCGCCTTTCTGTTTGCAGCCCTTCTTGCCTGGGCGTTCCATTCCAGCGTCGCGACGATCCTGTTGGTTGCCTCGCTGGCCGATCGCCATCTGCTGCCGCCCGAACTGATCATTCCGCTGGTGCTGGGCATCAATTTTGGCGGTTCGGTCATCAGCGCTATCCTGACCAAGAATGCCGACCCCGCCGCCCGCGTGGTGCCCCTGGGCAATGTGGTCATTCGGGGTGGCACCACGCTCTGGGTGCTGGCCCTGCAATATGCCGTGCAGTTCGATCCGACCTCGGTAACGCCCCATCCGGGCAATGCCGTGGTCATGGCCCATATCGGCCTGAACGCCCTGGCCGCCCTGGCGGGCTTGCCGCTCTGCGGACCGGTGGCGGCAGCTCTGGAGCGATGGCTGATCCCCGCCGAGCCGGTGACGCTGACGGAAAAGCGGCTGTCTGCGCTCAATCCGGACGATCTGGACATGCCGCGCCAGGCACTCAGCAACGCCACCCGGGAAATGATGACGCTTTGCGACAAGACGGAGATCATGCTCAACGGCATTTTCGACCTCTACCAGCGCTGGGACGATCAGAAAATGCAGCGTATTCAGGCGCTGGACGATGATATCGATGCGATCCATCGCGATGTGAAGTTCTATCTGGCCCGGATTTCACGCCTGCAGATGGATGAAAACCTGCTGGAGCAATCGCAGAACCTGCTGAACACCGCCATCCGGCTGGAGCAGGCCGCCGACATCATTTCCCAGAACATGCTGACACGCGCCCAGAAAAAACATGCCCGCAACACTGCCTTTTCCGAGGAGGGCTGGTCTGAACTCACCGGCATGCATGGAGAGGTGGCACGAAACGCCCGGCTAGCCTTCAATCTGCTACTGACCCGCGATGTCGAACACGCCCGCCAGCTTGTGGCCAGCAAGGAAGCGCTGCGCGGCATGGTCAAGCGCAGCGAGGAAAGCCATATGCACCGGTTGCGCAGCGGCAATATCGCCAGCTTCGAATCCTCTTCCCTGCATCTGGATACGATGCGCGATCTGAAGGAGTTGAACTCCCTCTTCGTGTCTATCGGCTACCCGCTGCTGGAAAACAACGGCATGCTAAGGCAGACGAGACTGGTCGAGGCTTCCTGAGGATTTGTCAGAGAGTTGCGTTTGCACATTGAGCGCCAGGTCTTCCGCCGTCAGCGCGGTACGTGCGCGTGCGGCAGCATCGCCATGCAACCAGACGCCCGCTGATGCTGCCTCGAAGGCCGGCATTCCCTGCGCCAGCAATCCGCCGATAATGCCTGCGAGAACATCGCCGGATCCGGCTGTTGCCAGACTTGACGGGGCGTTGGTGTTGATGACAGCGCGCCCGTCAGGGCTCGCGATTACGCTATCGGCCCCCTTGCAGACAAGGACAGCATGGGCGCGGGCAGCCGCCGTCAGGGCTTTTTCCACCTTTCCCAGGCTTTCGTCGGCGGCCAGGTCCGGAAACAATCGGGAAAACTCCCCTTCATGCGGCGTGAGCACCAGCCGCGTCTGCCCCCCGGCAAAGGCACCAAACAGCGCCGCAGGATCCTCCTTGAACGAGGTTAAGCCATCCGCATCCAGCACCAGAGCCCGCTCCTTCAGCGCCAGGGCAAAATCGCGGGCCTTGTCACCCACCCCAAATCCCGGCCCCAGAACGAAGGCCGCCATGCGGGGATCGGCAAGATAGGCATCCAGGTCCTCCCGCCCCTCCAGACGCTTCACCATGATGGCCGTCGTGTGATTGGCATTGACGAGCAGGGCCGATCCGGACGCAGCAAGGGTCACCAGCCCTGCCCCAGCCTTCAGCCCCGCCATGGCGGAGAGCCGGGCAGCCCCCGTGGCGCTGGCAGGACCTGAAAACACGGTGAGATGCCCGCGACGAAACTTGTGCGAAGCGCCGCTGAGGCGTGGCAGGCTGGCCCGCCAGAGATCCGGATGGTTCTCCGCCAGGGTCCCCGCCTCACCCGCCACCAGCCGCATCGGAATACCGATATCGAACACCTCCAGCGTGCCGCAAAGGGTGCGGCCCGGCAAAAGCAGATGGCCCGGCTTCTTCGCCATGAAGGTTACGGTATGGCTGGCCTGGAAGGCCGCACCCAGCACCGCCCCGGTGAGCCCATCCACCCCGGAGGGCAGATCGACCGCCAACACCGGACACCCGGCCTGCTCCACCGCTTCGACCGCCCTTGCCACAGCGGCATCGACAGCCCGCGCCAGCCCTGCGCCGAACAGCGCATCGATAACGACATCTCCCTCCATGGGCTGGTAGGCCGAAAGCGGCTCGCTATCCCCATTCCAGGCAAGGCGCGCGCGCGCGGCATCACCCTTCAGCCGCTCCGGCTCTCCAAGATGAAAAACATTTGTGATGGCTCCGGCGCGATGCAAGGCCGCTGCCGCCACATAGCCATCACCGCCATTGTTGCCGGGCCCGCACAGAACGGCATAACGCAGGGCGCCCGGAAACCGCTTCAGCGCAGCGGCGGCCACCGCTTCGCCTGCCCTTTGCATCAGGCCGTAGCTGTCCATGCCGGAAGACGCTGCAGCCTGATCGACGCGTGCCATGGCCTGTGGGGAAAGGAGAAAATGAAAAGCTTTTGTGCGCATGCCGCTATTCAAGCCAAAGCAGAGGCAAAGAGCAAGGGCAATGATATTTCTAATATGACCCAAAAATAAGCAAATGCATATTTGATATGCATTTTTATGCACATATTTCGACCATCACTGAATAGTTCTTCAGCAAAACCATTCTCGGACCACCCACAAAAAACCGCAGGCGACCTCTGGTATTTTGCACGGCTTTGGGCAAAACTGCGAACGCAATGCGGGTGATCTTCAATTTTTTTCGCAATTCGCGCACCGAATTGGCACGGCATGTGCATCATCGCAGGGCGAACAGGATAATCCTGCATCAATGAGGGAAGCGGAGAGACATTTTCTCATGAAAAAGATCGAAGCGATCATCAAGCCTTTCAAGCTGGACGAAGTGAAGGAAGCCCTTCAGGAAGTCGGTTTGCAGGGCATTACGGTCACTGAGGCTAAGGGGTTCGGGCGTCAGAAAGGGCATACCGAGCTTTATCGCGGCGCTGAATATGTGGTGGATTTTCTGCCCAAGGTGAAGGTGGAAGTGGTTCTCGCCGACGAAAACGTCGAGGCCGTCATCGACGCCATTCGCAATGCTGCGCAAACCGGTCGCATTGGCGACGGCAAGATTTTCGTTTCCAATATCGAGGAAGTCGTCCGGATCAGAACCGGCGAAACAGGTGTGGACGCTATCTGACGCTTGCGTTTTCGGGAGGACCATTTCTTTTCCGCAATTGCATGATCTTGCTGAAACATCGGACCGAAACGAGGGAACCTGTTTTCGGCACGATTTTCCTGGGGTGGACCCAAGCCACTTCAAGCCAAATAATAACTGTTGAAAGCACTTTGGGGGCCGGAACCGGCCCTTTGCACTGGGGCCGGCACAGGGAGGCCGGTCTTTAAAAATCGTCATCTCAATCGAGGAACAGAATAAATGACGACCGCAAATGACATTCTCAAGCAGATCAAGGACAACGACGTCAAATTCGTGGACCTGCGCTTTACCGACCCCAAGGGCAAGTTGCAGCATGTGACGATGGATGTTTGCTGTGTAGACGAGGACATGTTCGCCGACGGCGTGATGTTCGACGGCTCGTCCATCGGTGGATGGAAGGCGATCAACGAGTCCGACATGGTGCTGATGCCGGATGTCGATACAGTGCATATGGACCCCTTCTTCGCCCAGTCCACCATGGTGATCATGTGCGATATTCTCGATCCGGTTTCCGGCGAGGCCTATAACCGCGATCCGCGCGGCACGGCCAAGAAGGCCGAGGCCTATCTGAAGGCCTCCGGTATCGGCGACACGGTCTTCGTGGGTCCGGAAGCGGAATTCTTCATTTTCGACGACGTGAAGTACAAGGCCGATCCCTACAATACCGGTTTCAAGCTCGACTCCACCGAACTGCCGTCCAACGACGACACCGATTATGAAACGGGCAATCTCGGCCACCGTCCGCGCGTCAAGGGCGGCTATTTCCCGGTTCCCCCGGTCGACAGCTGCCAGGACATGCGCTCCGAAATGCTGACGGTCCTTGCCGAAATGGGCGTTGTCGTGGAAAAGCACCACCACGAAGTGGCCGCCGCCCAGCACGAGCTTGGCATCAAGTTCGATACGCTGGTCCGCAATGCCGACAAGATGCAGATCTACAAATATGTCGTGCATCAGGTCGCCAATGCCTATGGCAAGACCGCAACCTTCATGCCGAAGCCGATCTTCGGCGATAACGGCTCCGGCATGCACGTTCACCAGTCGATCTGGAAAGACGGCAAGCCCACCTTCGCCGGTGACGAATATGCCGGCCTGTCGGAAACCTGCCTCTATTACATCGGCGGCATTATCAAGCATGCCAAGGCGATCAACGCCTTCACCAACCCGTCCACCAATTCCTACAAGCGTCTGGTGCCGGGTTACGAAGCGCCGGTGCTGCTGGCCTATTCGGCCCGTAACCGCTCTGCCTCCTGCCGCATTCCCTTTGGCTCCAACCCGAAGGCAAAGCGCGTGGAGGTTCGCTTCCCCGACCCGACCGCCAACCCCTATCTCGCCTTCGCCGCGATGCTGATGGCCGGTCTCGACGGCATCAAGAACAAGATCCATCCCGGCAAGGCCATGGACAAGGATCTTTATGACCTGCCGCCGAAGGAGCTGAAGAAGATCCCGACGGTCTGCGGCAGCCTGCGTGAAGCGCTGGAAAGCCTGGATAAGGACCGCAAGTTCCTGACCGCTGGCGGCGTGTTCGATGACGACCAGATCGATGCCTTTATCGAGCTGAAGATGCAGGAAGTCATGCGTTTCGAAATGACGCCGCATCCGGTGGAATACGACATGTACTATTCTGCCTGAGCGATCTGGCTCACGGAGATTTTTGAGGCCGGCGGGAAACTGCCGGCCTTTTCTTTCATGCTCCTAGGGTGTGTGGGGATTCAGCTTTGGGCGGGCTGCAAACGGCAATTTCCTGCGCTTACCTAGGCTCATGTAACTTAAGTACAATCCGCTCCGGTTCTCGAAAATCACCGTTTTCGCCTCCCCCAAAACTGAATCCCCACACACCCTAAACCAGAATGCTCCCAAACCAGCCACATTCCGCTGCCATTCCGGTCACGCACATCAACCTGGCAGTGGAGGAGAGCAGGATGAGCACACGGAATTTCGGGATCGTCATGCCGCTGATGGCCGTTCTGGCAATGTCGGCCCCCGCCCAGGCGGCGGAGACGTCGGCAGAGAGCCCTGTCCTGACCACGGCGAAGGCCGCCGAGACACGGCTGAAGGCCAGGATCGGCTTCGTGGTTCACGACACCGGCAACGGCCAGACAGTCTCCTACCGGGCTGAGGAAGCTTTCCCAATGGCGAGTACCTTCAAGGCACTGGCCTGCGCCGCCCTGCTCAAGGGTGGCGATGCGGTTTCGGGAAAAATGCTGACCGTCCAGCAATCCGACCTGATGGAGTATGCGCCGGTCACCAAGGACATGGTTGGAAAATCCGCAAGTGCCGCGGATTTCTGCGCCATCACCCTGCGCACCAGCGATAACACGGCGGCAAACAAAGTCCTGGAGGCCGTGGGTGGACCAAAGGCCGTAACGGCCTTCCTGCGCAGTATCGGCGACAAGCGTACCCGCCTCGACCGCACCGAACCCACGCTGAACGAAGGCAAGCCCGGCGATCCACGCGATACCACGACCCCTGCCGCCATGGCCGCAACCATGGAAAAGCTGGTGCTTGGGCAGGCACTGCCAGAGGCTTCCCGCGCAACCTTGACCCAATGGCTGATCGCCGATGAGGTGGCCGGGCCATTGTTGCGCGCCGGTCTTCCCAAGGACTGGCGGATTGCCGACCGGACCGGAGCCGGAGGCCATGGCACACGCGGCATCGTCTCGGTGATCTGGCCATCGCACCACGCACCGCTGGTGGCTGTCGTCTATATCACCGGCACCAAGGCCAGCATGGATGAGCGAAACAAGGCCATTGCGGAGATCGGCAAGGCGATTGCTGAAACCTACAGGAATTAGAGCGCTTTTCGATCTGATTGAATCAGATCGGCGCTCTAACATTTTATTTTGGAAGCATAATCTTGTCGATCCTCGTTTCACTCCGGTCGGATTATGCTCTAACCCTCAGAACTCCCCGGCCGCCTCGCGCCGTCTCAGGTCGAGCTCCTCGCTGTAGCGGCGCAGGGTATGGCTTTCGGTCAACAGGCCTGCGGGGCGGTTTTCGACACGGTCATTGACGACGGCAAGCGCATCGCTCTGGGTGGAATCAAACAGGGCGGCGGCCTGCTTCACATTCATGGTCGGCAGCAGCACATCCTTCTGGTATCGCAGGAAGCGCTCCAGGCTGACATCCTCACTGCTGCGTTCGAGGGGATCGGCATAGATTTCAGGCACGAGAATAATACCCGCATAGCGGCCATCGTCGCGGGTCATGATCACCCGCTGGGTCGAGCCCAGCGGAAACTGCTTGCGAAAGGCTTCCAGCCCCATGCTCACCTTGGCGGTGCGCACATCGGCGCGCATCATCTTGCCCACGGTCAGATCGCGCACCCAGCCCACGTCATGGGCGCTGCGAATGGTTTCTCCGCGCAGGTGAAAGCGCCATGTGGCGAAGGAGTAGCCGAAGGAAACCCGCACCACCAGCGAGGTGGTGATGACGGCAGCCAGCACCAGCGCGGTAATGGGAAAATCTCCGGTCAGTTCCAGAGCCAGGAAGGTCATGGTCAGCGGCCCGCCGATCACGGCAGCGGCAAAGGCGCTCATGCCGACGACGGCATAGACGGCGGGTTCGACGCTGGCGCCATGAAAAAGCGGTGCGGCGAAGGCGAAAATCTTGCCGATCAATGCGCCCATGAACAGCGAAGCGAAGAACAGGCCGCCGCGAAACCCGGAACCGATGGAGACGGCGCTGGCCACCGCTTTGAGCAGGAAGAGCGACCCCAGCGCCCAAAGGCTTGCCTCGCTGCTCATGTTCAAATGCAGTGCGCCATGGCCGCCCGACAGCACCTGCGGCGATACCAGTGCCAGAAGCCCGACGATAAAGCCACCGATAAAGGGCCGGAAAGGTTGCGCGATAGCGCTCTTGCGCGCCGTTTCCTCGATAAAGGACACCGCCTGCATGAGCGCGATGCCGATGGCGGCGCAAAGAATGCCGAGCACGATGGCGGGCACATAATCCGGCGGCGTGATGGCATCGACGCCGCCAATCTCAAAGACCAGTCCGTGTTCGGAGATCTGATTGGCGACCATGCTGGCCACCAGCGCCGACACAATGACCGGGGCGAGCGACATCACGGTATAGGAGCCGATAATCAGTTCGATGGCGTAAAAAGCGCCGGTCAGCGGCGCGTCGAAGGCGGCGGCAATGGCGCCCGCTGCGCCGCAACCCACCATCAGCCGCAAGTCGGCGCGCCGCAGCTTCAGCTTCACGCCAAGCTTGGAGGCAGCCCCGGAAGCGATCTGCGTATAACCGGCCTCCAGCCCGACGGAGGCCCCGAAGCCGTTGGAAATGATGTTCTGGACGCAAACAATGATACTGTCTGTCAAGGACAGGCGTCCACCATGCAGCGCATTCGCCTCGATCGGGTCGATCATCGGTTTCTTGCGGGTGCGCGACAGAATGAAGAAAATCAGCCCGAGAATGACGCCGCCTGCCAGCGGACCAATCAGCACGATCTGGCCGGTGATATTGCTGCCGCTCAGCGTTCCATCGACACCGAAGATCAGCCGGTGCAGGCTATTGCTGAGAAAACTGACGAGAGCCACGAGCAGACCCGCCATCACCCCGACCAGCGCCGCCAGGATGACCAGGCCGATTTCCCCCCGCCGCAGCAGGGAATTCAGCCGCGACAGCCGCAGATTATCCAGAAAACTGGATGTGCTGGGAGATTGGTAGGGCTTGTTCAGCATCTGCGGCTCACAGATTAAGGCTCACGCCTCTTTAAGATTGTCTTTTCGTGCCCCGCTTACGGGCAGGCCCCGACACTTGCGGGCGCACTCGCCTCACTGTCAATGAGGCATTCAAACTGCATCTGGTCATAGGCCGGTTCCACATGATCCGGCGTCTCACGCATCACCGCATCATAATCCAGCGGCGTGTGCATGTGGGTAAGAATGGCCCGCTTCGGCTGCAATCGCTCGATCCACTCCAGCGATTGCGCAAGCGACAGGTGACTGGGATGCGGCTTATATTGCAGGGCATCGATGATGAGCACATCCAGCCCGTTAAGATGCGCCAGACTTTCCTCCGGAAAGTCGCTGACATCGCTGCAATAAGCGACATCGCCAATTCTCAAGCCCAGGGACAGAATATCGCCGTGCTGCTGCCCAAAGGGCGTGAGTGAGATTGCGCCGCCTGCGCCTTCTATGGAAAAGGGCTCGCCCAGCGTGTCCAGCACCTGCGGTCTGACAATCGGCGGATAGCCGCTGCCTGCGGGCGTTTCCAGGCAGTAGCCGAAACCATCGGCTATACGGCGCATGGTTTCCGGCTCGGCATAGATCGGAATGCGGTGATGCTGGGTGATGAAATAGCCGCGCAGATCATCGATGCCGTGCAAGTGATCAGCATGGGCATGGGTATAGACCACGGCATCGATGGCGGTAACGCCTGCACGGATCATCTGCTCGCGGAAATCCGGCCCGGTATCGACCACAATGGTCGTCACCCCGCCATCGGGGGCAAATTGCTCGATCAGAAAAGCCGCACGGCTGCGGCGGTTCTTTGGATTGTCCGGATTGCAGGCACCCCAATCGCCATTGATCCGCGGCACGCCCGGTGAGGACGAGCAGCCCAGAATGGTGAAGCGGCGCCTGTAATGCATTCCCTAAAGCCTCGGCATCTTTGAAAAACAACGAAAGGCATTGGCGGTGGTGATCTCCGCCATCTCAGCGTAGCTCAGGCCCTTCACCTCCGCCAGCACCTCTGCCGTATTCACCACATAGGAGGGTTCGTTGCGTTTTCCACGCCAGCGCTTCGGCGCGAGATAGGGTGCGTCGGTTTCCACCAGCAGCCGGTCCAGCGGCACGTCGCGCGCGATGTCGCGCAGTTCCTGCGATTTCGGGAAGGTCAGAATGCCGGAGAAGGAGATGAAACCACCAAGCTCCACGCCTGTCTTTGCCAGCATCTCACCGGCAGAGAAACAATGCAGGATGAAGGGAAAAGCGCCCTTCTCCGTTTCCTGCCGCAGGATCGCGGCCATGTCGTCATCGGCGCTGCGGCTATGGATGACGAGCGGCAGCTGCGTGCGCCGCGCAGCCTCGATATGCCGCAAAAAGCCGGTTTTCTGGTCTTCCGGCGTCTGCGTATCGTAGAAATAATCGAGGCCGCATTCGCCGATGGCCACCACTTTTTCATGGGCCTCGGCCAGCCGCACCAGATCGTCGGCGGTGATGTCCAATTCGTCACCGGCATTGTTCGGGTGGGTCCCGACAGAGCAGAAGACGGAAGGATAGCGGGTTGTCAGCGCCAGCAACCCTTCCAGCTTCGCCACGCGGGTGGAGATGGTCACCATCTGCTTGACGCCCGCATCATGGGCGCGCTTCACCAGATCGTCACGTTCCTCTTCGAAATCGGCGAAATCCAGATGGCAATGGGTATCGATCAGCATCAAATCAGGCCTTGTCTGCTTCCGGGGCAACATAGCGCGGGAAGACCGGCGATACGGCAGGAAGCTCCGTCCCTGGCGTCAGGCGGCCTGCCTCACCCAGCTTGGCGAAAACCCGGTCCTCGGGAGCAACGGCCACGAGGTCGAGAAGTTTCGCCGCACTGTCCGGCATGATTGGCTGAAAGAGAATGGCGATCTGGCGCACCACTTCCGCCGTGACATAAAGCACCGTCGCCATGCGGGCCACATCGGTCTTGCGCAGCACCCAGGGCTCCTGCGCGGCAAAGTAACGGTCTGCCTCATTGACGATGTTCATGATGGCGCCGACCGCCTTGTGGATCTGCTGGCGCGACATTTCCTCGCGGCAAATGCCAATGGCTTCATCAGCGGTGGCGAGAATGGCCTTGTCGGCATCGGTCAGCGGGCCGGGTTCCGGCACTTTGCCCTCAAGATTCTTGCCGATCATCGACAGCGAACGGCTGGCAAGATTGCCGATACCGTTGGCGAGATCGGCGTTGATGCGGGTGACGACAAGCTCTGGATTACAGTTGCCATCCTGCCCGAACGAAATTTCGCGGCAGAGAAAATAGCGGACATTATCGAGGCCGAACTGCTGCAACAGATCGAAGGGATCAACGACATTGCCCAAGGACTTTGACATCTTCTCGCCCTTGTTCAGAACGAAGCCATGGGCATAGACGCGCTTGGGCAGCGGCAGGCCAGCCGACATCAGGAAGGCGGGCCAATAGACGGCGTGGAAACGGATGATGTCCTTGCCGATAATGTGGGCGTCCGCAGGCCAGTATTTGGCGCGCGGCCCGTTTTCATCGCTCAGATAGCCGGTGGCCGTAACGTAATTGGTCAGCGCATCCACCCAGACATACATGACATGCTTGTCATTGCCCGGCACCTTGATGCCCCAGTCGAAGGTGGTGCGCGAGACCGACAGGTCCTTGAGGCCGGACTTGACGAAGGAAATCACCTCGTTGCGGCGCTCGTTCGGCCCGATGAAATCCGGCTGATCCTCGTAGAGCTTCAGGAGCTTGTCTTCATAGGCGGAGAGCTTGAAGAAATAGCTTTCCTCCTCCACCCATTCCACCGGCGTGCCCTGCGGTCCGTAGCGAACGCCATCGGCGCGGACTTCGGTTTCCTCTTCGGCGTAATAGGCTTCATCCCGCACGGAATACCAGCCGGCATAGCTATCCTTGTAGATATCGCCGTTCTTTTCCATGCGCTTCCAGATTTCCTGGCTGGCAGCATGGTGGCGGGGCTCGGTGGTGCGGATGAAATCATCGTTCGAGGCATTCAGAAGCTTGCCCATCTCACGGAATTCATTGGAATTGCGCTCGGCAAGCGCTTCGGGCGTGATGCCTTCGTTACGCGCCGTCTGCTGCATTTTCTGGCCATGCTCATCCGTACCGGTGAGGAAGAAGACATCCTTGCCATCCAGCCGCTGGAAGCGGGCCATGGCATCCGTGGCGATCAGCTCATAGGCATGGCCGATATGCGGCTTGCCGTTCGGATAGGAAATGGCGGTGGTGATATAATAGGTGTCTTTCATCGGGTTTGGCCCTTGGCGTGCACGTCTTATTGTTCTGATGGTCTGCCGCTCTTACCCCATGTTCAAAAAATACGAAACAACAAGTTTCAGCAAAGCAGGCCGCTTGCTATCCCTGCCGTCCTTGACGCAACCCCTCGCCCTTCGCTAGAGCATGTCGCGCAAAAGTGTGCAGCGGTTTTGCGATAACGACATGCGTTAAAACAAGAACGTAAAGCACGTTGCATGAGGCTGATAAGCCGCAACGGGCTTTAGACCCGGGCAAGCTTCAGGATTCGTGAAGGGAGAGACGTTGCCGGCCCATTTTGCCTTCGACCCCATGGTCTCTCTCTCCGGCTTTCTCGTCGGCGCGCTGGTCGGCATCACCGGCGTAGGGGGCGCATCCCTGATGACACCGCTGATGGTGCTGCTCTTCGGCATCCATCCCGCTACGGCGGTGGGCACGGATCTTCTCTACGCGGCAATCACCAAAATGGCAGGGGCCAGCGTGCACCACCGCAACGGCCATGTGCGCTGGCGGCTGGTCGGCGCGCTCAGCCTCGGCAGCATTCCGGCAAGCGCCATCACGCTCTGGCTGATGAGCGGCGTCGACCGCCGCAGCGGCCATGCGGTGGAGCTGTTGACCACCAGTCTCGGCATCATGCTGCTGGTGACAGCCATCATTCTGCTGTTTCGCGATCTGCTGGTGCGTTTCGAACTGAACTGGCTGAAAAGTCATAAGACGCCCTCTCCCCGCACCATTGCCATTGCAACCTTCTGCCTCGGCCTCGTGCTAGGTACGGTGGTCACGCTGACCTCGGTGGGGGCGGGCGCCATCGGCGTCACTGTGCTGCTGTTTCTCTATCCGCGCGCCGCCGTCAACGAGATTGTCGGCTCGGACATTGCCCATGCGATACCGCTGACGCTGGTGGGCGGACTGGGGTATTGGATGATCGGCGACGTCAACTGGGCTCTGCTGCTGTCGCTGCTGATCGGGTCAATCCCGGGGATTCTCCTGGGGAGTCATGCCGCGCCGCGGATGCCGGAGCGTATCATACGGCTTTTGCTGGCTTTTATCCTGGTCATCGTCGCGCTGAAGCTCATCCATAGCTGAGCAGCCATGCGCAAAACCCCTTGATAAAGGGGCATTTCCTCCCCAAATATGACAGGGAAAGGAAATGAAGCCATGAAACAACGCATCGCAAAATTCGGAATCGGTGACATCGTCCGTCACAAGGTTTTCCCGTTCCGCGGCGTCGTGTTTGATGTCGATCCGGAATTCGCCAATACCGAGGAGTGGTGGAACGCCATTCCGCCGGAAATAAGGCCCAGCAAGGACCAGCCCTTCTACCACCTGCTGGCGGAAAACGATGAGTCGGAATATGTGGCCTACGTCTCGGAGCAGAACCTGGAGCATGATCAAAGCGGCCAGCCGCTAAGAAATCCGCAGGTTCAGCAGATTTTCGTGCAGGAAGGCGCAGGGCATTACAAGCCGCGCATGAACTTCGCGCACTAGAGCATTTCCAGGAAAAGTGGAAGCCGGTTTTCCGTCCGGAAATGCGTAGAAACAAAGAGTTAGAGTGTTTCAATGTTTCCGTGAAACAATGAAACGCTCTAATCCAAACTTCCTCCCAAGCCCCGCCTCTTTCTTATAAAAGAGGCGGGATTTTTTTGAAGAGCGCAGTCTTTTTATCTCAACCGCTTTTCCATAAACAGGCTGAGCGGATCGAGCGCATAGCTTCCAAACGGACCACGCTCGACAAAGCCGAAGGCGCGGTAAAGCCCCAGCGCTTCCGGCTGGTGAATGCCCGTCTCCAGCCTGAGTGCGGAAAGACCAAGCGCCAGCGCCTCCTCCTCCAGACAGGCGAGCAGCTTTTTCCCGATGGAAAGCCCGCGCGAGGCGGGATCGACAAACATCCGCTTGATTTCTCCCGTGCCATCCCCGCTTTCCACCAGCGCCGCACATCCGACGATGTCGTTGTGATGCCGGGCGGTGAAGAACTTCACCTCGGGCTTTTCCAGCGCCGAGACATCCAGAAGATGATTGCTTTCGGACGGATAAAGCGCCGCCATATAAGCATCCGACTGGGCCAGTAGCGCCAGCACCTTTGGCTGGCGAGGCGGCTCTTTTGCAATGATGACGGTCATTAAAATACCCAGGATACGGAATTTGGTGTATGCCGAACGGGAATGACCCGAAAGGCAGGAAGATGCAAGCCGCATTGATCATCATGACCATACTGGGCTGCAATGACAGTGTCAGCCAGTGCCAGTATATCGCGACCGCCGAACAACGCTGGGTCTCGCTGGAGATGTGCAATGGCGATTCGGAAAAGGTGCTGGCGCATTTTTCCAACGTGAATTACCCAAGCGTCGTCGCCGTTTGCCAGAAGCAGGATTTGGCGCAGAACGCAACGAAGGTTCCCTCACCCGCCACCCCGTCCAAAAACGATCCGGCACCCGAAAAACCCATGCCGGAAGCGGAAAAGCGCTCCTTTGCCCAACGTGCCGTTGGTTATATCCGCGAGGTGATACCGGGCAAACGGGATATGAAGCTGGCTTTCGAAAAGCCGCTGCATGTGGTGACCAGCACCTATACCTGGGTGGCCAAGAAGCTGGATCGATAAAGTCCAGGCCCGGAAGCTGGAACCGGTCTTCTGAAAATCCGATGAAAAACCGAGATTTTCTGTAGGGTTTTGTTTTTGCATTGCATTTTCGTAAATCTTCTTCCCACGCCGGGCTTCGATGCTCTATAACCGGGCAATGACCAAGGATGTGGCAAGCGGAGAGGGCACGGAAGGCGCGGCGCGCAAGCCGGGCGGCGTGCTGCGCACCGGCTGGACCACGGGCGCCTGCGCCACCGCCGCCGCCAAGGCTGCGTATACCGCCCTGTTGACCGGCACATTCCCCGATCCGGTCAGCATTCGCCTGCCGAAAGGGCAGGAACCAGCCTTTGCGCTTGCGGTAGAACGGCTTGAAGCGGGCGCGGCGATGGCAGGCATCATCAAGGACGCGGGCGACGACCCGGATGTGACTCATGGTGCAACAGTCATCGCCACCATCCGCCTCGGCCCAACGGGTGCCGGTATACGCTTCTTTGCCGGTGAAGGGGTCGGCACCGTCACCCGCCCCGGCTTGCCGCTGGCCATCGGCGAACCGGCCATCAATCCCGTACCCCGGCAGATGATGATGGCCGAGCTTCAAGCCGTGGCGCTGGCTAAGGGCGTACCAGCCGATATCGATGTGACGCTGTCTATTCCCGGCGGCGCGGAGATTGCCCAGAAAACCTGGAACCCGAGGCTTGGCATTGTCGGCGGGCTCTCCATTCTCGGCACCACAGGCATCGTCCATCCTTTTTCCTGTGCGGCCTGGATACATTCCATTCATCGCGGCGTGGATGTGGCGCGCGCCATGGGGCTTTCCCATGTGCTGGGCGCCACAGGCTCCACCTCTGAACAGGCCGCCCAGGCCTTTCATGCCCTGCCGGCCGAGGCCCTGCTGGACATGGGCGATTTCGCAGGCGGCCTGCTCAAATATCTGCGCCAGCATCCGGTCGAACGGCTGACCCTTGCCGGTGGCTTCGCCAAAATGGCAAAGCTCGCACAGGGCGCGCTCGACCTGCACTCCTCCCGAAGCCAGATCGATAACCGTTTTCTCGCCTCGCTAATTCCGGATCGGTCCCCCGAACTGGCTGAGCGCGTGCTTGCCGCCAATACCGCGCTGGACGCGCTGGAACTGGCGCGGGAACGGGGGATCGATCTCGCCTCTCCCGTCGCACAGCTGGCACGGCAGACCGCGCTCGATACGCTGAAGGGCGCACCGGTGGCCGTGGAGGTGATGGTGATTGACCGGAAGGGAAATATCCTTGCCCGGTCCCCATGACAAAATCCTCATTCTCGGCGGCACGGCGGAGGCGGTTCGTCTGGCCGCGCAACTGGTGGCGGAGGGCAAGGCGGATGTGCTGACCTCGCTTGCAGGCCGCACGGAAGAGCCGGAGCCTCCGGCAGGGCGTCTGCGGCGGGGCGGTTTTGGCGGCGCGGAAGGGCTTCTCGCCTTCCTGCGGAGCGAAGGCATCACCGGGGTGTATGACGCGACTCACCCTTTCGCCCGCCAGATTTCTGCCAATGCCGAGATTGCCTGTGCGGCGGCGGGCATACCGCTGGTGCGGCTGGAGCGTGAGCCCTGGCAAAAACAGGCAGGCGATAACTGGTGGGAGATGGGATCGCTGCAAGAGGCCGCCCGCGCCCTTCCCGCAAGGGCCTGCGCCTTTCTGGCGCTGGGCCGCCAGCATATCGCCGCCTTTGCAGACAGGCGTGATTGCCGTTTTCTGCTGCGCATGGTGGACCCGCCTGCCCATCCCCCGCCCTTTGCCGATCATGCGCTTGTTCTCGGCAAACCGAGCGCCGATCCGGCGCAGGAAATGGCGCTGATGCGGGAGCATGGCGTGACCCATCTGGTGTGCCGCAATTCCGGCGGCGAAGCGGGCTATGGCAAGGTGGTTGCCGCCCGGCATCTGGCCATTCCCGTGCTGATGATTGGCCGATGAAACGCTGGCGCAAGCTTGATGGACAATGAGTGGCCGTCATCAAGACTGTTATGGACCCTCTACCGTGCAAGCCGCTTCCGAAACCCTGACCGAGGCGCAAAGGCTTTTCAACGCCGCCCGCCATGAAGAGAGCCTCACGCTTGCCTCCGGGCTCATTGCCGAGTGGAGCGGACCGGAGGCCGCCGCTTTGCTTGCGGATAATCTCGCCGCATTGGGGCTGAAAGCGGAAGCGGCGGAAGCCTATCGCTTCGCCGCCGCCCGCACGTCGGGTGCGGAGGCCGCTTTGCTGACCGCACAGGCCGCTGTCTGCACGTTGGAGCGTTTCGACGCATTTCCGGGAAATGCTCAGACCCTATTCCCCTCGCCCGCCGAGCGCGATGCAGCGCTGGCAGCACTGATCGACAGCAGTGATGAAGCCCATCTTGCCCTTGCCCGCCAGCATCTGGATGCCGATGAGCGCAACCCGCTGATCCTGGCGCTTTATCGCAGGCTGCGCCGGGATAAGCCGCAGGACCAGCATATTCGCATGAACCTTTTACGGCTGGCGCGCGAGCATTGCGATTATCCGATTCTGCTTGCGGAAATGCCGCTGCTGGAGGCTGATATCACCGCAGGCCGGTTGGATTTCTTGAACGCGGAACCACCGCACGCCAACATCATGTGGCTGGCGGATGAGCGGCTGAACCGGCTGGCCACCGCCCATGGCGGCAAGCGTCCGATCTCCGCGAACGCGCGTGCGGCGCGTCATCAAAGGCCGCAGCCATGGGGTCGAAAAATCAGGCTCGGCTATCTCTCCTGCGATCTCTGGGACGATCACGCCACCATGCGGCTTTTGCGCAGCGTGCTCGAAGCCCATGACAGGGAGCGTTTCGAGGTGACGCTGTTCTGTTATACGCCCGCCCATCTGCTGGCCTTCGATCAGGGCGGTCGTCAGCAGTGGCAACCGATCGTCTCGATCGACGGTCTGGACGACGAGGCTGCTGCGCGCGAGATTCAAGGCCGCTCCATCGACATTCTCATCGATCTCAAGGGCCATACGCGCGGTTCACGCTCGGATCTGATGAACCTGCCGCTGGCGCCCCTGCATGTGCAATGGCTGGGCTTTCCCGGAAGCTGCCCGGATATCGATTGCGATTACGTGATTGGCGACCGCTTCGTGCTGCCGGACAGCGCAAAGCCCTTTTACCACGAGCATTTCTGCCGTCTGCCGGAAAGCTATCAGCCCAACGATCCCGTTCACCGTCCGCTGCCACCCGCGCCGTCGCGGCTTGCCCTTGGCTTGCCGGAAAACCGCGTGGTGATTGCCGCCTTCAACAGCCAGCGCAAGAACACGCTGGAAACCATGGCGCTCTGGGCCGAGGTGCTGAAACAAAACCCGCAGGCGCTGCTGTGGCTGATGGTGGATGGCCAGCATGCCCGGCAGGCCACGGCAGAGCATTTCAAGCGGCTGGGGGTGAAACAGTCGCAATTTCTCTTCGCGCCGAAAATGGCCTATTCCGCCCATATCGCCCGCATGCAGGCTGCCGATTTCGCCATCGACACCTTCCCGTGCAATGGCCACACCACCACTTCGGACATGCTCTGGGCGGGCCTGCCGGTCATCACCCGGCGCGGCAGCAATTTCGCCTCCCGTGTTTCGGAAAGCCTGCTCAATGCGGCGGGGTTGCAGACATTGGTGGCAGAGGACGACGCGGCGTTTCTGGCTCTTGCTGCGGCACTGATTGCCGACGCCTCCCGCCGGACCGCCTTGAAACAGCACCTCACGGAAAACCGTTATCGCCTACCGCTGTTTGATGCCGTGCGCTTCTGCCGCCATCTGGAAAATGCCTATGAGATGATGGTGGAGCGGGCAAAAGCCGGGCTTCAGCCCGGTCATTTCGACGTGCCCGCTTTACCGGCCTGAGCTTTTACGGTGCGAGCGAGGTTTCGCAGGCGCTTTCACCGCCGCCCGCCGCCCGGCTTCATAGGCAAGCCGCACCCATTTCGCCATCTCGTCGGGATCGTCGAAGGCGGCATCCGGCACAGACCAGTAGGGCATGGCCACCGGCTTGCCGCCGGGGCGCTGATAGACCCATTGCCGTGCGCCATGGGCAGAAAATTCCGGGGCGCTTTCGGCATCGGCCTTGAGCATGATCTCGTCGAACAGATAAAGCGCAAGGATCACCCTGTCGCAATAAATGCCCTTGCCGCCAAACATCCGGCGAATGCTGACAGGGCCTAAAGCGGCAAAAATCTCCTGAATTTCTTCGTTATCCATGGTCCTTTACGCTTCCCCGATTCCATGTTTGCCATTGCCCTCGTCATTTGCGAAGGATAAGGCCTTTGTTAGATGAAATAAAACCTCAAAACTCTGCGTTGCCGCAGACAAGAACACCCATTGGAACCCATGAGATTCAGCCGTCCTCTCGCCCTGTCGCTTCTTCTGCTCTTCGGCGCAAGCCGGGCCGAAGCGCTGACCCTTGGGGTGGTCGCGCCGAAGGACGGGCCTTACGCCCTGCTTGGTCAGCAGATCCGGGCGGGCGCGGAAGCCGCCGCAGCCGCAACCGGTGCGAAGCTGACGTTGGTGGATGAAAGCTGCGCCGCTGGCAGCGGCGGCGGCATTGCCGATGCCCTGCTGGCCGCGAAGGTGGAGGCGGCCATCGGTTTCCTGTGCAGCGAAACGCTGGAAGGGGCGGCTCCCAAGCTTGGGGCTGCTGGCCTTCCGGCGCTCACGCTCTCGGTTCGCTGGCCCACCATCATGGAAGATGCCCTGAAGAAGGGCTGGCCACTCTATCGCCTCGCCCCCTCCAACAAGGCGGAGGGCGAAAAGCTGGCGGACATCATCCTCACCCAATGGGCGGGTTCTGCCTTTGCGCTGATCGATGACGGCACCATTCATGGCCGTGAGCTGGTGGATGGCCTGCGTGCAACGCTTGAGCCGCGCGGGCTGAAACCCGTCTTTACCGATACCTACCGCCCCAATCAGGAAAACCAGATCGCGCTGGTCCGCCGTCTGCAGAAGACGGGCGCAACCCATGTGTTCATCGGCGGCGACCGCAGTGATGTTGCCATCATCGCCCGCGACGCGGCTTCTGAAAACATTCCGCTCACCCTGCTTGCCGGCGATGCGATGAAGGCTGTCGACAAGCCCGTACCGCTTGCAAATGGCGTTCTGGCCGTCATCACGCCGGATTATGCGGATACCCCTGCGGCCAAGGCTGCCGCCGAGGCCATAAGGCAAAAGGGCGTGGAGCCGGATGGCTATGCCCTGCCCGCCTATGCTGCCGTGCAATTTCTCTCCGCCGCGTCCGCACAGGGCCAGCGACTGGCCGAGACCATTCCCGCCACCAGCCTCGACACCGTCATCGGCAAGATCGCCTTCAGCCGCGATCATGAATGGGCAGAGAACCCCTATCGCCTCATGGAATGGCGGGACGGTGCGTTTCACGCCCTGACCAGCCAGCCCTAGGATGGATCCTATTCATCATAGGGCCAGACCGGGCGACTGAAGAGGCCGCCATCCACCCAGAGCGTCTGGCCGGTGATGAAGCGGGCGGCGTCGCTTGCCAGAAACAGCACCGCCTCGGCCACGTCATCCGGCGTTCCCACCCGGCCAAGCGGGGTCACCTTGCCCCAGGTCTCGCCGTAATCGGGCGCTTCCTCGAAGGTGCGCTCCGTGGCAATGGCCCCTGGCGCCACGCAATTGACGCGAATGCCCTTGGGGCCAAGCTCCACCGCCGCCACCTTGGTGAACTGCTCCACGCCACCCTTCGAGGCGGTGTAATCCACCAGTTTCGGAAAGGCGATCTTGTTGCATCCGGAGCCGATATTGACGATGGCACCCGGCCTCATCGCCGCTGCCATGCGGGCGGCGGCGGCCTTGGTGTTCAAAAAGGCTCCCGTGAGATTGGTGCGGATCACCCGGTTCCAGTCGGCTTCCGAGAGGTCGAGAAGGCCAGCCCAGGTCTGCACGCCGGCATTGTTGACAAGCACATCCGGCGCGGCGCCTGCCCATTCGCAGGCCGCATCGAAAAACCGCTCCACTGCTGTGCCCTCACCGACATCGGCTGTGAGAGCAAGGGCTGAGCCGCTGAGTTCGGCCACCAGCGTTTCGGCAGGTTCCGCCGCGCCGAGATAGCTGAAGGCCACCCGGTCGCCGCCCTCGCAGAAGCGTTTCACCAATTGCCGCCCGATGCCCGTGCTGCCACCGGTAACGATCACAAACCGTTGCATGCGCTTTATTTCCTCCCTTGCCGCACAAATCGCCCAATAAAATTGTTTTAAATGACGTGCGGGAAAAATCGAACCAACGAATCGCCACAGTTGTCGCCTTTCCCACGGAATGCTATGGAGCCCAGAATTGCCGTGCCAGGAGTATCCCCGCCCATGAACCGCCCGCTGCTGATCGCCCCGTCGATCCTTGCCGCCAATTTCGCAAAGCTTGGACAAGAAGTGACGGATGTGGTCGAGGCTGGTGCCGACTGGGTGCATCTCGATGTGATGGACGGGCATTTCGTGCCGAACATTTCCTTTGGCCCGGCGGTGATCAAGGCGCTGCGCCCGCTGACCAAAGCAGTGTTCGATTGTCACCTGATGATTGCTCCTGCCGATCCCTATCTCGCCGCCTTTGCCGATGCGGGCTGCGATTACATCACCGTGCATGCCGAGGCAGGGCCGCATCTGCACCGTTCGCTGCAAAGCATCCGGGCGCTGGGCAAGAAGGCGGGCGTTTCGCTGAACCCGGCCACCCCCGTTTCCGCACTGGAACATGTGATCGATGATGTCGACCTGATCCTGATCATGAGCGTCAATCCCGGCTTTGGCGGCCAGAGCTTTATTCCCGAGGCCGCAAACAAGATTGCCCAGGCAAAGGCCCTGATCGGCAACAGAGATATCGCGCTGGAAGTGGATGGCGGCATTACCGTGGAAACCGCACCGATCGTTACCCGCGCCGGGGCCAATGTTCTCGTGGCGGGTTCCGCCGTTTACAAGGGCGATGGCGTCGATGCCTATCGCAAGACGGTGAGCGGCCTGCGCGCCGCCGCCGAAGGAGGCCGCGCGTGATGAACACCGCGCTTCGCCGCCTCGCGCTAGCCGCCACGCTCCTCACATCCGCCCTTCCGGCCTTTGCGGGCGATATCGCATCCGTCAGGCCCATCGGCTTTTCGGCGGATGGCTCCGTTTTCGCCTTCGAGGAATTCGGTGTGCAGAGCGGCGTCAACATTCCCTATTCCAACATCTATGCCATCGACCTGAACAACAACACCTTCCTGCCGGATACGCCGGTGCGCCAGCGCGGCGATGACGACAAGGCCACGCTTTCCGCCATCCGCAAGCAGGCGGCGGATCAGGTGGCAAAGATCGTACAGGATCGCGGACTTCTCGATCATCCCGGCGAGCTTGTGGCCTTCAGCCCGGTCAGCGAAGTCAGCAGCGATCCGCACAGCCTTACCTATCGCCTGCGGTCCAGCGTGCCCAATTCCGGTGAGCCCAACACACTGACGCTGGAAGAGCTGGATGAAGGCGCACCCGCCGCCTGCAAGGAGCAGGTGCAGACCATCAAGGGCTTCCGCCTGCGCATGACGCAGATTTCCGGCCAGAAGCAGGACAAGGTCGTTTATGAGGATGGCCATGTGCCCGCCAGCCGCCGTTGTCCTACCGGCTACCGGCTGGGCGGCGTGGTCACCTACCAGATCCCCGGCGGGGCCGTGGTGCAGATTGCGCTGGTGCTGGTGATGAACCCCGCCTCCGATGGGTCGGATGGGCGGTGGCTTGCCGTACCGATCAAGCCTTAGAGTCTTTGCCCTTTGGGCTTTTGCGGGGCTGCATTTCCATTGCAAAGATTGAACCTCGGCCCAGCCTTTGCTAAGGGGCTCGCAACCATTCTTTTTGCAGGAAAGTTGAGCCTATGATCCCGCGCTATTCCCGGCCTGACATGGTCGCCATCTGGTCGCCCGAAACCAAGTTCCGCATCTGGTTCGAGATCGAGGCCCATGCCTGCGACGCGCTGGCGGATCTCGGCGTCATCCCGAAGGAATCGGCCCGCACCATCTGGGAAAAGGGTGGCGCTGCGGAGTTCAACGTTGCCCGCATCGATGAAATCGAGGCTGTGACCAAGCATGACGTCATTGCCTTTCTGACGCATCTGGCAGAATTCATCGGCCCGGACAGCCGCTTCGTGCATCAGGGCATGACCTCTTCCGACGTGCTGGACACGACTTTCAACATTCAGCTCGTGCGCGCCGCAGACCTGCTGCTCAACGATATGGACCGCGTGCTGAACGCGCTCAAAACCCGCGCTTTCGAACATAAGGACACGATCCGCATCGGCCGCAGCCACGGCATCCATGCCGAGCCGACCACCATGGGTCTGACCTTTGCCCGCTTCTACGCCGAAATGAAGCGCAACCGCGACCGCCTGCAGGCAGCCCGTGCCGAAGTGGCAACCGGCGCCATTTCCGGCGCTGTCGGCACCTTCGCCAATATCGATCCACGCGTGGAAGAACATGTCTGCGCCAAGCTCGGCCTGGCGCCGGAGACGATTTCCACCCAGGTCATCCCGCGTGACCGTCATGCCATGTTCTTTGCGACGCTTGGTGTGATTGCCTCGTCGATCGAAAACGTCGCCATCGAAATTCGCCATATGCAGCGCACGGAAGTTCTGGAGGCGGAAGAATTCTTCTCCCCCGGTCAGAAGGGCTCTTCCGCCATGCCGCACAAGCGTAATCCGGTGCTGACGGAAAACCTGACCGGCCTTGCCCGCCTCGTGCGCATGGCCGTGACGCCCGCCATGGAAAACGTGGCCCTCTGGCATGAACGCGACATCAGCCACTCCAGCGTCGAGCGCGGCATTGGCCCGGATACCACCATTACGCTGGATTTCGCGCTCAACCGTCTGGCCGCTGTCATCGAAAAACTGGTGATCTATCCGGATAACATGCTGGCCAACCTCAACAAGTTCCGCGGCCTCGTGCATTCGCAGCGCGTGCTGCTGGCGCTGACCCAGGCCGGCGTTTCCCGCGAAGATGCCTATCGCCTCGTGCAGCGCAATGCCATGAAGGTATGGGAACAGGGCAAGGACTTCCTCGAAGAACTGCTGTCGGACGCAGAAGTCCGCGCCGCCCTCTCCGAAGAGGCCATCCGCGAAAAATTCGACCTCGGCTACCACACCAAGCATGTCGATACGATCTTCAAGCGGGTGTTTGGCTGATTATCGCAAGGCGGCTCCAAGCAGGGCCGCCTTTTCTTTAAAGTAAGGCATGAGCTTTTCCTTAAAAAATTCCCGCCCGCCATTGACCTTCCCCCTATGGGAAGCCCTATCTCTGCCTTGGATCGCCATGCAGCGAGCTTATGGAGAGACAGGATGACAAGCACCAGCACCCAGCATAGAGCAGAGATTGCCGTTGATGGCATGAGCTGCGCCTCCTGTGTGCGGCGGGTGGAAAAGGCCATTCTGGCCGTGCCGGGTGTGGCGGCGGCGAATGTCAATCTGGCGACCGAGCGGGCGAGCATCGAGTTTGCGGAAAAGCCGGACCTTCCCTCCGTGCTGCAAGCCATCGAAAAAGCTGGCTATAGCCCCCGGCTGGAGCAGCGGAACATCGAGATCGAGGGCATGAGCTGCGCTTCCTGTGTGCGGCGGGCGGAAAAGGCGCTTCAGGCCGTGCCGGGCGTGGTCAGTGCCTCGGTCAACCTGGCCACGGAAAAAGCGAGCCTGACGGTTGCGGAAGGCTTGGCCGAAGAGCGTTTGGAAGAGGCCATTGCCAAGGCCGGCTATGCCGTTCGCAAGCCTGTCGCTGCCGAAGCGGAAACGGCGAGCCCCCCGGAGGATCGTCGTGACCGGGAAACCACGCATCTTGCCGGCCTCACGCTCATCAGCGCGCTTTTGACGCTGCCCGTCTTCATTGTGGAAATGGGATCGCATCTCATCCCCGCCATGCATATGTGGGTGATGGACACGCTCGGCATGGGTTTCAGCTGGCGGCTGCAATTCGTTCTTGCCAGTCTTGTCCTGTTCGGTCCCGGCCTCACCTTTTTCCGCAAGGGCGTTCCAGCGCTGCTGCGCGGCGGGCCGGATATGAATTCGCTTGTGGTGGTGGGCGCGTCCGCCGCCTGGATCTATTCGGTCATCGCCACCTTCGCGCCGCAGCTCATGCCGCCGGGCACGGTGAATGTCTATTATGAAGCCGCCGCCGTCATCGTTACACTGGTCCTGCTGGGCCGCATGCTGGAAAGCCGGGCCAAGGGCCGCACCAGCCAGGCCATCAAGCGGCTGGTCAATCTTGCGCCCAAGACGGCGCGCGTGTGGCGCGACGAAAGCTTTGTCGATCTTCCGGTTTATAAGATTGCGCCGGGCGACCTGATCGATGTGCGCCCCGGAGAACGCATCGCCGTCGATGGGCAGGTCACGGAAGGCCATTCCTTTGTGGATGAGTCGATGATCACCGGTGAGCCGGTGCCTGTCGAGAAAACGCCGGAAAGCGCTGTGACCGGCGGCACTATCAACACCACGGGCGCGTTCCGGTTCCGGGCTGAAAAAGTGGGATCGGCCACCCTGCTCGCGCAGATCATCCGCATGGTGGAAGAGGCGCAAGGCTCAAAGCTGCCGGTTCAGGCCATGGTGGATCGCATCACGGCATGGTTCGTGCCTGCCGTCATGGCAGCGGCCACGCTGACCTTTCTGATCTGGCTGATCTTCGGCCCCTCGCCTGCGCTGGCGCACGCGCTGGTGAATGCCGTGGCCGTGCTGATCATTGCCTGCCCCTGCGCCATGGGCCTTGCCACGCCAACCTCCATCATGGTCGGAACGGGCCGCGCCGCAGAACTGGGCGTGCTGTTTCGCAAAGGCGAAGCTCTGCAAAGCCTCAAGGATATCTCCATCATCGCCCTTGATAAAACCGGCACCCTCACCCTTGGCAAGCCGGAACTGACGGAGATCATCACCACGGAAGGCCATGTGCGAGGCGATATTCTGCGACTTGCCGCAAGCCTTGAAGCGCGATCCGAACATCCGGTGGCCAATGCCATTGTCCGCGCAGCACAGGATGAAGGCGCCAAGCTGGCCGAGGTCGAGGATTTCAAGGCGGAACCCGGTTTCGGCGTCTCCGGCATGGTCGAAGGCCGGAGCGTCGTGATCGGCGCCGACCGTGCCCTTCAGCGGGCGGGCATCGATATTTCTGCTCTCGCCGCATCCGCCGAGAGATTGGCCCGGGAGGCACATACACCTCTTTACATCGCCGTGGATGGAAGCGCCGCCGCATTGATCGCCGTAGCGGACCCGATCAAGGAAACCACGCCGCAGGCCATCCAGGCCTTGCATGTGCTGGGCCTCAAGGTGGCGATGATCACCGGGGACAATCGCCATACCGCCGAAGCGATTGGCCGCAAGCTCGGCATTGACCAGATCGTGGCCGAGGTGCTGCCACAAGGCAAGGTGGAGGCCATCGAGCGCCTGAAAAGCGGCGGAAACGCTGTCGCCTTCGTGGGGGATGGCATCAATGACGCACCGGCGCTTTCTGCGGCTGATGTCGGCATTGCCATCGGCACCGGCTCGGATATCGCCATTGAAAGTGCCGATGTGGTGCTGATCACCGGCGATCTCACCGGGGTTTCCCGAGCCGTGGGATTGAGCAAGGCCGTGTTTGCCAATATCCGCCAGAACCTGTTCTGGGCCTTCGGCTACAATGTGCTGCTGATCCCGGTTGCCGCAGGGCTACTCTATCCGGTGAATGGTATGCTGCTTTCACCCATCTTCGCCGCGGCTGCCATGGGGCTTTCCAGCGTTTTCGTCCTCACCAATGCTTTGAGGCTGCGTGCCTATAACAAGTCCTAAATCCAGTTAGGATATTGGAAAGCTCTTCAAGGCGACAATGCCTAGCGCCTTGGTATCAAGATTATAATAAAAAAAACCCCGTTCGACACAGGGCCGAAACGGGGACTGGAGGTTGGGAACCTTCTTCTAGACACGTCCTGGGGCACAAGTAGGGCCGCCAGGGCGTGCGTCGATGGTCCTTAAACGTGTGAAGTAGCCTCTGGTTCCCGTCACCGATCTTACTTTTCTTTAACGGCCTGCGGGTATTTTAGATCGTCGAAAAAATGCATGATACTGAGGGAGGATGCCAATGACCAAGGTCAGCTTCCGCTTTACCCATTTCGATCTGAAGGAATTGCGGGCGGGCGCAATCCTTGAAGTCTCCCTCTCCGCGGTGAACAATGTACGCCTGATGACCGCGCCAAACTTTCAGCGCTTCAAGGAAGGGCTGGATTACAAATATCTCGGCGGCGTCGCCAAGAAGGCCCCGGTCAAGATCGTCATTCCCGAAGCGGCCCACTGGCACCTGATCGTGGACATGGAAGGCCATCATGGCCTCGCAGAATCCTCTGTGAAGATGATCACCCCGCCAACGCGGCGCGCCGGGTAAGCAATAGAGCGTTTCATTGTTTCACGGAAACATTGAAACGCTCTAAATTCTTGTTTTTACGCATTTCCGGACGGAAAACCGGTTTCCACTTTTCTCGGGACAATGCTCTAGGCAATCACATTTTGCCTGCACGTTCGCGCCTGAGCTTCGCCCACCAATCCAGCCGCTTGCGGATTTCCCGTTCGAAGCCGCGTTCAGGCGGATCGTAAAAGGTTTGACGGCCCATTTTTTCGGGAAAGTAATCCTGGCCGGAAAAGGCGTCCGGCTGGTCGTGATCGTAGAGATAGCCGTCGCCATAGCCCTCACCCTTCATCAGCTTGGTCGGCGCATTCAGGATATGCTTGGGCGGCAGCAGTGAGCCGTTTTCCTTGGCGGCACGCATGGCCGCCTTGTAGGCGGTGTAAACGCCATTGGATTTCGGTGCGGTGGCGAGATAAACGCAGGCCTCGGCCAGTGCTAGCTCGCCCTCCGGTGAGCCCAGATAATCATAGGCGTCCTTGGCGGCGTTGCAGATAACCAGCGCCTGCGGATCGGCAAGGCCGATATCCTCCACCGCCATGCGCACCAGACGCCGCCCAAGATAGAGCGGATCTTCGCCTGCATCGAACATTCGGCAGAGATAGTAGAGCGCGGCATCGGGGTCGGAGCCGCGCACGGATTTGTGCAGGGCGGAAATCAGATTGTAATGCCCGTCCTGCCCCTTGTCATAGACCGGGGCGCGCCGCTGCACGATGCGGGACAGACCGTCCGGGTCGAAAATTTCGCCCTGCCGGGCCGCGCGCCACACCTCCTCCGCCAGCGTCAGCGCGGCGCGACCATCGCCATCAGCCATGCGCAGCAGGCTTTCGCGGGCGCTGGCGTCCAGCGGCAGCGGCTTTGCCTCAACGGCTTCCGCCCTTTGCAGCAGGGTTT
Source organism: Allorhizobium paknamense (assembly GCF_030815125.1). GTDB lineage: Bacteria > Pseudomonadota > Alphaproteobacteria > Rhizobiales > Rhizobiaceae > Allorhizobium > Allorhizobium paknamense. Next base: position 111,400 of record NZ_JAUSWH010000001.1, read on the forward strand.
CCAGGCTCTCGGCATCGTGCGGGCGAAAGGTCAGCACCCGGGCGCGGGAGAGAAGAGCGGCATTGAGTTCAAAGGATGGGTTTTCCGTCGTCGCTCCCACCAGGATCACCGTACCGTCTTCCATCACCGGCAGGAAACTGTCCTGCTGGGCGCGATTGAAGCGGTGGATCTCATCCACGAACAACAGCGTCTGACGACCTGAGAGGCGGCGGGTCCGCGCCGATTCGAAGACTTTCTTGAGATCGGCCACACCGGAAAAGATCGCGGAAATCTGCTCGAAGGCAAGGCCTGTCTCGCCTGAGAGGAGCCGCGCCACCGTGGTCTTGCCGGTGCCGGGCGGCCCCCAGAAAATCATTGAGCCGATGGAATTTGCGGCAATCATCCGCCGCAAAACCCCGTCCTCACCGGTCAGATGCTCCTGCCCCGTCACCTCGGCGAGGTTTTTTGGCCGCAAACGGTCGGCCAGTGGCCGTTTGGCCGCCATATCCTCGCTGAGATGGGGAGCAAAGAGATCGCTCATCGGAAAATCTGCCGTAAGGTCTGACCGTTGCGATTGATTTCCACCCGCCAGAAATTCGGCTGGCTGCGAGCAACCTTCGCCATATCGGCGCTGCTGGCCACCTCGGTGCCGTTGACAGAGACAATGATATCGCGTGGCTTGAAGCCCAGGCGATCCGCTACCGAGCCATCCTCTACCTTGGTGATGACCACCCCGGTGGTCTCCGTCGGCATTTGCAGCTCATAGGCCAGCTTCGGCGAAAGATTACCGACCGTCGCGCCGCTGAAAGGGTTTTCGCCGGTAATGGCCTTCTCATCGCGCGGACGCGTTTCCGGCGCCCCGCTCAGCGTCAGTTCCACCTGCCGCTCGCGGCCTTCTTCCATCACCGTCAGCGTCACCGGCTTGCCGACACCGGCGGTGGTCAGGCGATAATTCAGCGCATCCGGGTGCTCTACCGGAATGCCGTTGACGGCGGTAATCACCTGACCGGCCTTGATGCCCGCCTTGGCGGCAGGGCCGCCCTCCACCGTCTTGACGACCAGCGCGCCCAGCACCTTTTTCAGCCCCAGCGCATCGGCAACATCCGAAGTGACAGGCTCGAAGGTCGCGCCGACATAGGGCCGCTCGAAGGCTTTGGCGCCGCTATCGGCCGCCGCCAGGAAAACCTTGACCAGATTGGCGGGGATGGCAAAGCCCACGCCGTTCGACCCGCCCCCCTTGGAGAAGATCGCGGTGTTGAGACCGATCAGTTCGCCATTCATATTCATCAGCGCGCCCCCCGAATTGCCGGGGTTGATCGCCGCATCCGTCTGGATGAAGAAGCCGAAATCGCCTTCGGATACCTGGTTGCGCGCCAGACCCGAAACGATACCGCTGGTCACCGTCTGGCCCACCCCAAAAGGATTGCCGATGGCCAGCACGAGATCGCCAACCTCGATCCTGTCGGAATCGGCGATCTTCAGCACCGGCAGGTTTTCCTTGGCGTCAATCTTCAGCACGGCGAGATCAAGGCGCTCATCCTTGAGCAGCACTTTCACCGGAAATTCGCGGCCGTCCGAAAGCGCCACCTTGATGTCATCCGCGCCTTCAATGACGTGGTTATTGGTCACCACCGTGCCATTGGCTTCAACGATCACGCCGGAGCCCAGCGAAGACTGCTTTTCCGTACGATTGGGAAAGCGCTGGCCGAAAAACTGCTCGAAAAAGGGGTCGCCCGCAAAGGGATTGGTGCGGCGCTCGACAATGCGCTCCGCATAGACATTCACCACCGCGCCATGGGTCTCCTTGACCAGCGGCGCAAAGGAGGCCTGCACCTCAGCGCGGGTCTGCGGCACGGCTCGGTTATCCTCAGCCACCACCGGCGCAACAAACGCCACGGAGCCCGCGACGACGACCAGGGCGATACCGGCGGCAAGTTTCTGTTTCAGACCACGCATGGAAGCTCCTCTTGCTGTGGTTTTATATGGGCTTACTCAAAATGAGTCACAAGGAAAAGAACCTGATGAGGGGTAAATTGTGGCAAGAAACCGCGATTGCAACAGCGTGATGATCAAGCGAGCGTGGGGCTCGCCCTTTACATTGCTCCTTGCTGCAACATGTCTTTTATAGACATAGTCGACAAAGGACCTTCCATGCTGAAAATCGCCCTTGCCGCCACCGCCCTCATGGGAGCAGCGCTTGCTCTTCCCGCAGATGGTGAGGCCGCCAGCTTCGACTGCACCCGCACCGATCTGAAGGCCGATGAAAAGGTGATCTGCGACAACCGCGACCTCAACGATCTGGACGTGAAGATGGTCACGACCTTCGATCTCATTGCCGGCCTCTTGCCCATGGGCAATCGCGGTGAGCTACAGGACCAGCAGAGCGCCTGGTTGAAAACGCGTCAAGCTTGCAACGCCGATAAGGCATGTATTACAAAGGCCTACGGCGATCGGTTGACGCAGTTGATGAGCGTTTACGACCGCATCGAGCGTCCGCGTTGACGGCAAAGCGCACATATTCTCCCAAAAATCTGTCTGACAGCTTCTTTTCCAAAGCGGCGAAATCGCTTAAAGCCGGAAAACGGTATCGAAGAGCTCAGCGCACCCGGCCCAGAGGGCCGGACGTCGCGAGGCGGCGACAAAGCCTGTCAGAACAAGGGGGAATTCTGTCTTGAAGATCATGATCATCAACACCGGCGGCACCATCAGTTGCGTGGGAACTCCGCTGGCGCCGATGACGGCACGCGCCTTTGCCGACGCGTTCAGGCAGCTTGTAGAGCCGGCTCTTCTTCAGGCCTTTCCTGACCTGACGCTCTCCTACGCCACCGATCTCACCTTCCCGCAAAGCGCCACAGGCATGCTGGACAGCACCAACCTCCAGCCCACTGACTGGTGTCTGATGGCCGAGCATATTCTCACCCATTACGAGGATGTGGACGGCTGGGTGGTGTTGCACGGCACCGACACCATGCAAGCGAGCGGCATGGCGCTTCCGCTGCTGCTCTCGCGCTTTGCACCGGATGGAACGCGGCTTGCCGGGCTTTCCAAGCCGGTCATCCTGACCGGATCGCAGGCCCCGCTTTTCTACGCGCCCTCCACGGACAGCCCGCAAGCGCTGAACTTCAATACCGATGCCTTTCAAAATGTCTGCGGCGCTATCGCCGCCGCACAATCCGGCATTCCGGATGTCTGCGTTTTCTTTGACAGCCTGCTGTTTCGCGGTTCGCGGGTGGTGAAGACGGATACCGGCCAGTTTCGCGGTTTCGATGCGCCGAATAATGGACCGCTGGGCCGTCACGGCATTCGCTTCACGCTCGATGCCCGCGTTCTGCCACCGGCACCGGTCTCGCGCACCGCCAGCCTTGACGACAGGGCAGCCCGGGCAGCCACGGCCGCGCAACTTGTTGCCATCCGCAATGCCTTGCCCGCCCTCAGGGTGGCTGAACTCAGTGCCTTTCCCGCGCCCTATCATCCCGAACAGGGCACCGCTCTGCTGGCCGACCTGATCAACGGTTTCGTGGCCCAAGGCGTGCGCGGACTGGTGCTGCGGTCCTATGGCGCGGGTAATTTCCCAAGCGGTCATCCGAGAACGCCGGAGGAAGGCGCGATCTACAAGGCGCTTTCCGCCGCCAATGAGGCAGGCGTCATCATCATGGACAATACGCAGGTTCAGCATGGCGCGGTGGATTACAACGCCTATGCCGCCGGGGCCTGGCTTCCCGGGATCGGGGCGCTGAACCCGGTGGACATGACCCCTTCCGCCTCCCTTGCCAAGCTGACGGTGCTGCTCGCCGCCGCCGAAGCCAATGGCTGGCGGCTTGCCGATGTGAAATTTCTCATGCAACTGCCCCTCGTGGGCGAAATGGCCGATCTCAGCCGCCTCGACAATCGCGGCAATGCCATGCTCGCCCCCGGACAATCGCTTTCCACCTTCAATGGCGCGGCACGGCTGACGAACCACCCGGAAAAAGGGCCATTGCTGACCGATAATAACGGTCAGGTGGTCTGGGCCATGCTTGAGACGACAAAAGATACAGAACTCCCCGGCACCTTGCGCGTTGAAGCCGATGGCAATCTGGTTTTCATGAGCCGCAATAATGATCTGCTCTGGGCCAGCAACACCGCGGTTGCCGGTCGTGCGCCGAGCCAGCTCCGGCTGACAGCCTCAACAGAGGGGATCCTGCTCGAGCTTTATGATTACGCGGCCCTGAAGCGGACATGGTGCTTTGCTACCTCCGAAAAGGAGACCAAGGCTTTGTAAGGGAAAAAGGAATCGATGGAACGCCTGCTCGACCTTCTCAGTATCAGAAACCGGCTGGAGCCGAAGCTTCTGGCGAGCCTGGCGCTTGTGGCGGGTTTGCTGCTTTTGTTTGGCAAGCTGGCAGAGGATGTGTTCGATCAGGATTCCCACGCCTTCGACCGTGCCATTTTGCTGGCGCTCCGCAATAACAGCGATCTCTCGCAATCCGTCGGTCCGCCCTGGCTGATCAATTCCGTGCGCGACATGACCAGCCTTGGCGGCTTTACCATCATCACGCTGGTAACGGTGCTTTCCGTGCTTTATCTCGTGGCGGCGGGCAAATACCGCAATGCGGCGCTGATTGCGCTGGCGATGTCTCTGGGGGCTGCGGCGGAAACGGGTCTGAAGCTGCTGTTTTCTCGCGCCCGGCCAGACGTGGTGCCGCATCTGGTGGAAGTGCAGACCATGAGCTTCCCGAGCGGCCATGCCATGATGTCCGCAATCACCTATCTGACGCTCGGTGCGATGCTGGCCAGAAGCCAGCCAAACTGGCGGCTGCGCGCCTTTGTCTTCGGCTGCGGCGTCTTTCTGACGCTCTTGATCGGTATCAGCCGGATTTTTCTTGGTGTGCACTGGCCCACCGATGTCATGGCCGGCTGGACAGTGGGCAGCGCCTGGGCACTGATCGTCTGGCTGATTGCCGATTACCTGAATAAAAATCGCCGCTCCCAAGCGCCGGAAGAGTGATATCGGGCCTTATACGAACTGCCATTTTCAATGCCTCTTCGTATTACCCAAACAGCATTTCCAGGAAACGCGGGCTCAACACGCTTTCCAACTCCCGCGCCACGTCATCCAGTGCGGCTTCGACGCCAGCGCGGTAATTTTCCGTGGTGTCGCTCACACCGAAGCTTCTGAGCAAGGCGGTGCGATAGGCATCATTGGCAAAGAGCCCGTGCAGGTAGGTGCCCATGATCCGCCCATCCGCCGAACAGGCGCCGTCCGCCCTGCCCTCGATGGCAAGCGCTGGCCGGTCGCAATCCGGCCCGGTGGTCAGGCCGAGGTGAATTTCATAGCCGGTCAGGTCCACATCGAACTCCAGCGAATGCGCCTGACTGTTGCGCACCGTCTTTTCCGGAGCCATTTCCGTTTCGACATCCAGCAGCCCAAGGCCCGCCACCATGCGCGGCGCGCCTTCCAGCCCCAGCGGATCGGCCACGGTGCGGCCCAGCATCTGATAGCCGCCGCAAATGCCGATGATGCGCCCGCCGCGGCGCAAATGCAGGGCAAGATCCTGATCCCAGCCCTGGGCGCGCAAATCCTCCAGATCGCCAATGGTGGATTTCGACCCGGGCAGGATGACCAACGCGGCATCCGATGGCAGCCGTTCGCCGGGGCGCACATAGTGAAGCTCCACGGCAGGTTCGGCAGCCAGCGGATCGAAATCATCGAAATTGGCGATGCGGGAAAGAACCGGCACGGCAATCTTCAGCGCGCCCTCCCTCTGCCGCGTCAACCGCTCCAGCGCCACCGAATCCTCCGAGGGCAACCGCGCCGCAGCCTTTAGCCACGGCACGATGCCGAAACAGGGCCAATCGGTATGCGCCTCGATGGCGGTAATCCCATCGGCAAACAAGGATTGGTCGCCGCGAAACTTGTTGATCAGATAGCCCTGCACCATGCGCCGGTCTTCCTCCGGCAGCACTTTATGGGTGCCGACAAGCGAGGCAATGACGCCGCCGCGATCAATATCCCCCACCAGCACCACCGGCACATCGGCGCGGGTCGCAAAGCCCATATTGGCAATGTCACCGGCGCGCAGGTTGATTTCGGCGGGAGAGCCAGCCCCTTCGACGATGACAAGATCCGCCCCCCGGCTGACCTCCTCGAAGCTTTCCAGAACCGAGGCCAGCAATTGCGGTTTCAGCCGCTGGTAATCCCGCCCGGCCGCCTGACCGAAGACCCGGCCCTGCACGACGATCTGGCTTCCGGTCTCGGTTTGCGGCTTCAAAAGTACGGGATTCATGTGCACCGAAGAAGGCACCTGACAGGCCAGCGCCTGCAGCCACTGCGCCCGGCCAATTTCGCCGCCGTCATCGGTGACGGCGGCATTATTGGACATGTTCTGCGGTTTGAATGGCCTGACGGAAAGCCCCTTAAGACGCGCCAGACGGCAAAGACCGGCGACCAGAACTGTCTTTCCGACATCCGATCCCGTTCCCTGCAACATCACCTTGCGCGCCATACCGTATCCCTTGTGAGTCTGCTTTAGAAAATCCTTCCCTTCCCATGGAACAGGGAAGAAGAAGAAGCGTTACATGATTGGGGAGTTATAATGGCCAGGGACGGGAGCGCAATGCCGAGGGGACCATACCACCAGAGTTTCAACCGCCTGGAAACCCGGCAAAATTACCGGCCAATTCTTTTACGTGCCCGCCCCACGCATAGCTCATTTGCGACATATTGTTCAAAAAATTTCCACAAAGAGGTTGATCTTCCGACGAAATTCCGTAGGTTCCCGGCGTCGCAAAGAGAAAAATATTTCCCGCCCGTTCCTTTCTCATCCGCAAGGAGCACCTGCTCCTTCCATTGTTTCGGGCAAAGTTTGCAGCCGGTTTGCAACCTGATCCGCGCGTGCGGAAACCGGCTCGGGGTCCAGAAGGGCACACATTCAAAAAGGGGTATAGACCGATATGAAAAACCTGTTCCTTTCCACCATTCTCGCCGCCGGGGTCTATGGACTTGCAGGCTCGGCGCAGGCAGCGGAATGCGGTGACGTTTCCATAGCGGAAATGAACTGGGCCTCGGCGGGCGTGGCCGCCTATGTCGACAAGTTCATCCTGCAGGAAGGCTATGGCTGCGATGTGAACATGGTCACCGGCGATACCATGCCGACCTTCACCTCGATGAACGAGAAGGGCGAGCCGGATCTGGCGCCGGAACTTTGGGTCAACACCATTCAGAAACCGCTGGCCGATGCCGTTTCGGAAGGTCGCCTGATCAAGGCGGCGGCGATCCTCAAGGATGGCGGTGTCGAAGGCTGGTGGATCCCGAAATTCGTGGCCGATGCCCATCCGGATATCAAGACGGTGGAAGACGCCCTCAAGCACCCGGAACTCTTCCCGGCGCCGGAAGATCCCTCCAAGGGCGCAGTCATGAACTGCCCCTCTGGCTGGGCCTGCCAGATCACCACCAACAATCTCTACAAGGCGCTGAAAGCCTCGGACAAGGGCTTTACGCTGGTCGATAGCGGTTCGGCTGCGGCTCTGGACGGCTCCATTGCCAATGCTTTCGAGAAGAAGGCAGGCTGGCTTGGCTATTATTGGGCGCCGACGCCGGTGATTGGCAAATATGAAATGGTCAAGCTCAGCATGCCGGTCGCCTTCGACAAGGCCGAGTGGGACCGCTGCACCTCGGTGGCCGATTGCACCGATCCCAAGGTCAACGACTATCCGGTCACCGATGTCTATACGGTCGTCACGAAGAAATTCGCCGAAAAGGCGGGCGTTGCCATGGATTACGTCAAGCAGCGCCAGTGGGATAACGAAACCATCGGCAAGGTACTGGCCTGGATGAGCGAAAACCAGGCCGATAACGAGGAAGCCGCCGAATATTTCCTGAAGACCTACCCGGACGTCTGGACCAAATGGGTCTCGCCCGAGGTGGCGGAGAAGGTCAAGGCGGAGCTTTAATCAGAGGCGAATCCGGACGATAGAGTCCACATTCGACGCCCTGCCCTGACCGACAACCGGTCACGGACCTCCGAACAAATTCGGATCTGCGCCCATCCCGGCGCAGATAAGGGTTCCTGTTTTTCAAAATATCCGGGTGGCGCCATCATCGCCCAGCCGGAGCACCTCAGAGAAAGGAATGCATATGGCTTCTGCACTCTGCACTTTTCTGCCGCATGCACTCTGCCGCTTTCCGGAAATCGATAGCGGCATCATGCGCAGCTTCCGCCAGACGGTGGACAACGGTTTCAAAAGCTTCGTCCGCTCTTATGGCGATATACTCGATACGCTGACCCGACCACTGCAATGGTTTTTGAACTGGCTGCAGCATCTCTTTACCGACAGCCCCTGGTTTCTGGTGATCCTGGCCTTTGCGCTGATCGTGCTGGCCCTGAGCCGCAATGTGAAAATTGCGCTGGGCACGGCGGCAGCGCTTTTGATGATCGGCTTTGTCGGTCTCTGGGAAGACACCATGGTGACACTGGCCATGGTGACCGTTTGCACGCTTTGCGCCGTCGTCATCGGCATTCCGCTCGGCATCTGGATGGGGCGTTCCGACCGGGCACAGACGGTGTTCAACCCGGTGCTGGACGTGATGCAGACCATGCCGAGCTTCGTCTATCTCATTCCGGTGGTGATGATTTTCGGCATCGGCAAGGTGCCGGGGCTGATTGCCGTGGTGATTTATGCCGTCGCACCGATTATCCGTCTCACCAATCTCGGGATCCGGCTGGTGGACAGGGAAGCGCTGGAAGCGGCGGATGCCTTTGGCTCCTCGTCCACCCAGAAGCTTTTCAATGTGCAATTGCCGCTGGCACTGCCCAATATCATGGCCGGCATCAACCAGACGATCATGATGTCGCTGGCCATGGTGGTCGTCGCTTCGATGATTGGCGTGGGCGGTCTGGGCAAGAACGTGTTGCAGGCGATTACCAACCAGTTCTTCACGGTGGGCTTCCTCAACGGGTTTGCGCTCGTCGCCATCGCCATCATTTTCGACCGCGCCAGCCAGGCCTATGGCCGCCGTCTGCAGAAGCATACGGAGGTGGTGCATGGATGATTGCCTTGCTGCACACCTTCACCCGATCCTTTCAACCCGGCGCGGAGAAACGGCATGAACAAGACTGAAAACCGCTCGAGCCAGGGCATTGAAATCCGCAATCTCTACAAGATCTTCGGTCCACAGGCGGACCGGCATCTGGAGGCGGCGAAAAACGGCATCGGCAAGACCGAGCTCAATCGTGATACCGGCCATGTCATCGGCCTGCGCGATATCAACATCTCCATGCCCGGCGGGGAAATCACCGTGGTCATGGGCCTTTCCGGCTCGGGCAAATCGACGCTCATCCGCCACATCAATCGCCTGATCGAGCCGACGGCGGGTGAGGTGCTCTATGACGGCGACGATGTCTGCCGCATGACGCCTTCGGCGCTCAGAGACTTCCGCCGCCGCAAGACGGCGATGGTGTTCCAGAAGTTCGGCCTTCTGCCCCACCGTACCGTTATGGAAAACGCCGTTTACGGCCTGGACATCCAGCGCGTGCCGCGCAGTGAAAGTGTGAAGACGGGCCGCTACTGGCTGGAACGCGTTGGCCTGAACGGCTATGAGGACCACTATCCCAACCAGCTTTCCGGCGGCATGCAGCAGCGTGTCGGGCTGGCGCGGGCGCTGGCCAATGATGCCGATATCCTGCTGATGGACGAGGCCTATTCAGCACTGGACCCGCTGATCCGCGTCGATATGCAGACCATGCTGCTGGACCTTCAGGACGAATTGAAGAAGACCGTGGTCTTCATCACCCATGACCTGGATGAAGCGCTGCGGCTGGGTGACAAGATCGTCATTCTTCGCGATGGCGAAGTGGTGCAGCAGGGCAGCGGTCAGGACATCGTGCTGAACCCCGCCAATGATTACATTTCCGCCTTCGTACGCGAGGTCAATCGAGGCCGGGTGATCCGCATTTCCACCATCATGAGCCAACCGCGCACGCTCTCCTCCCATCTCAAGCTGAGGGGCGCAACGACGCTGGAAACCGCTGCCAGAGCCATGGTGGAAAGCGAAGTGAGCGCCGCCCACGTAACCGACAAGACCGGAAAAATCATCGGCACCATCGATCTTTCCGGCATCGTCGGCGCCATGGTCAACAGGACCGCGCCGCCCATGGCGCTTGCGGCTGAATAAAACCGGACCTACGAAAAATCATTGAAAATGACAGTTCGTATTCCATTTCCGCATATCTCAAGGCGAAGATGCGGATGCATCTTTGCCTTGAGATAATATGTTTCGTTCAGGTGCCGGAAACGGCAGCCTGAACGAAAGCCACGTAGCGGTCCTTGAGGCCGGGCATGGCGCGATCGGCCATCACCATGCCGATCTGGAAGCGGTTGAAATTGTCGGCCTCCTCCAATGCCATCTGCGCCATATCGATGATCGAGCTGTCATAGGCTTCGGCATTGTCAGCGACATCGCGGATGAAAGCGCCGAGAAACAGATTGGAAATATCGGTGCCCAGCCGCTGCCGCTCGTCAATGGAAAGCGGCGAGCCTGCCTTGTTCACCAGAATAAAGAGATCGAGATAGCGGAACAGGTTTCGATAGCGGGCCGCCTGCTCCGGCAGCCCCGCTGCTTCGAACTGCTGGCGGCGGGACGCTTCGATATCAGGCGCACTTGCCCAGCCATCGGCAGCACGATGATAGACGATGGAGCGATCCTCAGCCATTTTCGCCGAAGCAATCAACGCCAGCGAAAGCGCCGGCAAGGCGTAGGCGCCCCTGGTGGGGTGCATGCGGTGGAACAGATCGAGCGCCGCGATCAGCGGCTCTCGCCGCCAGATGGCATGAAGGCCCGGATGACCGGGCGGCAGCGCTCCGGCATAGGCTGCAAGCCGCTCGCCCGGCGCGGCCTGATTAAGAACAATCGAGAGCCTTGCAGGGTTCTCACCCGCCCCGATGACCTCTTCCAGCATTGGGAGGACGCCGATATGGTCGAAAGGCAGGTCTTCAAGATCGAAGGGCATGGCTGTGGGATCGGCTGACAGGCGATCACCATCGGTAGCGATGAAGACGAATGGCGTCTCGGCAGCCTGCGCTGCGGCAAGAAGTGCGCCGCTCAGTGTATCGCCGGACAGGGTCCGAACCCGGCCCTCGCCCTTTTCCTGCGCATAGGCCGCCTTTTGCGGATCGCCCGCCAGATCGGCCAGCACCAGCAACGCATCCCGCGCGGCTGCGAAGGCCAGCGCCTGATCGATGGATGGATGTGCTGCGGTAAAATCGCGGGGGCTGATCAGGCAGACGGTCAGTTGCGGCATGAGGTCTCCAACAGGCAATCATCAAAACAGTAGGAACCGGTTTTCCGCATGTCCAGAGAACGTATTTAAGCAAGATGCGAAGGCAAGTGATTCCGTTTATTCGCCCAGACTTTGCTGTGAGACCAACAAAGTCAACCAAGGGCAGAAGGGGAGCGCAAGGCTCGCGCCAGCGCCAGCACCACAAATGGCCCCGACAGCAGGGGAATCGAGACGAAATGTCCAAGGTGATCGCGCAGGCCGCGGAACTCTATCGCAGCAACCGGCATGCAGAAGCGGCAAACCTTCTTCTGGCCGAGGACGCTGCCACCCCTCTTTCCTTGCAGGCACTTCTGCTTCTGGCGCAATCCAAGACCAAGCTTGGCGAAGCGGAAGCGGCGGCCCATCTCTTTGCGCGCGCAGCCGATGACCCGCAAGCGGATCGCAAGCTGATGCTGTCCCTGGCCCTCTCGCTGATGCTGAAGGCCGACCGCGCCCGCGATGCCTTCGATTACGCCAAGGCTCTGCTGGCGCTCGATCCGCAGAATGCTGACGCGGCAGCTGTCTATCGCCATTGCCTGCATCGCCGGCTGGATGTGGATGAGGCGCGCGTCTCCAATGCCAGCCTTCGCGCCGCCCTTGCGGCGGGCGATGCCTTTGCCGCAGCCATCGAAAACCCGCTTGAAAACCTCTACTGGTGCGGAGACGAAGCTCTCAATCGCGCCGTCACCCGCATGCAGGGCGGCAAGCCCTATCGTGAAGAAGACCGGCTGAGACGCCGCGCCAGACCGCATGTCTTCGGCGCACGGCCCCGCGTCGGCTATCTTTCCAACGATCTTTCCGATTGCCACGCGACGATCCAACTGCTTCAGGGTGTTCTGGATTTTCACGATCCCGAGGCGATCGATTTTACGCTGTTCTGCTATACGCCACAGGCATTGAAACGGGCTGACCAGGGCTTTCGCCAGCGCCATGCCGGGCGGATCGTTGATCTCAAGGATCTTTCCACCGAAGACGCGCATCGGCTGATCAGGGCGCAGGGGGTGGATATTCTTGTCGATCTCAAAGGCCATACCGGTGGCGCCTGGATCGATCTGGTCAATAGCGGTCCGGCACCGATTCAGGTGGCTTATCTCGGCTTTCCCGGTTCGGCGCGGGGCATTGATTGCGACTATATTCTCTCGGATGCCGTCGTCACGCCCCCCTCAAGCAGGCCTTATTATCATGAGGCTTTCTGTCTTTTGCCGGAAAGCTATCAGCCCAACGATATGGTGTATCGCCCCCTGCCACCGCCCCTCAGCCGCGCTGCGCTGGGATTGCCGGAAGACCGTCTGGTGTTTTCCTCCGTCAACACCATCCGCAAGATCACCCCGGAAACCTTCGACCTGTGGATGCGGGTGCTGAAGGCGGTGCCGGACAGTCTGCTTTACCTTCTGGGCGGCGATGATGGCGCGAATGCCCGGTTTCTGGGCGCCGTGTCCAGAGCTGGCGTCGATACGAGCCGGATCGTCTTCAGACCGACACTGTCCCATCTCGATCATCTCGCCGCGCTGCCCGCCTCCGATCTGGCCTTGGACACCTTCCCCTGTAGTGGCCACACGACAACCTCGGAGCAGCTCTGGATGGGCCTGCCGGTTCTGACCAGACAGGGCAGCAATTTTGCCTCGCGCGTTTCCGAAAGCCTGCTCCGCGCCGTGGGCCTACCCGAACTGGTGGCGCACGACGAGGAAAATTTCGTCGCCCGTGCCGTTCAGCTGGCGCAGAACGGGCAAAAGCGGCTGGAGATTCGCGAAAAGCTGCGCCGCAACCGGCGACTCATGCCGCTGTTCGATAGCGAACGCATGGCCCGGCACCTGGAAAAAGCGTTCTCCATGATGATCGAACGCGCCCGCCAGGGCCTGGAACCCGCCGACTTTGCCGTGCCTGCCGAGCCGCCGCGCAGCACGCCCTTTTCCATTGGCGAAAGGGCAAGCCCGGCTCAAGCTTAGCGGCCTTAGTTGGTTTCCTACATCCAATATCTGCCTATTATGAGAGCATCCATGTCGTCATCGCCCTTTCCCGATCGCCAGACCGTCGCCGATAAGCTTGCCGCTCTTGGCGAAGCCGATCAGTCCTTCCTGAAGCTGCTTTTCGAGAATCCGCAGCAGGATGAAGCCCTGGCCGAAGGCGTTTTCGCCTATCTCGATGCGGCTGCGAAATCGCGTTTCCTGAACTCGCTGAAACTGGAACGGTGCGGCGAGTGGCTGGGCAACGAGGCCCCGGGCCGGGTGCAGGTAAGGCTGATGGAAATTGCCAAATCCAGCCAGGAACCGGCCTATCAGGCCTTTCAGCAGGGGCTGAAACGCTCCGGCGGCCTGGAACGCGCCTATCCCAAGGCAAAGGTATAGGAAGCCGATGACGGACGCCTTTCAAAAGGTCGTACAAGCCTATCGAAATGGCGCCTATGATCACTGCCTGACGCTTGCAGCACCTCTGTTGCGCTCTCCCAAACCGCATCCGGCGCTGCTGCTTATGGCGGCCCAGGCGAGCGTCAAGCTCGAGCGAAATGCGGAGGCTGCGCACTACTATGAAAAGGCTGCCGATGTGCATCAGGCAGAAGCGCCGACCCTTCTGCTGATGGCGGCGCGGCTGCTTTTCAATCTTCATCAGAAGGAAGCTGCCCTGGCGCTGATGCGCCGCTCGCAGGCGATGCGGCCCTTTGATGTCGAAAGTCTGACCACCTTCCGCCGTCTGTTGCGGGAACAGGCCTATCTGGACGAGATCGAGGCAGGTGATGCCGAGTTGCTAGCCCTGATGCAGCGCGGCGCTCCCCAGGCCTTTCTGGTGGACGATCCGCACGAACACATCATGTGGTGCGCCGATGAGGCGCTGAACGGGCTGAACCGGCGCATGCCGACGGGAACGGCCTTTACGGCGGAAAGCCGCAGCGCGCGCCGGGCCATGCCGCATGCGTGGGCAGAGCGCATCCGTATCGGTTATCTCAGCAATGATGTCTCCGACCAGCATGCCACCATGATTCTGTTTCGCGGTGTGCTGGCCAGCCACGATCCGGCGCGGTTCGATGTGACGCTGTTCTGCTATACCGATCCGGATGTGGCCGCGACCGATCAGGGCTTTCGCACATCCTGTCCCAATCTCGTCTCTATCACCGATCTTGATGACGAGAGCGCCGCAGAGGTGATCCGTGCCCGCGGCATCGATATTCTCGTCGATCTGAAGGGCCATACACGCGATGCTCGTGTCGATCTGGTCAATCGCGGGCTTGCGCCGGTCCAGGCGGCCTATCTTGGCTTTCCGGGCAGCGCTTACGGCATTGATTGCGACTATGTCATCGGAGACCGGATCGTGCTGGCCGATGGCATGCAGCCGCATTACCACGAAGCCTTCTGCCGATTGCCGGAGTGCTACCAGTCAAACGATGCCTTTCTGCGCCCTTTGCCCGAGGCGACTTTACGCTCGCAACTCGGCCTGCCGGAAGAGGCGCTCATCCTTGCCTCCTTCAACGGCATCCGCAAACTGAACGCTGCAACGCTGCGCTCCTGGGCAACCATTTTGAGGTCGGTGCCGAATGCCGTACTGTGGATGATGTGCGGTGATGCGGTGGCGCAGCGCAATATTCTGACATTTCTGGACGCTCACGGCGTGGCTTCGCATCAGGTGGCTTTCGCCACCCGCGCCAATTATGCCAGCCACATCGCACGGCTCAGGGCCGCAGACCTCGCGCTGGACAGCCATCCCTATAATGGCCACACCACCACGTCCGATGCGCTTTGGGCAGGCCTGCCAGTCATTGCCCGCAGGGGCAGCAATTTCGCCTCCCGTGTTTCCGAAAGCCTGCTCAGCGCGCTGAATGTCCCGGAACTCTTGGCAGAGGATGAGGCCGGCTATGAAGCGCTGGCGATAGAGCTTGCAACGGACACGGCAAAACGTCTGGCCCTGCGAAAAAAGATTGAGGCCAATCGTTTCATGGCGCCGCTTTTCGATACCGAGCGTTTTACCCGCCATTTGGAGCGGGCCTATGAGATGATGGTGGAGCGGCAGCGGGCGGGCCTGGCCCCGGCCGCCTTCGATGTGCCTGCCCTGCCGGTACGGACTGAGCCATTCCAACCCTGATCAGGGCCGCGTGCCGATGACGGCGATGATGACGCCAAGGGGAAAGCCGCGATCGATGCGTCCCTGCTCCGGGATTGCGAGGCTGGAAATACTGCCGTCGAGAAAAAGCGCATTCGGCGTCTTCAGCCTGTCGCGAAACAACGTGGCAAAGTCAAAGAAGCGCACAGGGCCCTGGCTGATGGCGAAAAAGACCTGCCCGTTAACGTCCACGCCGACCCCGTTGCGGATCTTCAGGCTGTCGCTATCGGGCAGAAAGCGCGGATGGATCTTGCCATCGATGACCAGCATCGGGCCGGATTGGGTGGCGAAATCGGCCCGGCCAACCTGCGCCAGAAAGGCAGAGGTCTCCATCACGCCTGCCTTGTCTGCGGCCACATAGAACACACCATTCGGTTTCAGATGAAAATTG
Source organism: Allorhizobium paknamense (assembly GCF_030815125.1). Classification (GTDB taxonomy): domain Bacteria; phylum Pseudomonadota; class Alphaproteobacteria; order Rhizobiales; family Rhizobiaceae; genus Allorhizobium; species Allorhizobium paknamense. The sequence continues at coordinate 127,156 of NZ_JAUSWH010000001.1, forward strand.
CCCCAGCCATCCCTCAGGTTAGCGGGGTGACGGATCTGGCCATATTCCATGAACAGACCGGCAGGCGAAAGATCGTCCTCATACATGCCGCCATTCATCGCGACGGTGAGGATGTGATGCTCCTGCCAGAGCCCCTGAATGAGCGAATCGAAATTGCCGTAAGGCGTGCCGTCCGTGCGCTTATTATAGATCCGGATGGTTTCCTTCGCCGGATCAAAACGGCAAATCGTATAGGTTGCACCCTGCCAGACTTCGTCTCCACAGCTTGGCGCAAGCTCCGCAGAAGAAATCTGCGCCGCACTTAAAAACAAAGAAAGAATAGCAATAACAAACAAATATCGATGCATATTCATCTCATGTGAGAAGCGTCGTTTCCTGACAGGTCACGCACCACTTACCTTAGGTCAAGTAACCGATCTTTACAATTTTAACTTTTCCTTAACAATCATCCTTATGTCGCCGATTCATGACAGCGATTTCAAGAACATGCGGGCGAGACCCCTGGGTATATCTCCCAGAACGCGCAGGGGTTTTGCGAGAATGACATGCGAAAAATAACCCCTCCACCTCCGTAAGGGATCTTTCATCATGCCTTTGATCACATTTGCCAATACCAAGGGTGGTGCCGGAAAGACCACTGCCGTTCTGCTCGTGGCCTCCGATCTTGTGCGCCGCGGCCAGCGCGTGACGATAGTCGACGCCGACCCGCGCCGCTGGATCAGCCGCTGGCTGGATATTTCCGAGGAAATAAAGGGCCTTTCCGTCCTGCCAGCCTGCGAAGACGACATTGAAGATGTGGTGGCCAAGGCGAAGAAAAAGGGCGGGCAGGTCCTGATCGATCTGCCATCGTCGCATGATGCCTTGCTGGCCAAGGCCGTGGGGCTTGCAGATCATGTGCTCATTCCGGTGCAGGGTTGCGCCATGGATGCCGCAGGTGCGGCGGAAGTTCTGGACCTGCTGAAAGAACTCGATCTGCGCTGCCAGGTCAAAATCCCGCATTCCGTGGTGCTCACCCGCGTCAACGCTGCCGTTACCACCAGGGCTCTTCATGCCGCACGGGAATTTCTTGGCGAACTTCGCATTCCGGTGCTGGCGACGGCTATTACCGAGCGCGCCGCCTATCGCGATATTTTCGATAAGGGCGGTCTGTTGCATGGGCTGAAGGAAAGCGAAGTCAGCAACGTCAAAAAGGCGATTGAAAACGCCGAGCGCCTGACGGATGAAATTTTAGCTTTGGTGCCGCAAAAGGCCGTTCGCACGCCTTCAGTCAAAAAGGCAGCGGCTGTGAAAAAAGCGGCCTGATGGCGTCTACTGGAGCGCGACGGTATTGCCGTTTGCGCTCTGGCCCGCTTCCTGAACCAGATTACCGGCCATATGGGTTGGCTGCGCCTGAAACGCCGTATGGGCCAAGGCCGAGGCCATGACAACGAACATATAGGCTGCACTGAGCTTCGCCAGACTGGTGAGTGACATGATTGCCTCCCTCATCTTCACCGAAAGACTACGCGTTCACCCTTTTTTTGGCGCGCCGCGCGGTTGGTCCGGCGGCACGTCCTTTGCTTGGCCTCATGCGGCGCGTGGATGCATGCTTACTGTGCAGCCCGCTTGACCCGATGGCCAGCATCCTCGGTCGCATTCACCGTGTTTGCAGCATCTTTACCCATACCACGGATCGTGTTGCCGCAAGATGACAGAGTGGCGACAGCCATCAACACGGCAGCGGCGGCGGCAAGTTTCTTCGAGTTCATATCCCAATCCTCTTTTTGATGCACAGGGCGTGCTTTGCGAATGGAACAACGCGGCTGAACGAAAAAAGTTCAAAACAAGGCAGCGACTTTGTGCGGCATATATGGCGCATGGCGCTGTAGGAGGAATTTAACCTCTTGCGATAAAGCTCGTCTCTCAAAAGGAGATCGAGATGAGCACTGATGCCCTCCCATCACCGGTCAAAAGCCCTATCCTGGTGATGACTGCCGGAGGCCCCAATCCGTGGATGGTGATCAATGCGCTGGCACAGCGTTTCGATGCCGTGCAGGTGCTGATCGAGGAGCCGGAAGGCAAGGGCGAGATATTCCGTCGAAGAGCAAAACGCCTTGGGCGGCTGCAAGCGGCCGGGCAGTTAGCCACCATGGCCGCCGCCAAGCTGCTGCGCCGAGCGGCAGGCCGCAGGATGGAAGCGATCTGCCAACAGCACGGTGCCGATCCACGTTTCAATACTACCCTGCCCGTCACCTCGGTGCGCAGCATCAATGCGCCGGAAACGCTGGAGGCTGTCACGGCCCTTCAGCCTGCCGTCATCCTGCTTGTCAGCACCAGACTGATGACCCGCAGCATGCTGGCTGCCATGCCCTGCCCGGTACTGAACCTGCATGCAGGGATCAACCCGATCTATCGCGGCCAGATGGGCGGCTATTGGTCGCTGGTTCTGGGCGACAGAGAGAATTTCGGCGCAACGATCCACCTCGTCGATGCCGGAACCGATACGGGGGAAACGCTTTATGAAGCGCGGACAGAACCCGCTGCCGGAGATTTCCTCTCCACCTATCCAATGCTGCTCACCGCCGCTGCCCTGCCCAGTGTCTGTCAGGCGATTGAGGATGCCTTGACTGGAAACCTGAGGCCCAAGCCCGCATCCGGCCCCTCTGCCCTGCGGTTTCCGCCGACGCTCTGGGCCTGGGTTTGGAACGGCGTGAGCAAAGGTATCTGGTAACAGTCTGTTCAAGAATTGCTGCTGGCCTGGCGAAAATGGTGATTTCGAGAACCGGAACGGAGCGTACTTAACGTACGTGAGTACCGGAAGCGCAGAAATTGCCATTTGCAGACGGCCAGCGGCGATTATTGGACGGACTGTAAGAACCTTCTTCAGGATATGGCACAGAAAGGTGGCCGCTCGGAAAATCGCATGAACAGCCGCTTTTTCGGGCGAAGCGTGATGCGCATCAGCGGCTCCACCTTTTCATCCCCGACGGATTGCAGACGGAAGCGCTGCAGCAGCACAGCCAGAATGGTCACCGCTTCCATGGTGGCAAAGGCGCTGCCGATGCAGACACGCGGCCCCGCACCGAAGGGCATGAAGGCATAGCGGTGACGGCCCTTCGCTTCTTCCTCGCTAAAACGGGAGGGATCGAAGCGCAACGGCTCATCCCACAGCGCCTGATGGCGGTGAATGGCGTAAATGGGGATGAGCAGCACCAGACCCTTCGGCAGCAGATGCTCTCCCAGACGGAAGGGTTTTTCCACCGTGCGCACGATGATCGGGGCTGGCGGGTAAAGCCGCATGGCCTCGTTGAAGACCTGCTTGGTATAAGTCAGTTGGTCGATATGCTCGGGCTGGACCGAACCCTTGCCGACCACCTCATGAATTTCGCGGCAGACCTGCTGCTCGATCTCCGGATGCCGGGAAAGGAGATGGAAGGTCCAGGCAAGACCCAGCGCCGTCGTTTCATGGCCTGCTGTCATGAAGGTCATCAGATTGTCGATGATCTGATCGTCATCCATCGACTGTCCGCTCTCCGGGTCACGGGCATTCAATAGCATGGCCACGAGGTCATCGCGCGAATCCGGGTTTGCCCGACGCTTTTCCAGCATGGTGCGCATGGCCTGGCGCAGATAGGTCACGGCAGCTCCCGCCCGGGATTTGCCCGGATAGGGCACCCATTCCGGCGCTTTCAAAAGCCCGAGCGCCACCACCCAACTGCTCGGCTCCAGATAATCGCTGACGCTGCGTTCAACCGCCTCGACATCAATGTTGTTGCGCCCCGACATCATGGTTTCAACGATGATATCAAAGGTGGTCTGCATCATCTCGTGGCCGATATCGAGAGCGCTGTCATGGGAAAGCGCCCACAGATCGCGGCGTCGCTCTGCGGCATCGATCATGGTGGGCAGGAAGCTCTTGAGCTTTTCCCACTGAAAGGCGGAGGCCACAGCCTGGCGCTGCCATTTCCAGTGTGCGCCATCCGCTGTCAGCAAGCCGTCGCCAAGGGCGGGACCCAAAGCGCGGCGCACATCCTCGCCCTTGCTGAGCGAGGCGCTGTTCTTCACCAACGCTTCATGGATGAGATGCGGATCGGAGATATAGAGGCGCGGGGCGTTGCCGAATTCCGCATAGACCAGCGGATGCACAAAAACTTCCGGCGGGATGGCTTCCAGCGGATTTCGGATCAACCGCGCAATGGTGAGAAGGGGCGATCGACGACTGGAAACCACGCCAGGGCTTTGCGGCGAGATTTCGAAACTTTGCTGCACAGTCATCGGCATCTCCCTTGATCGACCCGCTACATGTAGAAATCGATTAAGGCGTTTCAATGCAGGCAGCGGAATATCAGGCCGCCAGAAACTCCGAGGTGACGCTCTTGTCGCCCAGCACGCAGCGCACGTAATCCGCAACGGCCTTGACGGGCTGGGGGGCGTCGTCGCGTGTTGCAAGGCCGATGTCGTAAGTGCCGAGATCGGGAAGACCGTCGCGCTCCGTCAGTTCCATCATGTCATCCTGCAACAGGAAACGCGCCAGCGGCGCCACGGCGATATCCGCCTTGATCGCCGCGACCTGGCCCATGCGGTGGCCGCAGAAATAGGCAATCCGGAATTCCCGGCCCTGCTTCGTCAATTCCTCCAGCGCCCGCACCCGCCAGACGCAGCCCTCATTCCACACAGAGATCGGAAGGGGCGTCTTCAGATGTGCTTGTCCATGCTTCTTGCCCGCCCAGACCAGCTTTTCCCGCATGATGGTAAGCGAGGGATCGCTGGCCATGCCATCCAGAAAATTGAACAGCGTCAAATCCAGCCGCTTCTCCTCCACCGCACGCCGCAGCGGCATGGAGTTGTCGATGGTGACATCGATGGCCAGTTGCGGCCAGGTCTCGGCAAGATGGGTCAGAATGCCCGGCAGCAGCAGTTCGCCAATGTCATCCGGCGCGCCGAGCCGGACCACGCCACTCATTTCCGGTGTCAGGAAGCGCGAGACCGCCTCGTTGTTCAGCGAGAGCATGCGCTTGGCATAGCTCAACAGCAGATCTCCGTGCGGCGTCAGGGACACCGAGCGCGCATCGCGGCGGAACAGAGGCACGCCAAGCTGCTCCTCCAGCTTCTTGATCTGCATGGATACCGCCGAGGGCGTGCGGAAAACCTGCTCCGCAGCCTGGGTGAAGCTGCGGGTTTCGGAGATGGCAACAAAGGTGCGCAATACGTCGTTTTCGAGAAGCGGCAGGCTTGGGCGCTGAAAGGATGTCATCATCCACCTTCAATTTTTCTGTACCATTCCTTCATATCATTTCGTTTGCCTGAATGTCAAAGGCGGCAGACAATCCAGCTCGTGAAAACAACCTGACATCACGACAAGCGATGACAGACATCAAAAACATTCGCTTTTGTGATGGATATTTATCAGGCATCACGCATGGAAAGGCAAACCCAACACCGAAGGAGGATATCCCATGGCCTTGATCAGCAGCCCCTATTCCCTTTCCCGGCAACGCCGGTCATCCTTTGCAGCCACCATCTTTGCGGCAGGCAAGGAATGGTTCCTGCGGGCTCTCTTGAGCTATCGTGCGCGGCGGGAACGCCGGGCAACGGAACGCGCCATTCAGTCGCTTGCCCCGGAAACGCTGAAGGACATCGGCTGGCCGGCTGGCGAACGATAAGACGGTAGCGCGTATGAAATTTGATCAAAAAGCGGCGCTTGCCGATCCAGCGGCAGGCGCCGTTTGCTTTTAAAAGCTTCAAAAACCGATGAAAAAGCAGTCATTACCCGCTGTTTCCGCTTATTTTTCAGCCATGGCGACAATCATCACCATAAAAGGTCTGTAAAAAACCCCGGGTAGCCGTTGATGGCGTTATAGCTCATGCTATTGTCGCTTTTGAGCCATCAGGGCTGCGAAATCCGCGCAACCTTTGGCTTCTGTCAAGAGCACGGTGTCGAGATGAGCAAAACCCCTTCCACGAAACGCAGTATCGTATTTTTTCTCGTTCCCAATTTCACGCTTCTGCCGTTTGCGGGAGCCATCGAAACCCTGCGCATCGCCAACCGCATGCTGGGCTACAATGCCTATGAATGGCGGCTTGCCTCCACGGACGGGGAAAAGGTTTCCTCCTCTTCCGGCATCAGCATAGAGGTGAACACCTCGCTGGCCGATGAGCGGCGCTTTCTCTCCGGTGAAAACCGGCCGAACATGGCCATCGTCTGTTCGGGCGTCTATGTGGAAGACTTCAACAACAAATCCGTCAATGCATGGCTGCGCGAAGCCTATAACCGCAACGTGGCCATCGGCAGCCTCTGTACCGGCGCACATGTGCTGGCGCAGGCCGGATTGCTCAACGGCAAGCGCTGCGCCATCCATTGGGAAAACCTGCCGGGCTTCTCGGAAGCCTTCCCGCAGGCGGAAGTCTATGCCGATCTCTATGAGGTGGACGGCAATCTTTACACCTGCGCCGGCGGCACCGCCTCTCTTGACATGATGCTCAATCTGATCGGCCAGGATTTTGGCGAAGCGCTGGTCAACCGTGTCTGCGAGCAGCATCTGACGGACCGCGTCCGCGCTGCCAATGATCGCCAGCGCCTGCCGCTGCGCGCCCGTCTTGGCGTGCAGAACAACAAGGTGCTGCAGATCATCGAATTGATGGAAGCCAACCTTTCCGAGCCGCTGTCGCTTCTGGAAATCGCCGATCAGGTCGATCTCTCCCGCCGCCAGATCGAACGGCTGTTCCGGCAGGAAATGGGCCGCTCCCCTGCCCGCTATTATCTGGAAATCCGCCTCGACCGCGCCCGTCATCTGCTGGTGCAATCCTCGATGCCGGTGGTGGAAGTGGCCGTGGCCTGCGGCTTCGTCTCCGCCTCGCATTTTTCCAAATGCTACCGCGAGCTCTTTGGCCGCTCACCGCAGCAAGAGCGGGCCGAGCGCAAGCTGGGCGCGGCCAGCAACCGGGCAGCCGTGGCGGCTTGAACATAATCACCAAAATAAAGCTGGCCGGAGTTTTCCGGCCAGTTTTTTTCATGATGCATACCCGCTTTATCGGCAGGCTAGACCAGCGTCAGCCGACTTGCCCTTAGGCCGCGCCACCTTCGGATAGGGGCAATAGAGGTAATCCGGCGCCGAAAGCGCGGCAGCCTCGGCATTGCCTGCGGTTTTCGTGGCCTTGACGCCCTCAGGGGCCTTGCCCTTCTCCACCCAGTCCACCAGCGGCGAGAAGAAATCGAAATCGTCATAGGACGGACCGCCTGCGCCATGCGGCATGCCGGGAATGGCGTAGAAACGCACAAACTCGCCCGCCTTGCCATGATGATTACGGTTCAGCCGGTCATACCAGCGCTCGGTATCGACCACGGAAAATACCGGATCGGCATTGCCGTGAAAGACGATCATTTTGTGCCCCGCCTTGGCAAAGGCGGAAAGACGCGGATTATCCGTACCGGGCGGGATCATGAAATCCACGGCGGATTCCTTGAAAACATCTGTCTTCGCATCGATCTTCGGCGCATCCTTGTCAAAATCGAAGCTGCGCAAATAGGCGATCAGCGAATCGGGATCCTTGCCCGGATCGGTCGGCGGCGTGGTGAAGACCTGCGAGAGCGAAGCCGCCCCCATGACTGCGATGATCGGCTTGTTCTGCCAGGGAGCAACCTGGCTTTCCAGCTTCCAGCCGCGCCAATTGCGCGAGGCCATGCCCGGATCCCAGATCCAGCTGCTGTAAAGTGCCTTGCCCTTGCTGTCGCTGGGGCCTGCATGGCTCTTGCGCAGGGCGTCGATCTGCGGCTTGCTCAGGCAATCTGCGGTCTTGTCGCCGCTGCATTGCAGGCTGGAAATATTGAACTGCTTCTGGCAGGCCGCAGCGTCACCCACCAGACCATCCTCCCGCCCGTCGAGCTTATCGCAGGCCTTGACAATGGCCTTGGCCAGCAAGGCCATATCTGCCGGGCTGAAGGCCTTGGTAATGTCGTTATCGACACTGGACCAGGACTGTACGTCCCAGGCATGCTGGATGGCGGCGCGCGGAAGGTTCATGCCGGGATAGCCAACGAGAATACCGTCGAACTGATCCGGCAGGCGGGTGGCTGCCATCAAGCCGTGGCGACCGCCATTCGATCCGCCGATACCGTAACGATAGGCAATCTTCTTGCCGTAATATTGCTCGACCAGCGCCATGGCCAGCGGATTGAGCTTCTCGACCGCGCCATAACCATAGTCACTGCGGGCCTGCGGATCGAAGCCGAAGGCAGCACCGCCGGCCAATCCCTTGTCGGCAAAAGCCTTTTCATCGTGGCCCGCATCGCTGGAGACCACCGCATAACCGCGGCTGAGCGCGGTATCGGCCTTGTTGCCCCCCAGCAGCGGCCCGGTTGCGGGAAGCACCTTGCCATCATTGCCGCCATTGAACTGATGCACGAAACGATCGTTCCACTGATCCGGCAGGCGCATTTCAAAATGGATGGCATAGGCGCGCCCATCGATGCCCTGATGCGGCGCCACCTGCCCCTGCACAAGGCAATAGGCAATCTTGGTATCGGCATCGCCCTGCGGTTTGGACTGGGCCGTGGTGATGGTCATCCCCTTGGGATGGTTGCCTTCCGCGGCAATGTCTTCGCAAGTGGCGGCATAGGAAAGGCAAGGAAAAGCAAGCGACAGCAAGGCTGCGCCAGTCATAGATTTAAGCATGAACTCCTCCAAAATACGCTGGAAGAAAATCACCGCCGAATGGAATTTGTCAAACCTGGATTTTCACAGGACACGCGTTTGTGCACGGCGCTGTAGCGCTTTGCATCTGCTGCATGATTTTATCCTTAAATCCAATCAGATTTGAGGAATGATGCAGTAAGCAATAGGCCCAAAGCTATGTAACGGAAGAGAAAACGGCTTTCAGGCAACATGCTTGTCGGTTTCGAGCGCCACATCCGCAACGAAAGAAGAGGAAGCCTGATTGTCGAGGTGCATATCGTCCAGCGGGCGGTCGTCGCACAGGACGACACGGTTGCGCCCGGCGTTCTTGGCCGCATAGAGCGCCCGGTCAGCGCCGAGAACAACCGCTTCCATATCCGCGCCACCGCTTGCCGCCCGACGCACGCCGATGGACACCGTGGCACGAATGGTTTTGTCCTGCCATCTAAAAACCGTCTGCTCAAGGGAAAGACGCAGGTTTTCACAGAACTCCCAGGCGGTCTGGCGGCTGCAATCCTTCAGAAACAGGGCAAATTCTTCACCGCCGAACCGGCAGAAGTTCGTGTCAGGCGGCAATTGCGAGCGCACATGGCTGGTCAGACCGGCAAGCACGGTATCGCCGCCCATGTGGCCGAAGGTATCATTGATTTTCTTGAAGTGATCCACGTCCATCAAGACAAGAAAGCCGCCACGGGGCAGTTCGTGCTCCAACCGTTTCATGAAGGCGCGCCGATTGAGAATGCCGGTAAGCGCATCGGTTTCCGAGGCGATCTTGTATTGCAGCATGACCCGCTCTCGGCTGAGCGAAAAAATGCCGATACCACTGAGCAGAGAGACGATATGCAGCAGAAAGGTCAGCAGTCCGTACCATATGGAACCTGTGGTGCTGCCCATCTCCTGCACCGGAAAGATAAAACTGAGCGGTACCCGGCACAGATTGAGCAGAGCGTAGATTCCGATCAACACCGCCAGCACCGGTCTCGTGGGCAAGGGTTCCTGACGATAGCCGGACCAGATATCATAGGTCAGCCATCCAAGCTGAATACCCAGAAGCAACGAGCTCAGCACGATGCGCGCATTGATGTCGGCGGCAAAGGCGGGGCTGCCGAGATAGGCGGCCATCCACAGCACACCCGTCATCACGACCGGCACATGAAAGACCCGCCTGCCATCGAAGGCCCGAAAACCCTGCCAGACATACCCCACGCCGATGGACACCAGCGCATTTCCAAAGCCGATGGACCACAGAGCAGGTGCAATCCCCCGCAGCGCCAGCAAAAGCACGCCAACCGCGCCGATCGAAAAGCCGAGGCTCCACACCCAAAGCTCCAGCCGGGTTCTCTCGCGCCGCCACCCGATCAAGGTGAGCGAGCCGATGATGACCCAGCCTGCCAGCAGGCATAACATTAATGTTGGAACGTAGAAGAGCGAAGCCACTTGAGAAAACCCCAAAATATAGAAGGTTTTTAGAGGGAATTGATAAAGGAAAGAATAATGCGAGTATTAAGTTGCACTCTATTTCCGGTTTTGAACCAGAACAAGCACAATCTGTCGCAGGCTACCCCTCTCTTGACGTCGGCGCCGCAGACACGCAGATAAGGCCCATGAAGTCATCAGAAGCAGATATCCTCATCGTTCCCGGCTATACCAATTCCGGTCCGGACCATTGGCAGAGCCGCTGGCAGAACAAACTTTCCTCAGCCCGCCGCGTCGAGCAGGCCGAATGGTCGAAACCGGTCCGTGAAGACTGGGTCGAACGGCTGGTGACCGAGGTGAATAGTGCGGAAAAGCCCGTGGTGCTGGTCGCGCATTCGCTGGGCGTGCCCACGGCGGTTCACGCCGTTCCGCATTTTCGCAAGAAGGTGGCCGGCGCGTTCTTCGTGGCGCCGCCGGATGTCGCCAATCCCGCCATCCGCCCCAAACACCTCATGACCTTCGGGCCTTATCCGCGTGATCCCCTGCCATTTCCAACGCTGATGATTGCCAGCCGCAACGATCCCTTCGGCAGCTACGATCATGCCGAAGACATCGCCAAAGCCTGGGGAGCCCTTTTGATCGATGCAGGCGAGGCCGGACATATCAACAGCGAGTCGGGCCACGGTCCCTGGCCCGAAGGCACGATGGTCTTCGCCCAGTTCCTTGGCAAGTTGTGACGGTTTATACGAAGAGTCATTGAAGATGACTCTTCGTATTCCCTTTTCGAATATTTCAAGCCCCTGATGCATTTGAGATATTCGAAATTCCTTCAAGGCGAGGATGCGTTAGCATCTTCGAGCCTTGGTATTAAACGCAGCGAAGGCGGGTTTTCCCCGCTTTCTCGCGGCCTGAACCGTGAGCTTCGTTCCCCATTGCCGCAAAACGATGTAAGAAGAAGTGCGGTGCCTGAAATGCCGCAAAATCTTGTCACAACGAAATCGAAGGAAGGGTCAATCGCTGCATTGTGAAAACCCGCGTTTTCCGCTAAGGGACCGCCTCAACAGTGACACTTCGCGTCCCCCGCGAGACGCCAACCGCAGAGACAAGCCGTTATGAACCGTCGCCGCCGTATTTACGAAGGCAAGGCCAAGATCCTTTACGAGGGTCCCGAGCCGGGCACGCTAATTCAGTTCTTCAAGGACGACGCCACCGCCTTCAACAAGAAGAAGCATGACGTCATCGACGGAAAGGGCGTCCTCAACAACCGCATTTCCGAATATGTCTTCACCCATCTGAACAAGATCGGCATTCCCACCCACTTCATCCGCCGCATCAACATGCGCGAGCAGCTGATCAAGGAAGTGGAGATCATTCCGCTGGAGATCGTGGTGCGCAATGTCGCCGCCGGATCGCTCTCCCGCCGCCTGGGAATCGAGGAAGGCGTGGTTCTGCCGCGCTCCATCATCGAATTCTATTACAAGTCCGATGCACTGGAAGATCCGATCGTCTCCGAAGAGCATATCACCGCCTTCGGCTGGGCGAACCCCGCCGAGCTGGATGACATCATGGCGCTCGCCATCCGCGTCAACGATTTCCTGAGCGGGCTGTTCCTCGGTATCGGCATCCAGCTGGTGGACTTCAAGATCGAATGCGGCCGTCTTTACGAAGGCGACATGATGCGGATCGTGCTGGCGGACGAAATCTCCCCCGACAGCTGCCGCCTCTGGGACATCGAGACCAAGGAACGGCTGGACAAGGACCGTTTCCGCCATGACATGGGCGGCCTTCTGGAAGCCTATCAGGAAGTGGCCCGCCGTCTGGGCATTATCAACGAGAACGAACCCGTGCGCGGTACCGGCCCGGTTCTGGTCAAGTAAGGTTTTGGAGACAGATAGTGATTAAGGCACGCGTGACCGTCACCCTCAAGAACGGCGTTCTCGATCCGCAGGGCAAGGCCATCGAAGGCGCGCTCGGCGCGCTGGGTTTCGACGGCGTCAATCAGGTTCGTCAGGGCAAGGTGTTCGATCTGGTTCTGGACAGCGCCGATAAGGCAAAGGCCGAAGAAGAGCTGAAGGCCATGTGCGAAAAGCTTCTAGCCAATACCGTGATCGAAAACTACACGATCGCACTCGATTGAGTGCGACCGCCGGCGGCCCTGCCGCCGGAGGATACCACCCGGACTTCATCTTCAACCCCGAGCAAGGTGTCAGCAAGAGCCATGAAATCAGCCGTCGTTCAACTTCCCGGCCTCAACCGTGACCGCGACATGATTGCCGCGCTGACCAAGATCTCCGGACAGGCGCCGATCACCGTCTGGCAGACGGAAACCGAGATCCCGGATGTCGACCTGATCGTCATTCCCGGCGGCTTCTCCTATGGGGACTACCTGCGCTGCGGCGCCATTGCCGCACGGATGCCGGTGATGCAGGCCATCAAGGCCAAAGCCGAACAGGGCGTGAAGGTTCTGGGCGTCTGCAACGGTTTCCAGATCCTGGTGGAAGCAGGCCTCCTTCCCGGCGCGCTGATGCGCAATGCATCGCTGAAATTCGTCTGCCGCGAGGTGAAGCTTGAAGTGGTGAATGACGACACGGATTTCAGCCGCGCCTATGAAAAGGGCCAGATCATCCGCTGCCCCGTTGCCCATCATGACGGCAATTATTTCGTCGACACAGAGACGCTCACATCGCTTGAAGATAACGGTCAGGTTGTGTTCCGCTATGCCGAGGGCACCAACCCCAACGGCTCGCTGAACGACATTGCCGGTGTTATCAACACCCGTGGCAATGTTCTCGGCATGATGCCGCATCCGGAGAACCTGATCGAAGCCGCCCATGGCGGCAATGACGGACGCGGTATCTTTGCCTCCGCTCTCGATGTTATTGCAGCAGCATAACACGCTTCGGACATAATCCATCCCTACGGGAAAGTGCCTGGATTGTCCCATTGGGACAGGCCGGGCACTAAAGCATGTCGCGCAAAAGTGTGCAGCGGTTTTGCGATAACGACATGCGTTAAAACAAGAACGTAAAGCACGTTGCATGAGGCTGATAAGCCGCAACGGGCTTTAAGGCATGACTACAGCATCGGACCGAAAAGCGTGAACCGGTTTTCGAAGAAATCCGATGCGAAAACAAGAAACTAGAGTTTCGTGACGATTTCGGTTTCCGGCACGGCGCTCTATGAAATGAGCTAGGCCGTGGCTGTGTCAGCACCGGAGCGCTCGGGGGACGTGAATGCGCAAGATACTGCTGGCCAGCGCCCTGGCCGCTCTTTCCTTTATCGCGGGCTGCAAACCGAGCGCCCCGCCGCCGCAAAACCGTTCCGCGCTGCAGACCATGGAAGGCATTACCATGGCGGCCGCGGCCTGCTGGTTCAAATCCGGCGACCCGGCCTTCAAGCCATACCGTATGGATGCGGAACTGAATTCCTTTTCCGGCCAGCCGCGCGTTCTCCTTGTCCGCAAGGGGTCGTCTGACATAAGACCGCAACTGGTGGTCATGGCAGAAGGTCAGCCTGCACGGCTGCAAGCCTTCGGCCCGCTGATGAATGAGCCTCTCTCTGCCCGCATTTCCACCGACGTCAAACGCTGGGCTACGGGCAGCCGTAATTGCCAATAAATGTCGGAAGTGCCTTTTTGTCACTTTCCATGAGCCGAAAAATCCGCGCAATATGTCCCTACGAATCAATGGATTTCCGGGGACAACCCTTATGATATGCAGGAAGAGCACAGCAACCGCCATGATGATTTTGGCGGCTTCCACACTGTTTGCTTTCCCCTCCTTTGCCGGCAGCGACCACATTCTGGATGAAGTGCGGCTTGGCGCTGTGGGCTCACTTCAGGACCATGAAACCGGTGTCGCTTTCGAGGGAACGGCCTTTTTCGATCCCTTTGATCGGGGCGATGCTCCCAGCTTGATGGACAGCCTCAAACATCCCCGCCCCTTCCTCGGCGGTGAAGTTGGCACCAGCAGCATGAACAACCAGCTCTATGGCGGTCTGGCCTGGACCTTCGATATTTCAGACCGGATCTTCACCGAAATCGGTCTTGGCGGCGTCGTCCATGATGGCGCCATTGACGATCAGCATAAAAACGGCCCGGATCTCGGCTGCCGCGTGCTGTTTCGCGAACATGCGGCTGTCGGCTATCGTCTGGACAAGAACTGGAGCCTGGTCGGTCAGATCGAGCATACATCCAACGCCAATCTGTGCGATCCCAATGACGGCATGACGCGCGCTGGCCTGCTGGTCGGATACAAATTCTGACGTCTTTATCCTTTGAAAAGGGTAAAACTTGCAGTTTTAAAACAGTAACCCGGCTCTCAGGCCGGGTTTTTTATTGTGACCCTGCAAGGTCTTGAGCAAATGACTTTGCTCCATTTTCGGGAGCATGTTCCCGGCACTCCAGAATGACGAGCCAAAAAGGTAAGTGAAAACAAACATATAATCGACCCCCAATTTTTTGCGGGTTTTATACTCAAGACACGGAACAAAAATGCTTTTTAGCGAATCATAACTTTTGGTATTGTTCTTTTAGCGAATGAATCGCTGACAGATCGATTTGAATGCGGCGGGCAATACGGGGCACATGATATGTCTACTGTCGATCAATGGGAGAATTGGGCTCTTGAAAGAGCCCATCGCATCATGGTGCGTGAAGGCGCCAATCTGATGCAGGCGGCACAATGGCTGGATAAAAAACAGACGATCAAAACATCACAGCAATTGCGGGAAGCCATCCAGCAAAGCATTCTGGAAGCGCTGACCTTGCGCAGCGATGAAAGCCTTCAGGGCTTTGAAGCTGCAGTTTATGCAGCCGAGCCGCAGCGGCCAGCACAGCACTGACCGCTGATCAAACCGGATCGATATCGCCTCTGGCCCAGGTTTCCATGGTTTCCGCCATGAAATCCTCAAACCGGTTTTCCGCAATCGCGGCGCGAATCCCCTGCATGAGCTCCTGATAGTAGGAAAGATTGTTCCAGGAGAGCAGCATGCCGCCCAACGCCTCGTTCGAGCGCACGAGGTGATGCAGATAGGCGCGGGAATAATCGCGCGCCGCAGGGCAGGATGACTGCTCATCCAGCGGACGCATATCTTCGGCATGGCGCGCATTGCGGATATTCACCTTGCCGCGCCGGGTAAAGGCAAGACCATGGCGGCCGGAGCGGGTGGGCATGACGCAATCGAACATATCGATGCCGCGCGCCACGGATTTTAAAATATCATCCGGTGTGCCGACGCCCATCAGGTAACGCGGCTTTTCCGTCGGCAAAACCGGCAGCGTGATGTCAAGCATGGAGAGCATCACGTCCTGCGGCTCGCCCACGGCCAGGCCGCCGACAGCATAGCCCTTCAGATCCAGTTGCTTCAGCCCTTCCGCCGAGCGGACGCGCAAAGCGGGCTGATCGCCGCCCTGCACGATGCCGAACATCGCCTTGCCCGGCTGGTTGCCGAAGGCAACACGGCAGCGTTCCGCCCAGCGAAGCGAAAGCTCCATGGCGCGTTCGATCTCACGCGGTTCGGCGGGAAGCGCCACGCATTCGTCCAGTTGCATCTGGATATCGCTATCCAGCAGGCCCTGAATTTCGATGGAGCGTTCCGGCGACATATGGTGAAGCGAGCCATCGACATGGCTCTTGAAGGTCACACCCTGCTCGTTGAGCTTGCGCAGGCCGGAGAGCGACATCACCTGGAAACCGCCGCTATCGGTGAGGATCGGATGCGGCCAGCGGATCAGTTCGTGCAAACCGCCAAGCCGTGCCACGCGCTCCGGCCCGGGGCGCAGCATCAGGTGATAGGTATTGCCGAGAATGATGTCGGCCCCCCCTTCCCGCACCTGATCCAGATACATCGCTTTGACCGTACCCACTGTGCCGACCGGCATGAAGGCAGGCGTGCGGATGGTGCCGCGCGGCATGGTGATCTCGCCCAGCCGCGCCTTGCCGCTGGTGCCCTTGAGGGTGAAGGTGAACTGCTCGCTCATTATTCTTTGTCTTTCCGGAAGAGCAGGCTGGAATCGCCATAGGAATAGAAACGGTAGCCGGCACGAATGGCATGGGCATAGGCGCCCTGCATCGTCTCAAGCCCCGAAAAGGCCGAGACCAGCATGAACAGCGTGGACTTCGGCAGGTGGAAATTGGTCATCAGCATATCCACCGCCCTGAAACGATAGCCCGGCGTGATGAAGATGTCCGTGGCGCCAGACCAGGGCAGGATTTCGCCGCTCTCGGACGCCGCACTTTCCAGAAGGCGAAGCGAGGTGGTGCCAACGGAGACAATACGCCCTCCCCGGGCGCGAACGGCATTCAGCGCCGCTGCCGTCTGCTGCGAAACATGGCCGATTTCGTGGTGCATTTTGTGATCGGCGGTATCATCCGCCTTCACCGGCAGGAAGGTTCCCGCCCCGACATGCAGTGTCACGAAATGCCGCTCGATCCCGGCCCTGTCGAGGGCGGCAAAAAGATCCGGCGTGAAATGCAGCCCAGCGGTGGGTGCGGCAACCGCCCCTTCCTCACGGGCGTAAATGGTCTGGTAGTCGCTGCGGTCCTTCTCGTCCTCGGCACGCTTGGCCGCGATATAGGGCGGCAGCGGAATATGCCCGACCGTGGCGATCGCCTGATCGAGGTCAGGCCCGGAAAGATCGAAGGCCAGGTCTATTTCACCTGCCTCGCCTTTTTCCGCCACGGTGGCGATCAGTTCACCCAGCATGCAGGCATTGTTGTCAGAACCGCCGAATACGATGCGATCGCCTTCCTTGATGCGCTTGCCGGGGCGGGCAAAGGCCTTCCAGCGATTGGCGGCGACCCGCATATGCAAGGTGCAAGAGACCGGTGTGCGCTCAGCCCCGTCGCGCAGCCGCAATCCCTCCAGTTGCGCGGGAATAACCTTGGTGTCGTTGAACACCAGAGCGTCGCCGGGCTTCAGAAAAGAAGGAAGATCATAGACATGCGCATCCTGCAAATGCGGCTCAGCCCCCGGGCGCACGACAAGAAAACGCGCATGATCGCGCGGGCTCGCGGGCCTCAGCGCAATATTGTCTTCCGGCAGGTCGAAATCGAACAGATCTACACGCATGGTTTTCACACATCTGGAAACGCGAAAACCCGCCCAGCATGATCACGCTAAAACACGTCCGGTGAACACGGGTTCACCGGACGTACTCTAAGCTTTTGTTTTTACGCAATTCCGGATGGAAAACCGCAAATACACTTTTCCTGGAAATGCTCTAGACGGGCTTTCAAAAAGGACGACATCAGGCGTCGGCAGCAACCTTCATCGAAACGATGGAGTCGGGATCCTTCACCGGCTCGCCGCGCTTGATCTGGTCGATCACGTCCATGCCTTCGATGACCTGACCCCAGACCGAATACTGCTTGTTCAGCCAGGGTGCATCGGTGAAGCAGATGAAGAACTGCGAGTTGGCGGAGTTCGGCATCTGCGAACGCGCCATGGAGCAGGTGCCGCGAACGTGCGGCGTTGCGGAAAATTCAGCCTTCAGGTCCGGCTTGGAAGAGCCGCCCATGCCGGCGCGGGCCGGGTTGAAGGTTTCCGCACCCTTCTTGCCAAACTGTACGTCGCCGGTCTGGGCCATGAAGTCTTCGATGACGCGGTGGAAAACAACGCCGTCATAGGCACCTTCGCGGCTCAGTTCCTTGATCCGGGCCACGTGGCCGGGGGCCAGATCCGGGAACAGGCTGATGACCACCTTGCCCTTGGTGGTTTCCATGATGATGGTGTTTTCCGGATCCTTGATCTCGGCCATGTTTCTCTCCTTTGGCGGGCTCCCGCCCGTTTACGGCTTATCCTGCCGCCGTTTCCACGATGCGGCGGCCATTCATGCCGCCGCCCTTATCATCTTTATTGCGGACGGCCAACCGTAACCTTGACCATGCGGTCCGGATCCGACACTTCGCCGTTGCCGCCCTGTCCGCGCTTGATCTTGTCCACGAATTCCATGCCGGACACGACCTTGCCGACCACCGTGTACTGACCGTTCAGGAAGCTACCGTCGGCAAACATGATGAAGAACTGGGAATTGGCGGAGTTCGGATCCTGCGAGCGGGCCATGCCAACCGTGCCGCGCTGGAACGGCACCTTGGAAAACTCTGCCGGCAGGTTGGGCAGCTTCGAGCCGCCGGTACCGGCGCGCGCCTTGTCGAAACCATTCTTCATATTCCCATACTGAACATCGCCAGTCTGCGCCATGAAGCCCTCGATCACGCGGTGAAAGGCAACATTGTCGTACTGCCCTTCGGAGGCCAGCTTCTTGATCTGGGCCACATGCTTGGGCGCCACATCCGGCATCAACTGGATGACAACGGGGCCATCCTTCAACTGAATGGTCAGATAATTATCGGCAGACTGGGCGCTGGCCAGTGAAAAAGAGGCCAGCAGCGTCACAAGCCCCGCAAGGGCGAATTTGATCAGTTTCATGAAAGACTCCGTTGAAGGGGGCACTCCTCGGCCCGCCTTGACTGTGCGAGAACGGCAACCCCGCCCTCAAATACGCGATTTCAGCGCCTGCAGGACGGCATTCGGCACGAAGGCGCTCACATCACCGCCCATGGTGGCGATCTGACGCACCAATGTGGCCGTTATGGGCCGGGAAGCCGTGCCAGCGGGCAGAAAAATCGTCTGGATATCCGGCGCCATCTGCCGGTTCATGCCGGCTAGCTGCATTTCATAATCCAGATCCGAGCCATCGCGCAGACCGCGCACCAGAAGTGTCGCGCCATGGCCACGCGCCGCATCCACCGCAAGACCGTCAAAGGCGATCACCTCGATATCCCCTGCCCGGAGCGGCAGCACCTCGTGAAGGCTGCGGCGAATCAGATCCGCGCGCTCTTCAAAGGAAAACATCGGAACCTTGCCGGGATGAACGCCGATGCCGACAATCACCCGAGGCACGACATTCAGCGCCTGAACGAGAACATCCAGATGCCCGTTGGTCATCGGATCGAAGGAGCCGGGATAAAAGGCAATCGTCATTTTCACCCTATTATGCTCATCGGCGGTCCGCCCTTAAAAGCCTGAGGCCACCTGTGTCCTGCGGGGGTCACGCGTGTTCAGGGACACCCGCCCCGCGTCACTTCTTGTCATGCCGGCTGGCGCTCCGCAAGCGGCGAAAATGAATGGCGCCGTTCATCTTTTGGGCGGCTGACCGCATGAATGCCGGATGAATGCCGCATTCAGCACCGTTTCAGAGCCAAGGGCTTATACCTTTGACCATGGCCGGAAACGAGGCCAGTGGAGAGAAGAATGCTTGCGGTTACTATTATCGTTGCAATTTTCGCGTCGCTTCTTCTCGAACTTCTGCTGGATCTCGGAACCGATCATTGACGGCAGGCATACCTTCTGATGGCGGGAAAGATGAACGCCAGATGAACGGAGTGTTAAGGGCAGCTTCAGCCCGGCCATCGTAAATGGAGTTCACTGCTTATCGGGGGCAAGGCGGTCACGAGGGTAGACCGTTCCGATAAGCCTTACAAAAGGATGAAATCAATGCTCGACAAAGTGACGATGATTAACTTGGTATGGACTGCCATGATCGGCGCTATGCTCGCAACCAGCATCGGGTTTCACATGAACGAGGAAAAGACTGCCTCCATGTATGGCCCCTCTGTAACTGCCCGTTACGAGAGCATGCGCTAAGACATTTTCGCTGGCTTCGTGCCGCATCGATCTCACCATCCGGTGGCGATGAAGCCAAGCGGCATCCATCCAGACTGATGATGAAGCGTGTCGCGGTTATCCGCTGACGCGCTTCATCTTTTTTTCCCGATGAAAAAGGCCAAATTGTAGCGCGCCCATCACGGCTTCGCGAGTACAGTTTATACCGACATGACAGATAAGGGCATTGTCCCGAGAAAAGTGGGGACCGGTTTTCCGTCCGGAAATGCGTAAAAACAAAGTTTAAGAGCATGTTTTTCCGCTCGGGAACTTTAGCGCAGTCTAAACGTTAGCTGCATGAAGAACACGAGCAGAAAGGATAAGATCATGTTCTTTATTCTTTGTGTTCTTGCTGCCTTGATCAGCGCCATGTTCGTCGCTTCTGTTATTTCGACGGTCACCGCGTTGCGCCGCGAGCAAGAAGAAATGAAAATGTTGGTAGAACGCAGCAGGCAATTCTAACTGCCTCTTCGTCATCTATATCTTGGATTGATGTGGTGACGGCCTGAAAAGTCCTCCGGTAACCTGGAGCATTGTCCCGAGAAAAGTGGGGTCGCGGTTTTCCGTCCGGAAATGCGCAAAAACAAGAAATTAGAGCATGTCCAGTGAACCCGTGTCACCCGACATGCTCTATGAGTCTTATCTCCCCCTAGGCAAAGCCAGCGACCGTATGTGCGGGCGCTGGCTTTTCTTCTGAGATATATCAGCAACCATGGAATTCAGTTAGTGCTGGCCTTTTGTGATATATCAGGTATAATCTCTGCATCAAAAAAGGACACGCTTTTTCATGCAGGACATGCCGACGTCACTGAGCCGTCAAGCCTACCGGAGTCTTGAGCAGGCTATCGTTACTCTGAAACTGGCGCCGGGACTGACTGTCACGGAGAAGGAATTGATAGAGCTTGCGGGCCAGGGCCGAACGCCTGTGCGGGAGGCCATTCAGAAACTGGAATGGCAAGGGCTCATTCTTGTCCGCCCCCGCGTCGGCTTGCAGATTTCCGAAATTCATCCGGAACATCATGAGCAGATCATGGCTGTTCGTCAGAAACTGGAGCCCATGGCAGCGGCTCTGGTGGCTGACGCAGCAACGGAAGGCCAGCGTCAATCCCTGGTGGAGTGCGCGAAGGCCATGACGGGTGCTGCGGCGGAAGGTGACATCGAGGCATTTTTGACTGCCGACAAGCTCTTCGATGACGTCATGGAGGCCGCCTGCCCCAACTCCTTCCTGATCGCCGCCCTTCAACCGCTGCAAACCCACTCCCGCCGGATCTGGTATGCGGGTGCGTCTCTGGAAAAAATGGACCAGTCCGTTTCGCTCCATGTGACTGTCATCCGGGCCATCCAGCAGGCCCATCCTGCCCGTGCAGAGGCGGCAATGAAGGTGCTACTGGGGTTTCTGGCGCAGCAGTAAAAACCTCTTCACGGCGCCAATTCTTCACCTTCAGGAGTTTGTGCCTGTCGCGGAGCGCAGATGGCAGCCCAATAAAAAATCCTCCGGTGAAAGATTTCACCGGAGGATTTGCAACTCTCGAAAATTCTCTCAAAGGCCTGAGCCGTTACCCAGCCGACAAGGCTGCAGCCACGGCTTCCACGGCGTCGGAAGCCTTGGAGCCATCGGGACCGCCTGCCTGTGCCATATCCGGGCGACCGCCGCCGCCCTTGCCGCCCAGGGCAGCGGACGCCACACGCACCAGTTCCACGGCCGAAAAGCGCTCCGTCAAATCAGCGGTCACACCCACGACAGCACTTGCCTTGCCGTCATCCGCGACAGCCACCAGCAGCACGACACCGGAGCCCAAAGCGGCCTTGGCGTCGTCGGCCATGCCCTTCAGATCTTTGGCTTCAATGCCCGAAAGAGCCTTGCCGATGAACTTGATGCCGTTGACATCACGCGGCGCATCGCCACCACTGGCACCACCGCCCATGGCAAGCTTGCGCTTGGCTTCGGCCAGTTCCCGCTCCAGCTTGCGGCGCTCGTCCACCAATTGCTCGACGCGCGTCACGACATCACCGGGCTGCACCTTGAGCGCCGTCGCGAGCGTCTTCACCCGCTCATCCTGCTCAGCCAGATAGGCGCGGGCATCTTCGCCCGTCAATGCCTCCAGGCGGCGCACGCCAGCACCCACGGCGCTTTCCGAAACGAGCCGCACGAGGCCGATATCGCCCGTCGCAGACACATGCGTGCCCCCGCAAAGCTCGATGGAATAAGGCTTTCCGGCCTTGGAACCATGGGTAGCGGTGCCCATGGAAACCACACGAACCTCATCGCCATATTTTTCGCCAAACAGCGCCATCGCGCCCTCGGCAATGGCGTCATCCACGGCCATCAGGCGGGTCGTCACCGGCGAATTCTGAACGATGATCTCATTGGCCATCTCTTCGACCCGCTTCAGTTCTTCCGCGGTGATCGGCTTGGGATGGGAAATATCGAAACGCAGGCGCTCAGGCGCAACTAGCGAACCCTTCTGGGCCACATGCGTGCCGAGAACTTCGCGCAAGGCCTCATGCAGCAAATGAGTTGCGGAATGGTTGGCGCGCAGACGGCCACGGCGGGCATGATCGACGTTCAGCGTAACGGGCTCGCCCGCCTTGACGCTGCCCTCACGAACCCGGGCGATATGGACAAAAAGACCCTCGCCCTTTTTCTGCGTATCGGTAACGTCGAGTGCAAAACCTTCGCCGATAATTTCACCGGTATCGCCGACCTGACCGCCGGACTCACCGTAAAACGGCGTCTGATTGACGACGATCTGCACGGTTTCACCCGCGCTGGCCGTCTCGATCACCGCACCATCGCGTACCAGCGCCTGGATTTCCCCTTCCGCGGTTTCAGCGGAATAGCCGAGGAATTCCGTGGCACCGAACTTTTCCTTCAGCTCGAACCACACGGTTTCCGTCGCCTTGTCGCCGGAACCGGCCCAATTGGCGCGGGCTTCCGCCTTCTGGCGCTGCATGGCATCGTTGAAACCGGTGATATCCACACCAATGCCTCGGGCACGCAGCGCATCCTGCGTCAGATCAAGCGGGAAGCCATAGGTATCGTAGAGCTTGAAGGCGGTCTCGCCGTCCAGGCTGTCGCCCTTGGCAAGCGAGGAGGTCGAATCGGCCAGAAGCGCCAGACCGCGCTCCAGCGTCTTGCGGAAGCGGGTTTCCTCAAGCTTCAGCGTTTCCGAGATCAGCGCTTCGGCCCGGACCAGTTCCGGATAGGCGCGGCCCATCTGCTGCACCAGCACCGGCAACAGCCGGTAGATGATCGGCTCACGCGCACCCAAAAGCTCGGCATGGCGCATGGCGCGGCGCATGATCCGGCGCAGCACATAGCCACGGCCTTCATTGGACGGCAGCACGCCATCGGCAATCAGGAAAGCAGAAGAGCGCAGGTGGTCTGCGATGACGCGGTGGCTTGCCCGACGCTCGCCTTCCGCCTTTACGCCCGTCAGTTCAACAGAGGCCTGAATGAGCGCCCGGAACAGATCGATGTCGTAATTGTCGTGCTCGCCCTGCAGAACGGCAGCGACGCGCTCCAGACCCATGCCTGTATCGATGGATGGGCGCGGCAGATCGATGCGCTCTTCCTTGCTGATCTGCTCGTATTGCATGAAAACGAGGTTCCAGATCTCGATGAAGCGATCCCCGTCTTCCTCCGGCGAGCCGGGCGGGCCACCCCAGATATGATCGCCGTGATCGTAGAAGATTTCAGAGCAGGGTCCGCAAGGGCCGGTATCCCCCATGGCCCAGAAGTTGTCGCTGGTCGGGATGCGGATAATCTTGTGATCCGGCAGGCCGGCAATCTTCTTCCACAGATTAAAGGCCTCGTCATCGGTGTGATAGACGGTAACACAGAGCTTGTCCTTCGCCAGACCGAACTCCTTGGTGATCAGGTTCCAGGCCAGTTCGATGGCGCGGTCCTTGAAGTAATCGCCGAAGGAGAAGTTGCCCAGCATTTCAAAGAAGGTGTGATGCCGCGCCGTATAGCCGACATTGTCCAGGTCGTTATGCTTGCCGCCGGCGCGCACGCATTTCTGCGCCGTGGTGGCGGTGGAATAGCTGCGCTGCTCCAGGCCGGTAAAGACGTTCTTGAACTGCACCATGCCCGCATTGGTGAACATCAGCGTCGGGTCGTTGCGCGGCACGAGCGGGCTCGACGCAACCACCTCATGGCCATTGGCCTTGAAGTAATTGAGGAAGGTCGATCGAATGTCGTTTACGCCGCTCATGGGATGCCCTTGATAGAATGTCCAAACCGGACGAACCTTTGAAACCACCGGCTTTTATCGCCCGTCATGCCGCCTGTCCAGCAGGAGAAAGCAAAGGGCCGGAGATTCGATATCTCCGGCCCTTCATGTCTTCGATCCGCCCGTCAGAACAGATCCTTATTCTTCGGCGCTATCGCCATCATTGGCGTCCGGGCCGCCATTTTGCAGGAACCGTTCCGCAATGAGACCCGCATTCTGCCGAAGCGCCATCTCGATTTCCTGCGCAAGCTGCGGATTGTCCCGCAGGAAGGTCTTGGCGTTCTCACGCCCCTGCCCCAGACGCTGGCTGTTATAGGAGAACCAGGCACCGGACTTTTCGACAATGCCCGCCTTCACGCCCAGATCGACCAGTTCGCCCGTCTTGGAAACGCCTTCGCCATACATGATGTCGAATTCCACCTGCTTGAAGGGCGGCGCCATCTTGTTCTTCACCACCTTCACGCGGGTCTGGTTGCCCACCACCTCCTCCCGCTCCTTGACCGCGCCGATACGGCGAATATCAAGACGCACGGAAGCGTAGAATTTCAGCGCATTGCCGCCTGTCGTCGTTTCCGGCGAGCCGAACATCACGCCGATCTTCATACGGATCTGGTTGATGAAGATGACCATGCAGTTTGAGCGGGAGATGGAAGCCGTCAGCTTGCGCAGCGCCTGGCTCATCAGGCGCGCCTGCATGCCCGGAAGGTTATCGCCCATTTCGCCCTCGATTTCGGCACGCGGTGTCAGCGCCGCCACCGAGTCGACCACGAGGACGTCGATTGCGCCGGAGCGCACCAGCGTGTCGGTAATTTCCAGCGCCTGCTCACCCGTATCCGGCTGGGAGATCAGCAGGTTCTGCAGATCGACGCCGAGCTTGCGGGCATAGACCGGATCCAGCGCATGTTCGGCATCCACGAAGGCGCAGATGCCGCCTTTCTTCTGCGCTTCAGCAATGGTCTGCAGCGCAAGTGTCGTCTTACCCGAGCTTTCCGGGCCGTAAATTTCAATGATACGCCCCTTGGGCAGACCGCCAATGCCAAGCGCAATATCCAGGCTGAGAGAGCCGGTCGATACCGTCTCGATCTCCACCACTTTTTCATTGGCACCGAGCTTCATGATCGAGCCCTTGCCGAAATTGCGCTCGATCTGCGACAGAGCTGCTTCCAATGCCTTGCTTTTATCCACCGATTTGTCCTCTACGAGCCGCAAAGAATTTTGTGACATGGTAACCACCTTTAGGTTATTGAAGCCTCGTAGGCAACGAAGCAGCCGATGCGGAATATGTACTCTTTTTGTTCTCATATTTCAACCCTGGCTCAACCCATTGCCATCATTTCTTTTTCCGGGTTTTGTTCTCTTAATGTTTTCATAGACTTCGCCGGGAGGCCCCTCGGTCTTTCCAGAGTATGTGGCGACGGTCTGGACGGACAGCGATTCGGCGTAAAACCGAGCGAGGATTGCGCGTGACGATGGATATTCTGGTGCTGGGCGGAGCCCATATAGACCGGCGTGGCCGCATCAGCGGCGAGACCGTTCCGGGTGCCTCCAATCCGGGCACGTGGATCGAGGAACCCGGTGGAGGCGCCTTCAACGCCGCACGCGCGCTTTCGCGGCTTGGTCTGGACATCGCCATGATCACACCGCGCGGCGGCGACGGACTGGGCGAGCGGGTAGGAGAGGCGG
The DNA here is from genome assembly GCF_030815125.1 of Allorhizobium paknamense. Lineage (GTDB taxonomy): Bacteria > Pseudomonadota > Alphaproteobacteria > Rhizobiales > Rhizobiaceae > Allorhizobium > Allorhizobium paknamense. Next base: position 152,807 of record NZ_JAUSWH010000001.1, read on the forward strand.
CACGGGATGCCGGGATCGACGACCGGCCTTTCACGTTTCTCGACCGCGCCACGCCGAGCTACACCGCCATTCTGGAACGGGACGGCAATCTGGTGATCGGCTTTGCCGATATGGAACTCTATCGCCTCTTCACCCCGCGCCGCCTTCAGATCAAAGCCGTTCGCGCCGCCTTTGAGGATGCAAAATCCGTGCTGGTAGATGCCAATCTTCCGGCGGAAACCCTGGCGGCCATTGCAGCCCGCGCGCGCCAACTCAACCGTCCTCTCGCAGCCATTGCCATCTCCCCGGCCAAGGTCGGACATTATGCATCATGCCTGGAAGGCCTGGATTATCTCTTCCTCAACCGCGCCGAAGCCGCCGTCGTAGCTGCGGCCGAGGCGGACCATCCGTCGAAGTGGCCGGACCTGCTGCGGAAGGCGGGGCTTAAAGGCGGCGTGGTAACCCATGGCGCCGGTCCCGTGGTGGCCTTTGCCGGGATGGAAGCCTGGATTTTGCAACCCCCGCCCCTTGCCGCCATTGCCGATGTGACCGGCGCGGGTGATTCCCTTGCCGCCGGTGTGCTTTTTGGGCTTTCGCGGCGCCAGGATCTGGGGCAAGCCCTGCGTCATGGTGTTGCCTTGGCAGGGCTTACCCTGCTATCCCCTCACGCAACCGTCGAAAATCTCGACGCCGATATGCTTGCCACAGCTCTCCGGCAGGTGCCCCAGCCTTCAAGACTTTGAAGCTGCCACCTGCCAAAGCCATAATCCGGATTGATCATGACCCGAGTCACCTCCCCGCTTCTTCCCATTGTCTATTCCCGTGAAGTGGCTGCGGCCAAAAGCCGGAATGCGCCGATTGTCGCGCTGGAATCCACCATCATCACCCACGGCATGCCTTACCCGAAGAATGTTGAGATGGCGAAAAGCGTGGAAGCGATCATCCGCGAAAACGGTGCGGTGCCCGCCACCATCGCCATCATCGAAGGTGTTCTGCATGTCGGCCTTGAGGGCGATCAACTTGAAAAGCTGGCCCAGCTCAAACATGTGATGAAGGTATCGAGGGCCGACATGGCCTTTGCCATTGCCGAGCGTCGCTCAGGGGCAACCACCGTTGCCGCCACGATGATTGCCGCCGCCCGCGCCAATATCTCCGTCTTCGCCACGGGCGGCATCGGCGGCGTGCATCGCGGCGCGGAGGAGAGCTTCGATATTTCCGCCGACCTTGAAGAACTTGCCAAGACGCCGGTCATCGTTGTCTGTGCCGGCGCCAAGGCCATTCTCGATATTCCGAAGACGCTGGAAGTGCTGGAAACCCGTGGCGTGCCGGTCGTGACCTATGACAGCGACGTCTTCCCCGCCTTCTGGTCGCGGGATTCCGGCCTGAAGAGCCCGCTGACGCTCGAAAGCCCGGCAGCCATTGCCAATTTCCAGAAGGTGCGTGAACAACTGGGCATCGATGGCGGCATGCTGATTGCCAATCCCGTGCCGGAGGACGATGAAATTCCGCGCGAGGAAATGGAAATCTATATCGGCCGCGCCCTTGCCAATGCTGAGCGCGAAGAGGTTATGGGCAAGGCAGTTACGCCCTTCCTCCTGGACAACATCTTCCATCTCACGGAAGGCCGCAGCCTCGCCACCAATATTGCCTTGGTGGAAAACAATGCCCGTCTGGCGGCGGAAATTGCCGTGGCGATGAGCTGAAATCGAATGACTGCTGAAAAATAAGGAGCCGGGCCGATCATCTATCGGCCCGGTTTTTTCATGCGCGCTGGCCAAACCAGTTATCAGGCGTCCAGCATTTCCCGCACGGCGACGGCCAGTTGCTTGAGCGAGAAGGGCTTGGGCAGGAAGCCGAACTTCGCGTCCGCCGGCAGGTTGCGGGCAAAGGCGTCTTCGGCATAGCCGGAAACGAAGATGAACTTCAGGTCCGGATATTTCTTGCGCAATTCCCTGAGCAGGGTCGGTCCATCCATCTCCGGCATCACCACATCGGACACCACGATGTCCACCTTGCCGTCCAGTTCCTCCATGATGTCGAGTGCCTCGACACCGGAACCTGCCTCATGCACGGTATAACCCCGGGTTTCCAGCATGCGCTTGCCGCCTCGGCGCACCGCATCCTCATCTTCTACCAGGAGAACCACGGCAGATTTACCTGTGAGATCGGCAGGCTCGTTTTCGGACCCCGAGGTTTGCGAGACCGGCACGCTCGCCGCAGGCACGACGGCCTCCTTGCCTTCCTGCGGCGCGGCAATAGCGGCCGCAACGGCAGCAGTTTCGGGAATGAAGCGCGGCAGGAAGATGCGGAAGGAGGTTCCCTCACCCACTTCCGATTCAAGATAAATGTAGCCGCCGGACTGCTTGATAATGCCATAGACCATGGCAAGACCGAGCCCGGTTCCCTTGCCCACCTCCTTGGTGGTGAAGAAGGGCTCGAAAATCTTGTCCATGATTTCCGGCGCAATACCGGTTCCGTTATCGGAAACTTCCACCAGCACGAATTCCTCTGCTGGCAGACCGCGATAATTGAAGGCCGCCGCCTCGACCGAGGCAATATTGCGGGTGCTGATGGTGATCCGGCCACCTTCCGGCATGGCGTCGCGGGCATTGACGCAGAGATTGATCAGCACCTGTTCGAATTGGGAAAGGTCGGCCTTCACCGGCCAGAGATCGCGCCCGTAATCCACATGCAGCTTCACATTGGTGCCGGAAATCAGCCGATCCACCAGCATGCGCAGATCGCCGATCACATCGGTCAGGTTCAGCACGCTCGGGCGCATGGTCTGCTTGCGCGAGAAGGCCAGCAATTGCCGTACCAGCACAGCGGCACGATTGGCATTCCGCTTGATTTCCATCAGGTCCGCAAAGCTGGAATCGGAGGGCCGTGCCTGCAGCAGCAGATGGTCGGAGGACAGGAGGATGGCCGTCAGCACGTTGTTGAAGTCGTGGGCAATGCCGCCCGCCAGCGTGCCCACGGCATTCATCTTCTGCGTCTGGGCCATCTGGGTTTCCAGTGCCTTCTGGTCCGTCACATCCACGGCGTAAACGATAGCCGCCTCTTCCGGCGCCTCATCGCTCTGGTCGATCACCGCATTCACATAGAAGCGGAAGTGGCGGCTGTCGTCGTTGGGATGGCGGGAATCGATCGGGGCGATATCCACCTGCCGGTCACGCGCGGCGGACAGCGCTTCTTCAAAGCGCTCACGCTCATTTGCATGCAGCACCACTTCCAGCTTTGCCTTCCGGTCGATTTCGTCCCGCGACACCACATCGGCGAAAAACTTCAGGAACGGAGCGTTGGTGCGGAGAATGCGGCCAGCGCCATCCACCGAGGCAATTGCCATCGGCGTATTGTTGAAGAAGCGGGTAAACCGCATGGAGGCGACGGTGTCCGAGCGGTCGCCGTTGCTGGCTTCCTGCCGGGCAAGCACGATGGTGCGGCTTTCGCCGGGCGCGCCATCCAGCGCGGAGCGGACGCGATGCACAAGCCGCGCCGGGAAACTGCGGCCATCGGCCCGGCGAAGATCGAGATCGAGCGTTGCCGTACGTGTCAGCCCGGGCTGCGCCTGTACAGACTGAATGAGCGCCATGCCCTCGCCCGCGACCAGATCGGCGAGATAAACGGAGCCGGGAGAAAACTGTGTAAGATCCACACCCAGCCACTCGGCCAGCGTCGCGTTGAGATAGAAGATTTCGCCCTTGCGCCCGGCGGAGAAAAAGCCGGCAGGCGCGTGATCGAGATAATCGATGGCGTTCTGCAACTCCTTGAAAAACCGCTCCTGATCGTCCCGCTCGGAGGTGATATCGGCGATCTGCCAGATTTGCAGGCCGTCGCCTTGCCCCACAAGGCGGCGCGCGCGCAGCCGATACCAGTGCGCCCCCGAACCGTTATCGGAATAAGGCCCAAGCGGCTTCAGCAGCCGGAATTCCTCATAGCCCTCCTGCCCTTCCCGCAGGCCATTGATCAGCCTGTAGAGTGCCTCGCCCGCCTCGCGATGGCGCGAGAGCAGGGTTTCCAGCGTCTGCACGTCTGTGGCGCGGCGCGCGCCCGTCATCCGGCCATAGGCGGCATTGGCATAGATGATCCGGCCCCGGGAATCGGTAATCACCGTGCCTTCGCTCTGACTGTCGAGAAAGGCGCGGCCCAGACCGTCCGAGGGCGTTTGCGGCATGACCTCGATAAAGCCAATGACGGCTGAGACAAGAAAGAAGATGCCGACGATCGCCAGAATGCCCAACACGCCCAGAACGATCTGATTGTCCAGGGCATTCTTGAAGACGACCAGCGCTGCGGCGGCCGCCAGAAGCACGAAGGCGAGGATAATGATCCTCACGGCGGCCCCGCCATGCGGACGGCGATCGACGAGCGGCCCGAGGCTGTCATCGGTCTGCGGCGGCTTGGTCATTCGTTCCTCATCAGGCTTAAGGCGCGCGCTTCGGCAGTGGAAACGCCCCGGCAGCGAGAATCGCTGCCACACCTATCTTTATCAACTTGCGGAACCGTCAAAAAGCTCCGGCACCCCCACAAATACGGCCATTCACAGCCAATCCCTCAGCTTTGCCGCATTCTTGTGGGCCATGCCACCTTCCCAAGTGGTTAAACCGCGTTACATAGCTCCCGTGAAGAGAGGCTGGCCGGTGCGGCTGCCTCTTTACGAAATCTGTCAGGAACGGGGGAAAACGGTTTTCCTGAGGGGATAAACGAAATAGAGGCTCGTGAGAGAGCGGGAATGCTGCGATCATTCCTTGCCGATGTGAGTTCAGGATGCGACGGAGACAGCGACCATGATGGACGATATTATGAACGCCTATGGAGGCCGCTTTCTGATTGCCGCGCTTGGCGTGTTTCTGGCGCTGGCGGTGCTTGTGGTCGTGCTCTGGATTTTGAAAAATCGCGCGCCCTCGCCTTTCGTTCGCGGCGGTCGCAATCGTCAGCCGCGCCTGCAGGTTCTGGATGCGGCGGCGGTGGATGCGAGACGGCGACTGGTTCTGGTGCGACGGGACAATATCGAACATCTGATCCTGATCGGCGGTCCCAGCGACATCGTTATTGAAAGCGGCATCGGAGAGCCCAAGACCTATCTGGCAGGAGAACTCGCGACCCAGGCGGCTCTTGCTGCCCGCCAGCCGGAGCAACTGGCGGCATCGCCGCTCACCGTGACCGATCAGCAGCAGACAGAGCAGCAGATCGCGCCGCGCGCTCTTGCGCCAGAAGCACCGGCACAGCCCATCATTCCACCTGCTCCCGCCGAAAAAGCGCAGAAGCCTGTCCCGAGCGTCAAGCCTCAAGAGCCGCGCCCGGCAGCGCAAGCAACTGCCCCTGTGAAGGCCGAGCCGCGCCCAGCGGCTTCCCCCCGCGCTCCCGAGCCTCCTGCTGCGACCGCCGTTGCCAAAGCGGAAGCAGCTGTAGCCCGCACCACTCCCTCCGTAGAGGCAGACCCCGTGGTGCGGGAAGCTGCCGTTCCGCCGGTTGCGGCCCCCGAGGTCACGGCTCAGCCGCCGCAAAAGCCTGAAGCCAGCCGGAATGAACCAGTAAAAGCCGAACCGGCTCCGCCCGCCCCCGAGGCCGCGAAAACTGAGGTCCAACCCGAACCCGTAGCGGCACCTTTGAAATCGGAAGACGCTTCCGCCATTCTGGACGCCGCTCGCGACCGGGTGTTGACACCCAAGGTACAGCCGTTTCCGCCGGAACGTTTTGCCGCGCGCCCCGCAGCACCCGAACCGCAGGCGCGCCCGGAGCCGGATGACGCCAAGCTGCGCAGTGAGTTTGAAAAAATTCTGGATGCGCAAATGCAGACGGAAGCGGACATCACACCGCCACGTCCCGCCAGACCCACGATCGAGCCGCCCGTGGCGCGCGCTGTGCCGCCCATCCGCCCGCCGCAGCCTGCAGGTCAGTCAACGGTCGAGAAGGAAAAACCGGCCGATGGTAATCTTCAGGATGAAATTGCCCGAATTTTCGGGGAAATGAACGCCACCAAGAATTGACGCACACATGAATAAAGCCGCTCAGGCCAAGGCTTGAGCGGCTTTTTCTATGTTCTCGTTTATGGTCCGAACCCAAGGCTCGCATGCGCAAGCAAAGGTTGGAGCGCTTTTCGGCCCTCGTTTCACTCCGGCCGGACAATGCTCTAAACAGCAGCCATCACTTTCGATCAACAAAAAGGCCCGCCGAAGCGAGCCCTTGATCCTTCTTCATTCGTCGCGATAGACTTTTTCGCGTCGTTCGTGGCGCTCTTGCGCCTCAATCGAAAGCGTTGCAATCGGCCGTGCATCCAGGCGCCGCAAACCGATCGGCTCCCCGGTTTCCTCGCAATAGCCATAGGTGCCATCTTCGATCCGCTGAAGCGCCGCGTCGATCTTCGAGATCAGCTTGCGCTGGCGGTCACGGGCACGCAACTCAATGGCACGATCGGTTTCCGACGAAGCCCTGTCCGCGAGGTCCGGATGATTTGCACTTTCTTCGGCCAGATGATCGAGGGTTTCCCTCGCTTCCCGTAGAATGTCATTCTTCCAGGCAATCAGCTTAGCGCGAAAGTAAGCGCGCTGATTGGCGTTCATGAACTCATCGTCTTCCGAGAGCACATAGTCGCTAAGATTGATCTTCTCACTCAACGCGATTCTCCTGAAGAACATCTCACTGGCGGGTGTATAGCTCTTCAAAGGGTCGCATTCAAGCCTCAAGAAAGGCTTGGAACCATTTTTAAATTTGTCATAAAAATCGGCTAAAGGACTAGTTTTTAATCGGTTTTACAATCAGTACCCATGCCATTCCAGGGGCGTGTTTGCGCACTGCATGGCCGGTCTGAAACCGTCATCCAACCGTCTTGCCACCAACATGTTCCGGGGTTAAGTCCCTGTTTTTAAGCAATTCTGCGGATAGGAAGGCAAGTCATTTTCGGGTGACAGCGTCCTGTTTTAACCCTGGCCACGCCTTATCCGGTGAAGACCGTTATCGTTTATACAAGAGGCAACAAGTCCTCTGCCTAATATTTGGGCTCCCGGAATTTTCCTCCATCCCCAATCTTGTTGTTGTTTCTTTGCGGGCACGCATTTCCGAACGGAAAACCGGTTTCCACTTTCCCTGGAAATGCGCGTCCGCTTTTACGCATTTCCGGACGGGAAACCGGTTTCCACTTTCCCTGGAAATGCTCTAAAGAAAAAATAGCTTCAGTTCGGGATCCTCGTGCATGCCAGCCGTTCTTCCGCCGCCCTTCCGTATTTTTCTGCTCCGCCATGCCAGCGCCGATTGGGCAAAGCCCGGGGAGACGGATTTTGATCGCGCCCTGAACGGCCATGGCTATGCAGAGGCGGAAGTGGTGGCCGACAAGGCGCTGGACAAGGGATACCGCCCCGATCTCGTGCTCTCTTCCACCGCCCGCCGCTGCCGCGAAACCGCCGATGCGCTGGCGCGCGGGCTCTGCGGCATGGATGTGCCCTTCCGGTTTATCGATGCGCTCTATAACGCTCCGGTGGAAACCTATCTCGAACTCTTGCAGTCCTCTGGCCCCGCCGCTTCCGTCATGATGATCGGACATAATCCAGCCATGGAGGAACTGCTTCATCTGCTGGCCGGCGGCGACGTTTTGGCCTCTGCCATTCCGCAGGGTTATCCGCCAGCAGGTCTCGCCGTGCTCGATGCAATCACCGGGAACGATGACACCCGAGCCGGTTGGCATCTCGTTGATTTTGTGGCGGCCTGATCTCCGTCTTCAAACGGCGTGTAAACACCTTATATAAACCACCGACATCCGCCATCGGCCCATGCCGGTCGCGGGATTGGCGCGCCTTGCCGCCGTACAGCAAAGACGGGGAGCATTCACTTCGCTTCCCGTCCGATGACAGGTCAAACCGAAGACAGGACCCGCCGGATCGTGACGCCATCCCTGACCAGTTTCGCCGATGAAACGCGCATTGCCATCGACAACCTCACCGACCGGGCTTCGAACCTCCTCTATCCCTCCATCCGCCTGGGCGTGACGGGCCTTTCCCGTGCGGGCAAGACGGTGTTTATTTCCTCGCTCGTCCATAATCTGCTGAATGGGGGCCGGTTGCCGCTGTTCGAGCCCATGCAGAGTGGCCGCATATCCCGCGTGATGCTGGAACCGCAGCCGGACGATGCCGTGCCCCGCTTTCAATATGAAGACCACATCCGCGCCCTGGTGCGCGACCGTCTCTGGCCGGATTCGACGCGGGCGATTTCGGAATTGCGGCTGGTGGTGGATTACCAGAGCGCCAGCGGCTGGGGCAGGCTGCTCTCGCGCGGCAAGCTTGCCATCGATATCGTCGATTATCCCGGCGAATGGCTGCTGGATCTGCCACTGCTGGCGCAGGACTATGGCACCTTCAGCGCCAACACCATCGAACTGGCCAGAACCGGCATTCGCGCCGAATTGTCCGCCCGCTGGCTGGCGCTGGCCGGCAGGCTCGATCCCGATGCCCCCGCCGATGAGGCCGAGGTACGCGAACTGGCGGCGGCTTTTGCCGATTATCTGAAGGCCTGCAAGGCAGACTCACGTTCGCTCTCCACGCTGCCGCCGGGACGCTTCCTGATGCCTGGCGATCTGGAAGGTTCGCCTGCCCTCACCTTCGCGCCATTGCCGCTGGCACCCGGTGCCAAGGCGGTGCGCGGCTCGCTACAGGCCATGATGGAGCGGCGCTTCGAATCCTATAAGAGCGTGGTGGTCAAACCGTTCTTTCGCGAACATTTCGCCCGCCTTGACCGGCAGATCGTGCTGATCGACGCGCTTCAGGCCATCAATCGCGGGCCGGAAGCCGTTCAGGATCTGGAAAAGGCGCTTGGCGACGTTCTCTCCTGCTTCCGTCCCGGCACCAGCAGCTGGCTGCGCGGCCTGATCGGCAGACGCATCGACAAGGTGCTGGTCGCCGCCACCAAGGCAGATCACCTGCATCATGAAAGCCATGAACAATTGCAGGCCATCACCAGGCGGCTGGTGGATGGTGCCATCACCCGCATGGGCATGGCAGGCGCTGGCATCGAGGTGCTGGCGCTGGCCTCCGTGCGCGCCACCCGCGAGGCCAGCGTCAAGCAGGACGGTCAGGCCCTGCCCGTGGTGGTGGGTACGCCGATGGAAGGCGAAACCATTGGCCGCGAGCGCTTCGACGGCAAGCGCAAGACTGCTGTTTTCCCCGGCGACCTGCCGCGGGACATCTCCCTTCTCTTCGGTGGCAAGAAAGGGCGGGAGGTGGACACTCAGGACCTTCCCGACCTCAACATCGTTCGTTTCCGTCCGCCGGAACTGGAAGAAACCGGTGGCGGCATCACGCTTTCGGTGCCGCATATCCGTCTGGACCGCGCCCTGCAATTCCTGCTCGGAGACCGTCTCGCATGACCAAGCCCCCCATGGATGACCGCGCGCGCCGCCGACCCGCAGCCTTCGCACTGGACGAAGACCAGGGGCAGCTTCGTGCCGAGGAGATCAAGCGCCCGCCGCAAAGCTTCGACAGCGCCGTCCTACTCGTGCCGGAGAACGAGGACCCGTTTCTATCGGAACTCACCGCAGCCGATCCGCCGCCGCCGCTGCCGGTGCGGCGCAAGCGCGGCTTTTCCTTCGGCAGGCTGGCGGCTGCCGCCTTCGGCACCTTGTTTTCACTGGCGCTCGGTGTCTGGATCGACGACCTGATCCGCGACCTCTTCAACCGGTCCGATTGGCTTGGCTACACAGCACTTGCCGTGCTGGGCATCGGCCTTCTGGCGCTTTTTGCGGTGGTGGCCCGCGAGGTAGCAGGTATCTACCGGCTGAATGCGGTGCAGTCGATCAAGGAAAAGGCATCCGGCCTGATGCTGCAAGGTACGGCGTCCGAAGCCCGCAAGCTGGTGGGCGAGGTCATCGCGCTGACGGGTCACCGCCCGGAAACGGCGCGCGGACGCACGACCCTGAAAGAGGCCGAGAGTGACGTGATCGACGCTCCGCACCTGATCGCGCTGGCGGAACGTGAACTGCTTGGACCTTTGGATGCCAAGGCGCGGATGCTGATCGTCAACTCATCGAAGCGTGTCTCCGTGGTCACCGCCGTCAGCCCGCGCGCACTGGTGGACCTCGCCTATGTCCTCTTCGAAGTGGTGAGGCTGGTGCGGGCCATGGCGGAACTCTATGGCGGCAGGCCGGGCTCATTCGGCATGCTGCGGCTGCTGAAGGATGTCTTCGCCCATCTGGCCGTGACCGGATCGATTGCGATCGGCGACGGCCTTGCCCAGCAGGTGCTGGGCCATGGACTTGCTTCACGCCTTTCCGCCCGATTGGGCGAGGGTGTCATCAACGGTCTGATGACCGCAAGAATCGGCATTGCTGCCATGGATCTCTGCCGCCCCTTGGAATTCAAGGCTCTGAAAAGGCCGGGCATTAGTGATTTCGCCTCCGACCTCACACCCTCCATGACCGACAAAAACAAAAATAAAACAGAGACTTGAACGCAATGCTGCAACGCGTGTGCCTGATGAGGCGTTACGGACAAAACCGGAAGTGAAAGGGAAAATTAACCATCTTTGGCGTATGTTGGGATCATGAATTTGTGTCGATCGCGCCAAGGAAAGCCGATGCCCTCCCGTTTGTTTTCGCTTCTCGGCAGTCTTGCCATCGCATGTGCCGCCGCCCTCCCCGCTTCCGCAGCCTTTGCTGCGGAAAAGGATCGTGAATTTTTCCAATCCGTTGCCGGTCTGTGGAGCGGTCCGGGTGAAATCGTCGCCGGAAAATACAAGGGCACGAAATTCACCTGCAACCTCACCGGTGAACCGGCGGACGGCTCCGATGTCGGCATCAAGCTCGGCGGCACCTGCCGGGTCGGCGTGTTCTCGCAGCCGATGAATGCGGTCATCTCGCTGAAAGGCAATAGCTATCAGGGCAAGTTCCTGGATGGCGCCGACGGCAAGGGGCTGGATATCGTCTCGGGCCAGATCACTGGCTCCAAGGCCGTCATGGGCATCAACCGCCAGAAGTTGAACGGCGCCATGGTGGCCAGCGTCGAGGACGACAAGGCGATGAACATCACCATTTCCGTGAAGGTGGAAGACCGGATGATCCCTGTCATCGGGCTCAGGCTCAACCGTCAGATGGACCAGACGACGGTCAGCTCCATCAAGGAATAGGATTGAAGGCCCGGTCTGCCGGGCCTTTTTGAATTTCAGATGTCTTTTCGGGAAGACCAGATTCTGCTTTTCCCTGACAAACTCCAGAGCATTTCCAGGAAAAGTGGAAACCGGTTTTCCCACCGGAAATGCTTAAAAACAAAGAGTTAGAGCGTTTCAATGTTTCCACGAAACAATGAAACGCTCTAGCCGCGCAGCAATTTGAGAATGAAGTGTTCCGCCTCTACCACGGCCGCCCCTACGGCAGCGAGCGCTGCGGCATCCTGCTGCCCGCTTTCGACCAGGGCTGCAGCCGCCGCCACATTGAAGGCTCCCACGGCGGCAGCCGCGCCCTTCAGCTTGTGCGCAACGGCCTTGCGATTGGCATTATCCGCGGCCAGTTCCTGCAGGCTGCCACGCGCCTGGCGGGCAAAAAGCTGAAGCACTTCAGCTTCCAGCGCACGATCCCCCATGGTCTGCACCGCCAGATGCGCAAGATCGATGGGCCGCGCCCCGGGCAGGCTTGGCTCGGAAGGCAGATCAGGGCTTTCAAAAACGGCGGGAGCAGCGGGCATGGAAAACGGCATCCTCTCTTGATGGACGTTGTTTGTGAGGATCGCCTTCAAAGGGTGGGATTGGGGTTAAATTCAGGCACCGCTCATGAAGAAAAATTGCCTTATGGTTAATTTTCATCAAATGCCGCCAAATCCGCCACTTTCACCCGTTCAACATGTTTAAAAAGTGTTAATAATGAAAGGAAGACCGTGGGATAACATGCGCCGTTAATTGTATCGTTATCTGGAATGTGTCACTACGGAACGGATAGGCAGGCAAAGTGTGTCCAGCTTTGTGAACGCGGCTTCTGGTGGTATGGGTAGACCGTCATTTTCCGCAGGAAGCATGGCCATGAGACTGCCGGGATCCGGCTCGGGATGGCGGTGAGCCGGGATCTCAAGGGTTAGCCGCATTGCCGGGCCGCGAAAGCGATCAGGCCCGCGAGCGGTCTGAGTAGGCGTAAGCGAGGCGTACCTATGGCGAACAAAAAGACAAGCGAATCGATTGACGATAGCGCTTTCCAGGCCCTTGAGGCAGCCCTGCGGATCGACTTCGAGGAGGAAGACGATACGCCTGCGCCGCCCGCACGGCCACGAGCCCCGGAGGCCAAGATGCCTGAAACGGCCAAGCAGCAGCCTGCCCGCACCACGCCTGCCGACCCTCGCCCGCAGCGCACGGAACGTGCAGCAGCAGAACCCGCGCCGAAATCGCCAGCACTTGCGCCCGCCAATGACGGGTCGCGCAAGGCGCCTCAGGCCATCCTGAAATCGCTGGAAGGTGCCTCCATGGGGGCGGCGCTTCGCAATGCCACTGTCGTATCCGTGATCTGGGGCCTTGGCGGCTTTGCGCTGTCGCAGATCCTTTACGGCTCATCCATCTGGTCCGGCGGGCTTGCGGCCTTCATCGCCAATCCGGGTATCATTGCCATTCTCGTCGGCACCATCCTGCCGATCTTCGTCTTCTTCGCCTTTGCCATCATGATGTCGCGGGCCAGTGACCTGCGCAACGCCGCCCGCTCCATGGCGGAAGTGGCGCTCAGGCTGGCGGAGCCGGAAACCATCGCCTCCGAACGGATCATGTCCGTGGGTCAGGCGGTGCGCCGCGAAGTTTCCGCCATGAACGAGGGCATCGAGCGCACCATTGCACGCGCCACCGAACTGGAAACGCTCGTTCATTCCGAAGTGACGGCGCTGGAACGCAGCTATACGGATAATGAGCTGCGCGTGCGCACCCTGGTGCAGGAACTGGCCGCAGAGCGCGATGCCATCGTCAACCATGCCGATCGCATTCGCTCGTCCATCGTCGGCGCCCATGACCAGTTGAAGGAAGAACTGTCTCTCGCCACCGAAGAGATCGGCGTGCGGCTGGCCACCTCCGGCGAAGCCTTTGCTTCGATGATCGACATGCGTGCTGCCTCGATCATGGAAAAATCCGATGCCGCCGCCGCATCGCTCGGCACCATCCTCACCGCCAAGACCGATGAAATGGTGGAAGCGCTGGGCGCTGCCGGCTTCTCGCTCACCAGCGAGTTCGACAACCGCCTGCAAACGCTCACCAGCTCCATGTCGACCCATGGCGAGGAAATCCTTCGCCAGTTCGAAACCCGCGCATCGACGCTGGACGCCAGCACCGACAAGCTCAATGCCGCCCTCATCGAGCGCTCCAAGCAGCTCAATGAAACGCTGGTGGCACGCACCCGCGAGATCGCCCAGAGCTTCACCGAGGGTGAAACCAAGATCAACACCAGCCTGGACGGCGTGCTGAACCGCCTGAACAACTCGCTGGAAGAAAAGGCCGTCAACTTCCGCCAGAGCCTGCAGAACAATGCCGACGAAGCCATTGTCGACATCGATCTGCGCTCCGGCCTGTTCGAGGATCGCCTGCAGGCCACCATCGGCCAGATCAATGCCAGCTTCGATGATCGTATGGCGGAATTCGCCAATGCCTTCGATCAGCGCGCCGGTTCGCTGGACAGCAAGCTGATGGAAAGCCTGTCGCGCATCAACGAAACGCTGAAGGGCGGCTCGGATGCCATCGACGGCATTCTTACCACCTCTATCGAGCGCCTGGGCTCGAACATGACCAATCAGTCGCTGGCGCTTGCCGCAACGCTCGGCGGTTCGCAGGAGGTCATGGCGGAAGCGCTTGCCACGCACTCGCGTGCGCTTGCTGAAGCGCTGGAACTGCGCCGCAAGCAGCTGGACGACACGATTTCCGAAGCACAGCGCCGTATCGATCAGGTCATGGCAGAGCGTGGCAGCGCGCTGACCCAGGCGCTGAGCAACACGCATGAGCGCTTCGAGGAAACGCTTGGCAGCCGTTCGGATGCCATCGTCAACCAGTTGGTGGGCAGCGAAGCGCGCATCTCGGAAACGCTCAACTCCGTCTCCAGCGGCATTTCCGAGGCAATTGCTTCGGGTGAAAGCCGCCTGAGCGCCACTCTGGATCACAAGGCCAACAGCATTATCCAGGCTGCCGAAGGCGCGGACGCCAAGATCGAGGCGGCGCTTTCCGACAAGGCGGACGCCATCCGCGCTGCTTACGAGACCAATCACGAGCGGCTGACATCGGTTCTGGACGCCAAGGTCGAACAGCTTGCCCAAACCGCCGCCGAAGTGGATCGCCGTGTTGAAGACGCCTTCGGTAACAAGGCCGATGCCATCCGCGCCGCTTACGAGGAAAGCCAGGCGCGGCTGACGGCAACGCTCGACACCAAGGTCGAGCAATTGATCGACACCGCCAATGAAGCCGATATGCGCATTGAACTTGCGCTTGGAAACCGCGTCGATGCCATTCGCTCAGTTTACGAGGAAAACGAAGGCCGCCTCGCCCAGACCATCGACGCCAAGGTGGGTGAACTCATCCAGACCGTCGGCAATGCCGACAGCCAGATCGAGCAGGCGCTGACCGGCAAGGCCGACGCCATTCGCGCCGCTTACGAGGAAAGCCAGGGCCGCCTGACGGCTGCACTCGACAACAAGGTCGAGCAATTGATCGACACCGCCAACGAAGCCGATATGCGCATCGAACTGGCGCTTGGAAACCGCGTCGATGCCATTCGCTCGGTTTACGAGGAAAATGAGAACCGCCTCGCCCAGACCATCGACGCCAAGGTCGGCGACCTGATCCAGACCGTCGGTCAGGCCGACATTCAGATCGAGCAGGCGCTGACCGGCAAAGCCGATGCCATCCGCGCGGCTTACGAGGAAAGCCAGGCGCGCCTAACCGCGACGCTGGACAGCAAGGTGGAACAGCTCATCGATACCGCCAGCGAGGCGGATATGCGGATCGAACTGGCACTCGGTAACCGTGTTGACGCCATCCGGGCTGTTTACGAGGAAAATGAAGGCCGTCTTGCCCAGACCATCGACGCCAAGGTCGGTGACCTCATTGACACCGTCGGTCAGGCGGATCGGCGGATCGAGGAAGCCCTGGGCAGCAAGGCCGAGCAAATCCGTGCGGCCTATGAAGCCAATCACGGCCAGCTCAAGGATCTGATCGATGGCCGTATGACGGAATTGATGGATACGGCGACCGAAGCCGATATCCGCATTGCGCTCGCCTTTGGCAACAAGGCCGATGCGATCCGCGCGGCTTACGAAGACAATCAGGGCCGTCTCGACCAGTCGCTCGACGCCCATTCACAGCGCCTCGCCGAGACGCTGGGTCAATCCGCCGAGCGCGTGGAAAGCCTGTTGGGCCAAGGGGTATCGAAGATCGAAAACGATCTGAACAGCTCGGTCAGCCGCCTGTCCAGCACCTTCGAGGACAATCACGACCGCATCCGCTCGACGTTGGACGAGCGCAGCGCCGCTCTCTCCTCCAGCCTGCAGGATGCCCGTGACGCCCTGGAAAATACGCTGTCGGAACAGGGGACGGCGATTGGCGCCACCATTGCCGCCAGCGCCGGCATGCTGGAAATGACGCTGGAAGAGCAGCAGGACAGCTTGCGCGCCACCATCGACGCCAGCAGCCGCGCGCTTGAAGAGCGTCTTCGCGGCTCTGCCGGCACCATTGCCAGCCAGTTCGGCGAGGCCGCCAACGAGATCAGCCGCACCGCCGAGGACTTCTCGTCCCGGATCGAAGGTTCGATCAGCGGTGTTGCCGGACGTCTCAACGACACCACGGCGCGGATCGAAACAAGCCTCGGCTCGCTGGAAAACCGTATCCATGGCAGCCTCGACGGCGTCGATGCCAAGGTTACGGATGCGGGCGAACGCGTGGCGGCCAAGCTTACGGAAAAGGTCTCCGACCTCGAACGGGTCAGCAGCGATGCGACGCAGCGGCTGGAAGAAACGCTGGGCGGCGCCAGCCAGCGCCTGGCCGAGACCTTCGACAGTGGCACGTCCATGATCGACGAACGCCTGTCCACCATGGATCGTGCGCTGAATATCGGCCTTCAGAACGTCAACAACACTATTGAAGGCAAGGCCGCAGGGCTTGCCACCTCGCTGCGTGACGCCGTGGTGGGTGCTGCCCGTGAAATCGATGAGCAGGCACAGAAATCCGCCGAAACGCTCGGTCGCACCAGCGAGGATTTCTCTCAGACCATCAATGCCCGCAACGAAGAGTTCACCCGCTCGATCCGTCAGCAGACCGAAGATCTGACCCGCCGGATCAGCCAGACGCACGAGCAGCTTTCCGGCCAAAGCGCGGGTCTCGTGCAGAACTTCGCCGAAGCTGGCGATGCCATTATCCGCAAGGCGTCCGAGGCCGAGAACAGCATCGCCGCCCGAGCAGGCTCGATCACCGGCGCAATGACCGAAGCCGAACGGGCGCTGGAAGAACGGGCAGCAGCGCTGCGTTCTGCGCTTGCAAACACCTCGGGCGAGATTTCCTCTACGCTGGACAGCGTCGAAAAGGCGCTGGATGCACGCGGAAACGCCATCCGCTCTACCCTGGACGAACGGACCCGCGAGCTCAACTCCATGCTGGCCGGTCGCTCGTCCGAGCTTGCCCGCCTCATCGAGGAGAAGGCAAAGCCGACGGTCGAGCAATATGCCGAAATCGGTCGTGAAGCCGCCGAGCGCATCGCCCAGGCTGCCGAACAGAGCGCCGAGCGCCTGCGGCAGGAAAATGCCCAGGTGACCGACGCCATTACGGCGCGCGCGTCGCATGCCGCCCGTCAGTTGCACGCAGCGGAAGAATCGTTGACCAGCACCGCCGGTCACATGATCGAGCGGATGACCGAGACCAATCAGGCCCTCACCGGTCTTGTCGAGCAGGCTGCCCAGACCGTTTCGGATGCCGACCGGCAGTTCGGCGCAACCACCGAACGGCTTGCCGCCACCACAAACCGTGCTGCGGACGTGCTGTCCACCTCCGGACGCCTGCTGGAAAGCAATCTGGAGCGGTTGTCCAATGTGTCGGATCAGGCGCTGTCGCAGGTCACCGGCATTGTCGGGCGCTTCGGCGATCACGCCAAGGTGCTGGGTCAGGCCTCCGATCTTCTGGCTGCGGCCCAGTCCAATCTGGCGGGAACGCTGGAAGAGCGGCAGCAGGCGCTGCGCGATCTTTCCATCGGTCTCGTCAAGCGCTCCGAGGAAATCGAAAACACAATGCGGTCGCTGGCTGGCATGGTCGAGGGTGCCTTCGACCACTTGGAGCAGCGCTCCGGCCAGATGAGCGGCAATCTGCGCAACACCATCCAGTCGTCCTTTGCCGATCTCGGCCAGATTCTGGGCGAGACGGAGCAGCAGGCCAAATCGACGGCCGGTTCCATGCGGGATTCGCTGCTGGCCGCCGGTGAAGAGGCCACACGCTCCATCGAGCGGACCCTCTCCGAAGCCGAGAAGCGTTCCACCGAGCTTGCCAATCGCCTGCGCGGTGGTCTTGCCTCCTCGCTCTCCGATGTGGATCGCATCCTGGCAGAGGCCGGTCAGAAGTCGGATGGCACGGCGACACAGATGAAGGAGGCCGTCCGGTCTGCGGTCGAAGAAGCAATGAACCGCTTCTCCGGCGCGACCGACGAAATCCGCCGCTCCGCCCAGGAAATCCGCAAGGAACTGGATCTGACCCGCTCGGAATTGAAGCGTGGCGCCTTCGACCTGCCGGAAGAGGCCAAGGAAAGCGCCAGCGCCATGCGTCGCGCCGTGGCCGAGCAGATAAAGGCCTTGCAGGATATTTCGCAACTGGTTGGCCGCTCGGCCCAGCAAATGGAAATCGCCGAAGCCGCTCCCCGCGCCTCGCAACCCGCGCCGCGTCCGGCACCTGCACCGGCGGCACCCCGTCCGCAGCAGCCTGCCATTGCCCCGCAAGCGTCCTACAGCCAGCAAACCGCACCGGCTCCAGCCCGCCCTGCTCCGCAACAGGCAAGCCAGGCTCCGCTTGGCCTGCGTGGCAGCCTCTCCGTGGAGCAGGCACCGATGCAGACTTCCGCTCCGGCCTCGCAGTCCGGCCAGGGTGGCGGCTGGATCAGCGACCTGCTGCGCGGCGCATCCCGCGAAGAGCAGACCATCGTCTCGCCCGCCGCCCGCCCGGCCCAGCCGCGTCAGCCCGCAGAGCCGCAGCGCACCACCGATACCCGTAATCCGCGCCACATGGTCGAGTCGCTGAATTCGCTTTCGGTCGATATCGCCCGCGCCATCGATCACGACGCGTCTGTGGAACTGTGGCGGCGCTACCAGCGTGGCGAGCGCGATGTCTTCACCCGTCGCCTCTACACGCTGAAGGGTCAGCAGACCTTCGATGAGATCAAGCGCAAATACGACCGCGAACCGGAATTCCGCACCGCTGTCGATCGCTACATCGCTGATTTCGAAAAGCTGCTCTCGGATGTGGCGCGTACGGACCGGGACAAGACCATCACCCAGTCCTACCTGACCTCGGACACCGGCAAGGTCTATACCATGCTGGCCCATGCCGCAGGCCGCTTCAACTAAGCCTATTCAAGCACAATGAACAAAGGCCGCGAAACTTCACGTTTCGCGGCCTTTGTCGTTTGCGGCTGCAGCGCAGCGGACCCAAAAGTGCGAACCAGCTTTTTGTCCGGAAACGCGTGAAAACGAAATGCCGCCCAAGGGCGGCATTTGAAAAAACGTAGCTATTCGGGGAAACGAAGCGGAAAGCGCCTCAGATATCCAGATTTTCCGCGAAGGCGGCACGATCCTGGATGAAGCGGAAACGGGCTTCCGGCTTGGTGCCCATCAGCGCATCCACCGCATCACGGGTACCTTCGAAATCGACATCATCAATGGCCACGCGCAACAGCGTACGCTTGGCGGGGTCCATGGTGGTTTCCTTCAACTGCTGCGGCATCATTTCGCCCAGACCTTTGAAGCGGCCCACTTCGACCTTCTTGCCCTTGAAGGTGGTTTCCATCAGTTCGGCGCGGTGGGCATCGTCGCGGGCATAGACCGTCTTCGCCCCCTGCCGCAGCACATAAAGCGGCGGCACGGCGAGATAGAGGTGGCTGCCCCGGATCAATTCCGGCATTTCCTGATAGAAGAAGGTGATGAGCAGCGAGGCGATATGGGCGCCGTCCACATCCGCATCGGTCATGATGATGATGCGCTCATAGCGCAGATCTTCCTCACGATATTTGGTGCGGGTGCCGCAGCCCAGCGCCTGGATAAGATCGGCAATCTGCTGATTGGCGGAAAGCTTGTCGCGTCCGGCGCTGGCCACGTTGAGGATCTTGCCCCTGAGCGGCAGAATGGCCTGATTGGCGCGATTGCGCGCCTGCTTGGCGGAGCCACCAGCCGAGTCACCCTCAACGATGAAGAGTTCCGCCCCTTCCGCCGTGTTCTGCGCACAATCGGCAAGCTTGCCCGGCAGGCGCAGCTTGCGCACCGCCGTCTTGCGGTTGACTTCCTTTTCCTTGCGGCGGCGCAGCCGCTCTTCGGCGCGCTCGATCACCCAATCGAGGAGCTTCGCCGCTTCCGCCGGATTATCCGCCAGATAATGATCGAAGGGATCGCGCAGCGCGTTTTCAACGATGCGCTGGGCTTCCACCGTCGCCAGCTTGTCCTTCGTCTGACCCACGAATTCCGGCTCGCGGATGAAGACCGACAGCATGCCGACTGCCGAAATCATCACATCATCGGTGGTAATCTGCTGGGCGCGCTTGTTTTGCGTGAGTTCGCCGTAGTTTCGCAAGCCTTTGAGCAGCGCAATGCGCAGGCCCGCCTCATGCGTGCCACCTTCGGGCGTGGGGATGGTATTGCAATAGGAATGAACCTGCGGATCGCCGCCATACCAGGTGATGGCCCATTCCAGCGCGCCATGACCATTGGTCTTGTCCGACTTTCCGGCGAAGATTTCCCGCGTAACGGTGAATTCCTTGCCAAGCGTCGCCGCCAGATAATCCTTCAGACCTCCTGGAAAATGGAAGACGGCCTTTTCCGGAATATCCCCGCCCGCAGGCAGGATGCCCGGATCGCAGGACCAGCGAATTTCCACACCGCCGAACAGATAGGCCTTGGAGCGGGCCATGCGGAAAATGCGGCCCGGATCGAATTTCGCATGATCGCCGAAGATTTGCGGATCGGGATGGAACCGCACCCGGGTGCCGCGCCGGTTATGCACATCGCCCAGTTCTTCCAGCCCGCCCTGCGGAATTCCGCGTGAGAAGCGCTGGCGATAGAGCTTGCGATTGCGCGCCACCTCCACTTCCAGGCTGTCGGACAGCGCGTTGACGACCGAAACGCCCACGCCATGCAGACCGCCCGAGGTTTCATAGGCCTTGCCATCGAATTTGCCGCCGGCATGCAGCTTGGTCATGATGACTTCGAGCGTCGATTTTCCGGGCACCTGCGGATGGTTCTCCACCGGAATGCCGCGCCCGTTATCCGTGACGGTCAGGAAACCCTCAGCATCGAGATGGACATCGATAAAATTGGCATGGCCCGCCACCGCCTCGTCCATGGAGTTGTCGATGACTTCCGCGAAGAGATGGTGCAGCGCCTTCTCGTCCGTGCCGCCAATATACATGCCGGGACGCATGCGCACCGGCTCCAGCCCTTCGAGAACGCGAATCGAAGAAGCACCGTATTCATCGCCGCCCTGCGGCGCGGGTGGAGCTGGCTTTGCCTCCGGCTTCACCGTTTCCGGCTTGGCAGGAACGGCCTGCGGCAAATCGCCAAAGAGATCGTTATCGTCCATCGTGTCGTTCTATCGCTTTCTGTAACCCGCGATCAGGCGGAAGGCGCTTGAAGCACCGGACAGAGAGGGAGTTTCCGGTTTGTTCGCCTTCTACCCGTCCGGCGGCCCCAAGGCAATATCAGCTGCAACTTTCGCAGCCGAGCCTCGTTGAACACTGAGCCGCTCACCGCCCCGAATGTGCGGAAATCTTTGCGTTTCCTGAGCACCCATGGCAAGGCTGCTTGCCGAAGGAGTTTCTTGCCTCATGCAGATGTCCACAATTGATTTCCGCCGCGCCCTGCTCTGCCTTGCCACAACGGGGCTGTGCCTCGCGGGAGCACCCGCTTCCGCCGCCAATCTGATGCCTTTCAAGGATGATCTCTTTTCCGGCCAGACCGTGCTGGAAAGCCGCGATAACGGCGATTTCCAGATTATCGACTATCAGGAAATGCGTGACATCAATGGGCGCGACCAGATCCCGGAGCGGCGCGTCAAGGCGCCCTACGTGTCTTCAGGCGTTCGCAAATATCAGAAGGATGAGACGCTGGATCTGGGCGCGGCAGGCAAGCTGGACGTCACCCGCACAGGCCCGGCGGATGGTGCCGCATTCACCGTGATTTTCATTCATGGCCGCGGCGGTGACCGGCGACTGGGATCCGATGACTACAAGTTCGGCGGCAATTTCAACCGGCTGAAAAATCTGGCAGTGGAAAATGGCGGCACCTATTATGCCCCGACGGTACGCTCGTTCGACAAGATGGGCGTGGATCAGATTGCCGCCCTGATCGAACAGGCGCACAACCGCTCTGGCGGCAAGCCGGTGGTGCTGGCCTGCGCGTCCATGGGCAGTTTCATCTGCTGGGGCATGACGCGAGAGGAACAGGCGGTGCGCGCCCTTTCCGGCATGGCGATCATGGGGGGCGCAACGGATCCCAATTTCACCACCAGTGCAGCTTTCCGCGCCAAACTACCGATCTGGTTCACCCATGGCAGCCGCGACAATGTCTATGCGGCGGGCGATCAAACCGGCCTTTACGAGCGGCTGCATCGCGGCGGCTATCCCACCAAATTCACATTGTTCCTCACCGGCACCCATGGCACGCCGGTCAGAATGACGGACTGGCGCGCCGTCCTGAACTGGCTTCTCCGGTAAGGCGTAAAAACACAAAATACACGCATGGCGATAAAACAGTCACTTTCCACAGTCAAACATGCGCAAAACGGCAGATTCTCCGCCATTCTTGCAGTTTTATGACAGAAATTAAGGGCGTTTTGCTCTTCTGCCTTGATTTAAGGCATGTTGCGTTGCAACTTGCCTCCTATTCTGTCACTGCTGTTTTTCAACGGAATTGGGTTGGGTTGGACGAAATATGACACCGGATGTACGCCCGCTTGTTGCGGGAAACTGGAAGATGAACGGCACGCGCGCCTCGCTGGACCAGATCAAGGCGATTGCCGAAGGGGTCAAGGGCCCGCTGTCTGAAAAGGTCGAAAGCCTCATCTGCCCACCGGCCACGCTGCTCTATGTGGCCACCGCGCTCTGCGAAGATAGCCCGCTCGCCATTGGCGGCCAGGATTGCCACCAGAACGCCGCCGGCGCCCATACGGGCGATATTTCAGCCGAAATGATTGCCGATTGCTTTGGCACGCATGTCATCGTCGGCCATTCCGAGCGCCGCACCGACCATGCCGAAACCGATCACCTGGTGCGCGCCAAGACCGAAGCCGCCCATGCCGCCGAGCTGGTGGCTATCGTCTGCATCGGTGAAACGGCAGATGAGCGCAAGCAGGGCCAGACGCTGGACATCCTCAAGCGCCAGCTCGCGGGCTCGCTGCCGGACAATGCCACTGCGGATAATACCGTTATTGCCTATGAACCGGTGTGGGCCATCGGAACGGGACTGACGCCGACCGCCAATGATGTCGCGGAAGCTCACGCCTTCATGCGTGCCGAACTGGTCAAGCGCTTCGGTGAAAACGGCCGGAAGATGCGCATTCTCTATGGCGGATCGGTGAAGCCGGGCAATGCGAAGGAACTGATGGGCGTGGCCAATGTCGATGGCGCGCTGATCGGCGGCGCCAGCTTGAAAGCGACCGACTTCCTCGCCATCTATGGGGCTTATTCCGAGCTTCTGGACTGATCCGGCCAGCCCCAAGGCCAGCAGGATCAGCAAAACGCCCCTGCAGTTTTCAGGAACTTGTTTCAGGGACTTGGGCAAAGGGGCTTTCTTTACGGCGGTTCCTCGTGTAGAGAGCCGCCGAATGCTTTTTTAGAACAGGCCCGATAAGGGCAGGATGGAAAATCCATGCAGACCGTATTGATCGTCATTCACCTCATGATCGTGATCGCGCTTGTCGGCGTCGTGCTGATTCAGCGTTCCGAAGGCGGCGGTCTCGGTATTGGCGGCGGTTCCGGTTTCATGTCGGCGCGCGGCACGGCCAATGCGCTGACCCGTACCACGGCCATTCTGGCCACGCTGTTCTTCATCACCTCGCTGGCGCTTGGCATTCTCTCCCGCTACGAATCGCGTCCGACCGATATTCTGGACCGCATTCCGAGCGGTCAGCAGGCGCCCGCCGGCAATATCCTCGATCAGCTTCCCGGCGCGCCGTCTCAGCCGGCAAACCCGGCCCAGCCCGCGGCTCCGGCGACCAATGGCGCAGCAACCCCTGCTCCGGCCGGAAATGCCGCAACGCCTGCTCCGGCACAGCCGGGTTCCGTACCGACGGGCAACTGATCGCCTGACCTTCCCTTCGCTCCGGCGGGCTTAAAAAACAGCCCGCCGGTTTTTCTTTGTGTGTATTTCCGTGGTCTGATGAAATTAGGACTGGCGGAATCGAATCTGAAACGGTATCCGGTGAAGCCCATGGCGCGATATGTATTCATCACTGGCGGCGTGGTTTCCTCTCTTGGTAAAGGAATTGCGGCCGCGGCACTCGGAGCATTGTTGCAGGCGCGGGGCTACCGCGTGCGCCTGCGCAAACTGGACCCCTATCTCAATGTCGATCCGGGCACGATGAGCCCGACGCAGCATGGCGAAGTCTTCGTGACCGATGACGGGGCGGAAACCGACCTCGACCTTGGCCATTACGAACGCTTCACGGGCCGTTCTGCCACCAAGACCGACAACATCACCACGGGTCGCATCTACAAGAACATCATCGACAAGGAACGGCGCGGCGATTACCTCGGCGCAACCGTGCAGGTCATTCCGCACGTCACAAACGAGATCAAGGACTTCATTATCGAAGGCAATGAAGACTATGATTTCGTGATCTGCGAAATCGGCGGCACGGTCGGCGATATCGAAGCCATGCCCTTCGTGGAGGCCATTCGCCAGCTTGGCAATGAGCTGCCGCGCGGCACCGCCGTTTACCTGCATCTGACGCTGATGCCCTATATTCCGGCGGCAGGCGAATTGAAGACCAAGCCCACCCAGCATTCCGTCAAGGAATTGCAGGCGCTCGGTATTCATCCCGACATTCTGCTGGTGCGGGCCGACCGGGAAATCCCGGAGGCTGAACGCCGCAAGCTGTCGCTGTTCTGCAATGTGCGGCCCTCAGCCGTCATCCAGGCGCTGGATGTGGCGAATATCTACGACGTGCCGATGGCCTATCACCGTGAAGGCCTCGACAACGAAGTGCTGGCGGCCTTCGGCATCGAACCCGCGCCCAAGCCGCGTCTCGATGCCTGGGAAGAGGTCTGCAACCGTATCCGCACGCCGGAAGGCGAAGTCACCATCGCCATCGTCGGCAAATATACCGGCCTGAAGGACGCCTATAAGTCGCTCATCGAGGCGCTTTACCATGGCGGCATCGCCAACAGGGTCAAGGTCAAGCTCGAGTGGATCGAGTCCGAAATTTTCGAAAAGGAAGACCCGGCGCCCTATCTCGAAAAGGTCAACGGCA
Source organism: Allorhizobium paknamense (assembly GCF_030815125.1). GTDB lineage: Bacteria > Pseudomonadota > Alphaproteobacteria > Rhizobiales > Rhizobiaceae > Allorhizobium > Allorhizobium paknamense. Next base: position 177,419 of record NZ_JAUSWH010000001.1, read on the forward strand.
TTCTGGTGCCGGGCGGCTTTGGCGAGCGCGGTTCGGAAGGCAAGATCCTGGCGGCGCAGTTTGCCCGTGAACGCAAGGTGCCCTATTTCGGCATCTGCTTCGGCATGCAGATGGCCGTGGTGGAAGCAGCCCGCCATCTTGCCGGCATCGAAAAGGCCTCCTCCACCGAATTCGGCCCGACGGCGGAACCGGTGGTTGGCCTGATGACCGAATGGATGAAGGGCAATGAGCTCGAGAAGCGGTCCGCCTCCGGCAATCTCGGCGGCACCATGCGTCTCGGCGCTTATAAGGCCAGCCTGAAGAAAGGCTCGAAGATCGCCGAGGTCTATGGCTCGACTGAGATTTCCGAGCGCCACCGCCATCGCTACGAGGTCAATATCGATTATCGCGAGCGGCTGGAAGATTGCGGTCTGGTCTTTGCGGGCCTGTCGCCGGATGGTGTGCTGCCGGAAACGGTGGAATATCCCGATCATCCGTGGTTCATCGGTGTTCAGTACCATCCGGAACTGAAATCTCGCCCGCTGGAACCGCATCCGCTGTTCAAGAGCTTCATCGAAGCCGCTGTGGTGCGCAGCCGTCTGGTTTGAGTGATGTCAGAATTTGAAAAGCCCGCCGCTCGCAAGACCGGCGGGCTTTTTGTTGTTATTTATCCAGTTCTGCCGACTGCGCCCAGAGATTGATATCGGCCTCCTTGGCGTAGACCTCGATCTCGGCCAGTTCAGCCTCGGTGAAATCCAGCTTGTCGAGCGCCTTCACGCAATCCTCGATCTGCGACACGCGGGAAGCGCCAATCAGCGCCGAGGTGACGCGACCGCCGCGCAGCACCCAGGCAATGGCCATTTGCGCCAGCGTCTGCCCCCGCTTCTCGGCAATCTCGTTGAGCTTGCGGATATTGTCGATGATCTCGGGGCGGATGAAATCCTTCTTGAGGAAGTGGTTCTGCGCCGCACGGCTGTCTTCGGGAATGCCCTTCAGATATTTGGTGGTCAGCATGCCCTGCGCCAGCGGCGAGAAGACGATGGAGCCCATGCCCACCTCGTCCAGCGTATCGAGCAGCGTGTCATCCTCCACCCAGCGGTTCAGCATGGAATAGCTGGGCTGGTGGATCAGAAGCGGCGTACCGAGCTCCTTCATGATGGCGACGGCTTCGCGGGTGCGCTGGGAATTATAGGAGGAAATACCAACATAAAGCGCCCTGCCCGACCGCACGATATGGTCCAGCGCACCGCAGGTTTCCTCCAGCGGCGTTTCCGGATCGAACCGGTGAGAGTAGAAAATATCGACATAATCCAGCCCCATGCGCTTCAGGCTCTGGTCGCAGGAAGAGATCAGATATTTGCGACTGCCCCATTCTCCGTAAGGCCCCGGCCACATGTGATAGCCTGCCTTGGAGGAAATGATCAGCTCATCGCGAAGGCCCGCAAAATCGGTTTTCAGAATTTCGCCGAAGGCCAGCTCCGCCGAACCCGGCAGCGGGCCGTAATTGTTGGCGAGATCGAAATGGGTAATGCCGAGATCGAAGGCGCGGCGGCACATGTCGCGCTTCAACTGATGCGGCGTGTCATCGCCGAAATTGTGCCAGAGGCCAAGCGAAATGGCCGGGAGCTTCAGGCCGCTCTTGCCGCAGCGGTTATAGATCATCCGTTCATAGCGATTTTCGGCAGCTTGCCAGGACATGGGGATTCCTCCGTTTTATCGGGCGGGATCTGGGAGCCTCCCGCCGCGGCTGATGTTTTCGACTGAATGAGTCGAGAATACAAGAGCACCGGCCCGCTTTTGCGAGCCGGTGCTCTTTCAATGCGTCAGCAATATCTTACTTCAGCAGCGCCCGCGCCTCTAACTCGCCAAGGGCAGCCGGCTGGGTGCAGGTGGTGGAAAGCGTGATGAACTCGCCCGTTTCCCCGGACTTGAGGATAGAGGTCATTACATCGACGCCATGCAGCGCCCGGTCCAGCGAGCAGCGTGCATCCCGGCCCTCAAGGATAGCCACCGCCATGTCGGCAAGGCCTGCCGTGCGGTAATTGGCGCGGGGGCCATGAGGGCTTTCCTGGTTGTTGATGCCGAAGGGGTGATCCCAGCCGTCAAGCGGCTGAATATCCTTGTTGCGGCCCGAGGCCTCGACCGTGCCGCCGAAGAAGTTGGGATCCGGCACGAACAGCGAACCCTCGGTGCCATAGAGCTCCATGTTGGCATGGCGATGCGACCAGACATCCCAGCTTGCCGAAAGCGTGATGGTCGCGCCGCTCACGAACTCCAGCAGAGCATGGATATTGGTCGGCGTCTTCACCGGGATGACCTCGCCATTGCGCGGTTCGCTGGTGATGGTGCGCGTTTCGCTGGCCATGGAGGTCAACGCGCCGACGCGCTTCACCGGCCCGATCAGGTTGATGAGGTTGGCGATGTAGTAAGGTCCAAGATCCAGAATCGGCCCGCCACCCGGCAGGAAGAAGAAATCCGGATTGGGATGCCACATTTCCATGCCAGGGCTCATCACATGGCAGGTGCCGGAGGTGATGCGGCCCACGCCGCCCTGATCGATATAGCGCCGTGCCAGTTGATGCGCCCCGCCCAGAAACGTATCCGGCGCGCAGCCGACGGAAAGGTTCTTTGCCTTGGCAAGGCGGCGCAGATCCTCCCCTGCCTCGAGGCTCAGAACCAGCGGCTTTTCGGAATAGACATGCTTGCCTGCTTCCAGCGCCTGTTTGGAAACGGGATAATGCGCATCCGGAATGGTCAGGTTGACCACCACATGCACATCCGGATTGGCGAGAAGCTCCGGCACGGTCTGGGCCTTTACGCCAAATTCGGCGGCGCGGGCCTCTGCCGCCGCCATGTTGAGATCGCTGCAGGCCACCACTTTCAACCCCTTGAAGAGGGGCGCAAGCGTGAAATATGCCGCAGAGATATTGCCGCATCCGATGATGCCGACACCAAGTTCACCAGTCATGGGAGAATATCCTGATAGGTTTCAGTAGGATTTGAAGGAAGCGGCGGAGCGGTCGATCAGCCGGTTGATATCGTTCGGATTGTCATGCTCGACGATGAAATGCTTGACGTTCAGCTTGCGCAGCGCAGGCGTCAGCGTCTTCCAGTCCACGGTGCCGTGACCGACATCGGCCCAGCCGTCTTCATCGGCATTCTCGCCGGCAGGGGCGATATCCTTCACATGCACGGCAGTGATGCGGTCGCCGTAGCGCTCGATCCAGTCGGAGGGATTGGCAAGACCGCGAATGACCCAAGCGATGTCGGCCTCCCATTTGAGGCTGGGTCCGCCCGCGAAAATCTGGTCCTGCGGGGTAGAGCCATCGGCCAGCGCCACGAATTCGAAATCATGATTATGCCAGCCGAAGGTCAAACCAGCATCAACGATGGGCTTACCGGCCTTTTCCAGCCGTTGGCCGAAAGCATGCCAGCCTGCGGCGTCATTGGGACGTTGGTCGGGCATGAGATAGGGGCAATAAATCGCCTCGATCCCGAGGGTGCGGGCGATGGACAGCGCCTTTTGCGGCTCCTTCTCCAGCATGTCGAGGCTGAAATGGGCAGTAGGCATGGTCAGACCGTTCCGGTCCAGATCATCCTTCAGGGCCTTCAGCCCGGCCTCGTCGGCTTCGGCGTAGAGCACGCCATAGCCTTCCACATGGGTGTAACCGGCCTTTTTCAGTTTCGGGAAAATATGGGAAAAGGGCTGAAAATTGCGTGCGCTGTAAAGTTGAAAACCAAGAGCGGACATGGGGGGACTCCTCCTCAGGAAAGCCTGCCGGGGAATTTCCGGCAGGTATAATACCAAGGCTCGAAGATGCTAACGCATCCTCGCCTTGAAGGGATTTCGAATATCTCAATTGCGTCAAATGCTTGAGATATTCGAAAGTGGAATACGAAGAGTCATTTTCAATGACTCTTCGTATAAGAACCAAACTCAGCCCAGCGCCTGGCAGGACTGAAGATCGTAAAGGGTGAATTGCGGCACCACACCGCCCTCCAGCGGCGATTGCGGCGTGAAGATGATTCTGCGGCTTTCATCCGCCGCCAGATCGAAGGCATTGTCGCTGTAGCGACCCGGTATCCGGCTTTCGATCATCACGAAGAGCGCGAGACCGGTGGCGGAAACGGTCAGTTCCACCGAACCATTTTCCAGCATCCGGCTCGTCAGGCTGACACCCGAGGGCTGCAAGTCCAACGTCTTGTAGCTCACCGGAGCATAATGCCCCTCGCCCGTCATGCCGTTTCCGGCGGTGAAACTCCAGCCGACCAGGCTTGCCTCCGGCAGATCGGCAAGCGCGATGCTGGCAATGATCTCCGCCCGATCCGGCGGGCAGCGGCCCTTGGCGGCCTTCAGGCAGATCTGCTTGCCTTGCAGGGTGAGCGCGAAGATATCGATTTCCATGTCCACCGCCTCGGCGGTATCGTTGACCATGGAAAAATCGATCGTGCGGCCATCTTCCTTCGGAATGGCCGCCACCGTTACCGGCTGGAAGAAGCGCCGCACCATGTAATGCATGGCTTTCCAGTTGCCGCCATAATCGAGGCTGGACCAGGAGGCGACGGGCCATGTGTCGTTGAGCTGCCAATAGAGCGTGCCCATGCAGTGCGGCTTCAGCGAGCGCCAATATTCCACCGCCGTCTTGATCGCCAGCCCCTGCTGGATCTGGCTGAGATAGACGAAATTGGCGAAATCCTTGGGAAAGCGGAAATAGCGGAACATGGTGCCGGCAATGCGCTCATTGCCACCGGCATTCTTCTGGTGCAGTTCGATCACCGGCGAGGCGATGTTCATATCCTTCGCCTCGGCAAAGCTCTCGATAACCGGCAGCGAGGTATAGGACTGGAAGCCGAATTCCGAGCAGAAGCGCGGGCGCACGGAACGATAATTGTCGAAGCTCTTGTTCTCGTGCCAGACGGACCAGTAATGCATGTCGCCGGAGCCATCGGCATGCCAGGCATCGCCGTAATCCAGATAGCCGGAAGCGGGGCTTGACGGCCACCAGATGGCCTGCGGAAAGGCCCGTTTGACGCCCTGCTCTATCACCCGGTTCAGCCGGTCATAGGCCACCAGATAGCGGTCCCGGTTGGTGCGGCTTTCCTCGAACCAGGTGAGCGCGCCGACCAGTTCGTTATCGCCGCACCAGAGCGCGATGGAGGGATGCGATTGCAGGCGGCGGACCTGATAATCGACCTCCACAGCGACATTTTCCAGAAAATCCTCCGAGCAGGGATAGAGATTGCAGGCAAACATGAAATCCTGCCAGACCATCAGACCCAGCCGGTCGCAGAGCGCGTAGAACCAGTCCGCCTCATAAAAGCCGCCACCCCAGACGCGGATCATGTTCATATTGGCGTCTTTGGCGGATTGCAGCAGATCTTCCACCTTTGATGCATCAGAGCGCGAATAAAGAGCATCGGCAGGGATCCAGTTGGCGCCCCGGCAGAAGATTTCCCGTCCGTTGACCTTCAGGGCAAAACGGCTGCCCACCTCATCCGCATCGGTCAGAAGCTCGACAGTACGAAGGCCGATGCGCTTTTCAACGGTTGCGCCCGGTACCGAGACCCTGAGATCGTAGAGCGCCTGCTCCCCGCTGCCGGATGGCCACCAAAGACGCGGATGATCCACCTCGAACACATGGGTGATCACCGTTTCACCGGCATTGATGCCGCAATCCAGCCGTACCCGCTCGCCTTCCAGCTCGAAATGCACTGGCACCACGGCAGGCTCGCGGGCATAAAGGGTCGCCTTCACGGTCACATCCACGCGACCTTCCGCATGGTGCAACTGGCTGACCTCGACATGCTCGATGCGTGCCGGATCGAGTTTGCATATAGCAATGCGGCCATAAAGCCCGAGCGGGGCGATGGCGATATTCCAGTCCCAGCCGAAATGGCATTGCGGCTTGCGCAGCATATTGCCATTGGCAATCGGCGAATTACCGGGGTGGTAGGGAATATAAAACGGCTGGCGCGCCTGCCGCTCGGCACCGGCCTTGATGGATGAATGGATAACGATGCGGATGGTGTTTTCACCGGGCTGAAGCGCCTCGGAAATATCCGGACGATAGCGGCGGAAGCAATTATCCGCCGACAGAACCGGAATGCCGTTGATGAAGACCACCGCCACCGTATCGAGATTATCGACATCCAGATACCAGCCGCCATCGACATGATCGAGGCTGAACGTTCGTGTCAGCACCCAGTCTTCATGGGCGACCCATTGCACAACCTCCTCATTGCGCCCGAAATAGGGATCGGGAATAATGCCTGCAGCATGAAGCGCCGAGTGCACATCGCCGGGCAGAGGGATTTCGCAAGAATGGTCTCCGCCCGTCGTGGCAAGGCCCCAGCGGCCGGAAAGATCAAGATCATTGGGCATGGGGGCTGCCTCCTTCTCGTGTCTCAAATCCGCTCTTCCGTCCCCGCATCGAAAAGCGAGGCGACCGACATGTCGAAGGCAAGGCGAACCTTGCTGCCCGGCGCATAGCGGCGGGTTCCAGCAATGCGGACGGAAATGACCTGCCCGGCAAGCTTCAGCCATAACAGGTTGTCGGCGCCCATCGGCTCCTCGATATCCACCACGGCTTCATGCGCCTCCTGCCCCGGCGCAATATCGCCATCGACGGCGATATGTTCCGGGCGCACGCCGAGCACCACTTTTTGACCGGGGGCCAGCGGTGTTTCCGCCGTATAGCCATCCAGCGAAAATTCCTGGCCGCCAACGATAAAGACCAGCCTGCCGCCACGCTCAACCACGTCGCCCCGGAAGAAGTTCATCGACGGTGAGCCGATGAAGCCCGCGACGAAGAGGTTTTTCGGGCGGTTATAGATCGTCATCGGATCGGCAAGCTGCTGGATCACGCCGCCCTTCATGATGGCGATGCGGTCGGCCAGCGTCAGCGCCTCGATCTGGTCATGCGTTACATAGATCATGGTGTTTTTCAGCGACTGATGCAGCCGCTTGATTTCCACGCGAAGCTCCGAGCGCAGCTTGGCATCGAGGTTGGAAAGAGGCTCGTCGAAGAGAAACACATCGACATCGCGCACCAGCGCCCGGCCGATGGCCACGCGCTGGCGCTGGCCGCCGGAAAGGGCAGCGGGCTTGCGCTTCAGCAGCGGGCCGATCTGCAAAATTTCGGCAGCTCGCGCCACGCGCTTTTCAATATCGGCCTTCGGCACCTTGGCCACTTCAAGGCCAAAGCACAGGTTCTTCTCCACCGTCATCTGCGGATAGAGCGCATAGGACTGGAACACCATGCCGATGCCGCGATCCTTGGGCTCTTCCCAGGTGACATTGCGGCCCTTGATGAAGATCTGCCCTTCCGACACATCGAGCAGGCCCGCGATACAATTGAGCAAAGTGGACTTGCCGCAGCCGGAAGAGCCGAGCAGAACCAGAAACTCGCCGTCATTGATATCGAGGTTCAGGTCTTTCAGCACCGTGACGGCGCCGAAATTCAGCGAAAGGTCTCGAATGGATACACTGGTATTCATGGATTATCCCTTCACAGCACCGGCAGCGATGCCGCGGACGAAAAGACGCCCGGAAATGAAATAGACGATGAGGGGAACGGCGCCGGTCAGGATCGTGGCGGCCATGTTGACGTTATATTCCTTCACGCCCTGCACCGAATTGACGATGTTGTTGAGCTGCACCGTCATCGGATAGGTATCGGGCCGCGTGAAGACGACGCCGAACAGGAAGTCGTTCCAGATGCCGGTCACTTGCAGGATCATGGCCACCACGAAGATCGGCAGCGACATGGGCAGCATGATCCGGAAATAGATCTGCCAGAAGCCTGCGCCGTCGATGCGTGCCGCCTTGAACAATTCCTCCGGCAGCGATGCAAAGTAATTGCGGAATAACAGCGTCAGGATCGGCATGCCGAAAATGGTGTGCACGATCACCAGACCCGTCAGCGTGCCGTAAATGCCGATTTCGCGGAGCAGGATGACGATCGGATAGATCATCACCTGATAGGGAATGAAGGCGCCGATGACAAGGATGGAGAAGAACAGTTCCGCGCCCTTGAACTTCCAGTTGGCCAGCGCATAGCCGCTGACGGAGGCAATGATGATCGACACCAGCACCGACGGCACGAGAATGCGCACCGAATTCCAGAAGCCGCGCGAAAGACCGTCGCAGTTGAGGCCCGTGCAGGCCTCAGCCCAGGCCTTCACCCAGGGCTCGAAGGTGATTTCCATGGGCGGGGAAAAGATGTTGCCCATCCGGATTTCCGGCATGCCCTTCAGCGAGGTCACGACCATCACGTAAAGCGGCAGCAGGTAATAGGCGGCGGCCACGAACAACAGGCCATAGAGAATGATGTTACGCCGGGACAGGATCGGCTTCGGCTTGCGCCCGCTCGGGCCCTCGCCCAGCCGGGATTTCGCAGGATCGAGGCCGGCGGCGACCGAATTGAGTGCGGAGTGATCAGCCACGCTTCTTCCCTCCAAATTCCAGATAGGCCCAGGGAATGATGATGATGGCGACGGTGAGCAGCATCATGGTGGAGGCGGCGAAGCCCTGCCCCAGGTTCTGCGCCTGGAACATGTAGTCATAGACATATTTCGCGGGCACTTCCGAAGCGATGCCGGGGCCGCCGCTGGTCTGGGCGACGACGAGATCGTAAACCTTGACGATGCCGCTGGCGATGATGACCAGCGTGGTGATGAACACCGGGCGCATCATCGGAATGATGATGAAGAGATAGGTTCGCCACATCGGGATGCCATCGACGCGGGCAGCCTTCCAGATGTCTTCATCAATGCCACGCAGGCCCGCCAGCATCAGGCACATGACCAGCCCCGTGCCCTGCCAGAGCCCGGCAATCAGGATGCCGTAGATGACGATGGAAGGATTATAGAGCGGATCGAAGGTAAAGTCCGTAAAGCCCAGCGAACGCACGACGGACTGGATGCCGAATTCCGGATTGAGCACCCATTGCCAGACCAGACCGGTGACGATGAAGGACAGCGCAAAGGGATAGAGAAAAATCGTGCGGAAGACATTCTCGAAACGGATCTTCTGATCCATCAGCGCCGCCAGCACGAAGCCGATGACCAGGCTGAAAATCAGCGAAAGAATGCCGTAGATCGCCAGATTCTGGATCGAGACGATCCAGCGGGCGGACGCCCACAAGCGATCATATTGATCGAGGCCGACGAAATTCAGCCGCGGCAGGAGCTTGGAATTGGTAAAGGAATAAACCACCGTCCAGACACTGCCGCCGAGAAAGACGACCAGCGCGATCAGGATCATGGGAATGGAAGCAATCTTTGCATTGAGATTGCGAAATAACTGGTTGGGTCTGCCGGTCCGGCCCGTGGCCGCCATGGGAGCCTCCTTCTCTCATCGCAACAGCATGCCTTTCGCCATGAGGAACCGTGCGGCAGGCCCATGTAAACGGACCCGCCGCAGCGCACTCCTCAGGTGAGCAAACTGTCAGTCCGCGCTGCTGATGATCTCGGCAAAGCGCTTCTGCGCGGCATCCGCCGTCATCGACGGATTGGCGAAGAATTGCGAGAACAGATCTTCCTTCTGCTTCTGCGTATCGGCAGAGAGCAACTGGTCGGTGCTGATCAATGCATTGCCCTTGGCCACAATGGCAAGGCCCTTCTTCATGCAGTCATTGGCGGATGCAAGATCGACGTCACCGCGAATGGGCAGCGACCCCTTCTTGAGGTTGAAGGCCACCTGCGCTTTCGGGCTGACGATGGTGGAGGCCAGCACTTCCTGGGCCTTCGCCTTCTCTTTGTCCTTCAACAGCGGGAAATAGAAGGCATCGCCACCGGTGGTGATGTAATCGCTGAGGCCGAGGCCGGGAAGGCAGCTGTAATCCTTTCCTGCCGTCTGTCCGGCAAGCTGGAATTCGCCCTGCGCCCAGTCACCCATGATCTGTCCGCCAGCCTTGCCGGTGATGACGAGGTTGGTCGCCTGGTTCCAGTCCTGAACATTGCTGCCCTTGGCCATGTCACGGGCGTCGGCGGCGGCCTTGAAGACCTTCGCCATATCGGCGCCGCCTGCTGCATCGGCGTCCTTATCCTTGTAGACCTTCATGTAAAGGTCCTTGCCGCCCAAAGACAGCGCCAGCGTGTCGAAGAGACCACTGGCCTGCCAGGGCTGCCCGCCGAGCGCCAGCGGCTGGATACCGGCCTTCTTCAGCGCAGGCGCCGCGGCCACGAAGTCATTCCAGTTTTTCGGCACATCGACGCCAGCCTTCTTGAAGGCCTCGTTGGACAGCCAGAGCCATTGCCAGCTGTGGATATTCACCGGCGCGCAATAGATCTTGCCATCGATGGTGCAGCTATCCAGCAGGCTTGCCGGCTTGATGACCTCTTTCCACTTTTCCTTGGTGGCAAGATCGGTCAGGTCACGCATCAGACCTGCTTCCACCAGTTCCTGCGCCTGACGGCCATGGTTGAACTGGGTGGCCCCCATCGGATCGCCGCCGGTAATCCGGCTGATCATGATGGGACGGGCAGTACCGCCGGACCCGGCAATGGCGCCATCCACCCATTTATTGCCCGTGGCATCGAAAGCCTTGGCCAGTTCCTTAACGGCGGCGGCCTCACCCCCCGAGGTCCACCAGTGTGTCACTTCCAGATCTGTCGCGCTGGCCGCACCGAAAGGCACGGCGACGCTGGCTGCCAGAACAGCCGCGATGCACCGGAAATTCATTGAGTCTCCTCCCTCACTGAAACGTTGCCGGAAAAACCTACGGCAAAGTGAAAGCCCACGCAACCACCGGCTTACATTTTTTTAGTCATGATTTTTTCGGGAAGAACAAAGGGCGAAACCAGAAGCAAATTCGCCTTCAAAACTGGCGAATTTGCACCGCATCAATCCGAAATCCGCATAAAAATCAGTCATTTTTGCCCATACCTTCGCCACAGCCTTCGGCGGCGCAATATGTTTTTCAGAGGAAAATCCTCCAAAAGTTGTAGGCAAACGCGTCAAATTCAGGCATCACAATAACTGTATCGTTTCAGTTTTTTCCGGGCGAAAACACCGCAACTGTCAAAACGTCCCCTTGGACAAGAAGACGGAAGAGGAGTTTTCAGAAAAATTGGGAGCATCCCATCTGAAAATGCGTAAAAAGACAGATCTGGATCGCTTGGCGTTTCCGTAACGGGCCAAGAAATCCAGTCTCCAGCAAAACCGCCTTGCGACGGAATACCCATGGACGACGATCTGAAGCATACCGCCCCATCCCGCGAACGCCCGACACTGAAGACGATCGCCTTCATGACCGGGCTTGGCATCACCACGGTTTCCCGCGCACTCAAGGATGCGCCGGATATCGGTGCCGAAACCAAGGAGCGAGTTCGCATGGTGGCGCGGCAGGTGGGCTACCAGCCCAACCGCGCCGGGGTGCGCCTCAGAACCGGCAAGACCAATGTCATCGCCTTGGTGCTCAGCATCGACGAGGAAATCATGGGCTTCAGCAGCCAAATTATCTTCGGGATCTCGGAGGTGCTGTCAGGCACGCCTTACCATGTGGTTGTCACCCCACACTCTCACAGCAAGGACCCCATGCTGCCGGTTCAATATATCCTGGAAACCGGATCAGCGGATGGCGTGATCATCTCCCGCACCGAGCCGGACGATCCGCGCGTGCGACTTTTGACCGAACGCGGCATGCCGTTCGCCACCCATGGGCGCACGGCGTCCGGCCTTGTCCACCCGTTCCATGATTATGACAATGAAGCCTTTGCCCGGCAGGCCGTGGAGCAACTGGTGAAGCGTGGCCGCAAGCGCATCGCCCTGCTGCCGCCGCCGGAAAAGCTCACCTATTACCGCCACACCCGCGACGGCTTCGTGGCCGGGCTGCGCGCCTGCGGCGCAACGGAGGTGCCGGTCACGATCAACATCGATGCCCCGCTGGAGCAAATCCGCAATGCCATCGAGGCGCTGATGCGCGCACCCGATGCGCCGGACGGGATCATTGCCTCAGCCGGCAGTGCGGCCATCGCCGTCAATGCCGGGATCGAAGCCGCAGGCAAGATGACGGGGCGCGATCTCGATCTCGTCTCCAAGCAATCTGTGCCGATCCTCTCCTGGATCACCCCCGGCATCATTACCGCCACGGAAGACTTCCGCCATGCGGGCCGCGAACTCGCCAAGGCTGTCATTGCCAGTATCGACGGCATCAGCCCCGATATGCTGCAAAGCATCAGCCAGCCGGTCTGGGGATAAGAGCCGCGCTCAAAGCGCGACGGAAAGACCGTCCCGGGCGATCACCAGCGGGCCGTTCCACACCGGCGCAAGGGCGCGGCGCCAATCCTCCTCGCTAAAGGCGGGATCATCCGCCGGAATGAGGTGGTTCAACACCAATGTCCGCACCCCCGCCTCAGCCGCGATGCGTCCGGCATCCGCCGCCAGCGTATGCGAGGCATGGAGATGTTCGCGCAGCCTTGCGCCATTGCCGGTGCGGGCAATGATGCTTTCCACTCCCTCCGGCAGCATGGCTTCATGCACCAGCAGATCGGCACCGGCGGCAAAATCCGCCAGCGGCGGAAAGAAGGCCGTATCGGCGGAGAGCACAACGGTTTTCAGCCCATCGGAGAAGCGAAGGGCAAAACACTCCGTCACCGGGGGATGATCGACACGGAGAGCGATGACCGTGAGCCCAGCTTCCGAAAAGACTGGCCCTTCGCCATATTCGATGATCTTGACCAGGCTCGAAAGATCCGGCCTGCCCTCATCCTCGATGCGGGTACGGATGTCATAGTCGAGCGAGGCGAGAAATCCCTGCCAGACCTGCCGCGTTCCCGCCGGACCATAGAGGTGGACAGGCGATGCAAGGCCTGTCGTCCAGGCCGTATGCAACAAAGGCCCAAGCTCCAGAACATGATCGGAATGCAAGTGCGTGATGAAGATCAGATCCAATTGCTTGAGCGACAGCCCGGTCTCCACCAGCCCCCGTGTGACGCCAAGGCCGCAATCGATAACGATCTGCCGCCCTGCAAGGGAGAGCAGCATGGAGGTGGGGTTAGGGCCGCCTGGACGGATGGCGGGGCCACCCTTGCTGCCGAGAATGGTGAGGGTATCGGACATCGGCTTCATCTTTTCAGCTTGATGAATAAAGCACGTTGCGGCTTATCAGCCTCATGCAACGTGCTTTACATTCTTGTTTTAACGCATGTCGTTATCGCAAAACCGCTGCACACTTTTGCGCGACATGCTGCAACCTCTGTGTTGTCCTTCGGCCACCCTCGGGCTTGACACGAGGATCCATGGTTTCAACGACTTATGAACGGTCGGATCAAGCCCGACCATGACCGAGGAGAGGTTGCGGCCCTTTTGTCCGCAGTCTGAGCCCCGCTAAAACAGCGGGGCTCTCCGTCATCACCACAAAATCTATTAGTAGATGGCCGCACCCGAGCCCCATGGGCCGTGGTGATAATCCTTGCCGTCCACACGGTCGAAACCATGGGCGCCGAAGAAATCGCGCTGGGCCTGGATCAGGTTGGCCGTGCCGCGTGCCCGGCGATAGGTATCAAAATAGGCAAGGGCGGAAGAGAGCGCCGGAACCGGAATACCGGAAAGAGCGGCGTACGAGACTACACGGCGCAGCGATGCATCCGTATCCTTCACCATCTGCGAGAAGGCCGGGGTGACGATCAGGTTGGCCACATCCGGCTGCTTGGTGAAGGCGGAGGTGATTTCATCAAGGAACTGCGAGCGGATAATGCAGCCTGCGCGCCAGATGCGGGCAATGGTCGGCATGGGAAGCGACCAGCCATTTTCCTTGGAAGCAGCGGCCATGACGGCGAAGCCCTGGGCATAGGCGGCGATCTTGGCAGCCAGCAGCGCATTTTCCAGATCGGCGAGGAAGGCCATGCCGTCATGCGGCTTGTCCGCCGGGGCGGGCAGGCCGAAAATCTTTTCCGCAGCCTCGCGCTCGGCCTTCTGCGACGACAGCACGCGGCCTGCCACAGCGGCCTCGATACCGGTTGCCGCAACGCCCATGTTCTGCGCTTCGATGGCGGACCACTTGCCGGTGCCCTTCTGGCCGGCGGCGTCAACGATCATGTCGACCATGGCATTGCCGGTGATCGGATCATTGGCCTTCAACACCTTTTCGGTAATCTCGATCAGGTAGGAGTTCAGACGCCCCGTATTCCACTGGCCGAACACACCGCCAATGTCCTGGGCGCTCATGCCGAGACCGTCGCGCAGAATGCCATAGATTTCGGCAATCATCTGCATGTCGGCATATTCGATGCCGTTATGAATGGTCTTGACGAAATGGCCCGCACCGTCGGTGCCGAGCCAGGCCACGCAGGGGTCGCCATTGAATTTGGCGGAAATCGAGGTCAGCACCTTTTCAACGCGCTTCCAGCTCTCTTCCGTGCCGCCCACCATGATGGAAGGGCCGTGACGTGCGCCCTCTTCCCCACCGGAAACGCCCATGCCGATGAAGGTCAGGCCGGAGCCCTTGAGATGGTCGAAACGGCGGATCGTATCGCGGAAATTGGTGTTGCCAGCGTCGATCAGAATGTCATTGGCTTCCAGATAGGGCTTCAACTGCTCCATCTGCTGGTCCACGGCATCACCGGCCTTGATCATGATGATGATCGGGCGCGGCGGGCGAATGGCAGCCACGAACTCCTTGATGGTTTCGCAGCCAATGATGTTGGCGGCAAGATCGCCCGCTTCGCCGAGAAATTCCTTGGTGCGCGCCGGCGTGCGATTGAAAACCGCAATGCGGTTGCCTTTCTCGGCAATGTTGAGCGCCAGGTTGGACCCCATGACGCCGAGACCGATCAGTCCGATTTCCGCTTGTTGCATATTCATGCTCCAATATTTTTTTACCAAGGAAGGATGCCTGTTTTGGCACTCCTCGGTGGAGTGGGCAAGTGCAACAACAATTGGCAGGCAGACAAATTTTTCAAGGCTTCCCCCCTTGAACTGCCTATAAAAACGTTTGAACTGCCCGATAATCAGGCAGAAGGGTGCTCATCATCATCGGTGATCACCCGCCAGGCCGCGCCTTCCAGGTCATCATACTGGCCGCTTTTCAGCGACCAGAGAAAGGCGAAAAGCCCGAGTCCACCCATGAAAAGCGCAATGGGAATGAGGTAGATCAGCATGTTCATGCGGCAAGCCTCGGCTGGCGCTGGGGTTGGAGGGGCGCGGCGGTGGCGGCATTTTTCCTGCGTTCCGCAAGACCGAAAGCGTTCAGCCTCAGCGCATTGGCCACCACGATCATCGAGGAAGTGGACATGGCGACGGCGGCAATCAGCGGAGTGGCATAGCCCAGCAGGGCAATCGGCACGGCAATGACATTATAGCCGATGGCGAGCACGAAGTTTTCGCGGATCAGCCGTCCGGCCCGACGCGACATGTCGATGGCGAAGGGCACCGCCTCCAGGCCGTCATGCATGAACACGAAATCCGCCGCCTGCCGCCCCACATCCGCCGCCGTGGCGGGGGCCATGGACACATGTGCCGCAGCCAGAGCGGGGGCATCGTTGATACCGTCGCCCACCATCAGCAGCTTGCATCCGGCGCCGGTCGCCTCCGCACAGAAACGCGCCTTGTCAGCGGGAGACAGTTCGGCCTCCGCCCGGGCGAGCCCCAGCCGCTCGGCCAGAGCCCGCACCACAGCGGCCCTGTCACCGGAAAGCACGGCAAGCCGCAGCCCCTTGGCTTTCAAAGACGCCACCGCCTGTTCGGCACCGGGACGAAGACTGTCTTCAAAACGGAAGGCAGCCATGAAACGCCCGTTCAATGACAGAACCACCTCTGACAAAGCCGCATTCTTGAGCTCCACCACATCGCCGTTACAGGCAAAGCTGCGGCTGCCGAGCCGGAACACACCTTCGGAACTCACAGCCTCGACACCCGCGCCGGGAATTTCCCGCACCTCCTCAAAACTGCGCCCACCGCCAATGGCTTCATAAAGCGCCAGCGACAGCGGGTGGCGTGACGCGGCGGCAAGACCGGCTGCAATGGCGCGGGTCTTCTCCGTTGCGCCCTGGGTCTCCACCAGACGCGGACGGCCAAGGGTGAGCGTGCCGGTCTTGTCGAAGGCGATGGAATCGATCTCCGCCAGCCGCTCCATGGCCGATCCGTCCTTGACCATGATGCCGTTGCGGAAGAGGCGGCCCGCCGCCACCACCTGCACCACCGGCACCGCCAGCCCCAGCGCACAGGGGCAGGTGATGATCAACACGGCAATCGCCACCAGCATGGCATGTTTCCAGTCACCATCATAAAGCCCCCAGGAGAAGAAGGCGGTAATGGCAAGAAGATGCACGGCGGGGGAATAGAACTGCGCGGCACGGTCGGCAATGCGCCGATAGCGCGCCCTTCCCCCTTCGGCAGCCTCCATCAGCCGCACCACTTCCGCCAGAAAGGAATTGCGCGCCTCAGCCCGTGCTTCCAGCGTCAGCGCCCCGGTCAGGTTCAGCGTGCCGCCCTGCACGGCATCACCCGCCTTGACCGGATGCGGCGTGCTCTCCCCATTGACGATGGAGCGATCCAGATCGCTCGCGCCGAACAGAACCACGCCATCCACCGGCACCCGTTCACCGGCGGCAAGGGCAATCCGGTCGCCCACCTTCAGATCATCCACCAGCCGGTATTCGCGGCTGCCATCCGGCAGGATGACGGTTGCGCCGCGCGGATTGAGCCGGGCAAGACCGCTGATAGCAGACCGCGCCCGGTCGCGCATCATATGGTCCAGCGCCCGGCCGATGAGCAGGAAGAAGAGCAGCGAGGCCGTGGCATCGAAATAGGCATGCTCGCCGTGATGGATCGTCTCCCACAGCGAGGAGCCGTAGGACATGGTAATGCCGATGGCGATCGGCACATCCATGTTGGTGCGCCCGTGACGCAGCACGCTCCAGGCGGATTGATAGAAGAAGCGGCCGGCATAGATGAGCGCCGGTGCGGCGATCAGCGCGGAAATCCAGTGAAAGAGATCGCGCGTGCTGGCATCCGCGCCGGACCAGACGGAGACGGAAAGCAACATGATGTTCGTTGCCGCAAAACCCGAAACCGCAACGGCACGGATCAGTTGCTTCAGCAGCGCATCGGAATGCTCCTCGTCGGGACTGAAAAGATGGCAACCATAGCCGGTATTCACGATGGCCCGGGCGAGATCTTGCGGGTCGAACCCCTCCTTCTCCCGCCAGACCACCGAGACCCGGCGGGTGGAGAGGTTGACGCGCGCCCGCTCCACGGCGGGCACCGCCTTCAGCGCCGCCTCCAGACTGGTGATGCAGGTGCCGCAATAGACCCCCGGAACGCTGAAATCGATCTGGCTGAGCCCATTGCCCAGCGCGCGGCTGGACAGGCGGATCTCCTCGACAGAAGGCAGTGACGAGCGCGCCATTTCAAGGGCGCTTTCGGTGCCGGGCGCGCAGCAGCTCATTATTTTTCCTCCAGAACCGCCATGCGGTTGGCTTCATGCATGACCATCTGGCCATCGCGAAGCGCGATGATTTCATAGATCCAGTGACCGGAACCCATTTCATGCCGGGCCACGAAATGCCCCGGCCCTTCCGCCTGTAGCTCGATGCTGAAATCCTGCGCAGTGCCGACGGGCCGCTTGAAATTCGCCGTTACCTTATCGGCGATCACCGGCCCCTTGCCCGGAATATCCAGATCATAGACGATCAGCCCCTTATTCACGCTCATCCGGCCCTCGACGCCGCTATCGAGAATGGCGCGGATGCGGGCCGTGGTATCGTTGAACTGCTGGCTGGCGACATAGGTGTTTTCCACCACGATGCCGCTCCAACTATGGGTGGCGTAATAGGCCATGGTGAAGTTCACGGCGATGATCACACCGAAGAAGCTGCAGATGGTGGCCAGCATGTGCCAGCCGGTGAAGACGAAGGGTTTTTCGGTATTCGCGCTCATTTCCTGCCTCCACGGCCCTGCTCCGGACCATTGAACGTGGCCTTGTAGATTGCCTGCTCGCCCGATTGCGGATCCCTGGCGATAAAGCGGAAGCTTTCGGCCCGCTCCACCACGGCTTCACCGGGCAGCGTGACGTAAACCTTGAGGGTGGTCGCCTCATCCGGCTCGACGGAGACGATGAAGGCGCGCCCCGGTTCTTCCTGCATGCCATTCACCTTCATCACCGCCTGCGGCAGGCCATCGAGGGTGACGGTGATGTCGCGCGGCGCGGGGATCATGTTGAGCAGGCGCAGCGTATAGCCGTTGCGGATCGAACCGCTGGATTCCAGCACATATTGCGGATTGCGGTCGTGCAGAACGTTTATTTCCAGCCGCTCGCGGGTCAGCAGCGCCACCAGCATGGCAATGCCCACCGCCGACCAGACGCCGAGGTAAAGCAGCGACCGGGGCCGGAAAATCACCCGCCAGTCGAAATGGCGCACCTGATCCACGAAACCGCCATCGGCCTTGCGCACGCGCTGCGGATCAATCGGTCCAGCACCATTATCGGTCGCGAGCGCCATGTTGCTCTGGTATTCGGCAAGGGTCGCATAGGCGATCAGACCGCGCGGCTTGCCCAGCTTGTCCATCACACCATCGCAGGCATCGATGCACAGCGCGCAGGTGATGCATTCGAGCTGCTGACCGTCGCGAATATCGATGCCCATGGGACAGACGACGACGCAGGCATTGCAATCGACGCAATCCCCCACCGCCTGCCCCGCCGCCGCTGCCTTCTTGGCATGGCGCGAGCGCGGCTCGCCGCGCCAGTCGTTATAGGTCACAACCAGCGAATTCTCATCCAGCATCGCGCCCTGAATGCGCGGCCAGGGGCACATGTAGATGCAGACCTGTTCGCGCATCAGTCCGCCGAACAGATAGGTGGTGGCGGTGAGGATGGCGATGGTCATATAGGCCACGGGCGCGGCCTCGCCCGTCACCACCTCCTTCAGAAGGCTCGGGGCATCGGCAAAATAGAAGATCCAGGCCCCGCCCGTCAGCACGCCAATCACCAGCCAGACGGCGTGCTTGACCACCCGCTTGCGCAGCTTGTCGAAGCTCCAGGGCGCGGTGTCGAGCTTGATGCGGGCATTGCGGTCGCCCTCGATGAAGCGCTCCACCACCAGGAAGAGATCGGTCCACACGGTTTGCGGACAGGTGTAACCACACCACGCCCGGCCCACCGCAGAGGTGATGAGAAACAGCCCGAACCCCGCCATGACCAGAAGGCCCGCGACAAAGAAGAATTCCTGCGGCCAGATCTCGATGAAGAAGAAATAGAAGCGGCGATGCGCCAGATCGATCAGCACCGCCTGATCCGGCGCATAAGCACCGCGATCCCAGCGGATCCAGGGCGTGAGGTAATAAATCCCGAGCGTGACGGCCATGACCAGCCATTTGAACTGGCGAAACTGACCGCTGGCACGCTTGGGAAAGATCTTCTTGCGTGCCTCATAAAGAGGCTTTCTGACCTTTGCAGAGTTTACGGGCTGCACATCCGCCCGCTCGATCACGGGCAGATCAGCTGGATCGCTAGGGTTTTGGTTCTTCATCGGGGCCTGACCTCATGCTTCAGGCTCCCTTTTCTCCCGGACAGGACAAAGACACCTTGACTTAAATCAAGCAGCGGCGAAGCGCCGCAAGATTGCCCCCGGAAAAAGCCGGAGACCCCAGGAAAGCAAAACCTACCATCAAAAGTGGCACGACTTTTGCTTTTAAGCTATGAACACCACTGTGTGGAGACGGCTTAATAGATTATTTTAATTGAATTTTTCTCAAATTTTGGATTGGGGGCAATCATGACAAAGCAGCAGGCGACCGCCCGCACAAGGGCAATGCGCGACGATTATCTCGAAAAAGTCCATGCAAAAGCCTATCCCATCGATACGCATCTCGATTCACTCTATCTCAGCTGGCTTGGGGATTACGATTTCTGGAAGGGCGACTGGAAGCCCCGCGCCGAGCCGCTGAGCTTGAAACTGATCAAGAAGACCACCCCGAAGGGCCAGAACAAGCCGATCTGCGAACATGTGAGCGGGCCGGATTTTCTGGCCGGCGGCTATGGCGGCGCCTGTTTCAGCGCCCATGCGCTCTGGGAAAACCTCCTGCCCGCCTTCCTGCTCGACCCTTGGGAAAACTGGAAGGAGCATCAGCGCTATGTCGCGCGGATCATAGCCGAAAGCCGGGGCCTGCTGCGGCTGACGACGACACCGCAGCAGGTGAGCGAGGCAAAGGCGGAAGGGGTGAGAAGCGTCATTCTCGCCGTGGAAGGCGCGCATGTGCTGGGCGGCTATGGCCGCAAAAGCGAAGCGCTGCGGCTGGAGCGCCTTGCACAGATTGCCCGGGAAGGGGCTGCTTACATTACCCTGAACCACTTCAGCCATACGGACATCTGCAAGACCGGTTACAAGCCGATGAACCCCTGGCGTCTTGGCGCCGATGGCCTTTCCGCCTTCGGCAGCCGCTTCGTGGAGCGCTGCATCGATCTGGGGCTGATGATCGATGTTTCCCATAGTTGCAGCAAGGCCGTCATTGAGGTCGCTGAGCTTTGCAAGCGGCGGGGCGCACCGCTGCTCGCCTCGCATGCCGCCGCCCGCAGCGTCACAGCAGCCGGTGAGAAACGCTGGTCCTGGCATCTGTCACGCGGTTTCTCCGACGACGCCGTGCGCGCCATCGTGGAAACCGGCGGCACGATCAGCGTGATCCTCTCCCCCTATTTCCTGAAGCACAGCCGCCTGCCCAATGGACAGCCCGACCGCGACGCTGATCTGGCCTTCGTGGTGCATTATTACGAGCGGCTTGCCGATCTCATCGCCTCCATGGGCATCACGGATGACCCGTGGAACCATCTCTCTTTCGGCAGCGATTTCGATGGCGGCATTTGCAGCATTCCCACCGGCATGCAGAGCGGCGCGGATCTGCGCAATTTCACCCGCGCCATGCTGGAGGCAGGCTGGCCGGAGGAGCGGATCTGCAAGGTCTATAGCGGCAATTTCCTGCGCGTCTGGCGGGCAGCGAAGGAACTGACGCACAAAACGAAAAAGGCCCCGGCCTTGCAGCCGGAGCCTGAAATGGCTTGAGGTGATTGGCTGCGGTATCCGCAGCCAGCCCTTTATTCACCGCCACCAAGCGAGTGGACGTAAACCGCCAGTTCCTTGACGGTGGTATCGCCGAGGCGGGCCGACCATGCAGGCATGACGCCATGCTTGGGATGGGCCACCTGCTGGGCAATCTCGGTTTCGCCCTTCACCTTCAGCCAGATGGCATCGGCAAGGTTGGGAGCGCCGACATCGCGGTTGCCCTCTGCCTTTTCACCATGGCAGGCCACGCAATTGGCCTGGAAAACCGCCTTGCCCGGCTCCACCAGCGCCGCATTGGAAGGCGTGCCGGTGAGGCTGACCACGTAGGCCGCGACCTGACGGATTTCTTCCGGCTTCAGGATCTCGGCAAATGCCGGCATTTCGGAGGTCCGGGTTTCCGGATCGCTGGTGTAACGAATGCCGTGTTGCAGCGTGGTGTAGATGGCGTCGATATCACCACCCCACAGCCAATCATCGTCATTGAGGTTGGGATAGCCGGGGCCGCCCGCTGCACCGGAGCCGTGGCAGGGCGTGCAATTGACCTTGAAGGCCGCAGCACCGCCGGACAGGGCAAACTGGGTCAGCTCCTTGTCGGCCAGAATATCCTTCACCGGCAGCGCGGCAATCCTGTCGGTAAACACGGCCTGCGCCTTCTTGGCGGCGGCCACTTCTTCCGTCACGGCCGCACGGTTGGTATAGCCCAGCAGGCCCTTGGTATTGCTGGTCAGCGTGGGCCAGGCCGGATAGACCACGGTATAGCCGATGGCCCAGACGATGGTGGCGTAGAAGGTATAGACCCACCAGCGCGGCATGGGATTGTTCAGTTCGCGGATACCGTCCCATTCATGGCCGGTGGTTTCGACGCCGCTGATTTCGTCAATATGTTTTTCCGACATGATTAGTCCTCCCTCAGAGGGATGCTGGCGGCTTCATCGGCGTTTTTCTTGCCGCCGGGCCGCAAGGCGAAGATGACTGCGCCGATGAAGAACAGGGTCATGGCCAGCAGACCCCAGCTATCGGCGAAATGGCGCATGGCCGTGTAGATTTCGGTTCCTTCCATGGCCGCACCTCACCGATAGCCTGTTGCGTCGTCATACTTGGTGAAGTCCACCAGCGTGCCGAGCATCTGCAGATAGGCGATCAGCGCGTCCATTTCGGTGACGCGGGTGGGATCACCGTCGAAATCGCCGGTCTTGGCCTTGGGATAGCGTGCCAGCAGACCCGCCGTATCGGCATTCGGATCAGCCTGCGCCATCAGATCGGCCTTGGCGTTGTCGATCATCTCCTGGCTATAGGGCACGCCCACTTCACTGTTCACCTTCAGGTCCATGGAGACATTGGTGATCTTCAGCGGCGTTTCCTTGAGGAAGGCGTATTTCGGCATGATCGATTCTGGCACCACGGAACGCGGATCGCTCAGGTGCTGCACATGCCATTCGTTCGAGTAACGGTCACCGACGCGGGCAAGGTCAGGCCCTGTCCGCTTCGAACCCCACTGGAACGGATGGTCGTACATGCTTTCCGCCGCCAGCGAGTAGTGACCGTAGCGCTCCACCTCGTCGCGGAACGGACGGATCATCTGGCTGTGGCAGAGGTAGCAGCCTTCGCGGATGTAGATGTCCCTGCCCGCCAGTTCCAGCGGGCTGTAAGGGCGCATGCCCTCCACCTTTTCAATGGTGTTCTGAAGGTAGAAAAGCGGTGCGATTTCCACGATACCGCCGATCGTCACGACCAGCAGCGAGCCGAGAAAGAGAAGGCTGGCGTTCTTTTCAAGGATCTGGTGTTTGTCAAGAATGGACATGGAAGCCCTCCTTCTTATTCGGCAGGCTGGACATGAGCCGGAATGACAGCACCCGGAATGGGAGCCTCAACCCGCTGATGGCCACGAATGGTCATGAAGATGTTCCAGGCCATGATCAAACCGCCGGCCAGGTACATCGCCCCGCCCAGCGTGCGCAGCACGTAATAGGGGAACATGGCAGCGACGACTTCGGCGAAGGAATAGACCAGGAAGCCCTGATTATCGTATTCGCGCCACATCAGGCCCTGCTGGATACCGGCAACCCACATGACGGCGGCGTAGACGACGATGCCGAGGGTGGCGAGCCAGAAGTGCCAGTTGACCAGCCGCAGCGAATAGAGCCGTTCACGGTGCCACAGCTTCGGCGTCAGGTAGTAGACGGCACCGAAGGTGATCATGCCGACCCAGCCGAGCGCACCGGAGTGAACGTGACCGATGGTCCATTCGGTATAGTGGCTGAGCGAGTTGACGGCCTTGATCGACATCATCGGGCCTTCGAAGGTGGACATGCCGTAGAAGGCGATGGCAATGACCATCATGCGGATGATCGGGTCGGTGCGGATCTTGTCCCAGGCGCCCGAAAGCGTCATCAGGCCGTTGATCATGCCGCCCCAGGAGGGCATCCACAGCATGATCGAGAAGACCATGCCCAGCGTCTGCGCCCAATCCGGCAGGGCGGTGTAATGCAGGTGGTGCGGACCGGCCCAGATATACATGAAGATCAGGGCCCAGAAGTGGATGATCGACAGGCGGTAGGAATAGACCGGACGGCCAGCCTGCTTCGGCACGAAATAGTACATCATGCCCAGGAAGCCTGCGGTGAGGAAGAAGCCCACGGCATTGTGGCCATACCACCATTGCGTCAACGCATCCTGTACGCCGGAGAAGGCCGAATAGCTCTTCACGCCAAGGAAGGAGACCGGGATCGCCAGGTTGTTGACGATATGCAGCATGGCAATCGTGACGATGAAGGCGAGGTAGAACCAGTTGGCCACATAGATATGCGGCTCCTTGCGGGTCAGGATCGTGCCCATGAAGGCAACGAGATAGCCGACCCAGACGATGGTGAGGAACAGGTCCACATACCATTCCGGCTCGGCATATTCGCGGCCCTGGGTAATGCCCAGCAGATAGCCGGTGGCGGCCATGACGATGAACAGGTTATAACCCCAGAACACAAACCAGCCGAGGGTGCCGCCAAACAGGCGCTGCCGACATGTGCGCTGTACCACGTAAAAGGAGGTGGCGATCAGCGCGTTGCCGCCAAAGGCGAAGATAACGCCCGAGGTGTGCAGCGGCCGAAGGCGGCCGAAGTTGAACCAGGGCGCAACATTGAGATCGGGAAAAGCGAGCTGGGCAGCAATCAGCACACCCACCAGAAAGCCAACCACACCCCAGAAGACCGTGGCGATGACGCCGTAGCGGATCGGATCATCGAAATATTCGGATTTGGAAACCGCGGCCTGACGCTCGCCGCTGACCACGGCCAGCGGTGCGAACTTGATATGCCGCAGCATGAAAACCGTGCCGGCCAGCAGCACGAAGAAGGCCACCCACATATGGGCGGCAAAAAGGCTGTCATAGGCGAAACCCGCCCCGAGCAGCGCGGCGAAGGCCAGAACGGCCAGCACCAGGGTCTCGAAAGTGTAGTTCATTGTTGGCATCCCCCAACGCTTGGTGTGCGAGAGCGGAGAGTCCCCGCGTCGTTGCTGGTGTGCCACCGGGAAGCGCAAGGAGCCTTGATTTAAATCAATGCATTTCAGCGGGCTCGGAACGATACAGGACAACAAGGGAAAGAAGCGTCTGTTGCAGCAGGCCTCCTTTTCCCAACCTTGGGAACGCAATCAAAAATTGCATAAACTTCCCGAAACCATCGCCAGTAAAGGCCGGCTTTCGGCTGACCGTTGGAGACGCAGGATGCAACGCAACGCCAATAGCATGAACGACAATAGCCAGAATTCTCCGCTGACTTTTGCTGCCCCTGCTTGCGAGGGTGGGCTGGAATGGCTGGCGCGCGCGCATGACGAACAACTGGCGCTGTGTCGCGAGCTTGAGGAAATCGCCGACTCGCTGCCTGCAAACGTCAACCGGCAAAAATGTATCTATGCCGCCAAGGCCTTAGGGCCGCTCATTCAGGGCGCGCACCATTACGAGGAGACCGTGCTTTTTGCCGGGCTGGAGCGCAGCAATGGCGGCAACCAGACCCTTCAGGACACGCTGAACCGCCTGAAATTCGAGCATTGCGAAGACGAGTGCTTCGCCGAGGAACTCACCGATGCGCTCTTGAAACTGGGCAGTGGCGATCAGGTGAACGTGGAGGCCGTAGGCTATATGCTGCGCGGCTTTTTCGAAGGCCTGCGCCGCCACATCGCTTTCGAGCGCGAGCATCTTCTGTCCGGTCTTCAGCAAAATGCACTGGACGGAACCGGAGGCAAGTAACGCCTCCACGCTTCAAGATGCCAAAATTGACAAAGCCGTGCGGTGTTGCCACCGCACGGCTTTTCGTCATTCCATAGCCGGATGAAGCTCCGGTTTAGAGCATAATCCGACCGGAGTGAAACGAGGATCGACAAAATTATGCTTCAAAAATAAAAGGTTAGAGCGCCGATGTGATTCAATCAGATCGGCGCTCTAAAGGCTATGTTTGCAGCTGTTAAGCCGAAGCAACCTTCATCTGCTTTTCTTCACGCCCACCCTTCATGCGCTCGGCCAGAAGGAAGGCCAGTTCCAGCGCCTGATCGGCATTGAGGCGCGGGTCGCAATGGGTGTGGTAGCGGTCGTGCAGATCCTCGGCGGAGAGCGCGCGCGCACCGCCGGTGCACTCCGTCACGTCCTTGCCGGTCATCTCGATATGGATGCCGCCCGGGTGAGAGCCTTCGGCGCGATGGATCTGGAAGAAGCTTTCCACTTCCGACAGAACCCGTTCGAACGGACGGGTCTTGTAGTTGTTGAGCGTGATCGTGTTGCCATGCATGGGATCGCAGGACCATACGACCTTGCGCCCTTCCCGCTCCACAGCGCGAATGAGGCGCGGCAGATGGTCGGCCACCCTGTCATGACCGAAACGGCAGATCAGCGTCAGACGGCCCGCTTCGTTGGCAGGGTTCAGAATGTCGATCAGGCTCAGCAGATCGTCTGCCTGCAGCGACGGGCCACATTTCAGACCAATCGGATTCTTGATGCCGCGGCAATATTCCACATGGGCGTGATCGGCCTGACGGGTACGGTCGCCGATCCAGATCATGTGACCGGAGGTGGCGTACCAGTCGCCCGAGGTGGAATCGACGCGGGTCAGCGCTTCTTCATAGCCCAGAAGCAGCGCTTCATGGCTGGTGAAGAAGTCCGTTTCGCGCAGGCTCGGATTGTTTTCCGATGTAATGCCAATGGCCTTCATGAAGTCCATGGTTTCGGAAATCCGGTCGGCCAGTTTGCGGTAGCGGTCCGCCTGCGGGCTGTCCTTGACGAAGCCGAGCATCCACTGATGCACGTTTTCCAGGTTGGCATAGCCACCCATGGCGAAGGCGCGCAAAAGGTTCAGCGTCGCAGCCGACTGGCGGTAGGCCATGAGCTGACGATGCGGATTGGGAATACGCGCCTCCGGCGTGAATTCGATGCCGTTGATGATGTCGCCGCGGTAGCTCGGCAGTTCCACGCCGTCCAGCTTCTCGAAATCCGAGGAGCGCGGCTTGGCGAACTGACCGGCGATGCGACCAACCTTCACCACCGGCTGCTGGGCGCCGAAGGTCAGCACGACAGCCATTTGCAGGAAGGCGCGGAAGAAGTCGCGGATCGTATCGGCACCGTGTTCGGCAAAGCTTTCGGCGCAATCGCCGCCCTGCAGCAGGAAGCCGTTGCCTTCCGCCACATTGGCCAGCGCCTTCTTCAGGCGGCGGGCTTCACCGGCAAAAACGAGGGGCGGATAAGAGGCGAGCTTCTGCTCCGCCGTCTTCAACTCCTCCAGATCCGGATAGGCCGGAACCTGCTTGATAGGCTTTTGCCTCCAGCTGTTCGGTGTCCAATTCTGCGCCATCGTCTTCACCCGATAATAACGCGGCCGCACAACGGCCGCTTTTGAATGGCGGGCTTATAAACTCTTAACAGGCGCTTGGAAAGCAGAAGTTTCGCGCCTGAAACGCGAAGGCCGAAAGACTTTTTCCGGTTACACACGCTCGCCGTTCTTGATGCGATAGCTCGGGCTATACATCGTCACCAGTTCTTCCGCTGCCGTCGGATGCACGGCCATGGTCCGGTCAAAATCATCCTTGGTGCAGCCCGCTTTCAGCGTAATGCCGAGAAGCTGCGCCATCTCGCCCGCATCATGGCCAAGAATATGCGCGCCAACCACTTTCCGGTCCGCGCTGTTGACGATCAGCTTCATGATCATCTTTTCCGCCCGCCCGGACAGCGTTGCCTTCATCGGCCGGAATTCCGCCCGATAGACCTCGACATCGGTGAATTTTTTCGCAGCTTCTTCCTCACTGAGGCCAACCGTGCCGATTTCCGGCTGGGAAAACACCGCCGTCGCGATCAGATCATGATCGGGAGAGGTCGGATTTCCCTTGTATTCGGTCTCGATGAAGCACATGGCCTCGTGGATTGCCACAGGCGTCAACTGCACCCGGTCGGTGACGTCGCCAAGGGCAAAGATGCTCGGCACATTGGTGCGGGAATAGGCATCGACAATGATGGCGCCTCGCTGATCGGTGGCAACGCCCGCCGCATCCAGTCCAAGACCGGTGGTGTTGGGATCGCGCCCCAGCGCCAGCATGATCTGGTCGGCGGAAAGCTGGCCATTATTCCTGGTCTGGGCAACCAGCCCGCCAGCGGCCGTCTTTTCCACCTTCTCCAGGACATCCGAGCAGATAATACGAATGCCTTTCTCCTCCATGGCCTTGTGCAGGCCCCGGCGCAGATCGCCATCGAAACGGGATAGGATTTCGGCACCGCGATAGATCAGGGTGGTATCCACCCCCAGCCCATGGAAGATATTGGCAAATTCCACGGCGATATAGCCACCGCCGGCAATGACGATGGAGCGCGGCAGCGCTTCCAGATGAAAAGCCTCGTTGGAGGAAATGCACAACTCATGACCCGGCAGCGAGGCATGCGGATTGGGGGCGCCGCCGACGGCGATGACGATCCGCTCCGCCGTCACCTCCCTGCCCGTCTTGACGATGCGCACACTATTCGGCCCCGTTAACTCGGCCCGGCTTTCGATGATCTCACCACCGGCATTTTCGACGCCACGCCGGTAGAGCCCCTCAAGACGGGCAATCTCCTGATCCTTGGCGGCAATCAGCGCTTTCCAGTCGAAGCGGCTTTCACCGACCGTCCAGCCGAAGCCTGCCGCATCCTCGAAATGCTCATGATATTGCGAGGCATAGACGAAGAGCTTTTTCGGCACGCAGCCGCGGATGACGCAGGTGCCACCAAAGCGGTATTCCTCGGCAATCGCCACCCGCTTGCCCATGGCCGCCGCAAGGCGGGCGCTGCGCACGCCGCCGGAACCACCACCGATAACGAAGAGATCATAATCGAAAGACGCCATGGGAACTCCGGGATAAAAAGGGAAAGCGACGCGAGGAAGAACCACCCTCCCTATATAGGATGGCTTCGGCATTTTCATCGACAGCGAGCCGGAAGGCAGGACAAAAAAGAAAAGCCCGGACGAACCAGGCTTTTCCGAATTTAGAGCGCTTTTCGATCTGATTGAATCAGATCGGCGCTCTAACATTTTATTTTTGAAGCATAATTTTATCGATCCTCGTTTCACTCCGGTCGAATTATGCTCTAACGTTGCTTCAAGCCATCAGGGCTTGGGGGCCGGTGCCGGGGCAGCCGGAGCATCGGCGGCAGGCATCTTGGCATCCTTCAGCTGTGCGCCGGCAATCTTGGTCAGGGCGTCATTGGTGTTCTTTTCCAGGTCGCGGGCAATGCCGGCGGCCCAGATATCGGCAGCCTTGCCAAGTTCGCGATTGGCCACCGGCTGATCCTTGAGCAGCTTCTTTCCGGCGGGGCTGTTGAAGAAGGCGGAGATCTGCTTCAGCTCATCCTCGGTGAAGGCCTTGGCGTAAACCACAGCCGCTTCCTTTTCCAGATCGCCACGGCGCGAGGCCAGCGCAATCGCCTGCTGGTCCACCGTCTTGTTGATCTGGTCCTGCAGGTTCGGATAGCCCTGAATGAGCTGGCCCTTCAGCTGCGCTGCAAGGTTGGGCAGGATATTGTCAAAGATGTTGGTGACGCCGAGCGAGGTGATCGCAGCCCGAGCGGCCTGCACCTGAGCATCCGAAACATCCTGGGCCTTTGCTGCCGGACCCGCCAGAAGCGATGCTGCAACCATGACACCGGCGGCCATGCGGCCGAACGCTTGATATTTCTTCATAAACTCATGCTCCTGTTAACGAAGGGGCTCGACCACGCGCGCGCCCGCCGGACCGGCGACAACGGCAAGCGAAGCCATGCCAATGAACAACCCGTGCTCCACGACACCGGGAATCGCGTGTAATGCTGCTGAAAGGGCCACTGCATCAGGAATGCGGCCAAAAGAAGCATCGATGATGTAATGCCCGCCATCCGTCCGCAACACCTCGTCGCCCGCCTTGCGCAACGCGACGCTGCCGGAAAGGCCAAGTCTGGATGCCGCCTTTTCGATGGCGATGCGGGTGGCAACCGCGCCGAAACTGTTGATTTCGATGGGCAGCGGAAAGGCGCCCAAGGTTTCAACGACCTTGGTTTCGTCGGCAATGACAATCATGCGGCTGGAGGCAGCCGCCACGATCTTCTCCCGCAGCAGGGCGGCTCCACCGCCCTTCACCAGGGTCAGATGCGCGTCAAGCTCATCCGCGCCGTCGATGGTGAGATCGAGTTCCGGCATTTCATCGAGGGATTTCAGCGGCACCCCCAGCTCGACACAGAGGCGGGCCGTGCGCTCCGATGTCGGCACGCCTTGAATCTGGAAGCCGTTCGCCACTTTTTCGGCCAGCAAACGCACGAATTCTTCCGCTGTCGAGCCCGTGCCGATGCCAAGCCGCATCCCGTCCTCGACGTAAGACAAGGCGGTCTCCGCTGCCTTGATCTTCATCTGGCGAACATCCATGCCCTATCCCCTGTCTGTCAGACCGTCACCCGGTCGTGCCTGCTCTTACACGTCCCGCACGACAAACAAAAGCCCCTTCATGGCCATTGCACGGTGCAAGCGGCATTGCATTTTACCCTTTCGCCCCCTACCCCTATGCAGGCGCCCTGCCCTGAAAACCGATAGACAAAAAGAGATGCGCGTGACCAAGCCGGTTATCATATTCGATCTCGACGGCACCCTCGTCGATACCGCTCCCGACCTGATGGCGAGCCTCAACCACACCATCGCCGCCCGCGACCTTGAGCCCGTCACCTATGACGATCTGACCCATCTGGTCGGCCAGGGCGCACGGATGATGATCGAGCGCGCCTTCCGGCTGCGCGGCCAGAGCGTGAGCGATGAGGAAATGCCTGACCTGATGAACCGCTTCATCGCCCATTACGGGGCGAATATGCCGGGTGACAGCAAGCCCTATCCCGGCCTTGTGCAGGCGCTCGACCGGCTGAAGGCGGCAGATTTCACCCTTGCGGTCTGCACCAACAAGCTTGAGGGCCTCGCCCGCACCTTGCTAGACGGCCTTGGCCTCACCCATTATTTCGCGGCCATTACCGGCGGCGACACCTTCACCATGCGCAAGCCCGACGCGGGACACATTCTGGGCACGCTGGAACGGGCCGGAGCCGCAGGCGCCCCGGCGCTGATGGTGGGCGATAGCGTCAATGACATCCTTGCCGCAAAAAATGCCGGAATTCCCTCGATTGCCGTGCCCTTCGGCTATTCGGACGAGGATATCCACACGCTGGGCGCAACACTGGTCATTTCGCATTTCGACGAACTGACCGTGCCACTGGCTGAGCGGCTACTGGCCTAGAGCATTTCCAGGGAAAGTGGAAACCGGTTTTCCGTCCGGAAATGCGTAGAAACAAAGATTTAGAGCGTTTCATTGTTTCCGTGAAACAATGAAACGCTCTAAATACAAAGAAAAAGCCCGGAAAACCGGGCTTTTTCTTAGCTCTTAAACGATCCCGCCTCAGCTTTGGGCGGCACGGGCTTCCGAAGTCGTAACGAAGGCCTTGCGTGTGGCTTCATCACGGCCATAGACGTCGTCGTAATAGCGCACCACGCCATCCTTATCCGGCCATGCGGTGAAATAGGCCACATAGACCGGGAATTTCTGCGGCACCTGCACGGCGCGGTTCTGTCCGGATGCGATCTGCTGGTTGATGTCATCCACGGTGGTGCCCATGACGGCAGCGGCCATGACGCGCGGCTCGGCCAGACGCACACAACCATGGCTCAGTGCCCGCATGTCACGTTTGAAGAAGCTCTTGGCCGGCGTATCGTGCATGTAGATGGCATGCGCGTTGGGGAAGAGGATCTTCAGATCGCCCAGCGCATTGTCGCTGCTCGGCGGCTGGCGCACATCCACATCCGGATTGCTGTTCCAGTCGAGCTGCGAGGAGGACACCTTGCGGCCCTTATAGCTCACCTCATAACCCAGCCGGTCCAGATAGCTCGGATCCTGCCGCAGCTTCGGCATGAACTCGTTGACGATGATGGACCGCGGCACGCCCCAATAGGGGTTGAATTCCACCGTCTGGATCATGTTCTGGAAGAAGAAGGTCTGGTGCTGCGGCGAGCCCACAACCACCTTCATGGCCAGCTGCTGCTGGTGGTCATTGATGTAATAGGCCTCGAAAGCGGGCTGGTTGATGAAGACATAGCGCGGGCCGAGATCGGCGGGCAGCCAGCGCATCTGCTCCATGGCCACGACCAGCTTTTCGATCTTCTCGGCATTGCTATGGCCAACCATGGTGCGGATGGTTGCATTGCCCACCACGCCATCGGCCTTCAGGCCCCGCTCCTTCTGATAGCCTTCCACGAGAGCCACCAGTTCCGGCGTATAATCCTGGCTGCCGGTATAATTGGTCAGCGTCAGCGCGTGCTCGGTCTTCAGCGCATCGCTGCCATAGGCCTTTACGCCCGCAATGATGTTCGGCAGTTCGGCACTGGTATCGCCGGGCTTTACCAGCGTTTTCGGCGCAATCCGCACAGGCTGCTGCTGTTCCTGCTTATCTTCGTTCAGAAGCTTCTGCAGTTCCGCCTTCAGGGCGGCAAACTGGGCGTTGTTCGGATCGCGGCCACGCAGATAAGCGGCAACGTCCGGGCTGGTGCGGACCATGTCCAGCACCGGCGTCAGATTAACGGCCTTGCGCTTGAAATCGTGATAGCCGGAGAGCTTGTTGGGGTCGATACGGCCGCGGGTCGTGTCCTGCACATAAGTGAGGAGCTTGGCTGAAAGCGCCAGTTCGAACTTCATCAACTCGACACGGCGGGCATCCGCCGAAAGGCCGTCCAGCCCCTCGGGAGCCTTGACCGCGTAATCGGCAGGCTCCAGCCCCACCGTATCGGCGGCGGCCAGCGCGTCGATTGCCTGCTTGGCCTTGTCGGTCGGACCGGCATCGGTCGTCCAGATCAACGCGCCCTTGTTGTTGTAATAGGTCTCCACTGCCTGGGCGACGTCCGGCGTGGCCGAAACCTTGACCTGCGACATCGCTAGCTGCGCCTGGGCAATATCGTGATCGGTGCCGAAAACCGGGATCGGCGTTTCCGGCGCCTTGATCACGATCGGACGCTGGGCTTCGGCCTTGTAGGTGTAATATTTCGGAGCAGAAACCTTGGGCAAGGGCTCCGGATCCGCCAATTGCTGCGGCGGGATCACCTCCTGCGGCGGAGCCTGGCGCTTCTGGGCGGCAGGACCGCCGCGCAGAAGATCCATCAGCGTGGTGGCGCTTGCCTGCTGCGGCAGGCCCGCCACCAGTGTCGCGCTTGTCAGGAGGGCGGCGACCAGCGCCCTGTGAAACTTGGCTTTATGCAACTGCTTCCCCATTCAGAAAGACCGTGGGCAGACTCGGAATAAAATGTCCGCATTCATTGCCGGTTCCCTTAATGTGCTTCGCCTTTCACTGGCAATGCACATTTAAGGCATGTTTCGTCCTCTGCCCTTTTCAGTGGTTGGGCGTGATATCTGCACAACACACCCATGATACGCCCCATCGCGCCGGAACGCCTTGCCGGGGCGTGACAACGATCCCCAAAGGGACCCATCGCATTTCAAGCTAACGCCCTACATATAGTTAACGCCCGTCAACTTTAACGGAGAAACCGGTTAAGGATTAGTAACCATGACGCCGCGATCTGCATCAAACTTTGATGACATCTGCGCGATCTGACGGTGTTTGACCCTGAGGAAAAAACATGTATCACATACTCATGTTTTATCGGGGTAGCTTGAAACCATCCCCTTTGAGTGCCTTGCACGCAATGACTGAATTGAGGACATCATGACCGCCACCCGCACCGAAACCGATACCTTCGGCCCCATCGACGTTGCCAGCGACCGCTATTGGGGCGCGCAGGCCCAGCGTTCGCTCGGAAACTTCAAGATCGGCTGGGAAAAACAACCTTTGCCGGTGGTGCGTGCGCTTGGCATCGTCAAGCAGGCGGCGGCACGCGCCAACATGGCGCTGGGTGTGCTGGATCCCGCATTGGGCGAGGCTATCATAAAGGCTGCGCAGGAGGTGATCGAGGGCAAGCTCAACGACCATTTCCCGCTGGTGGTCTGGCAGACCGGGTCCGGCACGCAATCCAACATGAACGCCAATGAAGTCATCTCCAACCGCGCCATTGAAATGCTGGGCGGCGTGATGGGCTCCAAGAAGCCCGTCCATCCCAATGATCACGTCAATATGAGCCAGTCGTCCAACGACACCTATCCCACCGCCATGCATATCGCGGCGGCGGAACATGTGGTGCATCACCTCATTCCGGGCCTCAAGCACCTGCATGAAGCCCTGGATGCCAAGGCGAAAGCCTTCGCCCATATCATCAAGATCGGCCGCACCCATACGCAGGATGCAACACCCTTGACGCTGGGGCAGGAATTTTCCGGCTATGCCGCCCAGGTCGCCTCCGCCATCAAGCGGATCGAATTGACCCTGCCCGGCCTTTACGAACTGGCGCAAGGGGGCACCGCCGTCGGCACCGGCTTGAACGCACCGGTCGGCTTTGCCGAAAAGGTGGCGGAAGAAATCTCCAAGATCACCGGCCTGCCCTTCGTCACGGCTCCCAACAAATTCGAAGCGCTGGCCGCCCATGATGCCATGGTCTTTGCCCATGGCGCCATCAATGCCGCCGCCGCCGCCTGCTTCAAGATCGCCAACGATATCCGCTTCCTCGGTTCCGGCCCCCGCGCCGGTCTCGGCGAGCTGGCGCTGCCGGAAAACGAACCCGGCTCCTCGATCATGCCCGGCAAGGTCAACCCGACCCAATCGGAGGCCATGACCCAGGTCTGCGCCCATATCTTCGGCAATCAGGCGGCCATTACCTTTGCGGGCAGCCAGGGCCATTTCGAGCTGAATGTCTATAACCCGATGATGGCCTATAACTTCCTGCAATCCGTGCAGTTGTTGGGCGACGCCGCCGTCTCCTTCACGGATAATTGCGTGGTGGGCATCGAGGCCCGCGAAGACAATATCAGGAAGGGCGTCGAAAATTCGCTGATGCTGGTGACGGCACTGAACAGCAAACTCGGCTACGACATCTGCGCCAAGATCGCCAAGACCGCCCACAAGAACGGTACGACGCTGCGCGAGGAAGCCGTGGGCGGCGGCTATCTGACCAATGAGGAATTCGACCAGTATGTGCGGCCCGAACTGATGATCGGACCGAAGTGATTGTTGCGGCGCAAATGTTGCGCCGCAAACTCCACTTTAGAATCATTTGCAAACAGCCCTTCGCGGGACTAACGAAAACCGGAATGCACTCCCTTCCGGCATGAAAGGTCCCGCGATGGCTGATGATCTCTTTCCTCTCGGCAAAGACACGACTCCTTACCGCAAGCTCACCTCGGATTACGTCTCGGTCGAAACCTTCAAAGGTCAGGAAATTCTGACCGTCGATCCTGAGGGCCTGCGGCTTCTGGCCGAGACCGCGCTCTCCGATATCAACCACCTGCTACGCCCCGGCCATCTCAAGCAACTGGCCTCCATTCTGGAAGACCCGGAAGCGACCGACAATGACCGCTTCGTGGCCTATGACCTCTTGAAGAACGCCAATATTGCCGCGGGCGGTATTTTGCCGATGTGCCAGGATACCGGCACCGCCATCGTCATGGGCAAGAAGGGCCGCCGGGTCTGGACCGAGGGCGGCGATTACGAGGCGCTCGCCAAGGGGGTTCGCGATGCTTACGAAAAGCGCAACCTGCGCTATTCGCAGCTGGCGCCCTTGAAGATGTTCGAGGAAAAGAACACCAAGACCAATCTGCCCGCCCAGATCGACCTTTATGAAGAAGGCGAGGACGCCTACAAATTCCTCTTCATGGCCAAGGGCGGCGGTTCGGCCAACAAGACCTTCCTCTATCAGGGCACGCCTTCGCTTCTGACCCATGACCGGATGATCGATTTCCTCAAGGACAAGATCCTGTCGCTCGGCACGGCGGCCTGTCCCCCCTATCATCTTGCCATCGTCA
This sequence comes from Allorhizobium paknamense, assembly GCF_030815125.1. Taxonomy (GTDB): domain Bacteria; phylum Pseudomonadota; class Alphaproteobacteria; order Rhizobiales; family Rhizobiaceae; genus Allorhizobium; species Allorhizobium paknamense. The sequence goes on from NZ_JAUSWH010000001.1 coordinate 212,807, forward strand.
TCGGCGGACTGTCGGCGGAGATGAACCTGAAGACGGTAAAGCTCGCCTCCGCCCGCTATCTGGACGACCTGCCCACCGAAGGCTCCGAATCCGGCCACGCTTTCCGCGACCTGGAGATGGAGCAGGAAATTCACAAGCTCACCCAGTCGCTCGGCGTCGGCGCGCAGTTCGGCGGCAAGTATTTCTGTCATGACGTGCGCGTCATCCGCCTGCCCCGCCACGGCGCATCGCTGCCGATCGGTCTCGGTGTCTCCTGTTCCGCCGACCGCCAGGCCAAGGGCAAGATCACCAAGGATGGCATTTTCATCGAGCAGCTTGAAACCGATCCGTCGAAATACATGCCCGATATCGATGAAAGCGCGCTTTCCTCCTCCGTGGTCAGGATCGACCTGAACCAGCCGATGAGCGCCATCCTGGCCGAACTGACCAAACATCCCGTCAAGACGCGGCTGTCGCTGACCGGTACGATCATCGTGGCGCGCGACCTGGCGCATGCGAAGATCCGCGAGCGGCTGGAAAAGGGCGAAGGCATGCCCGATTACATGAAGAACCATCCGGTTTATTACGCTGGCCCCGCCAAGACACCGGAAGGTTTCGCCTCCGGCTCCTTCGGTCCGACAACGGCTGGCCGCATGGACAGCTATGTCGATCAGTTCCAATCCTTCGGCGGATCCATGGTCATGCTGGCCAAGGGCAACCGGTCGCGTGCCGTGCGTGAGGCCTGCAAGACCCATGGCGGCTTCTACCTCGGCTCCATCGGCGGCCCGGCAGCCCGTCTGGCGCAGGACTGCATTCGCAAGGTCGAGGTGCTGGAATATCCGGAGCTTGGCATGGAAGCCGTCTGGAAGATCGAAGTGGAAGACTTCCCCGCCTTCATCGTCACCGACGACAAAGGCAACGACTTCTTCCAGGAGTTCAATCTCTGATCTGAGGCACGTACCCGGCGATCTACCAGAGCGAGGGCATGCTTTGTCCTCGCTCTTTTTTTGAGATATCCACAACCGGATCATAAAATTTTTACGCAGTTTATTAAGAGATTTTCGGTTGCATAAGGTAGAAAACATCTCTTTAAGTTGCTAGTCTTTACCGTAAAAGCTGTATTGCCGATTACGCGAAGAAACTAAAAAAGTAAATTTCCCTATAAAAATATACCAGCATCAACCGGATACACCCAATAATGTGCAGCGAGATACCCCTTGCACGGCGTGTAAAACCGTTCAAAAATGCAGATATGAATTTCACTCAGCTTTCGGCGTGGGTGTGGCAACCGCAGAAAAATCAATCCACTAGCAGAATAGCGAAAATATATCGTAAAATATATGCTTCCGCTTTAAGCGTTTGAACACTATTTTTGCATAAGGCTCTATCAAAATATGACGAAAAGAGTGGGGCACGTCATGAGCACGGTAGCGACGCCAAAGGCGCAAAGTGCCGACATCGCAGCACAGATTACCTTTGCCATGCGCTCCATGGGCCTGCCGCCCATTCCCCGCAATTACGAGTTGTTCTATGAGGCCTATATCGGCTCCAACCCGGCGCTGACGCGCAGGCTGAACGCGCTCGGCAGCCGAACCACCCAGGAAGAGCTGGACGAAATCGCCGTTCAATTCGGCCTGCACAGCTCGGAAAAGATCATCGAAAGCGCGCATTCGCGGCTGGCATCGGAGCTGGAAAGCCTGCTGCACCTTTTGAAGAAGGAGCAGGACTCGCTGGAGACCTATAGCAAGATTCTCGGTGAGACCTATTCCCGTATCGATGCCAAGAATGTGGCGAGCGTCGATATCATCCGCAACGCCATCACCATCCTCTCCCGCGCCACGGGCGACACCATGGCCCATGGGGAAAAGACGGCGGAAAGCGTCAGCCAGAAATCCCAGGAAATGGACGCCGTGCGCCGGGAACTGGATGAGTACAAGCGCATCGCCAACACGGATTCGCTGACGCGGCTGGCAAACCGCCGCGCTTTCGATGAAAAGCTTGCCGCCCTGTTCAGCCATTCCGTCGGCCTTGCCTCGACGGCGCTGATCCTGATCGACATCGATCACTTCAAGAAGATCAATGACAGTTTCGGTCATCCCGTCGGCGACAAGATCCTCGCAACCGTGGCCGGCGTCATTCGCAACAATGTGCATCTCGATGCCTTTGTGGCTCGCACCGGCGGTGAAGAATTCGCGGTCATCCTGGAAGGCATTTCGGCACATGAGGTGCAGATGCTGTGTGAGCGCATCCGTATCAGCCTGGAACAAACGCCTTTCCGCAATTCGCGAACGGGATTCAATTACGGCCCCGTCACCGTTTCGCTCGGCTTTGCCATGGCCGCGGACTGCGAGGACGGCAACGAACTCTACAGCCGCAGCGATCTGGCGCTTTATTGCGCCAAGAATTCCGGACGCAATTGCAGCCGCCTCTTCGAAGCGGGCATGCAGAAGGAATTCAGCAAAAGCTGGCTGATCTACCGCCGGTGAGACGGTTCAAAGTTGACCCCGGAACGGGCTGTTCCCGTCACTCATACCAAGGCTCGAAGATGCTTACGCATCCTCGCCTTGAAGGGATTTCGAATATCTCAATTGCGTCAGAGGCTTGAGATATTCGAAAAAGGAATACGAAGAGTCATTTTCAATGACTCTTCGTATCAGTCCCGGCTCAAGCCCTTTTCAGCCAATTCCTTCTCATAGGCGGCGAATTTTTCCGTGCCCGTCTCGCCAAGTTCACGCAGATAGGTCCAGGTGAAAATGCCGCTGTCATGGCCGTCATCGAAGGCGAGACGGACGGCATAGTTGCCGGTGGGCGCGGCGGCGCGAATAGCCACATGGCGCTTGCCCGGTACGGTGATCTTCTGCCCCGGCCCATGCCCCTGCACTTCCGCCGAAGGCGAAAGCACGCGCAGCATTTCCGCGCTCAACGGAAAGCTCTGCCCGTCATCGAAGGTGATGGTGAGGCTGCGGCGATCCTGTGAAATGCGGATTTCCGTGGGCCAAGCGTCTTGCATCAGCAGCAATCCCGATCCTGTCTGTTTCAGCTTGGGCTACTCCTCAGCTCCTCAGGATGCAACTGTTTTTCATCAATCGGCTTGACGCATGCCAATCCTCTCGCCACATAACGGGCTACTGCATAATTCCTGAAATCGGAATCGATTTCAGGAATTATGCAGCAGGTATAAAGCGCTACAGCGAACCTTTGTGCGCCATATATGGCGCACGGCGCTGTAGTGCAGGAGGTTCTCAGTGAATCAATGGTCCGGCGATCGGGGGCTTATCCCGGAGCATCAGCAGTCGCATCATCCGGCTTTGGGCGAACACCCGTCTGAAATGATCGATCCGTTTGGACGTGCGGTCACCTATCTGCGCGTTTCCGTCACGGACCGGTGTGATTTCCGCTGCACCTATTGCATGGCGGAAAACATGACCTTCCTGCCGAAAAAAGACCTGCTGACACTGGAAGAGCTGGACCGGCTCTGTTCCGCCTTCATTGCCAAGGGCGTGCGCAAGCTGCGGCTGACGGGCGGCGAACCGCTGGTGCGCAAGAATATCATGTTCCTCATAGAAAGCCTGTCGCGCCATCTCAAAAGTGGCGCACTCACGGAGCTGACGCTGACCACCAATGGCTCGCAACTGGCCCGCCATGCAAAGGATCTGGCCAAGGCCGGCGTGAAGCGCATCAACGTTTCGCTGGATACGCTCGATCCCGGCAAATTCCGCAGCATCACCCGCTGGGGCGATCTGGCGCGGGTGATGGAGGGCATAGAAGCAGCGCTGGCCGTTGGCATTCACATCAAGCTCAATGCCGTGGCGCTCAGGGATTTCAACGAGGCGGAAATCCCCGATCTCCTGCGTTTCGCCCATGGGCGCGGCATGGATCTCACCCTGATCGAAACCATGCCGATGGGAGAGATCGATGAGGACCGCACGGATCGCTACTTGCCGCTGACGGAGGTCAGGCAAAGGCTGGCCGGGCTCTTCACGCTTAAGGATATTCCCTACCGTACGGGAGGCCCTGCCCGCTACGTGACGGTGGCGGAAACCGGCGGCAAGCTGGGCTTCATCACGCCGATGACGCATAACTTTTGTGAGAGCTGCAATCGCGTTCGCCTTACCTGCACCGGTACGCTTTACATGTGTCTCGGCCAGAACGATGCCGCCGACCTGCGCTCCGCCTTGCGCGCCAGCCCGGATGACCAGCTTTTGTCAGAAGCCATCGACGAGGCCATCGGCCGCAAACCGAAGGGCCATGATTTCATTATCGACCGGCGCACCCGCCAGCCGGCCGTGGCTCGCCATATGAGCGTGACCGGCGGCTGAGAGGCTTGCCTGCCGGTTGTTTTTGCCGCAGTCTCACCCCAACCATGGGAATCGACCTTGGTTTTATAGGGGCCGATGGCTCCAGGGGATAGCATGACAGGCATGAACAACAGGAAAGGCGCGCTGTTCATGGCGGCGGCCATGGCGGGCTTTACCATTAACGACGCCATGACCAAGAGCCTGACGCATAGCCTGGGCGTGGGTCAGATCATCTTCCTTCGCGGCGCGCTGGCCTGTCTGTTCATCTATCTTCTGATGCGCGCCCAAGGCATTCGCCCATCGCTGAAACCGCTCGGCAATCCGCTGATCAGCGTGCGCGTGGCCTGTGAAATGCTTTCTTCCGTCTGCTATCTCACGGCGCTTTCCCTTATTCCGCTGGCCAATGCTGCCGCCATCCTGCAGTCCCTGCCGCTGGCCGTGACCTTTGGCGCCGCTCTGGTCTTTCGCGATCCGGTGGGCTGGCGGCGCTGGCTTGCGATCATTGCAGGCTTTGTCGGCGTGCTGATCATCATCCGGCCCGGCGCGGAGGGCTTTACCCTGCCCGCGCTCTATGTGGTGATGACTGTTTTCCTGGCCGCCACGCGCGATCTCGTCACCACGCGTATTCATGCCGATACGCCGTCCATCGTGGTGACCCTGCTGACGGCCATGGGCAACAGCGTGGCGGGCTTCGGGCTCATGGCTTATCAGGGCTGGCAACCCGTGAACCTGCCGTCCTTTGCGCTGCTGGCTGCAGCGGCACTGATGTTGATGGGGGGCTACCAGTGCATCATTCTTTCCATGCGCAGCGGCGAGATTTCCTTTATCGCCCCCTTCCGTTATTCCAGCATGCTCTGGGCCATCGGGCTCGGCTTCCTGATCTTTCATGAGGTGCCGGACCTGCCGATGTTGATCGGCATGATGATCGTCGTTGCCTCCGGCCTCTACATGTTCAGCCGGGAGAGGAAGCGTCGGACCATTATCGCCGCAACGGCGGTCACGGAAGGCGAGGCATGACGGCAGGCCCGACATTTCCCGGCGTTATTCTGGCTGGTGGCCTGTCGCGCCGCATGGGCGAGAACAAGGCCAATGTCATGCTCAGCAACAGGCCGCTGCTTCACCACATCATCGAACGGCTTCAGCCACAGGTGAGCCTGCTTGCCATCAACAGCAATATTGTACTGGAAGCGGAAGGCTATCCTCTGCTGGCCGATGATCTTCCGGACCGTCCCGGCCCTCTCGCGGGCATCGCCGCCGCCATGCGCTTTGCGGCAGGAAATGCCTGCCCCCATGTGCTGACAGCGCCCGTGGATTGCCCTTTTCTGCCCACCGATCTGGTATCGCGGCTTGCAAGCGGCCTGGAGGATGCGGAAACGATTGCCGTGGCCTCCTCCGGCGGACGGCTGCATCCGGTGGCCGCACTCTGGCCCACAGGCCTTGGAGAAACGCTGCATCGCTGGTTGAGCGAGGGCGAAAGCCGCAGGGTCACGGATTTTCTGGCCCAGCATCGGGTGGTTCCGGTAAACTTCACCCCCACATCAGCAGGCGCGCTCGATCCCTTTTTCAACATCAACACCCGGGATGACCTTGCGATAGCCGAGGCCGCTCTCACGGACGAATCATGAGACATCAGCACGTCTTTGGCATTACCGGCTGGAAGAATTCGGGCAAAACCGGACTGACCGAAAGGCTGGTGCAGGAGTTTACCGCCCGTGGCCGGACGGTCTCCACCGTCAAGCATGCCCACCATGATGTCGATATCGACCGCCCCGGCGCCGACAGCCACCGCCACCGGCAGGCCGGCGCGCGGGAGGTGGCTCTGGTGTCGGACCAGCGCTTCGCGATCATGCACGAATTGCGCGGGGCACCGGAACCGCCCTTGACGGCCATCCTCGCCCGGCTTTCCCCTTGTGATCTGGTGCTGGTGGAAGGCTACAAGCGCGAGCCGATCCCGAAAATCGAGGCCCGGCGGCTGGAGGCAAAACGCCTGACGCCGCTTGCGCCCGACGACCCGCTGATCCTCGCCATCGCCGCCGATCATGCAGTGGAAGAGACCCCGCTTCCGGTCTTTGACCTTAACGATACGGCAGGGATTGCAGACTTCATCGAAACGGTCCTGAAAACCCTGCCGCCGCTTTCGGTTTAGAGCATAATCCGACCGGAGTGAAACGAGGATCGAAAAGATTATGCTTCAAAAATAAGATGTTAGAGCGCCGATCTGATTCAATCAGATCGAAAAGCGCTCTAAAAAGCCCCCCGGAAGGCTGAACCTTCCGGGGGGCTCTCACGTGTCGCCTACTGCTGCGAGGTTTCCACCGGGCGTACCAGCGGCGTGATGCGCCGGATGGTTACGCGGCGGTTTTCCTGCGACGGGCCATAGGTCATGACCTTCAGGAATTGCTCGCCATAGCCCTGGGTCACCATGTTCTCCGGGGGAATATTGTAGACCTGGGTCAGAATATTGGCCACGGCCTCGGCGCGGCGGTCCGACAGCACAAGATTGGACTCAGCCGAACCCACGGCATCGGTATGGCCTTCGATCATGAAGGTTTCCGCCGGGTTCTTCTGCAGCACCTTGTTGATACCGTCGGCAATGCGCTTCAGCGTGCCCGCCTGGTTCATCGTCACTTCCGCACTTCCCGTCGGGAAAGTGATGGTGTCGAGGTCCACGCGGCGCATCTTGTCGCGGATACGGGCGGAGTTACGCACTTCATCGATGGTATAGACCCGCTCCACCGGCTCCACCGGCGGCTGCTCGAAGAAGTCGTAATAATCCCGCTGCGGTTCGCTGGCTACATCGACGATATACTGGTCGAGCGGCACGCGAAGGCGCATTGGCGGCAGGCTGGCGCCCGGATCGCGGTAGACATAGGGCTGGCTGTCATTCGCGTAATAGAGATCCGGCGAGAAGAACAGCACATAGTCCTGCCCGTTGGCATCGATGCGGGACCGCTGGATCAACTGGCCATAGCGGTTGCGCAGCGTGACGATACGGTCGCCGTTTTCCTTAAACACGGTGACACGCACCCGGCCATTGCCAACATCCTCATAGACCGGCGGACGGCCATATTCGGCAAAGCGGCGGTTATCGTCGCTACGGATGACGATCTGGCCGCCGTAATCCATCACGGCGCGGTCGTCGTCGAAGCGGCGCTCGATGCGCACATCCTCCGGATAATCGTAACGCGGCGGCGCATCCAGACGGCGGCCCTGGAACCGGTCGATCCGTTCGATACGAACATCTTCGCGGCGCTCGCTCCAAAACTCCTGCTGGGCCTGTTCATCGGTCTGCGGCACCACATAATTGCGGTCCGCTTCGCGGCGCAGACGGCGCAACTGGTCATCGGAAAGGCCACGACGCCAGTTATTGTCCTTGTCGCTGTCCAGCACCGGCGCGCCTCGATCCACCGGCAGGATGATGGTTTCATCCGTATCCTGCGGGCGGTCGGCCAGACGCTTGAGACGCTGGATTTCCTGCGGCGAAAGCTGTTGCTGCTGGTCGGAGAAGCGCGGCGTGACCGCTTCCTCGATCCGGCGCGGATCACCCGGCTTGACCGGCTGACCGGGAGGGAGAGGCTGGCCCGGTGCCCCCTGCACCGGCTGGCCCTGTGTGGCGGTCAGCGGCGGCAGGATAGGCTGTCCGGGTTGACCCGGCTGGCCCGGCTGACGGTTGCGATTGTCACCCTGCTGCTGCGGCCTGTTGGCATCCTGACCATTCGGGTTTGCACCCTGCCCCGCGCCGGGCGGCAACGGCGGACGCTGCTGGCCGGGAGCCTGACCGGGCACGGCATTGGGCTGCGGCTGCTCACCCGGACGCGCGCCCGGCTGCTCGCGCTGTTGCTGCATCGCTGGCTGCTCGCCCGTTGGCTGGCTGGCGGGCTTCTCGCCCTTGGGCGGCTGCTGCGGCTGGCCGTTTTGCGGGCGCTGACCTTCTGGCGCGGCACCGGGAACGGGCGGCTGGGCAGGGTTTGCCGGCTGCGGCTGGCCATTCTTCGGCTGCTGGCGCTGCGGCTGCGGCTCACCGCCCGGAACAGGGGCTGCTTGCGGCTGCTGACCCTGAGGCGCAGGCTCGGCGCCCGGTTCTGCGGCAGGCCGCTTCTTTTGGTCCTGCGGCTTGGGCTGTGGCGCGGCTGGTGGCTCTGCTGCATTGGCCGGAGCTTCGGCAGGCTTTGCCTTTGGCGCTGCGGCTGGCTTTTCAGGGCGCGGCTGGCCGGTGGGCTCACCCGGCTGAGGCTGCTGCGGCGCTTCGGCATTGGCTGGCTTCTGGCGCTTCTGTGGCGGCATCTGCGCCGGGTCAGCGCCGGGCATGGGTTCTGCCGGCCGCTCGCCCTGCTGCCGCATCTGCGCGGGTTCGGACGGCTGGCCGCCTTCAGCCTGAGGCTGGCGGCGCTTTTCCTGCTGCGGCGGCATGCCCTCAGCCGGGGCGCCGCGCGGGCGCTGTTGCTGCTGCGGCTCGGCAGGTGCCGGTTCGCCGCGCTGCTTCTGCTTCTGCTGCTGCGGGGCTGCATTTTGCGGCTCGGCCTGCGGCTCGCGTTGCGGACGGCGCTGCTCACCTTCGCCTTGCGGCTTTTGGCGCTGCTGCGGCTCGCCCTCTCCCTGGCCGCCCTGCTTCTCTTTCTGGCGGCGCTTCAGCAATTCCTCAGGCGTCACCTGCTCTTCGGCCTGGGCCAGCACCACGCCGCCCACCCGCATCAGGTCCACGCCGTCTCCATCGGGCAGCGCCGTGCTGGAGGCGAGTGCAAGTTTCGTCGCGTGTGCATCCGAAGACATGGCCGTCGCGAAAGAAGTATTCGCCAAGGCCGGGAACGACGAGGTTGCGATTGCTGCCATCGCAACCAGTATAGGACCTGTCAGTTTCACCTGTCCTGCCATGAAGTGTTCCTCATTATGGTTAAGTATCGTGCGTTATTCCAGTTTAGCTGCAAATCACACCGGCACCGTTACACGCCCAATCCCAGGCAAGAAAATGGCCGAGGCAGAATGAACCGCATCTGAACACTGTTTTCAATTTGGGGAGAGAAAGGCGGCAAGGTGACTTTCCAGGTTGCAATTTTCGCAAAAACGGAAAAACTGGCCAAACGTTCCGGCCATTCACCCAAACTTGGCCGGTCGCGACGCCGGAGAAAGAAAAACCCAGGCTCCGGCAACCAACAGAGAGGATCTCATGCGTATCTCCACCCGTTTTCTGGCCGCCGCTTCGCTGGTTGCCCTGTCGCTCTTTTCCGGCAGCGCGATGGCCGAAGAAAAGCTCGTGATCGGCACGGAAGGCGCCTATCCGCCCTTCAACAATCTGGAAGCCGATGGCACGCTGACCGGCTTCGATATCGATATCGCCAAGGCGCTCTGCACGGAAATGAAGGTGACCTGCACCTTCGTGACCAATAACTGGGACGGCATCATCCCCGCCCTCCAGGCCAAGAAGTTCGACGCCATCGTCGCCTCCATGTCCATCACGCCGGAGCGCCTGCAGAAGGTCGATTTCTCCAAGAAATACTACAACACGCCGCCGGCCGTGGCCGTACCGAAGGATTCGCCGATCAAGAGCGTCGACGACCTGAAGGGCAAGATCATCGGGGCGCAGACCTCCACCAGCCACGCCAACTACGTGGAAAAGCACATGCCGAATTCCGAGCTGAAGCTTTATCCGACAGCGGATGAATACAAGCTCGACATTTCCAACGGCCGCATCGACGCAGCAGTGGACGATATCGTCGTGCTGACCGAGTGGACCAAGAGCGAAGCCGGCGCCTGCTGCAAGATCCTCACCCCGTTGCCGATCGATGAGCAGATCAACGGCGTCGGCGCAGGTATTGCCGTGCGCAAGGGCGAAACCGCGCTTGCCGACCGCTTCTCCAAGGCCATCGACGCCATCCGCGCCAACGGCACCTACCAGAAGATCAATGCGAAGTATTTCGACTTCGACGTCTATGGTGGCGACGCCAAGTAAGCTATGAGCGGCAGCCCGGTGGCGAAGGCATACGCCGCCGGGCTGTTTTCAGATTCGATAATGCATGAAAACGACAGAACGCCTCAAGAAAAGCGGAATCCGGTGTGCAGCCGGAAATTTCCGGGCTCGGCGTCTAGAGCATTTCCAGGAAAAGTGGAAACCGGTTTTCCGTCCGGAAATGCGGAAAAACAATAACTTAGAGCGCCGATCTGATACCATCAGATCGAAAAGCGCTCTAAAACAACAGAAGGCTTGCATAAGCCTCACAGGGGATATGGCTGATGGGCGGATTGCTTTCCGCGCTCGGGGGTCTTTGGGCCTCCATTTCCTATTATTTCGATCCGTTCTGCGGACCGGCGGGGGTCTTCACCCTCTTCGGCCAAGGCAGCCTTCTGGCCTGCGGTGATACCGGCTGGGGCGATGAAGTGGCCTTCGGCTTCAAGGTGACGGTAACGCTGGCGGCGGCCACCCTGCCCGTTGGTCTGGTGCTGGGCTTCCTGATTGCGCTCTCTGGCCAGAGCGAGGAGCCGATCCTGCGCCGCGCCGCCGGGATCTACACCACGATCTTTCGCGGCCTGCCGGAACTGCTGACGCTGTTCATCGTCTATTACGGCCTGCAGATCTTCCTGCAATTCGTGCTGGCGAGCATGGGGATCGAGGAGCGAATCGAGATCAATGCCTTCGTGGCGGGGATGATCGCGCTTTCGGTGGTCTTTTCCTCCTACTGTTCCGAGGTGCTGCAATCGGCCTTCAAGGCTATTCCGCGCGGCCAATATGAGGCGGGTTATGCCATCGGGCTTTCTCATGTGCGCACCATGATCTTCATCATCCTGCCGCAGCTCATTCGCATCGCCCTGCCGGGCATCGTCAATCTCTGGATGAATCTTTTGAAGGACACGGCGCTGGTTTCGGTGGTGGGCCTGACAGATCTGATCCGCCAGACGGGGGTTGCCGCCCGCGTCACCAAGGAGCCCTTCTATTTTTACGGCCTTGCCTGCGGGCTCTATCTGGTGCTGGCTGTGCTCTCCTCCATCGCCATCGGCTATATTGAAAAACGCAGCAAGCGCGCGGAGGTCAGCCGATGAGCACCGTGAAGGAACTGATTCCGCCGCGCCCTGCCCCGCCGCAAGCCGGCAGACCCACCACGCCCGCAAGGGTCATCGGCGGCGCGATGATGCTGCTGTGGATCTGTCTCGGGCTCGGTCTCATTGCCATGATGATCAGCAATTGGGACCAGGAAAAATTCCTCCGCTACGGCCCGCGCTTCCTCTCGGGCCTGTGGACCACCCTGTCGCTCGTGGGCATTTCCATTGTCTTCGGTGCTCTTCTTTCGGTGCCGATCACCTTCGGGCGCATGTCGTCCAATCGGCTGGCGGGTGCCGTGAGCTATGCCTATGTCTACGTTTTTCGCGGCACCCCGCTGCTGGCGCAGCTCTTCCTGATCTATTACGGGCTCGGCAGCTTCCGGCCCGTGCTGCAGGCCATGGATCTCTGGTGGTTTTTCCGCGATGCCTGGTATTGCGGCATTCTGGCGCTGACGCTGAACACCGCTGCCTATCAAGCGGAAATCCTGCGCGGCGCCATTCGCAGCGTGCCGCGCGGCCAGCGCGAAGGGGCTGCGGCGCTTGGCCTGCCCAAAGGCGTTACCTTCCGCAAGATCATCGTGCCGCAGGCGCTGATCGTGGCGCTGCGCCCCTATGGCAATGAAATCATCCTGATGATCAAGGGCTCGGCGGTGGTGTCCATCGTCACGGTGCTGGACCTGATGGGAGAAACCCAATATGCCTTCTCCCGTACCTTCGATTACCAGACCTATCTCTGGGCAGCGATTTTCTACCTCACGATCGTTGAGGTGCTGCGCCATAGCTGGGCTGCCATCGAGCGGCGCCTGACACAGCATCTGAAAAGATAGCTGGAATGGCAGCACTCTCCGCAACATGCTGCTAACATCCTGATCTTATTTGGGAATATGACATTTGTGACGCCCAAGTTAAGCCTTGGTTAAGCATGTACTGTAACCCTTGGATATGCACGGCTGGCACGAGGAAAGGCTCGCCGCGCAATCCAAAGGGAACATGATGCGAGGACGCCATGAATGCAGACATGGAAATGATGCTGAAAGGCTATGGTCTCACCACGGCCCAGATTCTCTACCGAATGCCCGACCACCCAACACTGCTGCAAACCTATATCTGGCAGCATTACGATCTCGCCCCGGACTTTCCGGAGATGCGCGGATTTCTGAAATTCTGGGAGGAGAAGCTCGATGGGCCGCTGCACTCGGTGCGCTATGTCCACCGCAAGCTGATTGCCGCGAATGAATGGCGCGCCCTGAAGGGGGAGTTCATTCTGCACTGACGCTTCCGTCGCCCGCGCAATTGCAAAATCGCCCTTAAGCCATTACAGCCTCCAGCATAAAAGATGGAGATGCGCGATGGCGAAGATCGATGAGGAAAAACTGGCCGAAGCCTATAATCGGGCTTTGGCTCTGGAAAAATCCGGCGATGTCGATGCCGCCGTTGCCGCCTATCATGAATGTCTGGAAATTGATCCGGACGATCACGGCGGCGCGTCCGTCCGCCTTGCAGCCCTTGGGCGCGGCATCTCGCCGCCGCGCGCACCGGATGCCTATGTGCAGACGCTGTTCGACCAGCATGCCGAAAGCTTCGAGGATATTCTGGTGGAGCAGCTGGGCTATGCCGTGCCGATGGCGCTGCGCCAGCGCTTCCAGGCGCTGAAACTCGGTCCCTTCAAGCGCATGCTGGACCTTGGCTGCGGCACCGGCCTCACCGGCGGCGCGCTTCGCGATATGGTGGAGGACATCACCGGCATCGACATCTCCGAAAACATGGTCGAAATCGCCCATGAAAAGGATCTTTACGAGACCCTGTTCGTGGCTGAGGTCGAGGATTTCCTTGAAGATAACGACGAAGCTCCCTTCGATCTGATCACCGCCACCGATGTGCTGCCCTATCTTGGCGCCCTGGAGCCCATCTTCTTCGGGGCCGCGGAAAACATGGAACCGGGCGGCATTTTTGCCTTTTCCTCCGAGACCATGGGGGAAGGCGAGGCCTATAAGGTTGGCCCGCATCAGCGCTATGTGCATGCGGAAAGCTATATCCGCCAGCGTCTGGATGAAACCGGCTTCGACGTGCTGGAAATCACCGACATCAATGTGCGCATGCAGGACGGCGAGCCCTCGCCCGGCCATCTGGTCATTGCCCGTTTGCGCGGTTGATGCTGCCATTCCCGGAGAGAAATTACCAAGGAGTTATCATGGCAAAGGTTGCATTCATCGGGCTCGGCGTCATGGGCTATCCCATGGCGGGTCACCTGAAGGTCAAGGGCGGCCACGAGGTGACGGTCTATAATCGCACGACCGCCAAGGCGGAGGCCTGGGTCAAGCAATTCGGCGGCGCACTTGGCAAGACACCGGCAGAAGCCGCCGCAGAGGCCGATTTCGTCTTCACCTGCGTCGGCAATGATGACGACCTGCGTTCGGTGACCATTGCCGCCGATGGCGTGCTCTCCAGCATGAAGCCCGGCGCAGTGCTGATCGACAACACCACCGCCTCTGCCGAGGTGGCCCGCGAGCTTTATGAAGCCGCCAGGGCAAAGGGCTGCAATTTTCTCGATGCTCCGGTTTCCGGCGGCCAGGCCGGTGCGGAAAACGGCGTCCTGACCGTGATGGTCGGCGGTGACGAGGCGGTTTTTGCCAAGGCAAGGCCGGTGATCGATGCCTATGCCCGCATGGTCGGCCTGATGGGTCCGGCAGGATCCGGCCAGTTGACCAAGATGATGAACCAGATCTGCATTGCCGGCATCGTTCAGGGGCTGGCGGAAGCCATTCACTTCGGCAAGAAGGCCGGTCTTGATATCGAAAAGGTGGTCGAGGTGATTTCCAAGGGGGCCGCCGGGTCCTGGCAGATGGAAAACCGCCACAAAACCATGGCCGTGGGCAAGTATGATTTCGGTTTCGCGGTAGACTGGATGCGCAAGGATCTGGGCATCGTGCTGGCGGAAGCGCGCCAGAATGGCTCTACCCTGCCGCTCACCGCGTTGGTCGATCAGTTTTACGGCGATGTGCAGAAGCTCGGCGGCAATCGCTGGGATACGTCGTCCCTGCTGGCGCGTCTGGAAAAATAGAGCCTTTCTGTAAACGGCAAAACAAGACAAGAGGGCAGCGCAAGCTGCCCTTTCCGTTTGCGGCTCTTATACCAAGGCTCGAAGATGCTAACGCATCCTCGCCTTGAAGAGATTTCGAATATCTCAAATGCATCAGGGGCTTGAGATATTCGAAAAGGGAATACGAAGAGTCATTTTCAATGACTCTTCGTATTATTCCTCGCCGGATTTCTGGTTGTCCAGCACCATGTAATCCAGCGGCAATTCCGTGGTGTACTTGATCTGCTCCATGGCAAAAGCGGAGGAGACATCGCGGATCTCGATCTTGGAAATCATCCGCTTGTAAAAGGCATCATAGGCCGCGATATCCGGCACCACCACGCGCAGCAGATAATCCACATCGCCGCTCATGCGGTAGAATTCCACCACCTCGGGAAATTCCGCCACCACTTCGGAGAATCGCTTAAGCCATTCGATGGAGTGGCTGTTGGTGCGGATCGAGACGAAGACAGTGACCTTGGTATTGACCTTGACCGGGTCCAGCAGCGCCACGCGGCGCTTGATCACCCCATCCTCTTCCATTTTCTGGATACGGCGCCAGCAGGGCGTCGTCGAGAGGCCGACTTTTTTCGCCAGATCGGCAACGGCAAGAGTGGAGTCCTCTTGCAAGATACGAAGAATTTTACGGTCCAGGCGATCCATCGGTACCCCTTCGGAATTTTTTTCCGGTATAGCGCAAAAATCCCGACATGAAAGCAAAATGCTTTCATGTACCAAGACGATCCACTTCCTTTTTCAGCACGGGTAGCAATTCCGCCTCAAACCAGGGATGCCGCTTCAGCCAGCCGCTATTGCGCCAGCTCGGATGCGGCAGAGGCAGCACGGGCGGGCCGCCTTCCATGGGCTCCAGATAATGCCGCCAATGCTGCACCGTCTGCGTCATTGCGGCCTTCGCCCGTTTGCCGAGGTGGTATTTTTGCGCATGCTGACCGATGGCAATCACCAGTTCCACCTGCGGCAAGAGCGCCATGACCCGTGCCCGCCAATGCGGCGCACATTCGCGTCGCGGCGGAAGATCATAGCCCTTGGAATCATAACCGGGAAAGCAGAACCCCATGGGAATGATGGCAAAGCGCGCCGGATCGTAGAAGGCCTGCCGGTCGACGCCGAGCCAATCCCGAAGCCGCTCGCCGGACGGATCGTTGAAAGGAATGCCTGTTTCATGCACCCGCTTGCCGGGCGCCTGGCCTGCAATCAGGATTCGAGCCTTGGCAGACATCTGCACCACCGGGCGTGGCTCATGCGGCAGGCGGCGCTCCTCTCCCCCCAGCGGCCTATCCCGGCAGAGGCGACAGCCCAGAATGGCCTGCCGTAGCATCTCCACCTCCCGCTCACCCGCTCCGTCAAAAGACATAGGCGGCCTCAGTTTTTATCCATCCGGTTGATTTCGCTGCGCGGGTGAAGCCGTCGCCATTCCTCCGGTCGTTCGAAGCTGCCGGACCAGAGCCCCGCCTTGCGGGTCTGGGCTTCCTTTTCTTCCGCTTCGTAGCCGCCATTGTTGAGACCAAGACCGGCGCGCACCATCTCCGCGCCAATGTCACGGCCCTGGGCATCGCACAAAACCACCAGCCTCTTGAGATCATCCGTATCCACCTGCCGGCAGGTGACACCGGCCTGGGCCAGAAGCGATTGCAGCTCCGCCCGCGACAGCGCGCCACAGGGCCAGGGCATGGCGTCCTCGCGACGGCAGCGCTGGCCAAGCTCGGGCGCGTCATAGCCTTTCATCCGCAGGCGCGCGCCGCGCGTCAGCACGGTTTCGCCATCGGCTGCAATGAAAGGCCCGGTCAGAACCACGTCCGGCCGGTTCAGAAAAAACAACGCCACCCCCGCAATCAGGGCCAGAACGGCAACTGCAGCAAGGATTGGCCGGTATGGCAATGTCACAATCCAGCCCTTTTTCATAACAGGGTGTTTGCGAAAGTGGCAAACAAAGCGTTTCCAGAAAGGTACTCTTAAGACTTCATGGCTAGTCTGAGGCCATCCGCGGAAAATTTACAACCATCATGGGATACGGCATCTCTCACTCGACAGACAAGAATATTGTCGATCTTTCACGCGGTTCTCGTAACAAGGCGACCGCGAAGGCCGTTCGCGCGACCAGAGAACGCCTGCAATCCGGCCATGGCGGCCAGCCCGCCTTCGAAAAGGATCTGCTGGCTCTTCATATTCAGGCCTGTCTGCAAAATGCCGGTGTCACGCCCTTTCTGGTGATGATTGCCGCAGGCCTTGCCATCTATCTCACCGCAAATCCGGTCTATTACGCCTGGGCGCTGCTGACGCTGAGCATCCATGCCCTTCACCTGCTGCTGATCAGCAAGGCAGGCAAACGCCTGTCTGCCTCCCACCACCAGGGACGCTGGCGTAGCGCGCTGCTGGCGGGGCAATTTGCCATGGGCTGCTGCTGGGCAGCCTTTGTGCTGCCGCGCTGCCAGCTCTGCGGGCCCACCATGGAGGTCTACCTCAAGGGCAGCATTCTGCTGGTGACACTCTGCGTCACGGCGATGAACAATCTGATGCTGCGGCAGGCGGTGCTTTTCGGCTTTCTGCCCACTGCCGCAACGCTGACCTTGCAGGCCACGCTCACCCGGCAGACCGGGGATCTGGTGCTGGCTGCCACTTTCGCCACCTGCGTTCTGTTTTTTATCTACATCACCGGCCGGCTTTATGCCTCGAACCTCAAACTTCTCTCTTTCCAGAGTGAGAAAGACGATCTGATCGCCGAGCTGGAAGTGGCCAAATCGCTCTCGGATGAGGCAAGGCGGCGGGCGGAAGAGGCGAATATGGCGAAGTCCCGCTTCCTGGCCTCGATGTCGCATGAGTTGCGCACGCCGCTCAACGCGATCCTCGGCTTCTCCGAGGTCATGGCCAATGAGGTGCTGGGGCCGCTGAACAATCCGCTCTACAAGGAATATTCCGGCGATATCCATCGCTCCGGGCAGCATCTGCTCAATCTCATCAATGAGATTCTCGATCTCTCCCGCATCGAGGCGGGAAAATACGACCTTTCGGAAGAATCGGTATCGCTGCTGGAAATCGCCGAGGATTGTGTGGGCATGGTGCAGTTGCGCGCCAAGTCCAAGGGCATCCACATCGTCCAGCAATTCGAATCGCATCTGCCGCCCGTCTGGGCCGATGAGAAAGGCATGCGGCAAGTGATTCTCAATCTTCTGTCCAATGCCGTGAAATTCACCAGCCAGGGCGGCGAGATCCGCGTGCGGGTTGGCTGGACGGCTGGCGGCGGCCAGTACATCGCCATCAAGGACAATGGTCCCGGCATTGCGGAGGAAGAGATTCCGGTGGTTCTCTCCGCTTTCGGTCAGGGCTCCATTGCCATCAAGAGTGCCGAACAGGGCACGGGACTGGGCCTGCCGATCGTACAGGCCATCCTGACCAAGCATGGCGGCGAGTTCAAGCTCAATTCCAAACTGAGAGAAGGCACAGAGGTCATTGCCATTCTCCCGGCAAAACGCGTGCTGCAAAGCCTGCCCGCCGTACAGGAAACCCGGGCCGTGGAACCGCGCCGCCGCTACTTCGCCTGAGCGCCCTCACGCCCCTTGCGCCACCGTTTCCACTTCACGCTCGTCCTGCGGCGAAAGCGCCGGACACTATGCAAATCATGCGACAGCACGATGACGCCGAGCGGCACCATCCAGAAGCCCAGAACCGGCAGAAAGCCGAGACAGCCACCGGCAATCAGCAGGCCTCCTGTGGCGATCCGCCCTGTCCGGCTACGCGGAAACGGCACTTCCACCCGACCCATCACCAGGCGGCCTCTTTGCGTATCCACATGATATATCGAGCGTTTCCGCATAATCTCCATGCCTTCCCGAGACCAGTCATGCTGCGTTATCCACATCCGAGACATGGGAAAGGCGGGAAAAGAAAACAAGCCTGCACTTTTTTTCAAAAAGGGGCTTGGCAAACGTGGAAAGGCTGAGTAGAAGCCCACTCACCGACGCGGACGGCACGAAACGAACCGACCGCAACATTCCCTGGTAGCTCAGCGGTAGAGCATTCGACTGTTAATCGACAGGTCGCCGGTTCGAATCCGGCCCGGGGAGCCAGTTTTCAAAGGCCTGCGCATTGCGCAGGCCTTTTTTCTTTAAAGCTTACGCGGAGCGCTTCGACGGTAACCGCCCGTGCAACACATCCTCAGCCGTGGCGGCATAATTTTCCACCGAACTGGTCCATTGTCCCCAAACGGTCTTGTCTATGGCATCGCCATTACGACCGAGGTTTGCAAGGCGCACTTTCTCGCCCTCCGTCAGCACTTGGGTCGATAAAGGCTCGAGATGCGCGACATCTTCGGCTGCAAGGCCAATTCTCTCCCCAACACGGTGGCCATAATCGTCATGCACCATGAAAAAGTGCCAGACCATGCGCTCCTGAACATCCCGCTCACATTGCGACAGGAGATCCCCCATGTTCTGCACCAGATCATCCCGCTCCCAATCCATCATCGTGCAATAGCGTCCCCGCGCTTGCAGATAATCGTTGCGGCGCTCGAGAACGCTTCGGGTCAGTCGCCCGTGAATCTCCGGCGGATTGTTCGGCTCCTCACGGCGGCTTTCCTCAAGGCCGTGATGCAAAGAAGGCTCATAATTCACATGGGGGTTCTGCCCCTCAGGAATATCACGGCGGAAGGACATGGCACCGCCGCTGAGATTGGTGGCAACACGCGCGTTTTTGGGCTGGTTGACGGGCAATTGCAGATAATTGGTCCCCACCCGGTAGCGCTGCGTATCCGAATAGGAAAAGGTGCGGCCCACCAGCATCTTGTCATCGGAAAAATCCAGCCCGTCCACCAGAACACCGGTGCCCATGGCGATCTGCTCATTCTCGTTGAAAAAATCATCGACATTGCGATTGAGTGTCATCACACCCACATGGCGTAGCGGAAAATCCTTTTCCGGCCAGATCTTGGTATCGTCCAGCGGGTCCCAGTCCAGTTCCGGATGATCATGATCCTGCATGATCTGAACGAACATGTCCCATTGCGGATAGTCGCCGCGTTCAATGGCCTCATAAAGGTCGCGAGAGGCGCTGCCGAGATCCTCGCCCTGTACCTTTGCCGCTTCCGCCGCCGTCAGGCTGGCAAGCCCGCAACGCGGATGAAAATGATATTTGACGAGGACCGTCTCGCCCTTGGCGTTGACCATCTTGTAGGTGTTGACGCCAAAGCCTTCCATGTGGCGATAGCTGGCCGGAATACCCCTCGGGCTGAACAGATGGGTCAGCATGTGCATGGATTCCGGCGTCTGACTCATGAAGTCGAAGATTCGGTTCGGCTCCTGCCGGAAGGTCACCGGATCGGGCTTCAGCGAATGGATCACATCCGGAAACTTGATGGCATCGCGGATGAAGAAGACGGCGAGATTGTTTCCGACCAGATCCCAGTTGCCTTCCTCCGTATAGAACTTTACCGCAAAACCGCGTGGATCACGGGCCACCTCGGAGGAATCCCGCCCGCCGATGACGGTGGAAAAGCGGATGGCGAGCGGCGTCTTCTTGCCAGCCTCCTGAAAAAGCCGGGCCCGGGTATAGGTGGAAGCTGGCTCCTCACCAATCTTTCCGCTTGCCTCGAACACGCCGTAACAGACGAAACCCCTGGCATGAACCACACGCTCCGGTATCCGTTCACGATCGAAATGCGTGATCTTCTCCAGGAACTGATAGTTTTCCAGCGTTGCCGGTCCCCGGCTGCCGATGGTTCTCTGCGACTGATTATCGCTGATCGGATGCCCCTGCCGATTGGTCAGTTCGCGATCGGGCGTACCCGGCGGCATGGCGGATGGCGCGCGGGGTGTCTTTTCGTCCATGGTCGTTCTCCTGATTTTCCAGAAAGGGCCTCTTCAGGCGAACCACAGACGAGAACAGGAGTTCCGGCAGGCGCAACCGCTCGTTCATTTTTACCTGCTACATCTGTTCATGAGGTTTTGACGATAAACAAGAAGAATGGACGTACGATGTGGCTTCAGCTTCACGATGGTGATGGATTCCCTTTCTTTGTGAACATGGAAAACGTCGTGGACTTTCGCTGGTATGAGCGGGACAATTTCACCTGCCTGATCACCACCGCCCGGGTTTCGGAAAACCCTCACCGGCTCTATGCCCGTGAAAGCGCCACGCAGATCATGCAGATGATCGCCGCGGAACAGAAGCGCCAGGCCAAGATTGCCCAATACGCCTGAGAAGGCGCAGGGAACCTTTGCCATGCAGCCGCTTTTTGTGGCCATGGACACCCTGCTGAACGAACTCTTTCCCGCCCACAGGCTACCCTATTCCATCATGCTGGCGCGCATGATGGGGGCCATGCTGTTCGGCGCCCTGATCGGTATCGAACGGGAACGCCACGACAAGGCGGCAGGGCTACGGACCCATATCCTGATTTCGCTCGCTGCCGCCGTTTTTGCCATTCTCTCCACGGAAGCGGCGCATATGCCGATCTTCAACGCCAATCTTGCGCAGATCGACCCTTTGAGGGTGGTTGAAGCGGTAACATCGGGTGTTGCCTTTCTGGCCGCTGGCATGATCGTCTTTTCCAAGGGCACCGTCCACGGGCTGACGACGGGGGCCGGCATGTGGCTTTCCGGCGCTGTTGGATTGGCGCTCGGCTTCGGCTTCTGGGTTATCGGGGCCATTGCATCCCTCTCCTGTTTTCTCGTGCTGGGCGTCATCGGACGCCTGATGGGACACGGCGCTTCCAATCCCAAAAAGTGATCCGACCACCTGTGTGCATCGTAATGCGCCCAAACGATCAGGAAGATTTCATGCAGCGCTCCTCCCCGACCATCCTCTGGTTCCGAAAGGATCTGAGGCTTTCCGACAATCACGCTCTTTCCGCAGCGGTCGCCCGGGGCGGTCCGGTGATACAGGTCTTTATTCTTGAACCCGAAGACGGCGGCACGGGGCCGATGGGTTCGGCGCAACGCTGGTGGCTGCATCATTCCCTGTCCGCGCTCTCCAAGGATCTGGAGACGCGTGGCAGCCGCCTGATCCTCCGGCGCGGTGACGCGCAAAAGGTATTGGAAGCCCTCGTTAAGGAAACGGGCGCTGAAGCCCTGCACTGGAACCGCCGCTATGAACCGGTAGGCATGGATATCGACGGACCGCTGAAACAGCATTTCCGCGACGCCGGATTGACGGTGGAAAGCTTTGGCGGGCAATTGTTGCATGAACCAACCCGGCTGAAGACGACCGGCGGCACGCCTTTCCGGGTTTATACGCCCTTCTGGAAGGCTGTGGATGCGGGTGGCGACCCGACCGCGCCCATCGACGCACCCAAAGCGATTGCCGCACCGGATCGGTGGCCGGACAGCGAGGCGCTGGACGACTGGGCTCTTCTGCCGACCAAGCCGGACTGGGCGGGGGGCTTTCGGGAGATGTGGACCCCTGGAGAAGCCGGGGCGCATCAGCGGCTGAAGCATTTTATATCGAAGGGCCTGCGCGGCTATCGGCGCGGGCGCGATTTTCCGGCGGAACCGCATGTCTCCATGCTATCGCCGCATATTGCGCTGGGGGAAATTTCCCCGGCCCAGATCTGGCATGCCACCATCGGCCTGCCAGCCAGCGTTGCCGCAGAGGATTATGTGCATTTCCGCAAGGAACTGGTCTGGCGGGATTTCTCCTACCACCTTCTCTTTCACTTCCCGGAGCTTCCCCGCCGCAACTGGAATGCGCGCTTTGACGACTTTCCCTGGCGGGATAATAAGACAGGCCTGAGGGCCTGGCAGAAGGGCCGGACCGGCTACCCCATTGTCGATGCGGCCATGCGGCAATTGTGGCAGCACGGCTACATGCATAACCGGCTGCGCATGATTACCGCCTCCTTCCTGATCAAGGATCTGATGGTGGATTGGCGCGACGGCGAAGCCTGGTTTGCCGATACGCTCGTGGATGCCGATCCCGCCTCCAATGCCGCCAGTTGGCAATGGGTGGCAGGGTCCGGCGCCGATGCCGCGCCTTTTTTCCGGATTTTCAATCCCATCACCCAGGGCGAAAAATTCGACCCGGAGGGCACATTCGTGCGGCGCTATCTGCCGGAGCTGGCAAAATTGCCGAATGAATTCATTCACAAGCCGTTCGAGGCGCCGGAACAGGTGCTGCGCAAGGCCGGGGTTGTGCTGGGCGAAACTTATCCACAACCGATTGTCGACCACCGTAAGGCCCGGGAAACGGCGCTCTCTGCCTATCAGGAGATCAGCGCGGGGGCAAAATCCGGGGTGCGGGAGTAGGCTTTTCCCAAGGGGTCGGGTGGAAGGAAATTGCATTTCTTGTCATGCAAGGCTTGTAGACCGAAAAGACGCTCTTTATCTTTCCGGAAACAGAAAGCACATCCATGGCATTTCATCCTTCCGTTATCGACGCTATCGGCAACACCCCACTGGTCCGCCTGAAGGCCGCATCCGAGGCCACGGGCTGCACCATTCTGGGCAAGGCCGAGTTTCTGAACCCGGGCCAGTCCGTCAAGGATCGCGCAGCACTTTACATCATCCGTGATGCCGAGCGGCGTGGTCTGCTGCGGCCCGGCGGCGTCATCGTGGAAGGCACCGCTGGCAATACCGGTATCGGGCTGACCATGGTGGCAAAGGCGCTGGGCTATCGCACCGTCATCGTCATTCCGGAAACCCAGAGCCAGGAAAAGAAGGATGCGCTGAAGCTTCTCGGCGCGGAACTGGTGGAAGTGCCTGCCGTTCCCTACAGAAACCCCAATAACTATGTGAAACTGTCCGGGCGTCTTGCCGCCGAACTGGCCAAGACAGAGCCAAACGGCGCAATCTGGGCCAACCAGTTCGACAACACCGCCAATCGGGACGCCCATGTGGAAACCACAGCCCGTGAAATCTTCGAGCAGACCGGCGGTGCGGTGGATGGTTTCATCTGCGCGGTCGGCTCGGGTGGTACGCTGGCTGGCACGGCGCTTGGCCTGAAAAACCTCAAACCCGGCGTGAAGATCGGCCTGGCGGATCCGGAAGGCGCAGCCCTTTACGAGTTCTACAAGAACGGCGAACTGAAATCCTCCGGCTCGTCCATCACAGAAGGCATCGGCCAGGGCCGCATCACCGCCAATCTCGAAGGGTTCACACCGGATTTCGCCTATCAGATCCCTGATTCAGAGGCGCTGCCCATCGTTTTCGATCTGGTGGAGCAAGAGGGCCTGTGCCTTGGCGGGTCTTCCGGCATCAATATTGCCGGCGCCATCCGGCTGGCCCGCGATCTCGGCCCCGGCCACACCATCGTGACCATTCTGTGCGACTATGGCAATCGCTACCAGTCCAAGCTCTTCAACACGTCTTTCCTGAAGGATAAGGGTCTGCCCCTGCCCGGCTGGCTGACGCAGAAGAGTGAAATGACCGTACCCTACGAACAGGTTTGATCCTTCATGCCCACACTGCCTCTCTATCGTGACGATTTCTATCTCTCGACGGCTGAGGCATATGTCAGCGCCGTGCATGACGACGGCGCAATAGAGCTGGACCAGACCTGCTTTTACGCCGCCTCTGGCGGACAGCCGGGCGATACCGGCTTTCTGGAGCGGGCCGATGGCAGCCGGATCATGCTGGGAGAGACGCGCCACGGCGCCGACAAGAGCATCATCCTGCATCATCCGCTGGAGCTTTTCCACTCGGACATGCTTAAAAACCCGACGGCGGATCAGTCCGCTCCGGTGGTAGGGGAAAAGCTGGTGCTGCATGTGGACTGGCCGCGCCGCTACCGGCTGATGCGCATGCACACGGCCTGCCATCTTCTCTCCGTCGTCTGCCCCTTCCCCATCACCGGCGCTGCCGTTGGCGAGGAGGAAAGCCGGGTGGATTTCGACATGTCGGAAACCATCGACAAGGATGCCGTGACCGCGGAACTGATGCGGCTCGTCAACGAAAATCACCCCATCAGCGTCACCTGGATTACGGATGCCGAGCTTGCCGCCAATCCCGGTATCGTCAAGAGCAAGAATGTCCGTCCGCCCATGGGGTTAGGACGTGTTAGCCTTGTTTGCATCGGTGAAAACTCCGCCGTTGACAGCCAGCCCTGCGGCGGCACACATGTTTCTGAAACACAGGAAGTGGGGGCGATTCACATCGCCAAAATCGAAAAGAAGGGCAAGGAAAACCGGCGTTTCCGCATCCGCTTCGGCGTGCCGGAATAACGGCCTCCACCTCTTCTCGAATTGCCTCCTACGCAAACAAAACCTCCGAGGCGATCACGGATCCTGCGGATCACCTTCGCCTCGGCCATGACAGCGAAAGTGAGAGAAGCATGTCTGCGGAAAGAAGCCGGTTCATTGTTTCTGCCGAGTGGGTTCAAAAACAGCTCGGCGCCCCGCAGTTCAGGATTGTGGATGCGTCATGTTACCTCCCGTCCCATAATCGTAATGCCGCTGCCGAATATGCGGCAGGCCATATTCCAGGCGCAGTTTTCTTCGATCACGACCAGATTGCGGATCACTCCTCTGGCCTGCCGCATACGCTACTTTCACCGGAATCTTTTGCTGAGGCTATCGGCAAGCTCGGCATTGCCGAAACCGATACGATCGTCGTCTATGACGGTCCAGGCCTCTATTCCGCGCCGCGCGTATGGTGGATGCTCCGCATCATGGGTGCCCCCAATGTCTTCGTGCTGGATGGCGGCCTGGACGGCTGGAAAGCGGAGAACCGCTCGCTGGAAACCGACCTGCCGGAACCGAAGCCCGTCACTTTTAACCCCGTCTTCAAGGAAGAGCGCGTCACCAGCTATCTGGAGATGCGCGACATCGTTGAAAACGCGGAAAAGCAGGTGGCGGATGCCCGTCCCGCTGGCCGCTTCACCGGAGATGAGGCCGAGCCCCGCGCTGGCATGCGCTCCGGCCATATGCCGGGAGCACGATCTGTACCGGCCTCCGTTCTTGGCGAAAATGGCCGGTTGAAGGATCTCGCCACCCTGCGCTCGATCTTCCACGAGGCCGGCGTCGATCTCACCAAGCCCATCGTCACCAGTTGCGGTTCAGGTGTCACGGCGGCTGTGGTGACACTGGCGCTGGAATCCCTTGGCCACCGTGACAACAGCCTCTATGATGGCTCCTGGTCGGAATGGGGCTCGAAAAAGGATACGCCGGTGGTGACCGGCCCGGCGGCCAAGCTGGATGTAGCCCTGCCGGAACCACTGACTGCGCATGTGACGAAACTGGAAATGACCAGCCCGCCCAAGGCGAGCCTGCCGGTGCCGGTCAATATCCAGACCGCGATCATCCGCGCCACGGAAATTCCGCTGCCCTTCTACCGCTTCCTCTATCGTCAGGTGGGCGGGCGCTGGCACTGGTACAAACGTCTTCGCCTTTCCGATCCGGACCTGAAGACGATCATCCACGATCCCAAGGTTTCCGTGTCCGTACTTTACGTCAACGGCGCTCCGGCGGGCTTCTTCGAGCTTTCGCAGGAAAACGACAAGCTGGTGGAGCTTTCCTATTTCGGCCTGTTCGAACACGCGCTCGGCCTTGGCATCGGCAAGTGGTTCCTGCTGCAAGCCCTTTACGCCGCCTGGTCCACCGCCCCGGAAACCGTCACCGTGATGACCAACACCCTGGACCACCCCCGCGCCCTGCAACTCTATCAGCGCTTTGGCTTCTCCCCGGTGGAAAGCTGGGAGGAACTGGTGGAGCCCATCTCCGAGATGGAACTGCTCCAGATGCTGCGCAACGATTTCGGCGCGATTTGAAGGCAGTCGCAACTTTCGATAACGCCATCGGTTCTTACAGCGCCGTGCGTTTTATCAAACGCACGGCGCTGTAACACTTTAAATCTGCTGCATAATTTTATCCTTAAATCGTTTCCGATTTAAGGAATTATGCAGTGGCCGATATATCCCCTTCACCGTCGTCCTCGGGCTTGACCCGAGGATCCATCGGAACAGCAGAACACAAACAAAAAGGGCCGCAACACATGCGGCCCTTTTGTCATAGATGACTGTAAAACACCTTATTCCGGCAGCTTGCGCACCGCGCCCTTGTCGGCGCTGGTGGCAAAGGCCGCATAGGCCTTGAGCGCCGTCGTCACATTGCGCTTGCGCGGGGCTTCGGGCTTCCAGCCCCTGGCATCCTGCTCGGCGCGACGCGCGGCCAGTTCAGCTTCCGGAACGGCCAGTTGAATGGTGCGGTTGGGAATATCGATCTCAATGGTGTCGCCATCCCGCACCAGACCGATCGTGCCGCCATTGGCCGCTTCCGGCGAGACGTGGCCGATGGAAAGGCCCGACGTACCACCGGAGAAGCGGCCATCGGTGATCAGCGCGCAAGCCTTCCCGAGGCCCTTGGACTTCAGATAGCTGGTGGGATAGAGCATTTCCTGCATGCCCGGCCCGCCCTTCGGGCCTTCATAGCGGATCACCACCACATCACCGGCCACGACTTCGTTGCCAAGGATCGCCTTCACGGCGGCATCCTGGCTTTCATAGACCTTGGCCGGGCCGGTGAACTTCAGGATGGATTCATCCACGCCTGCCGTCTTCACGATGCAGCCGTCCAGCGCGATATTGCCCTTCAGCACGGCAAGACCGCCATCCTTGGAGAAAGGATGCTCGACAGAACGGATCACGCCGTTTTCACGGTCGGTATCCAGTTCATCCCAGCGCGCGCTTTGCGAGAAGGCAACCTGGGTCGGCACGCCGCCGGGCGCAGCGCGGAAGAAGTCGCGCACGGTTTCGGAATGGGTGCGGGTAATATCCCAACGGTCAATGGCATCACCCAGCGTCGGAGCGTGAACCGTCGGGCAATCGCGATTGATCAACCCGCCACGATCCAGTTCGCCGAGAATGCGCATGATGCCACCAGCGCGATGTACGTCTTCCATGTGCACATCGCTCTTGGCCGGTGCGACCTTGGAGAGGCACGGCACCTTGCGGGAGAGGCGGTCGATATCATCCATGGTGAAATCCACCTCGCCCTCATAGGCGGCGGCGAGAATGTGCAGAACCGTATTGGTGGAGCCGCCCATGGCAATATCCAGCGCCATGGCGTTCTCGAAAGCCTGCTTGGAGGCAATCTTGCGCGGCAGCACGCTGTCGTCTTCCTGCTCATAATAGCGACGAGCGAGATCGACGACGAGATGACCCGCCTCAACGAACAGCCGCTTACGGTCGGCATGGGTGGCCAGCGTCGAGCCATTGCCGGGCAAGGACAGGCCGAGCGCTTCGGTGAGACAGTTCATGGAATTGGCCGTGAACATGCCCGAGCAGGAGCCGCAGGTGGGGCAGGCAGACCGCTCGATAACCTTCACGTCCTCGTCGGAGACCTTGTCGTCGGCGGCAGCCACCATCGCGTCCACCAGATCCAGCGCATGGGTCTTGCCGTTCAGTACCACTTTGCCCGCTTCCATCGGGCCGCCGGAAACGAAAACCGCCGGAATGTTCAGCCGCAAAGCGGCCATCAGCATGCCGGGCGTGATCTTGTCGCAGTTGGAAATGCAGACCATGGCATCGGCACAGTGCGCATTGACCATATACTCCACCGAGTCGGCGATGATCTCACGCGAAGGCAGCGAATACAGCATGCCGTCATGCCCCATGGCGATACCGTCATCCACGGCGATGGTGTTGAACTCCTTCGCCACGCCGCCAGCCGCCTCGATCTCGCGGGCCACGAGCTGGCCAAGATCCTTCAGATGCACATGGCCCGGCACGAACTGGGTGAAAGAATTGACCACGGCAATAATCGGCTTACCGAAATCGCTGTCCTTCATGCCCGTGGCGCGCCAAAGGCCGCGCGCACCGGCCATGTTGCGGCCATGGGTCGTGGTTCTTGAACGATAGGCTGGCATGGGCGTTACCTCGAAAGTTCTGCGCGACGCGCGATATCGTCGCTGATTTTGTGTTTTCCTAGGGTAAATTACCGGGCCTGTCACTATCGGCAGGGCGGAAAACGGTACGCAAGCTCATACGAGGAGTCATTGAAAATGACACCTCGTATTCCTCTTTCGAATATCTCAAGCCGTTGATGCATTTGAGATATTCGAAACTCCTTCAAGGCGAGGATGCGTTAGCATCTTCGAGCCTTGGTAAAACACGCGAACGTGATGTTTCTTGCGGAGAACCGCTTTTATTTCTGGCATAATTCCAAGCTGAAACCAAATCGTCCCGCCCTACGTATAGTATCACATAACCCGGACATTCTTCGAGGAGCCCGCTTCATGCCAGCCTTTCGCCCTCCCCATATTCCTTCAAGCGAAATCACGCCGCATGATCTCTACCTCTCCCGCCGCAGCCTGATTGGCGCGGCTGCGGGCGGCTTGGCTTTTGGGCTGGCGGGAAAGGCCCTGGCCGCGCCGCTTGCTGCCAAACCCAGCGCGTATAAGGTTGCTGACAAGCTGACGCCGCAGAAGGATGTGACCACCTATAACAATTTCTATGAATTCGGCACGGACAAGAGCGATCCCGCCGCAAATTCCGGCAAGTTCAAGCCACGCCCCTGGACCATCGAAGTGGGCGGGCTCGTTGCCAAGCCGCAAACCATCGATATCGAAACAATCCTCTCCTCTTTCCCCATGGAGGAACGGGTCTACCGCATGCGCTGTGTGGAGGCCTGGTCCATGGTTATCCCCTGGATCGGTTTTCCGCTTTCGGCTTTGCTGGACAAGGTAGAGCCCCTTGGCAATGCGAAATACGTGGCCTTCCAGACCGTCGTTCGCCCGGAGGAAATGCCTGGGCAAAGCGGCTTTTTCCAGCCAATCAATTGGCCATATCTCGACGGCCTTCGCATGGACGAGGCCCGGCATCCGCTGACTATTCTCGCCACCGGCCTTTATGGCGAAACGCTGCCAAACCAGAACGGCGCCCCCATCCGTCTCGTCGTGCCATGGAAATACGGGTTTAAGGGCATCAAATCCATCGTGAAGATCACACTCACGGAAAAGCAGCCGCCCTGCACATGGAATATTCTGGCCCCAAATGAATATGGCTTCTACGCCAATGTGAACCCGAAGGTAGACCATCCGCGCTGGAGCCAGGCGACAGAGCGCCGCATCGGTGAAGGCAGCGGCCTGTTCGGCGGCAAGCGGATCGACACCCTGCCCTTCAATGGCTATGCCGATGAGGTGGCAAGCCTCTATAGTGGCATGGATCTGACGAAGTATTACTGACCATGGCCGCCTACGCACCCCCTGCCCGCTATCGCGAACCGTCGATCTGGGCGCTTTACATCCTCGGTCTATTGCCCGGGATTTACGCCTTTTATCTCGGTCTCACCGATCAATTGGGCGCAGATCCCGTTCGCACCTTCGAGCATAGCCTCGGCATATGGGCGCTGCGCTTCTTGTGCCTCGGTCTTCTGATCACGCCCCTGCGCGATCTCGCCCGCCTGAACCTGATCGCCTATCGCCGCGCGCTCGGCTTGCTCGCCTTTTATTACGTTCTGGCGCATTTCACGATCTATCTGACGCTCGATCGCGGCATGATCCTCGCCTCCATCGCCAGCGATATCTTCAAGCGTCCCTACATCATGCTGGGCATGCTGGGCCTGCTTCTGCTGATCCCTTTGGCGCTGACATCCAATCGCTGGTCGATGCGCAAGCTCGGCCCCCGCTGGATCACCCTCCACAAGGCCGTCTATATCATCCTGCCCGCCGGGCTGCTGCATTTCGTGCTGTCCCGCAAATCCTTCACGCTGGAGCCCGCCTTTTATACCGGCATCGTTATCCTGCTTTTGGGCTACCGAATGATACGGCCCGCCCTGATGCGCAGAAAAGCGGATAAACGTAAATTCGTGCAGCCACAGCAATCCCACTAAAGCACGTTGCGGTTTATCGGCCTCATGGAACGCGATTTAAGTACTTGTTTTAACGCATGTCGTTATCGCAAAACCGTGGCACATTTTTGCGCGACATGCTTTAACTCAAGCGAGCAGAAACGCCCCAGTTTACCAAAACGCGCTTTATTTTATCCGTAAATACAAAAAAGCCGGGTGATCGCTCACCCGGCCTTCTGTCTCCGAAACCGGAGCAACAACTTATGCGGCTTCAGCAGCTTCTGCTTCAGCGGCAACACGAGCCTTGTCGGCTGCACCCTTGGCATCGACATCGCGCTCTACGAACTCGATGACGGCCAGCGGGGCGTTGTCGCCCTGACGGTAGCCAGCCTTCATGATGCGCAGGTAACCACCGTTGCGCGAAGCGTAACGGGTTGCGATGGCATCGAACAGCTTGCGAACAGCATCCTGATCGCGGATCTGCGAGATGGCCTGGCGACGAGCGTGCAAGTCGCCACGCTTGCCGAGGGTTACCAGCTTCTCGACGATCGGACGCAGGTCCTTCGCCTTCGGCAGGGTGGTGACGATCTGCTCATGGGTGATGAGCGAAGCAGCCATGTTGGCAAACATTGCCTTGCGGTGGCTGGCGGTACGATTGAGCTTGCGGCCGGCATTCTGGTGGCGCATTGCTATTCTCCTTTATCGCAGGTTTCGCTCGCTGGCGTTCCTGCCGTTTCCTGACACATACAGGCATGCGCCTGCAGTTTGACTGGAAAAGGCAGAGATAAACCTGCCTTTCTTATTGGCTCAGTACTGGTCTTCGTAGCGCTTGGCGAGGTCTTCGATGTTTTCCGGCGGCCAGGCGGGCACTTCCATACCGAGGTGCAGGCCCATGGAAGCCAGGACTTCCTTGATCTCGTTCAGCGACTTGCGGCCGAAATTCGGCGTCCGCAGCATTTCCGCCTCGGTCTTCTGGATCAAATCGCCAATATAGACGATGTTGTCGTTCTTGAGGCAGTTGGCCGAACGGACCGAAAGTTCCAGTTCGTCGACCTTCTTGAGCAGCGCCGGGTTGAAGGCCAGTTCCGTAACCGACTCTTCCTCGACTTCCTTCTGCGGCTCGTCGAAATTGACGAAAACCGAGAGCTGGTCCTGAAGAATGCGCGCAGCAAACGCTACCGCATCCTCGCCCGACACCGAACCGTTGGTCTCGATCGTCATGGTCAGCTTGTCGTAGTCGAGAACCTGACCTTCGCGGGTGTTTTCCACCTTGTAGGACACTTTCTTGACCGGCGAATACAGGCTGTCCACCGGAATGAGACCGATCGGCGCATCTTCCGCCCGGTTACGCTCGGCCGGAACATAGCCCTTGCCGTTGTTCACCGTGAATTCCATCCGGATCTCGGCGCCGTCGTCCAGCGTGCAGATCACGTGGTCTGGATTCAGGATCTCGATGTCACCCACCGTCTGGATATCGCCAGCGGTCACGACACCCGGACCCTGCTTGCGCACGACCATGCGCTTGGCATCGTCACCATCCATCTTGATGGCGATTTCCTTGATGTTCAGCACGATGTCCGTC
Source organism: Allorhizobium paknamense (assembly GCF_030815125.1). Taxonomy (GTDB): domain Bacteria; phylum Pseudomonadota; class Alphaproteobacteria; order Rhizobiales; family Rhizobiaceae; genus Allorhizobium; species Allorhizobium paknamense. The sequence goes on from NZ_JAUSWH010000001.1 coordinate 244,507, forward strand.
ACGTCTTCACGAACGCCCGGAATCGAGGAGAACTCATGCAGCACGCCATCGATCTGCACAGCCGTAACAGCTGCGCCACGCAGAGACGACAGGAGAACGCGGCGCAGCGCGTTGCCCAGCGTCAAACCAAAGCCACGCTCCAGCGGTTCTGCAACCAGCGTCGCCTTGGTGCGGCCGGACGAGGTGAACTCCACCTTGTTCGGCTTGATCAATTCCTGCCAATTCTTCTGAATCATATTTTTACCTTCCGTTCGTCGTCACCATCCAATCGTGACGACCGAGCATGAGAAGCACCGGCTCCGGCAAGGAGCTGAAAGCCGGCGGGATGAAGAATGATCAGACGCGGCGCTTCTTGCGCGGACGGCAGCCGTTGTGCGGGATCGGCGTAACGTCGCGGATGGAGGTGATCATGAAACCGGCAGCCTGCAGCGCGCGCAGAGCCGACTCGCGACCGGAACCCGGACCGCAGACTTCTACCTCGAGAGACTTCATGCCATGTTCCTGAGCCTTCTTGGCGCAGTCTTCGGCAGCGATCTGAGCAGCGAACGGCGTGGACTTGCGCGAGCCCTTGAAACCCTTTGCACCTGCGGAAGACCAGGCAATCGCATTGCCCTGCGCATCCGTGATGGTGATCATGGTGTTGTTGAACGTCGAGTTGACGTGCGCAACGCCGGACGAAATGTTTTTGCGTTCGCGACGGCGGACGCGAGTGGCTTCCTTGGCCATTCAATTTCCTTTCATTGATCTCTTCACCGCCGTAACACCAGCGGCTCCACCGGAAAGCCGGAACACCAGCCCTCCAAACTCAAAGAAGGCCGGCACTGTCGCACCGGCCTCGTTCCCCGGAATTCTCCGGAAATTACTTCTTCTTACCAGCAATCGCCTTTGCCGGACCCTTGCGGGTGCGGGCATTGGTGTGCGTGCGCTGACCGCGAACCGGCAGACCACGACGATGGCGCAGGCCACGGTAGCAGCCGAGATCCATCAGACGCTTGATGTTCATCGCGGTTTCGCGACGCAGGTCACCTTCGACCTGATAGTCACGGTCGATGGTTTCGCGGATTGCCAGGACTTCAGCGTCGGTCAGCTGATGAACGCGACGATCGGCAGCAATACCGACCTTGTCCATGATCTCCTGAGCGAACTTAGGGCCGATCCCGTGAATATAGGTCAGAGCGATTACAACGCGCTTTGCCGTCGGGATGTTGACGCCAGCGATACGTGCCACGTCTATTCTCCTTGCGTTCCAGTTGCCATCCGGCAAGTGGTGTCTCGTTACACGGCCCGAAAGAGCCGCAATTACAAAATGGGTTCTCAACAGTCAAAAAGACCGAACCCGTCTTCCAGCTTTGGAAGATCGCGCCGGTCGCTTCAATGTCGCGAGTTGGCGCGGTCTTTAACGGAATCGGCTGACAAAAGCAACCGGCCCCGCGAAGATTCTTGTTGCGAAAGCATGAAGCTCGCTGAGGGTTTAAGCCTTCTCCAGCACCCGCTCAATGGCATCGGTCACCGAATCCATCTCCGCCATGCCGTCGAGAACCACCAACTGGCCTTGTCCACGGTAATACTCCGAGAGCGGCGCCGTCTTCTCCCGGTACTCGCCAAGCCGCTTACGGAAGGATTCCGGATTGTCATCGGCCCGAACAGTGCCACCGGCTGCAATCGTCTCGGCGACACGGCGCTCGATTCGGCCGACTAGAGCCTCTTCATCAACCTTAAGCTCGATCACCGCGTCGAGTTTCAGATTGCTTGCGCTCATGTTTTCGGCAAGCGCAATGGCCTGGGGCACGGTGCGCGGATAGCCATCAAGAATGAAGCCCTTGGAGCAGTCCGGCTCCTGAATCCGCTCGGCAACGATCTGGTTGACGATATCGTCGGAAACGAGTCCTCCCGCATCCATGACCGCCTTAGCACGCTTGCCGATATCGGTGCCCGCGGCAACCGCCGCGCGCAACATGTCACCCGTTGAGAGCTGGGGGATGCCATGCTTTTCCGTCAGGCGCTTCGCCTGCGTTCCCTTGCCCGCCCCCGGCGGTCCCAAAAGAATGATTCTCATCGTCCCCTCTTTCCTCCACGCAACTTCGATTTCTTGATCAGGCCTTCATACTGCTGGGCAATCAGATGTCCCTGTACCTGTGCTACAGTATCGAGCGTGACGCTGACAACAATCAAAAGCGATGTACCACCAAGGGATAATGGCACACCGGTATTTGCGACGAGGATTTCAGGCAGGATGCAGACAATGACGAGATAGATCGCGCCGACCACGGTGATGCGGGTGAGCACGTAGTCAATGTACTCGGCGGTCCGCTCGCCCGGACGAATGCCCGGGATGAAGCCGCCATGCTTCTTCAAATTATCCGCAGTATCCTTGGGGTTGAAAACAATCGCCGTGTAGAAAAATGCAAAGAAGGCAATCAGCGCGGCATAGCAGACCATGTAGACAGGCTGGCCATGCCCAAGGGCGCTGATGATCGTCGTCGCCCAGGCCGGCAGCGACTGGCTGCCCGTGAAGCCCACCGCCGTCGCCGGCAGCAATAGCAGAGACGAGGCAAAAATCGCCGGGATCACACCGGAAGTGTTCAGCTTCAAAGGCAGGTGCGACGTATCGCCCTGGAACATGCGATTGCCGACTTGGCGCTTCGGATACTGGATCAGCAACCGGCGCTGAGCCCGCTCGAAGAACACGATCATTGCAATGGCAAGGATCGCGACGACAATCACGGTCAGAATCAACGTCGTCGAGAGCGCACCCGTACGGCCGAGTTCAAGGGTACCAGCGAGCGCCGAAGGCAGACCTGCGGCAATACCGGCAAAAATGATCAGCGAAATGCCATTGCCGATCCCGCGCGAGGTGATCTGCTCACCCAGCCACATCAGGAACATGGTGCCGCCCAGAAGCGTCACGACGGTCGAAATTCGGAAGAACCAACCTGGATCGGTCACCAGACCGTTGCCATGCTCAAGGCCGACCGCAATACCATAGGCTTGCAAGGTGCCGAGCAGTACGGTTCCGTAACGCGTGTACTGGTTGATGATCTTGCGCCCCTGTTCCCCCTCCTTCTTGAGAGCCTCCAGAGAAGGAACGACCGACGTCATCAACTGCACGATGATAGAGGCGGAAATATAAGGCATGATACCGAGCGCAAAGATTGCCATGCGCTGAACGGCACCACCCGAGAACATGTTGAACAGGCCGAGAATACCACCTGCCTGCCCCTTGAAGGCCTGCGCATAGGCTTCCGGATTGAGACCGGGCAGCGGAATATGTGTTCCGAGCCGATAGACCAGAAGGGCGGCCAGCGTGAACCACAGTCGCTTCTTCAGATCCTCTGCCTTGGCAAAGGTTGAAAAATTGAGGTTCGAGGCCAATTGTTCCGCTGCAGAAGCCATCCAATTCTCCGCGTCACAGCATCCGAAGGCTCGCGCTTGCTGGCAAGCCTAGACGGAGGAAAAATTACATCAACTCGCAGAAAACAGGGAGACGGAAGGGTTGCCATGCAACCAAATGCCTCACCCTCTGCTTTCCGAATCTCCCGGAAGACGGTTTTTACCGTCCGTGGGTCGCGAGGCACACATATGGGAGAAAAATCGCCCGGTGTGAAGCACCCCGGGCGATCTCAGTCTTAATTATTCAGCCGATTCGGCAGCGCCGAGCAGCTTGATCGAGCCACCGGCCTTTTCGATCTTCTCAACAGCGGCCTTGGAAGCACCAACCACTTCCAGAGCGACCTTCACGGTCAATTCACCGTCGGCCAGAACGCGAACACCGTCCTTCGGGCGACGAATCACGCCAGCAGCCTTGAGAGCAGCGGCGTCGATCGTTGCCTTGGCATCGAGCTTGCCAGCATCGATTGCGGTCTGAATGCGGCCGAGCGATACGGTCACGAATTCAGAGGCAAAGATGTTGTTGAAGCCGCGCTTCGGCAGACGGCGATAGATCGGCATCTGACCGCCTTCAAAGCCGTTGATGGCCACGCCGGAACGAGCCTTCTGACCCTTGACGCCGCGACCACCGGTCTTGCCCTTGCCGGAGCCGATACCGCGACCAACGCGGATACGATCCTTGGAGGCGCCTTCGTTGTCCTTGATTTCATTCAGTTTCATGACAAATTCCTCCGTCTCACTTCTCGTCGACGACGCGAACGAGATGCTGGACAGCACGGATCATGCCGCGAACCGAAGGCGTATCTTCCAACGTGCGGACCCGGTGCATCTTGTTGAGACCCAGGCCGATCAGCGTCTTGCGCTGAATCTCCGGGCGGCGGATGGGCGAACCGATCTGCTCGATCGTGATCGTCTTCTTTGCTTCAGTCTTAGCCATTATCCAGCTCCTTATTCTTCAGAAGCGTTGCCGGATGCGGCGCGACGAGCCTGCAGGGTCGCATACTTCAGGCCACGCTGAGCAGCGATGTCCTTCGGATGTACCTGGTGCTTCAGGGCGTCGAACGTGGCGCGAACCATGTTGTACGGGTTGGAAGAACCCGTGGACTTGGCAACGACGTCATGCATGCCGAGCGTTTCGAAAACAGCGCGCATAGGACCACCGGCGATGATACCGGTACCGGCCTTGGCGGAGCGCAGCAGAACCTTGCCGGCGCCGTGACGGCCATTGACGTCGTGATGCAGCGTACGACCATCGCGCAGCGGCACGAAAATCAGATCGCGCTTGGCAGCTTCAGTCGCCTTGCGGATCGCTTCCGGAACTTCGCGAGCCTTACCATGGCCGAAACCAACGCGGCCCTTCTGGTCGCCAACGACGACGAGAGCGGCAAAGCCAAAACGACGGCCGCCCTTTACGACCTTGGCGACGCGATTGATGGCGACCAGCTTGTCGACAAATTCGCTATCGCGCTCTTCACGGTTCTGACGCTCTTCGCGCGAACCACGCTTATCCTGTGCCATTGTCCTTTTCCTTTTTCTTTTCCGGGTGCAAACGGCAGTTTACAAAAAATTTCGCCCCTACCCTCTTTCGAGTTTAGGAAGCGAAATCGAGACACGGGCTAATGCCCTAAAAGCGCCCGGATCACAAGACCCGGGCGTCAATTTATTAGAAGGACAGACCGCCTTCGCGGGCAGCGTCTGCCAGAGCCTTGATGCGGCCGTGGTAGATGAAGGCGCCACGATCGAACACGACTTCCGTCACACCGGCTGCGGTGGCGCGCTCGGCGACGAGCTTGCCAACGGCTGCGGCGGCTGCAACATCGGCGCCCGTCTTCAGCGAAGACTTCAGGCCGGTATCGAGCGTCGAGGCAGCGGCCAGCGTGCGGCCTGCCACGTCATCGATGACCTGGGCGTAAATGTTCTTCGAAGAGCGATGTACCGACAGACGCGGACGGCCATTGGCCACCGCCTTGATCTGACGCCGTACGCGGTTGGCACGACGAACAAGTGCTTCTTTTCTGCTTGCCATTTCGCGCGTTCCTTACTTCTTCTTGCCTTCTTTGCGGACAATCCGCTCTTCGGCATACTTGACGCCCTTGCCCTTGTAGGGCTCGGGGTCGCGATATTCGCGGATCTCGGCAGCGACCTGACCGACCTGCTGCTTGTCAATCCCCGAAACCACGATTTCCGTCGGCTTCGGAACGGCAATGGTGATGCCCTGCGGGGGCTCATAAACCACGTCGTGCGAGAAACCGAGAGCCAGTTGCAGGTTCTTGCCCTGCATGGCGGCACGGTAACCGACGCCGTTAATTTCGAGCTTGCGCTCATAGCCGTCCTTGACACCCTTCAGGATGTTCTCGACCATCGTGCGGGACATGCCCCACTTGGAACGAGCTTCCTTGCTGTCGTTGAGCGGCTTGACAACAACAGCGTTGTTCTCGAGCGACACGGAGATGTCGTCATTCGCGACGAAGAAAAGTTCACCCTTCGGACCCTTGGCGGTGACCTTCTGGCCTTCGACAGCCGCCGTCACACCTGCAGGAACCTGAACGGGCTTTTTACCGATACGAGACATGTTTTTATCCTGTCTGTTCGTTAGGGAGATCTCCGCGCTGTCTTAGAAGACAGAGCAGAGAACCTCGCCGCCAACATTCTGTTCGCGAGCCTGATGATCAGCCATAACGCCCTTCGGAGTGGACAGAATGGTGATACCAAGGCCGTTCGCGACCTGCGGGATGGACTTAACCGAGACATAAACCCGGCGGCCCGGCTTCGAAACACGACCGATTTCGCGGATGACCGAAGCACCTTCGTAGTACTTCAGTTCAATCGTGAACTCGGACTTGCCATTGCCGTAATCGACCTGGGAGTAACCGCGGATGTAGCCTTCAGCCTGAAGGACGTCCAGAACGCGGGCACGGAGCTTGGAGGCCGGCGTGGATACCGAAGCCTTGCGGCGAGCGGCACCATTCCGGATGCGGGTGAGCATATCGCCCAACGGATCAGTCATCGTCATGTTACCCGTCTCCTTACCAGCTCGACTTCACAACGCCCGGCACCTTGCCGAGGTTGCCAAGCTCGCGAAGCGCGATACGCGACATCTTGAGCTTGCGATAGAATGCACGCGGGCGACCGGTGACTTCGCAACGGTTGCGAATACGGGTCTTGGAGCCATCGCGCGGCAGTTCTGCCAGCTTCAGGGTGGCTTTGAACCGCTCTTCGATGGAAAGAGACTGGTTCATGATGACCGCCTTAAGGGCAGCACGCTTTTCGGCCTGCTGAGCGACGGTCTTGCGGCGGCGCTTATTCTTTTCGATTGCGCTTGTCTTCGCCATATCGAAGTTCCTCTTCTACGCTCGTCGTTACGGTTACTGACGGAACGGGAAGTTGAACTCTTTCAGAAGAGCCCGAGCTTCGTCGTCCTTGGTGGCCGTCGTGCAAACGATGATGTCCATGCCCCACATCTGATCAACCTTGTCGTAGTTGATCTCAGGGAACACAATGTGTTCCTTGATGCCCATGGCGAAGTTGCCACGGCCGTCAAAGCTCTTCGGGTTCAGACCACGGAAGTCGCGAACGCGCGGCAGCGCGATGTTGACCAGGCGATCCAGGAACTCGTACATGCGGGCGCCGCGAAGAGTAACCTTCGCACCGATCGGCATGCCTTCGCGGACCTTGAAGCCAGCGATGGAGTTGCGTGCGCGGGTGATCACCGGCTTCTGACCTGCAATGGCTGCGAGGTCGGCAGCAGCAACAGTGGGCTTCTTGGAGTCAGCGGTTGCCTCGCCCACACCCATGTTGATCACGATCTTTTCGATCTTCGGGATCTGCATCTCGTTGGCGTAGGAGAACTGCTCCTGCATAGCCTTACGGATACGGCTTACATATTCAACCTTGAGCCGGGGCTCGTACTTGGTCTCAGCCATCGATCACATCTCCCGAACGCTTGGCAAAACGAACCTTCTTGCCGTCAACGACCTTGAAGCCAACGCGCGTCGGCTTGCCGTCCTTGTCGACGATGGAGAGGTTGGACAGATGGATCGGAGCTTCCTTGCTCACGATGCCAGCTTCCTGGCTCTGCGTCTGGCGCTGGTGGCGCTTTACGACGTTGATACCGCGAACGACCGCACGGTCTTCCTTCGGCAGAACCTGCAGAACTTCGCCAGACTGGCCCTTGTCCTTGCCGGTGAGTACGACGACCTTGTCGCCCTTACGAATCTTTTGCATCGTCATCGCTCCTTACAGGACTTCCGGAGCCAGCGAGATGATCTTCATGTGGTTCTTGGCGCGAAGTTCGCGCGGAACCGGTCCGAAGATACGCGTGCCGATCGGCTCTTTCTTGTTGTCGATAAGAACAGCTGCGTTGTTATCGAAACGAATGACGCTGCCATCGGGGCGGCGGATGTCCTTGGCGGTGCGAACGACAACCGCCTTCATCACGTCACCCTTCTTTACGCGGCCGCGCGGAATAGCTTCCTTGATCGAAACGACGATAATGTCGCCGACCGAAGCATACTTGCGCTTGGAGCCGCCCAGCACCTTGATGCACATGACACGACGCGCGCCGGAATTATCGGCAACGTCGAGGTTAGTCTGCATCTGAATCATGTCAGGTCGCCTTCTCGTTATACTGGACCGGTTGGGCCAAAGCCCCCTAATCCAGCCTCTGGATTACTTACCACGTCAAACCCGTCCGTGACGGGAAGGACGCTGTAATAGCTTGATGCGCACCGATTCGCTGCCTGGAAAGGCAACAAATGTGCGCGGGAATTGGAGCGAAGGGGGATCTTGCCAAGGCGGTTTCCTCTGAGGGACCTTCCCTGCGCTCAAAGCAAAAGAACGCCCTTGCGAGCGTTCATGCGCCGTTGCGGTGCTTCATACAGATTTTTGGCCGAAGCGCAAGGGCTCCGGCCAAAATCTCTGCAAATCAGGCCTGGGCGGCAACGACCGTCCAGCGCTTGTCCTTGGAGATCGGTGCGCATTCCTCGATAGAAACCACGTCACCAACCTTGTACTGGTTGTTCTCGTCATGCGCCTTGTACTTCTTCGACCGGCGAACGGTCTTCTGAAGCAGCGGGTGAGCGAAACGGCGCTCGACGCGGACAACAACGGTCTTGTCGTTCTTGTCGCTGACAACTACGCCCTGCAGAATGCGTTTCGGCATATTTTTCTTCCTTTAGGCCTTGGCTTCTGCCGCCTTCTGGCGGGCAATGGTTTTCACGCGGGCGATGTCCTTGCGAACTTCGTTGATGCGGGAGGACTTTTCCAGCTGACCGGTTGCCTTCTGGAAGCGCAGGTTGAACTGCTCCTTCTTCAGCTTGGCCAGCTCGTCCTTCAACTGATCGGCGCTCATGGCGCGAACCTCTGCGGCTTTCATGGGCTTTGATCCTTACTCTGCGATGCGCTGTACAAAGCGCGTTTTGACCGAGAGCTTGGCTGCGCCCAGGCGCAGAGCCTCACGAGCGATTTCCTCGCTCACGCCATCGATCTCGAACATCATACGGCCGGGCTTTACGCGGCATGCCCAGTACTCGACAGAGCCCTTACCCTTACCCATACGGACTTCGGTGGGCTTTGCGGTGACCGGAACATCCGGGAAAACACGGATCCACACGCGGCCGGCGCGCTTCATGTAGCGGGTGATCGCGCGGCGGGCCGCTTCGATTTCCCGTGCATTCACGCGGTTCGGCTCCTGAGCCTTAAGGCCGAATTCGCCAAAAGCCAGTTCAAAACCACCCTTGGCTACGCCCTTGATGCGGCCCTTGAACTGCTTGCGATACTTGGTACGCTTTGGCTGCAACATTTTCTTACTTCTCCGAGCTTATCTTTCGCCAGCGTCAATCAAGCGTTTTCGCGACGGCGCTCGCCGCGTTCACGGCTTGGGGCGCCCTGATTGTCACCTTCGAGCGAGCGGCGTTCAGAGGCCATTGGATCGTGCTCAAGGATTTCGCCCTTGAAGATCCAGACCTTGATGCCGCAGATGCCGTAAGCGGTTTCAGCTTCGGCCGTACCGTAGTCGATGTCGGCGCGCAGCGTATGCAGCGGCACGCGACCTTCGCGGTACCATTCCGTACGGGCGATTTCAGCCCCGCCGAGACGGCCTGCGCAGGTGATCTTGATGCCTTCGGCACCCAGACGCATGGCAGACTGAACGGCGCGTTTCATGGCGCGACGGAAAGCGATACGACGCTCAAGCTGCTGGGCGATCGACTGAGCAACCAGCGTAGCGTCGGTTTCCGGCTTGCGCACTTCAACAATGTTGAGGTGCGTTTCGGAGTTCGTCATTTCGGAAAGCTTCTTGCGCAGCTTTTCGATGTCCGCACCCTTTTTGCCGATGATCAGACCCGGACGAGCCGAGTGGATCGTGACGCGGCACTTCTTGTGCGGACGCTCGATCACCACCTTGGCGATACCGGCCTGCTTCAGTTCCTGCATCACGTATTTACGGATCTTCAGGTCTTCGTGCAGAAGCTGACCGTATTCCGCGTTGTCGGCGAACCAACGGCTATCCCAGGTGCGGTTGATGCCCAGACGGAAACCGATCGGATTGATTTTCTGACCCATTATGCGGCCTCCCCATTGGCTTCAACTTCGCGAACAACGATCGTCAGATGCGCGAAGGGCTTTTCGACGCGGGATGCGCGGCCACGGCCACGGGCGTGGAAACGCTTCATCACGATCGACTTGCCAACATAGGCCTCGGCAACGATCAGCTGATCGACGTCGAGGTCATGGTTGTTTTCAGCGTTGGCGATTGCAGACTCGAGGGTCTTCTTGACCGTGTCGGCAATGCGCTTGCGAGAAAAGGTCAGATCGGCCAGAGCGCGATCAACCTTCTTGCCGCGGATCATCGCGGCAACCAGGTTGAGCTTCTGGGGGCTGACGCGGAGCGTACGCGCAACGGCCTGCGCCTCGTTGTCCTTCAGCCGACGTTCGGCTTTTGCCTTACCCATCGTTACTTCCTCTTCGCCTTCTTGTCCGCGCCGTGACCGTAATAGGTACGGGTGGGAGCGAATTCACCGAACTTGTGGCCAACCATGTCTTCGTTGACGCTGACCGGGATGTGCTTGCTGCCGTTGTAGACGCCGAATGTCAGGCCTACGAACTGCGGCAGGATGGTAGAGCGACGGCTCCACATCTTGATGACTTCACTGCGGCCGCTTTCACGAACCTTCTCAGCCTTCTTGAGAAGGTAGCCGTCAACAAACGGGCCTTTCCATACTGAACGAGCCATTTCTGACTACCTCTCTTACTTCTTCTTCTGGTGGCGAGAACGCATGATGAACTTGTCGGTCGACTTGTTCTTGCGCGTGCGCTTGCCCTTGGTCGGCTTGCCCCACGGGGTAACCGGGTGACGGCCACCGGAGGTGCGGCCTTCACCACCACCGTGCGGGTGGTCGACCGGGTTCATGACAACACCGCGGTTATGCGGGGTCTTACCGCGCCAGCGGGTACGACCGGCCTTGCCGTCGTTGATGTTGCCGTGGTCCGGGTTGGAAACAGCGCCAACCGTGGCCAGGCAGGAACCCGGAACGAGACGCTGCTCGCCGGAGTTCAGGCGAAGGATCGCCATGCCTGCATCGCGACCGACCAGCTGAACGTAGGTGCCAGCCGAACGAGCGATCTGACCACCCTTGCCGGGCTTCATTTCAACGTTGTGAACGATCGAGCCAACCGGGATGTACTGCAGCGGCATGGTGTTGCCGGGCTTGACGTCCACAGCCTTGTCCGAAGCAATGACCTTGTCGCCGACAGCAAGGCGCTGCGGAGCCAGGATATAGGCCTGCTCACCATCGGTATAGGTGATCAGCGCGATGAACGCGGTCCGGTTCGGGTCATATTCCAGACGCTCGACCGTGCCTTCAACGTCGAACTTGCGACGCTTGAAGTCTACCAGGCGGTAGCTGCGCTTGTGACCGCCGCCGATGAAGCGGGCGGTGATGCGACCGAAGTTGTTACGGCCACCGCTCTTCGACAGACCTTCGGTCAGAGTCTTGACCGGCTTGCCCTTCCAGAGCCCCGAACGGTCAACGATGACCAGCTGACGCTGGCTCGGAGTCGTGGGATTGAAGCTTTTCAATGCCATTTTTCTGTTCCTCAGAGACCGGTGGTGACGTCGATGGACTGACCCTCGGCGAGCGTAACGATCGCCTTCTTCACGTCCTTCTGCTTACCGGCGAAACCGCGGAAACGCTTGATCTTGCCCTTGCGGACGAGCGTGTTCACGGCCGTGACCTTGACACCGAAGAGTGCTTCTACGGCAGCCTTGATTTCAGGCTTGGAAGCAGTCTTGGCAACGTTGAAGACCACCTGGTTCTGTTCCGATACCAGAGTGGACTTTTCCGTGATCGAAGGAGATACGATCACGTCGTAGTGGCGAAGATCAGTCATTTGAACCGCTCCTCCAGAGCTTCAACCGCAGCCTTGGAAAGCACGAGCTTGCCGCGACGCAGGATGTCGTAAACATTGATGCCCTGGACCGGGAGAACATCGACATTCGGGATGTTCTGGGCTGCGAGCTTGAAATTGCTGTCGAGTTCAGCGCCGCCGATTACCAGCGCATTGCTGAGGCCGAGAGCTTCGAACGAACCGACGAGCGCCTTGGTCTTGGCTTCTGCAGCAACCAGCTGATCGACGATGATCAGTTCGTCAGCCTTGAGCTTTGCCGACAGAGCGTGACGCAGAGCGAGCGCACGAACCTTCTTCGGCAGATCGATCTCGTGGCTGCGGACAACCGGACCATGAGCCTTACCACCGCCGCGGAACTGCGGAGCGCGGGCAGAATGGTGACGAGCGCGACCCGTGCCCTTCTGCTTGTACATCTTCGAGCCGGTGCGGGAGACTTCCGAACGGCCCTTGGACTTGTGCGTGCCCTGCTGCTTCTTGGCGAGCTGCCAGCGGATCATGCGGGCAATGATGTCTTCACGCGGCTCGAGGCCGAAAATGGCGTCGGACAGAGAAACCTTGCCTGCGTCCTTGCCATCGAGTGTCTTGACGTTGAGTTCCATAACGGGCTCCCTTACTTCGCAGCCGACTTGACGGCGTCGCGCACGATGATCCAGGAACCCTTGGAGCCGGGAACAGCGCCCTTCACAAGGATCAGACCGCGATCTTCATCGGTCGAAACGACTTCGAGATTCTGGGTGGTGACGCGCGTCTGGCCCATGTGACCAGCCATGCGCTTGCCCTTCCAAACGCGGCCCGGATCCTGGTTCGAACCCGTCGAACCGTGCGAACGGTGCGAGATCGAAACGCCGTGCGTTGCGCGAAGACCACCGAAGTTGTGACGCTTCATGGCACCGGCAAAACCCTTACCGATCGTGGTGCCGGTAACGTCGACGAGCTGACCGGCAGCAAAGTGACCGGCGGTAAGCTGCGAACCAACCTCGATGAGGTTGTCTTCCGTCACCCGGAACTCGACCAGCTTGGCCTTGGGCTCGACATTGGCGGCTGCGAAATTGCCGCGCATGGCCTTGGACGTATTCTTGACCTTGGCCTGACCAGCACCGAGCTGAACAGCGGTGTAGCCGTGCTTGTCTACGGTGCGCTGAGCAACCACCTGGCAGTTATCCAAGCGCAGTACCGTCACCGGGATATGCTCGCCGGCGTCATTATAGACCCGGGTCATCCCTACTTTCTGTGCAATAACACCTGAACGCATAGGTTCATTCCTCTTGAGAGTCCCGTCGAGGCTTCACAGCCCGGACTTGCCTCTTTGTTTAAGGATTCCATTCCAGCCCTTCCGGACCTTCAGGTTTCCCGTTTCGAGAAGACGTTGGCAGGTCTTGCCACGTACCTTCCTTGTTATTACGGCTCTCGCCGGAATTTCTTCTTAAAGCTTGATTTCGACGTCCACGCCGGCAGCAAGGTCGAGCTTCATCAGCGCGTCGACAGTCTGCGGGGTCGGATCTACGATATCGAGAAGGCGCTTATGGGTGCGCATCTCGAACTGTTCACGGCTCTTCTTATCGACGTGAGGCGAACGGTTGACAGTGAATTTTTCAATACGGGTCGGAAGCGGTACCGGGCCGCGGACGCTTGCACCGGTGCGCTTCGCGGTCGAAACGATCTCGCGGGTGGAGGCATCGAGAACCCGGTGATCAAACGCCTTGAGGCGGATGCGGATATTCTGGCCGTTCATTCGACTTGTCCTTGTTTCTTTTCTTGCGTCCCGCATGCGCAGAGACAGTGAATTACCAATGCTGGTCGGCCCCGTATTGTCAAAAATCACAGAGCAGAGGCTCTGTCACTTTACCGTATCAGGGCCCTACCCGCGCAGTTCCAAAGAACCACAAAACCTAGCAGAGCCAAAAGACAGACGAACAAACTGCCCGTCTGTTTTGTGTGAGGCGGGGCATACACCGTCCCACCCGAATCGTCAACATGGTCTTCAAAAAATAAGCGCGGCCTTAACGGCCGCGCCCATTCAATCTGGGGATCAGCTATTACTCGATGATGGAGGCAACGATACCTGCACCAACGGTACGGCCGCCTTCGCGGATAGCGAAGCGCAGCTTTTCTTCCATCGCGATCGGAACGATCAGCTCAACGTCAACCGTGACGTTGTCGCCCGGCATAACCATTTCCGTGCCTTCCGGAAGCGTCACGATGCCCGTAACGTCCGTCGTGCGGAAGTAGAACTGCGGACGGTAGTTCGTGAAGAACGGCGTATGACGGCCGCCCTCTTCCTTCGTCAGGATGTAGGCTTCAGCCTTGAACTTCTTGTGCGGCTTGACCGAACCCGGCTTGCACAGGATCTGGCCACGCTCAACGCCGTCACGGTTCACACCGCGCAGCAGCGCACCGATGTTGTCGCCGGCCTGACCCTGGTCGAGCAGCTTGCGGAACATTTCAACGCCCGTGCAGGTCGTCTTCGTCGTGGCGCGAATGCCAACGATTTCGATTTCCTCACCAACCTTGATGATACCACGCTCAACGCGGCCCGTCACAACCGTACCACGGCCAGAGATCGAGAACACGTCTTCGATCGGCATCAGGAACGGCTGGTCGATCGGACGCTCAGGCGTCGGGATGTAGGCGTCAACCTGAGCCATCAGCTCGCGGATCGCGTCTTCACCGATAGTCTTGTTGGAATAATCAAGAGCAGCAAGAGCAGAGCCATTAACAACCGTAATGTCATCGCCCGGGAAGTCGTAGGACGACAGAAGCTCACGAACTTCAAGCTCGACGAGTTCCAGAAGCTCGGCGTCGTCAACCTGGTCAACCTTGTTCAGAAACACAACGATCGCCGGAACGCCAACCTGACGGGCCAGCAGGATGTGCTCGCGCGTCTGCGGCATCGGGCCGTCAGCAGCCGAGCAAACCAGGATCGCGCCGTCCATCTGCGCTGCACCCGTGATCATGTTCTTAACGTAGTCGGCGTGGCCGGGGCAGTCAACGTGAGCGTAGTGACGAGCAGCCGTCTCATACTCAACGTGCGCCGTCGAGATCGTGATACCACGAGCCTTCTCTTCCGGAGCAGCGTCGATCTGGTCATACGCCTTGAACTCGCCGAAGAACTTCGTGATTGCTGCCGTCAGAGACGTCTTGCCATGGTCAACGTGGCCGATCGTGCCAATGTTAACGTGCGGCTTGTTGCGCTCAAACTTACTCTTTGCCATTTTCGGCTCTCCGTTCTTTATCCCTGTTCGGGAAAACTATTGTTTTTTAAGGTTAAGTGGCTCCGGTCACTTCTGACCGGAGTACTTTGCCTGGATTTCGGCGGCGACGTTGTTCGGTACCGGCGCATAGTGGTCGAACACCATGGAGTACTGAGCGCGGCCCTGCGACATGGAGCGCAGGTTGTCGACGTACTTGAACATGTTCGCCAGCGGCACGTGAGCGTTGATCACCACGGCAACGCCGCGGCTTTCCTGGCCCTGGATCTGACCACGGCGGGAGTTCAGATCGCCGATCACGTCACCCACATAGTCTTCCGGCGTGACGACTTCGACCTTCATCATCGGCTCGAGCAGCTGTGCACCAGCCTTCTTGGCTGCTTCACGGAAGCAGGCGCGCGATGCGATTTCGAAGGCGAGAACCGACGAGTCAACATCGTGGAATGCACCGTCGACCAGCGTCGCCTTGACGCCGAGCATCGGGAAGCCAGCGAGCGGACCGGAGGTCAGAACGCTTTCGATACCCTTCTGAACGCCCGGGATGTATTCCTTCGGAACAGCACCGCCGACGATCTTGGATTCGAACTTGAAGTCTTCGCCTTCCGGGTTCGGTTCGAAGATGATCTTGACGCGCGCGAACTGACCGGTACCACCGGACTGCTTCTTGTGCGTGTAATCTTCTTCATGCGCCTTGGTGATGGTTTCGCGGTAAGCAACCTGCGGAGCACCAACCGTGGCTTCAACCTTGAACTCGCGACGCATGCGGTCGACGATGATGTCCAGGTGAAGTTCGCCCATGCCAGCGATGATGGTCTGACCGGACTCATGGTCGGTCTTCACGCGGAAGGACGGATCTTCAGCAGCCAGACGGTTGAGCGCGAGGCCCATCTTTTCCTGGTCGCCCTTGGACTTCGGCTCGATCGCGATCTGGATGACCGGCTCGGGGAATTCCATGCGCTCGAGGATAACCGGCTTCAGCGGATCGCAGAGCGTGTCACCCGTGGTGGTTTCCTTCAGACCGGCCAGAGCAACGATGTCGCCAGCGAAGGCTTCTTCGATGTCTTCACGGCTGTTGGAGTGCATCTGCAGCATACGGCCGACGCGCTCGCGCTTGTCCTTGACCGTATTCATGACCGAAGCGCCCTTTTCGAGCTTGCCGGAATAGATACGGGCAAAGGTGAGCGAACCGACGAAGGGGTCGTTCATGATCTTGAAGGCCAGCATCGAAAGCGGCTCGCTGTCGTCAGCGTGACGCTCGATTTCGGCTTCGGTCTTGAAGTCGATGCCCTTGATGGCCGGAATGTCCAGCGGGGACGGCAGGTAATCGACAACGGCGTCGAGCAGCGGCTGCACGCCCTTGTTCTTGAAGGCCGTGCCGCAGAACATCGGGTGGAACTTGACGTCGATCGTGCCGCGGCGAACCAGTTCACGGATCTTGTCGTTGCTCGGCATTTCGCCGTTCAGATAGGCTTCCATCGCTTCTTCGTCGATCTCGACAACCGTCTCGATCAGCTTTTCGCGATATTCTTCGGCCTTGTCCTTCAGATCGTCCGGGATTTCAACGACATCCCACTGAGCGCCGAGCGATTCATCGCGCCAGACGAGAGCATTCATCTCGATCAGGTCGACAACGCCCTTGAACTCGGTTTCAGCGCCGATCGGCAGCTGCATGACAACAGCGGTGGCGCCGAGACGGGTCTTGATCATTTCCACCGAGCGGTAGAAGTCAGCACCGGTCTTGTCCATCTTGTTGCAGAAGATCATGCGCGGAACATGATACTTCTCAGCCTGACGCCATACGGTTTCCGTCTGCGGCTCAACGCCGGCATTGGCGTCGAGCAGCGCGATGGCACCGTCGAGAACGCGCAAGCTGCGCTCGACTTCGATGGTGAAGTCAACGTGGCCGGGCGTGTCGATGATGTTGAAGCGGCGCATCTTGCCGTCACGGCCCTTCCAGAAGGTCGTGGTGGCAGCGGAGGTGATGGTGATACCACGCTCCTGCTCCTGCTCCATCCAGTCCATCGTGGCTGCGCCATCGTGAACTTCGCCGATCTTGTGCGACTTGCCTGTGTAGTACAGGATACGCTCGGTCGTGGTCGTCTTGCCGGCGTCGATATGCGCCATGATGCCGAAGTTGCGGTAGTCTTCGATTTTATATTCGCGAGCCATTTTGGACTGCCTTTCGAAATACGATCGTCTTGATTACCAGCGGTAATGCGAGAAGGCGCGGTTCGCGTCTGCCATCTTGTGCGTGTCTTCACGCTTCTTGACGGCGGAGCCGCGATTGTTCGCAGCATCCAGCAATTCGCCGGAAAGACGATCAACCATGGTGGTCTCGTTGCGCTTGCGGGCAGCGGTAATCAGCCAGCGGATTGCGAGCGCCTGACGGCGCTCCGGACGCACGTCGACCGGGACCTGATAGGTTGCACCACCAACGCGGCGCGAGCGCACTTCAACATGCGGCGCGACATTGTCGAGCGCCTGATGGAAGATTGCGATCGGCTCCTGCTTGGACTTTGCCTGTACGGCGTCGAAGGCACCGTACACAATGCTTTCGGCAACAGACTTCTTGCCGTGCAGCATGATGGCATTCATGAACTTGGTGACAACCAGATCCCCGAACTTCGGATCCGGATTGATTTCGCGCTTTTCAGCTCTATGGCGACGGGACATATTCTTGTCTCTCAAACGTTAAGGCGCTTTACCACGCGGAGAACCTCGCGCAGCGCCGGAAAACTCAATAAACGACCGAAATCACTTCGGACGCTTCGCACCGTACTTGGAACGGCGCTGCTTACGGTTCTTGACACCCTGCGTATCGAGAACGCCGCGAATGATGTGGTAACGCACACCCGGCAAGTCCTTGACGCGGCCGCCACGGATCATGACGACAGAGTGTTCCTGCAGGTTATGGCCTTCACCCGGAATGTAACCGATGACTTCGAAGCCATTGGTCAGACGGATCTTGGCAACCTTACGCAGAGCCGAGTTCGGCTTCTTCGGGGTCGTGGTGTAAACGCGGGTGCAAACACCACGCTTCTGCGGATTTTCCTGCAGGGCAGGAACCTTATTACGCTTTACCTGCGCCTGACGCGGCTTGCGGATCAGCTGATTTACGGTAGGCATCTAACCATCCCTTATGTTTTAAGTCTGAGGCCCCTTCGAGGCCCGGTGTCTTGCCGTTTCCGGCGGTGGCCGCACTCTTGCGTCATGCGCGAATGTGGCCCGATCCGCATTTCCGGATGGACCACAAAAAGCAGAGGACGCACCGAAAGGTGCGTCATGCGTGCAGCATTCGTCTGTTCAATGTGCGCTTGGAGCCCTGTTTGAGGAAAAGTCCGGGACGAGGCGTTCCGAAAAGCGTAACCTCACATTGGCTCCGATGCGGGGCGTACTACTGTTTTCACCCCGTTCCGTCAAGCCTTGGCGTCAAATTAATGGCGGCAAACCCGGTTTCGCCGGTTTGTGACGTTCATATGTCTTCTTATCAGCTTTTTTCCCGGGAAGGCAATGGATTTCCGCTCGCATTTGGCCGCTGTTTCGCTAAGACTTCAGGCAAGCGCCAGCGTGTGTTGCCGGGTCGTTACCCCACATGCGAATCGCGCTGTCTGCACTGTCTTCGACCTTGGTGAACTTCCGGCTTCACGGCGCGTTTGAGAACAGACAGGCCAAACCTGAAGCACATCTCACTCAAGGACGATCGGATGATCACGCCACCCGTCAATGACAATAATTCTGATGCTCCGATGGTCTTCATCATCATTGCCAAAGCCTATGAGGAAGGCGATGATACCGGTATAGACCTTCATATTCTTCTGCAGGCCCCGGATGATGATACGGCCGTGCGCGAAGCGCTGAACGCGCTTGCGGAAGAAGGCTTTCTGGAAGCCGACCTCGACCAGATCGGCATGGTGATGGAAGTGCCGGAGGAAGAGCCGCATGCCTCCGCCTATCAGGGCGCGCTGGAAGGCGAAGTGGCGATCATTCGCTTTGGGTAAAACATCATGCAAGCGGCGGTCAAGCACAAGGCCCTGATCTACGCAACCTTTGCGGACCGCCTGCTCGCCTTTACCGAGCCCGATGACCCTCATCTTCTGCCGCAAGTGCCCGGCGGCACGATCGAAGAAGGTGAAATGCCTCGCGAGGCCGCTCTTCGGGAATTTCAGGAGGAAACCGGCCTCCCCGTCACCGGCGACATTCGATTTCTGAACTGTTTTGATTTTCACGATCCAGCCATCACCGGGACATTCATTCACCGGCGGCACTTCTTTCACCTGCCTGTGAAAGAGACACCCCCAGAAGCCTGGGAGCATTTTGAAATGACACCGGCGGGCGGTGATGCGCCGATCAGGCTTGCCTTCACCTGGATACCCATTACGCACGCCGCCAAACTATTGGGCTATGGCCACGCCATCGCCCTGCCCCTCCTTTCTCAACCTTCCTGAGTGCAAAAGCATTCCAGGAAACAGGAAAGGGATTTTCGATCCAGACATGCGTAACAACAAAAAAGCCGCCGGGATCGCTCCCGACGGCTTTTCTATTTCCAAGCTCCGCAAGCCTTATTCGGCAGCGGAGGCACCCTCGCCCGCCATGTCGCGCAGCATCGGGGTTGCGATATCCGCACCTGTTCCCTTGCGGCGTTCCTCAAGGATGAGGTCGTCGCGCGAGGTGGCGATGCGGCGGATCTGCGTCATGGTGCCGCCGGTACCAGCAGGGATAAGGCGACCGACGATGACGTTTTCCTTGAGACCCTGCAGCGTGTCCATCTTGCCGGCAATGGCAGCTTCCGTGAGAACCTTGGTGGTCTCCTGGAAGGATGCAGCCGAGATGAAGGACGGCGTCTGCAGCGAAGCCTTGGTGATGCCGAGCAGAACAGGATCGCCGAAGGCAGGCTTCTTGCCTTCTTCGATGAGCCGCTCATTGGCATCTTCCAGCTCGATCCGGTCGACATTGTCACCAACGATGTACTGGCTGTCGCCAGCGTCGGTGATCTCGACCTTCTGCAGCATCTGGCGAACGATCACCTCGATGTGCTTGTCGTTGATGACAACGCCCTGCAGACGGTAGACTTCCTGGATTTCGTTCACGAGGTAGGAAGCCAGAGCCTCCACGCCCTTGATCGCCAGAATGTCGTGCGGCGCCGGATTACCGTCGAGGATGTAATCACCCTTTTCGATATAGTCGCCTTCCTGAAGGTGGAAGGGCTTGCCCTTTGGGATCAGGTATTCGACCGGCTCGACACCGTCTTCCGCCGGCTCGATGATGACGCGACGCTTGTTCTTATAGTCGCGTCCCAGGCGGATCGTACCATCGATCTCGGCGATGATGGCGTGATCCTTCGGACGGCGGGCTTCGAACAGTTCGGCAACGCGCGGCAGACCACCGGTGATGTCCTTGGTCTTGGCGCTTTCCATCGGCGAACGGGCAAGCACGTCACCCTGGCTGACCTTCTGACCCGGCTCGACCGAGAGAATGGCGTCAACCGACAGCTGGAAGCGGGCTTCACCGCCACGCGACAGGCGAACCACGTTGCCGGAAGCGTCCTTGATGACGATGGCCGGCTTGAGGTCGGAACCGCGCGGGGTCGAACGCCAGTCGATAACCTGACGCTTGGTGATACCAGTGGATTCGTCGGTCGCTTCCTGCATGGAGAGACCGTCGACCAGGTCCTCGAACTGCACGACACCAGCCACTTCCGTCATCATCGGACGGGTATAGGGGTCCCACTCCGCCAGACGCTGACCGCGCTTCACCTTGTCGCCGTCGTCCACATAGATCTTCGAACCATAGGCAACGCGCTGCGAAGACCGTTCGACGCCACGCTCGTCAAGGATGGTGATGGCCATGTTACGGCCCATCGCCACGAAGACGTTTTCAGAATTGCGCAGCATGTTGCGGTTCTTGATCAGGATCGTGCCTTCGTAAGAGGCTTCGAGGAACGACTGGTCAACAA
Organism: Allorhizobium paknamense; assembly: GCF_030815125.1. GTDB lineage: Bacteria > Pseudomonadota > Alphaproteobacteria > Rhizobiales > Rhizobiaceae > Allorhizobium > Allorhizobium paknamense. The sequence goes on from NZ_JAUSWH010000001.1 coordinate 265,462, forward strand.
CGTTCGCCGTACCGCCCAGGTGGAAGGTACGCATGGTCAGCTGGGTACCCGGCTCACCGATGGACTGTGCGGCGATAACGCCGACGGCCTCACCCATGTTGACCGGCGTACCGCGTGCAAGGTCACGGCCGTAGCAGACCGAGCAGACGCCCGTCTGCACTTCGCAGGTCAGGGCCGAGCGAATGCGGATGGACTGAATGCCAGCCTTCTCGATTTCGATGACATCGGCCTCGAGGATCATGCGTCCGGCATCGACGATACGCTCACCGGTGACCGGATGATCAATATCGTCCAGAGCCGTACGACCGAGAACGCGCGCGCCGATGGAGGCAACAACCTGACCGGCATCGACGATGGCCGTCATGGTCAGGCCCTTGTCGGTGCCGCAATCTACGAGGTTGACGATGCAATCCTGCGCCACGTCGACCAGACGGCGGGTCAGGTAACCCGAGTTTGCAGTCTTCAAGGCGGTGTCTGCCAGACCCTTACGGGCACCGTGGGTCGAGTTGAAGTACTCGTTAACGGTCAGGCCTTCCTTAAAGTTCGAGATGATCGGCGTCTCGATGATTTCACCCGACGGCTTGGCCATGAGGCCGCGCATGCCGCCCAGCTGACGCATCTGGTTCGGAGAACCACGCGCACCGGAGTGGGACATCATATAGATGGCGTTCATCGGCTTCTGACGACCGGTTTCCGGATCGAACTCGACGGCCTTGATGCGGGCCATCATGTCTTCGGCAACCTTTTCGGTCGCCTTGCCCCAGGCGTCGACAACCTTGTTGTACTTTTCGCCCTGGGTGATCAGGCCGTCATTGTACTGCTGTTCGTATTCCTTCACCAGCGCTTCGGTGTCGCCAACGATCTTCGCCTTCGAATCCGGGATGACCATGTCGTCCTTGCCGAAGGAAATACCGGCGCGGCAGGCATGGCGGAAGCCGAGCTGCATGATCCGGTCGCAGAAAATCACCGTGTCCTTCTGACCGCAGTGACGATAGACCGTGTCGATCATCTTGGAGATGTTCTTCTTGGTCATTTCCTGGTTGCAGATGTCGAAGGGCACATTGGCATTCTTCGGCAGCAGTTCACCGATGATCATGCGGCCAGGCGTGGTTTCATAGATCTTCGACACCGGCTTGCCTTCGGCATCAACGGTCTTGAAGCGACCCTTGATCTTGGCATGCAGGGTGACGACCTTGTTTTCCAGCGCGTGATGCAACTCGCCGAGATCGGAGAAGGCCATTCCTTCGCCCGGCTCGTTCTGGTTCATGATCGACAGGTAGTAGAGGCCGAGAACCATGTCCTGAGACGGAACGATGATCGGCGCGCCGTTGGCCGGGTGCAGAATGTTGTTGGTCGACATCATCAGCACGCGGGCTTCGAGCTGGGCTTCCAGCGACAGCGGCACGTGAACGGCCATCTGGTCGCCGTCGAAGTCGGCGTTGAAGGCCGTGCAGACGAGCGGGTGCAACTGGATGGCCTTGCCTTCGACCAGGATCGGTTCGAAGGCCTGGATGCCCAGGCGGTGCAGCGTCGGTGCGCGGTTCAAGAGAACCGGATGCTCGCGGATGACCTCGTCGAGGATATCCCAGACTTCCGGCTTTTCCTTTTCGACCAGCTTCTTGGCCTGCTTGACGGTGGAGGAGTAACCCTTGGCGTCGAGACGGGCGTAGATGAACGGCTTGAACAGTTCCAGCGCCATCTTCTTCGGCAGGCCGCACTGGTGCAGCTTCAGTTCCGGACCCGTCACGATAACCGAACGGCCGGAATAGTCGACGCGCTTGCCGAGCAGGTTCTGGCGGAAGCGGCCCTGCTTGCCCTTCAGCATGTCTGACAGCGACTTCAGCGGGCGCTTGTTGGCGCCGGTGATGACGCGGCCACGGCGACCGTTGTCGAACAACGCGTCCACCGATTCCTGCAGCATGCGCTTTTCGTTACGGATGATGATGCCCGGAGCGCGCAGTTCGATCAACCGCTTCAGACGGTTGTTACGGTTGATGACGCGGCGATAGAGATCGTTCAGGTCCGACGTCGCGAAGCGGCCGCCATCCAGCGGCACGAGCGGACGCAGATCCGGCGGGATCACCGGAACGACCTTCATGATCATCCATTCCGGACGGTTGCCGGATTCCATGAAGTTCTCGACGATCTTCAGACGCTTCATCAGCTTCTTCTGCTTCAGATCCGACGTGGTATCCGCCAGTTCCGAACGCAGATCGCCCGCGATGCGCTCAAGATTCATCGAAGCGAGCATTTCGTAGATCGCTTCGGCGCCGATCTGGGCCGTGAACTGGTCTTCACCATATTCATCGACCGCCATCATGTATTCTTCTTCGGACAGAAGCTGGTTCTGCTTCAGTGCGGTAAGGCCCGGCTCGATGACGATGTAGTTCTCGAAATAAAGAACGCGCTCGACATCCTTCAGCGTCATGTCCAGCAGCGTGGAAATGCGCGACGGCAGCGACTTCAGGAACCAGATATGGGCAACCGGCGCAGCGAGCTCGATATGGCCCATGCGCTCACGGCGAACGCGCGACAGCGTGACTTCCACGCCGCACTTTTCGCAGATGATGCCCTTGTACTTCATGCGCTTGTACTTGCCGCACAGGCACTCATAGTCCTTGATCGGACCAAAGATGCGCGCGCAGAACAGGCCGTCGCGCTCCGGCTTGAACGTGCGGTAGTTGATGGTTTCCGGCTTTTTGATTTCGCCGTAGGACCAGGAGAGAATCTTCTCAGGGGACGCAATCGAAATCCGGATGGAATCGAAGTGCTGTGCAGGCATCTGCGGGTTGAAAAGGTTCATGACCTCTTGGTTCATGCCTATCTCCTTATGGGGCCTAAAGCCCTCGAGCTTGGTTCACTCACGGCAAATTCCCGGGATGCCGAAAGGAACCTTAAAACGACAATAACCGCTGAATGCGGCAAAAGTCCCCTTCTGATTGAAATTCTTCAACCAGAAGGAGACATGGCGCGCGCCAATCGGGCGCGCGCCCCACTGTCTCTGTTACTCCGCAGCGTCCGGCAATTCGCTGGCCGCCTCTTCAGGCGCGAGCTTGGAATTTTCCAGCTCCACCGAGAGACCGAGCGAGCGCATTTCCTTGACCAGAACGTTGAAGCTTTCCGGAATACCGGCTTCGAACGTGTCGTCGCCGCGAACGATCGCCTCGTAGACCTTGGTACGGCCTGCCACGTCGTCCGACTTCACGGTGAGCATTTCCTGGAGGGTGTATGCAGCACCATAGGCTTCCAGAGCCCAGACTTCCATTTCCCCGAAGCGCTGACCGCCGAACTGCGCCTTACCACCGAGCGGCTGCTGGGTGACGAGCGAGTAAGGACCGATCGAACGAGCGTGGATCTTGTCGTCGACCAGGTGGTTCAGCTTGATCATGTACATGTAGCCAACCGTGACCTTGCGGTCGAAGGGTTCGCCTGTACGGCCATCATAGAGAACCGACTGACCCGACGGATCGAGCCCGGCCTTGGTCAGCATGGCGGAAACATCCGTTTCATGCGCACCGTCGAAGACCGGCGTTGCGATGGAAACGCCGCGCTTCGACTGCTCGGCCAGACGCACCAGCGCGTCATCATCGAATTTCGACACCTCGTCATGCGACTGGCTCGCATAGACGTCGGTCAGGGTCTCCTTCAGCTCGCTGATATCAAGATGCTTGCGATAATCCTCAAGCATCTGGCCGATCTTGCGACCCATGCCGGCGCAAGCCCAGGCAAGGTGGGTTTCAAGGATCTGACCGACATTCATACGCGAAGGAACGCCAAGCGGGTTCAGCACGATGTCGACATGCGTGCCGTCTTCCAGGAACGGCATGTCTTCGATCGGCACGATGCGCGAGACGACACCCTTGTTGCCGTGACGGCCGGCCATTTTGTCGCCCGGCTGGATCTTGCGCTTCACGGCGACGAAGACCTTGACCATCTTCATCACGCCCGGAGGCATTTCATCACCGCGCTGGACCTTTTCGACCTTGTCCATGAAGCGCTGTTCAAGGCGCGACTTGGATTCGTCGTACTGGCCACGCAAGGCTTCCAGCTCGCTTTGAACCTTCTCATCCTCGACGGCGAACATCCACCACTGCGAGCGCGGATATTCGGAGACGACGGCGTTGGACAGTTCGACGCCCTTCTTGAAGCCCTTCGGACCGGCAATCGACACCTGACCGCGCAGCATGTCGAGCAGACGGCCATAGACGTTGCGGTCCAGGATCGCCTGTTCGTCGTCACGGTCCTTGGCGAGACGCTCGATTTCCTCGCGCTCGATCGCCATGGCGCGCTCGTCCTTTTCAACGCCGTGGCGGTTGAAAACACGAACTTCGACGACCGTCCCGAAGGTGCCGGGCGGCATGCGCATGGAGGTATCGCGAACGTCGGATGCCTTTTCACCGAAGATGGCGCGCAGAAGCTTTTCTTCCGGCGTCATCGGGCTTTCGCCCTTCGGCGTGATCTTGCCGACCAGAATGTCACCCGGCTGAACCTCAGCACCGATATAGACGATACCGGCTTCATCGAGGTTCTTCAGCGCTTCTTCCGAAACATTCGGAATATCGCGGGTGATTTCTTCCGGGCCGAGCTTGGTGTCGCGGGCCATGACTTCGAATTCCTCGATATGGATCGAGGTGAAGACATCTTCCGAAACGATGCGCTCGGACATGAGGATCGAGTCCTCATAGTTATACCCGTTCCACGGCATGAACGCGACGAGCGCGTTGCGGCCAAGCGCCAGGTCGCCCAGATCCGTGGACGGACCGTCAGCGATGATGTCGCCCTTGCCGATCACGTCACCGACGGTCACCAGCGGACGCTGGTTGACGCAGGTGTTCTGGTTCGAACGCTGGAACTTCTGCAGCCGGTAGATATCGACGCCGGACTTGGACGGATCGAGATCTTCGGTGGCGCGGATAACGATACGGGTCGCATCCACCTGGTCCACCACGCCGCCGCGACGAGCGCCGATGGCAGCACCGGAGTCACGCGCCACGATCGGCTCCATGCCGGTTCCGACGAACGGAGCTTCGGCACGCAGCAGCGGCACGGCCTGACGCTGCATGTTCGAGCCCATGAGCGCGCGGTTGGCGTCATCGTTTTCCAGGAACGGAATGAGAGCGGCAGCAACGGAGACGAGCTGTTTCGGCGAAACGTCCATCAGGTTGATGGTGTCACGCGGAGCGAGCATCACTTCGCCGGAATGACGGCAGACCACGAATTCTTCCGAGAAGGAGCCATCCGTTTCCAGCGGCGCATTGGCCTGGGCCACGTAATACTTCGCCTCTTCCATGGCGGAGAGGTAGATCACGTCGCTCGTCACCTTGCCGTCAACGATCTTGCGGTACGGGCTTTCGATGAAGCCATACTTGTTGACGCGGGCAAAGGTCGCCAGAGAGTTGATCAGACCGATGTTCGGGCCTTCCGGCGTTTCGATCGGGCAGATACGACCGTAATGCGTCGGGTGAACGTCGCGGACTTCGAAGCCTGCACGCTCGCGGGTCAGACCACCCGGACCAAGGGCCGAAAGACGGCGCTTGTGGGTGATTTCCGACAGCGGGTTCACCTGGTCCATGAACTGGCTGAGCTGCGACGAACCGAAGAATTCGCGAACGGCAGCAGCAGCCGGCTTGGCGTTGATCAGGTCCTGCGGCATGACGGTGTCGATTTCGATAGACGACATGCGTTCCTTGATGGCGCGCTCCATGCGCAGCAGACCCAGGCGATACTGGTTCTCCATCAGCTCACCGACCGAGCGAACGCGGCGGTTTCCGAGGTTGTCAATATCGTCAATTTCCCCCTTGCCGTCACGCAGCTCAACGAGCATCTTGACGACAGCGAGAATGTCTTCCTTGCGCAGGACGCGAACGGTATCCGGAACGTCGAGGTCCAGACGCATGTTCATCTTCACGCGGCCGACAGCCGAGAGATCATAGCGCTCGGCGTCGAAGAACAGCGAGTTGAACATGGCTTCCGCAGATTCCATGGTCGGGGGCTCACCCGGACGCATGACGCGGTAGATGTCGAACAGAGCGTCCTGACGGTTCTCGTTCTTGTCGGCAGCCAGCGTGTTGCGGATATAGGCGCCGACATTCACATGGTCGATGCCCAGAACCGGGATTTCCTCAAAACCGGCATCGAGAATGACAGGCAGCGTCTTTTCGTCGATCTCGTCGCCGGCTTCCATGTAGATTTCGCCGGTGCGGAAGTTGACGATGTCTTCAGCCAGATAGTTGCCGTAAAGATCCTCATCGGAGGCCTTCAGAGCCTTCAGGCCCTTTTCGGAAAGCTGACGCAGCAGGCGCGGGGTCAGCTTCTTGCCGGCTTCCACAACCACTTCGCCGCTATCGGCGTCGATCATGTCGACAATGGTCTTGGCGCCCTTCAGCGTTTCCGGCTGGAAGGGAACGCGCCAGCCCTTGCCGTCGCGCTGGTATACAGCCTTGGAGTAGAAGGTGGAGAGAATATCTTCACCATCCATGCCAAGCGCCATCAGCAGCGAGGTCGCGGGGATCTTGCGGCGGCGGTCGATACGGGCGTGAACGATGTCCTTGGCGTCGAATTCGATATCGAGCCAGGAACCGCGATAGGGGATAACGCGGGCAGCGAACAATAGCTTGCCCGAGGAGTGGCTCTTGCCCTTGTCGTGGTCGAAGAACACGCCCGGAGAGCGATGCATCTGCGAAACGATGACGCGCTCGGTACCATTGACGATGAACGTGCCGTTGTTGGTCATGAGCGGCATGTCGCCCATGTAGACGGACTGTTCCTTGATGTCCTTGATCGAGCGGGCGCCCGTATCCTCATCGATATCGAATACGATGAGGCGCAGCGTCACCTTCAGCGGCGCGGCATAGGTCAGGTCGCGCTGGCGGCACTCATCCACGTCGAACTTCGGCGGCTCGAATTCGTAGGATACGAATTCGAGCATCGAAGCACCGGAAAAGTCGGTGATGGGGAAGACAGACTTGAAAACGGCTTGCAGCCCCTCGTCGGGACGGCCACCCTTGGGCTCGTCAACCATGAGGAACTGATCATAAGATGCCTTCTGAACCTCGATAAGGTTCGGCATTTCTGCGACTTCTGGAATTTTTCCGAAAAACTTGCGTACGCGCCTGCGACCGTTAAAGGTAAGGGTCTGAGCCATCGTCGCTCCTTGTCAGTTTGCACCCGGGCCTGCAACAGACGGTCACCGCTGGCCAGGCGACACCGTCAATCATGGATCGTCAATCTCGTTCCGAAATCCTTGTGCAGGCCGGATTGCCTTGCACGCCGATTCGCAACCATCCTCTTGAGAACCCATTACCCAAAAGCCGTTTTACCGGCTTTTGGGTAATAACTTCCAGAGAAATGCAGGTTGGGAGAGAGGAAACCCTCTCTCCCTTCCACACTTCAAGATTACTTGACGTCAACCTTGGCGCCAGCGTCCTCAAGCTTCTTCTTGAGGTCAGCGGCTTCAGCCTTGGAAACGCCTTCCTTGACCGGCTTCGGAGCGCCTTCAACCAGGTCCTTGGCTTCCTTGAGGCCAAGGCCGGTGATGCCGCGAACTTCCTTGATGACGTTGATCTTGTTGGCGCCAGCGTCAACGAGGATAACGTCAAACTCGGTCTTTTCTTCTTCAGCCGGAGCAGCTGCACCTGCACCGCCAGCAACGGCAGCAACAGCTACCGGAGCAGCAGCGGAAACGCCCCACTTTTCTTCGAGAAGCTTTGCAAGTTCAGCAGCTTCCAGAACGGTCAGGGAGGACAGGTCTTCTACGATCTTAGCGAGATCAGCCATTTTCTAGTTCCTTTTGTGTTCGGTTCGAACTGGTAAAATTTTCAACAGCGAAAAACCGCCTCAAGCGGCTTCGTCCTTCTTTGCGTAGGCCGCGAAAACGCGGGCAAGCTGACTTGCCGGGGCCTGAACGACGCCTGCAACCTTGGTTGCCGGAGCCTGAAGAAGGCCCAGCAGCTTGGCGCGCAGTTCGTCCAGAGAAGGCAGGGTCGCAAGCGACTTGACGCCTTCCGCGTTAAGCGTGGTCGAACCCATGGCACCGCCGAGGACAACGAGCTTGTCGTTGGTCTTGGCGAAATCCATGACGACCTTCGGAGCCGTGATCGGGTCGGCGCTGTATGCAATCAGCGTCTGGCCCTTGAAGAGATCGATCATCCCTTCCGACTCCGTGCCCTGAAGAGCGATCTTGGCCAGACGGTTCTTCGCGACTTTGACGGTGCCGCCAGCAGCGCGCATTTTCGAACGGAAGTCGTTCATCTGCGCAACGGTGACACCAGCATAGTGGGCCACGACAACCGAACCGGAAGCCTTGAAGACTTCGTTCAGCTCCGTGACGAATTCGCGTTTTTCCGCTCTTTCCACTGTCTGTCTCCAGTTGACAATCCCCTCAAGAGAGAATTGCCGGGTTTGCCTTTGCCGCGAGGGATCTCGATGAAGATCCCAAGCGACGCTTGAGGATCCTGTCCCCCGGCACTGGATGATCCAGGCACAAGGCTCGAAGGCTCGAACCGAACATCAAGACGTCTACAGACGTTTTAAAAACTCGGGTCTAACCCGTCTCATGCAGGCGAATATTAAGGCCGGAGCCACCCACAATCTCGGACAGGAATATCCGGCCTGAGGCCGGATATTTTCCCGGCCCCGAAGGACCGGAAAACTTTATGCGAGGACCGGATGTCTCCGGCCCCGGAAATCAGGCCGAAACGCTCGACGGATCAACCTTGACGCCAACGCCCATGGTCGAGGAAATCGCCACGCGCTTGACATAGTTGCCCTTGGCGCCAGCCGGCTTTGCCTTGATAACGGCGTCAGCGAAGGCCTTGATGTTTTCTTCAAGCGCCTTGGCGTCGAAGGAAGCCTTGCCGATACCGGCATGGATAATACCAGCCTTCTCGACGCGGAACTCGACAGCGCCGCCCTTGGAAGCCTTGATCGCGCCAGCCACGTCCATGGTGACGGTGCCGACCTTCGGGTTCGGCATCATGCCACGCGGGCCGAGGACCTTACCGAGACGACCGACGAGCGGCATCATGTCCGGGGTCGCGATGCAACGATCGAAGTCGATCTTGCCGCCCTGAACGATTTCCAGCAGATCTTCGGCGCCGACGATGTCTGCACCGGCAGCCTTGGCTTCGTCAGCCTTGGCGCCACGAGCGAAAACAGCAACGCGAACGTCACGGCCCGTACCGTTCGGCAGGTTGACAACGCCGCGGACCATCTGGTCTGCGTGACGCGGATCAACGCCGAGGTTCATGGCGATTTCGATGGTTTCATCGAACTTGGCGGTCGCACGCTCCTTGACGAGGGCGATGGCGTCCGTCAGGGCAACGAGCTTGGTGGGATCGATGCCTTCGCGGATCTTCTGCACACGCTTTGCAAGCTTAGCCATGATCAACCTACCACTTCCAGGCCCATGGAGCGGGCAGAGCCCTCAACCATTGCCATTGCGCCTTCAACGTCGGCAGCGTTCAGATCCTTCATCTTGGCTTCGGCGATTGCACGAACCTGAGCCTTGGTGATGGAACCAGCCTTGGCACCCTTGCCCGGAGTCTTGGAACCGGACTGGATCTTGGCTTCCTTCTTCAGCCAGTAGGTCACCGGCGGCTGCTTCATTGCGAAGGTGAAGGACTTGTCCTGGTAATAGGTGATGACGACCGGGATCGGCATACCCTTTTCCATTTCCTGCGTGGCGGCATTGAACGCCTTGCAGAATTCCATGATGTTAATGCCACGCTGACCAAGTGCGGGGCCAATCGGCGGGGACGGGTTAGCGGACCCTGCCTTGACCTGCAGCTTGAGCTGGCCTGCAACTTTCTTAGCCATTTCTCTCTGCCTTTCACTTTGGACCGGTTTCCCGATCCCCTATGCCAGCCTCGGCTGGCGGCTGCGGTTGCGTGGTACGTCTGGAAAGCCCGGCTTCAGGCCGCCATCCTCCCACGCGATCCGGGGCACTTGCCCCGAGCGATCAGACCTTTTCGACCTGACCGTATTCCAGTTCGACCGGCGTCGCGCGGCCAAAAATCGAAACCTCGACCTTGAGGCGCGAGCGCTCCTCATCGACATCCTGAACGATGCCATTGAAGGAGGCAAAAGGACCGTCGGATACGCGAACCTGCTCGCCGATCTCGAAGGAAACCGAGGACTTGGGCCGCTCGACACCTTCCTGAACCTGGCCGAGGATCCGATCAGCCTCGTGATCCGGGATCGGAACAGGCTTATTATCGGAACCGAGGAAACCGGTAACCTTCGGCGTATTCTTGATGAGGTGATAAGCCTCATCCGTCAGGTTCGCCCGCACCAGCACGTAGCCAGGGAAGAACTTGCGTTCGCTATCGACCTTACGACCGCGACGCACCTCGACAACCTTTTCGGTCGGCACGAGGATTTTCTCGAACAAGTGCTCAAGCCCTTTCTGGCGAGCCTTGTTCTCGATGTCTTCCGCGACCTTCTTCTCAAAATTTGAATAAGCGTGGACGATATACCAACGCGCCGCCATGTTCGTCTCCGCCCTTGATTTAGATGCTGGCATTCAGCACGAGGCTGAGAACCCAACCAATCAGCTGGTCTGCCGCAAAGAAAAACAGCGAGGCAAAGAAAACCATGGCAAGGACCATGGCCGTGGAGATCCCCGTCTCCCGGCGCGAAGGCCAGGTTACCTTGGATGTCTCAGCACGAACCTGCTGCAGAAACGCAAATGGATTGGTCTTCGATGCCATCTAATGCCCACGCATTTACGGCGCGTAAAGCTGAACAACCAGCCCCACGCACCGCGTGTCTGTTTTTCGCCTACATAAACGCCGTTTTGCCAACATACAAGTGAAAAAACAACGTTTCGTTCAAAAGCCACATATTCCCAAAGATATCCGAGGATATTCAAACCTTGAGGAAATGGCAGGGGCAGAGGGGCTCGAACCCCCGACCTGCGGTTTTGGAGACCGCCGCTCTACCAACTGAGCTATACCCCTTCGTATCCGGCATCATCTGCGCCTGACAGTGTCGTCGCGTTCACCGGTACGGCGCTCCTTTAAGAGACTGCCGAGCGATTGGCAAGCGTAATTTTTCATTTTCCCGCTTTCAGCAGAGGCTCACTGCCGCGACAGGCCGTCCTGCCCTACCAGTTCCGCCGGAAACTGGCGTTGAAGGCGGGCTGTGGCGTATCCGTGAGATTGATAATCGAAGCGGACAGCGAGGCGCCGGAGAAGATTTTCTTTTCGATTCCAATACTTCCGGTGCTGATCCAATCCAGCGAATCAAGGGAAGCTTCCGTAAAAACGGAGGTTCTGAAATCGGACAGGGAAAGATCGAACCGCTGGCTGGCTAAAAGCCCGGCCCCCTCCCCGCTGATCCTGTGCGCCTTCAGGACGCGACTCGATCCCAGATCAAGCGATGGCGTAACGATCCAGTTATGCGTCTGCTGCAGGAAAAGGCTTGTGGCCCCGGCATTCGGATCGAAATCAGCTGTAAGGTAGGTTGCCCCGACAGCCACCGGCCGTCCATCATCGAGACGAATCTTTCCCCAAAGCCGCATGGGCAGCGTGGACGAATCAACCGTGCCCGCTCGCGTGGCGATAATCGACGTATCCACGCCGATTTTCGGCTCATAAACCGTCTTCAACCGCACGCCGGTGGTGATCGCAACACCGGAGGTACCGTTTTTGCTGACCTGCCAGATCAGGGGTTTTTCTATCTCGGCCGCCTGCGCAAAGGAAAAATGGAAAAGGCAACAGGAGGCCACGACCGCCGAAGCGGTTGCAATACTACGAATCATGGCTGCTCTTGGGCTGTAAAACACGCCGCCCCAACCCAGCGCTGCGGGTCAGGACCTCTCGATCATATATCGAATAAACTATACAATTTGGGCGACAGGGCCAATCACATTTTTGCAATGCAGCGTAACAGGGCAGCCTATCACGCCGCAGGCTTGCTTTTCGCTTTTTTGGCGTTGAGCCGCTGCTTGCGGGTCTTCGGTTTCAGCTTTTTCGACAGTTGGTAGAACCAGCGCTGCAGCTTCGTCACGGAGATCAACTTGTCGATTTCCTGATTGGCACCTTCCAGCCGGCTTGCCAGCACATCAGCGGCGGAAAGCGCAACGGCGCCAGCATCGAGATCGGGAAAGCGCTTCAACAGCGCGGCGTAGTGATTCTCTTCCGCCGCACCTGGCGCAATCAGCCTGCCGGAATGGATGAAGAGCCGCAGCACGACCTGTTCATAGGTCCAGTCGTGCAAATGGAATATCTTCCATTTTTCGCTTCTTTTGGCTGAAAACCCTTCGAGAAGGATAGATTTTCCAGGCAACATCTCGCTCATCCACAATGCCAGCGCAAAGCCGCTGGTGGGGATATGATCGCCCGGATAGAAGCTGGAGAGATAGCTGCCGAGATCGAGATGCCCAACAGCCGCCTGTTCAAACCGGTCGGCGGGGCTGAACACTTCGCCCGGATGGGCGCGGATATTCATGATGCCGAGAAAATCGGAGCCAGGAAAATAGCGCAGGACGTCGGCGACTTCCTTGCGATAGACGATATTGGCGCCCACCGATCCGCTGCGGGCCACGAGCAGGGACGGACGGGCAAAGGGCTTATCCAGAACCTTGTAGACCTTGTTGAAAAACACGAACAGCGTGGTGGCGGGCAGTTCCCGCTCCAGCCGTGCGACATCGGCCTCGGCGCTGTTGGCCACGAGCACAATGTGGCTGAAAGGCTGAAACAGCGCCTGCCACCCGACAAAATCCGAGAGCCCTGCCGTCGAGGGCTGCAACGCGCCCGCCATCCCCTGCTCCGACATCTTCAACCCGTTCTTTGGGTTACGTGCAGCATGCGCTCGCGCGCGTCGAACCATTCCTGGGCGTAATCGTCATTCTTGTATTCTTCGAAATAGGGGCCGCCGTCGGTGAAATGCACGATTTTCGCCGTTTCGTCATAGTCATATTCATTGACGAGGTAGTTCCATTGCACTGGAAGGCCACCGATCAGGTCGTCGCTCTCCAGCCACTTGAACTGGTGCAGTTGCAGGCCGGTGGCCGTGTTGACGTAATCCTGTGTCAGCGCCGTGCATTTGGCATTGTTGAACAACATCACGCTGGACCAATTTTTCTTCTCATATTTGGTCTGCGTCTGGCCCAGGAACTTCGTCTCGATTTTCGGCTGGTAATCGTGCTTGACGCACATCACGGCATATTTGTCATCGCGCAGCGCCCACAACTCGGCTAGATCAGCCCGGGCCAGCATGTCGCAATCCATGAACATGCTCCAGCCCTGATAGCCGCTGAGATAGGGCACCAGAAAGCGCGAGAAGGAAAACTCGGTGGATTGCAGGGCATTGCGTTCACGGGTGAAAATGCCACCGAGATTGCTGAGCACAATCGGAGTGAACTCCACAGGCACGCTCGAATGTTCGAGAATGCTTTGAACCAGAACATGGTAGGCAACCACCTCCTTGGAATCAAAGCCGATATAAATCCGAAGCTTGTTGTCCACGATCATACTCCTGAAATCATCTGGAATGGCCGTCATCCTTAATGGATGACAGAGCCGAGCGACAGCCCCTTTTTCAGCCCTATGCCGTTCACACCATTCGGGAATTTCGGCGGAAGGAAGGCTTGCTCGGCTCCTTCGGTATCATTGCCGACCCGGAGATGCATTAACAAACAACAAATGCCTTGATCACAAGATTTGCCTAGGCGCAGGAAAACTTGAGCAACAGTCACATGTTCAAAACGAAAAAGCCCTGCCGTTGCCGGCAGGGCTTCTGTCTTTTCAGTCACCTCAGAAGAGGCAACCGTATGACTTATTCGATGATGGAGGCAACGATACCTGCACCAACGGTACGGCCGCCTTCGCGGATAGCGAAGCGCAGCTTTTCTTCCATCGCGATCGGAACGATCAGCTCAACGTCAACCGTGACGTTGTCGCCCGGCATAACCATTTCCGTGCCTTCCGGAAGCGTCACGATGCCCGTAACGTCCGTCGTGCGGAAGTAGAACTGCGGACGGTAGTTCGTGAAGAACGGCGTATGACGGCCGCCCTCTTCCTTCGTCAGGATGTAGGCTTCAGCCTTGAACTTCTTGTGCGGCTTGACCGAACCCGGCTTGCACAGGATCTGGCCACGCTCAACGCCGTCACGGTTCACACCGCGCAGCAGCGCACCGATGTTGTCGCCGGCCTGACCCTGGTCGAGCAGCTTGCGGAACATTTCAACGCCCGTGCAGGTCGTCTTCGTCGTGGCGCGAATGCCAACGATTTCGATTTCCTCACCAACCTTGATGATACCACGCTCAACGCGGCCCGTCACAACCGGACCACGGCCAGAGATCGAGAACACGTCTTCGATCGGCATCAGGAACGGCTGGTCGATCGGACGCTCAGGCGTCGGGATGTAGGCGTCAACCTGAGCCATCAGCTCGCGGATCGCGTCTTCACCGATCGTCTTGTTGGAATCTTCCAGAGCAGCAAGAGCAGAGCCCTTCACAACCGGAATGTCATCGCCCGGGAAGTCGTAGGACGACAGAAGCTCACGAACTTCAAGCTCGACGAGTTCCAGAAGCTCGGCGTCGTCAACCTGGTCAACCTTGTTCAGAAACACAACGATCGCCGGAACGCCAACCTGACGGGCCAGCAGGATGTGCTCGCGCGTCTGCGGCATCGGGCCGTCAGCAGCCGAGCAAACCAGGATCGCGCCGTCCATCTGCGCTGCACCCGTGATCATGTTCTTAACGTAGTCGGCGTGGCCGGGGCAGTCAACGTGAGCGTAGTGACGAGCAGCCGTCTCATACTCAACGTGCGCCGTCGAGATCGTGATACCACGAGCCTTCTCTTCCGGAGCAGCGTCGATCTGGTCATACGCCTTGAACTCGCCGAAGAACTTCGTGATTGCTGCCGTCAGAGACGTCTTGCCATGGTCAACGTGGCCGATCGTGCCAATGTTAACGTGCGGCTTGTTGCGCTCAAACTTACTCTTTGCCATTTGAACTCTTCCTATGATCGAAAAAAGTTGACCCGGCGAACCGGTTTAGCGCCGCCGTTTAAGGCTTTCGGGGGGATTGCGCAAGCTATAAATGCGCAAGAGGCCTGCGGCTGAAGCGGCAAAATGCCGAAAGCGCGCAAAATTGAGAGAAAACCTAAGGAAATCAGTGCAGAAGAAGATATCTTGGAGCGGGTAGCGGGAATCGAACCCGCGTATTCAGCTTGGAAGGCTGCTGCTCTACCATTGAGCTATACCCGCGGTGTTCGATCCGAATGTCGAAATGGTGGAGGGAGTTGGATTTGAACCAACGTAGGCTGAGCCAACGGATTTACAGTCCGTCCCCTTTAACCACTCGGGCATCCCTCCAGCTATTCGACCGGATCAAGCGACCAAGCTTACTCTGGAACCGAAGCGCCTCGCGTCGTGTTCCGTGGCGGCTATATGACCGGGCGAAACCCAGATGTCAACACGCCCTTTGTCGAAAATTTCGAAGTTTTTTCAGCCTGTGGGTAACCCCGCCTTTACCTGCCCTATGCACGCCGCGCGCATGCCGTTATAAAGCCGCATGACCAAGGATAAAGCCAAAGATCACTCCGCCCGCGACAGTCATTACGCGACGCTGCGCCGCCAGGTGCGCGACGCCAAGCGTGACCGCGGCGAGATACCGACACCCCCGCAAAAGCGGCGAAAATCCAATGCGGAATGGACACCGCCGAGCCTTCAGCCCGATCAGGTCTTTCTCTATGGCCTGCATACGGTGCGCGCGGCGCTGGACAATCCGGAACGCCAGATCATCAAGCTGTCCGCCACGCAAAATGCCCTGCAGCGGCTGGAGCTTGGAACGGATCAACCCGCCTTTCCGCTGGAGATCGTCAGTCCACAGGATATTGACCGCGTTCTTGGACCGGAGGCCATCCATCAGGGCGTGATGCTGGAAACACGCCCCCTGCCCGTGCGGCGGCTGGAAGCGCTGAAGGAAAGTCCGCTTCTCCTGGTTCTCGATCAGGTTACCGATCCGCATAATGTCGGCGCGATCATGCGCAGCGCGGTCGCCTTCGGTGCGGGTGCCGTGATTACCACCCAGCGTCATAGCCCGACAGAATCCGGTGTCCTCGCCAAATCGGCCTCCGGTGCGCTTGAGCTTATTCCCTACATCCAGATTACCAATCTGGCGGATGCGCTCGGCGAATTGCACAAGCTCGGCTTCTTCTCGATCGGGCTTGATTCGGAAGGACCACAGCCGCTGGAAGGTACCTTCAGCGGTGAAAAGATCGCTCTTGTCCTTGGCTCAGAAGGCAAGGGCCTGCGCCAGAAAACACGGGAAACCGCCAATGCTCTGGCACGGCTGGACATGCCGGGTGCGATCAAATCGCTCAATGTTTCGAATGCCGCCGCCATCGCGCTTTATGCGGCGCGGCAATTTCTGCTGAAGAGCTGATTTCACGGGAAGGCGGGCTGGAACCAAGCCCCCTTCCCCTTCGTTTCTCCTTTTCCACAGGAAAGGAGGAAGACCATGCCCACAACGATCCCGCCTTCGTCTCCGGAGGACACGCCGCGCGGGCCCCAGTCTACTCCGGGCATTCCGGACCGGACCCAGGATGGCAAGATCACTCCGCCGGTGAAAGACAAAGGCGATACGAAAAACCCCAACGATCCCGTGCCGAACCCGGCTCTCTTTCCCGCTGGCGATCCTGCGGGAATGGCTTGATCATGTAAAAAATGCCCCGGCAGAAAGCCCGCCCCGATGGCGGGCTTTCGTTTTTATGCGCGCGCCTAATTCAAGGGATGAACTTGAACCCGCCTGTAATTTGGATAGATTCACAACCTGCTGCATAATTTTCCCCTTAAATCGGAGAGATTTAAGGGGAAAATTATGCAGCGGATTTAAAGTGTTACAGCGTCCTTTGTGCGTTTGATAAAACGCACGGCGCTGTAATGGATCGGGGAGAGGTCATGAACGACAATATCATCCAGTTTCGCAAACCCAAACCGCCGAAAAAGCCGAGACCGGGCTTGAGGCGGGCGGCGCAGATCGGCGCAGCTGTCGCAGCCATTGCCGCCGTATGGGCCTATTATGCCTATCTTGCTCCGCAAATGTGAGCTTGTTTTCCTGGGAAAAAATGGTGCCCCCGGCAGGGTTCGAACCCGCGACCCCCTGATTACAAATCAGGTGCTCTACCAACTGAGCTACAAGGGCATGGCGCTTGCCTAGCAGATTTCTGACCGGTGTAAAGCAAAAATTGTCATATGGGCGGGACGGATTCCGCGCCTGCGAAAAGTCTTGGCGGCGCGCAGCGTTATCATGTACCTAAAGCAGGTCGCGTTTAATTGTCGTCAGTTAAACGATAACGCACATGCGACGAATTAAGAGCTAAAGCCGATTTCAACAGGTCCCTTCCGAATGGCGCGTTCTTTCAGTTCGCTTTGCTTTCTCGCCGCCGGCACCGCGGAGGCGCAGGCATCCCGCGACCAGATGATTCGCGTCTATGGCAACAGCCCGCGGGAAGAAGCCGATGTGCTGGTGGTGCTGGGCGGCGACGGCTTCATGCTGCAGGTGCTGCACGAAACCATGAACAGCGGCAAGCTGGTCTACGGCATGAACCGCGGCACGGTGGGATTTCTGATGAATGACTACCGTCTGGATGGCTTGCCCGAACGAATCGCCGCAGCCAGCGAGAATGATTTTCATCCGTTGAAAATGTCGACGGTGAGTGCCGACGGCGCGGAGACGACGGCCCTGGCCATCAACGAGGTGTCCTTGCTTCGTCAGTCCTATCAGGCGGCCAAGCTGCGCGTGCTGATCGACGGTCAGGAGCGGCTGGACGAATTGATTTGCGATGGGCTGCTCGTTGCCACACCGGTCGGCTCCACGGCCTATAATCTTTCTGCACATGGCCCCATCCTGCCGCTCGATTCGCCGCTTCTGGCGCTGACGCCTGTCTGCCCGTTTCGCCCTCGCCGGTGGCGTGGCGCGTTGCTGCCGGACCGCGTGACGGTGGATATCGAAATCATCGAATCGGAAAAGCGGCCAGTGAATGCGGTGGCGGATAATGTCGAGGTGAAATCGGTGGTCGCGGTCAAAGTCCAGCAGGCCGATGATGTCACGGCGCGTATTCTCTCCGATCCGGATCACTCCTGGTCGGAACGGATTCTCGCCGAACAATTTGCCAATTAGGGCGACGGGATGCGGATCACTCTCAGCGCCCTTCCCCTGCTTCTGGCTTTTTGCGCCTTGCCTGCTCTGGCCGAGGATGTTGCCCATCTGGCGCCGGACGTGACCTTTGCCATCAGCGGCGGCTATTGGGAAGATCCCGGCGTGGCCGCCAGCAATGGCATCATCAAGGTACCGGGCAATGTTGCCGCCCTTAAGGGAGCCCAGGCAAAACGCGGCTATTACCGGCTGGTTTCGCTCCGCCAGCCGGATCGGACGGCAAAGGTCTATCTGCAGCAGATGGAAGCGACCGAGGAAGGCCCCCGGCTGGCCGACAGCATAGAATTGCAGGAAATTACCGCCCTGCATGCCTTCATTACCGATCTCAGACCGGATGATTCCTCCGGCCTCAATCGCGGCCTCGGCTTCTCCGCCACCATCTTTCTGAAAACCGATGCCGAAGCGCTGGAGGCCGATTCCTGGACGGTGGTCGTCGATGATTTCGGCGAGATCAGCGTGGACCGCGAAAGCCACTAAGCCAAAAAAACGGCGGGACAAGCCCGCCGTCAATCTTCTGAAAGGAATGAGAACGATCAGTCGATATCCGCGACTGCATCTGCCTTGCCGCTGATTCGGTGAGCCAATGCGGCCTCCATGAAGGGGTTCAGCTCGCCATTCAGCACGTCATCAGGCGCGGTGCTTTCCACACCGGTGCGCAGATCCTTCACCAGCTGATAGGGCTGGAGAACATAGGAGCGGATCTGGTGGCCCCAGCCGATATCGGTCTTGGACGCCGCTTCGGCATTGGCAGCATCTTCGCGCTTTTTCAGTTCCTGCTCGTAGAGGCGGGCGCGCAGCATGTCCCACGCCTTGGCGCGGTTCTTGTGCTGCGAACGTTCCTGCTGGCAAGCCACGACGATGCCGGTCGGAATATGCGTGATACGCACCGCCGAGTCGGTGGTGTTGACGTGCTGGCCGCCCGCACCGGAGGAGCGGTAGGTATCGATGCGGCAATCGCTCTCGTTCACCTCGATATTGATCGTATCGTCGATCACCGGATAGACCCAGATCGAAGAGAAGGAGGTGTGACGGCGCGCATTGCTGTCATAGGGCGAGATGCGCACCAGACGATGCACCCCCGATTCGGTCTTCAGCCAGCCATAGGCATTGTGGCCCTTGACGTGGATCGTCGCCGACTTGATGCCAGCCTCTTCCCCGTCATGCACTTCCAGCACCTCGACCTTGAAGCCATTGCGCTCCGCCCAGCGGATATACATGCGCAACAGCATGTTGGCCCAGTCCTGGCTCTCCGTGCCACCTGCGCCGGAATGCACTTCCAGATAGGTGTCGTTGCCGTCAGCTTCGCCAGACAGCATGGCCTCCACCTGCAGGCGTGCGGATTCGGCGCGAAGGCTTTTCAGCGCCTCCTCGGCTTCCCGAACGATATCCTGATCGCCCTCTTCCTCGCCCATCTCGATCAGCTCGATGTTTTCCTTCATCTGCTGTTCGAGGCGTCTTACGCCATTGATGCTCTCATCAAGCTGCTGGCGCTCGCGCATCAGCTTCTGGGCTTCCTGGGCATCGTTCCAGAGGGAGGGATCCTCTGCCTTGTTATTCAACCAGTCCAGTCGTCTTACCGCCTGATCCCAGTCAAAGATGCCTCCTCAGCAGGCTTATGGCCTGCTTGATTTCATCAACCACATTCTCGATTTCGCTGCGCATTGTCCTGTCTCAGTTCTATGGATTGCGTGAGCCCGACATAGAGAGTGAGACGGTGGAAGTAAAGTCCGCAGTCTCGCTCTCTTCAGGACGGATCAGAAGAGACCCGGCGTGCCCGATTGCACAGCCTGATTGACCTGCGGCGAAGACCGCAGGATTTCTTCCGGAGCCACCTGATTGTCCATGCCGATCACGGACAGGCTGTCCGCCGGGCCTGTCCCTGGCTTGAAGGCCTCGACGATGGTATCGGGATCGCCCTCGACTGCGGCCATGCCGGTCTTGCGGTTTACGGCCATCATCTGCATGCCGTCCGGCACCTGGAACTTGGAGGGCGGCGTGCCCTTCAGGGCAGCCTGCATGAACTCGTTGAACACAGGTGCTGCCAGCGAGCCACCGGTCGCACCCCGGCCAAGGCCCGTGGGCGAGTCGTAGCCGATATAAAGACCTGCCACGAGTTCCGGCGTGAAACCGACGAACCAGGTATCCTTGGCATCATTGGTGGTGCCGGTCTTGCCGGCCACATCGCGGTCCAGCTTGACCTTGCCATAGGCCGTGCCGCGCTGGATGACCCCCTGCATCATCGAGGTGATCTGATAGGACGTCATCGGATCGAGAACCTGCAGACGGTTGTCGGCGATCACCGGCTCGTCCTGATTGTTCCAGGTCTCGGCATTGCAGCCCTCGCAGACCCGCTCCTCATGTTTGAAGATGGTCTTGCCATAACGGTCCTGAATACGGTCGATCAGCGTCGGCTTGATCTGCTTGCCGCCATTGGCAATCACCGCATAGGCGGAGACCATGCGCATGACCGTGGTTTCGCCGGAGCCCAGAGACATGGCGAGAACCGGGTTCATCTTGTCATAGATGCCGAAACGCTCGGCATATTCGGCAACAAGGTTCATGCCCATGTCATTGGCCAGACGCACCGTCATCAGGTTACGCGAATGCTCGATGCCGAAGCGCAGCGTCGCCGGTCCCACCGAACCGCCGCCGTCGTTCTGCGGCCGCCACACCTGTCCGCCGGAAACAAACTCGATCGGCGCATCCAGCACAACCGAAGCCGGGGTATAACCGCTATCGAGTGCGGCGGCATAGACAAAGGGCTTGAAGGAAGAGCCGGGCTGACGCATGGCCTGCGTGGCGCGGTTGAATTCCGATTGCGCATAGGAGAAGCCGCCCACCAGCGCCAGCACGCGGCCGGTATGCGGGTCCATGGCCACCAGGCCGCCCTGCACTTTCGGCGGCTGGCGCAAGCGGAAGCGTTTGGAATTTTCATCGCCCAGACGCTCGACGTAAACGACATCGCCGGTCTTCAGCACGCCGTCAGGCGATTTCGCCGTTTTGCGGTCGCCGCGCCCGGAGCGATAGGCCCATTCCATGTCGGCAGCGGCAATCGTCCCGGTCATCCGCTCAGGCACCACCTTGCCGGCGGCGTCCTTGTCGGGCTGCAGGCCGATCTGCACTTCCTTCGGCGAGACCGACAGCACCACCGCCAGTTCCCATTCCGGCACATCGCTCAGGGTCGGCACATCCGCCAGCGGCACACCCCAATCAGACCCCAGCTCAATCGACTTGACGGGGCCGCGATAGCCGCGCCGCTCGTCATAATTGATCAGGCCATCGATCAGCGCCTTGCGCGCCGCCACCTGCAGGCGCGGATCGAGCGAGGTTCGGATGGAAAGGCCACCTTCATAGAGAGACTTCTCGCCATATTTATCGATGACCTGACGGCGCACTTCCTCCGAGAAATATTCGGACGCAAAGACGCTGCCGCCACCCCGGCGGAGATTGACGCCGAGCGGCTCCTTTTTCGCCTCATCGCCATCGGCCTGGCTCACGAAGCCATTTTCCACCATCCGGTCGATCACCCAGTTGCGGCGCTCCAGGGCGGCCTGGGTATGGCGGTAGGGATGATAATTGGACGGGCCCTTGGGCAGAGACGCCAGATAGGCGGTCTCGGCGATGGTCAGTTCCGTGACCGGCTTGTTAAAATAGGTCAGCGCGGCGCTACCGATGCCATAGGCATTCAGACCGAAGAAGATTTCATTGAGGTAGAGCTCAAGGATCTTGTCCTTGGAATAGGCCTGTTCGATCCGGAAAGAGAGAATGGCTTCCTTGATCTTGCGGTCCATGGTCTGGTCGGCGGAGAGCAGGAAGTTCTTCGCCACCTGCTGGGTAATGGTCGATGCACCGACCGGACGGCGACCGGAACCGAAATTCTGCAGGTTGACGAGGATGGCGCGGCCAAGACCGTAAAGGTCGACACCGGGATGAGTGTAGAAATTCTTGTCTTCCGCCGACAGGAAAGCCGCCTTGACGCGGTCCGGGATCGCCTGGATCGGCAGGAAGAGGCGCCGCTCATGGGCATATTCGGCAATCAGCGCACCATTGCCGGCGTGGATGCGGGTGGTGACCGGCGGCGCGTAGCGGCTGAGAACCTCGTAATCGGGAAGATCCCGGGTGAGGTTTGCCAGGTAGAGGGCACCGACACCGGCAACGCAAAGGGCGATGACCGAAGCCAGTCCGAAGAGATATCCAATCAATCTTATCATTTTTCCGCTACCGGCAGTGGCTCTCGGTTATCATGCGATGGTCTGTCAGCCCCACTCGGATCGTTTCACAGGCTCCAGGAAACAGCGAGACGAACCGGCACTTGTTACGCATGTCGTTATCGCAAAACCGCTGCACGCTTTCTGCAACGGCATGCTCCAATGTGCTTTGGCGTTTTGCATAGCCGCACCGCAATTACAAGGCAGTTCGCAAATCACGCCTGCATGCCGCGCAAGTCTTATCCTTGTTCCGGCGATAATGTGAGCAAAATAGGGCCGCAAGCACTTCACCCACAACCCTTTCGTTCAACTTTCCTTCTACTGGAATGAATTTGACATTTGATACCTGTTTGCGGCGCTCTCGAGGATCGAAACCCCTGGCCTGTCATTCTTGACACAGACCGCATCGCCATCACATTGCTTCACCCGCCATTGGCAACCAGCGGCGCACGATATTTGTTGACGGCCTTCACCAGCAAATCCGCAACACGCCCCCGCCAGGCCGGATCGAGCAGCAGCTTCTCATCATCCTTGTTTGACAGGAAGCCAAGCTCGAGCAGGATGGACGGCACATCCGGCGCCTGCAAAACCCGGAAACCCGCAAAGCGGTGCGGATTGTTGATCAGGTTGATCTGCCCTTCGAAGGAGGTCACCACGGATTTCGCCATGGAAATGGAAAAGGCCTGCGTCTCCCGCCGCGTCAGATCCGCCAGAATATCCGAGACTTCCGGGGGCTCGCTGGAGGCATCGACGCCGCCCACTTCATCGGACTGGTTTTCGCGCTCGGCAGCGGCGGCGGCAAGATGGTCGGATGCCTTGTCGGAAATCGTGTAGACGGTGGCGCCGCGAATACCCGCCTGCCCCAGCATGTCGGCATGCAGAGAAATGAAGAGATTGGCGCCGTGCTGGCGCGCCAGCGTCACCCGCTGCGACAGCGAGAGAAACTCATCCTTGTCCCGCGTCAGGAACGCTTTGATCCCCTTCTGCTTGTTCAGCCTCTCGGCAAGCGCCTTGGCGAAGGCAAGTGTAATCGTCTTTTCCGGTGTCTGGGTCGATTTGCCGGTTGCGCCGGCGTCGATACCGCCATGCCCGGCATCAACGGCAATCACGAAATCGCCTGTGGATTTCGGCGGATCGGCCACCACCTGGGCGGCGGGATCGCTCCATGCCTCGGGCTTGACCAGCTTGGCGAAGGTCTCGGCATCCGTCATCTCGGCATCGAGCACCAGCCGGAAACCCTTGCCATCCTCATTGGGGCGCACCTCCGACAGCACTATCTTCGCCGGACGGGCACCCGCCGTCAGCACCAGCCGCGACTGACGCGCATCGATGGCGCCGAAACGGATGGCGCGAAACAGGCCCCGCGCCGCCAGATCATCCGCCGGAAAACTGAAGGAGGTGGCCGGCAGATCCACCACGATCCGATCCGGATTGGCGATGTAGCGAATGGCAATCTCGGGCCTCTTATCGAAATCGATGACGATCCGGGTGCGGGCATCGTCGCCTGCAATGCGCGCCGCATAGGCCGCAAGCGGCTCCGCCCGCGCAGCGGCAGCTCCGAGACCGAGCGCCAGCAGGATCAGCACGGCAAGACGCAAAACAGACTTCACCCGATCTCCTCTCAAAGCCCCGATGCAATGCACGCTCATCCTTACCGCCCTTTGCGCCTTTCGGGCAACGGGCCTGTTGCATCGCACCTAAATTACACTTCTTATCAATATTATGGCCGCATCCGTTTCCCGCTTGCCATTGTGACAGAGAAAACATACAACGCAAATAAGGGTTAAAATTGTCGACGGGATAGAATCGTCGTGGTGGCTGCCAACCTAGAGGGACCTGGCGCCTTTTGTCCGATGTTTCATCCTCCGCCAAGGCATGTTTTGTCCCGACACTGAATCGAATGGCCGGTTAGCCGGCAAACAGCAAAGGCGGGAAACCGCCACCCGCTCATTAGAGCATTCATCGGGCCCCAGGGCCTTTGGTATTGACGCGCTTGTTTGGTATTTGATGTCGTTGCAGCAGGTTATGTTCAGTTCCGTCAGAAGATGGGCCTTCAAGGGTCCGGTTCCTGACGCGCTGCTGCCCGGAAGAACCCCACTGACAAGCGCACCTTTATCCGGCGCATCGCCTTCGAGAGCAGCACCGCCAGGCATCAGGCCCGCGGCATTCCTCGCACCCGATCGCGCCGAGGAGCAGAACTTCCATGGCAGACAAAATGCTTATCGATGCGTCTCACGAGGAAGAGACGCGCGTCGTTGTCGTACGCGGTAACAGGATCGAGGAATTCGACTTCGAATCCCAGCACAAGAAACAGATCCGCGGCAATATCTATCTGGCAAAGGTCACGCGGGTCGAACCCTCCCTTCAGGCCGCCTTTGTCGATTATGGCGGCAACCGCCACGGCTTCCTGGCTTTCGCCGAAATCCATCCCGACTACTACCAGATCCCGCTTGCTGATCGTCAGGCCCTGCTGAAAGCAGAAGCCGAAGAGCAAAATCGCCACGAAGATGGTGATTTCGAGCCCGCCGGTGTCGATCCGGCCCATGCAGATCAGCCGAGCATTCAGGACCCGGCAGAATTCGCCAATGAAGCCGAAGAGGTTGCAGGCCTTGCCGCCAAGACGCAGCCTGTAGAGGACGCTGTGCCTGCCGCCGAGCAGGCTGCGGAAGCCGAAGCCACTGCCCCCGCGGAAACTGCGGAACCGGTGGCCGCTGAAGCTCCTGTCGAAGAAGAACAGGTCAAGCCGAAAGCTCGCCGTCCTCGCAAGCCCCGTGCCAAGAAGGCCGCTGAAACCACCGAGGAAAGCGAAGCCGCTGCCCCCGTTGCCGTTGAAAGCGACGAAGGCGGCGAGGATGACGGTTCCGGCAAGGGCAGCATTGCCGCCATGGTCGATACGGATTCGATTTCCGAAGAGGCGGATAGCCGTCGTCAGCACGATGATGATGACGACGAAGAGGATGAAGGCGAAAAGGAAGTCATCGAATCCGTCGGCGCAGAAGACGCGATGGAGGAGGTTCCCGATCGCGTGCGCCGGATGCCGCGCAAGCAGTATCGCATTCAGGAAGTGATCAAGCGCCGGCAGATCCTGCTGGTGCAGGTGGCGAAGGAAGAACGCGGCAACAAGGGTGCAGCGCTCACTACCTATCTTTCGCTGGCCGGACGCTATTCCGTGCTGATGCCGAACACAGCACGCGGCGGCGGCATTTCCCGCAAGATCACCACGCCCGCCGACCGCAAGCGGTTGAAGGAAATTGCCCGCGAGCTGGACGTGCCGCAGGGCATGGGCGTTATCCTGCGGACCGCAGGCGCCAACCGCACCAAGGTCGAGATCAAGCGCGATTTCGAATATCTGATGCGACTTTGGGAAAATGTTCGCACCCTGACGCTGAACTCGACGGCGCCCTGCCTGGTCTATGAGGAAGGCTCGCTGATCAAGCGCTCCATCCGTGACCTCTATAACAAGGACATCAGCGAAATCGTCGTGTCCGGTGAAGAAGGCTATCGTGAAGCGAAAGACTTCATGAAGATGCTGATGCCGAGCCATGCCAAGGTGGTGCAGCCTTATCGCGACATTCATCCGATTTTCTCGCGTTCCGGCATTGAGGCGCAGCTTGACCGCATGCTGCAGCCGCAGGTGACGCTGAAATCCGGCGGCTACATCATCATCAACCAGACGGAAGCTCTGGTTTCAATCGATGTGAACTCCGGTCGCTCGACCCGCGAATATTCCATCGAAGACACAGCCTTGCAGACCAATCTGGAGGCGGCGGAAGAAGTGGCCCGCCAGTTGCGCCTGCGCGACCTTGCCGGCCTGATCGTCATCGACTTCATCGACATGGAAGAAAAGCGCAACAACCGCGCTGTCGAGAAGAAGCTGAAGGATTGCCTGAAGAACGACCGCGCGCGCATCCAGGTGGGCCGCATTTCGCATTTCGGCCTGCTGGAAATGTCGCGCCAGCGCATCCGCGCCAGCGTGCTGGAATCCACCACCCAGACCTGCCCGCATTGCAGCGGCACGGGGCTCATTCGTTCGCAATCTTCCGTAGCGCTGCACGTTCTGCGCGGTATCGAGGAATTCCTGCTGAAGAGCACCACGCACGATATTACCGTGCGCACCCTGCCGGAAACGGCGCTCTATCTGCTGAACCACAAGCGTGGCACCATTGTTGATTATGAAAAGCGCTTCGGCGTTTCCATCGTCATCGATGCGGATGGCAGCGTCGGTCACCAGCATTTTGCCATCGAGCGCGGCGAACCCGTTGCCAATCCGGTGAAGATCGAAAGCCTGATGCCGCTCTTCACCGAGATTGAGGAAGACGATCCGATCGTCGAGATCGAAGAGGACGAAGACGAAACGGCAGCCGAGGCAGCACCCGCCGCCCAGGCAAGCCAGGGCAATGGCGAGGACGGCAATGGCCGCAAGCGCAAGCGCCGCCGCCGCCGTCGTGGCCGCAACGGCAATGGCGATCACGCCCAGAACGCTCAGGGCAGCGATGACGCTGACGAAGATGATGCTGACGGCGACGCCGATGAGGCCGATGCCGAGGATTCCGAAGGCGCTGCAACCGCTGAAGCGGAAAACGGATCGGAAGACGGCAGCAATGGCGATAGCCAGCGCCGTAAACGCCGCCGCCGTGGCAAGCGCGGAGGCCGTCGCGGTCGCGATGAGAATGGTCTTGCGGCTGAAAACGGCAGCGATGAGGCTGATGGGGACGGTGACGAGGCCGACGACGCCGCTGAAACGGAAGCCACAGACGAGGCCGTTTCCGTCGATGTCACAGAAGCCGTTATCGCTGAGGCCGCACCGGAAGCCGTCACTGAGGAAGCCCCGGCTGCCAAGCCGCGCCGCTCTCGCGGCGCCAAGGCCGTTGTGACGGTCGAGCCTGTGGAGACCGTTCCCGCCGAGACACCGGCAGACGCTGTGATTGCCGAAGACGTGGCCGTGGAAACCGTGGAAGCGGCCCCTGCCCCGGCAGAGGAAAAACCCGCCGAAGCGGCTGAACCGGAGACCACCGAGGCTGACAAGCCGGTTCGGACCAATCGCGAGTCGAATGTGACCTTCTCCGAGCCCGTGGTGACGTCGGTTACCTCTGGCGAGGAAGCGCCAAAGCCCAAGAAGGGCGGCTGGTGGCAGAAGCGCGGCTTTCTCTAGAGCATTTCCAGGAAAAGTGCACTGCGGTTTTCCGTCCGGAAATGCGTAAAAACAAGGACTTAGAGCGTTTCAGTGTTTCCGTGAAACAATGAAACGCTCTAAGCCGCTACCGTTTTGCGAAATGAAAAAAGCCGTCCGCTCAGCGGACGGCTTTTTGCTTTTGATCGTTATGGAATTGTTAACCACCCCGACACTGAAAAACAAAGCAAAATCAACGAAGCCAGGCAGCCAGCCGGTCCGTTGCCTCGGTCATGTCCTGAAGCGTTCCGGCATAGGAAAAACGCATGGCGCGGTGTCCCTCAAGCGGATCGAAATCGAGGCCCGGCGTTGCGGCCACATCGGTTTCCACCAGCATGCGGCGGGCAAATTCCATGCTGTCATTGGTGAAGCGGCTGACATCCACATAGGCGTAGAAAGCTCCGTCCATGGGCGAGAGCAACGGCAACCCGATCTCCGGCAGGCGCTTTGCCAGGAAATCCCGGTTATCACGGCAGGCGCGGCGGTAGATTTCCAGTTCCTCCCCCGCCTCGAGCGCCGCAAGCGCTGCAATCTGCGAAAGCTCCGGCGCGGAGATATAAAGGCTCTGCGCCAGGCACTCCACCGGGCGCACCAGAGTGTCCGGCAGCACCATCCAGCCGATACGCCAGCCGGTCATGCGGTAATATTTCGAGAAGGAATTGATGATGATGGCCTCAGGCGCAAATTCCGCCGCACTGGCTTCGTCCGCCCCATAGGTGAGACCGTGATAGATTTCATCGGAGATGAAAGCGATGTCGCGGTCGTGGCACCAGTCGGCCAGCCGCTTTAGCTGCACCCGCCCGGTCACGGTGCCGGTGGGGTTGGCGGGACTGGCCAGCAGCACGCCTTTGAGCCGCACATCTGCCGCCCGCGCCTCGGCCTCCAGGCTTTCCGGTGACAGCGTATAGTCGGTCTCCGGGCCGACCGGCACTTCCAGCACCGTCAGGCCAAGCGCCTTCAGAATGTTACGGTAGGCCGGATAGCCCGGCCGGGCAATCGCCACGGCGTCACCGGGATCGAACAGCGTCAGAAAAGCAAGATTGAAGCCTGCGGAAGAGCCGGTGGTGACAACGATCCGTGCCGGATCGACATCCGCGCCGTAGCGGCTGCGATAAAGGCTGGCGATGCCCGCTCGAAGATCGGCCCGGCCCAGCGCATCGGTATAGCCGATCCGCCCGGTCTTCAGCGCGGCTTCCGCCGCCTCCACCGCCAGCCGTGGGGCTGGTGCGCCGGGCTGGCCGACCGCCAGCGACAGCACCGGCCTGCCCTCTGCCTTGCAGCGATTGGCTTCCGCCAGCACATCCATGGCATGAAAGGGATCGACAGCGCTGCGATTGGAAAGAAGGGGCACGGCTTGCTCACTATTGAATTCCGATGAGGCCCCGTTCTCTCCCAGCGCGTTTGCGATCACAAGTGTGAGATTGCCGGCTTCTGCCCTTTTTCTGCTGTTTCCTTGGGGAAATGTGCGAGCCCACTGGACCTTGGCGGAACGCGCTGGCAAAAACGGGACAAACCAATCCCCGGAAGGATCGACATGAAGAGCCTGTTTTCCCGCACCGCATTGATCGCGCTCCTCAGCGCGGGTCTCGGCTTTACCTCCGCGGCGCATGCGCTGGACGCCAAGCAGAAACAGGAAATGGGCGAGTTCATCAAGGAATACCTGATCGCCCATCCGGAAATCATGCTGGACGTGCAGGACGCGCTGCAAAAGAAGCAGGAAGCAGCCCGGGCGGTCGCGGCTGAGCAGGCCGTCAAGACCGACAAGGACGCAATCTTCAACGCCAAGACGGATATCGCGCTCGGCAATCCCAAGGGCAATGTCACGATCGTTGAGTTTTTCGATTACAATTGCGGCTATTGTCGCCACGCCCTGTCGGATATGGACCAGATCCTGAAATCAGATCCGAATGTCCGCTTCGTGCTGAAGGAATTCCCCATCCTCGGGCCGGATTCCGTGGCGGCGCATCGTGTTTCGGCTGCGCTGAAGCAGCTTGCCCCGGAAAAATACGGGGAATTTCATCGTGAGCTTCTGGGCAGCGGTGGCCGCGCCACCGAAGCCAGCGCCATGGAGGTCGCCACCTCGCTTGGCCTGAAGGAAGCCGATCTGCGCAAGGCCATGGCCGACAACCCCAATGATGCGGCAGTGCAGCAAGCCTATCAGCTGGCGCAGAACCTCGGCATCAACGGTACGCCCGCCTATATTGTCGGAAATGAAGTGATTTCCGGTGCAGTGGGCGCCGACGAGCTGGAGCAGAAGCTGAAGAACCTTCGCAGCTGCGGCAAGTCAACCTGCTAGTTTTCCCAAATAGGATTGAACGATAAGCCTCTTTAGGAATAGGCATCGGGATGAGGAAGACCCAAAAGGTCTTTTCCTCTCGTGCTGGCCGGTCTATAGGAGGCGGTTGAAACGCGACGGAACGGTATATGACCAGAACCATTTTCGTGCTGAACGGCCCCAACCTCAACATGCTGGGAAAGCGTGAGCCGGGGATTTATGGCGGCAAGACCCTGAGCGACATCGAAGCCGAGTGCCGGCAATTCGCGGAAGCGCAGGGCGTAACCATCGATTTTCGCCAGAGCAATCACGAAGGCGATCTGGTGGATTGGCTGCATGAAGCCTCCGACAAGGCGGTTGGCGTCGCCATCAATGCAGGCGCCTACACCCATACGTCGGTTGCCTTGCATGACGCTATCCGCGCCATTTCCGTTCCGGTGGTGGAACTGCACATTTCCAACGTCCACGCCCGCGAGGAATTCCGGCACAAGTCCATGATCGCTCCGGCGGTCAAGGGTGTCATCTGCGGCTTCGGACCTTACTCCTATATCCTGGCGCTGCAGGCGCTGGACAACCTCACCCGATAAAAGAAGAAACACAGGGACCTCTTTCCATGGCAGATAAGAAATCCGGCATCGACCAGGCGCTGATCCGCGAACTGGCGAATATCCTGAATGAAACCGATCTCAGCGAGATCGAGGTCGAGCAGGAAGATCTGCGTATCCGCGTTTCTCGCGCCGCGCCGCAGATCATCAGCGCACCGGTACAGACCTATGCACCGCAGGCCGTTGCCGCACCGGCTCCGGTTGCTGCTCCGGCAGCAGTTGCAGCCCCGGCGGCTCCCGCAGGCCGCGATCTTTCCAAGGCCGTCACCGCGCCCATGGTCGGCACGGTTTATCTGTCGCCGGCACCCGGCGCCCGTGCGTTCATCGAAGTCGGCGCCACGGTCAAGGAAGGTCAGACGCTGCTGATCATTGAAGCCATGAAGACCATGAACCAGATTCCTTCGCCGCGTTCGGGCAAGATCGTCGAAATCCTCGTGGATGACGCAAGCCCCGTGGAATACGGCGAACCGCTGGTCATCATCGAGTAAGCGCATGAGCACGATTTCGAAGATCCTCATAGCCAATCGCGGCGAGATCGCGCTGCGCGTCCTGCGCGCCTGCAAAGAGCTCGGCATCGCTTCCGTTGCCGTTCACTCCACCGCCGACGCCGACGCCATGCATGTGCGGCTGGCGGATGAAAGCGTGTGCATCGGCCCCCCGCCCTCGCGCGAAAGCTATCTGAACATTCATCAGATCGTAGCCGCCTGCGAGATCACCGGCGCGGATGCCGTTCACCCCGGCTATGGCTTCCTGTCGGAAAATGCCAAATTTGCCGAAATTCTCGAAGCCCACGGCATCACCTTCATCGGCCCGACGGCGGAACATATCCGGCTGATGGGCGACAAGATCACCGCCAAGCAGACCGCCCAGGAACTCGGCATCCCCGTCGTTCCCGGCTCGGACGGCGAAGTGCGTCCCGAGACGGCCCTGGACATTGCCCGCAAGATCGGCTTCCCGGTGCTGATCAAGGCCACCGCCGGCGGCGGCGGACGCGGCATGAAGGTCGCCAAGACCGAAGACGACCTGATGGAAGCCTTCAACACCGCACGTACCGAGGCGGCTGCCGCCTTCGGCAACGACGCGGTGTATATGGAGAAATATCTCGAAAAGCCGCGCCATATCGAGGTGCAGGTTTTCGGTGACGGTGCAGGCAATGCCATCCATCTGGGGGAACGTGACTGCTCGCTGCAGCGCCGCCACCAGAAGGTTCTGGAAGAGGCCAATTCCCCGGCGCTCAATGTCGAACAGCGCATGAAGATCGGCCAGATCTGCGCCGACGCCATGAAGAAGCTGAAATATCGCGGCGCGGGCACCATCGAGTTCCTCTATGAAAACGGCGAGTTCTATTTCATCGAAATGAACACCCGTCTGCAGGTGGAGCATCCGGTGACCGAAGCCATCACCGGCATCGATCTGGTGAACGAGCAGATCCGTGTCGCCTCCGGCGCCGGTCTGTCGGTCACCCAGGAAGAAGTGGTGTTCCATGGCCATGCCATCGAGTGCCGCATCAATGCCGAGGACCCGCGCACCTTCGCGCCCTCGCCGGGCAAGATCACCCATTTCCACGCTCCGGGCGGACTTGGCGTTCGCGTCGATTCCGGTGCCTATGCCGGCTACAAGATCCCGCCCTATTACGATAGCTTGATCGGCAAGCTGATCGTGCATGGCCGGACGCGCGTGGAATGCATGATGCGCCTGCGCCGCGTGCTGGACGAATTTGTCATCGACGGCATCAAGACCACCTTGCCGTTGTTTCAGGATCTGATTACCAATCCTGATATCGCCAATGGCGATTACGACATCCACTGGCTGGAGAAATATCTGGCTGGCAAACAGGATTGAGGTTTCATGGGACGGCGTCGCGGCAGGGATTCAGGCATTACACCGGAAATCCTGCTGCGCGCCTACTCCATCGGCCTCTTTCCCATGGCGGAAGCCGCCGATGATCCGGAACTCTTCTGGGTCGAGCCCGAAGTCCGCGGCATCATTCCCCTGGACGGATTTCATGTGTCCAAGAGCCTCGCCAAGGCCGTCCGGCAAAAAACCTTCGACATTCGCTTCGATACAGCCTTTGATCTGGTCATCGACAAATGCGCCGAACCGGCACCGGACCGGCCAAACACATGGATCAACCAGACGATTCGCGATCTCTATGGCGCGCTGTTTCGCATGGGCCACGCCCATTGCGTGGAAGCCTGGGAAAGCGGTGAACTCGTCGGCGGCCTTTACGGCGTTTCGCTGGGCGCCGCCTTCTTTGGGGAAAGCATGTTTTCCCGCCGCAGCAACGCCTCGAAAATCTGTCTCGTGCATCTGGTGGAGCGGTTGCGGCTGCAAGGCTTTACACTTCTCGACACGCAATTCACCACCGATCATCTGAAGACCCTGGGCGCGATCGACATTCCCAAGGCAGCCTACAGCCTGATGCTGGAAAAGGCCGTTGCCGTGGATCACAGGCCGTTTCTGCTGCCAGGAGAAGCTGACGAACGGGCTTGAACGATCAGGCGTTTACACCATATCAATAGTGATGCAGGACGACCTGCCCCCCAATCGGTCGAAATCTCGGGACGGCCCGGCAAGGGGTTTGTCATGTCCTGGATTTTTCTCTTTATCGCCGGTCTTCTTGAAATCATCTGGGCCATTGCCATGAAGCAATCCCACGGTTTTACCCGCGTCATCCCATCTGCGATCATGCTGACCGCCATGGCGGGCTCCTTCGGCCTGCTGGCGCTTGCCATGCGCACTCTGCCGCTTGGGACGGCCTATATGGTCTGGACGGGTATTGGCGCGCTCGGCGCCTTCGTGGCCGGGATCGTGTTCTTTTCAGACCAGCTTTCCGCCGCCCGCGTTTTGGCGGCCATGCTGATCTTCTCTGGCATGATCGTGATGAAGCTGTCGTAACATCCGAAACCTTTCAGGGCGGAACATCAGTTCCCCCCTTCTCCCGAAACGAAAGGTTATTTGCCGCTCGGCTTCGGCACGTCGGAATTCTGTTTGCAGTCCTTCAGCCACACGTCGTAAATCGGGTGCTCCACCGCGTTGAGGGCGGGGCTGTCTGCAAACATCCAGCCGGAAAAGATGCGGCGAATCTTGCGATCGAGGGTGATTTCATCGATCTGGACGAAGGCATCCACATGCTGGGCTTCGCTGGAATCGCGGGAATAGCAGGCTTTCGGCGTCACCTGTAACGCGCCGAACTGCACGGTCTCATTGACATAGACGTCGAATTCGGTGATGCGGCCAGTAATTTTATCGAGCCCGGAAAACACGGCCACGGGATTGGCAATGCGCGCGGCCTGTGCCTCGGAAACACCAGCAACCCACACCAGCGCCAGAGCGGCAGCGGATACCAGCCTGTGGCGCACCCGAAGATTCAGCATGGAAACATCATTCCCTGACCAGAGCACCGCCTTCAGCGATCGCCACGAGAGCATCCAAGGCAAATGCGGACAATAAACGCGAAGCCCGGGCTGCCACCCGAAGACTTCAACAAAAGCAGGCCGGAAGGATGTCCCACCGGCCTTATCAGCTTTACGCAGCAATTATGGCCAAAGCCTGCAACGCCCTCAGTTTCCCGGGGTCCAGGCGTCGTAATCGCCGGTGACGCGCGGACGTTCACCCGTGGCGGCCAGCGAACCCTGAGGGCGATAGGCCTGAGCCGAGCCGGTCAGATTGGCGTGATGCGGCTTTTCCCACTCACGCGGCTTGTAATTATCCTGGGTCGGCGGGGTATTGGTGCGATGATGCATCCAGCCATGCCAGCCCGGAGGAATGGCAGAGGCTTCCGCATAGCCCTTATACACCACCCAGCGGCGCGGAAGGCCGTAGCTGGACAGCGGACCCTCATAATAGACATTGCCGAATTCATCCTCACCGACGCGCTTGCCATGGCGCCAGGTGAAAAAACGGGTTCCAACGGTCTGGCCGCTCCACCAGGTGAAAATCTGCAACAGAAGCTGCTTCATGTCTCGTCCTCGGCTCTGCCAGCCGCGCTGGCAGCTTTCATTCTGTTCCGCTTATGACGCCTCACGGCGGGATTGTCCAGCAAAAGCGGGTGTGTTCACCGTCATTTCAGCTTGAATTTGAAGCCGAAATGGCTCTTGGCAAAACCTAGCCGCTCGTAGAAGCGATGCGCATCCACCCGTGCGGCATTGGACGTCAACTGCACCTGCCGCAGGCCTTCGCGTCGCGCCCGTTCCAGGCAGAATTCGATCATTTGGCCACCAATGCCCTGCCCCCGGCAATCGGCGCGGGTCTGCACGGCCTCAATGATCATCGAGGAGCCGCCGCGGCCTGTCATGGTGGTGGAGATCATGGTTTCAAAGGTCCCAACCACCTCGCCCGCGCGTTCCGCAACGTAAAGCGTTTGACAGTCTGAATCCGCTATCCGCCGGAACGCCTTGAAATACGACGGCAAAGCCTCGGCATCGGTCGTATCGCCATGGCCGCCCAGTGCGTCTGCAGCAAACAGCGCGACGATGGCGGGCACGTCCTTTTCTTCAGCTTCGCGGATGATGACGGGCTGCATGGCTTACACCAACGGTTTTTCCATCACGAGCACGGGAATGCCATTGGCCTCCCCGCCGCAATTGTCGATCCGGTCCACCTCGACAAAGCCATGGGCTGTGTAGAACGCGATGGCGCCACTGTTTTGCGGCTCCACCTCCAGCCGCATGACCTCGGCATCGGGGAAACATGTTTCCAGTTCCGCGAACAGATCGCGGCCAATGCCCTGCCGCTGAAAGGAAGGATGCACATAAAGCTGGTGCAGCATGGCGGTCTTGGCCATGTTCGGCGCCATGGCCGCAAAGGCCATGCCGCCGATCTGGCGGCCATCATCGGCCACCAGAAATTCGCCGTCCCGCCGTTCAAGCCGTGCCTTAAGCGCAGCAGGCGAATGCCACTGGCTGGTGATCTGTTCTACCTTCACCGCGCCATAGATCGCGTCATAGGTCGCGTGCCAGGTTTCGCAGAGAAGCCTGCGCACCTTTTCCAGATCGCCTTCGGTGGCGGTGCGGACGAAAAACACGTCCTATTCCTCTTCAATGCCGAGCTTGGCCTTGACCAGCGCCTGCACGGCCTGCGGATTGGCCTTGCCGCCGGTGGCCTTCATGACCTGGCCGACAAACCAGCCTGCAAGCGTCGGCTTGGCCTTGACCTTGGCGACCTGATCCGGATTGGCGGCGATGATGTCATCCACAGCCTTTTCGATGGCGCCGGTATCCGTCACCTGCTTCATGCCGCGGCTTTCGACCAGTTCAGCCGGATCGCCGCCTTCGTTCCAGACGATTTCGAAGAGATCCTTGGCGATCTTGCCGGAAATCGTGCCGTCCTTGATGAGATCGATAATCCCGCCGAGCTGGGCAGGGGAAACCGGAGTCTCTTCAATGGCTTTGCCCGCTTTGTTCAAGGCGCCCAGCAAGTCGTTGATCACCCAGTTGGCAGCCATCTTGCCGTCGCGGCCTTCGGCCACGGCCTCGAAATAATCGGCAATCGCCTTTTCGGAAACGAGAACCGAGGCATCATAGACCGAAAGCCCAAGCTCGGCCACGAAACGGGCCTTCTTGTCATCCGGCAGTTCCGGCAGGTGCGCCTTCAGTTCGGCCACGAAGGCGTCGTCGAATTCCAGCGGCAGCAGATCCGGGTCGGGGAAGTAGCGGTAATCATGCGCATCTTCCTTGGAGCGCATGGAGCGGGTCTCACCCTTGCCGGGATCGAACAGGCGCGTTTCCTGATCGATCACGCCGCCGTCTTCCAGGATGGCAATCTGACGGCGGGCCTCATATTCGATGGCCTGGCCAATAAAGCGGATGGAGTTGACGTTCTTGATCTCGCAGCGCGTGCCGAAAGCCTCGCCCGGACGGCGCACGGAAACGTTGACGTCGGCGCGCATCGACCCTTCATCCATATTGCCGTCGCAGGTGCCGAGATAGCGCACGATGGAGCGCAGCTTGGTCATATAGGCCTTGGCTTCGTCGGAAGAGCGCATGTCCGGCTTGGACACGATTTCCATCAGCGCCACGCCGGACCGGTTCAGGTCCACATAGGACATGGTGGGATGCTGGTCGTGCATGGACTTGCCGGCATCCTGCTCCAGATGCAGACGCTCGATGCCGATTTCGATATCCTCGAAATTGCCCTGGCGGTCAGGCCCCAGCGAGATGACGATCTTGCCTTCGCCGACGATCGGGTCCTTGAACTGCGAAATCTGGTAGCCCTGCGGCAGATCGGGATAGAAATAGTTCTTGCGGTCGAAGATCGAACGGTTGTTGATCTTTGCCTTGAGGCCGAGACCGGTGCGCACGGCCTGGCGCACGCATTCCTCGTTGATCACCGGCAGCATGCCCGGCATGGCGGCATCCACCAGCGAAACGTTGGAATTCGGCGCATTGCCGAACACGGTTGAGGCGCCGGAAAACAGCTTGGACTGGCTCAACACCTGCGCGTGAACCTCCATGCCGATGATGACTTCCCAGTCGCCGGTGGCGCCGGGAATCAGGCGTTTCGGGTCGGGCGTGCGCGTATCGACAAGGGTCATGACATGCTCTTCTATCGGAATGGTATTGGCCTTCCCGGTTAGAGCAATTGGCCCCGAGGTGCAAGACTTCGGCGCAACCACCGGCTCCGATCGCAGCATTCGCCGTGGATTGGTCCGCGTAAATGCGCCACAAACCCCGCAATTCTGGTGACGAGGCACGGAAAACAGGTTAAGGAGCCCGCGATATTCACCCTTTGGAACCCCCATGCCCGCTGACACGACCCCGCGCTTTTCCATCGTCGTTCCCATGAAGAACGAGGCGGACAATATCGATCTGTTGATTTCCGAGATCGGCACCGCCTGCGAGGGGTTCGATTTCGAGGCGATCTTCATCGATGACGGCTCGACGGATGCCACGCGGACCAAGCTGGAACAGGCCATGGCGCGGCTGCCCTGGGTCCGGGCGCTGCATCATCCCGCCTCCGGCGGACAATCGGCCGCTGTCCATTCCGGCGTGAAGGCTGCCCGCGCGACCGTCATCTGCACCATGGATGGCGACGGCCAGAACCCGCCTGCCGAAATTCCGCGCCTCGTTGCGCCGCTGATCGCGCCGGACTGTCCCGCCACGCTTGGCCTGGTTGCGGGCCAGCGCGTCAAGCGGCAGGATACGCTCTCGAAGCGGCTCGCTTCCAAGGCCGCCAACGCCATTCGCCAGAGCCTGCTGAACGACGGCACTCGCGACACCGGCTGCGGGCTAAAGGCTTTCCGCCGCGATGCCTTTCTGGAACTCCCCTTCTTCAACCACATGCACCGCTATCTACCGGCACTTTTCACCGCCCATGGCTGGGCCGTGGCGCATGTGGATGTCAGCCATCGGCATCGCCATGCCGGCACCTCCAACTACAACAACCTGCAACGGGGCCTTGTCGGCATTTACGATCTGATCGGCGTGGTATGGCTGATCAAACGCCGCAAGCGCGTGCGCCCGCAGGAAATCGGGAAAGCCTGATGAGCGACCTTCTCGCCTATTTCAAAATCCACTCCACCAGCGATCTCGTCTGGCTCGGCCTCGGTGTGATCGCGCAGCTGATGTTTTCGCTGCGCTTCATCATTCAGTGGCTGGTATCGGAAAAGGCCAAGCGCTCCGTCATGCCCACGGCCTTCTGGTGGTTTTCGCTGATCGGTGGCGTCATGCTGCTGGCCTATGGCGTCCATCGCGGCGAGCCGATCATCATTCTCGGCCAGGGGCTTGGCATCATTGTCTATATCCGCAACCTGATGCTGGTGCATCAGGGCCGCAAGACCGATCTGCCGACCGAACGGGAAAGCTGAGACGCCATGAAGCTGTCGCTGCGCCTGAGCCTTGCGCTCATTCTTCTCATCACGCTCTACCGGATTGTGATGCTGCATTTCGACGGCACCGATCTGTTCGTGGATGAGGCGCAATATTGGCAATGGTCGCGGCAGCTCGATTTCGGCTATTATTCCAAGCCGCCGATGATTGCCTGGGTCATTCATCTGTTTACGGTTCTGGGCGGCTCCAGCGACATTTTCTGGATCAGGGTGGCGAGCCCGCTTCTGCACATGGCAACGGCGCTGATCCTCATTCCGGCCACCGCCCGCCTCACCGGCTCGAAAGAGGCCGGATACTGGACGGGGCTGAGCTATGTCACCCTGCCGGGCGTGGCGCTTTCTTCCGTCTTCATGTCCACGGATACGGTGCTGTTTCCCTTTCTGGCGCTGGCGCTCTACGCCTATTCGCATCTGATCGAGCGGCGCTCGGCAGGCTTTGCGCTGCTGATGGGCATCGCCATCGGCTTCGGCACGCTCTCGAAATATGCCATGCTCTATTTCGTCGGCACGGCGGCCCTTTCGGCCATCTTCATTCCCAAGGCGCGGCTGGCGCTGCGCGACTGCCTGATCGCCGCCATTGCGACTCTTGCCGTGATTGCCCCGAATATCTGGTGGAACGCCACCCATGGCGGCGCAACGCTGAAACATACGTCTGAAAATGCCGACTGGCATGGGCTGAACTTCAAGATCGGCAAGGCGCTGGAATTCCTCGGCAGCCAGTTCGGCGTGATCGGGCCGGTGCTGTTTGCCGCAATGATCGTGGTGTTCATCCGGCTGGTGCGCGGACGAGCAACACCTTCGGAAAAGCACCTGTTCATTCTCTCCTGGCCGATTGTGCTGGCCATCGTCTTCCAGGCGCTGATGTCCCGGGCCTATGCCAACTGGGCCGCCACCGCCTATGCGGCGGGCACCATGCTGGCCGTGCTCTATCTGCTGCACCATTCGCCGCGCTGGCTGAAAGCCTCGCTGGCGATCAACGGCATCGTCGCGTTGCTCTTCCCGCTGCTCACCGTTTATGCCCATGAGGTCAGGCTGCCGAACGGCAAGCCAGTTCTGGCGCGCTATCTGGGCCGCGCGGAGCTTTCCCGCCAGATCGGCGAGACAGCCACCAAGGTCGGCACCGCCACCATCGTCGCGGACAATCGCGATGTTCTGGCAGACCTCTTCCATACGCTGCGCAACGAACCCTTCACGGTGCTTGCCCGCACCCAGGGCGGATTTCCGAAAAACTACTATGAACAGGAGTTTCCGCTGACATCCTCAAGGGGTGATGCCCTGGTGCTTTACGTAACGGGAGGTGCAGTCGCCTGCCATGGCGTGATGCTGGATGCGGTGGCCGATCTCACCCCGCATGAAGGCTATCTGGCCGGCAAGCGGCTCAGAGCCTATGCGCTGCCGGCGAACTGCCTGACCAACCTGGTGGGTTAATATATAGCGCCCGGCCCATAGGTCAGGCGCTCATCCTGCACCAGCCGCTTGGCCATGCCCACGGTTTCCATGTCCCGGTCGAGTTTTGGATTGTAGACCACCGATAACCACTGAATGCCGAAGCCGTGGGATTTGAAAAACTGCACGGCCTCGCGGTTTCGGGCATGAGTTTCCAGCCGGGTTTCCTCATAGCCCGCATGGCGGATAGCATCTTCCACCGCCGACAGCAGGACCGATCCGTAACCCTTGCGCAGATGATCGGGATCGATCCAGAAATCGGAAATACGCTCGTCCAGCATCTCCCGTGCGGCCCAGCCCATGGGCCTGCCATGATTTTCCACCACGGTAATGGTGATGGGTGAGGACCGGGTGAAGTTCTTGAAGGCGATGCGGGCGTTTTCCACCATGGCCCGGCTTTCGCCGACGGGAATCATCGCCCGTTCCCAGGCCCGAAATCCGATTTCGGCCAGAATGCCCAGTTCGTCCGGATGCGCCCCACGAATCGCAGCCACGATTGCCTCCAATGTCCCACGTCAGAAATTAGAACATTGGTGGACTGAAATGACCAGAGGCAGAGCGTCTCTATCCCAGATTGCGACGCAGCCGCACCTGTGGAATCTCGATGGCCATGACGAAATCCTTCGCCATACCCTGCCAGATGATGTCGAAGCCGCAGCTCTTATAGAGGCCGATGGCGCGGAAATTGTTCTGGTGGGTGGAAATCACCGCCTGCCCTGAGCCTTCGGCGGCGATCTGAGCGCAGACATGGTCAAGCAGCGCCCGCCCAACGCGCCTTTCCTGATGATCCGGGGCAATCCACAGATCGGAAAGAGAGTCCGCAGCCATGTCCCGGGCGGTCCAGCCGACGACCCTGCCCTGCTGCTCTGCCAGAATGATCGGCCTGGCATACTCAAAGGGAAAGCGCAGAAAGGCATCCCGCACCTTCTGCGCCACTTTCGGATCGGCCATGCCACGATCCAAGGGGCCATTGGAGCGCCAGGCCTCCCAGCCCAGCAGGCCGACCGCCTCGCGGTCAACCTCTTCCATCAGCCGGAAATGCAGAGGCTCACCACCACTTGGCGGGGGTGAAGGTGCCAGCGGCGCTTTCGATGACATGGGCGGTCTTGAACAGGGTTTCTTCCTCGAAAGGCTTGCCGATCAATTGCAGGCCCAGCGGCAGGCCCTTCTTGTCGAGACCGGCCGGCACGGAAATGCCCGGCAGGCCCGCCATGTTGAGCGTGACCGTGAAGATGTCGTTCAGATACATTTTCACCGGATCGGCGGCGAGATCCTTGTCGCCGATGGCAAAGGCCGAAGAGGGCGTGATCGGCGAGAGAATGGCATCGACCCCGGCGGCAAAGGCCTGTTCGAAATCGCGCTTGATCAGCGTGCGGACCTTCTGGGCGCGCAGATAATAGGCATCGTAATAACCAGCCGAAAGCACATAGGTGCCCATGAGAATACGGCGCTGCACTTCCTTGCCGAAGCCTGCCGCGCGGCTCTTTTCATACATGTCGGCAATGTCCTTGCCGTCGACGCGCAGGCCGTAGCGAACACCGTCATAACGGGCAAGGTTGGACGAAGCCTCGGCGGAGGCGACGATGTAATAGGCCGGCAGCGCATATTTGGTATGCGGCAGCGAGATATCGACGATCTCGGCACCGGCTGCCTTCAGCCATTCCATGCCCTGACGCCACAGGGCCTCGATCTCCTCCGGCATGCCATCGACGCGATATTCCTTCGGAATACCGATCTTCAGGCCCTTCACGGACTGACCAATGGCCGTTTCGTAATCCGGGACTGCAACATCAACGGAGGTCGTGTCCTTCTCGTCGGTGCTGGCCATGGATTTCAGCAGGATGGCGGCATCGCGCACATTGCGCGCAATCGGACCGGCCTGATCGAGCGAGGAGGCGTAGGCGACGATGCCCCAGCGCGAGCAGCGGCCATAGGTCGGCTTGATGCCGACCGTGCCGGTGAAGGCCGCAGGCTGACGGATGGAGCCGCCGGTATCCGTGGCTGTCGCGCCTGCGCAGAGCTGAGCGGCAACGGCAGCGGCAGAGCCGCCGGAAGAACCGCCGGGCACCAGCTTTTCCTCAGAACCCGCGGCCCGCCAAGGATTGACGCAGGGACCGTAGAAAGAGCTTTCGTTGGAAGAGCCCATGGCGAACTCATCCATGTTCAGCTTGCCGAGCATCACCGCGCCCTCGTTCCAGAGGTTCTGGGTGACGGTGGATTCGTATTTCGGCTTGAAGCGGTTCAGAATGTTGGAGCAGGCCTGGGTATGCACATCCCGCGTCGCGAAAAGATCCTTGATCCCCAGCGGAA
The DNA here is from genome assembly GCF_030815125.1 of Allorhizobium paknamense. GTDB lineage: Bacteria > Pseudomonadota > Alphaproteobacteria > Rhizobiales > Rhizobiaceae > Allorhizobium > Allorhizobium paknamense. The sequence continues at coordinate 307,470 of NZ_JAUSWH010000001.1, forward strand.
TGCCTTCCAGAGCCCCGGCCTTGCCAGATGCGATGCGCTCGTCGGAGGCCTTGGCCATGTCGCGGGCAATCTCCGGCGTCACCGTCACATAGGCATTGATCGCGTCATTGGCGGCCTCGATGGCGGCAAGATAGGCATCCGTCAGTTCAACGGCCTTGATCTCCTTCGCGGCCAGTTTGGCGCGGGCTTCGGCAATGGTGAGGCGGGTCAGTTCGCTCATGATCGGTTCGCTTCGGTGTTTCGCGCGCAGCCGCGCGGCAGGCAATGAGGATGGACGGAAAAAGGCGATCAAGCCTTATTCGACGACCTTCGGGACGAGGAAGAAATGCCGGTCTGTTTCCGGCGCATTGGCCACGATGTCTTCGGCCTTGTCGCCATCGGTCACCGCGTCCTGGCGCTTCTTCATGGTCATAGGGGTCACGGAGGTCATGGGCTCGACGCCATCGACATTCACGTCCGAAAGCTGCTCGACAAAGCCCAGAATGCCATTCAGATCGCCCATCATCTTTTCGGCCTCTTCATCAGGCAGGGCAATGCGGGCAAGCTTGGCGACACGTTTGACGGTGGCGAGATCAACGGACATCGGCATTCTCCAGATCAGTTATGCCACCCGCTATACTGTCCGAACCAAAGACGCGCAACGGGGAGCTTCCCGTTGCGCGGCATTTCCACCTTCAAAGCGTCAGCGTTTCGCCCGGCTTCGGTGCCTGCACCGCCGTTTTTGACCCTTCCATGCCGGAAATGAACTTCTCCGCCGTGGCGTCGATGATCGGGAACGAGCCGTAATGGCAGGGAATGGCGGTCTTGAAATTGAAGAAACGCTGGCAGGCAAGGGCTGCGACGGCACCACCCATGGTGAAGCGATCCCCCACTGGCACGATGCCGAGATCCGGCTGATGCAATTCGTTGATCAGCGCCATGTCGGAGAAGATGTCGGTATCGCCCATATGCAGCAGCGAGGCCTCATCATCGAAATGGATCATCAAGCCGTTCGGATTGCCGAGCGCATGGGAAACGCCGTCCTCGGTGATCTGCGCGGACGAATGCAGCGCATTGGTGAAGGTTACGGTAAAGCCATCGAAATGCACCGTGCCGCCGGTATTGCCCATTTCAAGCTTTGCGACACCCTTGGAGCCGAGCCAGCCCGCCAGATCGGCATTGGCAAGCACGGTTGCGCCCGTTTCCTTGGCGATGGCGATGGTATCGCCGACGTGATCGCCATGACCATGGGTGAGCAGGATATGCGTCACATCCTTGGCGGCATCCTTCAGGTCCAGCCCGGCAAAACCGGGATTATGGGTCAGGAACGGGTCGATGAGGATCTTGGCCTTGGCCGTTTCAAGACGGAAGGCAGCATGGCCGAGCCAGGTGAGTTTCATGGAGTTTCCTCTTCAGGTGATGAAAATGGTTCCGGTGGCAAGAGATATGGCATAAGTCGGCTGAGAAAAGGACTCATACGAAGAGTCATTGCAAATGACTCTTCGTATTCCCTTTTCGAATATCTCAAGCCACTGACGCATTTGAGATATTCGAAATTCCTTCAAGGCGAGGATGCGTGAGCATCTTCGAGCCTTGGTATAAACACAGTATTCACGACAGGAAGACGATCATGACGGTTTTGACCATCGAGGAACTGGCGGCAACGCTGCAACCCGGCCAGGCCGTGGCCGGTCTCGACCTCGGAACCAAAACGATCGGGCTTGCCATGTCGGATCTCGGGCGGCGCTTCGCAAGCCCGAGGCCCGTCATCAAACGGGTGAAATTCACCAGGGATGCCGAGTTGCTGCTGGGCTTTGCGGACAAGGAAAAGGTCGCGGCCTTCATCATCGGCCTGCCGATCAACATGGATGGATCATCCGGCCCCCGCGTTCAGGCCACCCGCGCCTTCGTGCGCTCCATGTCGGAAAAGACGGATATTCCCTTCGTCTTCTGGGATGAGCGGCTTTCCACCGTGGCGGCGGAACGGGCGCTGCTGGAAATGGATGTCTCACGCGCCAAACGGGCCGAACGCATCGATTCGGCTGCCGCGAGCTTCATTCTTCAGGGCGCCTTGGACAGGCTGCTCTCGATCACCGCCGGGCGGGACTGATACGAAGAGCCATTGAAAGTTACTCTTCGTATTCTCCTCTCGAATATCTCAAGCCCTTAATGCATTCGAGATATTCGAAATCTCTTCAAGGCGAGGATGCGTTAGCATCTTCGAGCCTTGGTATGAACCTGGCGCGCAGTGATCCATGCCATGATCTTTTTCCGGCGGCGAAAGCCAAGAAGCGCAAACAGCACGGCGCTATCCACCACAATAGCCCGCATGACCAGCGGCGGGATCGTCTCCGGCGCAAGGCCGAGAATATTGCCATAGACTTGAAACACCAGATCATGCGCCTGCCGCGTCAGCATGAAGACGCCGAAGCTCATGTCGTTCAGGGAAAGATAATACCAGCTGCCAAGCAGCAGGATCGGCCCCGCCCAGAAGATCAGCAGGAACTTCATGCCGCCCTCCCTTTCCGGGGCGCAAACTCCCGCGAAAACAGGTCGTCCGGCAAGCGCTCCACCAGCCATACGGATGCCGCCATGAGACTCAGCACCACGGCGGGCACCACCACATCCAGCGCCAGAACTGCAAAAAACGTCATCATAACGATCAGCAGCATCAATTTTCCCAGGCCCGTCATCATCGCCCGTTTCCAACAATTTGAATGAAAACAGAGTGAGCGGTTAAGGCCGCTGCGGCAACGTAAACCTTTTGTTAAGGTTAATTTTTGGAGGTGGGCTGTGGATGACCTGTCCTGACCTGAGATTTCATGGGCAGAAAATCCGGGTTTGAAACAAATGCCCTCACTTACGAAGAAATCAGCTAGAGCATAATCCGACCGGAGTGAAACGAGGACGAATAAGATTATGCTTCAAAAATAAAATGTTAGAGCGCCGATCTGATTCAATCAGATCGAAAAGCGCTCTAATCCACCGGCGGATAGAGCAGATCCACGAGATAGCGCGCATCGAATCGCGCATCGAGCACGCCGTAGGTATTGCGCCAGCCGCCCGTCAGGCGGGTTTCCAGAAAGGCATCGGCAATCTTGCCTGCGCCCATGCGGTAAAGTTCGGCGGCGGCGGCGGCGAGCGCCAGTTGCTCCACCAGCAGGCGGGCCGCACCCTCGTCGCGCTCGCAGAGCGCCATGGCAGCCTGCAGCACTTCGATGGTCTTGCGGCCCGAGGGGCCGAGATCGCGCTCCAGTTCGGCAAAGACCATGTCGAACAGATCCTTGCCGCGAGACAGCACCCGCAGCACATCCAGCGCCATCACATTGCCGGAGCCTTCCCAGATGGCGTTGACCGGGGCCTCGCGGTAATGGCGGGCAATGGCGCGCTCTTCCACATAGCCGCTGCCGCCAATGCATTCCATCGCCTCGTAGATCAGCGGCGGCGCCATTTTGCAGACCCAGTATTTTACCACCGGCGTCATCACCCGCGCATAGGCCGCATCCGCCGCCCGTTCGCGGGCGCGATCGAAGGCTTCGGCGAGGCGGAAGGAAAGCGCCGTGGCGGCGGCCACATCCAGCGCCATGTCCGCCAGCACGCGGATCATCAGCGGCTGGTCGATCAGCTTCTTGCCGAACACCGCCCTGCCCCGCACATGATGCACCGCCTCCGCCATGGAGGCGCGCATGATGCCGGCGGAGGCCAGCGCGCAGTCGAGCCGCGTCAGCGTCACCATTTCAAGGATGGTGCGGATGCCGCTGCCGGGATCGCCCAGCAGGAAGCCGAAGGCATCGCTGAATTCCACTTCGGAGGAGGCGTTAGAACGATTGCCCACCTTGTCCTTCAGCCGCTGGAAGCGCAGGCCATTGGCGCTGCCATCCTCCAGAAGGCGCGGCACGAGGAAGCATCCCATGCCTTCCGGCATCTGCGCCAGCATCACGAAGCCATCGCTCATCGGCGCGGACATGAACCACTTATGGCCTGACAGCCGGTAGATCCCCTCGCCCACCCGGGCTGCCGTGGAGATATTGGCGCGCACATCGGTGCCGCCCTGCTTCTCCGTCATGCCCATGCCGATGGTTACCGCCGTCTTCTGCATGGCGGGACGGTTGGAACTGTCATATTTGCGGGCGAGGATTTTCGGCGCCCATTCCTTCTGCACGCGCGGCGAGGCCATCAGCGCCGCCACGGACGCGCTGGTCATGGTGAGCGGGCAGAGATGGCCGCATTCAAGCTGGGCGGTGAGATAAAAGCGCACGGCGCGCGCCTTGTGATCCTGTCCGCGCACTTCGGGGAGGTTTTCCCAGACGGAGGAATGAAGGCCATTGGCCATGGACCGGCGCATCAGCGCATGCCAGGCGGGGTGAAACTCCACCACATCCAGCCGCTCGCCCCGCGGTCCGTGGGTGCGCAGCTCCGGCGGGTTGTGGTTGGCCATGCGCGCCAGTTCCTGCGCCTCGTGCGAGGTCACATAACGGCCAAGGGCATCGTAATCCTCGCGCAGCGCCCGGTTCAGCCCGCTGGTCAGGTCCACCAGCAGCGGATCGGTGCGGAACGCATTCACGCCGGACCATGGCTTCGGCTGATTGAGTTCCAGCAATATGTCTTCCGTCCGGCTCATACGCGTTCCAACATTCTTGTTCTTTCAGCGGCACCGGCACCAGATTCGGGTCGTTTACCTGCCTGCAAATAAGTGATTTCCATCGTCTTTAACATGTTTCCGCCCGAATGCGACATGGGCCACTCCTGCAAGCGGTCCAAAACGGGGGACAAACACGGGCGAGCGTGGTGGAGGCTTGCCCCTAGCGCCCTCCATCCAGTATAGACCCCGCAACGCTTCCGGAGGGTATAGCCATGGTCTTCTTTCCCCATCGCCATCTCATTGGCATCAAGGGCCTTACCGAAGCCGATATCACCTTTCTTCTCGACAAAGCGGATGAAGCCGTCAAGATCAGCCGCCAGCGCGAGAAAAAGACCACGACCTTGCGCGGGCTGACCCAGATCAACCTGTTCTTCGAGGCCTCCACCCGCACCCAATCCTCCTTCGAACTGGCCGGAAAGCGGCTGGGCGCGGATGTGATGAACATGTCGGTCGGCAATTCCTCGGTCAAGAAGGGCGAAACGCTGATCGATACCGCCATGACACTGAACGCCATGCGCCCGGATGTGCTGGTGGTGCGTCATTCCTCCGCCGGTGCCGCCGCACTGCTGTCGCAGAAAGTGGCCTGCTCGGTGGTCAATGCCGGTGATGGCCAGCATGAACATCCCACCCAGGCGCTGCTCGATGCGCTGACCATTCGCCGCGCCAAGGGCAAGCTGTCGCGCATCATCGTCGCCATCTGCGGCGATGTGCTGCATTCGCGGGTGGCGCGCTCCAACATCCTGCTGCTCAACGCCATGGGCGCGCGGGTGCGGGTGGTGGCGCCCTCGACACTGTTGCCCTCCGGCATTGCGGAGATGGGCGTCGAGGTCTTCACCGACATGAAGGAAGGCCTGAAGGATGCGGATGTGGTGATGATGCTGCGCCTGCAGCGGGAGCGCATGGCAGGGGCCTTCGTGCCTTCGGTGCGCGAATATTTCCACTTCTATGGCCTCGATGCCGAAAAATTGAAAGCCGCCAAGGAGGATGCGCTGGTCATGCATCCCGGCCCGATGAACCGGGGCGTGGAAATCGCCTCCGACGTGGCCGACGGTCCGCAAAGCGTGATCGAGCAACAGGTGGAAATGGGCGTTGCCGTGCGCATGGCGGTGATGGAGGCCCTGCTGGTTTCCGAAAACAACGGTCCCCGCGCTTAACGGCCCCGCGCTTAAAGGTAATGAAGATGAACAAGCCGCTCGTCATCAACAATGCCCGCATCATCGATCCCTCCCGCTCCCTCGACGAGATGGGCAGCATCATCGTCGATGCCGAGGGCGTCATTCTCGCCGCAGGCAGCGAGGCCCGGAACCAGGGTGCACCGGAAGGCGCGGAGATCCGCGACGCCAGCGGCCTCGTCGCGGCGCCGGGTCTGGTCGATGCGCAGGTCTTTCTGGGCGAGCCGGGCGCCGAGCACCGGGAAACGCTGGCCTCCGCCGGGCGCGCGGCCGCGGCAGGCGGCATCACCTCCTTCATCATGATGCCCGACACCGATCCGGTGATCGACGACATCGCGCTGGTGGAATTCATCCGCAACGGCGCGCGCGACCGCTCGCCCGTGCGTATCCATCCGGCGGCAGCCCTGACCAAGGGGCTCCATGGCGAGGAAATGACCGAGATCGGCATGCTGAAGGAAGCCGGTGCGGTGTCCTTCACCAACGGCCGCAAAGGGCTCTCCGATTCGCTGGTGCTGCGCCGGGCCATGACCTATGCGCGGGAATTCGGCGCAGTGATCTCGCTGGAGGCGCGGGAAAAATATCTAGGCAACGGCGTCATGCATGAAGGGCTGTTCGCAAGCTGGCTCGGCCTTTCCGGCATTCCGAAGGAGGCCGAGCTCATCCCGCTTGAGCGGGATCTGCGGATCGCGACACTGACGAAAGCGCGCTATCACGCCGCCAAGATTTCCGTGCCGGAATCGGTGGAAGCCATTCGTCTGGCGCGGGCGCGCGGCGCAAACGTCACCTGCGGCATTTCCATCAACCACCTGTCGCTCAATGAAAACGACATCGGCGAATACCGCACCTTCTTCAAGATGTATCCGCCGCTGCGCACCGAAAGCGACCGCACCGGCATGGTGGAGGCCCTTGCCAAGGGTGACATCGACATCATCGTCTCCGCCCATGATCCGCAGGATGTGGACACCAAGCGCCTGCCTTTCGGGGATGCGGCGGACGGCGCCATCGGCCTTGAAACCATGCTGGCGGCGGCGCTGAGGCTGCATCACAGCGGTCAGGTGCCGTTGACGCGCCTCATCCATGCCATGTCCACCCGTCCCGCGGAAATCTTCGGGCTCGAGGCCGGTACGTTGAAGCCGGGCGCGAAGGCCGATATCGTGCTGATCGATGTCGATGAGCCATGGATCGTGGCGAAGGATGCCCTTCTCTCCCGCTCCAAGAATACCCCGTTCGAAGATGCCCGTTTCTCCGGCCGCGCTGTCGCAACCTATGTCGGCGGCCGCCTTGTCCACTCTCTTGCCTGAAGAGCCACCCCATGCCCAGCATTGATTACAGCCAGATTCCGATGACCGCGCTGGTCGCTTCTCTTGCCATCGGCTACCTGCTCGGCTCCATTCCCTTCGGCCTCATCCTCACCCGCATGGCGGGGCTTGGCGATGTGCGCAAGATCGGCTCCGGCAATATCGGCGCCACCAATGTGCTGCGCACCGGCAACAAGAAGCTCGCTGCCGCAACACTCCTGCTCGATGCCCTCAAGGCCACCGTCGCGGCGGTGCTGGCGCAGGCGCTGTTCGGATCGGAAACCGTGCACCTGCCGGGGCTGCTGGGAGGCTTTGCCGCCTTTATCGGCCACCTCTTTCCCGTCTGGCTGCGCTTCAAGGGCGGCAAGGGCGTGGCAACCTATATCGGCACGCTGCTCGGCGTCTTTCCGCTGATGGTGCTGGTCTTTGCCATCGTCTGGCTGTCGGTCGCCAAACTTTCCCGCTACTCGTCGCTGTCCGCACTGGTTGCGACCCTTGTCATTCCGGTTGCATTGTGGTTACTCCATCAACCGGAAACGGCGCTGGTAACAGCCGCGATGACGGTGATCACCTGGTGGAAGCACAAGGAAAACATCGAGCGGCTGATCTCCGGCACGGAAGGCAAGATCGGTCAAAAGGGATAGCGGAATGACGGCAGGCGGTTCGGGACGGACAGGGATAGCCCTGACGGAAAGACAACGACTGGCCTGGCTGAGACTGATCCGCAGTGACAATGTCGGCCCCGCCACCTTCCGGGACCTGATCAACAATTTCGGCACCGCCGAGCGGGCGCTGGACGCCCTGCCGGAGCTCTCCCGCCGGGGCGGTGCCGCAAAGCCGGTGCGCATCGCCAGCCGTGAAGAAGCCGAGCGTGAACTGGAATTTGCCGCCAGGTTCGGCGCCGCTCTTGTGGGCATCGGCGAGCCGGACTATCCGCCCGCCTTGCGGCAGATCGATGCCGCACCGCCGCTTCTGGCCATGAAGGGCCATCTCAAACTTGCCCAGCGCCCCTCCATCGGCATTGTCGGCTCCCGCAATGCCTCGATCAGCGGCGTGAAGATGGCAAGCCTGCTGGCGCGCGATTGTGGCGTGGCGGGCTATTCCATTACATCCGGCCTTGCCCGGGGTATCGATGCCGCCGCCCATCGCGCCAGCCTGGAAACCGGCACCATTGCCGCGCTGGCGGGCGGTCTGGACCAGCCCTATCCACCGGAAAATATCGACTTGTTGCGGGAAATCTGGGATGGCAAGGGCATCGCGGTCAGCGAAATGCCCTTTGGCTGGGAACCTCGTGCCCGTGATTTTCCCCGCCGCAACCGGCTGATTGCGGGGATTTCGCTGGGGGTCGCCGTCATCGAGGCGGCGCAGCGCTCCGGTTCGCTGATCACCGCACGCCTTGCCGCCGATTTTGGCCGCCTCGTCTTTGCCGTGCCCGGCTCTCCGCTCGACCCGCGCTGCCATGGCACCAATGGGCTTTTGAAGAACGGTGCAACCGTCACAACCGAGCCTCGCGACATTCTGGAAGCGCTCTCGCCCTTGAGCAAGATCGATCTTTTCAGCCCGCCGCAGGTGGAGGAACCGGTTTATGAAGAGAGCGAGACCTGGCACGAGCCGCCGGATGAGAAAGAGCGCTCCATGGTTGTAAACGCTCTTGGCCCCACACCGGTCGAGGTGGATGACATCATCCGCCATACCGGCCTCTCGGCTTCTGCCGTCTATCTCGTTCTCCTGGAACTGGATATTGCCGGACGGCTAAACCGGCACGCCGGGGGCCTTGTCTCGGTCAATATGCTCGATTGACAGGCTCCGGCGGCCGTTGAGAATGTCGCCCGCCTCCATATAGGCCATCTCGATCAGGTAGCAGAGCATCTCTGCCCCCTCCCTCTCGGCAACCGCCCGCAATTCCCCCAGCATCTGGGTGATGTAGGCGATGCTTTCGCCCTGTTGAATGTCTGCGCCCCGTTTGCCGGCCATTGCCCTGTCTCGCACCCGAAAATGCAACTTGAAAATGCATTATTGCAACCATACATCTCATGATAACGCGTGCATTTAAGATTGCAACAAACTTCTTGTTATATTTTTGGTTGCATCAACGTGTAGGCGAGAAATTTATCGGGGGGACTTGACCGCGCTCCAATCCCTGTCCATGTCGGACAACTGGTTTTGGAATCCCGCCGGACCTGTCAGCATTGCGTATTGAAACGGGGCATGTTCAGAGAAGCACAATGAATGTCGTAGTTGTCGAATCTCCCGCCAAAGCGAAGACGATCAACAAATATCTCGGATCGGGATATAAGGTGCTCGCCTCCTTCGGCCATGTCCGCGACCTGCCCGCCAAGGACGGCTCCGTGCTGCCGGATCAGGATTTCGAAATGCTGTGGGAGGTGGATGGCGCCTCGCAGAAGCGTATCAAGGATATTGCCGATGCGGTGAAATCCTCCGATGGCCTCATTCTCGCAACCGACCCGGATCGCGAGGGAGAAGCCATTTCCTGGCATGTTCTCGACCTTTTGAAAAAGAAGCGGGTGCTGGGCGACAAGCCGGTGAAGCGCGTGGTGTTCAACGCCATTACCAAGAAGGCTGTGCTGGATGCCATGGCCGCGCCCCGGGATATCGATGTGGCGCTGGTGGATGCCTATCTGGCCCGGCGCGCGCTGGACTATCTTGTCGGCTTCAACCTCTCTCCCGTGCTATGGCGCAAGTTGCCGGGCGCGCGTTCGGCTGGCCGGGTGCAATCTGTGGCGCTGCGCCTGGTCTGCGACCGGGAAAGCGAGATCGAACGCTTCGTCTCCGAGGAATACTGGAACCTTTCCGCCCTGCTCAAGACGCCGCGCGGCGATGAGTTCGAGGCCCGCCTCGTCTCTGCCGATGGCAAGCGGTTGCAGGCGCGCGGCATCCAGAATGCTGAAAGCGCCAACCGCCTGAAGGCGCTGCTGGAAGGTGCAAGCTTTGCCGTGGAATCGGTGGAGGCGAAGCCCGTCAAGCGCAACCCGTCGCCACCTTTTACAACCTCCACATTGCAACAGGCAGCCTCCTCCAAACTCGGCTTCTCGGCCTCGCGCACCATGCAGGTGGCGCAGAAGCTTTATGAAGGTGTGGATATCGGCGGCGAAACCGTCGGTCTCATCACCTATATGCGTACCGATGGCGTGCAGATGGCGCCAGAGGCCGTTCAGGCCGCCCGCGCCGCCATTGGGGAGCAGTTCGGTCCGCGCTACCTGCCGGATACGCCGCGCTTTTATTCCACCAAGGCCAAGAATGCGCAGGAAGCGCACGAGGCGATTCGCCCCACCGATTTCCGCCGCACACCCGATCAGGTCCGCCGCACTCTCGATGGCGACCAGCTGCGTCTTTATGACCTGATCTGGAAGCGCGGCATTGCCAGCCAGATGGCGTCCGCCGAAATCGAGCGCACGACCGTTGAGATCCTCGCCGACAACAAGGGTGAGAAGGCAGGCCTGCGCGCCGTAGGCTCCGTCATCCGTTTCGATGGCTTCATTGCCGCCTATACCGATCAGAAGGAGGACGGCGAGCAGGCCGATGATGACGAGGATGGCCGCCTGCCGGAGATCAATGCCCGCGAAAGCCTTGCCAAGCAGAAGATCAATGCCAGCCAGCACTTCACCGAGCCGCCGCCGCGCTATTCGGAAGCCTCGCTGATCAAGAAGATGGAAGAGCTGGGCATTGGCCGCCCCTCCACCTATGCCGCAACGCTGGCAACGCTGCGTGACCGCGAATATGTCACCATCGACAAGCGCAAGCTGATCCCCGAGCCCAAGGGCCGTCTCGTCACCGCCTTCCTCGAAAGCTTCTTCACCAAATATGTGGAATATGACTTCACCGCCGATCTGGAGGAGAAGCTCGACAAGATTTCCGCCGGTGAACTGAACTGGAAGGACGTGTTGCGGGAGTTCTGGGAGAATTTCTTCTCCCAGATCGAAGACACCAAGGAATTGCGCGTCACCAACGTGCTGGACGCGCTGAACGAGGCGCTGGCGCCGCTGGTCTTCCCCAAGCGCGAGGATGGCTCCGATCCGCGCACCTGCCAGGTCTGCGGCACCGGGCAATTGTCGCTGAAGCTCGGGCGTTACGGCGCTTTCGTCGGCTGCTCCAATTATCCGGAATGCAATTTCACCCGTCAGCTTTCGTCCGAAGGCGGCGCGGAGGCGGAAGCCGTGGGCAATGAGCCGAAGGCGCTGGGCCAGGATCCTGCCACCGGCGAGGAGATCACGCTGCGGTCGGGCCGTTTCGGACCTTACGTACAGCGTGGCGATGGCAAGGAGGCCAAGCGCTCCTCGCTGCCGAAAGGCTGGTCGCCAGCGGATATGGATTTCGAAAAGGCGATGAACCTGCTTTCGCTGCCGCGCGAGGTGGGCCAGCATCCGGAAACCGGCAAGCTGATCACCGCTGGGCTTGGCCGCTATGGACCGTTCATCCTGCATGACGGAACCTATGCCAATGTCGAGAGTATTGAAGACGTGTTCACCATCGGCCTCAACCGGGCCGTGACGGTGCTGGCGGAAAAGCAGTCCAAGGGCGGCGCGCGTGGCCGCGGCGCAACGGCTGCGGCTCTGAAGGAACTGGGTGACCATCCCGATGGCGGCGCCATCACCGTACGCGATGGGCGCTATGGTCCCTATGTGAATTGGGGTAAGGTGAATGCCACCCTGCCCAAGGGCAAGGACCCGCAGAGCGTGACGGTGGAAGAGGCACTGGCCCTGATTACCGAACGCGCCGCCAAGGAAGGCGCCGGCAAAACCAAGAAGGCCCCCGCCAAGGGCAAGGCCGCCGCCAAGCCGAAGGCGGCGAAGGCCGAGGGCGACGAGGCCAGCGAAGACAAACCGAAGAAGGCAGCCGCTAAAAAGGCCCCGGCGAAGAAGGCCGCGACCAAGGCGAAACCTGCCGCGAAAACCACGAAGAAGAAGAGCTCAGAGTGACGAAACTACCGCGCCCGAAAATCCGCACCACCGGCACCGGAAAAGCACGGAGCCGCAAGGCGGAGGGTGCGGGCAGTGCTTCACCACAGCCGATCATTCACGGGGCGGTGCCGCCGCGTGAAGTGCTGCTGGAATTCATTTCCGAAAACCCGGACCGCGCCTCCAAGCGCGAAATCGCCAAGGCCTTTGGCCTCAAGGGCGATGCGCGGATCGAGCTGAAGGAAGCGCTCAAGGCGCTGGAGCAGGATGGGCTGGTGCAGAAAAGCCGCAAGTCCCTGACCCGCCCCGGCGCGCTGCCGCCGGTCACGGTGCTGGACATCACCACCCGCGACAAGGATGGCGACCTGATCGGGCGGCCCGCCGAATGGCCAGAAGAACTGGGTGTTGCTCCCGCCGTCGCAATCCGCCAGTCCTCCTCCGACATGAAAAAGGGCAAGACGCCGGTGGGCGGGCTGGGCGACCGGGTTCTCGCCAAGATCTTCCCCTCCAAGGATCGCGCCGGTCCCGCCTATACGGCCCGCGTCATCAAGGTTATCGACAAGCGGCGCGGCGCGCTGCTCGGCGTCTTCCGGGAAATGCCGGGCGGCGGCGGTCGTTTGATGCCCATTGAGCGGCGTGGCGAGGAAATGGTCATCGAGGCCGCCGATCTCGGCGATGCGAAGGATGGCGATCTGGTCGAGGTGGAAGTCGGCCGCGCTGGTAGCCGCCTTGGCCTGCCGCGCGCCAGGGTTCTTTCGGTCGTCGGCTCCGTCGCCTCCGAAAAAGCAATTTCCATGATTGCCATTCATGCCCATGGCATTCCCTATATCTTCCCGCAATCGGTGCTGGACGAAGCTGAAGCGGCCAAGCCTGCCACCATGGCGCATCGGGAAGACTGGCGGCACGTGCCGCTGATCACCATAGACCCGGCAGATGCCAAGGACCACGACGACGCCGTCTATGCCGAGCCTGACCCCTCCCCGGATAATCCCGGGGGCGTGATCGTGACGGTGGCGATTGCCGATGTGTCCTATTATGTCCGAGCCAAGTCGCCGCTGGATCGCGAAGCGCTGAAGCGCGGCAACTCCGTCTATTTCCCGGATCGGGTCGTGCCGATGCTGCCTGAGCGGATTTCCAATGACCTCTGCTCGCTGCGCGAAGGCGTTGACCGCCCGGCCCTTGCCGTGCGCATGGTGTTTTCCAGGGAAGGCAGGAAGGCAGGCCACACCTTCCATCGCATCATGATGAAGAGCGCGGCCAAACTCTCCTATCAGCAGGCGCAGGCCGCCATCGATGGAAAGCCGGATGACAAGACCGGCCCGCTGCTGGAGCCGATCCTCAAGCCGCTCTGGGTCGCCTATGCGACCATGAAGCGCGGGCGCGACCGCCGCCAGCCGCTGGAACTGGACATGCCGGAGCGCAAGATCATCCTGAAGCCGGACGGCACGGTGGACCGCGTTTTCATTCCCGATCGGCTGGATGCCCATAAGCTGATCGAGGAAATGATGATCCAGGCCAATGTGGCCGCCGCCGAAACGCTGGAAAAGAAGCAGCAGAAGCTGATCTACCGCGTGCATGACGCACCCACGCTGTCCAAGCAGGAGGTCTTGCGCGAGTTTCTCGGCACGATCGGGCTTTCGCTTGCCAAGGGCAATCTGCGCTCCAACTCTTTCAATGGCATTCTCGCCAAGGCGCTGGATACGCCGCATCAGACCATGGTCAATGAAATGGTGCTGCGCTCCCAGAGCCAGGCGGTCTACAGCCCGGAAAATATCGGCCATTTCGGTCTCAATCTTTTGAAATATGCGCATTTCACCTCCCCGATCCGCCGTTATGCCGACCTGATCGTGCATCGCGCTCTGGTGGGGTCTCTGGGGCTTGGCGAAGGCGGCATCACGCCGGACGAAGAAGCCGCGCTCGATGACATCGCCGCCGAAATCTCCACCTTCGAGCGTCGCGCCATGGCCGCAGAGCGCGACACCATCAACCGGCTGATTGCTCATCACCTTGCCGAGCGTGTGGGCGAGGAATTCGACGGGCAGATTTCCGGCGTCACCAAATCGGGGCTCTTTGTCACATTGCCGCAATTCGGCGCAGATGGCTTTATCCCTGTCTCGACGCTGGGGCGCGACTATTTCCTCTATGATGAGGCCCATCAGGCGCTGACGGGTGAAAAGAGCGGCCTTGGCTATCAATTGGGCGATAGCGTCAGCGTGCGACTGGCGGAAGCCGTGCCGCTGGCGGGCGCGCTTCGCTTTGAAATGTTGAGCGAGGGGCGGAAAATGCCGGCCGGCACCCGCTCCTTCCATAAGGCATCGCGCAGGCCGAAGATACCCGGCACCGCAAGGAGGCGCGGCAGACGGTAAGACGGCATAACCGTGGGAGAAAAGCATGGACAAGACCGGAAGCATTGCGCCGCAAAGGTTCGGCGGCGGGCAGGACAGTGAGCGCAAGCTCGGTCTTGCCATCAAGCGTGGCCTTGCCTGCTCCTGCCCGCATTGCGGCACGGGCAAGCTGTTCCGCGCCTATCTGAAGCCCGTGGATCGCTGCGCCGTCTGCGGCGAGGATTATTCGCACCAGCGGTCCGATGACCTGCCGCCCTATATCGTCATCGTCATTGTCGGGCATGTGCTGCTCACCGGTTTCATGCTGACGGACATGCAGTTCAACATCTCTCCCTGGGCGCATCTTGCCATCTGGTCGCCTATCGCGGTCATCCTGTCGCTCGCCATTATCCAGCCTATCAAGGGCGGGGTGATCGGCCTGCAGTGGGCCTTGCGCATGCATGGCTTCGGCGGTGAAGACGACAGGCCGGAGGATGATGCGGATCGTTTTCCGCCCGCTTGACCGATTCCTGCCTTTAAAGGGGTTAGTATAAGCAATTCGACCGCCTCGGCTTGACAGCCGGGGCTTTTCGAGTGTGAACATGCCGCGCCATTCCAGACCATGCCGCGCTTATGGGTGCAAGGCGCCTGGGTGGCACTCTGCGTAAGCACACTTCAGGACCGGCCAGGGGACGACCGATCGCCGATGACGAAACAAGACTGTACCGACGGGCACCGCGAGGATATTCACTGGCCATCGCTCATTGCCGCCATATCCTCCATTTCGGCCGTTGGCATCGCCATAGGGCTTGGCCTGCCTTTGCTGAGCATGATCCTGGAAAAGCGCGGCATTCCGTCCACCCTGATCGGTCTGAACTCCGCCATGGCCGGTATTGCCTCGATGATGGCGGCACCGGTCACCACACGGCTTGCCCATGATTTCGGCGTGGCGCGCACCATGATCGGGGCGGTGATCGTCGCCGCCATCAGTGCGCTCGGCTTCTATTATGCCGAAGCCTTCTGGATGTGGTTTCCGCTGCGGCTCTTCTTCCACGGTGCCACAACCACGCTGTTCATCCTCTCCGAATTCTGGATCAATGCGGCGGCTCCTCCCTCACGGCGCGGGCTGGTGCTCGGCATCTATTCCACCGTGCTTTCCATAGGCTTTGCGGCGGGCCCCTTCCTCTTCTCCTTCCTCGGCAGCGAGGGCATCCTGCCCTTCGCCATTGGCGCGGCGACGATCCTCCTGGCGGCAGTGCCGATCTTCCTGGCACGCAATGAAAGCCCGGTACTGGATGAAAAGCCGGACATGCATTTCTTCCGCTACATCTTCCTGGTGCCAACCGCGACCGCTGCCGTCTTCGTCTTCGGCGCGGCTTCGGTGGGCGGGCTCTCGCTCTTCCCGATCTATGCGACACGGGCAGGATTTACCGAGGCGCAATCGGCCCTGTTGCTCACCGTGATGGGCGTCGGCAACATGGTCTTCCAGATCCCGCTCGGCATGCTGTCAGACATTCTCAAGGACCGCAGACTGCTGCTCTTCCTGCTGGCGCTGATCGGGCTGTGCGGCTCGTTGCTCATCCCCATTCTTGCCCATAGCTGGCTGGCCATGGCCTTGCTGCTCTTGCTGTGGGGCGGCTGTGTCTCCGGGCTTTATACCATCGGCCTCAGCCATCTCGGCTCCCGACTCACGGGATCAGACCTTGCAGCAGCCAATGCGGCCTTCATCTTCTGCTACGCCGTGGGCACGGTGGCCGGGCCTCAGGCTGTGGGCAGCGCCATGGATTTGGCAGGCAACCAGGGCTTCTCCTGGGCAATTTCCGGTTTCTTCGGCCTTTATGTGCTTCTTTCGGTGTCGAGACTGTTTTTCAAGTCTTCGCGGGGTTGACTTTTCGGCAGCGATTTGTAGTTTCCGCCGCATCTTCGCCGTGGGCCATACCGGTCGTTCACGGCTCGTTTATTTCATGTAAGGCAGGACGACCATGGCTAAGGCTACCACCATCAAGATCAAGCTGCTGTCGACAGCCGATACGGGTTTCTTCTACGTCACGACGAAAAACAGCCGTACGATGACGGAAAAGATGACGAAGACCAAGTACGACCCGATCGTCAAGAAGCACGTTGAATTCAAGGAAACCAAGATCAAGTAAGCTTGATCTTTCCCGTTTCAGAAAAAGCGCGCCCCAGTGGCGCGCTTTTTGTTTGTCATGATCTCTGCAGCGCCGTGCATTTTATCAGACGCACACAGAACTCTGTAGATGCAAGCAAAAACGCCGCCGCTCCTTGCGGAGCGGGCGGCGTTTTACTGTTACGCATTTCCGGAGGGAAAACCAGGTTCCACTTTTCTCGGACGATGCTTTGATCGGGGGTCGGCAGGCATGCAATAACGGCACGAGGAACCGTAGAACAATCGCATGCCAGCCGACCGACCCCACGACCCAGGAGATGCGGCGGACCTGAGCATCATGGGGTATGCTGGAGACAGACAGCATTACGGCCAAGCCGTCTTGCCTCTGTCGATGTCCCAACTAAGCGCATATTATAAAAAAAAGCAAGATTTTCTTAACTGTTGTATTTTTCTCGCCGGTTTATGGTTAAAAACTTCAGGCAAGAAAACGATCACTGACAAGCTATGAACTCAATCCTTTCAGAGCTTATTTCAGAAGATATTCAATAAAAAAAATTCTTCTTTTGTCAAATTCCCGCGCCTTTACCACGCCTTGACAAAGCAATACGGAATATAATTACCTCATTGAAATTAATCCCCCGTATTTTTAGGGTATTTAATAAGAGTGCATCATCGCGAGACGTAAATGGCCCCCTGAATTCCCGGTTTCTCTATAACATAAGAAGATGTATATTCGAATAAGCTATCGCATCACGGGCTAAAAAAATCTGTGTGAGACAAGGATTCGTGTGCCTCGACCGGCAGCGCTCCACCTCAGGCGGCATGAAGCGGCCCTCTGGACCCATGCTGAATGCGCGGGATCTTGAACCCTTCGAATGAGGGGGGTTTCTACCTGAAGAAGCCTGTGGATAACATTCCGGCCCGTGCACCACGGCAAAGACGTCAACGCCGGACAACCGTCATCCGCATGAGTGTCTCAGGCCGCCAGCGCCACAACCCGGTTGCGACCGCTGTTCTTGGCCTGATAAAGCGCCCGGTCAGCCTGACGCAGCAGATGCTCGGGTGAAGGCAGTTCAGGCGCAATGGCCGCCAGCCCGAGCGAAGCTGTGATGGATAGTTCGGTTCCGTCCTGCAGGCGGAAGGGTTTCTGCTCGATGACCTCGCGCAGGCGCTCGGCCACTTTCGCGGCGGCATCCAGCGCCGTGTCCGGCATGACCACCACGAATTCTTCCCCGCCGAAGCGGCAGGCGAGATCGGCGCCTCGCACGGTGGAGCGGATGCGGGTCGCAAATTCCCGCAACACATCGTCACCCGCTTCATGCCCATAGGTATCATTGACCTGCTTGAAACGGTCGATATCCGTCAGGCACACCGTCAATGGCCGGTTCCGCGCCGTCGCCCGGTCGAACAGAACCCGCAAATGGCTATCCAGATAGCGGCGATTATTGAGCCCAGTCAGACCGTCGGTTACGGCCAGTTCTATCGTATGCTGCACGCTCATCCGCAGCCGGTCATTGTAACGCTTGCGGCGGATCTGCGTCAGACTGCGTGCCACCAGCTCATTCGGATCGATAGGCCGGACGATATAATCATTGACGCCGAGATCGAGCGCCCGAACAATCCGGCTCTCCTCATTCTGCTCGGCAATAAACAGCACGGGAATGAAGCGCGTGCGCTCCAGCGAGCGCAATTGCGAGCATAGCCGCAGCGGATCGTAATCCTCAAGATTGCTGTTGACGATGATCAGGTCGAAGGGCCGCTCCGCTGCCTCGAACACCGCCGCCTGTGCATCGGAGAGAACGGCGATTTCTGCAATCGGCTTGAGTGTCTTGATGATGCGCTCCTGCGAACTGGCGCGTCCATCCACCAGAAGCACCTGCCCCGCCTCGTCCAGACGGTTTTCCGTCATGCGCAGCAATTCTTCCATGCCGATGGTGCGCGCGGTTTCCGCACGCATCCGCAACTCGTCGCTCAGCATCTTCAGCCGCACGAGGCTTTTCACCCGGGAAATCAACTGGAGATCGTTGACCGGCTTGGTCAGAAAGTCATCCGCCCCGGCTTTCAGTCCGCGCACACGGTCGGAGGGCTGGTCCAGCGCCGTGACCATCACCACCGGGATATGCGCCGTGCGGGGATTGGCCTTCAGCCGCTCACACACTTCGAAACCATCGATCCCCGGCATCATCACGTCGAGCAGAATGACATCGACCTGCGTCTTGGCGCAGATATCCAGCGCCTTGAAACCGTCCTCGGCGGTCAACACGTCGAAATATTCCGCCAAAAGCCGCGCTTCGAGCAGCTTCACATTGGCCGGAACATCATCGACGACCAGAACCCGGGCGGTCATGGCGTTTCTCCTTAAGCGTCGCCCAGATAGGTCTTGATGGTTTCCAGGAATTTCGGCACGGAGATCGGCTTGGAGACATAGGCCTCGCAGCCACCCTGGCGAATGCGCTCCTCATCCCCCTTCATGGCGAAGGCGGTTACGGCGATCACCGGAATGACATGCAGTTCGCTGTCCTGCTTCAACCATTTCGTCACCTCAAGACCCGAGACTTCCGGAAGCTGGATATCCATGAGGATCAGGTCAGGCCGGTATTTGCGGGCCAGATCGAGAGCTTCCATTCCGTTGCGGGTTTGAATGGTGGCATAGCCGGATGCCTCGATAAGGTCACGGAAAAGCTTCATATTGAGCTCGTTGTCTTCAACAATCATGACCTTCTTCGGCATTTTCATTCCTTGCCTTCTCCGCCTTCCTGGTGGAAGAGGAGGATAACATCGTAAAGATTTCATTCTTCCTGAAACGGCACATTAACGGCATTTGGTTGAGAAAAAGGTAAACGGCTTGGCGATGAAAGACAAAGGCATGCAGAAAACCTTGAGCGGCGACGCTGCGGAAGAGACCGCCATTGCCGTACTCGGCTGGCTGGCCGGAGAACCGGATATGCTGGGCCGGTTTCTGGCGCTGACGGGGGTGGAGCCGCAGCAATTGCGGGACGCCATGGGCAGCCCTGCCTTTCTGGGCGGTCTCCTGGACTTTCTGATGCAGCATGAGCCAAGCCTTCTCGCCTTCTCAGAGGCAAGCGGCACCAAGCCGGAAACGGTGGCGGCAGCCTGGGCGCATTACGTCAAGCCCGGCCTCGATTCCGGGGAGATCTGACCATGAGCGAACTGACCGATCTCGATCATGTCACACTTTCACAAAGGCCGCTGGCCGTCTGCGATGTGGATGATGTGGTGCTGGAATTTCTGCGTCCCTTCGAAGCCTATCTGGAAAGCCTCGGCCACCGGCTGCTGCCGCGCTCTTTCCGGTTGCACGGCAACATTATCAGCCGTACCGACGAGCGCGCGCTGGAAGATGGGCTGGTGACGGACATTCTGCACGCCTTCTTCGAAAACCAGATCACCTGGCAAAAGCCTTTCGGCAGTTCTGTGGAAAGCCTGAAGCGCATCGGCCAGAGCGCCGATGTGGTGTTTCTCACCGCCATGCCGCCACGCTATGCGCAACATCGGCGCGCCCTTCTGGACGGTCTGGGACTGGATTTTCCGCTGGTCGCGACCGAAAGCCCGAAAGGCCCGGTCGTTAACCGGCTGCACGGTGACCGCGCCCTGCCGGTGGCCTTTATCGATGACATGGCGCATAATCTCCACTCGGTCGGCGAAGCCGTGCCGCACTGCCTGCTGGTGCAGTTGATGCCGGAATCGGAAATTCACCGCCACGCCCCGAAACCGGGGCCCAATGTGGTGCGCGCCATGGACTGGGAGGATGCCGAACAGCGCTTGCTTGGCCACTTTTCTGCATAATTCCTTAAATCGATTCCGATTTAAGGATAAAATTATGCAGCAGATATAAAGTGCTACAGCGAACCTTTGTGCGCCATATATGGCGCACGGCGCTGTAAGCGATAGCTGTTTGCAACCGGCATAGGCGCTTGCGCACTGTCCATGCACGGCATAAGGTGAATTTGTTCAACTTATGTTCCGGGCCTTTCGCCATGACCGCCGCGCCGATCGATCAGGGATTTTGCCGTGATTGTCTTGCCCTGCAACCGGCGGGGCGCAAGCGTTGCGGCGCCTGCGGCAGCCCGCGCCTCGTCTACCATCCGGAACTCTTCCAGCTAACGCTTGCCCATATCGATTGCGACGCCTTTTATGCCTCTATCGAAAAGCGCGACAATCCGGACCTGATCGACAAGCCGGTGATCATCGGCGGCGGCAAGCGGGGCGTCGTCTCTACCGCCTGTTACATTGCCCGCATTCATGGCGTGCGCTCCGCCATGCCCATGTTCAAGGCGCTGGAGGCCTGCCCCGACGCCGTGGTGATCAAGCCGAATATGGAGAAATACGTCGCCGTCGGCCGGCAGGTCCGGGCGATGATGGAGGAGTTGACGCCGCTCGTTCAGCCTCTGTCCATCGATGAGGCCTTTCTGGAACTGAAGGGCACGGAGCGGCTGCACCACGCACCGCCTGCCCTGGTGCTGGCCCGCTTTGCCCGGCGGGTGGAGCAGGAGATCGGCATTACCGTTTCCGTGGGGCTTTCCTATTGCAAATTTCTCGCCAAGGTCGCCTCCGATCTGCAAAAGCCGCGTGGCTTTTCCGTGCTGGGCGAAGCTGAGGCCCTGTCTTTTCTGGCGCCGAGGCCGGTCACCACCATCTGGGGCGTCGGCAAGGCCTTCGCCGCCACGCTGGAACGCGACGGCATTCGCACCATCGGCCAGTTGCAGACCATGGAGGAAACCGACCTGATGCGCCGCTATGGCAGCATGGGGCAGCGTCTCGCCCGCCTGGCACGCGGCGTGGATGACCGCGAGGTGCACCCCAATGATCCGGCGAAAAGCATTTCCGCCGAAACCACCTTTTCCGACGACATCGCCCGGTTCGATGATCTGGTGCCGGTGCTGCGCAAGCTCTCCGAAAAGGTAGCCTGGCGGCTGAAGAAAAGCGATCTGGCGGGCCATACCGTGGTGCTGAAGCTGAAGACGGCGGATTTCAAGTTGCGCACCCGCAATCGACGACTGGAAGACCCCACCCGTCTCGCCGACCGGATTTTCCGCACTGGCCTGCAGCTTCTGGAAAAGGAGACCGATGGCACCGCCTTTCGCCTGATCGGCATCGGCGTCAGCGATTTTGCCGATCCGGCGCTGGCCGATCCGCCCGATCTGGTCGATGCCAATGCCACCCGCCGCGCCAAGGCGGAAGCCGCCATGGATGCGCTGCGTCAGAAATTTGGCAAGCCTGCGGTTGAGACGGGCTTCACCTTTGGCGCAAACAAGCCAGGGAGACAGGGATAAATGCGACAGGCGGAAACCTGTCGTTAAACTTCCTTTGCCATTCTTAACACTTCACATACCTTTTTTACAACGGCTCTGCTGCCCAAATTCAAGAGAAAGCGTTTCCACGAAAGCCGGAAACGCTTTGGAATATAGAGGAACCATGACGGTCCGCTCCCTTCTGCTTGCCCTTGCGGCGTCGACACTGTGCACCCCTGCCCTTGCGGCCAATCCCGCCACGATCCAGATTGTCGTTTCGAAACAGACGCAATCCCTGACGGTCTATGAGGATGGCAAGGCGGTCGCCAATTCCAGGGTTTCCACTGGCAAGGAGGGGCATGATACGCCTTCGGGTATTTTCTCGATCATCCAGAAGGCGAAATATCACGAATCCAATCTCTACTCGAATGCGCCGATGCCATGGATGCAAAGGCTGACCTGGTCTGGCATTGCGCTGCATGAATCCTCCAGTGTTCCCAATTTTCCCGCCTCCCATGGCTGTGTGCGCCTGCCGGCGGAATTTGCCCGCAAGCTTTATGCCATGACGGCGCTGGGGGCGCATGTGGTCATCACCGACCAGCCGGTCGCCCCGGCTCCGATCGGTCATCCCATGCTGTTTTTCCCGGAACGGCAACAGCAGGGGCCGCAACTTCTCTCCGACGCGCAATTGCGCGGCGTGCCGCCGATGGCAAGCAAGCAGCCTGTGGAAGTGGCGATGGCGGAACCGGCCGCGCCTCAAGTGGACATCCCGGACGTGCCGCTGCGCATCCTCATTACACTCCGCGGCCAGCGGGAAATGCTGCATGACGTGCAGGAGCAATTACTGGAACTGGGCTTTGAAACAGGCGGCGTGGACGGACAGGCCGGAAAGCTGACGCGGGACGCTATTCAAGGCTTCAAGCGGTGGAAAAACCTGCCTCTCAAGGGGCCGATGCTGACCCCGGAACTGCTTGCGGCCTTGCGGGAAGCGACAGGCAGGCCCGTTCCCCCGGCGGGACAAATTCTCATCCGCCGAAAGTTTGCGCCTGTCACCGAACAGGCCATTGTGATCGACCAGCCGGACAAGCCGCTTGGCACCCACCTTCTGGAAGCCACCAAGGTCAACCACGCCACCGGTGATGCCGACTGGCAGGCAATGACATTGGAACAGGCGCCCGGGCAGACGCTCACCGCCGTCATGGACCGCATTCACATTCCTGAGGAGCTGCGGGAAACCGTAGAGCACCAGCTTGCCGCAGGCACCTCCATCACTATCAGCGATCACGGCCTGGGCGATGAAACGGCGGATGGCACCGACTTCATCACCGTGCTTTCCAGATAAAAAAAGGGGCACAGAAGATGCCCCTTCTATATATGATCGTTAAAGTCGATGGTTCTTACCAGATAAAGCTCGGATCGGGGCCGAATTCGAAATGCACCTCCTGACCGGTATATTTCGAAAGCTTGTCATCCAGGTCGGATTCCAGCTTGTCCAGCTTCTTCACACCCTTCGCCATATCCCAGATACCAAGGGCCATTCCGGCCAGTGAAGCAACGAGACCGGTCGCTGTTCCGGCGACCGCCAAGCCGTATTTCAGAACGCTGGTGGCCTGCGTCACGAATTCCGGCGTGGTCACAGCAACGGCGTTGAACACGCGCGGCACGATGTTGGTCAACTGCATGGCGGCCTCGCTGAAGCCGATCAGGCTGTTGGCAAGGGTCGCGGTGCCGCTGATGATCTCCAGTGCGGCCTTGGGATCATCCCCCGCCTTCAGGGAGCGGGAGGCCGAGAAGAAGGACAGGCCCGCCGTCGCCAAGCCCCCCAGGCCGCCAAGGATCTTGCCGCCTGCCTCGAGATTTTTCGGATTGATGACGGAAGCGACGTTCCGGCCCCAGGAACCCGAGGCCGTACCGAACAGGCTGAACGCCTTGCCGGCAGAATCGAGGTTCTTGGCAAGCCCCTCGGTCGTCTGGCCGACGATCTGAACGGCACTGGCCATGGCACCGGCAATATCGGCGGCCTGCCATTTCTGGCCCGGTGCAAGACTTCTGGAAACGAGCACCGCGCTTGCCGCCAGCACCTGCACGGCATGCGCTACACCGGCCTTGTAGGCATCATTTTCAACACCCAGCGGGGCCGGTTTTTCCTTGAACGCCTTCATGGCGCTGGCCAGCGCATCATCAAGCTTCATGCCGCCACGCATCAGGCCAATGACGGAGTTGAAGTTGCGCGTCACATCCTGCGCGTAATTGACCTGAATCGCCGGGCCGAACATCTTCGAATTTCCGGCATTCTCTCCCAGGAAGGTCAGCATCATCGCCTGCACCACCGGGTCGATGGCGGCGTTATTGCCATTGGCATCCGGCGTAAAGGCAGAGAGATCGCCCGGCGTGCCATCGCCCATGAACATGTCATTGGTGATCTTGGAATAGGTCGCGGTCGCCGAGCCCACCTTATCCTCAACGAAATCGGAGGGCAGGATGCTGGTCAGTGTCTTGAGTTCGCTCAGATAATCGCCGAGCGCATCTTCCTTGGATTTGCCTGCGGCCAGGGCGCGATCCACGGCCTTGCCGCCGACAATGTCTTCCATATAGGTCATTTCCAGCCGCTGCAGCATTCCGGCGTTTTCGGGACGGGTCAGATAATCTTTCAACACCTTGGAGGTGAGATCGGACAGATAGTCCTGCGTGCCCTGATCGGCCATCAGGGCATTGATCCGGTCGTCGATTGCCTTGCCCGCGGCCTCACCATCGGGAACGCTATCGCCATACTGGTCCATATAGCCGTTATATTCCTGCTTGATATCCAGCAGATCGACCAGCAGCGCCGCCTTCTGTTCGTTCGAGAGGCTGCCGAGATTGTTGATGTTATCTGGGTTGACGAAGCCTCGGTCCACGCCCGCCAGCGCATCCTTGACGAGAGAGAACTTTGTATCCTCCAGGGTCTGAATGTCACTGTCATAGGTATCGGAGGGGTCCGCCATACCGATCCAGTGCTCGCTGATCAGAATGTCGGACTGCGTCACCTCGGGCGGATCTGCCGCAGGCGTGTAATCCTCGGCATTGACCTCGGGAAGGTCATCAGCGACCGAGCGGTCGTGATTGAGCAGAGCTTGAACGATCCGGTCGTTCGGCGATAGATTTTGATAGCGATCATGCGGGCTCACCTTGCGCGTCTGGGATGGCTGCGCGTCGCGCTTCAGGCTGTCATAGTTGATCGTGTTGGCGTTGTGGTCCGTAGGGGTGCTCGTTGCCCCATCGACAGTCACTTTATCGGTCATTGGCTTTCCCACATCATGTCCAGGCCGTTTGGATTGGCCCTGGCATGAAGATGAGGATGCCTCGCATCAGGGAAATGACAGATTTTTGATAGTTACATAAAACATATTTTACAAATTTAAATATATAAAAAATATAAATAGAAATTTATTTCAAATGGATACACTAAAAATGCAGCTTTTAATCGTAGATATTTTACAAATAAAGAAAATTAAAATGATGAAACACAAAGGCTACTGCACAATTCCTTAAATCGATTCCGATTTAAGGAATTGTGCAGTCGTCAACAGGCGCCCGACGAAATCAGAAACGCAGGTCCGAGCGAATAAACCCTAAACCAGTTCAACATCCACCACGCCGGGCGCGGAGCGCATGGCGGCGGCGATTTCCGGGGTGATGCGATAACGCTGGTTCAGTTCCACCTCGATTTCCCGGCGGCCGTCTTCCTTGATCACGACGAAGGAAACCAGCCCATCACCCTTGGTGTTGAGATGGGCGGCAAGCGCCCGGAGCGGGGCGGAATCCCGCAGATAGACGCGCAAAGCCTTCTGCATCTGCAGGGATTTTTCCTCCAGCGACTGCGCGGTCTGGATGCGCAGGCCGATGCCCTCGGGTCGCTCTTCGGCCGCCACTGTGATCACAAGCGATTTCCCCGCCTCCAGCATGTCACGATACTGGTTAAGCCCCTCCGAAAACAGCACGGCTTCAAACTGGCCCGAGGCATCCGAGAAGGTGACGATGCCCATTTTGTTGCCGGTACGGGTCTTGCGCTCCTGGCGTGAAATCACCGTCCCGGCAAGGCGTCCGGCACTCGCCCCCTGTTTCACCGCCTGGGCAAAATCCACGAAATTCTGCACCCGCAGCTTTTCCAGCACCTGATGATAGGCATCGAGCGGATGGGCCGACAGGTAAAAGCCCAGCACCTGAAACTCACGCATCAGCTTTTCCGAGGAAAGCCAGGGCGTGTAAGGCGGAAAGGAAATCCGCTCCGGTCCGGTGGCAGCCCCTGCCCCGAACATGTCGGACTGGCCGCTCACCGCATTTTCCTGGGCGCGCTGCGCATAGCCGATAATACGATCAAGCCCGGCGATCAGCTCGGCGCGATCGCGCCCGAAGCAATCGAAAGCGCCTGCCGAGATCAGGCTTTCAAACACCCGGCGATTGATCTGCTTGGGATCGATGCGCAGGCAAAAATCCTCAAGATCGGCAAAGGGCGTCTCACCCCGCACCTCGACAATGTGATCGACCGCGGATTCGCCCACGCCCTTGATGGCAGCGAGCGCGTAATAGATGCGGTTCGGGCCGGTCTGGAAGTGCCGGAACGAGGTCTGCACCGAAGGCGGAATGACCTCGATGCCGAGACGCTTCGCATCCTGGCGGAAATCCACCAGCTTTTCCGTGTTGGCCATATCGAGGGTCATCGACGCGGCCAGGAATTCCACCGGATAATGCGCCTTCATATAGGCGGTCTGGTAGGAGACGATGGCATAGGCCGCCGCATGCGACTTGTTGAAGCCGTAATTGGCGAATTTGGCCAGAAGGTCGAAGATCACATCGGCCTGGTTCTTCGAGACACCGTTGGCCACGGCGCCATCCACGAAACGGGCGCGCTGCTTGTCCATCTCCTCCTTGATCTTCTTACCCATGGCGCGGCGCAGCAAGTCGGCTTCGCCAAGCGAATAGCCGGACAGGACCTGCGCAATCTGCATGACCTGTTCCTGGTAAACGATAACGCCCTGCGTTTCCTTGAGCAGATAATCGATCTTCGGATGGATCGACTCGATCTCCTCCTCACCATGCTTACGGGCATTATAGACCGGGATATTTTCCATCGGACCCGGACGGTAAAGCGCCACAAGCGCAATGATGTCCTCGATACAGTCCGGCCGCATGCCGATCAGCGCCTTGCGCATGCCGGCACTTTCCACCTGGAACACGCCGACCGTCTCGCCGCGTGACAGCATCTGGTAGGTCTTCTCGTCATCCAGCGGAATGGCGGCAAGATCAATGTCGATATCGCGGAGCTTGCAGAAATTCACCGCCGTCTTCAAAACGGTCAGCGTCTTCAGCCCGAGGAAGTCAAACTTGACCAGCCCGGCCTGCTCCACCCACTTCATGTTGAACTGGGTGACGGGCATGTCGGAACGCGGATCGCGATACATCGGCACCAGCTTCGACAGCGGGCGGTCGCCGATCACGATACCGGCGGCGTGCGTGGACGCGTGACGGTAAAGGCCTTCGATCTTCTGGGCGATATCCAGAAGACGGCCCACCACCGGCTCTTTCTCCGCCTCTTCCTGCAGACGCGGCTCTTCCTCGATGGCCTTGGAGAGCGGCGTCGGATTGGCCGGATTGTTCGGCACCAGCTTGCAGATCTTGTCCACCTGCCCATAGGGCATTTCCAGCACGCGCCCAACGTCCCGCAGCGCCGCGCGCGCCTGTAGCGAACCGAAGGTGATGATCTGCGCCACCTGCTCGCGCCCATATTTGCGCTGCACGTAACGGATCACCTCTTCGCGGCGATCCTGGCAGAAGTCGATATCGAAGTCTGGCATCGAGACGCGTTCGGGATTGAGAAAGCGCTCGAACAGCAGCGAAAATCGCAGCGGATCGACATCGGTAATCGTCAGCGCGTAGGCAACCAGCGACCCCGCACCGGAACCACGGCCCGGACCGACGGGAATATCATGCTGCTTTGCCCATTTGATGAAGTCGGAAACGATGAGAAAGTAACCGGGAAACTTCATGCGCTCGATAACGCTGAGTTCAAAATCCAGCCGCTCGCGGTAATCCGTTTCCGTATAGCCCGGCGCCATGCCGAGCGCGGCCAGTCTCTCATCCAGACCTTCCACCGCCTGGCGGCGCAATTCCGAAGCCTCGGCGCGCTCGGCCTCTTCCGGATCGTCACTGCCGCCGGTAAAGCGCGGCAGAATGGGTTTACGGGTATCGAGCACGAAGGAACAGCGGCTGGCGATTTCCACCGTATTTGCCAAAGCCTCCGGCAGATCCTTGAACAGGGCCTGCATGTCCTTGCGGCTTTTGAGATAATGATCCGGGGTCAGCCGGAAACGCCGGTCGTCGGAGACGATGGAGTTATGCGCCACCGCCATCAACGCATCATGGGCATCATAATCATCCTTGGATGGGAAGAAGGCCTCATTGGTGGCGACCAACGGAATGTCCTGCTCATAGGCAAGAGCCACCATGCGGCTCTCATGCTGGCGGTCATACCCCTGCTGCCGCTGCAACTCGATATAGAGCCGGTCGCCAAACAGCGCCTTCAAGGCCAGAAGCCGCGCCTTGGCCTGCGGCGCGTGTCCGTCCTTCATCGCCAGATCCACCGGCCCGCCGGATGCGCCGGTCAGGAGGATCATGCCGTCCGTGCCGCCCTCCTCGAGCCAGGACAGCTTGATATGCACCGGCTGGCTGTTGTCGCCTTCCAGATAGGCCCGGCTGACCAGATCGACGAGCCGCTCGTAGCCGGCCTCATCCGCCGCCAGCAGCACGATGGCCGGGAACTTGGAAAAGCCACGCTTGTCCTCGCTGCCATCCTCCATATCGATGGAAAGCTGGCAACCCACGATGGGCTGGATTCCATCCCCGAGCGCCTTCTGGGAAAATTCGAGCGCAACGAAAAGGTTGTTGGTGTCGGTAATCGCAATGGCGGGCTGCTGGTCGGCCACCGCCTTGCCCAGGATCTTCTTGAGCGGCAGGGCTCCTTCCAGCAGGGAATAGGCCGAATGCACCCGCAGATGCACGAAACCCGGACCTTGCCCGCCCGAAATCCCTGCATTGCCAGCGGAAGATACCGTCGCGGAAGCGTCGCCCATGTCTCTCAAGTCCTATCGAATGATGTTTTGCCCCATGAAACCGGGCTAACCCGGCAAACACCATGGATATGACAGGACTCGTCTTCATGTCCTGCATCAGCACCTCATTGTGCTGACACCTGCCTTCCCTGTCCAGAGCAGGAGGGAAAGCAAAGGGCTTATCCCCTTCAAATCGTCCGGGGATCACATCGCCATGGCCAATAATGACAGGCTGGCGATGAAAACAGCGATGGAGGCGAATGCGGCGACGTCATGCAGAATGTCAGTCATGGCTTTCTCCTGTCTCTTTCTGTTTTTAATTTGTTCTATTTTTGTTTCCTCGTCAACTCAAAAGTTCCGCAATGTTCCTGCCCGCTCCTTGGAATAAAAAAGCCCCGGACGCGGGGGCGTCCGGGGCCATCAAAACAGATTGGCAAGGCCGTGATATCAGAGCTTCAGATCGACGACCTGACCGTCGACGATCGTCACGCAGCGATCCATGCGCTGAGCAAGTTCATGATTATGGGTCGCGATCAGTGCCGCAAGACCGGATTGGCGCACCAGCGCCTCCAGCGCGGAAAAGACATAGGCCGCCGTTTCAGGATCGAGATTGCCCGTCGGCTCATCCGCCAGCAACAGCAGCGGTGCATTGGCCACGGCTCTGGCAATCGCCACGCGCTGCTGCTCACCACCGGAAAGCTCGGCAGGGCGATGCTCGGCGCGGTGGCCGATCCGCATGTAATCGAGCAGCGCCTTCGCCCTTTCCTTGGCCTCGGGGATGGAAAGACCGGCAATCATCTGCGGCATCATGATGTTTTCGAGCGCCGAAAATTCCGGCAGCAGATGGTGGAACTGGTAGACGAAGCCGATATGGCTTCGGCGCATGGCGGTACGTCCCTCTTCAGAAAGCGCCGTGCAATCCTGCCCGCCGATCACCACCTGGCCGGAAGTGGGGTGCTCCAGCAGGCCGGCGATATGCAGCAGCGTCGATTTGCCGGTTCCCGATGGCGCCACCAGCGCCACCGTCTCGCCCTCATAGAGATTGAGACCGGCATTTTTCAGAATGGTCAGCAGCGTCTCGCCCTGTCCATAGGTACGATCAATGCCGGAAAGTTCGAGAACTGGCTGTTTTCGCATCAATTCGCTCTAATTCGATTGCGTCCTTGGCCCGATCAAGGCCGGCAATGGTCCCTATTCGTAGCGGAGAGCCTGCACAGGATCGAGCCTTGCGGCCCGCCATGCAGGAAAGATCGTCGCCAGGAAGGACAGGGTCAACGACATGAGGATGACCGAAATCGTCTCACCCCAGCTCATATCCGCGGGCAGTTTGCTGAGGAAATAGAGCTGCGGATCGAACAGCACCGTTCCCGACACCCAGGAGAAGAAGCTGCGGATCGATTCGATATTGAGACAGACGATGACGCCCAGCAGCACACCGGCCAATGTACCCGCAATACCGATTGCCGCCCCAGTCATGAAGAAAATGCGCAGGATCGATCCGGAACTCGCACCCATCGTCTTCAGAATGGCGATGTCGCTGCCCTTGTCCTTCACCAGCATGATCAGGCCGGAGATGATGTTCAAAGCCGCGACGAGCACGATCAGCGTCAGGATCATGAACATTACATTGCGTTCCACCTGCAGCGCCGAGAAGAAGGTCTGGTTACGCTGCCGCCAGTCGCTGATGAAGATTTGCCGTCCGGCAGCCTCTTCCACCTTCGGGCGCAGCGCATCGATGTCATCCGGATTGGAAACGAAAAGCTCGATGGATTGCACCAGACCTTCGGCATTGAAATAAAGCTGCGCTTCTTCCAGCGGCATGTAGATGATTGACGCATCATATTCCGACATGCCGATCTCGAACGTCCCGGACACCTTGTAGGACTTCACCCGCGGATTGACCCCCATCGGCGTCACATCTCCCTCGGGAGAAACCAGGGTGATGGTATCACCTGCCTGCAGGCCCAGATCATTGGCCATGCGGCTGCCGATCAGCACGCCCTGCCCGGAGGTGAAGCCGACCATGTCGCCGGTCTTGATATTGCCGGAGACTTCCTTGAGCTTCATGAGGTCATCGGCCCGCACGCCGCGCACCAGAGCGCCAGTGCCTGCACCGCCTTTGCCGGAAGCAAGCGTCTGCCCCTCCACCAGCGGCAGCGCCATGGTCACACCCGGCACTGCGGCGAGTTTCTTGGCAAGCTCCGGATAATCGTCGAAAGGCTTGTCCACCGGCTGGACGATCATATGACCATTGATGCCGAGGATTCGAGAAATGAGTTCCGTGCGAAAACCGTTCATCACCGCCATGACGATGATGAGCGTGGCAACCCCCAACATGATGCCGACGAAGGAAAAACCGGCAATGACGGAAATCACCGCTTCCTTGCGCCGCGCGCGCAGATAACGCCATGCCACCATGCGCTCGAAAGCGCTGAAGGGTTTCGCGGATGCCAGGCTTGTGTGCTCCATGGCAGCGGCGCTTGCGGTTTCGCTACTCACTCTCGTCTCCTGCAAGGATATCAGCCTGCCAGGCGATTGATGGCGGCTTCGATCGTCATGGTTTCGCGCTCGCCGGTCTTGCGGTTTTTCAGCTCGACCTCGCCATTTGCGACGCCACGCGGACCGACAATCACCTGCACCGGCACCCCGATGAGATCGGCGGTGGCGAACTTCGTTCCCGCGCGGTCATCGGTGTCATCCAGCAGAACATCCTTGCCAGCCTTGGCCAGCGCTGCATAGAGCGTCTCGCTCGCTGCATCGCATGCCTCGTCTCCGGCCTTCATGTTGATGACCACGACATCGAAGGGAGCGACCGATTCCGGCCAGATGATGCCGTTCTCGTCATGGGAGGCTTCGATGATGGCCGGAACAAGGCGGGTCGGTCCGATACCATAGGATCCCATGTGGACAAGATGTTCCTTGCCATCCGGACCCTGCACCTTGGCACCCATGGGCTCGGAATATTTGGTGCCGAAATAGAAGATGTGACCGACTTCGATGCCGCGGGCGCTGATGCGCTCACCTTCGGGCATCGCGTCATAAACCGCCTCGTCATGCATTTCCGAGGTCGCCGCGTAATCCTTCGTCCAGTCTTCAAAAATAGCCTGCAGACCGGCAACATCGTCGAAATCGGTATCTTCGCCGGGAATGGAGCGATCGAGGAAGCTCTTGTGGCAGAACACTTCCGATTCACCCGTATCGGCCAGAATGATGAATTCGTGGCTGTGATTGCCGCCAATCGGGCCGGTATCGGCACGCATGGGAATGGCGCGCAGGCCAAGCCGGTTGAACGTGCGCAGATAAGCCGCAAACATCTTGTTGTAGGAGTGGACGGCGCCTTCCTTGGTCAGGTCGAAGGAATAGGCGTCCTTCATCAGAAATTCGCGCGAGCGCATCGTTCCGAAGCGCGGACGGATCTCATCACGGAACTTCAATTGGATGTGATAGAGGTTCAGCGGCAGGTTCTTGTAGGACTTGACGTAGGAGCGGAAGATGTCGGTGACCATCTCCTCATTCGTCGGGCCATAGAGCATGGGCCGGTCCTGACGGTCCTTGATCCGCAGCATTTCCTTGCCATAGGCGTCGTAACGCCCGCTTTCCTGCCAGAGTTCCGCCGATTGAAGCGTCGGCATCAGAAGTTCAATGGCGCCGGCCCGGTTCTGCTCCTCGCGAATGATGGCATTCACCTTGTCCAGCACGCGCTTTCCCAGCGGCAGCCAGGAATAAATGCCCTGTGACTGCTGGCGGATCATGCCGGTGCGCAGCATCAGCCGGTGCGAGACGATCTCCGCTTCCTTGGGGTTTTCCTTGAGAATGGGCATAAAGTAGCGAGACAGGCGCATACTGGTTTCCGTATCCTTGGCTGCCCGCAAAACAGCGGAATCAGCCCTTCAATGTTGTTCGGTGAAGCCTTCTACAGCATCGCAGGCGAAACTGGAAACGACCCGATGCTGAAGCGTGTCGTTTCACACCGGCTTTCGTCGAAAACCGGTCGCTGCTCTTCGTTGCGATGCTATAACGGGTTCTGCAGGCGAAGAAAACCCGCGCGAATGGGTAGCCCAGAGACTGAAGACGTGCATTCGCAAAGCAGTGTGAGCATTTGCCCGCACGACAACCATGTCAAAAACTTGACAGCCTCCTATCTTTTTTCGCTCAGGGATTTTTTTTCACAGCCTGTCGCAATTTTGCAAAAAATTGGATGACAAGGTGGATTTCTTGAGCTAATTTACGCTCACAAAAGAGGCAGAAAGCTTAAATTTCTGCCGGTTCGCGGTAAAGTCTTGGGAGGATCAGATCTTAGGCGCGCTCGTTCGCTGCCCCAGCAATGGTGAAAGATCACGCGATGCTTGAGAACAAGGTCTTCGGACCTTGTTTTTTTTTGGCCTTCTGCCGAAATAGCCTGATGCTCAAATGCACTCAGGGCCTTTACAGGAACATCGGCTTTCCCTTTTCTTGGGACAGTCTCTAACGAATATCCGGCATGATGTGCGGCACATCCTCAAAGCTGAAGCCGTAATAGCTTGAGGCAATATTCCAGCCGAAGAAAATCACCAGCGAAACCAGCGTATTGATGGCCATCACGCGGAAGAAGCGAAACTTGGCCGGTGCACTGCCGATGGTGCCGGGCACCAGTTCCTGGGCATCATCCTGCGTCCGCACGCCGAAAGGCAGAACGGCAAAAAGGCATACCCACCACAGAATGAAATAGATGGCGCCTCCCGTAACCCAGGACATGATTCTCCTCCTCTACGATCCATTTCCTGTTTAAAGCATGCCGATCAAAAGCATGTAGCGTTTTTTGTGTCAGGAAATTCACAAAACGGAAAAACGGGTCCGATGCGCGGGTACTGTCAAACCTGCCAAAGCACGTTGCGGCTTACCAGCCTCATGCAACGTGCTTGACGTTCTTGTTTTAACGCATGTCGTTATCGCAAACCGCTGCACACTTTTGCGCAATGGGCTTCAAGCCTCAAACCTGTTCAAGCTCGATCAGCGTGCCGCAAAAATCTTTCGGATGTAAGAACAGCACTGGCTTGCCATGGGCGCCGATTTTCGGTTCACCATCGCCGAGGACACGCGCACCAGTAGCACGCAGCCTGTCTCGCACCGCAAGAATATCGTCCACTTCATAACAGATATGATGCATGCCGCCCGCTGGAGTCTTCTCCAGGAAAGCCCGAATGGGCGATGCCTCGCCCAAAGGCTCCAGCAGTTCCACCTTGGTATTGGCAAGCTCCACAAAGACCACCGTCACGCCGTGATCGGGCAATTGCAAAGGTACCGACACCTCAGCGCCCAAAACATCCCGATAGGTCTTCACCGCAGGCTCGAGATCCGACACGGCGATGGCAATATGGTTGATGCGGCCAAGCATGAACTCTCTCCCTTTTGGCCGAGATAAGCAGCCCAAGACCGCGTCCGCAATCAGACCTTGGTTACAAAAACCGTCACGACCGGTTTTTTGCCCCAGCATTCATTGGCCGTAGAGCGCACGGCTCTGCGAATGCTTTCACGCAATGCGCCCAGATCCTTGCGCCGGGCACGCGGAATGCTCTCCACGGCGCCGAGCACGGCATCATAGAGAATGTCTTCCATGTCATCCCCTTCGGCATCCTCCTGCGGCAAGCCGACGGGAACCACTTCAGGATCGCCGCGGAAATCATAGCGCTCATCCAGCAGGACATGGACCGAGACATGGCCAACGAAGGAGAGCTTGCGGCGGTCGCCAATGCCCATTTCCTCGAAATCACCGATCAGCTTGCCGTCCTTGAACAGACGCCCGTGCGGTGCTTCGTCGATGACTTCCGCCTTGCCCGGCGCAAGCCGCAAGACCTCGCCATTGCGCACACGCGGCACCTGACCAATGCCAGCCTCCAGCGCCAACTGCTGCTGCGCCATCAAATGCGCCGCCTCGCCATGCACGGGCACAAGAATCTGTGGCCGTGTCCATTCATACATCTGCAGCAATTCGCGGCGGCGCGGGTGGCCCGACACATGCACGAGCGCATCGCTGTCCGTCACGATCTTGACGCCCTGTTCGATCAGGCCGTTCTTGATGTCGTTGATCGCCTTTTCGTTGCCGGGAATGGTACGCGAGGAAAACACCACCGTGTCGCCCTTGGCGAGCGCCACATTGCGCATTTCATCGCGGGAAAGCTTGGCGAGCGCTGCGCGGTTTTCACCCTGGCTGCCCGTCAGGATCACCACGATCTTGTCGCGCGGGATATAGCCATATTCATCCTCGGCGATAAAGGGCCTGATCCCGTCCATCAGGCCAATATCGTCAGCCACGGTCACGACGCGCTTCAGCGAACTGCCGAGCAGCAGCACCTCACGGCCAGCCGCCTCCGCGGCTTGCGCAATAGAACGAATCCGGCCGACATTGGAGGAGAAGGTGGTGATGGCCACCCTGCCCTCGGCGCTCTCAATGATTTTCTGCAGTCCTTCAGACACTTCCTGCTCGGACGGGGAAATTCCCTCCCGCATGGCATTGGTGCTGTCGCACATCACCGCAAGTACACCTTCATCACCCAGCGTGCGGAAGGCATTTTCATCGGTCAGCGGCCCCAGTGAGGGATCGAGATCGATCTTCCAATCCCCCGTATGCACGACATTGCCGAGCGGCGTGCGGATCACCAGCGACATCGGTTCGGGAATAGAATGGTTGACGCCAATGGCCTCGACCACGAAAGGGCCGAGATGAAGCTTGTCACCAGGCTTGAACGGCGTCACCGGGATTTCCACCCGCGAGCCCTCGTAATCCCGCTTCGCTTCCAGCATCCCGGCGGTGAAGGCCGATGCATAGACCGGGACGTTCAGCCCCCTCCACAGATCGTTCAAGCCGCCATAATGGTCCTCATGGGCATGGGTGATGATGATGCCCTTGAGGTTCTTGCGCTCGGAGAGGACATAGCGAATATCCGGCAGCACCAGATCGACCCCCGGAAGATCGGGGCCTGGAAAGGTGACGCCACAGTCGACCATGATCCATTCGCGGTGTTTTGGCGTGCCATAGCCATAAAGCGCGAGATTCATGCCAATCTCGCCAACGCCGCCAAGCGGCAGAAACACCAGTTCGTTTTTATCTGTCATATTGCTTTTGGCCCATTCGGCTCGAAGAAAACATCGCCCGCCGCAACCGGCATGATACCCTGCGATCCCCTATCGAGCAGCAGCATTCCATGATCGTCGATTCCCGAAAAGATCCCGGAGATCGATTGATCAGGCAAATTCACGGTGATTTTCTCACCAATTCCGCAGGCGATCGATCGCCAACGGTGCGTCACCTCCGCAACGCCTCTGCCTTCATCCCACAACGCCAGAATATCCGCCATAGATCCGAAGAGATGAGCAAACAATTCCTCCGGCGATACCGAAGCACCATGATCGGCCAGCGATGTCGTGGCATAGGGCGTTTGATCGGGCTTGGCGGCGATATTGATGCCAATGCCAATCACCAACGCATGCTGGCCAAACGGCATGATTTCAGCTTCCAGCAAAATGCCGCAGGTCTTGGCGCGCCCGATCAGCACATCATTCGGCCACTTCACTTCCAGCGGCGGAGCATCGGCAGGCAGCACAGCGCGAACCGCCTGATGAACGGCAATCGCCACCGCAAGCGGCAGCGAGGACATGCGCTCCAGCGGCGCCGGATTGATCAGAAGCAGCGAGGCATACAAATTTCCAGGATTGGACACCCAGGGACGCCCACGCCGTCCCTTGCCGCCTGTCTGCTCGCGGGCGGTGATCCACAAATGCCCGGCATCGCCACCGCGCGCGCGCGCCAGACATTCCAGATTGGTGGATTGCACCACATCCAAAGCATCATGCCGGAAGGCGTCAAGCGCCTTCCGGCTATCACGGAAAACGCCGCTCAACGGAACAGTGTCGCAGCGGCAGCCGAAGCAGCGGTTCCGACCGGACCACCGATCAGCACATAGGCGATGACGAACAGACCGGACAGGCCGAAGACCGCCCGGAGCGTAGCCGAGGTGCGGGCAAACTGCACTTTGGACTCATCGAACCACATGACCTTGACGACTCGCAGATAGTAGTAGGCACCGATAACAGAGGCCAGAACACCGATCACGGCAAGGGCGTACAGCTTGGCTTCGATGGCTGCCAGGAAGACGAAATACTTCCCGAAGAACCCGGCCAGCGGCGGGATGCCGGCCAGCGAGAACATCAGAGCCGTCAGCACGAAAGCCATGAACGGATTGGTCTGGGAAAGACCAGCCAGATCGTCCACCGTTTCCAGCGTTTCACCTTCAGCGGTCCGCATCGACAGGATGCAGGCAAAGCTGCCGAGGTTCATCACCAGGTAGATCGCCATGTAGATCAGCAGGCCCTCGATACCCGTCTGGGACCCGGCGGCCAGCCCCACCAGCGCATAGCCCATGTGGCCAATCGAAGAATAGGCCATCAGGCGCTTGATATTGCGCTGACCGATGGCAGCAACTGAGCCCAGAACCATGGAGGCAATCGCAATGAACACGACGATCTGCTGCCACTGGCCATGCACCGGCTGGAAGGCCTCGATGACGATCCGCACCGTGATCGCCATGGCGCCAACCTTGGGAGCAGCCGCCAGAAAGGCCGTTACCGGGGTCGGCGCACCTTCGTAAACATCCGGCGTCCACATGTGGAAGGGAACGGCGGAAATCTTGAAGGCGAGACCGGCAAGCACGAAGACCAGACCGAAGATCAGGCCAAGGTTCACATGCTCGGCGCTAAGAACCGAAGCAATCTTGCCGAACTCGAC
The DNA here is from genome assembly GCF_030815125.1 of Allorhizobium paknamense. Classification (GTDB taxonomy): domain Bacteria; phylum Pseudomonadota; class Alphaproteobacteria; order Rhizobiales; family Rhizobiaceae; genus Allorhizobium; species Allorhizobium paknamense. Next base: position 345,027 of record NZ_JAUSWH010000001.1, read on the forward strand.
ATTGCCCGTAAAGCCATAGACCAGGGACATGCCGTAGAGCAGCATGCCCGAAGACAGAGCGCCCAGCACGAAATATTTCAGACCGGCCTCAGTCGACCGCAGGCTGTCACGATTGATGGCAGCCACGACGTAAAGCGCCAGCGATTGCAGTTCGAGCGCCAGATAGAGCGAAATCAGGCTGTTGGCGGAGATCATCAGCAGAATGCCGAGGGTCGCCAGCACCACAAGCACCGGGAACTCGAACTTGTCGAGATTGTTGGCCTTGGCCAGTCCCGATGCCATCAGCAGCGTCACGATCGAGCCGAGCAGCGCCAGCACCTTCATGAAATGCGCATAACCATCGGCGATATAGGCGCCGCCGAAGGCCAGCCCCTCTGCCGGCGAGAGCAGGATGACGAGAGCTGCCACCAGCATGAGGATCACCGCCAGCGCCGAGACGAGAGCCGCCCGCGCCGTGAAGACCCCGATCATCAGCAGGGCCAGCGCGCCAACCGCCAGGATCAACTCCGGCGTGACGATATGCAGGCTTGCAAGGAGAGTTTCAGCAGTCATGTCGAGGGGTCCTGTCGTCAGTTCGCAAGAAGCGCAACATTCTGCGCAGCCTGCAATGCGGCGGAATAGTTATTGAGAAGCATGTTCACGGACGCGGTGGTCGCATCGAAGATCGGAGCCGGATAGACACCGAACAGGATGGTCAGCGCGATCAGCGGATAAAGCGTCAGCTTTTCGCGGACGGAGAGATCCAGAAGCCCCTTCAGCGCATCCTTCTCCAGCGCGCCGAAGATGACCCGGCGATAGAGCCAGAGCGCGTAGGCAGCCGAGAGGATCACGCCAGTGGCCGCAAACAGCGCCACCCAGGTATTGGCGCGGAAGACACCAATCAGCGTCAGGAATTCACCGATAAAGCCCGAAGTTCCCGGCAGGCCGACATTGGCCATGGTGAACACCATGAAGGCCAGCGCATATTTCGGCATGTTGTTGACCAGACCGCCGTAGGCCGCGATTTCGCGGGTATGCATGCGGTCATAGATGACACCGACGCAGAGGAAGAGCGCACCGGATACGAATCCGTGGCTGATCATCTGGAAGAGCGCACCCTGCAGACCCTGATGGTTTGCAGCAAAGATGCCCATGGTGACATAGCCCATATGCGCCACCGAGGAATAGGCGATCAGCTTCTTCATGTCTTCCTGCATCAGCGCCACCAGCGAGGTGTAGATGATAGCGATGACGGAAAGCGCGAAGACAAAGGGCGCAAAATAATCCGAGGCCACCGGGAACATGGCCAGCGAGAAGCGGATGAAACCGTATCCGCCAAGCTTCAGCATGATACCCGCCAGAATGACGGACCCTGCCGTGGGCGCCTGAACGTGGGCATCGGGCAGCCAGGTATGCACCGGCCACATCGGCATCTTCACGGCGAAGGAGGCAAAGAAGGCCAGCCATAGCACGATCTGCAGATGGACCGGGAACGTGTGCGCCAGCAGCTTCGTGATGTCGGTCGTGCCTGCATCCCAATACATCGCCATGATGGCCAGCATCATCAGCACGGAGCCAAGCAGCGTGTAGAGGAAGAACTTGTAGGACGCGTAAACGCGATCCTTGCCGCCCCAGACGCCGATGATGATGAACATCGGAATGAGGCCCGCTTCGAAGAACACGTAGAAGAGAACGATGTCGAGCGAAACGAACACGCCGACCATCATCACTTCCAGGATGAGGAAGGCGATCATGTATTCCTTGATGCGCTTCTCAACCGATTCCCAGCTCGCCAGCACGCAGAAGGGCATGAGGAAAGCCGTCAGAACCACGAAGAGCATCGAGATGCCGTCAACGCCCAGATGGTAAGCGATGCCTGTATTCAGCCACTCGTGATACTCCACCATCTGGAAGCCCGGATTGGAATTATCGAAACCAATCCAGACGAACAGAGAGACGATGAATGTCGCAACCGTTGTGAGCAGCGAAATGGTGAGCACATTACGGCGGCCGGACTGGGTGTCGTCGCGCATGAACAGCAGCAGCGCGACGCCCACCAGCGGCAGGAAGGTGACCGTTGAAAGAATGGGCCAATCGGTCATCAGAAGGAACTCCCGAGCATCATCCAGGTAACGAGCGCGGCGATACCGAGCAGCATCGCGAACGCATAATGATAGAGATAGCCGGACTGCAGACGCACGACGCGCTGGGTCAGGCCTGCCACGCCGGCGGCAACGCCGTTCGGGCCATAGGCATCGATGGTCGCCACGTCACCCTTCTTCCACAGGAACCGGCCAAGGGCCTTGGCGGAGCGGACGAAGAGGAAATCGTAGAGTTCGTCGAAATACCACTTGTTGAGCAGGAACTGGTAGAGAACCCACTGGCTTTCGGCGAGCTTCTTCGGCGTTTCCGGCGACTTGATATACATGAACCAGGCCGTCACGAAACCGATGAGCATGGCCGCAAAGGGGCTGACCTGCACCCAGACCGGCACATGATGATGTTCATGCAGGATCTCGTTGTGCTCGCTGGTGAAGAGAGCACCCTTCCAGAATTCCGCATAGGCTTCGCCGTAGAAATATTCGTGGAAGACAAAGCCAGCCAGCAAAGCGCCGATGGTCAGCACATAGAGCGGGATCAGCATGATTTGCGGGCTTTCATGCACATGGTGCATGACCTCATGCGAAGCACGCGGCTTGCCGAAGAAGGTCAGGAAGGCCAGACGCCAGGAATAGAAGCTCGTGAACAGAGCGGCAATCACCAGCATCACGAAGGCAAACCCTGCGGCAGCGCCGTGCGCGGCGTAGGAGGATTCGATGATGGCGTCCTTGGAGAAGAAGCCTGCGGTACCGATGACGGTTCCGGGAATGCCGACCCCCGTCAGCGCCAGCGTCCCGATGGTCATGGCCCAGAAGGTGACGGGAATATGCTTCCTGAGACCACCCATGTGGCGCATGTCCTGCTCACCATCCACGGCGTGGATAACGGAACCGGCACCAAGGAACAGCAGCGCCTTGAAGAAGGCATGCGTAAAGAGGTGGAACACGGCAGCGCCATAAGCGCCAACACCAAGCGCCACGAACATATAGCCGAGCTGCGAACAGGTAGAATAGGCAATGACACGCTTGATGTCATTCTGCACCAGACCGACAGTCGCGGCAAAGAAGGCTGTGATTGCACCGATGATCGTGACGAAGGTCAGGGCATCCGGCGACAGTTCGAAGATCGGCGACATGCGCGCCACCAGGAAAACACCCGCGGTCACCATGGTCGCGGCATGGATCAGCGCCGAAACCGGCGTCGGGCCTTCCATGGCGTCCGGCAGCCAGGTGTGCAGCAGGAACTGTGCCGACTTACCCATGGCCCCCATGAACAGCAGCAGGCAGGCGCCGGTGATCGCATGCGCCTTGTCAAGCTGCATGCCGAAGAGATTGATCACAGCTTCAGACGGCGCAGCGCCTTCATGCGGCAGATAGGTCGCGGCGGCAGCGAAGATCGTTTCGAAATTGATCGAGCCGAACAGCACGAAGACCGTGGAAATACCGAGAATGAAGCCAAAGTCACCCACACGGTTGACGATGAAGGCCTTCATGGCAGCAGCCGTTGCCGACGGCTTCTTGAACCAGAAGCCGATCAGCAGATAGGAGGCAAGACCAACGCCCTCCCAGCCGAAGAACATCTGCAGCAGGTTGTCGGACGTGACCAGCATCAGCATGGCGAAGGTGAACAGCGACAGATAAGCGAAGAAACGCGGCCGATGCGGATCGTGATGCATGTAGCCAATGGAATAGAGGTGGACCAGCGTCGAGACGCTGTTCACCACCACCAGCATCACAGCCGTCAGCGTATCGACCCTGAGCGCCCATTCGACATCGATGCCGCCGACCTGGATCCAGCGCAGCACCGGAACCTTGATGGTTTCGACATGCTCGCCGAAACCGACGGACAGGAAGACATACCAGGACAGGGCCGCGGCCAGCACCATCAGGCTGGTGGTCAGCACCTCGGAAGCCTTGGCACCAATCTGGCGCCCGAACAGGCCTGCGATGATCGCGCCGATCAGCGGGAGGAAGACAATTGCCTTATACACTAACATAGCCGTGTCAGCCCTTCATCATGTTCACGTCTTCAACGGCGATAGAACCGCGGTTGCGGTAGAAGACGACAAGGATTGCAAGGCCGATCGCAGCTTCCGCGGCCGCGACGGTCAGAATGAAAAGCGCGAAAACCTGACCGACGATGTCATTGAGGAATGACGAGAACGCCACCATATTCAGGTTGACCGCAAGAAGAATGAGTTCCACCGACATGAGGATGACGATGATGTTCTTCCGGTTCAGGAAGATACCGAAAACGCCGAGCATGAAGAGGATCGCGCTGACGGTGAGATAGTGGGAAAGTCCGATTTCCATAGTCGTATCCTTGAAACCTCTTGCGCTCCGTCAGAGCCCCTGCCCCGGCTTGACCTTGACCACCTCGATGGCGGTTGCCGGTCCGCGTGCGACCTGGTTGGCGATCACCTGCCGCTTGATGTTCTGGCGATGCCGCAGCGTCAGCACGATGGCGCCGATCATGGCGACCAAAAGGACGAGGCCGGCGATCTGGAAGAAGTAGACGTAATTCGTATAGAGCACGTCACCGAGAGCTGCCGTGTTCTGACGCTCGGTCAGCGCCGGGATCGGCATGGTGATGGCCTGCTTGGCCTGCGGCGAAAGCGTCGAACCGCCGATTACGAACACCAGTTCGGCGGCCACCACGGCCCCAATCAGCGCGGCGATCGGCGCATGCTTCAGCGCGCCCGCCCTGAACTGGTTGAAGTCGATGTCGAGCATCATCACCACGAAGAGGAAGAGAACCGCGACGGCGCCCACATAGACGACCAGCAGGATCATCGCCAGGAACTCGGCGCCCGTCAGCAGGAACAGGCCAGCTGCGTTCACAAAGGTGAGGATCAGGAACAGAACGGAATGAACCGGGTTCCGGGATGAGATGACCATGAACGCCGACGCCACCGCGACAAAGGCGAAAAGGTAGAAAAAGATAGCCTGAAGACCCATGATGGTGCCTTTTCATCTTCCCCGGGAGTGACGCTTGGGCGACAACTCCCTTGAAATGCGGCAGACCCGAGCGGCCAGCCTGGATTCCGGATGTCAAGCCGAAGCGAGGATGAAAACCCTCCCTCCGGCTTCTTTCAATCGATCAGCGATAAGGCGCGTCCATCGCAATGTTGCGGGCAATTTCCCGCTCCCAGCGGTCGCCATTTGCCAGCAGCTTCGCCTTATCGAAATAGAGTTCTTCGCGGGTTTCCGTCGAAAATTCGAAGTTCGGTCCTTCGACAATGGCATCGACCGGGCAGGCTTCCTGGCAAAAGCCGCAATAAATGCACTTCACCATGTCGATATCGTAACGCACCGTGCGGCGGGTGCCGTCATTGCGCCGCGGGCCGGCTTCGATGGTGATCGCCTGGGCGGGACAGATTGCTTCGCACAGCTTGCAGGCAATGCAGCGCTCTTCACCGTTCGGATAGCGGCGAAGCGCATGCTCGCCACGGAAACGCGGGCTGACCGGTCCCTTTTCGAAGGGATAGTTCACCGTCGCCTTCTGCTTGAAGAAATAGCGCATCGACAGGAAAAACGCGCCGACGAATTCTTTCAGAAACAGCGAGCGGACGGCCTGGGAGAGACTTGCCATCTTCAAACTCCAAATCTGCGGAAGGGAAAGGCTGCACGCATCACGCCCAACCCATCAGCTTCAGCACGAAAGCAACGATGATGACCATGACCAGCGACAACGGCAGGAACACCTTCCAGCCGAGGCGCATGAGCTGGTCATAGCGATAGCGCGGCACGATAGCCTTGGTGATGGCGAACATCGAGAACACCAGCGCAGCCTTGATCACGAACCAGATAATCCCCGGAACCCAGTTCAGAACCGCAATGTCGAGCGGCGGAAGCCAGCCGCCCAAGAACAGAATGGTCGTCAGCGCACACATCAGCACGATGGCGGCATATTCCCCCAGCATGAACATCATGTACGGCGTCGACCCATATTCGACCATGAAGCCAGCAACGAGTTCGGACTCTGCTTCAGGAAGGTCGAATGGAGGACGGTTGGTTTCAGCCAGTGCCGAAATGAAGAAGATGACGAACATCGGGAACAGGGCGAGCCAATGCCAGTCCAGAATGGACGGCGGCAGGCCGAGCATGGTGCCGAGACCGGACTTCTGCGCCAGGACGATATCCGTCAGGTTTAGCGAGCCGACACACAGAAGAACAGTGACGATGACGAAACCGATCGACACTTCATAGGACACCATCTGTGCGGCAGAGCGCAGAGCACCCAGGAAGGGATATTTCGAGTTCGACGCCCAACCGCCCATGATGATGCCATAGACCTCGAGCGAGGAGATGGCGAAGACATAGAGAATGCCGACATTGATATTGGCGATCACCCAGCCATCATTCAGCGGAATGACGGCCCAGGTTGCAAGCGCCAGCGTCACGGCCACCAGCGGCGCCAGCAGGAACACGCCCTTGTTGGCGCCAGCCGGAATGATCGGCTCCTTCAGCACGAACTTCAAAAGATCCGCGAAGGACTGGAAAAGACCCCAGGGCCCCACCACGTTCGGACCACGACGCAACTGAACGGCAGCCCAGATCTTGCGGTCTGCCAGCAGAATATAGGCGATGAACACAAGCAGGCAGACCAGCAGCAGCAGCGACTGGCCGATCATGATGGCCGCTGGCCATACATAGCTAGAAAAGAACGAATCCATGATCCCTTGCCCTTACTCTGCCGCAGCCTTGAAATTGTTGCGCGCCAGGGCCGAGCATTCGGCCATGACCGCGGAAGCGCGTGCAATCGGGTTCGTCAAATAGAAGTCTTTGATCGGCGAAGCAAACCCAGATTGAGACATATCTCCGCCTTTTTTGGCGAGCGCGGCAATCGATGCCGCATCGCCGGCGGCGATCTCATCGATTTCAGCGAAATGCGGATAGGCCTGGTAGAGCTTCTGGCGAAGTTGCGACAGTGAGTCGAACGGCAGTTTCTTGCCAAGCACATCAGACAGGGCGCGAATAACGGCCCAATCCTCGCGCGCCTCGCCGGGAGCAAAACCGGCACGATTGCCCATCTGGACGCGGCCCTCGGTATTCACCCAGGTTCCGGACTTTTCGGTGTAGGCGGCTGCTGGCAGAATGACATCCGCATTCTGCGCACCCTGATCGCCATGCGAACCGATATAGACGGTGAGCTTCGCGGTTTTTGCCGAAAGATCGATCTCATCCGCGCCGAGCAGGAACAGAACATCCATGGCGGTCAGCATCTCCGCAGCCGTCTTGCCGCCCTGTCCCGGCACGAAGCCGAGATCGAGACCGCCAACCCGCGACGCTGCCGTATGCAGAACGGCAAAACCGTTCCAGCCATCCTTGACCGCGCCGACCGATACGGCAAGCGCCGCCACCTGCGAGAGAACGGCAGCGCCATCGCCGCGCGTCAGAGCCCCCTGCCCTACGAGGATCAGCGGACGCTCGGCCTTTTTCAGAACCTCGGCAAAGCTGTTCTTGCCATTGGCGACTTCGGCCAGGGTATCCGGACCAGCACCGAGATAGCTATACTCATAGCGCAGTTCACCGGCTTCGCCGATCACACCGATCGGGAAGCCACCACGACGCCAACGCTTGCGGATGCGCGCATTGAGAACAGCGGCCTCAAAGCGTGGGTTGGCGCCAACGATCAGCAGCGCATCGGCCTGCTCGATCCCTTCGATGGTGGGATTGAACAGGTAGCTGGCGCGACCGAGCGACGGATCCAGCGCCACGCCATCCTGACGACAGTCGTAGCTGGTGGAACCGAGCGAAACCAGCAGTTCCTTCAGGGCGTAAAGCTCTTCAACCGATGCCAGATCACCAGCGATCGCACCGATCTTCGAACCATTCGTCTGAGCAACTGCCGTCTTGATCTCGGCAAAGGCTTCCGGCCAGCTTGCCGGCTGCAAACGGCCATTGCGGCGCACATAGGGACGATCCAGACGCTGCGTCTTCAGGCCATCCCAGATGAAACGGCTCTTGTCGGAGATCCACTCCTCGTTGATCTGGTCATTGACTCGCGGCATGATGCGCATGACCTCGCGGCCGCGCGTATCGACACGGATGGCAGACCCGAGAGCGTCCATCACGTCGATGGATTCGGTCTTGCCCAGTTCCCACGGACGCGCTGTAAAGGCGAAGGGCTTGGAGGTGAGAGCGCCAACCGGACACAGGTCAACCACGTTGCCCTGCAGTTCCGAGGTCATGGCCTGTTCGAGATAGGTGGTGATTTCGGCGTCTTCACCACGACCGATCAGACCGAGTTCTGCGATGCCTGCCACTTCCGTGGTGAAGCGGACGCAGCGCGTGCAGTGAATGCAGCGGTTCATCACGGTCTTTACCAGCGGCCCGATATACTTGTCCTCGACGGCCCGCTTGTCTTCGCCATAGCGGGAACTGTCGATGCCGAAGGCCATGGCCTGGTCCTGCAGGTCGCACTCACCGCCCTGGTCGCAGATCGGGCAATCCAGCGGGTGGTTGATCAGCAGAAATTCCATAACGCCTTCGCGGGCCTTCTTGACCATCGGCGTATTGGTGAAGACTTCCGGCAATTCCCCGTTCGGGCCGCCGCGAATATCGCGCACGCCCATGGCGCAGGAGGCTGCGGGCTTGGGCGGGCCGCCCTTTACTTCCACGAGACACATACGGCAATTGCCCGCGACGGACAGCCGCTCGTGGAAACAAAAGCGCGGAACCTCGGCGCCGGCTTCCTCACACGCCTGCAACAGCGTGAAATGATCCGGAACCTCGATCTCCTTACCGTCGACTTTCAGCTTTGCCATTTTCGCCTTCCTGTCTCACGTCCATCGCAACAACCGCACAAAGGCGGCACGGGCGGATGTCTCCGTCCCGGCTGCGCATGTCCTTGTTCCGGTTCCCTGACACCGTCCACCATGGCCGACATGCATGGCTGACACCAGAGTTCCTGATTAGCTGGTGAAGGTGATACCCTCACCCCGACCCTTGGGCGTCAGGGGGTGACGCCCGTGATTTGCTTTGCCTGACCAACCCAATCGTCCCGCAGGACGCGTCCGTCAAGTCCTAACTCTGCATCGATGCGTTTCGCATCATCCACGCTCCAGCGCGCGATGTCAGAAAGCCGTGTCACACCTGCCTTGCGCAGCATCTCCTCGACCTTTGGACCTATGCCGGCAATTGCCTTCAGATCCTCACGGGCCGCGGGTTTTGCCCGCCTGGAGACCGGTGCCTTCGGCTTGACGTCGACCTTCGGCGCTTTCGCGCGCGGAGCGGGCGCCGCCTTCTTCACCGGCTTTTCAGGCATGGCAGCCTTGACGTCAGCGATGGGCTCGATTGGCGCAACGACAACCGGCTCCTCACGCTCGACCGGCAGGTCCTCCTTCTCCGCAACCAGCTCCGGCTCTTGCCCGCGCAACATGGCCTGCATGGCATTCTGCCAGCTTCCCATCATCGCGCCAGCCATCTGACTGGCAAAGCCCAGTCCGATCACCGTGGCGGCCGTCGCGGCTGCAACCGGATGCGCCATCAGCGGATGCAGCGGCGGGGTCGGCAGATCCTTCAGGGACTCGAGCACCGGCGCGATATCCACCGGCATGTCCGATGCTGCATCCGATCTCTTGCGTGAAGCCTCTGCCATGATCCCAGTCCTTACTCGGCTGCTTCCATGACCGCGCCATGCGCGGTGGCGTTGCGGGTATATTCGTCAATCCGCTTTTCGATTTCCGGACGGAAATTGCGGATCAAGCCCTGAACCGGCCAGGCAGCAGCATCGCCCAGGGCGCAAATCGTGTGCCCTTCGATCTGCTTCGTCACCTGGAACAGCATGTCGATTTCACGCTTTTGCGCCTGGCCTTTTACCATGCGGCCGAGAACGCGCATCATCCAGCCCGTGCCTTCGCGGCAGGGCGTGCACTGGCCGCAGCTCTCATGCTTGAAGAAAGCCGAGATGCGCCAGATGGCCTTGATGATATCGGTGGACTTGTCCATCACGATCATGCCGCCGGTCCCGAAGGAAGACTTCACCTCCCGCATGCCGTCGAAGTCCATGATCGCATCGGCCATGTCCTCGCCGCGCACGACCGGACAGGACGCGCCGCCGGGAATGACAGCCAGCAGATTGTCCCAGCCGCCGCGAATGCCGCCGCAATGACGTTCGATCAGCTCTCGGAACGACAGGCCCATGGCTTCTTCGAAGGTGCAGGGTTTGTTGACATGGCCCGACACCATGAACAGCTTCGTGCCGACATTATTGGCGCGGCCAATAGCGGAAAACCAGCTGGCCCCACGACGCAAGATGGTCGGCGCAACCGCGATCGATTCAACGTTGTTGACCGTGGTCGGGCAGCCGTACAGACCCATATTGGCCGGGAACGGCGGCTTCAGGCGCGGCTGGCCCTTCTTGCCTTCCAGGCTTTCGAGCAGTGCTGTTTCCTCGCCGCAGATATAGGCACCCGCGCCATGATGGACGTAGATGTCGAAATCCCAGCCGTTCTTGTTGTTCTTGCCGAGCAGGCCGTAGTCATAGCACTCGTCAATGGCCGCCTGAAGCGCTTCACGCTCGCGCATATATTCGCCGCGCACATAGATATAGGCGGTATGCGCACCCATGGCGAAACCGGCGATCACGCAGCCTTCGATCAGCGTGTGCGGATCGTGGCGCATGATGTCGCGGTCCTTACAGGTCCCGGGCTCCGATTCGTCGGCATTCACGACGAGGTAATGCGGACGGCCATCGCTTTCCTTGGGCATGAAGGACCACTTCAGCCCCGTCGGGAAGCCTGCGCCGCCACGCCCGCGAAGACCGGAAGCCTTCATCTCGTTGATGATCCAGTCCCGGCCCTTTTCGATGATCTGCTTGGTGCCGTCCCAGTGGCCGCGGCTCATCGCGCCTTTCAGGGATTTATCCTTCAGGCCGTAGATATTGGTAAAGATGCGATCCTGATCCTGTAACATATCTTAACCCTTGGCCTTGTCGGCGTTGTCGCCGGAGACTTTCGCATTCTCTGCTGCGGCAGGCTTGTCCGTCGCTGGCGTTTTCAGCTTCGGATCGGTCACCGGCGTATCCGTCTGCGGACGCGCAGCATTGGACGGCGGCACCTCGCTGCCCTCGGTCTGGACCGGTGCACCATTGCCATCCGCCCAGCGAACCGGCTTGATCTCTTGCGTCAGCGTGCTCAAGCCACCTTCAGGGGCGGAGAAATCACGCGCGATTTGCGGACCGGTCTTCACCTCGGCGCCCTTGCCTGCCTCGAACGCGTCGATGATTTCCTCGAGACGCTCCGGCGTCAAATCCTCATAGGCGTCCTTGAAGATAATCACCATCGGTGCATTGACGCAGGCGCCCTGACACTCGACCTCTTCCCAGGACAGCGTGCCGGACGCATTGCGCTCAAAGGGCTCCGCGTTGATCTTACGCTTGCAGACATGCATCAGATCTTCCGCGCCGCGCAGCATGCAGGGCGTCGTGCCGCAAATCTGGATATGCGCCTTCGTGCCCACCGGCTTCAGCTGGAACTGGGTATAGAAGGTCGCCACTTCCAGCACGCGGATATAAGGCATCTGCAGCTTTTCGGCCACGAATTCAATGGCAGCCTTGGTGACCCAGCCATCCTGCTCCTGTGCCCGCATCAACAGCGGAATGACCGCCGATTGCTGACGGCCCTCTGGATATTTGCGGATAGTGGCCTCGGCCCAAGCGGTATTTTCCGCGTTGAACGCGAAAGCCGCGGGCTGAAATTGATCTTCGGCTAAACGACGAACGGACATGCTTCCTCACGCCTTATTCAGTTTATCGGCCGAGGCCAGGGCTTCGCGACAGCGAAGCGGCACGCGGACCGTCTTGTCTTGAAAAACGGCAGCCGACGACAAGGTGGATCCGGCGCGGCAAGCCGCACCGGCAAATCCCGTCTCATCCATCAGCAACCCGGCTGGCATCAGCGGTCCACCTCACCGAACACGATGTCGAGAGATCCGAGGATCGCCGTGACGTCGGCCAGCTGATGGCCGCGCGTCAGGAAATCCATGGCCGCCAGGTGCACGAAGCCCGGAGCGCGAATCTTGCAACGATAGGGCTTGTTGGTGCCATCGGCGACGAGATAGACGCCGAACTCGCCCTTGGGGGCTTCAACGGCGGCATAGACCTCACCGGCGGGCACGTGATAGCCTTCCGTGTAGAGCTTGAAGTGGTGGATCAGCGCTTCCATCGAACGCTTCATTTCCCCGCGCTTCGGCGGCACGACCTTGCCGTCCAGCGAGGAGACGGGGCCGGTCTTCGCATCTCCCAGCAGCCGGTTGACGCACTGCTTCATGATCTTCACCGCCTCACGCATTTCCTGCATGCGGATCAGGTAGCGATCATAGCAGTCGCCATTCTTGCCGACCGGAATGTCGAAATCCATTTCGGAATAGCACTCATAGGGCTGCGCCTTGCGCAGGTCCCAGGCCGCACCGGAGCCGCGCACCATCACGCCCGAGAAGCCCCAGCGCCAGGCGTCCTCGAGGCTGACAACGCCGATATCGACGTTACGCTGCTTGAAGATGCGGTTTTCGGTCAGCAGGCCTTCGATATCATCGAGAACCTTGAGGAAGGGGTCGCACCAGGCACCGATATCCTCGACCAGTTCCGGCGGGATATCCTGATGGATGCCCCCCGGACGGAAATAGGCCGCGTGCATGCGCGCGCCGGAGGCACGCTCATAAAACACCATGAGCTTTTCACGCTCTTCAAAGCCCCAGACCGGCGGCGTCATTGCGCCGACGTCCATGGCCTGCGTCGTGACGTTCATGATGTGGGACAGGATGCGGCCAATTTCCGAATAAAGCACGCGGATCAACTGACCGCGAATCGGAATGTTCAGCCCCAGCAGCTTTTCAACCGCGAGACAGTAGGCATGCTCTTGGTTCATCGGCGCGACGTAATCGAGCCGGTCGAAATAGGGCAATGCCTGGAGATAGGTTTTCGCCTCGATCAGCTTCTCGGTGCCGCGATGCAGAAGGCCGATATGTGGATCGACGCGCTCGACGATTTCGCCATCCAGCTCAAGGACCAGACGCAGAACGCCATGGGCCGAAGGATGTTCGGGGCCGAAGTTGATCGTGAAGTTGCGGACGGAATGTTCGGTCATGAGCCTGACTTTCACGCTCCCTTACTTGGCAGCCTTCTCGTCACCGGGCAGCACGTAATCCGTGCCTTCCCAGGGCGAGAGGAAGTCGAAATTGCGGAATTCCTGCCTCAGTTCGACAGGCTCGTAAATGACGCGCTTTGCGGTATCGTCGTAGCGCACTTCGACAAAACCGGTCAGCGGAAAATCCTTGCGCAGCGGGTGCCCTTCGAAACCGTAATCCGTGAGGATGCGGCGAAGATCCGGATGGCCGGTGAACAGGATACCGTAAAGATCCCAGGCCTCGCGCTCGAACCAGTCAGCGCCGGGGAACATCGGACAGATGGACGGAACCGGCGTGGTTTCATTCGTTTGCAGCTTCACGCGGATGCGCTGGTTCTGCCTGGGCGACAGAAAGTGGTAGACCACATCGAAACGGTCGAGCCGCTTCGGGTAGTCAACGCCGCAGACGTCGACAATATTGATGAAACCACAGCGCGGATCGTCACGCAGAAAGGTCACCAGTTCGATCAGCTTGTCCACCGTGGTCGAGACGGTCAACTCGCCATACGCCACCTCGGCAGCCGTGATGAGGCCAGCTGCCTTTTCGCTGATGTGGTTCGAAAGCTCCAGAAGGGCTTCACTCATAGCTTCGGTCCCTCGCCCTTACCGTTCAATCGTACCGGTACGGCGGATTTTCTTTTGCAGCAGCAGCACGCCATAGAGCAGCGCTTCTGCCGTGGGGGGACAGCCCGGCACATAGATATCGACAGGCACGACCCGGTCGCAGCCACGCACCACGGAATAGGAATAGTGGTAGTAGCCGCCGCCATTGGCACAGGAGCCCATGGAAATCACATAGCGCGGCTCCGGCATCTGGTCATAGACCTTGCGCAACGCAGGCGCCATCTTGTTGGTCAGCGTACCGGCCACGATCATCACGTCCGACTGGCGCGGAGACGCACGCGGCGCAACGCCGAAGCGCTCCATATCATAACGCGGGCCGGAAGCCTGCATCAGACCTTCCACGGCGCAGCAGGCCAGACCGAACTGCATCCACATCAGCGAGCCGGTCCGCGCCCAGGTAATCAGAGCCTGGGTCGAGGTAACGATAAAGCCCTTATCGGCCAGCTCGTCATTGATTTCACCGAAAAAGGCGCTGTCATTGCCGATCGGCTTGCCGGTCGACGGATCGAGAATACCCTTGGGCTGCGGCGCCACCAGGGTTCCTGTCTGACGGGTCACTCCCATTCCAGGGCTCCCTTCTTCCATTCATAGATAAAGCCGATGGTCAGCACACCGAGGAAGACCATCATCGACCAGAAGCCGAACCAGCCGATCGCACCGAACGAAACCGCCCACGGAAACAGGAAAGCCACTTCGAGATCGAAGATGATGAAGAGAATGGACACCAGATAGAATCGGATGTCGAACTTCATGCGCGCATCGTCGAAGGCATTGAAACCGCACTCATAAGCGGAGAGCTTTTCAGCATCGGGCGCCTTGAATGCGACTGCGAAGGGGGTGATCAGGAGAGCGAGGCCTATAACCATCGCAATGGCGATGAAAACCACGATCGGAAGGTAGGAACTGAGGAGTTCAGTCATCATATCCATCCCTGCCTGCAAAAAACGTCTGGCGACATCTACGGCCCTTGGGCCGGCAGGCGAAAAAAGACTGTTGCAACGAGCCGTGGTTAGCGCAGCCTGAGAGGTTGCGCAAGTCCGCGAAATGCATTTCGCACATGCACATGAAGAGTTTAATAAACACTTCAGGCAAGTGTGAACAGAGGCTAAATTCCGAGAACTACAAGAGACAACCAACTCGGATAAAGTGGAGAAAAATGGCGCGAGTGACGGGGCTCGAACCCGCGACCTCCGGCGTGACAGGCCGGCACTCTAACCGACTGAGCTACACCCGCGCATTATGAAGCCCGAAGACTTCCGAATGGATCACCATTCAACTTACCGTGAGAGACAAGATGGCGCGAGTGACGGGGCTCGAACCCGCGACCTCCGGCGTGACAGGCCGGCACTCTAACCGACTGAGCTACACCCGCTAATCTTGAAGGAAAGAAGCTTTCCTCTCTCACCGAAGCGGCAACCGCCGTTCGATGAGCGGCTAACTAAGTCCTTCCTTCATGGGTGTCAAGCAGCATTCAAGACAAAATCGTGACCCTTTGAATTTTCTTGGAGACATGCCTGGGGAAAACCGGGAGACGAGGCCAAGACCTTCAAAACACAGCGATTTAGAACTGTTTTCTTTCATATATTTAGATCGATTTTGGCTGCAAATCCGCCAAAAATGCAAAAAAATCGTCACAACACTCTTGCGGTTTTTGCAAACACGAAATACATCACAGCCACCGACGCGGCGGCGACAAGCTGCAAAACGCGAAGGGCGATTAGCTCAGTTGGTAGAGCGCCTCGTTTACACCGAGGATGTCGGGAGTTCGAGTCTCTCATCGCCCACCATTTTTCCTTATGTTACGCTCGATTATTTGCCTCTGTGTTGCGCTGCGCAGCCGGGGTCTTTCGTGGCTGCGGCTCCGTCGTATCAGCTCAGCGTCTTTACCTCCAGCAAACGATCAAGCGACCCTCCCACACCCAATTGCCGCAAACGTCTCATACGGCTTTGAGCGCGGAGCGTCGATGAAGTTGCATACTGGCGCGCCCTTCCCTATCGGCATCATAAAGCATGTGCGGAGGGAAAACCGCGACTGCACTTTTCCTGGAAATGGTCATAGACCGACCCATCGCTTCAACGCGACGGCGGAGCCGTCACTTTCGCATTCGGCAGATCTTCCTCCTCATCAAGACAATATTGACAGATCTGTGAAAGCAACGTTTATTTATTTACGAAACTTAACCTTAATGGTTTATGTTTTAGAAAAATCTAAAAACGAAATATTGAGCGGAAGTTACCTTTCATATCAATTTTCAACAATGAGGGGCAATCAGGCTCAGCCATATATTTCGTATAAGGGGAACGAAATGGCTGTCACCACCACCGTGAATACACTGGATTATTCGTCACTCATCGTTACGCCGCAGCAAACCGGCGACGATTCGAGCAGTGAAAAAACATCGTCATCCAAATCCGGCACGTCTACCACACGCATCTCACCTTATTCGATCAAGGACGGAACGACCTCGAACCTTTCCCTGACGACGACAGGAGACGAAAAAGCCTCCTTCGTTTCGTTGGCGTCCACCACGGATACCAGTACGGAAGATCCGACGGCACCGATTCAAGATACGATTGATCTGCTGTTCAACTCTGATTTCATGACCGAAATCAACGAGGGCTTCATGTATGGCCTCAAGCAGAAGGACAAATCATTCGAAAGCCTGGACGTACTGCGCAATCCGCAGAATTACACGCCTGAGCAAAAGCTCATCATGTATCTCGATCTGTTGCAGACGCAGTCGACCTATCACCAGTATGTCGATCATCTGGGCGACAATGAACGGGGCACGAATAATGGCGATGAGGTCAATGGCGATCTGAACAATGCCATCGCGATTCTGGGCGCTGACCCGGATGTGAAGGCGCAAATGACCGAGAAGGTTCTGAAAGCCTATAAGCTGATTTTCGAAGGCTATCGCGTCTCGCCGGCCGATACGGACCAGGATGTGATGACGCTGATGGATCAGACGATGACGCGGGACAATAATATGAAGGCGTTGAGGCAAAAAATCCTCGATGCCTATCAGAAGGACGTGGTGCAGGGGGGCATTCTGGATGAGGGCCTTGCCGCAGGCAAGGATATCAACACCATCAGCCAGGAATACAACACCGCGCTTAGTTTTTATTCGATGGTACTGCCCGACGACATGGTGAAGGCCGGGGCGAGTGCGGCAGCGAAAAAATACGCGGAATTTTTCGACAAGAACATCATCACCCATATGAGCGACGCCAAGGAGACTCTCGATGGGCTGATCAATGAAGGTTTGGGCACCGGCTTGACAGACAACCAGAAGCTGGGTCTGGGTTCCATCATTCCGGTTTTGGACAGCAGCCTGGTGAAACAGGGCGGAGACGTCTTTGGCGATCTCCATATCGACCTTTCAGCCTTGCAGAAGGTGGCCGAATCCGATGTGAACTACAAGGATGGCGATGGCGTCTCGCGGCTGTTCGACGCCAGCGTCGAGGCCATGGCAGAGCAGTGGTATGGTACCGGCGCAGACAAGGCCAAGGACCGCGAACATTTCAAGCAGGATGTGCTCAACCGGTTGGAGCCTCTGCTGGAAAAAGCCGCTTCCGGTGAAATGAGCCTCGCCGATCTTGCTGGCAATCTGGAGCGCGCCGTTTCAGGGTTGAAATCGCTTGGCGGCGATGTGAACGGCTATCAGAACCTTGTGCAGACCGCTCTTCAGGGACTGCTGCTGGGCGCCAGTCTCGTCTCGAAAGTCCCGACGAACGAAACAGACGGCATGGCCCGGGTCATGCGCGCAACGGGCAACCTGTCCACCTATTCGGTCAACGATGTCATCACCATGCTGACGGAAGCCACCGGGCTGGCGGGCCAAGGAATGGCGGCAAGCGGGGGCAGTTCTCCGTTCTTCATCGGCAGCACGGCAAGCGCCGGGATAGCCAAAACGATGTTCGGGGTGGATAACAAGGCCTGGAGCAAGACCGTCAGCAACCTCAACCTCTCCTACCTGGATAAGGATCTGCTGCAGTCGAGCCTGAAAAGCACGTCGCAAACGATCTCCAATCTTGTGAAAACATTGCTGGGTGACACGAATATCATCGATCCCATCGTGATCACGACAGCTGACGAAAAAGCAGCTCTTGATAAGATCATCGCCCCCAGTGCCGATGCCTTGGCCAATACCTATTTCGCCAATAATGCGGATGCGATTGCTCAATACAAAAGCAACTTTACCACTATCTTCGCCGCGATGTGGGGATTGCTGAAACCGGGCGGCAGTGTCGATTCCATCAAGGCCCAGATCAGCAAACTGATCGACCAGACCGTAACGTCAGCGCCAGCCGGCGTTGATTCCGCGAAATACAAGGAGACCTTGCTGTCGGGCGTGACCACGGTGCTGAATGCCTCGCGAGCAATCTATGCCGGTCTCAACATGACCAACCCGACCTGGGACAGCATCGGCCTTGTGATCATTCATAGCGTCTCGGCCTTGGCGACCACCGCTGCGGCACTGGGAGACGCCGTCAAATCGTCCAATCTCAGCTTCATCGGTTCACTGACAGGCAGTGCCGGTGAACTGGCCGTGGCGGAAAACAAGGTTATCACAGCCTTTTTCAAGAATACCGGCACCATTGCGGGCGGCATTGCCGCGGTGGGCTGGCTGCCGGTGGAATATTATCAGTTCCTCAAGGCCATAGACCAGGGCGGCGGCGATCCTGTGGATCTGATTTTCATGGGCATTGGAACGGCAGCGGATACGGTGGGCGCCTTCGAAGGCATCACCGGCGTTGCCTATATGCTGGCAAACTCGACCTTTCTTGGCCGCACCGGCGCAGCCATTGGTCTCGCAACCGGCGTGTTTTCGACCGTCTTTGCCGTTGCGGGGGCCGTCTCCTGGGCGGCTTGGGCCGGGCTTGCGATCTATCAGAGCATCAAACAGGAAAAAGAGTTCAAGAAACAGACCGACAACATCAACGAGATGCTGTCGCGAACGGTCAACGACACCGTGAACCTTTATATAAAGTCGTCGCCGACGGGCCGCATATACATCCCGCCGAAGATCGAGGAGGTCGTCACGACCCCGGATGACTGGGACGCTATAAAGGCATCCGCCGAGGCCAACCGGCGGTCGGAAACGGGTGCATGACCGGCCAATATCCCCTAATAAGCATCGGGCTCGAAAAGCCCGATGCTTGAAACAGTTTTGAGGCTTTCCGCATTTTTTTACGGAAAACCGGACTCCACTTTTCCTGTAAATGCTCAGAAAAGCGCACGAATCCGGTTCACATCCGCAAGGGCTGCCTGGCGCGCCGCAAGCGCTTCCTCCATGCCTACCTTGATAAAACGCGTGGGCGTATGCGGCTGCAATTGGCCGATCAGGTCCATATCGGCGGAAATCACCGTGCCGATCATGAAATAGCCGCCGCCCGAAACGGCATCCCTGTGCAGGATGATCGGCTCGGTCCCGCCCGGAACCTGAATGGACCCATACGGATAGCAGCTGTCGACGATGTTGGAGGGGTCGGAGCCTGCGCCAAAGGGTTGCTCACGCTCCACGAAATCCAGCTTGCGCCCGCCACGGAAGCGATAGCCCATGCGGTCGGCCTCGGGCGCCACCTTCCATTCATCCTCAAAAAAATTGCGCCCTGCGGATTCGGTGATTCGATGCCAGTAAAGGCCGGGCAGAACACGCAACTCCGCCAGCATGCCGGGCGCGCGGCGCAGTTTTTCCGGCACGCTGCGGCCTTCCGCAATGCTGCTTGCAGCGCCCACCGGCAGTTCATCGCCTTCGGCCAGCGCCCTGCCCTTGAACCCACCCAGCGCGCCAATGGCATAGGTGGAGCGGGACCCCAGCGCCAGCGGCACGTCGATCCCGCCGGAAACGGCGATATAGATGCGTGCGCCCTTGCGCAGAAAATCAAACGACAGAACCTGCCCCTTGCGCACGGCAAAGCCGGTCCAGCCGGGCTTTTCCTTGCCGTCCAGCTTGATCGGCATGTCGGCCCCGGTGACGGCCACCACGGCATCCCGCTGGAATTCGAGCTTGGGGCCGAGAAATACCGCTTCCAGGGCTGCTGCCCCTTCCTCATTGCCCACCAGCAGATTGGCCGCCCGCAAGGCCAGCCGGTCCATGGCCCCGCCCTGGGGAATGCCGAGATGGAAATAGCCTGGGCGGCCAAGATCCTGGATGGAGGTTGCAAGCCCGGGATGAAGAACCTTAATGGCCATGGAGCGCCTCCTCCAGCTTGGCGTTGTAACCGTCGATATCCTTCTGGAATTCCCTGAGATCGAACAGCACCTCGCGGATCGGCGGCGTAAAGCGGCCCTTGTCCACATCTTCCACCGCCTGATCATAGGCGTCCCGATCGATCGGCTTGAACTTGACGATGTCGCCCGGACGGAAAAACACCATGAAGTCCTTGAGATAGGAAATGCTCTGGGTGGGATCGTAGATCGGCATGGGAGTGATGCCGAACATCTGATAACCGCCCGCACCGCGCACTGAATAGATGCAGCCGAAGCAGCCGCCATGGCCTACCGTCAGGCGGGGCGTATCCGTGCGCGGGCGCAGATATTTCGGCACCTGGATCTGCCGCTGCCGCTCGACCATCTGGTACATGAAGGGCAGGCCGGAAACGAAGCCGACCATGGAAACGAACCAGGGCGAACCGGCATGAGCGGCGATGAAATCCTCCACCGTGCCGTAGTTGTTCACCCGCGCGGCATAGTCCAGATCCGTTCCGGCGGGGTCCTGATGGCGCTCCCGAAAGCGCATCAGCGTCTCATGCGTCCAGGGATCACCATAAAACACCGGAATTTCGATGATCCGTGTCGAAATCACCGGCTCGGCGCGGGCTGCCGCCGCCTCGATGGCCTGCACTTCGCGCAGCATGTCGGCGGGATCGATGATGTCGGGATCGAACTTGATCTGGAAGGAGGCATTGGCCGGGCAGATTTCCGTCACACCCTTGATGGCAGCTTGGCGCACCCCGTTGGTCATGGAAAGCGAAGCGAAGAAAGCCTCCAGAGACATCTCCTCGCTACATTCCACGAAGAGGTGTTCGTCACCCCCGAATGTATAGCGCATCGGCATCAGACAAGCTCCTTGGACGGGGTGGCGGGAAAGGCCGTTTCCAGCCAGGGTTCGAGAAAGCGGGTATGGACATCGCCCGCCAGCACGGCAGGCTCCTCAGCCAGCGCCACATGCAGCGGCACGGTGGTGGCAAGGCCGCCTATGTCAGTGGCCGCCAACGCTGTCTTCAGACGAGCAATGCAGGCCTGCCGGTCTTCGCCCCAGACGACGAGCTTGCCCAGCAGCGAATCATAGAAAGGCGGCACGCTGTAGCCTTCATAGAGGAAGCTGTCGAAGCGCAGCCCCTCCCCCTGCGGAATGGTGAGGGTCGAGACCGTGCCGGGCGCGGGCAGGAAGTTTTTCGCGGGATCTTCCGCCGTGATCCGGCATTCGATGGCATGGCCGCGCACCACCACATCCTCCTGCCGGATGGAGAGCGGCGCGCCGCCAGCAATCCTGATCATTTCCTGGACGAGATCAATGCCGGTGATCATTTCCGTCACCGGATGCTCCACCTGGATACGGGTATTGACCTCGATGAAATAAAAATCGCCCGTCTCGTCGTCGTACAAATATTCCACCGTGCCGGCGCCGCGGTAATTCACCTCGCGGGCCAGCCGCACGGCGCTTTCGCACAGCGCCTTTCTGGCCTCGTCCGGCAGGCGGAAAGCGGGGGCTTCCTCCCACACCTTCTGCCGCCGCCGTTGCAGCGAGCATTCGCGCTCGAAGCAGTGAATGGCGTTTTGCCCGTCGGCGAGAATCTGCACCTCCACATGCCGGGCGCGGGTGATGACTTTTTCGATGTAAAGCCCGCCATCGCCAAAGGCAGCCTGGGCTTCGGCGGAGGCTTGCGGAAACAGCCGTTCGAACTCTTCCAGCGTTTCGGCAATGCGAATGCCGCGCCCGCCGCCACCGGCGGCAGCCTTGATCATCACCGGAAAACCGATAGCCTCGACCAGCGGACGGGCCTTTTCAAGTGAATCCACCCGACCATCCGAACCCGGGACGGTGGGAACACCCGCCCGAGCAGCAATCTTGCGCGCTTCCACCTTGTCGCCCAAAAGCGCGATTGCTTCCGGTCTGGGGCCGATGAAGATCAGCCCGGCCTCTTCCACCGCTTTGGCAAAACCGGCATTTTCCGAAAGAAACCCATAGCCGGGATGAATGGCCTCGACGCCCGTCTCCCGCGCCGCCTTCAGCACAGCCTCAATGTTCAGATAGGACTTTGCTGCCGATGGCGGGCCGATTTCGACCGCCTCATCCGCAAGCTTCACCGCCAGCATATCCCGGTCGGCTGCGGAATGAACCTGCACCGTGCGAATGCCCATGGCCTGGGCGGCGCGAATGATGCGCACCGCTATTTCCCCGCGATTGGCAATGAGCAGCGATGTGATGCTCATGCCTGAACCTCCGCCAGCACCTGCCCGGCCATCACCGGCTCATTATCATCCACCTGGAAGGCGACAGCCGTGCCGGAGACATCCGCCCGGATTTCATGGAAGGTCTTCATCACTTCGATCAGGCCGATCACCTCGCCAGCCGCAACCGTTTCGCCATCGGCCTTGAAGGGCGCGGCATCCGGCGACGGCTTGCGATAAAAAGTGCCCGGCAAAGGGGATTTGATCTCCAGCGTGCTCATGCTGTTCTCCGCTTTTGTGGTTATTGAGAGCGCCTTTCGATATGACTGAATCAGACCGGCGCTTTAATTATTTGCTTTTGAAGCATAATCTTGGTCGTGCTCGTTCCACTCCGGTCGAATTATGCTCTCAGAATTTCGGAAATCGGCGCGATGCGAATGCCCTCGGCCAGCAGCCCGGCCCGCATCTGCCTGACGATGTCCAGCGCTCCGAGCGTATCGGAGTGGAAACAGATCGTCTCGAAGGGAATGTCGATATCCCGGCCGGTCACGGTCGTGACCTTGCCTTCGCGGCAGGCCCGCACCACCTTGCGCGCCAGGGCGGCAGGGTCGGGCCTGCCGGCATCGCGGGTGAAGACGATGGAGCCGCTTTCGTCATAATCTCGGTCGGCGTAAAATTCGCGGGCAACCGGCTGGCCCGCTTCCCGCGCCGCGCGCTCGGTGGCGGACCCGGCCATGCAGAACACATAGGCATTGGGGGCGACCGCCCGCATATAATCGATGAAGATCTGCGCGAACTCGTTATTGACGGCCATTTCCATATAAAGCGCCCCATGCGGCTTTACATGCTGGAGGCTTGCCCCATGACGGCGGGCAAATTCGCGAATGGCGCCTACCTGATAGACGATGTCGTTCACCAGTTCCCGCGCCGTGCCCTGAATGCGGCGGCGACCGAAACCCTGCAAGTCGCGATAACCCGGATGGGCACCCACTCCCACCCCATGCGACACCGCCAGCCGCACCGTCTCATCCATCAGATTGGGATCGCCTGCATGAAACCCGGCAGCGATATTGGCGGAACTGATCAGTTCCATCAGGGCGCTATCCTGGGTATCGCCTACATGCCAGCGCCCGAAAGCTTCACCCATGTCGCAATTGATATCGACTATCTCTTTCACTGAAATGTCCCACCTGCCTGTTATTTACCCAATCAGAGGGTCTGCTTGCGATATGGGCAGAGACTAGGAAAGATTTTTTCATTTGAAAAATACTGTTTTTTGAAGATCAATATCAAAAAAACAGATACAGGAAGAGATCCTTTCCATGGCGCTCAGCCTCAAGCAACTTCGCTATTTTGTCGCCACGGCGGAGGCGGGACAGGTCTCGCAGGCGGCGGTCAATCTCGCCATTTCGCAGTCGGCGGTGACCACGGCCATCAAGGACATGGAGGAAACCGTCGGCGCGGCGCTTTTCGAGCGCGCGGCTCACGGAATGGATCTCACCATTGCCGGGCGGCAATTGCTGTCCCAGGCCTATGACATCCTTCAGAAAGTGGAGGAAATGACCAAGCTTGCCCTGCCGGCAAGCGATGTTGAAGGCAGCCTGACCGTTGCGGCCAGCTATACGGTGATCGGCTATTTTCTGCCTCAGCATATGGAAAGGCTGCGGCGGCAGTTTCCCGGCATCACCATCAAGCTCTTCGAACTAAACCGCGAAAGCGTCGAGGAAGGCTTGCTGACCAACCGCTACGACATCGCCGTGATGCTGACTTCGAACATTCTCAATTCGGAACTGACGACGGAAAAGCTTTTAAGCTCGGCGCGCAGGCTCTGGGTGCCCTCGCGCCACCGGCTGCTTTCCCTGCCCGCCATCGGCCTCAAGGATGTGGCGGAGGAAGATTACATCATGCTGACGGTGGATGAGGCCTCGCACACCTCGCTGAAATACTGGAGCCAGACGCCCTATCTGCCGCGCATCACGCTCAGAACCTCTTCGGTAGAAGCCGTGCGATCCATGGTGGCCAATGGCCAGGGCGTGGCGGTTCTTTCGGATATGGTGCATCGCCCCTGGTCGCTGGAAGGGCGGCGGATCGAAACCATCAATCTCAGCGATCCGGTCCCCTCCATGGATGTCGGCCTTGCCTGGCGGCGCAATGTGGAGTTCAGCCCGGCCATGATGGCCTTCCGCTCCTATTTCCGCCGCGCGTTTCATTTGCCGGATTAGAGCATTTCCAGGAAAAGTGGAATTCGGTTTTCCGTCCGGAAATGCGTCAAAACAAAAAACCCGGCACGAGGCCGGGCTTTTTGCAGATATTTATCCAGGATTGTCAGGAGAGAAGTGCGGCGGTTTGCTTTTACACATTTCCGGAGGGAAAAGCGGTTTTCACTTTTCCTGGAAATGCTCCAGGGCCATCACTTCCTCCTCGATCCATCAGCCGTTAACGGCGTCCTTCAGGCCCTTGCCGGCAGTGAACTTCGGCACGTTGCGCGCCGGAATGTCCACTTCAGCACCCGTCGACGGGTTACGGCCCTTGGAGGCTTCGCGGCGCGATACCGTGAAGGCACCGAAACCGGCCAAGCGTACATCACCGCCATTCTTCAGCTCAGCCTGTACCGTGTCGAAAACGGCATCGACCGCAGACGCGGCATCAGCCTTGGTCAGGCCGGCTTTTTCAGCGACTGCGGATACGAGTTCAGTCTTATTCATGTTTCCACCCTTTCTGTATGGCATGAAACGACTCAAAAACGTCAAACCGGGAGAACCTCGTCGATCCACCGGCCCGTCACAAGCCAAAAGCACCTGTATTGCCTGAAAAACAAGGGTTCTCAGCGCATTTACACAAAAAAAGGGCTGGCAAAAGCGCCAGCCCCTTGGGTTTTTGAGGATTTAAGGCAGGCATGAGGCCAAATGGCCTCAATGTGCCACGGTTGCGCCCGAATCTTCGGTGGCTTCCACCGAGCCGATGGCGGGCGTTTCTACCGTACCATCCCATTCAATCGGCTCAGGCACGCGAATGAGAGCATGTGAAATCACCTCGCCCATACGCGACACCGGCACGATTTCCAGACCGTTCTTCACATTGTCTGGAATGTCGGCCAGGTCCTTGGCGTTTTCCTGCGGGATCAGCACCTTCTTGATGCCGCCGCGCAGGGCGGCCAGAAGCTTCTCCTTCAGGCCGCCGATCGGCAGAACCCTGCCCCGCAGCGTGATTTCGCCGGTCATCGCCACATCCTTGTTGACCGGAATACCGGTCATGACAGAGACGATGGCCGTTGCCATGGCCACACCCGCAGACGGACCATCCTTCGGGGTCGCACCTTCCGGAACGTGAACGTGGATATCGGACTTGTCGAACCGCGGCGGCTCGATGCCGAAATCAACGGCCCGCGAGCGCACATAGGATGCGGCGGCGGAAATCGATTCCTTCATCACGTCCTTCAAATTACCGGTGACGGTCATGCGGCCCTTGCCCGGCATCATCACGCCTTCGATGGTCAGCAGTTCGCCACCCACTTCCGTCCAGGCGAGACCCGTGACGATCCCGACCTGATCCTCACCCTCGGCTTCACCGTGACGATAGCGCGGCACGCCGAGATAATCATGGATGTTGGCCGCAGTGATCGCCACCGACTTGGTCTTGCCCTTGATGATCTCCGTCACGGCCTTGCGGGCGAGCTTCATCAACTCGCGTTCGAAGCTGCGCACCCCGGCTTCCCGGGTATATTGCTGGATCACCGCAACGATGGCGTCGTCCGAAACCGAGAACTCCTC
This sequence comes from Allorhizobium paknamense, assembly GCF_030815125.1. GTDB lineage: Bacteria > Pseudomonadota > Alphaproteobacteria > Rhizobiales > Rhizobiaceae > Allorhizobium > Allorhizobium paknamense. The sequence goes on from NZ_JAUSWH010000001.1 coordinate 371,029, forward strand.
CGGCTTCAGGGCATGTTCCTTGATGGCCTTCGGCATCAGATGCCGCTTGGCGATCTGCAGCTTCTCATCCTCGGTGTAACCGGCGATGCGAATGATTTCCATGCGGTCCATCAAGGGACCGGGAATGTTCAGCGTGTTCGCCGTCGTGATGAACATCACGTTCGAGAGGTCGTATTCCACCTCAAGATAGTGGTCCATGAAGGTCGAGTTCTGTTCCGGATCCAGAACCTCCAGCAGGGCCGAAGAAGGATCGCCGCGGAAGTCCATGCCCATCTTGTCGATTTCATCGAGCAGGAAGAGCGGGTTGGACCGCTTGGCCTTCTTCATCGACTGCACGACCTTGCCGGGCATGGAGCCGATATAGGTGCGGCGGTGACCGCGAATTTCGGCCTCATCGCGCACGCCACCCAGCGCCATGCGCACATATTCACGACCGGTCGCCTTGGCAATCGAGCGGGCGAGCGAGGTCTTGCCGACGCCGGGAGGGCCGACGAGGCACAGGATCGGCCCCTTGATCTTGGTGGCGCGGGCCTGCACGGCCAGATATTCGACAATGCGCTCCTTGACCTTGTCGAGACCGAAATGGTCCTCGTCCAGGATCTTCTCCGCAAGGTTCAGATCGACCCGCACCTTGGACTTCTTGCCCCAGGGCAGACCGAGCAGCCAATCGAGATAGTTGCGCACCACCGTGGCTTCCGCCGACATCGGGCTCATGTGGCGCAGCTTGCGCAGTTCCGCGTCGGCCTTTTCCTTGGCTTCCTTGGAAAGCTTGGTCTTGGCAATACGCTCTTCCAGTTCGGCCATCTCGTCACGGCCGTCTTCACCGTCGCCAAGCTCCTTCTGGATCGCCTTCATCTGCTCGTTGAGGTAATATTCGCGCTGCGTCTTTTCCATCTGGCGCTTGACGCGCGACCGGATGCGCTTTTCCACCTGCAGAACGGAAATCTCGCCTTCCATGAAGCCCAGCGCCTTCTCCAGACGCGTCTTCACGCTCACCGTTTCCAGCATTTCCTGCTTCTCGGTGATCTTGATGGAGAGGTGCGAAGCCACCGTGTCGGCGAGCTTCGAGTAATCCTCGATCTGGCTTGCGGCGCCAACCACTTCCGGCGAAATCTTCTTGTTCAGCTTGACGTAGTTTTCGAACTCCGAAACCACCGAACGCGACAGGGCTTCCACCTCGACGGCATCTTCTTCCGGCTCGGCCAGCACTTCGGCCTGGGCTTCGTAGAAGTCTTCCCGACCGGTATAGCTGGAAATACGGGCGCGCGCCTTGCCCTCGATCAGCACCTTGACGGTGCCATCGGGCAGTTTCAGCAATTGCAGCACATTGGCAACCGTACCCACCTTGTGAATGGCGGCAGGTTCCGGATCGTCATCGGCTGCGTTGATTTGTGTGGCCAGCATGATCTGACGGTCGGAGCCCATGACTTCCTCAAGGGCACGAATGGACTTCTCGCGCCCTACGAAGAGCGGCACGATCATGTGCGGGAACACCACGATGTCGCGGAGCGGCAATACCGGATAGGTATTGGTTTCGCCAGCGACAGAGGTCACTTTAGTCATTCCAGTTCCTTTCATCGTCCCGTTGCCGGGACCCAAATCCGCGCTATCAAAGCCGCGGGGGACATGGTCCTGTCTCTTCCTAGAAGTGGAGAGAGAAGAGGTACAATTCAAGCCCGAAATCGTTCACATGCCCCTCAGAGACCAGGCGGCGCGAGGTGGAAACACCTGCGGCAACGCCGGGATCTTTCCGTGGGCCAATTTCATGATGCATGCCGAAGCCTACGCCACACTGGAGAGACAAAAGGCGATTCTTCGGCATCACGGCATTTGCCGATCCTATCGCCATTCAACGGCTGGCGCAAATAGGCCGAAAGCGCGTGTGATCAGGAAAATCACAGGGGAAACGACGGTTTGCACATTGCAGAAATCAAGAAGCCCGCACAAGGCGGGCTTCTGATCGGTATTGATGCCGGTGATCAGGCCGAAGCGTTGGCCTTTTCTTCCTGACGATCGGCGTAGATGTAAAGCGGACGGGACGCACCCTTCACCACCTCGTCGGAAATGACCACTTCGCGCACGCCTTCGAGTTCCGGCAGTTCGAACATGGTATCCAGCAGGATCTTTTCCATGATCGAACGCAGACCACGGGCACCGGTCTTGCGGACGATGGCCTTGCGGGCAATCTCGCGCAGGGCGTCCTCGTGGAAGGTCAGTTCCACGTCTTCCATCTCGAACAGGCGCTGGTACTGCTTGACCAGGGCGTTCTTCGGCTCGGACAAGATCTGGATCAGAGCGTCCTCGTCCAGGTCTTCCAGCGTCGCCAGAACCGGCAGACGGCCGATGAATTCCGGGATAAGGCCGAACTTCACCAGATCTTCCGGCTCCAGTTCACGCAGAACCTCACCGACGCGGCGATCATCCGGCGCTGCAACCGTCGCGGCAAAGCCGATCGAGGTCTTTTCGCCACGCGCGGAGATGATCTTGTCGAGACCGGCGAAGGCGCCACCGCAGATGAAGAGGATGTTGGTCGTGTCCACCTGCAGGAATTCCTGCTGCGGATGCTTGCGGCCACCTTGCGGCGGAACCGAAGCCACGGTGCCTTCCATGATCTTCAGCAAGGCCTGCTGCACGCCCTCGCCCGACACGTCGCGGGTGATGGACGGGTTGTCGGACTTGCGGCTGATCTTGTCCACTTCGTCGATATAGACGATGCCGCGCTGGGCGCGCTCGACATTATAGTCGGCAGCCTGCAGCAGCTTCAGGATGATATTCTCGACGTCTTCACCGACATAACCGGCTTCCGTCAGCGTCGTCGCATCGGCCATGGTGAAGGGAACATCGATGATCCGGGCCAGCGTCTGGGCGAGATAGGTCTTGCCGCAGCCGGTCGGGCCGACCAGCAGGATGTTCGACTTCGCAAGCTCGACATCGCCACCCTTGGAGGCATGTGCGAGGCGCTTGTAGTGGTTGTGCACAGCGACGGAGAGGATCTTCTTCGCCTGCTTCTGGCCGATGACATATTCATCCAGGATCTTGATGATGTCCTGCGGGGTCGGAACGCCGTCCCGGGACTTCGCCATCGAGGATTTGTTTTCCTCGCGAATGATGTCCATGCAGAGTTCGACGCATTCATCGCAGATGAATACCGTCGGCCCGGCAATCAGTTTCCGGACCTCGTGCTGGCTCTTGCCGCAGAACGAACAATACAGGGTATTCTTCGAGTCACCGCCGTTGCTTCCGCTGACTTTGCTCATAACTTTTTCCTTCCAGCACGCCGCGCCAGCGTCAAGCCACGCGGTCCACTACACCGCCCCGGCAGCCACCCCTTCAGTGGCCGGGGCGAATTTCAATCGAAGGGACTCTCCAGTTCACACCCTTAGATAAGCGAACCGGCGGCAACGACAACCTCCGACCTCGAACTCCAGACTATGTCATAAAAATTCAACATAGCCTTAATACCGTTTCATCGCGCGTTCGGCCACCCTTTAAAGCCCTTGTTCCGATCAGACCTTGGATTAAGGGCAGTCAAGAGGCAGAGCCGATCAAGAAGCCGTTACTCCTTCGATCTCCGCCCGCGTGGTGAGGATCCTGTCGACCAGGCCCCAATCCTTGGCCTCGCCCGCTTCCATGAAATGGTCACGATCGAGCGTTTGTTCAACCTCTTCATAGGTGCGGCCCGTGTGCTTGACATAAACCTCGTTCAAGCGGCGCTTCATCTTGATGATGTCGCGGGCGTGACGCTCGATGTCGGACGCCTGGCCCTGGAAGCCGCCGGAGGGCTGGTGCACCATGATGCGGGCATTCGGCGTGGCAAAACGCATGCCCTTTTCGCCGGCAGCCAGAAGCAGCGATCCCATGGACGCAGCCTGACCGACGCAAAGCGTGGAAACAGCCGGACGGATGAACTGCATGGTATCGTAAATCGCCATGCCTGCCGTCACGACGCCGCCCGGCGAATTGATGTAGAGAGCGATTTCCTTCTTGGGGTTCTCGGCCTCAAGGAAGAGCAGCTGGGCGCAGACGAGCGACGCCATGTGATCTTCAACCGGGCCGGTCAGGAAGATGATGCGCTCCTTGAGCAGACGCGAGTAGATATCATAAGAGCGCTCGCCGCGATTGGTCTGCTCCACAACCATCGGCACCAGGGCCATGGCGGTATCAACTGGATTTTTCATGTCCGTCCTTTTCAACCCATTCCAGACCCATGCAGGGCGGGAATCAATCCTCTCATGTCAATCCCTACATAGAGCGTCCGGTCCCCCGACTTCAAGACTGCAGGCCGGGATATCCTTAAATCAAGGCCTTCCCGCCGCCGCTTTCCAAAGCCTCTCCACATCCGGGCCATGCCCTGCTGCCCCATCATGCCCACACCGCATGTCTGGCATGCAGTTCCGGCACATATGAGCTTTCCATAGCACAAGCGGAGCGGGCTGCGCCTGCCAAACCCGGATAGGCACAAGAATGGTTGTACAAGGCGCACAGAAAAGCGAGTCTATGGTGAATGAGAGGTCAAGAAAAACAGGCTTTCGCCACAGCTCCAACCACCCTGGAAAACACCAGGGCGTGCAGTTTTTCATCCATCTCGCAAAACGTGTTTTATTTCTGTTTTCATTTGTCTTTTTTGGCAAATCATCACTTTTTCCTCTTTTTCAAACCCTCTGAAATACCGGGGAAATTTAACTGGACGTTCACCTTTGCAGTTCGATAAGACTTGAAAAACTTTCTTTTCGAGGCTGGCCGCCGTGTTCGATGTCAGAACCGCTTTCCTGATCTGGGGCATCCAGGCCCTGACGCTCGCGATTCTGCTGATCACCGTATGGTTGCATGACCGGCAACGCTCCTATTACATCTGGCTTGCGCTCGGCTTTGCGGCCCATGGGCTCGGCGTGGTGGTGGTGGGCATAAGGCCATTGCTGCCTTTCAATATTCCGCCACATACCGTTACTCTTCTGGCCATGCTGGGTCTGGCCTTCTGGATCACGGGCCTTCGGCGGCTGGACGACAGATCCCCCTCCCTGGCATCGCTGCTGCCGCTGGCCGTCTGGACGATGGCCATGCTTTTGCCGCTGCCGCGCGACATCTATTACATTCAGGTGGTCCTGCATCAGGTTCCGAACATCGTCGGCTTTCTGATCATGGCGCGGATCGTTGCGACGAGCCGGGTCAGCAGCCCTAAATACCGGCATCTCCTCACAGGCGTCTGGTCTATCCAGGCCCTCAACAACCTTCTTGTCGCCGTCTATGCCGCGATGAACCAGCCCGGTTCTTTCGCGGAACTGACCATCGTGCCCTATATCGGCGTTTTCGGCATTATCTGCCTGGTGGCGGCCATCGTGCTGTTGACCAAGATCATCATGGACAAGAGCGAGTTGCGTCTGAAGGATCTGGCGCGAACCGATCCACTGACGGGCGCCCTGAACCGGCGCGGCCTGATCGAATCGCTGCCAGCCATGAAAGCCAGATGCGGCAAGGACAGGCAACTGGCGCTTCTGGTGTTCGATCTCGACTTCTTCAAACATATCAATGACAGCTTTGGCCATCAGTCCGGTGATACGGTGCTGACGGCCTTCGCCACCATGGTGCGGGGCACAATTGGCTCGAAGGGCCTGTTCGCCCGCAGCGGCGGCGAGGAATTCAGCGCCATTCTGCCGGTGGACGAATTGCGTCAGGCTGCGTTTCACGCAGAGCAGATCCGTCAGATGGTGGCCGTCACGCCGATTGCCACCGAAAGCGGCATCGTGCGGCTGACCGTCAGCGCCGGTCTGTGCGCCAGCCCTCCCGAAAGCTTCGACTTCGATAAGATGATGAGCCGAGCCGACACCGCCCTTTACGCCGCCAAGGCCGAGGGACGAAACCGTGTGGCGGTGGCGAAGGAAAGCAGCTATTTCTGCCTTACGCCGACGGAAGACAGCGGCACGCCCGCCGCCATCGATTCCGAGGCAGACCGGCAGGTGGCTGCGCTGCGCCGGCTGTCGAAGCGCATCACGCCTCCGGCGTAAAAGCGCCATTTTCCATCGGATGAGTATTCATGACCGGCCAGCATAGGGTTTCGCCCTTTCCCTTTCTTTCCATCGACGCGACATCGAGACAGGTGAGCCTCGATGCGCGCGATGCCGCTTTTTACGCCGATCCCAATCCCGTCTATGCCGCCTTGCATGCGGCAAGCCCCACCTTTTACTGGCAGGAACAGAAACAATGGTTCTTCACCGGCTACGACGCGGTGAACGGCCTGCTGCGCGACAAGCGCTTCGGCCGGCAGATCCTGCATATTGCCACGCGTGAGGAGCTGGGTCTGCCGGAACCGGCCGCCCATACACGTCACTTCGACAAGGCGGAGGAATGGTCGCTTCTCGAGCTTGAACCACCGGAGCACACAAGGCTGCGCACTCTGGTCAACCGCGCCTTCGTCTCCCGACATGTGGAAAAGATGAGCGGCGAGATCGCCGATCTCGCCAACCGGCTGATCGATGATTTTGCGGGAACCGGTGAAACGGAACTGCTCTCCTCTTTTGCGGATATCATTCCCGTGACCATGATTGGCCGGATGATCGGCATACCGGACGATATGGGACCGCAATTGCTGAAATGGTCGCATGACTATGTCGGCATGTACATGTTCAAGCGCAGCCGCGCCGACGAGGATGCCGCGGACCGCTCCGCCCGGGAATTTGCCGATTACGTGCGGCAGGTGATTGCCGAGCGCCGGAAAACGCCGCGCGAGGATCTGTTGAGCCACATGATCCACACGGAGCACAAGGGCCAGTATCTGACCGAAGACGAGCTGATCTCCACCACCATCGTGCTGCTGAATGCCGGGCACGAGGCGACGGTTCACCAGATCGGCAACAGTGTGCGCATCATTCTCGAAAGCGGGCTCGCTCCTGAGGATCTGTTCCGGGATGCAGCGGCCACCGAGCGCACCGTGGAGGAATGCCTGCGCATCTGCGCGCCGGTCCACATCTTCCAGCGCCATTGCCTGGAGCCCTGTGAGATCGATGGCGTTACCCTGAAGCGCGGCGACAGGATCGGCCTTATCCTTGCCGCCGCCAATCTCGATCCGCTGAAATTTACCGATCCGCTGACCTTCAAGCCGCAGCGCAATGAAGGCGCCAATCTTTCCTTCGGCGCCGGTATCCACTTCTGCATCGGTGCGCCGCTGGCGAGGCTTGAGCTGAACATCGTCCTGCCCCTGCTCTTCAAGCGCCTGCCGAAGCTCAGGCTCGCCGCTCCCCCAAGCGTCAAGGATGTCTATCACTTTCACGGGCTGGAGCGGCTGGACCTGACGTGGTGAAAGGTCTTTATAGACGAATCACATAATCCTTTCGGGTGGTCTCCACCACTTCCCATGTCCCGGTAAATCCCGGACGCAGGATGAGGCGGTCGCCCTTGCGCAGGTGCACGGGCTCGCCGCCATCCCGTGTCAGGATCGAGTGCCCTTCGAGAATGTGGAAATACTCCCATTCGTCGTAGACCACCCGCCACTTTCCCGGCGTCGCCTGCCAGACACCGCAATAGAGGCCGTCGCGCTCCTCGAGGTTCCAGCTGAGAAACTGCGGGTCCCCGGCAAGCAGCCGGTCGGGCGCGGGCGCGCCCTCCTCCGGCTCTATGCCCGTCAGATCGAAAGGTTGAAGAAACATCGGGTTTACGCCTTTTCCAATGCCTGCTCGAGATCGGCAATGATATCCTCGGGATCTTCGATACCGATGGAAAGCCGCACCACATCCGGTCCGGCGCCAGCGGCCACCTGCTGCTCCGGCGTCAATTGCGCATGAGTGGTGGAGGCCGGATGGATGACGAGGGAGCGCGTATCGCCGATATTGGCAAGGTGCGAGAAGAGTTCCAGCCCTTCCACCAGAGCCTTGCCGGCGGCATAACCACCCTTGACGCCAAAGGTGAAGACAGCCCCTGCCCCCTTCGGCGAATAGCGCTGCTGCAGAGCGTGGTTCGGATCATCCGGCAGACCGGCATAGCTTACCCAGGCCACCTTGGGATGGTCCTTCAGCCAGCGCGCCACCTTCAGCGCATTGTCGCAATGGCGCTGCATGCGCAGTGGCAGCGTTTCAATGCCGGTTTGCAACAGGAAGGCATTCATCGGCGCGATGGAGGGGCCGAGGTCACGCAGACCCAGCACCCGGGCGGCGATGGCAAAGGCGATATTGCCGAAGGCTTCCTGAAGAATGACCCCACCATATTCGGTGCGCGGTTCCGAAAGGGCCGGATAGCGCCCCGGCTCCGACCAGTCGAACGTGCCGCCATCTACAATAATGCCGCCCATGGAATTGCCATGGCCGCCGAGGAATTTGGTGGCAGAATGCACCACGATATCCGCACCATGCTCCAGCGGGCGCACCAGATAGGGGCTGGCCATGGTGTTGTCGACGATCAGCGGCAGGCGATGACGCCGGGCGATCGCCGCAATCGCGGCGATATCCACGAAAGTGCCGCCGGGATTGGCAAGGCTCTCGATGAAAATGCCCCGCGTGCGCTCATCCACCAGCGCCGAGAAGCTTTCCGGATCGGCGGTGTCGGCCCAGCGGACCTCCCAGCCAAAGCTCTTGAAGGCGTGACCAAACTGGTTGATCGAGCCGCCATAGAGCTTCTTTGCCGCGATGAAATTATCGCCCGGATTGAGCAGGGTGTGAAACACCAGAAGCTGCGCCGCATGACCTGAGGCCACCGCCAGTGCCGCCGTACCGCCTTCAAGCGCGGCCACCCGCTCTTCCAGCACCGCCTGGGTGGGGTTCATGATGCGGGTATAGATATTGCCGAACTGCTTGAGACCGAACAGCGCCGCCGCATGATCGGCATCCTGAAATACATAGGCCGTGGTCTGATAGATCGGCGTGGCGCGCGCACCCGTCGTCGGATCGGGCTCCGCCCCGGCATGCACTGCAAGCGTTGAAAACCCCGGATTGGTCTGAGACATGGTATCCTCCCCTATCCATCAGATTTTTCTGATGTAAATCTCTTGATTTCAATTTGACCGGTTTGCGCAACGAAGACAAAAACCTCGCGGCGGACGCGGTGATCTTATCCGGCCAGATCGTCAAGAAAACGAATAGCTTTGCGTTTTACAACCGGTTTCGAGGCAGATTGATCTGCCTGCAAAGCGTTATGCGGCAAAACCGCTGCCTGGAACGATCTCCAGGATCAAGAATGAGGCGCACCGCCGATCAGTCTGGGATATTCGATGGCCGGGCAGCGGTTCATCACCACCTTCAACCCTTCCGCCTCTGCCCGGGCCGCCGCTGCCGGATCGCTGACACCAAGTTGCGTCCAGATAACAGCAGGCATTTCTCGCATCTCAAGCGCCTCCTCCACCACGCCCGCCACATGCTCGGATGCGCGAAACACATCGATCATGTCCACCGGCTCGGTGATATCGGCAAGACGGGCAACCACTTTCTGCCCAAGGATCTCCTTGCCCGCCTGCCCGGGATTGACCGGAATGACACGGTAGCCCTTCTGCAGCAGAAAGCGCATGACGCCAAAACTCGGACGATCCGGATTGGGAGACGCCCCCGCCATGGCGATGACCTTTACGCTGGTCAGGATTTCCCGCAGATAGGCGTCGTCATAGGCTTGATGATTCATCGGGGATCTCCTCATGCCGAAAACACAGGCGTTAAACATACCCCTTACTCTTGAAACAAAAAGGGGCGCGATCGACTTTGTGATGAAAGCCGCCATGCCCATGGGGCTCACAGGGAGAAGACAATGAAATCCATGTTCTCAGCCGGCGTCCTGCTCGCCGTCTCGTTCGTCGCCACCGACGCCCTCGCCATTCAGCGCTATAACAGCACCACAATGACCTGCGAAGGCGTCCGCCAGGCAGTACGGAGCGAAGGCGCGACCATCCTGCGCTATCCTTCCAAGCGCGTGGCCGGTATGACGCTTTATGACCGTTATGTGCGCGATCGCGGCTTCTGCAATTCCAATGAATATGCCGAGCGCGCCACCGTGCCGACCCGCGACAACCCGGCCTGCCCGGTGCTGAACTGCCAGCCCATCGAGGATCTGGACACCGGCTTCCTGCGGATCATCCCCAACCACCGCCTCTGAAACCTCAAGAGGCTGGCTGTGTAAATTGCTCCGTTCCATGATGCGCAGCCGGATGTTGCGCCTCATAGACCAGCCGGTATTCCGCGACCAGCGCCCGGTTCATGACAATGGCAATGCCTGCGGCTTCGGCACGGGCCGCAGCGGCGTCGTCGCGCACACCAAGCTGACCCCAGATCGCCAGAGGACGATGCGGAAGGGCGAGAACCTCGTCCACCACACCCGAAAAGGCATCTGCCTTGCGGAAGACATCGACAAGATCGATGGGCTCCGGCACGGCCGCCAGGCTCTCATAAACAGGCTGGCCCAGAATATGCCGACCCGCCGCTGCCGGATTGACCGGAAAGACCCTATATCCCTTTCCAAGGAGAAAGCCCGTGACCCAATGGCTCGGGCGGTCGTCTCGCAAAGACGCGCCAACCACGGCAATTGTGTGCACCCGGGAGAGAATCTGCCTTAGGAACCCATTGTCATAGGCATCATGGTTCATGACGTCTCCTTTCGCGGCATCAAGCCGACCCAAAGATCATCCCGTCTCTATCCCGCCTGTCATCATACCCCTCATTCTTTAAGGAGTGCGAAAGAGCATTCGTTTGAAGCTGCCGCCGCCTGTTTTCTTTCGAAACAGGCCGCTTCCACAAAATTGCAACTCCAAACACTCAACCAAAGGCTGAAAAGACGCTTTTTCCTAGGACGAGGCCGGCATATGTTAACGCTGTCACCATGAACGTCCATTTTTGGGCTCATTTTGCCGCGTGTGACACAGATCACAAAGCAGCGACATCGTTCGCTTTTTGTATCTTAAATATTCGGCATCTGTTCTTGGGTAATTTAGCGCTCAACGAAATGCTTAGGCCTTGGCATAAAAGGGATTTTTCCTCTCAACTTTCCGCACGCGGAGCGAGCCTGCGTGTTTTCGAATTTAATCGATTTATATTGCAAACCTTTTGCCTGTGCAGCTTTGGTCCAGCCGTTAACCATTGCGGCAAAGCTCAGTACCGCCTGCGCCATCAAATCATCAACCAGCCGGAGAGCATAACCAGACCCGGAAGGCGTCAGGCAAAAAGGAAAATTTACGGTATTATAATACCATATACTCAACCCTTTGAATTACATGGATTTTTCAAAAAGACCGCGGTATCGCCACCGCTTGACTGCAACAGAAGCCGCCACTATAAGACCGCCAGCGCAAAAGCCGTTGGCCTTTGGGCATTTTTCTTGTGGTTGCAAGCCGCAAGACAAGCAACAAAAAGCGCCCTGCGGCACGGCTGCCAGGGACCAGATGGAAAGCAGAAATCCATGTCTACCTTCGTTCAGAAGCCCGCCGAGGTGGAGAAGAAGTGGATCATCATCGATGCCGAAGGCCTCGTTGTTGGTCGCCTCGCCACCCTGATCGCCACGCGCCTTCGCGGCAAGCACAAGGCGACCTACACGCCTCACGTCGATGATGGTGACAATGTCATCGTCATCAATGCCGAGAAGGTCGTCTTCACCGGCAAGAAGTATCAGGACAAGAAGTATTACTGGCACACCGGCTATCCGGGTGGCATCAAGGAGCGCACCGCACGCGCCATCATCGAAGGCCGCTTCCCGGAGCGCGTTCTCGAAAAGGCTGTCGAGCGCATGATTCCGCGCGGCCCGCTTGGCCGTCGCCAGATGAAGAACCTGCGCGTCTATGCCGGTTCGAACCATCCCCATGAAGCACAGCAGCCCGTCGCTCTCGACGTCGCCAAGCTGAACAGCAAGAACGTAAGGAGCGCCTGATCATGGCAGACCTTTCTTCCCTCAAGGATCTGGGCTCTGCTCAGGGCTCCGCTCCCGCCCATGAGCGCAAGGTCGATGCGCAGGGCCGCTCCTACGCCACCGGCAAGCGCAAGAACGCCGTTGCCCGCGTATGGGTCAAGCCCGGCACCGGCAAGATCGTCATCAACGGCAAGGAATACAGCGCCTATTTCGCCCGTCCGGTTCTGCAGATGATCCTGCAGCAGCCGATCGTGGCCGCTGCCCGTTCCGGTCAGTTCGACATCATCGCCACCGTTCACGGCGGCGGCCTTTCCGGTCAGGCCGGTGCCGTTCGTCACGGCATCTCCAAGGCCCTCACCTACTTCGAACCGGGCCTGCGCTCCGTTCTGAAGAAGGGTGGCTTCCTGACCCGCGACAGCCGCGTTGTCGAGCGTAAGAAGTACGGCAAGGCCAAGGCCCGCCGGTCCTTCCAGTTCTCCAAGCGTTAATCGCTGGCTTCATTGCATCCACGACAAAAGCGGGGCTTCGGCTCCGCTTTTTTGTTTGCTCGTGGCTTCAAGAGAAAATTCCTCGATGACATGGCGAACCGTCGCCCACCCATCAGGAAATTGAATTTGTTCATCACAGCCTAAAGATGGACCCTGCGATCGACGCCATTTTCGCACCATAGGGATCGTAGGTCATGACATCCCCCTTCGCCAACCTGCCCGCCCCGCCCTATTACGTCGTCAGCTTTTCCTCCATCAGAACGGCAGGAGACAATGGCTACGGCGAAATGGCTGACCTGATGGAGGCCCTGGCCGGCGAGCAACCAGGATATCTCGGCGGAGAAACCGTCCGCGGTCCGGACGGATTCGGCATCACCAATTCCTATTGGCGCGACGAAGACAGCATCCGTGCATGGAAACAGCATGCCGACCATGTTATCGCGCAGAAGACAGGCCGGTCTGACTGGTATGAGCGCTATGAGGTGCGCATTGCGCGCGTCGAGCGCGCCTATGGCTTTGAACGCCGATAAGGGGCACGCACGCAGTTGGTAAACGCGCCCATTTTCCGTCGGCCAGCCTGCGCTCTGTCAAGAAACATTTTCAACAACCCTTGCTACCGCGGCCGCACGGAGAGCTTCGCCACCTCATGATGAACGCGGAAAAGATGTAGCGAACATTTTTTAACACCTAGCCTGTTTACAAAAGTTCTTTTTACCCCTAATTTTTGGGGTAAAGCAATTTATGACGAATGCAGAGAAGGACTTATCACCCACAAATGAGGGTGTCTAATGATCCTTCCTATGAAATAATGTGTTAAAGCTTACAATCGCAGGAAAGATGTTTCATCGAAAAATCAGGACTTGTTAAACTTATATTTTGACAAGCAACACCCCTTCTTCCAAGACTTGATCTATGTCAGTTAACACGAGCGCTTTTTCTGAAAGAAACACTGGCGGTTTCGCGGAGATCGGGCGTTCAAGCGGCTGGCCCATGGCAATATTTCCATCTTTGATTGCAGGAGAGAGGGATCAGCGATGGACGGGGCATGAGGCACCGAAAACCCGGCGAAACAGATGTGAGCATGTTCAAAGCGCTTAAGCCGGATATCGGCGGCGCATGATGACGATATGGGGTATTCATTGGTACAAAAATCAATTGATCACGCTTTCACGGCCTCCGACCTGACAAGCGCCGCATCCGATCCCACCTATGCAGGCGCGCTGTCCTTCATGCGCCGCCGCTTCACCAAGGATTTGACCGGTGTGGACACGGCCATCTGGGGCATTCCCTTCGACGCCGCGACCTCCAACCGGCCCGGCGCCCGGTTCGGACCCCAGGCCATTCGCCGCGCCTCGGCCATCTTCGACAATGATCCGCAGTACCCTTGGGAGTTCGACCTGTTCTCCCGGATGCCCGTGGCGGATTACGGCGATTGCCGTCTGGACTACGGCAATCACTGGGAAACACCCGCTACCATCGAGCGGGAGGCCTCGCACCTCCTGAACAATGTCAATTTCCTGCTGACACTCGGCGGCGACCATTTCATCACCTGGCCACTTTTGAAAGCCCATGTGGCTAAGCATGGGCCGCTTGCCCTCATCCAGTTCGATGCCCATCAGGATACATGGTTCGATGATGACAAGCGCATCGACCACGGCTCCTTTGTCGGCCGTGCCGTGCATGAGGGGCTGATCGATCCGGCCCGCTCCATCCAGATCGGCATTCGCACCCATGCGCCGGAAGATTGCGGCATTCGCATCCTCTTCGGCCATGAACTGGAGGAGATGACGGCGGCCCAGGTGGCTGAACGCATTATCGCCCATGTCGGCCCGCATCCGGCCTATCTGACCTTCGACATAGACTGCCTCGATCCGGCCTTCGCGCCGGGCACCGGCACGCCGGTCGCGGGAGGCCCGAGCAGTGCCAAGGTGCTTTCCATCCTGCAACGGTTGAGCCCGCTCGATCTGTGCGGGGCGGATGTGGTGGAGGTCGCGCCCGCCTATGACCATGCCGATATTACGGCCATTGCGGGGGCAACCATCGCCATGTATATGCTGGGCCTGCGTGCCAAGAGGCTGCGCGCCCGTTAACAAAAAGAATCAGATGCTTGCTAGAGCATTTCCAGGAAAAGTGGGAACCGGTTTTCCGTCTGGAAATGTGTAAAAACAAAGTTTTAGAGCGGTTCAATGTTTCCGTGAAACATTGAACCGCTCTAGAGTGAGTCCGAAAGCTCCGGCAAGCCTTTGAAAAAGCGAGGATGAAATGACAGCGAAAATCTTCATCGATGGCGAACACGGCACCACCGGCCTGCAGATCCGCAGCCGCCTGGCCGAACGCCGCGATGTGGAATTGCTGTCCATCCCTGAAGCCGAGCGTCGCAATGCAGCGCTCCGCGAAGACCTGCTGAACAGTGCCGATATCGCCATTCTCTGCCTGCCGGACGACGCCTCGAAAGAGGCCGTTTCCATGGTATCGGCCAATAACCGGGTGCGGATCATCGACACCTCGACAGCCTTCCGGGTCTCTCCGGACTGGGCCTATGGCTTTGCGGAAATGGACAAGGCGCAGGCGGAGAAGATCCGGTCGGCGCGCTTTGTTGCCAATCCCGGCTGCTACCCCACCGGCGCGGTGGGGCTTATCCGCCCGCTCAGCGCCGCCGGCCTGCTGCCTGCCACCTATCCGGTCACGGTCAATGCCGTTTCCGGCTATACTGGCGGCGGCAAGCAGATGATTGCGCAGATGGAGGATTCCACCCGCGAAGACGCCATCACCGCCAATCATTTCCTCTACGGCCTGACGCTGAAGCACAAGCACCTGCCGGAAATGAAGGTTCATGGCCTGTTGCAGCAGGCGCCGCTGTTTTCGCCGTCAGTCGGTCGTTTTCCGCAGGGCATGATCGTGCAGGTGCCGCTGCTGCTGCCGGCGCTGGGCAATGGCGCAACGCTGGAAACCATCCATGCCGCGCTGGTTGCTCACTATGCGGGACAGGACATCGTCACCGTCGTGCCACTCGAGGAAAGCAGCAAGCTCTCTCGTATCGACGCCGAGGAACTGGCGGGCAAGGATACGATGAAGCTCTTCGTGTTTGGCACGCCGGGCGGCGATCAGGTCAATCTCGTCGCCCTGCTGGATAACCTCGGCAAGGGAGCATCCGGTGCTGCCGTGCAGAACATGAATCTGATGCTGTCGGCCTGACATCGTTCACCACCACTGTGGCCCATCAAGGGGGATCGTTCATTTTTTATGAACGATCCGTCAGCCGTTCCGGGGGTCGCTCAACCCTCTTCCCTTTGCTATTTTTGCTTCATAATTTTTGCGGAATGGAGAGGTGTGGCCGCAGGCTGCTCGGCTCTCCGTAAGAGAACTGGAGCAGGCAATGGGTGAGCGTTTTCCCGTCTATTTCATTCCCCATGGCGGCGGACCCTGGCCCTTTATGGAGTTTCCAAAGGATGCCCAGGGTCACGGCCCCTGGGATGATCTCGGCGCCTTTCTCAAGGGGCTGGATGCGGAGATCGGCCGCAGGCCCAAGGCGGTTCTGGTCGTCTCCGGCCATTGGGAAACCGAACCGGTTCCCACCGTCAGCACCGCGCCCAACCCGCCCATGCTGTTCGATTACTATAACTTCCCGGCGCATACCTATGAACTGAGCTATCCGGCCCGCAATGCGCTGGATCTGGCATCGCGAGCGCGCGAACTGCTGGGCGCCGTTGGCATAGAAAGCGCCGAAAACGCCCAGCGCGGCTTCGACCATGGCGTTTTCATTCCGCTGATGCTGATCTATCCCGAAGCGGATGTGCCGATCACCATGATTTCCCTGAAAAACACGCTGGATGCGGAAAGCCACTTCAAGATCGGCGAGGCGCTCGCCCCGCTGCGGGATGAGGATGTGCTGATCCTCGCCTCAGGGATGAGCTATCACAATATGCGTGAATTCCGCCGCGCCTTGCCGGAGCATGTCAGCGAAGCGGTCCGTTTCGATGACTGGCTGACCGAAGCCGTGGAACTTTCGGATCCGCAAGCCCGCGCCGAACGGCTGGCGACCTGGGCCGAAAACCCGGATGCGCGCGCCTGCCATGTGCCGGATCACGATCACCTCGTGCCCCTGTTTGTGGCGGCCGGTGCAGGCGGCACGGATGCGGCAAAACGCGTGTTTCGCGGCAGTTTCATGGGCAAGCCGTATTCGGGCTATCGTTTCGGCTGACCTGAATTTTTCACGTTGTCACTCGAACCTGGGTTTCTGCGGGATATTCCCCGTAGAAACCGCGCAGATGCGCCACGGCAAAGCCGAGCACGATCAGCGCGCCACCCTGATGGGTCAGCGCCATATCCAGCGGCACATGCAAAAGCAGCGTGGCGATGCCGATGCTGGCCTGCAGACATATCAGCACAAACAACACGACGCTGCGGCGGGCATGGGTGGTGCCGGGTGCTGTCTTCAGGCTGTAAACCATATGCGCCAGCGCCACGAGCAGCAGCGTATAGGCCCCGAGGCGATGGATGAATTGCACGGTTTTCGGGTTTTCGAAGAAGTTGATCCAGGCGGGCGTCTGCACCAGCAGGTCGCCCGGCACCAGCGCGCCATCCATCAGCGGCCAGGTATTGTAGGAAAGGCCCGCATCAAGCCCCGCCACCAGCGCGCCGAGATAGATCTGCAGGAAGGCAAGCCCCAGCAAGACCCAGGCCCAGCGCCGCGCCGTGGGCTGCCCGGCATGATCGCTGCTGTGGTGGGAAACACCGCGCATCACCCAGACGGACGAGGAAAAAATCAGGCACGCCATGATCAGATGGGTTGCCAATCGGTATTGGCTCACCTCGGTTCGCTCTGTGAGCCCGGAAGACACCATCCACCAGCCAATAAAGCCCTGCAAACCGCCAAGCGCCAGAATACCGACCAGCGGCCAGCGCAATTGCCGCTCGATGCGCCCCGTAAGCCAGAAGAACAGTAGCGGCAGCGCGAAGATCACCCCGATACTGCGGGCCAGAAAACGGTGCGCCCATTCCCACCAGAAGATGGTCTTGAACTCCTCCACCGTCATGCCCTTGTTGACCAGCTCATATTGCGGGATCTGCTTGTAGAGCGCGAATTCCTCTTCCCACTCCGCGGCATTCAGCGGCGGGATCACCCCATGGATAGGCTTCCATTGGGTAATGGAAAGACCGGAATTCGTCAGACGCGTCGCCCCACCCACCAGAACCAGTGAAAACACCGCGACAATCACCACCCAAAGCCAGAGGCGCACGGCGCGGCGATTGCGGCTTTGGCGGTCCATGTCTGCGACGAGGGTGGCCTGGCTGGCTGTGCTGGTCATTGTCATTTGTCAAACCTCTTCTTCCGCTGAAGATGTGCATCAGCCCGGCCTGTCTGACAAGGGCAGACCTTTGCGACAAGGAGTCGCTTGTGACGGCGCGCAGTTGCGAAGCAAAACCGCGACTACACTTTTGCAGGAATGCTCTACAGCGCTTCAGTGTTTCATGGACACACTGAAGCGCTGTAACTTTTTGTTTTTACGCATTTCCGGACGGAAAACCGAATTCCACTTTTCCTGAAAATGCTCTAGAACTGTCCGAGTTTCCAGGAGGAGGGATCCACATGCCTGTCAGATTGCGCAAATTCATCGGCACCTTCCTGATCGTAGCCCTGGTCATTCTCTACGCCCTGATCGCCACCACCATTGCCACATTGGCACTGGCGCAATCGCCCTGGTGGGTGCATCTCCTCTATTTCCTTGGGTCCGGCGTCTTCTGGGTGGTGCCCGCCATGTTCCTGATCAAGTGGATGGCTGGGCCGGTTCATAGATCATAGGGCAATAGCGCCTGTCATGATCCTGTGACGGCTCTGTCATCAGAGTGTGATGCTATGGGTCTTTATGCTTGGATGTTTACAGCATGTCGCGCAAAAGTGTGCAGCGGTTTTGCGATAACGACATGCGTTAAACCAAGAACGTAAAGCACGTTGCATGAGGCTGATAAGCCGCAACGGGCTTTAGCGCAACAAACCCGCAAGGCTTCCCATGGCAACCAAACTCTCCCTCCAGCCGCTGGTGGACCAGACCGCAAGCGTCATCAACTCCACCCTTGGCCGCTACACCGAAGTCGCCGCCCGCTGCCGGCTGGAAGACTGCGAGATGGATGACTATTCCTATATCATGCAGGATGGCAGCATCTGGTGCGCCACCATCGGCAAATTCGCCAATATCGCCGCCGCCGTCCGCATCAACGCCACCAACCATCCCACCTGGCGGCCCACGCTGCACCACTTCACCTACCGCGCCGCCGATTACTTCGAGGGCGCGGAAAATGATGGGGACTTCTTCGCCTGGCGAAGAGAAAACCGGGTGGTGATCGGCCATGATGTCTGGATCGGTCACGGCGCAACGCTGCTGCCGGGCGTCACCATCGGCAATGGCGCGGTGGTGGGTGCGGGCGCTGTGGTTTCGAAATCCGTTGCGCCTTATACGATTGTCGGCGGCGTTCCAGCCAAGCTCATCCGGGAGCGCTTTCCCGCCCCGGTCGCCGAGCGCATGGATCGCCTGCAATGGTGGGATTGGGACCATGACCGGCTTTTTGCAGCGCTCGAGGATTTCCGCACCCTCTCCGCCGAGGCGTTTCTGGACCGCTATGAGCAGCATTAAAGCACGTTGCGGCTTATCAGCCTCATGCAACGTGCTTTACGTTCTTGTGTTAACGCATGTCGTTATCGCAAAACCGCTGCACACTTTTGCGCGACATGCTTTAGCAGCATCTTAACGCTAAGTGCTGGTCAAAGCGAAGAACACAGGATTTCATAGCAAAAGCTTAAATCCTGCCGGAGAAGACTGCGCGTGCGACATCAGCCTCACGGGACAAACACGTGGTCCACCTATCGCCTGAAAGCAACAGCGTCCATCACACGTCCGAGCCAACCATGCTGACGGTGGAGTTGCACCGCGCCATGGAGCCGCTGGAGCGGGAATGGCGGCTTTTGCAGAGGGACAATTACGCATCCCTGCATCAGGGCTATGACTGGTGCAGGGCCTGGACAAAGACCCATGGCAGCCACCTCGCCATTTTGCGCGGTCGCATGCAGGGCGAAACCGTATTTATCCTGCCGCTGGAAGTGGTGCGGACCGGTCTTGTACGGCAGGCGCAGTTCATCGGCACGCGCTTCACCAATATCAATACGGGCCTGTTTACCCCCTGCTACCGCAGCACCGCGGATGCTGCCCGGCAGAAAATATTGGTGGATGCCATTTCCAAGGCACTGAAGGACGAGGCCGATCTTGTAGCGCTCACCAATATCCCGTTCGACTGGCGGGGGGAGCGCCATCCCTTTGCAGGGGTGAATGCGGTGGAGCACCAGAATCACAGTTTCCAACTGCCGCTCAGCGGCAGCATGGCCGAAACGATCGCCCCGCTGAATGCCAAGCGCCGCCGCAAGAAATATCGCAATCAATTGCGCAAGATCGAAGCGGCAGGCGGCTTCGATCATGTCGTCGCCTCCGGCGAGGACGAAAAAACTGCCCTTCTCGAATGTTTCTTTCGCCAGAAAGCGGATCGCTTCCGGTCCCTCGGGCTGCCGAATGTCTTTCAGGCCCCGGAGACGCAGGCGTTCTTCCACCTCGTCACACAAATGTCCTCCGGCGGCTATGATGTGCCGCTGGAACTGCATGCCATCAGAATGCGCGGTGCGCTGGACGGGCAAATCGCGGCCATTGCCGGCCTGTCGCGAAAGGGAGATCACATCATCTGCCAGTTTGGCTCCATCGATGAAGCCCTGGCGCCGGAAGCAAGCCCGGGCGAACTGCTGTTCTGGCTGGTGATCGAACAGGCCCTGGAAGATGGCGTCGCCCTCTTCGATTTCGGCCTTGGCGACCAGCCCTATAAGCGCCGCTGGTGCAGCATCGAAACCGTTCAGCACGACGTTCTGTTGCCAATCACCACCGCAGGGCGGCTCGCCGCCCTTGCCCATCGCGGCGTGACCCGCACCAAGACGATAATCAAGGGCAATCCGCATCTTTACGCCCTGATCCAGAGGTTCAGGGCGGAGAAAGATGCCAAAACCGCGGAAGAAGAGTAAGAATTATACCGCCTTACCGAAACTGCGCTCCTCCACCGCGTCGGACGGCAGATCGGCCTTGTCGCTCATCAGCAGCACATCGCTCTGGCCAATGGCGTCAAACGCCTCCATCAGCGCCGCTAGCCCCTCTTCCTGCGGCTCGGGTATGGAGAGGATGATTTCCTGCTCGCGGCCACGGCACAGCCGGGCGATATTGTCTACACTTGCGGCCCCGCATTCCACCAGCACCAGATCATAGGCATCGGCAAGCGCATCGGTAATCATCGACAGACGGTCGATGCCGCGCAGCGCCTGACGAATGTCGCTTGCGCCCTGCGGCACGATATGCGCGGGCGAAAGCCGATCCGGGTGGATCGTCTCGCCAAAGGCGGCATCGCCGCAGAGAAGATCGGTCACGCCCGGCAGATCGGGATGCGCCGCCATCAACAGGGTCGGACAAGCAGAGCCGGTCATATCGATCAGGATGACGCTGCGCCCGGCTTCCGCCACCTCGCGCGCCAGCATGACGGTGGCCGCAGAGCCCTCATCGCCGCCGGGCGACAGAACAATGGCCTTGGAAACGCCGCGCTTGGAAAGATACCGCGCCACCGAGGCAATCGAAAATTCGCTTTCCGCAGGAAGCGGTGCTGACTTAATGTCAGTACTCTCCCCTTCGGCGAGCGCCGTTGCAGCCGAGGCGGCAATGGCGGGCTCTAAAGGGCGGTGAGCAGGCTCGGGAGCGTGCGGGAAGGCCGTTGGCTCCACCTCGGGCTCTTCCCGGCGGCGGATCGGGCCACGGCCCGGCAGCGGCACCGGACCGACCGGCTTCAACGCCCTGCCGCTGAAGAGTTCCAGAATCATGATGATGACGGTGCTGACCACGAAGGTCGCCACACCAGCGACGATGGTGATGGGGAGAACCTTGGGAAAGTTCGGCTCGCCCGGCTCCATGGCACGGGAAATCACCCGCGCATCCGCAGGCGTCGCATTGGGATCGATCCGGCTGGAGGCTTCCCGGTAGCGAGCCAGATAGGTTTCCAGCAATTGCCGCTGCGCGGCAGCTTCGCGCTCCAGCGCCTTCAGCCCCACTTCCTTCTCACCCGCCGTCGCCGTGTCGGTCTTGATCGTCGCAAGCTGCTGCATCAACTGCTGCTCTTTCAGCCGGGCGATATTGGCGTCATTCTCCACATTGGAGAGCAGCTTGCGCGTCTCCGTCTGGATTTGCGTTTCCATGCTGGCAAGCTGCGCCTTCAGCGCCTTGAGACGCGGATGATTGTCGAGAAGCGTGATCGACAGGTCGGAAATCTGCGCCTTCAGCGCCGCCTCGCTCTGTTTCAGGCTCTGTATGGCGGGCGAGGCCATGACCACATCGAGATCATCCGGCGCCCTGCCGCTTTTCACGGCGGCCTTCAGGTTTTCCAGCCGCGCTTCGGCATTGGCGCGATCCGCCCTCACCCGCACCAGTTCGGCGGAGATATCGTTGAGTTGCCGCGAGGCGAAGGAACTGGCATCGCCAGCCGGAATGAGATCGGAGGATTTGCGGTAATCGGCGATCTTCTGCTCGGCATCGGCAACCTTCTGGCGCAGATTGGCGATTTCCGGCTCCAGCCAGCGGGCGGCATCTTCATTGCTGTCGAGCTTGGCGCCGCTTTGCACGGCGAGATAGACATTGACCATGGCATTGGGAATGGCCGCCGCCAGCTTCGGATCCTTGGAGGAGAACTCCACCCCGATAACGCGGGATTTTTCCACCTGATAGACCTGCAGCTTGTCCAGGAAGGTCTTGATCACCCGGTCTTCCGGCTTCAACTCCAGCGGGTTCTTCTTCAGATGCAGCATGACCATCAGGTCGCTCAGCGCCGATGGATGCAGATCGGGATCGAATTCCTTCAATTCATAAAGCTTCAGATCCTTCACCACCTGCCGGATGAGATCGGCGGAGCGGAAAAGCTGGACCTGGCTTGCGATATTCAACTCATCGAGAACCGGCTCGGAGGCCGCGGATTTTGCGTTTTCGGCATCGTAATTCGGCGCGCGCGGCTCGATCAGCACCGTGGTTTCGGCGCGATAGGTCGGCTTGATGAGGCTTGCACCGGCAAAGGCCGCCCCCGCCATCAGGCAGGTGATCAGTGCAACCCTGCCCTTGCGCTGCCAGACGGCGCGCAGAAGCTGGGCCAAGTCGATGTCGACATCCTGATCCGCTGTGTTCGGTCCAACCGGCATTCCGGCGCTCCTTTAGGGTCAAAACTCAATCAGGATGGGTGATTTGCGCGCGCTCCGCCTGAGCGCACGCCCGAATGTAACGCGACCGTAAATCAACATGGTAACTCAAGGGTTAATTCGAGAAATATCAGTCTTCGGGCATGCTACTTTACGCTCCGTTAACCATAATCACCGATAAGAGACCCATTCTGACTGGGAGCGCGACTGCAAAACCATGGCGAAACGTCTGTTTCTGGCACTTGCCGCCCTGCTTTGCCTTTGCGTTGCAGGCTGCTCGACCTACCGGCCCGCGCCGAAGGTCTTCAATGAGGCGACCATCCAGCCCTACCGGCTGGACAGCGGCGACCGGCTGCGTGTCACCGTTTTCGAGCAGGCAAGCCTGACCAATACCTATACCGTGGACCAGGCCGGTTACATTGCCTTTCCGCTTGTCGGCCAGGTGGCCGCACGCGGCCTGACGCTGCCGCAGCTTGAAAACGCGCTGGCCCAGAAGCTGCGCCAGGGCTATCTGCGCAATCCCGATGTCAGCATCGAGGTGGATCGCTACCGGTCTATCTTCGTCATGGGCGAAGTGGGCCAGCCGGGGCAATACAGCTATGTGCCGGGCATGACGGTGCTAAATGCCGTGGCGGTCGCGGGCGGTTTTACCAGCCGTGCCAACCAGCGGGACGTGGATGTGACGCGCAAGGTCAACGGCACCATTGCCACCGGCCGGGTGCCGGTGACCGATCCGATCCTGGCGGGAGATACGCTTTACGTACGTGAACGGCTGTTCTGATGCAGGAAGCCCGCCCGCTTCGCATCATCCACTGCTTCCGCTCGCCCATTGGCGGTATTTTCCGCCATGTCCGCGATCTGGTGGAGCAGCATGATGCGGCGGGCCATGAGGTGGGCGTGATCTGCGACAGCCTGACGGGCGGGGCTTATGAACAAGCGCTTTTCGAAGCGCTGACACCGAGGCTGAAGCTTGGCCTCACCCGTCTGCCGATCCGGCGGGCGGTTGGATTTGGCGATATCGGCGCGGCTCATGCCTGCTATCGCCAGATCAAGAGTTTGCGACCGGATGTTCTGCATGGTCATGGCGCCAAGGGTGGCGCTCTGGCCCGGATCATCGGTTCAGTGCTGCGGGTGCAAGGGTCTCGCGTTGCCCGCTTCTATTCGCCCCATGGGGGCAGTCTGCATTACCGCAAGCGAACGCTTGCGGGCGAAGCCATCTTTGCGCTGGAACGGCTGCTGGAGCGCCAGACGGAGGGTATTGCCTTCGTCTGCGCCCATGAGCAGCGGGATTATGTGCGCAAGGTGGGGCCGCCGCGCCACACCTTCCGGCTGATCCATAACGGCATTGCCGAGGCCGAATTCGCGCCCGTGCCGCCCGCCGCCAATGCCGTGGATTTCGGCTTCATCGGCATGCTGCGCGACCTGAAAGGCCCGGATGTCTTCATCGATGCCTTTCAGCGCACGGAACGCCGTCTTGAAAGGCCGCTCTCCGCCGTAATCGTCGGCGACGGGCCGGATCGCGACAGATATGCCGGCATGATCGAAAAGCGCGGCCTCGGGCGGCGCATCCACCTCTTGCCTGCCATGCGCGTTGCGGAAGCGTTTCAGTTGACCGATATCGTCGTGGTGCCAAGCCGGGCGGAATCCTTTCCCTATATCGTGCTGGAGGCCGTGGCGGCTGGAAAGTCGGTCATTGCCAGCCGCGTCGGTGGCATTCCGGAAGCGTTGGGCAAGGAGAGCGCAGCCCTGGTGCCGCCTGACGATCCCGACCGGCTCTCTGCCGTCATGACCGAGGCGCTCACCTCGCCCGGCTGGAAGGCCCGCACCATGCCAGAGCATGAGGCGTTTCATCAGCGTTTCTCCGCAGCCACCATGGCCGCGAACATGCTGGAGCTTTACAGATCGCAAATGCCGGAGGAACGGGAAGCCCCCTCCCGCCCCGTTTTGTAACAGGCTTTGGCCGGTAACTAAAAAACCACCATTTTAACTAGGTGTTTCTTAGCGTCTCTCCGCTATGGCTTGCTAATGCATGGCGCGCAAAAGTGTTCAGCGGTTTTGCGGGAACGTCATGCCCAGGAATAAGACTTGAAGCGTGCCTCGGGAAACCGGGATTGAGAAGCACGCTTCAGGCCATGCGGGTCATGCGCATGAGGCGCAGCAGGCAGATGGACACCGGCAAAGGCGGCACGCCTTTACCGGACCTGACCATACCGCCCGCCGCTCTTGCGTGACATGCCCTGCCGGAGGGATGTCGGTCATGAGCAATCTTGAATCTCTGGATGTTGCGAAATTGCGCCGCAAACTGCGGGAAACCGCGGAAGCGGCGGGCGACGTGACGCTGGCGGAAACGACGCTGTCACCGGCAGCCAACCGGGTTGCCAGCCAGTTTCGCGAGACGCACAAATCTCCGGCCATGCTGATCGGCCAGCTCGGCATTTTCGAATTCACGCTGTTGCTTGCGCTGACGATCCTGGGCCTGGTTCTCACTGCGGGAACCGATGGTATTCTACCGCAACTGGGCATCGCCGCCGCCATCGCCTTTGGCTACAGCCTGCTCAGCCACATGGCGGACAGCTATCAGATCACCACGCTGCGCCAGCCGCTGCGCTCGGTCAAACGCTGCATCATTGCACTGGTGCTGAGCTTTGCGCTGGCGGGCATCACAACGCCTGTGCTTGCGCCAACACCGTTTCTGATGTCCTGGCTGCCCGGCACCGGGCTTGCCGCCTGCCTGATCTTCGGCCTTGGCCGTTTCGCTCTGGCGCTGGCGCTGAAGCGCTGGACGCGCAACGGGCTGATCGAACGCCGCGCCGTCATCGTCGGCGGCGGCGAGCCCGCCAAGCAGTTGATCCGCGCACTGGAACAGCAGGAAGACAACGATATCCGCATCTGCGGCATTTTCGACGATCGCGGCGGCGACCGTTCGCCCAATATCGTCGCCGGTTATCCCAAGCTCGGCACCGTGGCGGAACTGGTGGAATTTGCCCGCGGCACCCGCATCGACATGCTGATCATCTCGCTGCCGATCAGCGCCGAGGATCGCATTCTGCAATTGCTGAAAAAGCTCTGGGTGTTGCCGGTGGACATCCGGCTGGCGGCCCATGCCAACAATCTGCGTTTCCGGCCCCGCTCCTATTCCCATGTCGGCGAAGTGCCGATGCTGGACCTGATGGACAAGCCGATCCGCGACTGGGATTCCGTGGCCAAGCGCGCTTTTGACCTGTTCTTCGCCACGCTCGCCATCCTGCTGCTCTGGCCGGTGATGGTGGCAACGGCGCTGGCGGTAAAATTCACCTCCAAGGGGCCGGTGCTCTTCGTGCAGCGCCGCCATGGCTTCAACAATGAAGTCATCAACGTGTTGAAATTCCGCTCCATGTATACGGAGATGAGCGACCCCACCGCAAAGCTTGCGGTGACGAAAAACGATCCGCGCGTCACGCCCGTTGGCCGCTTCATCCGCAAGACCTCGCTGGATGAATTGCCGCAACTCTTCAACGTGCTGCGCGGCGATCTTTCGCTGGTCGGTCCGCGTCCGCATGCAGTTCTCGCCCAGACCCGCGACCGGCTCTATGGCGAGATTGTCGAGGGCTATTTTGCCCGCCACCGCGTCAAACCGGGCGTCACCGGCTGGGCGCAGATCAGCGGCTGGCGCGGCGAGGTGGATACCGATGACAAGATCAAGGCCCGCACGGCCTGCGACCTCTATTACATCGAAAACTGGTCCCTGCTGTTCGATCTCAAGATCCTGCTGCTGACCCCCATCCGCCTCATGAATACGGAAAATGCCTATTGAGCGCCGTCGATCATCATAGCCGGGCGAGTTTCCGCCCGGGCATGGCGCTGGTCAAGCTCATCAGCAACGGCGCGGTGGCGTTCGGCGTGTTTTTGCAGGGCTTCGTCATTCACGAGCCCGCGCCGCATGAGCTTTACATGGGCCTGCTGATTCCGCTGTGGTTCCTGCTGGGGCTGAAGATTTCCCGGGCTGTGGCGCCGCTGGTCGTGCTGCTTCTCGTCTTCAATGTCGGCGGACTGATGTCTCTGACCGTCATGGACGATCTGGACGAAGGGCCGATGTACATGGCCATCTCCGCCTTCCTGGCGCTGACCTCCATGTTCTTCGCCGCCATCATCGAGGACGAGCCGAAGCGGCTGGAACTGATGTTCAAGGCCTGGGCGGCAGCCGCCGTCATCACGGCATCGCTTGGCATTCTCGGCTATTTCCATGCCTTTCCGGGCGCGGACATTTTCACCCGCTACGACCGCGCCATGGGCGCCTTCAAGGATCCGAACGTTTTCGGCCCCTTCCTGATCGCGCCTGCGCTTTATCTCATGCATGGCGTGCTGACCGGCAGGCTGATGGATGCGCCCTGGAAAATCCTCGGCCTGCTGATCATCGCCTTCGGCATTTTTCTCTCCTTTTCCCGCGCGGCCTGGGCGCTGTTTCTGTTCTCGGCGGTGGCCATGGTGTTCATCCTGCTGCTCAAGGAGCGCAGCACGGCCTTCCGCCTGAAAATCCTGATGCTGGCGCTGATTGCAGGCGTGCTGATGGTGACGGCGCTGGGGATTGCGCTGCAGTTCGACAAGGTCAGCGCCCTTTTCGCCAACCGCACCCAGTTGGTGCAGGATTATGATGGCGGCCATCTCGGCCGGTTCGAACGCCACCAGATCGGCTTCCTGATGTCGATGGAAAAGCCGCTCGGCATCGGCCCCATGGTGTTCAGCAAGATCTTTCCGGAAGACGAGCACAATATCTGGCTGAAATGCCTGACGAGCTATGGCTGGCTGGGGCTTGCCTGCTTCGTCTCGCTGCTGGCCTGGAGCATCTGCTTCGGCTTCAAGCATCTGCTGCGGAACCGCCCGTGGCAACCCTATCTGATGATCGCCTGGATCGTGCTGATCGGCCATGCCGGTATCGGCAATGTCATCGATATCGATCACTGGCGCCACGTCTATCTGCTGCTGGGCATTCTCTGGGGCTGCCGGGGGCTGGAGCATCGGGCCGAAAGGCGGGAACCGGTTTTCGGACAAATCCGACGCGAAAACAAAGAACCAGAGCATCGCTTTGACCGGCAGGCTCAAAGGCTGCAACAACAACAAAATCTATCCGGGGGGATCCATGGCTGACACTGAGGCATTGCGGCTTTTGCAGGTGCTGGAACCGAGCGGCGGCGGTTCGGGCCGCCACTTTATTGATTTGTGCGGTGGGCTCACCCGCGCCGGTCATCAGGTTACCGCCGTCTATTCGCCGCTCAGGGCGGAAACCCGTTTCATCGAGGAGCTTTACGGGCTTGGCCTCTACCGGGTCGTGCCGCTTGCCATGCGCCGCGCCGTTGGCCCGTGGGATGCGAAGGACCTGATGGGGCTCCGGCAGATCATCCGCCAGCATGGCGCCTTTGACCTGATCCACGGCCACAGCTCCAAGGCCGGCGCGCTGACCCGGCTGGGGCGCGGCTTCGGCAATGCGCCGGTTGTTTACACGCCGCACGCCTTCCGCACCATGGACCCGGCCCTTGGCCGCAATGGCCATCGGCTGTACGGCACGGTGGAGCGGATGCTGGGCCGTTTTCTGAGCGACAGGATCATCTGTGTTTCACAGGATGAGTTTCACCATGCGGCCAGTCTTGGCATCCCGCCGGAAAAGCTGCGCATCGTCGTCAACGGCGTGGCCTATCCGCCATCGGAGAACCGCAGTGCCTTGCGTGCCCGGCTGGGGCTGGACAAGAACGATTTCCTGTTTGGCTTTGTCGGCAGGCTGGTGGCCCAAAAAGCACCGGAGCGGTTGATCGAAGCCTTTGCCGAGGTGAAGGCCGCCATGCCGAACGCCCATCTGCTGATGATCGGCCAAGGCGAGATGGAAACGAACCTACGCAGCCTTATTGCCCGCAAGGGGCTGGAAAAGACGGTGCGGCTCCAGAGCGACATGGCCGGTCACGACGCCATGCAGGCCTTCGATGCGCTGGTTGCGCCCAGCCGTTACGAGGCCATGTCCTATGTGATGCTGGAGGCGGCAGCGGCCGGTCTGCCACTGATCCTCACCCAGGTGGGTGGCGCCAGCACCGTGCTGGAGCATGATGTGAATGGCTGCCTTGTCGCCAATAGCGACGACCCCGGCCCGCTCAGCCGCGCCATGCTGCGGCTTGCCGATCCGCTTATCCGGGCCAGATTGACCGCAGGCGCGCTTTCCCGCCGCCATGGCTACCGGCTGGAAACCATGGTTCAGGAAACCCTGACAGTCTACGGCGAACTGCTGCCGGGCCGCGTGGTGAGAAAGCGGGTAGAAGAGACTGACACGCTGCCGGGTCACCCCGTCATGAAGCAGGCCGTCGGGCTCTAGGGTCAAAACTCAATCAGGATGGGTGTTCTGCAAGGCGTATTTTGTGTCTGAGTAGGAGGAAAGGTGCAGGAAATGCCGATCATTTTCAAACCTTTCCGACGCCCGCAGGCGCAAAATACGCCTTGCCCGAAGGGTTGAGCGGGATGGGCCGCCTGATTGCGAACAATGCTCGACAAGGCCTTAGGGCCTTGCCTTGCGCTTGTTCGCGGCCATTCAATCCCATCCCGTTCAACAGAACACCCATCCTGATTGAGTTTTGACCCTAAAGCACGTTGCGGCTTATCAGCCTCATGCAACGTGCTTTACATTCTTGGTTTAACGCATGTCGTTATCGCAAAACCGCTGCACACTTTTGCGCGACATGCTTTTATGGAACAATCTTCAAATTGCCGCATTTTGCTCTGGCAACAGGTCTCAGCAGGAGAAAAAGCAGGCATGAACCGCAGCAACGGCCTTTACCTCATCATCGGCGCGCTTATCGTCGTCGTCGCCGGTCTCGGCGCCTATATCTACCATGAGCAGACCAAGCCCAAGGGCGTGGAACTCAGCATCGGCCAGGACGGTGTCAAGGTCGAGCAGAAATAAGATTGGGCAGAAGGGACGGCCTCAGGCCGCCTTGCGTCCCGCCGGTGAAAGTCCCCAGCGCTCCACCAGAAGGTGGGCAAGCGACAGCGGAAAAGCCAGCATGAAGGGCTGGCTTTCCTGTTTCTGGCTGATCGGAAAGCCATGGGCAAAGCCATCGAGAATGGCATATTCCACCTTGATATCATCACGCGCATTGCGCCAGGACAGCCGCTCGCCGCCGGGAAACACCGATCTTTGCGGAGCGACATCCTCAAGCCCGTTCAGCCCTAACCACTGGCTGACCAGCGCCTGACCATTGCCAATATCCACCACCTCATCCGCCGTGCCATGCCAGATGGAGATATCCGGCCAGTTCACGGTTTCGGGGCTTGCCTGACGCACCAGCCCCGCCCATTCCTGCGGGGATTTCTGCGGCGCCTGCCGCATGATGGCGAGCGCACCCATGGCATCGCGCACCGCGCCGAACGGCAGCCCGGCCATGATCGCCCCCGCCCGGAAACGCTCGGGATAAACGGACAGCAGGGCTGCCGCCATGGCGCCACCGGCTGACAGCCCCACGACATGCACCGCTGTCTGCGAAAGATCATGGGTTTCAATCAGGAAATCGATCATCTGGCGGATGGAGCCGATTTCGCCGCGATCTTCGGCCACGGCGCTTGGGCGAAACCAGTTGAAACAGAGATTGGGATTGTTGGAATGGCGCTGCTCCGGATAGAGCAGCGCAAAGCCATGCTTGCGCGCCAGGACCGACCATTCGCTGGCCCTGTCGAACTCCTCCGCCGTCTGCTGACAGCCATGCAGCACCACCACCAGCGCCGCGCCGGGCTTCAGCCCCGGCGGCACATAGGCCAGCATGCGCAAATGGCCGGGATTGCTGCCAAAGGCGGTGACCTCTTCCAGATGCGGCGCCGGTTTGGCGGATGCCGGTTTGGCTCTGGGCTTCGCGGCTTCCTGCCCCAGGCCAAGCCCCGCCTGCTGCACCACTCTGTTCACGGCCTTCTGCCATTGGCGCTGCTGACGAATCATGGAGGAGACGGATTTCGGAATTTTCAAGCGCATGATGGTCCTTCGGGCCGATCCGGGACGGTGAAGTCTCCAGGATAGACGTAAATTGACAAGAATGGGTGCATGCGATGGATGAAGACGCCATGCACCCGGAAGCGAAACGACCCCAAGGAACCGCTTGCGCTTCATCAAGGACATGCTGCACTGCAACCAATATAGGGCAAGAAGTTGGCTTTGCGAGCAGAAGATTGCCGGGCCGCTTGAAAAGCAGCCTTGCAGAAAAGACCGATCTCTCGAAAAGTCGGGTTATTCGGCGGCTGCCGCGTGAGCGCCGGCCGTTCTCGAAAATTGCGGCGGCAGATAGCGGATGGCAAGGCCACCGCCGAGCGCACAGGGTGCAATCTCCGCCTCGACAGCAAACACCTTGCGCAAGAGTTCCGGTGTCAGCACCGCATCCGGCGTGCCAAGCGCCACCAGCCGACCACCATGCATCACGGCAATCCGGTCACAGAACATGGCGGCGTGGTTCAGATCATGCAGCGCCGCCACCACGGTGAGAGCATCGTGCCGAAAAGGAGAATCGTCAGGATGTTCTGAGCCCTCGTTTTCGCATCGGATTTCTCCGAAAACCGCTTGGCACTTTTCGGTCCGATGCTGGAGCGACTGTTGCTTGACCAGATCGAGAAGGCCAAGCTGATGGCCGATATCGAGATGGTTGGTGGGTTCGTCCATCAAAAGCACCTGCGGCTGCTGGGCAAGGGCCCGGGCAATATGCAGGCGCTGCCGCTCCCCGCCGGACAATGTGTGCCAGGCGCGGGCGGCAAGCGGCGCCATATCGACAGCCTCCAGCGCGGCCTCCACCACCGCATCGTCAGCACTGGACCAGGGCGATAACGGCCCAAGATGGGGAGTGCGACCCAATTCCACCGCCTGCCGGGCCGTCAGGCGTTCGCCGGTCTCGGCCTGCTGCTCCACCAGTGCCAGCTTGCAGGCAATGGCGCGGGGAGAAAGCACGGCAAGCGGCATCCCCTCCAGCAACACCTCGCCTGCCTGCGGGCGGCGCAGCCCGGCCAACAAGGCCATCAGGCTGGTCTTGCCCGAACCGTTCGGGCCGATAATGCCGAAAAACTCCCCCCGGCGGATATCGAGGCTCACATGATCGACAATGGTGCGGCCACCCGTGCCCCAGCAAAGATTGCGTGCCGAAAGCATCATGACCTGGCCTTCCTTTGGGTGAGAATGATGGCAAAGGCTGGTGCCCCGACCAGTGCGGTCACCACGCCGATCGGCAGAACCTGACCGGGAATGACGATGCGCGAGAGAATATCGGCAAGGATCATGAACACCGCGCCGATCAGCGCCGATACCGGCAGCAAGGCCCCGTGGCGAAACCCGACCAGCAACCGCGCCGCATGGGGAATGACCAGCCCGACAAAGCCGATGGCCCCGACGAGGGAGACCATGACGGAGGTCATCATTGCCGAGGCGGCAATCAGCAGCGCGGCGGTGCGCCGCACGGAAATGCCAAGCGAGGCCGCGGAATCGCGCCCGAAGGTGAAAGCATCCAGCGCCCGCGCCTGCGTGAGGCAGATGACCAGGCCGATCAGCGCCGCAGGAACCGCAAGTCCCGCATCCGGCCAGCGCACGCCGGAGAGATTGCCGAGCAGCCAGAACATCACGCCCCTCGCCTGCTCCGCCGTCGCGGATTTGGCAACGATGAAGGAGGTGAGTGCGTTGAAAAGCTGGGAGCCCGCCACCCCGGCCAGAATGATCATGCTGCTCGCCCTGCCCGCCTTCAGCGACAGCAGGCTGACAAGGCCGAAGGCCAGCAGCGCGCCCAGAAAGGCACCGGTGGACAGGCCGATAATCCCACCGCCGATGCCGAGAATGACAACCGAGACGGCCCCGGTCGAAGCGCCTGCCGAAACCCCGAGAATATAGGGATCGGCCAGCGGATTGCGGAGAAGTGCCTGCAACACGGCGCCGGATACCGCCAGCGCCCCGCCACAGCAGGCCGCCACCACGGCGCGGCTCAGGCGGTAGCTCCAGACGATGCCTTCATCGATGGGCTCCAGCGGATAGCCCGCGTCCCATAGCCGGTTCGCCACCGTCTTGGCGACGGTGGAGAAAGGAATGGAGGTTTCACCAATCGCCGCCCCCAGCCACAGGGCACACAGCAGAACCAGGATCGCCAGCACGCATTTCAACAGGATCGTCACTCCGGCCTTGTTTCTGACAAGGCCGGTGCGGTTGATGCTCTGGCTTGCTGACGCCTTCACTGGCCGAGATCCGAGGCGGCGATGGCGCTGGCAAGGGTTTCAATGCCATCAATGGTGCGGATGGTGGGGTTCATGGACTGCGCATCCATCTCAAACACCCGGCCCGCCTTGACCGCTGGCATCAGGCTGGCGACGGCATCCTTCTTCAGGAAATCGCGCTTGGCCTCGATACTGTCCAGCGGATAGCGGCGGCGATCCATGCTGGCGGCCACAATCATGCTGGGATTGGCCTTGGCCAGCGTTTCCCAGCCGACGGTGGGCCATTCGTCGTCGGTTTCCACCACATTCCTCAAACCGAGCGCCTCCATGATATAACCCGGCGCGCCATTGCGGCCAGCCACATAGGGGTCCGCATCCTTCTGGCTGGAGAACCAGAACACAGCGGACAGCCTGCCCTTGGCAGAGGCGAGCTTGGCGCGTGCCGCAGCCTCCCGCGCCTTGAGATCGGCCACCACCTGCTCGCCACGGTCGCTGACGTCATAAATGGCCGCAAGCTCGCGGATTTCCTGGTAGATCAGGTCCATGGTAAAGCGGTCATGGCGCACGCCATCGCTTCCGGCGGCGTTTTCCTTGCCGACGCAATCCGATGGCGAGATGTAGACAGGAATGCCAAGCTCCTGAAACTGCTCCGGCTTGGCCACCGCCCCCTGCGGACCGACATGCCACTGGAACTGCACCGTCACCATATCCGGCTTGCGGGCCAGCACGCTTTCAAAGCTCGGATCATTATCCGCCAGCCTCGGCACCCTGGCATTGACCTCCTCATATCCCTTCAACACCGGCCCCACCCAGACGGCGGTGCCCACCACCTTATCCGCCAAACCGAGCGTGTAGAGAATTTCCGTGCTGCTCTGCCCGATGGAAACCGTGCGAGACGGCGCGTGCTGAATGGTAATGCTGCGCCCGCAATTGTTGAGCGTCAGCGGATAATGGGTCTGTTCGGCAAAAGCTGGCATCGCGCCCGCGGCAAGGGTCAGGCCGGAAGCGGCAAGAACGGCGTAAAAAAGCCGCGAACCACGAAATAGCATGGAAGTCTCCCGATATGGAAAAGCAGCACCCGAACGCCTTGCGGGTTCAGGACTGGAATTGACTGCAAGAAGATTTGAAAGGCGGCTTCTCAGGCAAGAGAAAGCCAACAGGCGTGATCGCTCGGGATGGACGAACACGTTGGACCGCGCCCTGGCGCGGCAAGGAAAAAAGCCATGATCTGCTCCTGTTCCGGGCATCCCCGCCCGTGACGATGGACTATGTTGGACGGCAGGTCTCCTGGCTCACGAATATCTGTCGCCCATCTGCCTTCCCACGCTGGCCGGTCGAACCGGCGTCTGCACAGTGGCATGCCCTTGCGGACACGAGGATGGACGGCAATCCGCTTACAGTTGCGGGGGCAGCCACGGCCTTGGTCCCATGCGGGTGGCCCTCACCGTGTTCCCTTTTCATCCCCAACGCCTCGCGGTCGGGGAACCGTCACCTTCCAGTTAAAGAAAGGCAGAGCGAGGCGTCAAGCGTGATTACACCGTTTGCCGGAAAACCTACCCGGTTTCCATGCTTGAAATGTAATAACATTACAAAAACAGAACGCAAGACAGAAACAGCAAAAACTCGCCGCATTTTCAAACTGCGAGACAACAAAGCGTTTTCATTCAATGAGATGGTAACGGGGGAAGAAATGGTCGGAGCGACTGGACTTGAACCAGCGACCCCTTGACCCCCAGTCAAGTGCGCTACCGGGCTGCGCTACGCTCCGACCTGCTCCAAGAGCAAGGTTCACTTAGAGTCTTTGCGCAGGCGGCGCAAGGGCAAAAACACGGATTGCAGTCAAAAAACACGCAAAGTCCTGAAATGAAAGAGCTGTGGCTCACCTGCCGGGGAACAGCAGCCGTAAACCGCGGTTTGTCTGACACACCCCAGGGCAAAACAGGGAGAAACGATCATGAACGACAAGAAAGCGCTGCTGCCGTTGCTGGGTATGGTCATCGTTCTGTTGATCTGCGCCGGGCTCTGGTATGGCCTCAACCAAAACAACCAAGCCGCCCCCACACTTCCCGCAGACAGGCAGAATACCGAGGAAAAACTGCCCGCAGGGCCTACGGACCGATCCTCCCTGCCCGGAGGGCGCTGACGTGCTCTAGGGTCAAAACTCAATCAGGATGGGTGTTCTGCAAGGCGTATTTTGTGTCTGAGTAGGAGGAAAGGTGCAGGAAATGCCGATCATTTTCAAACCTTTCCGACGCCCGCAGGCGCAAAATACGCCTTGCCCGAAGGGTTGAGCGGGATGGGCAGCCTGATTGCGAACAATGCTCGACAAGGCCTCAGGGCCTTGCCTTGCGCTTGTTCGCGGCCATTCAATCCCATCCCGTTCAACAGAACACCCATCCTTATTGAGTTTTGACCCTAGATCCTTGTGTCCACGCCTTTGCGAAGGGAAACCCGGTTTCCACTTTTACCGGAAATGCTCCAGCGGAGCGCATTTGATATTTGCTCTTCAGGGCGGCGCCAACGGTAGCAGATATCCAGAACCATACCATTTTAGCGCGAAAAAATCAGAAATTCCTAGTTTTTTCCTTTTCGTCATAATTGAGGACCAAGGACGTGCTATGATTGCTTATAGGGTGAAGCAATGTTGCTTTAACCTCGCATCAACGCATGCGCTGAAAATGTCCGCATGCGCGCAGGCAATGAGCCGCATCTGTCTGATTCCACAGGATGGTTCGCCGTCCGAACCATTGAACAAGCCATCTGCAACCCTTCAAGAAATTTTGAAATACCCCATTTTTTTAGGGGTATCAATTTCGACTTTTTTTGGTACCTTTGGAACAGTTCTTTTAAGCCGATTTTCAGGGTTCGTAATCGGCGACTCCAAAGGCGGAGACAGCTTGGCTTAGCTCGCTGACAGAAGTGTGCAGCGGCTTGCGATGATGGCATGCAAGCAGAACCAGGACCTGAGACGTGAAAAGCGAGGTTGAAATATCGCCAACACGTTTTGGGGCAGACCGTCCAACGCCGGGCGGTGGGAGAGCGGCAACCCTATAAAATTCTTAGAAAGCCGCAGAAGATGTTGGGGAGATCATGACACCAGACCGCGTGGCTGCGGAAGCAGCAGACCGATTAAAAACCTTCCAGGACTTCATGACTTCTCCGGAAGCCTTGGAGAACGCACTGGACCTTGCGCACCGCCTCGCCGATAGCGGGCTGGATGATGTTGACGAGATCATCGACCTCACCCGCCAGATGGGCGGCAAGCGTTACAATCCCGGCACGGGCTCGATGGAGTAGCCCGTGTTGCCTCACCCTTATTTGAGGTAATCTCCATTGTCGGCCAGACGCATTAACTGCTTCGGCGCCGAAATGTTCACGTGGCGAGTGCCGGAAAGCGTGATTATTTTTTCCTTACGCAATTTCGTGAGTTGGCGGCTGACCGTTTCAATGGTGAGCCCTAGAAAATCCGCAATATCCAGCCGTGTCAGTGGCAGGTCGAAACTGGTGCTGAAACTTTCACGCTGATCGATCTCGGTGGCCACCAGCACCAGAAAGCTCGCTACCTTCTCCAGAGCCGATTTGCGGCCCAGCGTCAGCATCCATTCCTGTGCCTGATCCAGCTCTGCAAGCGACTGCTCGTGCAGCTTACGCTCAAAATCCGGATTATCCCCCAGAACCTTGTGAACGGCCGTGCGCGGAAAAGAGCAGACATAGCTTTCCACCGCCGCCTCCGCCGTCAGACCGCTTTGCTCGGCAAACAACCTGCCCAGGAAATGCGGTGCAAATTGCAGGCCGACGATCTGCTGACGGCCATCCGCCGTCATCTTCGAAAGCTTGATGACACCGTTCAAAATGTTGCCGCAGGTCAGAATCATCTCTCCCTGCCCGATGATCTCCTCTCCCGGCTCCAAACGGCGGCGGGCTGAATATCTGCTGAGCCCCACTAATTCCTCGATCGAAAGGGTGGCACACAGGCCCGAGAGACGAGAATTGCAGGCACGGCAAGAGGATGGCGCGTCAGCCGCCACGGCAATGGTTGCGTCTTTGGTCATGGTGTCCGGAAAAGCTTGGCCGGACCTAAATGGTCCAGGCGTGCCAAAATCACCGCGCCGTTGCGGTCACGGTTTTGTTAGCACTTTCGAACATATATTGAAAGATGCCGGTCGAAAAAATTGACAAAAGAAAATTTTTTCAACCAAGGGGTGCGCCGTTGCGTTTGCAGAGCATTTCCAGGAAAACCGGTTCCGCCTTTCCTCGGAACAATGCTCTACCGCACCTGATCCAGCAGGCGCTTGCATTCCAACAGATCGAACAGGGTCTCCTGCAAAAGAGCCCTGTCCTCCTTGTTGATCGACCCCTTGCCCAGCGACACTTCCGGAATATCGTCATCGCCGCCGCCAAAGCCGAAAAAGCGGCTGGCGCGCGCCTTGGGCTGGCCGACGACCTGATCGTCATCGCCAAGCTTGGGATCGTCACCATGCGACTGACCCGCCGCCACCAGCGCTTCCATCGTGGCCACATCGCCGGTGGCGACCGCCATCACGAATTTATTGCCATTGGTCTTGAGAAGCTTCTGAACGCCCTTGATCGTATAGCCGTGATCATAGAGCAGATGCCGGATGCCCTTCAACAGTTCGACATCATCCGGCCGATAATAGCGCCGGCCACCGCCGCGCTTCAGCGGCTTGATCTGCGGAAAACGGGTTTCCCAGAAGCGCAGCACATGCTGCGGCAGATCGAGATCATCCGCCACTTCGCTGATCGTGCGGAAAGCATCCGGGCTCTTGTCCAAGGCAAACTCCTCAAAAAGGCAGCACCGAATCTCTCGAATCCGGATCGCTACCATTTCAAAGGCTTGTTAAAGAGAATTCAAGCCTCTTCTGAGGCAAGATCACAACTCATACCAAGGCTCGAAGATGCTCAAGCATCCTCGCCTTGAAAGAATTTCGAATATCTCAAATGCATCAGGGGCTTGAGATATTCGAAAAGCGAATACGGAGAGTTATCTTCAATGACTCTCCGTATCACTGCCGCATAGGGCGCCTGACCGAAAATCGGACCCGGCTTTCGGCCAAATCCGATTCTTCAATCAAAGCTGGAGCATGTCGCGCAAAAGTGTCCAGCGGTTTTGCGATAACGACAAGCGTTAAAACAACAACCTAAAGCACGTAGCATCAACCGGCGGGGTTCTGCGGCTTCTGCTTGGCCTTACGGGCCAGATGCGATCTGAGGATACGCTGCTTGAGAACGTTGGAGGCCTTGAAGGTCATGACCTTGCGCGGCGAAATCGGCACTTCCTCGCCGGTTTTCGGGTTGCGGCCAATGCGCTCATTCTTGCTGCGCACCTGGAAGGTGGCGAAGGATGAAAGCTTGACCGTTTCCCCGCGAACGATTGCGTTGCAGATTTCGTCGATGACGGTTTCCACGAGTTCCGCCGACTCGGTCCGAGACAGGCCAACCTTTCGAAAGACCGATTCCGCCAGATCCGCCCGCGTTACTGTTTTCCCAGCCATCGCATCCCGTCCAATTATCCTTCTGATCGTTAACGTGAGAGAGTATTGATAGAGCCCTTTGCGGTCAAGCTCTTCTAACAACTTGTTTTTACGGCTTTACCAGCGCAGCAGCACCGCACCCCAGGTAAAACCGCCGCCCATGGCTTCCAGAAGGATGAGATCACCCTGCTTGATACGCCCGTCGGCAGCTGCCGTTGCCAGCGCCAGCGGAATGGAGGCGGCCGATGTATTGCCGTGCTTGTCCACGGTCACCACCACCTTGTCCATGGGAATATTGAGCTTCTTGGCCGCGCCGTCGATGATGCGCAGATTGGCCTGGTGCGGCACCAGCCAGTTGACCTGCTCCGCCGAAAGGCCGGAGGAGGAGAAGGATTCCTCGATGACATCGGTGATCATGCCCACGGCATGCTTGAAAACCTCGCGGCCTTCCATGCGCAGATGTCCCACCGTGCCGGTGGTCGAAGGGCCGCCGTCGACATAGAGCTTGTCCTTGTGCGAACCGTCGGAGCGCAGCCGGGCCGAAAGCACGCCGCGATCCGCCGTCAGGCCCTGACCCTCCTGGGCTTCCAGCACGATGGCGCCTGCGCCGTCGCCGAAGAGCACGCAGGTGGTGCGATCATTCCAGTCGAGAATGCGGGAAAAGGTCTCGGCGCCGATCACCAGCGCCCGTTTGGCCAAGCCACCGCGAATATAGGCATCCGCCGTGGTCACGGCATAGACGAAGCCGGTGCAGACGGCCTGCACGTCGAAGGCAAAACCATGGGTCATGCCGAGCCGCGCCTGAATGTTCACCGCCGTGGCCGGAAAGGTATTATCCGGCGTGGAGGTGGCGCAGATGATGAGATCGATATCGGCAACGGTAAGACCGGCCTTGTCGAGCGCGGCCTTTGCGGCATCGGCGCCAAGCGAGGCGGTGGTTTCCCCCTCGCCCGCGATATAGCGCTGCTTGATGCCGGTGCGCTGGACGATCCACTCGTCGGAGGTTTCGACGCGCGATTCCAGCTCCTTGTTTGTCACCACACGCTGCGGAAGAGCGGAGCCGAATCCACGCACGACTGAACGAATCATTTTCCTATCCTATCCATCAAGCTGCTTCAGGGCCG
Organism: Allorhizobium paknamense; assembly: GCF_030815125.1. Taxonomy (GTDB): domain Bacteria; phylum Pseudomonadota; class Alphaproteobacteria; order Rhizobiales; family Rhizobiaceae; genus Allorhizobium; species Allorhizobium paknamense. The sequence continues at coordinate 410,375 of NZ_JAUSWH010000001.1, forward strand.
ACACTGGAGGGAAAACGGGCATGGTAGAGCTTCAGATCGTTTTCGATCTTCTGCGTCAGGCCGTTCCGCGCCATGTCATAGCCAACCTCGATTGCCGCGGCGAAACCCTCGGCGTCGGTGCCACCATGGCTCTTGATCACAATTCCGTTCAACCCCAGAAAAACCCCACCATTGACCTTGCGTGGATCCATCTTTTCCCTGAGCAGATCGAACGCGCCCTTGGCGAAGAAATAGCCGATCTTGGAGAGCAGGCTGCGCGACATGGCGGAGCGCAGATAGGTGGCGATCTGCCGGGCCGTACCTTCCGCCGTCTTCAGCGCGATATTGCCGGTGAAGCCTTCGGTCACCACCACGTCCACCGTGCCCTTGCCGAGATCGTCTCCCTCGACGAAACCGAAATAATTGAGCGTATCGAGGCCTGCCTCACGGATCATCCGCCCCGCCTCGCGCACCTCTTCCTGGCCCTTTACCTCCTCGACGCCGACATTGAGCAGCCCGATCAACGGACGCTCGATCTCGAACAGCGCCCGGGCCATGGCGCCGCCCATGACTGCGAAATCGAGAAGCTGCTGGGCATCTGCGCCGATCGTGGCGCCGACATCGAGCACGATGCTCTCACCCTTCAATGTCGGCCAGATGGCAGCGATGGCAGGCCGTTCGATATTCGCCATGGTGCGCAGGCAGAATTTTGCCATGGCCATCAGCGCCCCGGTATTGCCGGCGGAGACGGCGACATCGGCCTGGCCGGTCTTCACAGCCTCGATGGACCGCCACATGCTGGAAACGTAGCGGCCACGGCGCAGCGCCTGGCTCGGCTTCTCATCCATGCCGACGGCCACTTCGCAATCGTGAAAGACGGAGCGCTCCTTCAGCTTGGGATAACGCGCAATGAGCGCCTCACAGCGCGCCTTCTGGCCAAACAGAACGAAGCTGATCTCGGGATGCCGCTCCAGCGCCTTGGCGGCACCGGGAATGACAACCTCGGGACCGACATCGCCCCCCATCACATCGAGAGAAATCTTGACCACGCGTCCTTTATTCCTTCTTTTTCACCGGGGGCGAAATTCCGGCAAAAATACCGGTTTTACCCTGAGAGACAATATGGCTCCCGTATTCAAGCCCCCGGACTTTCCCGTCAAAGCGCGCCGTGATCCATTTTGGGCCACGCCAGACCTTCCACCACGACTGCTAGTCTTTTTTCCAGTCCTTTAAGACGGCAAATGGCGACGGTCGTATGACTTCCGCGCCGGTATCTTCCGAATGGCCGGAAAATTCAACTCCCGGCTTGCGCGGATAGGGATCGATGGCCAGCGCCGCAAATTCGCTGACCAGCACGCCGGCATCGATGCTGTCGCCGCTGAAGGATTCCGGCAGGTCGGGCCCGTCCGGGTCCAGCACCATTTCGCCCTGCCCCTCGGTCATCAACCGGGAAAGCTTCGAGCCTTCCGGCACATAGACCTGCTCCAAGTCTTCGCGAATGGAAGAGGCGACCGGCTCAAGCGTCACCACACAGGCCTGCTCGATCTCTGCTTCCACGGTGCCCTTGATGCGCACCCCGTCCCTTTTCCAGCGCGAAATCTTCAAGTCCGCCTTGAGCGACTTGACCGCCAGCACCCGCCAGAGCTTTGCCAGGCCCTGCCGCTCGGCCTCGTTGGCCTCCACATGCACCTGCACCGGATTGGCGGAAATGTGCCCGACCTTGACCGGGTAGGAAAAGGGCGCGTCTTCGCCCCGCTCGTGTATCTTCATGATTGAACCTGTTCCTGTGACGGCGGGACAATGTCGATGGCTCCCGTCAGCACGGCCTCTTCGGCGCTATCGCGCAACCGCTCTTCCGCTTCAAGCGCCCAGCCGGCCAGCAGGGCCATGTCCGGGGCATCCGTCCGCTCAGGATGGATATTGCGCCTCAAAGCTGCGGCAAGGGCAGTCCTGTCCCCTAAATCGAGAGCCTTGCCATAGGTTTCAAGGCGTCCGTAAAACATTCCCGCCAGTTTCTTCATGCGTTTCGGCACCGATTGATCGCCAATCCCCAGTTCCCGCAGCGAATGATCGATATCCTCGAAGAAGGCGTCGACAATGGCCTGTGCCACTTCCTGACCGCTTCTCTCGCACCGCGCCGTGCGCCGGAAATAGAGAATCATCACCAGCGACAGCATTTCAAAGCGGCCCATCACCGTATCCGGCACATCAAGCGCCGCATAGAAGGCAGGCTGGCGCGCCGCCGCCGTCAGTGTGGCGTATTGCCGGTCAATGATGGCGCGATTGTTCTTCCGCTGCCGGAAAAGGCCGAATATCATCCCCAAAACCTTGTCGGTTTACTTGCACGCGGCACTTTGCCGATGTTGCATGATTTCGAAAGCTGGTTTACCGAAGCAGTCACGAATTGCAATCGGTTTCAGGCCTCCTGCCCTGCAGGCTCCACCGGGGAAAACGGCGGGATGCGCAAAATCCGGTGCAGGGAAGCTTGAAAAGCCCGCGGCATGTCCCCGGAAAGGCCACAATGATATGGCCATGACGGCGGAACGACTGGGCGAACGGCCAAAGACAGAGAATATGATGGGAGACGCATCCTTGAAGAGACGGTATTTGCGGCCGGGCGCGTGCGCATCGGACCAGGGGTTGGGGGCCGATGTCCGGGAAAATCCGATGCTAGCCTGTTTCCAGGAAAAGTGGGAACCGGTTTTCCGTCCGGAAACACGCGAAAACACTCCAGGCGATCAAAGATCTGCTCCGCGTCGATCCGGCCGTCCCGCTCTTCGCGGCATGGCGGCGGCCACGGTCATGATTGCGGCTGGCCTTTCCGGCTGCACCACGGCCAATGTGCTGCCCACCGGGGAAGTCTATCACAACGGCTATATCATCGATGAAAAGGCTCTTGCCCTGGTGCCAACCGGCTCCAGCCGCGAACAGGTGCTCCTGACGCTCGGCACGCCATCCACCACCGCCACCTTCGACGGCGAGGTGTTCTACTATATCTCCCAGACCCGCAAGCGCCCCGTGGCGTTCATGAAGCCGCAACTGGTGGACCAGCAGGTTCTGGCGATCTATTTCAGCAAGGATGGCACCGTTGCACAGCGCGCCAACTACACGCTGAAGGATGGCAAGGTCTTCGACATGATTTCCCGCACCACCCCGACGGGCGGCAAGGATCTCACCTTCCTGCAGCAAATCCTCTCCGGCGGCGCAGGCAGCGCAGCCAACAGCGTGCGCAACATGCTGGGCTTCAAGTAAGCCCGCTAACAATTGCCCCAAAAAAAACCCGCGGCTTTTCTGCCGCGGGTTTTTTCATGTCATCCGGCCAGGATCGCCAAGAGCAGCAAGGCCACGATATTGGTGATCTTGATGGCGGGATTGACCGCCGGGCCTGCCGTATCCTTGTAGGGATCGCCCACGGTATCGCCGGTAACGGAAGCCTTGTGCGCCTCGGACCCCTTCAGATGGCGCGTGCCGTCCTTGTCGACGAAACCATCCTCGAAGCTCTTCTTCGCATTGTCCCAGGCACCGCCACCGGAGGTCATGGAAATGGCGACGAACAGCCCGTTGATAATGACGCCGAGCAGCGACGCCCCCAGTGCCGCAAAGGCCGAGGCCTTGGAGCCGGACACCAGCAACACGCCGAAATAAACGACGACCGGCGCCAGCACCGGCAGAAGCGAGGGCAGGATCATTTCGCGGATCGCCGCCCTTGTGAGCATATCCACGGCACGGCCATAATCCGGCTTGTCACGGCCTTCCATGATGCCCGGCTTCTCGCGGAACTGGCGGCGAACCTCTTCCACCACGGCACCCCCTGCCCGGCCCACGGCGGTCATGGCAATGCCGCCGAAGAGATAGGGAATGAGGCCGCCGAAGATCAGCCCGGCCACGACATAGGGATTGGCGAGGCTGAAGGAAATCTCGCCGACATCGGCAAAATAGGGATAGGTCTGTCCGTTGGCGGCAAAATATTGCAGGTCGTTGGAATAGGCCGCAAACAGCACCAGCGCGCCGAGACCGGCGGAACCGATGGCATAGCCCTTGGTTACGGCTTTGGTGGTATTGCCCACGGCATCCAGCGCATCGGTGGATTTTCTGACCTCCGGGGGAAGATGCGCCATCTCCGCGATGCCACCGGCATTGTCGGTGACGGGGCCGAAAGCATCGAGCGCGACGATCATCCCCGCCAGCCCCAGCATGGTGGTCACGGCAATGGCCGTACCGAAAAGACCCGCCAACTGATAGGTGGCAATAATGCCGCCGACGATCACCAGCGCCGGAAGCGCGGTTGACTCAAGGGAAACCGCCAGACCCTGGATGACATTGGTACCGTGACCGGTAACGGATGCCTGGGCGATGGAATTGACCGGACGCTTGTTGGTTCCGGTATAGTATTCGGTGATCACCACGATCAGCGCGGTGACCACGAGGCCGAGAATTCCGCAGGCGAAGAGATTGGTGCCGGTGATGCGCATGCCCGCCACCGTACCGATCTCTCCCCAGCCGACCGTAACCTGGGTGGCCAGCGCCAGCCCGCCGATGGACAGCAGCCCCGTGACGATCAGCCCCTTGTAAAGGGCGCCCATGATGGAACCATTGACGCCGAGCTTGACGAAAAAGGTGCCGATGATCGAGGTCAGCACGCAGGCTCCGCAAATGGCGAGCGGAAAGATCATCGCCTGTTCGAGAATGGCCGAACCGGCAAAGAAAATGGCCGCCAGCACCATGGTGGCGACCACCGAAACCGCATAGGTTTCAAAAAGATCGGCAGCCATGCCGGCGCAGTCGCCGACATTGTCGCCGACATTATCGGCAATGGTGGCCGGATTGCGCGGATCGTCCTCGGGAATACCGGCCTCGACCTTGCCGACCAGATCGCCGCCGACATCGGCCCCCTTGGTGAAGATACCGCCGCCGAGACGGGCGAAGATGGAAATGAGCGAAGCGCCGAAACCGAGCGCCACCAGCGCATCGATCACGTCGCGCGAGCCGGGAGCATGGCCAAGCCCCGCCGTCAGCACGAGGTAGTAGAGGGAGACGCCGAGCAGCGCCAGGCCTGCCACCAGCATGCCGGTGATGGCCCCGGATTTGAAGGCAATGTCGAGCCCCGCAGACAGGCTTTGCGCGGAGGCTTGCGCCGTGCGCACATTGGCGCGGACGGAGACATGCATGCCGATGAAACCGGCGGCACCTGAGAGCACCGCGCCGATCAGGAAGCCGATGGCTGCCTCACCGGATAGAAGAAGCCAGGCCGCGACGAAAACCACGGCGCCAACCACGGCGATGGTGAGATATTGCCGCGCCAGATAGGCCTGCGCCCCTTCGCGGATATAGCCTGCGATTTCCTGCATGCGCGGCGTGCCCTGATCGGCCGCCAGAACCGCCCTTGTGGCCCAGATGGCATAGGCCACCGACACCAGGCCGCATAGGATTACGCCTGTCAAAACTGCCATTCCTCTCTCCCTCACAAACATGATTCGCCCATGCTGCGAGCTTCGGTTTCTGGGCGATGGCGACAAAACCGAAACCAGCGCCTCCTCCAAAGCGCAAGCGGCAGACTGCGCCCTGTTGAAGGGCGGCGTCAAGTCATTGAGGGAATGTTAAGAAATTATCGCAGAAAGGCCTGGACAGGAGGAACACTGCCGCCATTCAGCCGTTCAGGATTTTCGGCCTTCAGCGCGCAATTGCAGGAGAATCAGGCCAAGGCACAGGATCGTCACCGGCCAGATCGCCAGATTCATCACCGACCAGCCATAGGCGGTAAAGACCTTGCCGGAGGAAAAGGACGAGAGCGCAACGGTGCCGAACAGAAAGATATCGTGGAAGCCCTGCACCTTGTCCGCCTCTGCCGGGCGGTAGCTTGCGGCCACGATGGCTGTCGCGCCAATGAAGCCGAAATTCCAGCCGATGCCAAGCAACACCAACGCGCCCCAGAAATTCCATAGCTCCACGCCCGCATGCGCCACCACCGCGCATGCCATGAGAATGACAAGCCCGCAGCCGACCACCCGCTCCGCGCCGAAGCGGGCAATCACCATGCCGGTGAAAAAGCTCGGCGCGAACATGGCAATCACATGCCACTGAATGCCAAGCGTCGCCATATCGGCGGGCAAATTGCAGCCGATCACCATGGCCAGCGGCGCGCCCGTCATCATGAAGGTCATCAGGGCATAGGTGGAGATGCCGCAAATCATGCCGGTCAGAAATTTTCGCGTCAGCACGATTTCCGTGAGCGGCCGTGCGGCAAGCGCTGCATCGCCACCTCCCAACTGCTTCTGCGGCAGCTTGAGAAAGGACAGAACGATGGCTGCAAGCGCTGCAAGCGGTACGAGACCGAGAAAGGCTCCGGCAAACAGCACCGGCGCGAAGGCATCCTTCAGCCAGATCGCCAGTTGCGGGCCGAGAATGGCCGAGACGATACCGCCAGCAAGGATCCAGGAAATCGCCTTGGGCTTGTAAAAGCTCGGCGAGGCATCGGCGGCGGCAAAGCGGATCTTCTGGGTAAAGCCGCTGGAAAGACCAATCAGCAGCAGGCCTGAGGCGAAGAGCCAGAAATCCTGGCGAAACAGCGCCAGCGCCGCGAGCAGGCCACCGGTGGCGGCAAATCCGGCGCCCAGAATGAAACCGGCCTTGCGGCCAAGAAAGCGGGCGGTCACCGCCACGACGACAGCGCCGAGCGCCACGCCGAGATTGAAGCCGGTAAGGGGTGCCGTGGCGAGAGATTTTTCCTCACCCAGCAGCGCATAACCGGCAAGACCGCCGACGGAAAAGGAGAGCGGTGCGACAGAGCCGAGCAGCGCCTGTGCTGCGGTCAGAAAGGCGATGTTGCGCTTCGCGGACTGCAACTGTCCGTCCAGAGTAAGCGCAGCATCCATCGCACGATCCTTTACGTCTTGGGCGCGGCGGCACGCACCTGCTTGGCAATCCGGTCAAGGACCGCATTGACGAGCTTCGGCTCATCTTCCGAAAAGAAGGCCTGGGCGATTTCCATATATTCCGTGACGATCACCGCAACGGGCACGTCCTTGCGCTCCAGAAGCTCGAAGGTGCCGGCGCGCAGGATGGCGCGGACAGTGCTGTCGATGCGCGACAGCGACCAGTCGTCTTGCAGGACAGAGCGGATCAGCGGGTCGATCTTCGTCTGGTCACGCACCACGCCGGAGACGATGGAGCGGAACCAGGAAGCATCGGCCTTGAGATAGGTTTCGCCATCCAGTTCCTGGCCGAGGCGGTGCGCTTCATATTCGGCCACGACTTCCAGCACGCCGCTGCCGCCGATATCCATCTGATAAAGTGCCTGCACGGCGGCAAGCCTTGCTGCGCCACGCTGATTGGCGGTTTTTACTTGCGGGGTATTCTGCTCGGAACTCATGCTGTCAGCCACCGAATTTCTGCTTGAGAGCAATCATCGTCAGCGCCGCACGTGCGGCAAAGCCACCCTTGTCCTTGTCCGTGCGCTTCACGCGCGCCCAGGCCTGCTCGTCATTCTCGACCGTCAGGATGCCATTGCCGATCGGCAGCGATTCGGAGACGGAGAGATCCATCAGCGCGCGGGAGGATTCGTTGGCGACGATATCGAAGTGATAGGTCTCGCCGCGAATGACCATGCCCAGCGCCACGAAACCATCATAAACAATGCCGCCATTATCGGCGCCGTCCAGCGCCATGGCAATGGCTGCCGGGATTTCCAGCGCCCCCGGCACGGTGATCACGTCATAGCTGGCGCCAGCTTCGTCGAGCGCGGCGGTTGCGCCTTCCAGAAGCGCATCGGCCATGTCGTCGTAGAAACGCGCTTCGACAATAAGAAGATGTGGCGCGGAAGACTGGTCAGCCATGAGCGATTACCCCGGAAACGGACAGAAGGTGAATTTCGATGATTTGGATGGGCGGTCAAACCACGCCCCGCACGGAATGGCAAGTGTTTTTCCAGAAAGCTTGGATCAGACGTTGAAATGTCGCGCCGCGATCGCAAGGCTGCTACACGATAAAGTGATGTTTATGGGAAATCCTCACAAAGGTGTTCTTCCCAGCCCCTTGCGCCGCCGCATACCAAGAAAGCACAACCCGGGCATAGGGCAAGATCCATGCATAACGCCTTGTAAAGGCGAAGATATCCAGACTGCTCCCACAGGCGGCAATGTGATAATTCAGCCCGCCCTAAAGCTGGCATTTTGATGATCGTCAATGTGACGAATTTGTAATGCCCGCCATGCTGCTACCCCTCTGGAAAAGGCCGCGATCCGGTTTCACATTGATGTTGCGGTTGCGAAAAAAGCGATCGTCATCGTTGAACAGGAGAATTGCGATGAACCGTTTCGGACAATTTTTGAGCGCTTCCACCCTGGCCGCCGTTGCCTTTGGGGGTGAGGCCATGGCTGCCAATGACACCCAGATCGAGGAAAACAACGGGCATGCCGTGAGCAGCCTGAGCCTCAAGCGCTTCAATATCGTACCGGTGCAGACCATCGACGCCGCGAGCGGCGCAAGCTACGGCTTGCCGACGCTTGACCCGCATGCGCCGGAAGCGCGCAACCTTCAGGCCTCGATCATCGCCAATCCAAGGCTGATGATGCAGATCGAAGCGCAGAATGTTGACGTCACCCGCATCGTCGCCGCCAGCAGCACGCAGGATGGCGCGATCACCTTCTATCACGTCTGAGAACAAACGCTCCCCGTGATCCGCACGGGGAGCCGGATCGCCGTCTACTGCATAATTCCTTAAATCGGAATCGATTTAAGGATAAAATTATGCAGCAGATGTAAAGCGTTACAGCGAACCTTTGTGCGCCATATATGGCGCACGGCGCTGTAATGCATAATCCGACCGGAGTGAAACGAGGATCGACAAGATTATGCTTCAAAAATAAATGTTAGAGCGCCGATCTGATTCAATCAGATCGAAAAGCGCTCTAAGATTCTTCACACGGTCACCCGCGGAAATTCCGCAAGCCGCGCCGCATAACGCGCCATGGTATCCACTTCGAAATTGACGAAATCGCCCACCTGCCGCTCACCCCAGGTGGTCACTTCCAGCGTATGCCGGATCAGCAGGATATCGAAATCGCACTGGTTGACGGCGTTGACGGTAAGCGACGTGCCATCCAGCGCCACGGACCCCTTCGGCGCAACGAAGCGCGCCAGATGTTCGGGCACGCGCAGCGTAAAGCGAGTGGCGTCGCCCTCCGGCTGGATGGTCAGGATTTCCGCCTTGCCATCGACATGGCCGGAGACGATATGGCCGCCGAGTTCGTCGCCGATTTTCAGCGAGCGCTCCAGATTGACGCGGGTCCCCGCCGTCCAGCCGGCAATGGTCGTCAACCGCAGCGCCTCTTCCCAGGCCTCCACCTCATACCAGCGGCTGTTGCTGGACGCATCGGAAAGTGCCGTTACCGTCAGGCAAACGCCGGAATGGGCAATGGATGCGCCGAGATCGATCGTGGCCGGATCATACTGGGTGGCGATGCGCAGTTTCACGCCTTCCTTCAAAGGCGTGACCGCCTCCACCGTGCCGACATCCGTGACTATGCCTGTAAACATCAGAAATCTCTTTCATATTCATGAAACCGGTCCGCACCGAAGCTGGTGCGCCGGGAGAGCACAAAATCCTTCGGTATATTGGCCCTCGTCAGCGGCGACGCAATACCCTCGGCTCCGATCAAATCCGCTCCCTCGTAAAGATGAATGCGATCCACCAGCCCCTGATCGAGGAAAGTCTTTGCGACCATTGCCCCGCCCTCGACCATCAAGGTGGAGAGGCCCCGCGCCGCCAGGTGAGCAAGAAGCTCAGGCACATCGGCCATTTCAATGATTTCGACACCCTTTTCAGCCAGCGCCGCTGCCCTGACACACTGGCCGTCATCGGCCAGAAAGCCTTGACCGCCGCAGCAGGCGCAAACGGAAGCGAACTGCCGGGCCCCCGTCACCAGCCGCGAGGTCAGCGGCAGTTCAAGCCGCCGGTCCAGTACGATACGCAGCGGCGACAGATGCGCCATACCGGTCAGCCGCACGGTCAGTTCCGGATCATCTGCCCTTGCCGTGCCGATCCCCACCAGAATGGCATCCGTTTCGGCCCGTAGCAATTGCACCTGCGCCCGGGAAATCGGGCCGGTAATCGCCACCTGCCCCTGCCCTTTGCGCCCCAGCATGCCGTCGGCGGAAACGGCAAGTTTCAGAGTCACATGCACGCGTTTTTGGATATGCCGCATCAGGTAGCCGGCAAGATGGCGCCGCGCGTCCTGCGCCAGCACGCCGGTCACCACCTCGATCCCGGCCTCACGCAAGATCCGTGTGCCGCGCCCGCTGACGCGCGGGTCCGGATCTTCCACCGCAATCACCACGCGGGCAACGCCCGCCGCAACCAGGGCGTTGGCGCAGGGTGGGGTTTTGCCATGATGGGAACAGGGCTCCAGCGTGACATAGGCGGTGGCGCCATGCGCCTTTGGCCCGGCCATGGCAAGCGCCTGGGTTTCTGCATGCGGCCTGCCGCCGACAGCGGTGACGGCCTCGCCGACAATTTCGCCATCCTTGACGATGACGCAGCCGACGGAGGGATTGGAAGAGGTTTGCCCAAGATGCGAGCGGCCAAGGCGAAGGGCCGCTGCCATGTAATGACGATCCTGGATGCTGTCGTTCACGCTCTACTCGATATCGCTATCGCGGGAAATCTTGGCATTGATCTCGCTGATCACCTGCTCGAAATCCTCGGCATGGGAAAAATCCCGGTAGACCGAAGCGTAACGCACGAAGGCCACGTCATCCAGGCTTTTGAGCGCTTCCAGCACCTGCAACCCGATCTGTTCGGAGGAAATTTCCGTCTCGCCCGAACTTTCCAGCCGCCGCACGATGCCGGAAACGGCCCGCTCGATGCGATCACGATCCACCGGCCGCTTGCGCAGTGCGATTTCGAAGGACCGCACCAGCTTGTTGCGATCGAAGGGCACTTTGCGGCCGGTCTTCTTCAGCACCGTCAATTCGCGAAGCTGCACCCGCTCGAAGGTGGTGAAGCGTCCGCCGCAATCCGGGCAGATCCGACGCCGGCGGATGGAGGTATTATCCTCCGCCGGGCGGGAATCCTTCACCTGGGTATCATCAGAACCGCAAAACGGGCAGCGCATCGAAACCCTGGCTCAGAGGTAGGGATACATCGGGAAGCCATTGGTCAAGGTCACGACCTTGCCCCGCACGGCTTCTTCCACGGCGGCATTGCCCTCGTCGGAATTGGCGACCTTCAGACCATCGAGAACCTCGGCGATCAGATTGCCGATTTCCTTGAACTCGGCTTCCTTGAAACCGCGCGTCGTGCCCGCCGGGGTACCCAGACGGATACCGGAGGTGACGAAGGGCTTTTCCGGATCGAAGGGAATGCCGTTCTTGTTGCAGGTGATGTAGGCGCGGCCAAGAGCAGCCTCGGCGCGCTTGCCGGTGGCGTTCTTCTTACGCAGGTCCACCAGCATCAGATGGTTATCGGTGCCGCCGGACACGATGTCCAGATTGTGCGAGATCAGTGTTTCGGCCAACGTCTTGGCGTTCTTGACCACCTGGGCGGCATAGTCCTTGAAGGAAGGCTGCAGCGCCTCGCCGAAGGCCACGGCCTTGGCGGCGATGACATGCATCAGCGGACCGCCCTGCAGGCCGGGGAAAACGGCGGAATTGAACTTCTTCGCCAGATCCTCGTCATTGGTGAGGATCATGCCGCCACGCGGGCCGCGCAGCGATTTGTGCGTGGTGGTGGTGGCCACATGGCAGTGCGGGAACGGCGACGGATGCTGGCCACCGGCGACGAGACCGGCAATGTGGGCCATGTCCACCATCAGATAGGCACCAACCGAATCGGCGATTTCGCGGAAGCGCTTCCAGTCCCAGATACGGGAATAGGCCGTGCCGCCAGCAATGATCAGCTTCGGCTTGTACTGCTCGGCCTTCTTCGCGATATCCTCCATGTCGAGCTGGTGGTCTTCCTCACGCACGCCGTAGGAGACGACGTTGAACCACTTGCCGGACATATTGACCGGCGAACCATGGGTCAGGTGCCCGCCGGAATTGAGGTCGAGGCCCATGAAGGTATCGCCGGGCTGCAGCAGCGCCAGAAACACGGCCTGGTTCATCTGCGAGCCGGAATTCGGCTGGACATTGGCGAAATTGACGCCGAACAGCTTCTTGGCGCGCTCGATTGCCAGTTCCTCGGCGATATCCACGAACTGGCAGCCGCCGTAATAGCGCTTGCCCGGATAGCCCTCGGCATATTTGTTGGTCATGATCGAGCCCTGCGCTTCCAGAACGGCGCGCGAGACGATGTTTTCGGAGGCGATCAGTTCGATCTCATGGCGTTGGCGACCGAGTTCCTTTTCAATCGCGCCAAAGATTTCCGGATCGGCTTCAGCCAGGGGGCGGGAAAAGAAGGCTTCGGTGTTGGACATGATCGCAATCTCCTGAAGGCGTTGATGCCGTGGCGTCTTACCCCGCCCGCCGAAAACTGTGAAGCGTTTTTCTAAGCGGATCTGCGGCAAGACACGAAACGAAAGCCCGAGCCGGGCTCAAGGTTTTTCTGCTGCTTGCTGTAGCGCTACGGACAGCCGAGAGCAATACAGAGCGCGACATTTGCAATGCATTCTACGCGCTCACAATCCGGTGGATCACCGGGGCGGTTTCACGGACAGCAATCCTGAAAGAAAAGGCCCGCCGAAGCGGGCCAGACCCTGTCACTTCCGCTTAACGCGGCAGGTTATCGTCTTCGATGCTGCCCTGCACCGGCTCCACGCCGATATTGGACTGAAGGGCAAGCTGCTGGTCGCCGTCGCGGCGGTAGATATCATCGCGGAACTGCACCACGCCGTCGCGGGTGGACCAGGCGGTGATATAGACGATATAGACCGGCACTTCCTGCGAAAGCTTGATCACATTGTTCTGGCGCGTGGAGATCACGCGTTCGATTTCCTGGCGCGGCCAGCCGGGCGTATCCTTCAACAGCCAGGTCGTCAGGTCGCGAACATTCTGCACGCGCATGCAGCCGGAGGATTCGAAGCGCATCAGCTTGTTGAACAAGCCCTGCTGCGGCGTATCGTGCAGATATTCGTTGTTGGGATTGTGGAAGTTGATCTTCGTCGAGGCCATGGCGTTGATCTTGCCGGGGTCCTGGCGGAACATCAGGTTCGGGGCCTTCGGCGCATTCCAGTCCACGGTTTCCGGCGCCACTTCCTGGCCCTTGCCATCGAACAGGCGGATATTGTTGCGCGTCAGATAGGTCGGATCCTTGCGCATCAGCGGCACGATGTCCTTTTCGACGATCGAGCGCGGCGCGGTCCAGTACGGGTTCAGGATGACTTCGTAGATCTTCGAATTGATGACATGCGTCGGGCGGTCGATGCGGCCCACCACCGCATTGGTGCGCAGCGCCACGCGGTCGTTCTCCACAGCCTCGATATACATGGCCGGAATGTTGACCATCACATAACGCTGGCCGAGATCGCCGGACATGGATTGCAGGCGCACCAGATTGGTGTTGAGCTGGTTGAGGCGCACATCCGCAGGCACGTTCAGCGCCTTCAGCGTATATTCGCCAAGCTGGCCGTCCATCGGCAGGCCGTGGCGGGCCTGGAAGCGCTTGACCGCACCGTCCACATAGGTGTCGAAGGAGCTGGACATGCCCGCTTCCTGGGCCAGATCGCCGGAAATGACCAGGCGCTGGCGCAAAACCTGCACAGCCGGATCGATCACCCCAAGGCGCAACTGAACGGAGGTCTGGGGAATGGCGGGCCAGCCGCCGGCAGCCACGATCTGCTGATAGGCCGTGATGGCCTGCTGCACGTAAGGCAGATTGTTCGGGCTCAGGATCGGCGTGTTGGACAGGACCTTCGCGGAAGCCCGCGAGCCTTGAGAGTCGAACTGATCGTCCCAGTTGCCGCGAGAGCGTGCATTGATCAGCTCATCGACAGCAGATTGCGCAAAAGCCTGGCCGGCCAGAGTGGCCACACCGAGACCCGCAGCGCCCCGAAGCAAGGCCCTGCGCGATACCGCAACCAGATTGTTCTTGTCTGCCATCGTCCTTCAATCCCTCAGCTCACCCAACAGGCTGTGCGCATCATCCATGATGCTTCAGATAGAGCCCATGCGCGCCATTGCAAATGGCGGGGGATACCCAAGTTTTCAGCCATTTCTAAACTTTGGCGCTCCCATATCAATATGGCCAAAGCTTGTCAGTTGCGAAACGGTCACAACAGTGTGTTGAATGCATGCTTCAGGATTATAAAATTCATATGCCGCACACGGAACCTTCGAAGGCGGCGAAAGCCGCCTTTTCGAATGCGGATTTTACAGCCGATACATGATCGAGTCGTTCCAGAAGCGGTCCAGACGCTGCAGCAGCTTGTTCATCTGGTTGAACTCTTCCGGGCCGATGCCGCCGACCTTCTGGATGGAGCCGACATGGCGCTCATAGAGCCTAGCAACCGTTTCGGCGATGTCCTGGCCGGCAGGCGTCAGCGAGATGCGCACCGAGCGGCGGTCGACGCGCGAACGGGCGTGGTTGATGAAGCCGAGATCCACCAGCTTCTTGACGTTGTAGGACACGTTGGAGCCGAGATAGTAACCCCGCGACCGCAGCTCGCCCGCCGTCAGTTCGGAGTTACCGATATTGAACAGCAGAAGCGCCTGGACGGCATTGACGTCATTGCGGCCCTGACGGTCGAATTCGTCCTTGATGACGTCCAGCAGGCGGCGGTGCAGACGCTCCACCAGATGCAGCGAATCAAGATAGAGAGAGCGGATGGTCTGCTCGTCCTGGTCGAGAGCGGGCACCTGCGGCTTGATCTTGGTATTGGTCATGACTGTTTGCCTCACTGTTTTCGCTGGCGGCTTTGTTTTTTCCCGCCTTGTGAGGGACAGTATCGAATACCGATAAAATTCTATTTAAAACGCAGGCTTAACAGAGGCTTACCGAAGTGTCTCATTTTATCACGGTAAATCAAGCCTTACCTCTTCCTTGCGGCGCCACTCCAGAAACAGCGCCAGACGGAAGGCCAGATAGACGAGCGCGATGACGCAATGCATCAGCACGATCAGCATGTTGGGGCCGAAAATTCCGGGCCAGCCAAGGTGCATGGCAAGCTGCGCCAGCGCCCCGATCGTCCAGATCACCGCCCCCCAGGAAACCGTCATCCACAGCCCGATGGAGGCCACGGGAAACACCACCGCAAGCGAAGTGGCAGCCACCCGCCAGGGGATCGTCATGAGATCGAAGCGCCCTGCCCCGTTCTGGGAGAAGCCCACCAGCAAGGCCCAGAATTGCAGCCCAAGCCACAGGCCCGTGACGGCAACGATGCGCAGGAAGATCACGAACAACAGATCCGTGAGGCTTGGTTTGGGGGTATGAACGCTCTCATCTTGCATGAGGCGAGGATAGACGCCGGCCGCTTGCCGCACAAGCGGCAGCGCCCCTGCACGCGACATCTGATCACATGTCAATGACGATGATGGGCAAGCGGCAAGGGAAATGCTAACACGCGGGCAGACTTGCGGTATCGCAAGCCCGTGTCAGACCGGAACGCATTGCAAAGGAAACGGCAAACCGCTTTTTTTCAAGCCATGCGCTCATCTTGGAACAGACCCGAACCTCTTCGGGCGCGGAGATCATCATGCAGGACAAGACCCATCTCGTCGATCATATCACCGGCCATCGGCGTATGCGCCGCAATCGAAAGGCGGATTGGATGCGGCGTCTTGTGCAGGAAAGCCGCCTGACGGTGGATGACCTCATCTGGCCGATCTTCCTGGTGCCGGGCAGCGGCATCGTCGATCCCATCGCCTCGATGCCGGGTGTGAACCGCATGAGCGTGGACAAGGCCGTTGAAGCCGTCAAGGAAGCCGCCGATCTCGGCATTCCGGCCATTGCCACCTTCCCGAATATTGAAATGGACCTGCGGGACCAGACCGGTTCACATATTCTGGAAGCCAACAATCTGCTCAACCAGGCCACCGCAGCGATCAAGAAGGCGGTGCCGAATATCGGCGTGATCACGGATGTGGCGCTCGACCCCTTCACCAGCCACGGCCATGACGGCATTTTGCGTGAGGGCGAGATTGTCAATGACGAAACGGTGGACCAGGTGGTGCGGGCCGCCATCCTGCAGGCGGATGCGGGTTCGGACATCATCGCCCCTTCGGAAATGATGGACGGACGTATCGGCGCCATTCGCCACGGGCTCGATGCCGCCGGGCACCAGTCGGTGGGCATCATGTCCTATGCCACGAAATTCTCTTCCGGCTATTACGGCCCCTATCGCGAGGCGATTTCCACCGCAGGCCTGCTGAAGGGCGACAAGAACAGCTATTACGTCAACCCTGCCAACGGCACCGAGGCCGTGCGCGATGCAGCTCTCGATGTGGAGGAAGGCGCGGATATGCTGATGGTCAAGCCCGGCCTGCCCTATCTCGATATCTGCTGGCGGCTGAAGGAAGCCTTCAGCCTGCCGGTCTTCGCCTATCAGGTGTCCGGCGAATATGCGCAGATCAAGGCGGCGGGCATGAATGGCTGGATCGATGAAAGCCGGGTGATGATGGAAACGCTGCTCTGCTTCAAGCGCGCCGGCTGCGATGGCATTCTCACCTATTTTGCGGTGGAGGCAGCGCGGCGACTGGCCAAGGGCTGATTTCTACGTTTTTTCCGGAGGGAAAATCGTATTCTCCTTTTCTCAAGGACATCACTGTCATTTGCATTCCGCCCTCCGGCTTCCCATATATTCCTTCGACGTTGAAGGAGACGATCATGAGTTATGAACCGCAGATGACAACCGCTGTTCCCTCCGACTGGCGCGCCTATAGCGGTGTGCTGTCCCGGCGGGTCTTTGCCTTCATGATCGATTATGTGCTGGTTGGCCTGCTGATGCTGGTGGCCATCGTGGCCGTGTTCTTTCTGGGCATCATTACGCTGGGGCTGGGCTGGTTGCTCTATCCCATCCTGTTCTTTCTCGTTGCGGGTCTCTATTTCGGCCTTTCCATGGCCAGCCCCGCCCAGGCCACGCCCGGCATGCGCGCCATGGGCATTGCCCTGATCCGGCTGGACGGCGGGCGGATCGACTTCGTCACCGCCATCGCCCATCTGGCACTGTTCTGGATCCTGAACTCGGTTCTCACCCCGCTCATTCTGCTGGCCGGGCTATTCATCGAACGCTCGCGTTTGATCCATGACCTGCTGCTGGGAACAGCGGCGGTGCGGGTTTCCCCCGGCTTTATCCGCTGACTTTTCTGAGCGGAACCGGCTCGGCAGCCTGCACTGAAATTGCCTTGCATTGGCCGGTGACGATCGGCCAATGCCCGATATCCAGCCCGCTCAGGGCACGGAACGTCATCATCTCGTCCCCAAGACGCTCCTGAAAGAAGCGCAGATCCTCTTCCGTCGGCGCACACGGATAGTCGATCGCCTTCCTGACATGTTCGAATTTTTCGGTGATGTGGGCAAAGGCTTCGATCTTCAGGAAGCCACAGATCCTCCGAAGGGTTGCGTGCGGGTCGCTTTTGAGATCATCGGAGAGAAGAAACAACAGGTTTTCCCGTGGGAAAAGCGAGAGCAGCCGTTCCACCTGCTGCCCGTAGCGTCCGCGCTCCAGATAGGAGAAAACCCGCCTTTCAGCTGCATTCTCTGCCAGTCCCGCGACCCGCGTCTCATAGGTCCGGATCGCTTCGGCGAATGGCATGCTGTCCATATCCCGCGCATATTCCATGCACCAATGCGACCAGGCCCGTTCGAACGGGTCCCGGAACAGCAAAATGAATTTCGCTTGCGGGTTATAGGCCTTGATCCGCTCCAGCGATTGCGGCCAGAAACAATAGATGGGCGTGGCATCCATTCCGAGCGCATCAGGACGCGCCTCGGGAAAGAACCCTTGGAGAAGCTGATAATCCGGCTTCTCCCAATCCATGCTCTCATTGTCGAAGAAGTGCAGTTCTTTCCCGCTAGGGGCATTGATCTGCGGATGCTCGCGCAAATAGCTGAAAAGGGTCGTGGTGCCGCCCTTCTGAACCCCCGCAATGAACACATCCAGAAGATGTCTGGAATCCATGGATGATTTGCAATCTGGAATACTCATGTTGCGTTCTAAAGACGAATCACGCCCGAACTCAACCCCCATTGATTGCAAAATGTGACAATGAGGCGGCTTTCGACACATCCACAGATTTTATGCGATCAAACTAAATCCTTCCTCCCTATAGGGTTTTTCGTAAGCAAAGCCCGCCAAACGCTGCCTGAAGACCATTTTTGGGCAGAGAGACAAGTACGGAGGCTGGCAGATAACGGTAAGCCTGCCGATCGTTCGCTCTCCAGACGGTTGACGTTTGTAAAACTTGCGCCATGCTTGTAGTTTAAGGAGTCGAAATAGAAGGCAGATTTCGGCGCATGAACACGCAGGCCACGACCTCTCCGCAATTCTATCTCACGGCGCCCGCGCCGTGCCCCTATCTGCCGGGCGAGATGGAGCGCAAAGTCTTCACCCATCTGGTGGGGCCACGCGCCACGGAAATGAACGATCTTCTGACCCAGGGCGGCTTCCGCCGTTCCCAGAACATCGCCTACCGCCCGGCCTGTGAGAGCTGCCGCGCCTGTGTTTCGGTACGGATCCTGGCAAAGGAATTCAAACCCAACCGCACCATGCGGAAGGTGGAGGCGGCCAATGCCGATCTGGTATCGACAGCCTATCCGGCCCAGCCCTCTACCGAACAGTTTTCACTTTTCCGCCGCTATCTCGATCATCGCCACCAGCAGGGCGGCATGTCGGACATGTCGGCGCTGGATTTCGCCATCATGGTGGAAGACACCCATGTCCGCACCAAGGTGATCGAATATCGCCGCCGCCCGGAAGAGGGTCAGGATGGTCCGGGGCAACTGGTGGCGGTGGCGCTGTCGGACATCATGAGCGACGGCCTTTCCATGGTCTATTCCTTCTTTGACCCGGACATGGAGCGCCGGTCGCTCGGCACCTTCATGGTGCTGGATCATGTACGGCGCGCCAATGAAATGGGCCTGCCGCATGTCTATCTCGGTTACTGGGTGAACGGCTCGCGCAAGATGGGCTACAAGGTGCGCTTTCTACCGCAGGAACATCTGATGAGCCAGGGCTGGACGCGCTACCAGCAGGATGCCGGAGAATAAAACAAGCCGGCCCATTGAGCGGACCGGCTGATGCTTTTGATAGCTCGCCTTGCAAAGAAAGCAGTTTCTATCGCCGGGAGGAAAACGGAAACTGCTTCAAGCTGCCACTGCATAATTCCTTAAATCGGCATCGATTTAAGGGTAAAATTATGCAGCAGATCTAAAGTGCTACAGCGAACCTTTGTGCGCCATATATGGCGCACGGCGCTGTAGGAAAATTCAGCCGAGTTTACGAATGATGCCGTAAACGATGTTACGGTTGGCGCCGAACCGAACCTGCGCTTCAACCTGCCCCTCTTGCGTGCTGCCCTTGATGATGCGCCACATATCGGCCTCGGTGCGCAGCAGCAGCGCCCAGTTCATGAAGGTTTCCATATAGCCGTCCACCACGATGTCTTCCGCGAAATTCGCAAAGAGGAACACGCCGTTCGGCTTCAGCATCTCCATGCATTTGCGCGTCAGCTTGATGGAGACCTTATCGTTCAGATAGTCGTAAAGGCCGGAAGCGTAGACGAAATCGAAGGTGCCGAGCTGGTGCTTGCCGGTGAAAATGTCCTTCACGGAGCCTTCGATCGGCTCGATGCAGGTGCCTGCGAAATCCTGAGCGATGGAGCCGACGCTCAAGGGATCCTGATCGAGCGCCACCCAGCGCTTCAGCCGTCCCTCGGCCAGCGCCTTGGACCGGTTTGCCTCGCGCAGATGCCCGGCGGCAATGGTCAGAATTTCGGCCTGGGGCCCACGCGAACCGGCAATCTCATCGACATGCTGGGTCAGGATATCGCGGCGCTCGCGTACGGCCACGGAGGAGGATGCATTCTTGGTGTAATCGTAAAGGGCGAGCCCCAGCGGCGTCGAGGCGGCAATCTCGCCGGCAACGCTCGGATGGCCGTAGATGAAGTCCAGCAATTGTGCATCGCCGGAATAGCCGCGCGGCTTTTCAAAAGACCAGCGAGTGAAGGGATCCTGCTGGAAATAGCGGGAAACCGGATGGTTCTGGGCAATCGGGATCAGCGCCTGCCAAACCAGCGGCGATGTCTTGATACGGATGTCGTGAAGCGCCATCGCCGTGCGCGCGATGATCTGCGCCGGATCGACCTGTTGTTCGAACTGCTGCAGAGAAATGGCAAGAACCAGGGCGAGTTCGGTGCGGGCCAGCGCCAGTTCAGCCTCGTCCAACTGGCTGTTGGCGGGTGAGGCCACCTCGGCGGCGATGGACTCAGGGGTAATCAGGCTTTCTCCGTCCAAGGCAATTTCGACGTTTCTCATATGGGGCATTCCTTATTTGCTAGTAAATTATGGGAGGTGTTAATAATTTGGTTACTATAATTGGGGTTTTTCGAAATGCGACTGGTCTTCTCCAGTTTGTAGCGGTAAGGTTAATTCTACCAATATTTGTGCACATTATTGGACTTAAACGTTTTAGAATAATACATGTGACGCATTTTTCGCCAGATCCGCCCCGTAACGGGACAATTTTTCAGAAGCGGGAAAAACACCTGTGTCTAACGAATAGACAGGGATGGCCCGCCTCAAGTAACGTCGAATCAACGCTTTCGACGCGAATCTCAGGTGATTCCGGCGTTAACAGATGGATCACGGCATGAAGCAGCCCCTGCCACAGACCATGGAGGCAGCACCGGCGCCCTTGGGGGAGCTGCCGACACCGGCAGAGGTGTGGAAACTCTACAGAACCCGCACGGAAGAGACCCGGGCTGCCGCAACCCGCCACGGTCTCTGGGTTTCGGTCTTTGTCTACCTGCTGTTTGCGTTCAGCGATTATGTTCTTTTGCAAGATGTTATCGTTGAAACGACCATTGCCCGCCTGGTGGTCGGCATCGGGGCGCTGGTCATGATGGAAATACAGGTTGCGAGCGGCACCAAGGCGCAGTGGCTGGACCTGACTTGCGCTCTCGCCCTGATCGCCGGCTATGGTTTCTGGCTTTATCCTGCGACAGGCACGGCCGAGATCGACAATCTCCGCTTCTATATGGTGTTCGGCGCCATTTTCATGATGGGAGCAAACCTTTTTTTCAGCTTCGAATTCTGGCTGTCGGTCGTCACATCCTGCGTCGTGATGGCGATGTTTGCGCTGGCGGTATCCCAGGTCTTTCCAGGGGAATTCTACTATAGCGTCGCCTTCGGCACGTTTTATATCGCCTGCTTCACCTTTACCTCCTACGTGAACTGGCGGCTGAACCGGGAGCGCTATCAGGTGTTCCTGAACGCTCTGGAGGCAGAGCACCAGCATCGCGAGGCGACAGAGCGCGGGCGGGCGCTGTTCCGGCTGTCCCACACCGATTACCTCACTGGCATCGACAACCGCCGCGCCATCGACCAGCGCCTCAGGGATTGCTGGAGCGCCTGGCAAACCAGCGGTACGGCCTTTTCCGTGATTCTGGTCGATGTCGATTTCTTCAAGAAATACAATGATTGCTATGGCCATCAGGCTGGAGACCGGTGTCTGGTTCTGGTCACCAATGCGCTGAACGAAGCGCTGCTACCCTATAATGCCTCGCTGGGACGCTATGGCGGGGAAGAGTTCATTGTGCTGGCAGAGGTTTCCGGGCAGCAGCAGGTGCGCGCCCTGTGTGAACTCATGCGCTCCACCGTGGAGCGCATGGCCCTGGTGCATGATCAGCGCCGCGACGGCCTCTCCATCATCACCGTCAGCGTTGGCGCGGCCTATACGCGCGAGCAGATGGGCCCGAAACTGGAGCGGCTGATTTCCGAAGCCGACCGCGCCCTCTACAGCGCCAAGGCAAATGGCCGCAACTGCGTGCGGCTTTTCGATCCGAACGATCCGCATAGCAGCGACGAGAGCGAAAACATCGCCGCGCTGCTGAAGGTCGCCATCAGCCGCAAACTGGTTTCGCTGGTCTATCAACCCATCTACAATCTGGAAACCGGCGCAGTGGCCGCAGCGGAAGCACTGATGCGGTTGAAGATGCTGGACGGCTCCCCCGTCGGCCCTGCCCTTTTCATCCCCATTGCCGAGCGTACCGGCTCCATCATCAGCCTTGGCCTCTGGAGCATTCGCCAGGCCTGCGAGGATATGCTGGCAACGGGAAAAGCCCCACTGGTCAGCGTCAATGTCTCCCCCCTGCAATTGAAGGCGCGCGGCTTTGCTGCCGCCGTCAAAACCATTTTGCAGGAAACCGGTGTGGATGGCAGCCAACTCGCCTTTGAAATCACCGAGGGCATCGACATGGAGGGCCAGTCCGACATCCTGCGCTGCCTGAAAGAGTTGGAAACGCTCGGCATCCGGATCTGGCTCGATGATTTCGGCACCGGCTTTGCCGGTCTGTCCTGGCTGCGGCTCTTCAACTTTCACACCGTGAAAATCGACAGATCCTTCCTGCTGGATTGCGATACGCAGATGGGCAAGACCATGTTGCGGGATATTATCAGCCTCATCCGCCATCGCGGCAACCGTATTCTGGTGGAGGGCATCGAAACCGAAGAGCAGTTGGCGCTGATGCGCCGGTTCCGGATCGATGACGTGCAGGGCTACCTGATGGGCAGGCCAGTTCCGCCGGAGGTTTTCGGGCAGGATGCCACGACAGATTCCGGCAAACAGCGTCGCAGTGCCGCAGGGCGCGCCGCGAAGGCGTGATCGCTCCAAAACGCTGCGGGGCTTTTTGCCCCGCTTGTTTTATTCAAAAGAAGGGCTTTACAGCGCCGTGCGCCATATATGGCGCACAAAGGACGCTGTAACACTTTAAATCTGCTGCATAATTTTATCCTTAAATCGATTCCGATTTAAGGAATTATGCAGCAGGGTCAAAACTCAACCGCTGAACTTGCCGCTGCGCGGAAAGCCCTTTGGCACGGTGCGACCGGCGCTGGCGCGGTCACCCAGCCACTCGATCAACTCGTCCTTGTTCTTGCTGAAGCTGCGACCGGCGCTGTCTTCCCAGGTCAGGCCATCGCTCAACGCGAAGCATTTGATGTCGGAAATGCCGCCATCCTTGTAGCGCTGCAAGCGCACGCCCTTGCCGCGCGTCATTTCCGGCACCTGCGCCAGCGGGAACACCACCATCTTGCGGTTTTCTCCCACCACGGCCATGTGATCGCCCATCACGGGCACCACGAGCTTGGCTTCATCCGGCAGGCTGACATTCATGACCTGCTTGCCCTTGCGGGTATTGGCAACAATTTCGCTCTCCGGCACGATGAAGCCATTGCCCGCCGTCGATGCCAGGATCAGCTTGCGGGCGGGATCATGCACAAAAGCCGTCAGCACGTCCTGGTCGTTTTCCATATCCACCATGATACGGATCGGCTCGCCATGGCCGCGGCCACCCGGCAGCTTGTCGCCGCCCAGCGTGTAGACCTTGCCGCCGGTGGTCACCAGCAGGATCTTGTCGGTCGTCTGGGCCGGGAAGGCCACCTTCAACCCATCGCCTTCCTTGAAGGTCAGACCGGACGTATCGGAGATATGTCCCTTCAGCGCCCGGATCCAGCCTTTTTCGGAAACGACGACGGTGATCGGCTCCTTCTCGATCATCGCCTGCTGAATGGCCTCCAGATCGGCATCGGGGGCATCGGCAAAGGCGGTGCGGCGGCGGCCAAGCTCGGTGGCCTTGGCGTATTTCTTCTTCACCTCGCCGATTTCCCAGGCCACCGTCTGCCAGAGCTTGTCATCGGAGGCGAGCAGCGTCTCGATCTCGGCCTTTTCGGCGGAGAGCGCCTCATGCTCCTTGCGGATTTCAAACTCTTCCAGCTTGCGCAAATTGCGCAGCCGCATGTTCAAGATGGCCTCGGCCTGGTTGTCGGTGAGCGAGAAGGTGGCGATCAGCACGTCCTTCGGCTCGTCCTCCTCGCGGATGATGCGGATCACCTCATCGAGATTGAGATAGGCAATCAGCAGGCCGCCGAGAATTTCCAGACGCCGGTCGATGGCCGCCAGCCGGAAGCGCGACCGGCGTACCAGCACGTCCTTCCGGTGCCCCAGCCACTCGGTCAGCACCTCATTAAGGGCCATGACCTTCGGCACCTTGCCCTGGCTCAGCACATTCATGTTGAGCGGAATGCGGCTTTCAAGCTCGGTGAGCTTGAACAGCGATTCCATCAGCAGGGTCGCATCCACCGTCCGGCTTTTCGGCACCAGCACGATGCGCACATCTTCCGCCGATTCATCGCGAACATCTTCCAGCAGCGGCAGTTTGCGGGCAATCAGCAGTTCTGCGATCTTTTCGATCAGCCGGGATTTCTGCACCTGGAACGGAATTTCGGTGATGATGATCTGATAGCCGCCCCGGCCCAGATCCTCCTGCTCCCACTTCGCCCGCACGCGAAAACCGCCACGCCCGGTGCGGTAGGTTTCGACCATGCTGGCGCGGCTCTCGACAATAATGCCGCCGGTCGGGAAATCCGGTCCCTCGATACCGCCGCGCTCGGGATGGGCGGGGTCCGCCAGCAATTCCTCCACGGGCGCGCCGGGGTTCTTGATCAGATAAAGCGCCGCATCGCAGATTTCATGAGCATTGTGCGGCGGAATGGAGGTGGCCATGCCCACCGCAATGCCGGACGCGCCGTTGGCCAGGAGGTTCGGGAAAGCGCCGGGCAGCACGACCGGCTCATCGTCTTCCTCGTTATAGGTGGGCCGATAATCCACCGCATCCTGATCGATGCCTTCCAGCAGCAGCGCTGCAACCTCGGTCATCCGCGCTTCGGTGTAACGATAGGCGGCGGCGGCGTCGCCATCGATATTGCCGAAATTGCCCTGCCCGTCCACGACCGGATAACGCTGCGAAAAATCCTGCGCCAGACGCACCAGCGCATCATAGACCGACTGGTCGCCATGCGGGTGGAACTTACCGATCACGTCGCCGACGATACGGGCGCATTTCTTGAAGGCGGAATTGGGCCGGATGCCCATCTCGCTCATGGCGTGGATGATTCGCCTGTGCACCGGTTTCAGCCCGTCGCGCACATCCGGCAGCGCCCGATGCATGATGGTGGAGAGCGCATAGGCAAGATAGCGCTCTTCCAGCGCCGACTTCAGATCGACCGGAGTGATGTGATCGCCGCCGTCATCAGGCGGTAAAAGACTTTTTCCCATGTTTCTTCCCTAGCCGAGATGCCCCGGAACAGCAAGGATTCAAGGGGTTCTGCCTGTGGATGAGCAGCTTTGCCCAAGCTTACGATATTTTGCGAAATCTGCATGCGCCCCACAAAAACGCTTGGCGGCAGCATAAGCCGCCTTATAAAAACCATGCTGCTTGGAGAGGGGCAGGATCAAGTATCGGTCCGACCGGATAGACCGGCGCTCCAGGCTCGAGTTCAGCGCGCGTCTTGGAAAAAATGTGCGCAAAGCTATTTCAAGGGGACTTCGCCATGACATTTCATTTTACCCGCCGCCTCATGGCGACAGCCGCCATTCTTGCCATGCCCTCCTTCGCCTGGGCGCTGGACGGCCAGGACCTTCTGAAAAAGATCAATGCCGCCTATGGCGATGGCCGCGTCAAGCTTGCCGCCGTCTCCGTGGATATTTCCGGTGACAACGCCGTGCTCAAGGGCGCGACACTTGCCGTTTCCGGCCCCAATGCCAGCGCCATTCCGGTGGGCGACGTGCGCCTCAGCGGCGTCACCGCCAATGAAGATGGTTCCTACGAAATCGAGCGGGTGGATTTCCAGCCGCTCAACATGACGCAGGAAACCAGCTCTATCCGGGCTGACAATCTCTACATGACCGGCGTTTCCATCCCCGCCAACACCAATGGCGACACGATTGCGTCCATGATGACCTATGAGAAGGCGCATGCCGGCCCCATGAGCATCACCAGCGAGGGCAAGCCGGTGGTGAGCGTCGCCAGCGCCGATGTGAATACGTCGGTGGAGGATGACGGCGCATCGCTCGCCTTCGACAGCGCCGTCAAGGGCATCAAGGTGGACCTGAGCGATGTCAAGGATCCGAAGGCCCAGGAGACGATCGAGAAGCTCGATCTCAAGACGCTGTCGGGTGAAGTCGCGATGAAGGGAAGCTGGGAGCTGCAATCCGGCACCATCGATATAGAAGATTACACCCTGAATTTCGATCGGGTCGGCAAGCTCAGCATGGCCTTCAGCCTCTCCGGCTACACGCTGGACCTGGTGAAGCAGTTCCAGGAAACCGCCAAGCGCATGGAAGAGGTGAACGGCGACGAGCAGGCTCGCCAGCAGGCACAGCAGGCCGCCGGCATTGCCATGCTGGGCCTGATACAGCAGATGTCCTTCCTCGGCGCCGATATTCGCTTCGACGATGCCGGCATTACCAAGCGGGCGCTCGATTATGCCGGTGCCCAGCAGGGCGTTTCCGGCAAGGACATGACGCAGATGATCAAGGCCATGGTGCCGATGATGCTGGCCCAGGCGAAGCTTGGTGCGTTCCAGCAGGAGCTTTCGGCAGCGGTCAACGCCTATCTCGATAACCCGAAGAGCCTGGATATTTCCGCGGAACCGGAAAACCCGGTGCCCTTCCCGATGATCGCGGGTGCGGCCATGGGCGCACCGGAAACCCTGCCGAAACTCCTGGGTGCGAAGGTCACGGCCAACGAGGCCGAGTGAAAACACACAATGATAAGGGAGAACGCAAGGAAGCGCGCTTTGCGCCTCTCTTGAAAGAGAAAAGCCGGGGCAGACTGCCCCGGCTTTTCTCGTTTTACATCAACCGTCCAACTCGGTCTCAGAACTCCTCCCAGGAGGCCTCCACAGCCGCTGCGCTGGTGGCCTTGCCGGAGAAGGCCTGTGCGAGCTTGCTGGCCATGGCGCGGGCGGGTGAGGTAATGGGTCTTTGTCCCTTTGCCGCAGCCACAGGCTTGGCGCTCGTGCTGGTGACTGGCCGCACCGCCGCCGCTTCGGCAGGTTTGGCGCTCGTGGCGGGCCTCAGCGCCTGCCCGGCCCCCTGCCCCAGCTTGAAGTGCGAGAGCAATTCGTTGAGCGAAGCCGCCTCCCGGGCAAGGCTGTGGCTTGCCGCCGTTTGCTGCTCCACCATGGCGGCGTTCTGCTGCGTGCCCTGGTCCATGGAGTTCACCGCCGTATTGATCTCCTGCAAGCCGACGGATTGCTCACGGGCGGCTTCCACGATAGCGCGAACATTGCGGTTGATGTCCTGGATTTCCTCGACCATCTGCACCAGTGCCTGACCGGTGCGATCCACCAGCGACACGCCGTTTTCCACCTGTGCGCTGGAATTGGCCACCAGTGTCTTGATTTCCTTGGCGGCATTGGCCGAGCGCTGGGCAAGCTCGCGCACTTCCTGGGCAACGACCGCGAAACCCTTGCCCGCTTCACCGGCGCGCGCGGCCTCAACGCCTGCATTCAGCGCCAGAAGATTGGTCTGGAAGGCGATTTCATCGATGACGCCGATGATATTGCCGATGGCCGCAGAGGACTTCTCGATCTCCTGCATCGCCTCGACGGCCTGACGCACCACTTCACCGGAATGTTCGGCACCCGTGCGGGCCCGCTCGACCAGGCTTCCGGCATCCTCCGCCCGGCGCGTGGAATCCTTGACGGTGGTGGTGATCTGCTCAAGCGCGGCAGCGGTCTCTTCCACCGATGCTGCCTGCTGCTCCGTGCGGCGGGAGAGATCATCGGCAGCCGCACGAATTTCATTGGCACCGGCATCGATGGCACGGGCATTTTCGCCCACGGCGGTGAGTGTCTGGTTGAGCTTCATCACCGATTCGTTGAAGTCGCGGCGCAGCATGTCCAGACGCTCGGCAAACGGCGTCTCGATCCGGTAAGCCACATCGCCGTCCGAAAGGTGACGAAGGCCGGCGCCAAGCTGCTCCACGGCAAAGCGAATCTCTTCGGCCTCGCGGTTTTTCTGGGCATCCCGGGCCTGCCGCTCCTCCTCGGAAAGGCTGCGCTGCTCATCGGCGCGACGCTCGGCCTCAATGCGGGCCAGTGCATTCTCCCGGAAGACCAGCAGGGCGCGCGCCATCTCGCCCAATTCGTCGGCACGATCCACGCCGGGAACCTCAGCCGCTGTCTCGCCCTTGGCCAGAGCCTCCATGCGCTGGCGAACGGCATGCAGGGGATGCAGGATGCCCTTGCGCAACACGATCACCGTGGCGGCGATCATCAATGCAAACACAACGCCAAGACCGGCCAGAATGATGCGGATCGAACTATCGGCGTCTGACTTCAGCTTGGACGCTTCCGTGGCGGTCTGGTCGACGAATTTTTGCAGCATCTTGCGCAGATCGTCCTCGACCGGCGTCATCAAATCACCTGCCTGATCGAGAAGGCTCAAGGCCAGATCGTTCTGATCCTTCGCACCAGCCTCGACAGACTGGTCGACCAGCGCCAGAACCTTGCGCGTCTTCTCGACCACCGGCAGGAAAGTAGCGTCATATTCCGGCTTCAGGCGGCGGAACTCATCGATCCGCGTCAACAACTGCTCGCGGTTTTCCTTGTACTTGGCCAGGGCCTGCTGACCGCCGACCGATGTTGCCGGACGCGCATAGACCTCATAGGCCCGGTAACCGACGCCCTGATAATTGCGGGTGATACGCGAGAGGGTCACCGCAGCTGCCTGATCGACGTCGATGAAGCGTTTGTTCACCTCCAGCGAATCGTTGAACTTCAACGACAAGAGCGCTGACGCGCCAATGCCGATGACGCACAAGGGCAGCACGATCCCCAGTATCTTCGTGCCGATACCGATTCTGCTCAGAATACTCATAAGACCCCCGGACCCCGCTCATCAAAAGCGCGGATGATAGAAACTGCATGAATCAGGAGAGGAGCCATGGCTGCATGCGCCGCCCTTACCGGCGTGAACAGGATGGGTTTGACACCTGCCGAAACCCACGCCTTGCAACCAAAATTCTCTACCTGAGATTGCCGAAACTATTCCGAAGTTTCTGAAAAAAAGATTAAACTTGAATATAATACATATATTTAAGCAATATGTATTTTATTATTATTTGATGTAAGTAAATATGAATTTCAATCTATATAGAATAAATCCTTGAATACTTCGGCAGCGAGCAGGCACACCTGCTGGCCGCAATAAAAAACCCTTGGCCGCCGACGCGACCAAGGGTTCATAAGACATACCGGTACTGCACCTGAGCGGCCCGGCCGCCGCCAGCGATCAATCCTTTTTGGATGGCACGACGCGCAGCGCCAGCTCCCTGAGCTGGGTGGGGGTAGCCGGGCTCGGCGCGTTCATCAGCAGATCCTGCGCCTGCTGGTTCATCGGGAAGAGCGAGATTTCGCGGAGGTTCTTCGCCCCCACCAGCAGCATCACCACACGGTCGATGCCGAAGGCGCAGCCGCCATGCGGAGGTGCGCCGTACTGGAAGGCACGGTAAAGACCGCCGAAGCGTTCTTCCACATCCGTCTGGCTGAGGCCGACCTTTTCGAAGGCCTTGACCATCAGTTCCGGCGACTGGTTACGGATCGAGCCGGACGCGATTTCGAAGCCGTTGCACACCGCGTCATACTGATAAGCCTTCAGCTCCAGCGGGTCCTTGGAATCGAAGGCTTCGATGCCACCCTGCGGCATGGAGAAGGGGTTGTGCGCGAAGTCGATCTTCTTCTCGTCCTCGTTCCACTCGTAGAAGGGGAAATCAACGATCCAGCAGAATTCGTAACGGTCGCGGTCGATCAGGTTCAGCTCGTCCGCCGCACGGTTACGCGCCTCACCGGCGAACTTGTAGAACTTCGAAGGCTCACCGGCCACGAAGAAGCAGGCGTCGCCCGCACCGAGACCGAGCTGGGCGGCAATGGCGGCGGTACGCTCTTCGCCGATATTCTTGGCGAGCGGGCCCGAGCCTGCCACCTTACCCTCTTCTTCCTTCCAGAAAATATAGCCCAGGCCCGGCTGGCCCTGGCTCTGCGCCCAGGCATTCATGCGGTCGCAGAAGGCGCGGGAACCGCCGGTCTTTGCCGGAATGGCCCAGACTTCCACCTTCGGGTTGGAAGCGATCATGTTGGCGAAGACCTTGAAGCCGGAACCGGCAAAATGCTCGGTCACGCTTTCCATGACGATGGGGTTGCGCAGGTCCGGCTTGTCGGAACCGTATTTGCGGATGGCTTCGTCATAGGGAATGCGCGGCCAGTTCTTCGTCACCGGCTTGCCTTCGGCAAACTGTTCGAAGACCGAGGTCATCATCGGTTCCATGGTTTCCCAGACATCTTCCTGGGTCACGAAGCTCATTTCCACGTCGAGCTGGTAGAACTCGCCCGGCAGACGGTCGGCGCGCGGGTCTTCATCGCGGAAGCAGGGCGCGATCTGGAAATAGCGGTCGAAACCGGCCACCATCAGCAGCTGCTTGTATTGCTGCGGCGCCTGCGGCAGCGCGAAGAACTTGCCTTCATGGATACGGCTCGGCACGAGGAAGTCGCGCGCGCCTTCCGGTGAAGAGGCTGTCAGGATCGGCGTCGTGTATTCGGCAAAGCCGATCTCGCCCATGCCCTTGCGCATGGCGGAAATGATCTGCGTGCGCTTGACGATATTGCGGTGCAGGGTTTCGCGGCGCAGATCGAGGAAGCGATATTTCAGGCGCACGTCTTCCGGATAATCCGGCTCGCCGAACACCGGCAGCGGCAGTTCCTTCGCCACTGAAAGCACTTCGATCTCGTGGGCGTAAAGCTCGATCTCGCCGGTCGGCATGGTCTTGTTGACGGTTTCGTCGGTGCGGGCCTTCACCACGCCATCGATGCGAATGACCCATTCGCCGCGCACGGTTTCAGCCGCCTTGAAGGCCGGGCTGTCGGGATCGGCCACCACCTGGGTAATGCCATAATGGTCGCGCAGATCGATAAAGAGAACGCCGCCATGGTCACGGACGCGGTGAACCCAGCCGGAAAGGCGAACGGTCGAGCCGACATCGGCTTTGCGAAGGGCGGCACAGGTGTGACTGCGATAACGATGCATTGTGGAGGTTCCTGGACTTTACATCTTGGCATGGCCCGGACTTCGAAAAGCCCACGGCCCGCAACGGAGAATTTGGGCGGAAACGCGCATGGTGCGCCTGATTTGTCAAGGCGGATCGCCCATTCCTCCCGCATTCCTCGGGTTTCGCTTCTGTGGCACGCATCCGCCTGCGTGACACGATTCGTGATTCCTGCGGCCTCGCGCCCTATTGATGAATTTGCCCCTCAACTTTAAGAGGGAACATTCAGTTTCGGAGCCTGTCATGCCGTCTCTTTCCCGCCGCACGCTTCTTAAAGGTTCAGCGCTCATCGGTGCTTACGGTCTTGGCCTTGCTGCCGCCAATCGCTTTGCTGAGGCGGGCGTGGCCGCAGCGCCGCTGGAAATCGAGGCGAAGACCACCACCGCCATTCTGGATGGGCGCAATACGACGAAGAACGTTTTCACCTACAGCCTGCCCGGTGAGTCCTCCCCGATGCCGCCGGTGCTGCGCCTGAAACGGAACGCGCCCTTTGCCGCCCGGCTGATCAACCGGCTGGACGATGCCACCACCATTCACTGGCACGGGCTTCGCATTCCAAACGCCATGGATGGCGTGCCCTTCCTCACCCAGCCCTATGTCTACAAGGGCGATCACTTCGACTATGCCTTCACACCGCCGGATGCGGGCACCTTCTGGTATCATCCCCATTGCAGCACGCTGGAGCAGATGGGCCATGGCATGACCGGCCTGCTGATCGTCGAAGACCCTAAGGATCCGGTGTTCGATGCGGAATTGACGCTCAACCTGCGGGACTGGCGGCTGGGGTCAGACGGCCAGTTCATCGAGCTTTTCAAGCCGCGCGATACCGCCCGCGCCGGAACCTTCGGCACGGTGCGCGGCGCGAACTGGCAGGTGGAACCGCGCATGCAGGCCCCCACAGGCGGGCTGGTGCGGCTGAGGCTGGCGGCCACCGATGTCACCCGCATCTATAATTTGAAGCTCGACGGCGCGGAGGCCATGGTGCTGGCGCTGGACGGCCAGCCGCTGGCAAAGCCGAAACCTCTGGATATGGCGGTGGTCGCGCCCGGCCAGCGGCTCGATCTTGCCATCCGCATGCCCGACAGCGAGGGACAGGAAGCAAGCCTCGTCGACCTGCGCCCCAGCACGCCGAAGGTGGTGGCGCGCTTCCAGGCGGCAGGCGCCTCCCTCAAGCGGACGCTTTCCGATACCCCGGCCCTACAGCCCAATCCCTTCGAGGAACCGGATCTCGGCAGCGCCGAGCATATTCCGCTTGTCCTCAGCTCCACGGCGGAAAACGCCGCGCGCGATTCGATCTGCGGCACACTGGGCTACAGTTTCTGGGCCATCAACAAGGTGGTCTGGCCGGGCGATACGCCCGATCCGATGGCGCCGCTGGCCGAGCTGAAACAGGGGCGAAGCTATGTCTTCGATCTCGTCAACACCACGCCGCATGCCCACCCCATTCACCTGCACGGCATGAATTTCAAGGTGGTCGCTTCATCGAAAGGCCCGGTCGATCCGTTGATCTCCGATACCTATCTCGTCCTGCCGGATGAAAAGGTTCAGCTTGCCCTGGTGGCGCATAATCCGGGTGATTGGGTGCTGCATTGCCACATCATCGAACACCAGAAAACCGGCATGACGTCCTATATTCGTGTCGTTTAGGCTATATCGCCTTCAAATTATCGTGGATGCCCGCCAAAGCGTCCTCACAAACATGTCATGAACTTGACATCCGCTGTGTGAGGGAGAACTAAAGACTGATTACGAAAAAGACGCTGGGGCGAAATGATTGTTACAACCAAAGATTTGGAAGCGGCCTGCGCCACACTCGCGCAATCCGATTTTATCACCATCGATACTGAATTCCTGCGGGAAACCACTTTCTGGCCGGAGCTTTGCCTGATCCAGATGGCCAGCCCGACGCTGGAGGTGATCGTGGATCCCCTGGCCGAAGGGCTGGATCTGAAGCCGTTTTTCGAACTCATGGCCAATTCCGCCGTCACCAAGGTGTTTCACGCCGCCCGGCAGGATATTGAAATCATTTTTCACCTCGGCAATCTCATTCCGCATCCGATTTTCGACACCCAGGTCGCGGCCATGGTCTGCGGCTTTGGCGACAGCGTGTCCTATGACCAGCTGGTCCAGAAGATCAAGAATGTGCAGATCGACAAAAGCTCCCGCTTTACCGACTGGAGCCGCCGCCCGCTCTCGGAAAAACAGCTCGATTACGCCTTGGCCGATGTCACCCATCTGCGCGATGTCTATCTGAAGCTGCGCGATGAACTGGAGCGCGAAGGCCGCGCTGGCTGGCTGAAGGAGGAAATGGCAATCCTCGAAGCCCGCGAAACCTATGATCTGCATCCGGATGACGCCTGGCAGCGGCTGAAAATGCGGCTGCGCAAGCCGCAGGAACTGATGGTGCTGAAAGGCGTCGCCGCCTGGCGCGAGCGCGAGGCCCGCGCCCGCAACGTGCCGCGTTCGCGCGTGCTGAAGGATGATGCGATCTTTGAAATTGCCCAACAGCAGCCGAAGGATGCCGAGGCGCTGGGCCGTCTGCGCACGATCCCGAAGGGGTGGGAACGCTCGTCTTCGGGTTCTGCCATTGTCGAGACCGTCAATGCCGCGCTCGCCATCCCCAAGGCCGAATGGCCGCAGATCCAGCGGCAGGCGCATGTGCCCGAAGGCACGGCCTCGGCGGTGGAGCTTCTCAAGGTGCTGCTGCGGCTCACCTCCGAAAAGCATGGCGTGGCCGCCAAGATGATCGCCAATACCGACGATCTGGAAAAGATTGCGCTGGACGGCGAAAAGGCCGAGGTTCCGGCCATGAGCGGCTGGCGGCGCGAGCTTTTCGGCGATTATGCGCTGAAGCTTATCAATGGCGGCGTGGCGCTGCGCTTCGTCGGCAAGAAGATCGAGGCCGTGGAGCTTGCCTGATGCCAGCCATCCGCATGCGCCGTGCAAGCGAGACCGATATCGACTTCATGATGTCGGCGGAACGGCAGCCCGGCTATGCGGAACTGGTAGGCCGCTTTACCGAGGATGAATACCGGGCGGAAATGGCGAAAGCCGATTCCGCCGTGATGATCGGTGAGGATGACGGCGTGCCCGTGGGGCTGGTCATTCTGCAAAACATCCACCACCATTTCCGCAATATTTATATCAAACGTGTCGTGGTGGAGCAGGCTGGTCATGGTATCGGCACGGCCATGATGCAGAGCGTGACGGACTGGGCCTTCACGGAGTTGAACGCCTATCGCCTGTGGCTCAGTGCACATGCCCATAATCTTCGTGCGCAGCGGGTTTATGAAAAGGTTGGCTTCCGGCAGGAAGGCGTGCAATGCGGCGCCTATGGCTGGCCGGACGGCCGCTTTACCGACCTCGTGCAGATGTCACTGCTCCAGCCGGAATGGCAGGCTCTGGCGGCAACCCGCGATCTGGCGTAAGACCGCCCAATAAATCACTGGAACTTCGTCGTGGAACTGCCCGCCTCCTTGAAAAGCGCCGTGGAGCGCCTGCTTGAAAACCAGCCGCTTGAGCCGCTGATGAAGGCGGCGGAGCGGCTGTCCAGCCGCTATCGCCGTGAGGTGCGGGATGGGGTCTTGCATATTGGCGACGATCTGGCCGCAAAGGCCTATCTGGCCGCCCGCCTGCCCGCGACCTTTGCCGCCGTGCGCGCCGCCTTGGAAGCCGTTGCGGAAAGCCGCAGCGATTTTGCGCCGAAGACGCTGCTGGATGTCGGCTCAGGCCCCGGCACCGCGCTGTGGGCCACCAGCGATTGCTGGGACGGGCTGGAAAGGGCAACCTTGGTGGAGGCAAGCCCAGCCATTCGCAAAGTCGGAGAGACACTCTCCGCAGCCCTGCCTTTTGCATGCGACTGGCAGGCGGGCGATATAACCCGCAACCTGCCAGCCCTGCCCCCAGCCGATCTCGTCACGCTGGCCTATGTGCTCGATGAATTGCCGGTGGATGCGGTGGCAAAGGTCACGACCAGGCTCTGGGCCATGACGGGGGATGTGATCGCCATCATCGAACCCGGCACCCCGGCGGGCTTTCAACGCATTCTCGTGGCCCGACAGACACTCATCGATCAAGGGGCGCATATCCTGGCGCCCTGCACCCATAACGCCGCCTGTCCTGTACACGGATCGGACTGGTGCCATTTCTCCCGCCGCGTCGCGCGTTCGCGTCTGCACCGGCAGGTCAAGCAGGGAGAGGTGCCGTGGGAAGACGAGAAATACATCTTCATCGCCGCTGCTCGCAAGCCCGCCACCATCAAAGGTGCGCGGGTGCTGATGCCGCCGCGCATTGCCGGCGGCGTTGCCCGGCTGAAACTCTGTGAGAGCGACGGGCAGCTTGCCGAAGTGATGCTGAGCCGTCGCGACGGCGAGGCCTTCAAGGCCGCCCGCCGCGCTGATTGGGGCGACCTGTTGGCTACGGATATCATTAACCGCTGAACGTATCCCACAGCAGTTTGATATTCAGCGCGATGATGATGGCCGCCACCACCCAGGCCAGCACCGCCACGGGCTTTGAAATCACGAACCGGCCCATCTTGCGTTTGTCGGTGACGAAGCTGATCAGCGGCACCACAGCAAAGGGCAATTGCATGGACAGCACCACCTGGCTCAGCACCAGAAGTTCCGCCGTGCCCTTGTCACCGTAAAGATAGGTGACGACAACCACTGGAATGATCGCAAGGCTGCGGGTGATCAGGCGGCGCGCCCAATCGGGAATTCGAAGCCGCAGGAACCCTTCCATGACGATCTGCCCGGCAAGCGTTGCCGTGACCGTGGAATTGATGCCCGAAGCGAGCAGCGCCACGGCAAACAGCGTCGAAGCAATGGCAAAGCCGAGCAGCGGCGACAGCATCTGGTGCGCCTGCTCGATTTCCGCGACATCCGTATGGCCCTTGGCATGGAAAACGCCCGCCGCGACGATGAGAATGGCAGCGTTGACGAACAGCGCCAGCATCAGCGCCACGGTGCTGTCCACCGTTGCCCAGCGGATAGCCTCTCGCCTGCCCTCGTCATTGCGCTCATAGGCGCGGGTCTGGACGATGGAGGAATGCAGATAGAGATTATGCGGCATCACCGTGGCGCCGATAATGCCGATCGCCACATAGAGCATCTCCTTGTTGGTGAGGATCTCGCTCTTCGGAATGAAGCCGTTCAGCACTTCGGCAATCGGCGGCTGCGCCATGGCGATCTGGACGATGAAACAGAGCGCGATGATCGACAGCAGCGAGACCACGAAAGCTTCCAGAAAGCGGAAACCCTTGTTCATCAACAGAAGCAGCAGGAAAACATCGAGCGCCGTGATCACCGCACCGATCACCAGCGGAATGCCGAAAAGCAGCTGCAGCGCAATCGCCGTGCCGATCACTTCCGCCAGATCGCAGGCAATAATGGCCAGTTCGCAGGCAATCCACAAACAGATGCGTACCGGCGGCGAATAGTGATCGCGGCAGGCCTGCGCCAGATCGCGCCCCGTGGCGATGCCCAGCCGCGCTGACAGCGCTTGCAACAGGATCGCCATGAGATTGGACAGCATGATCACCGACAGCAGCGTGTAGCCGAAGGCCGACCCACCGGCGATATCGGTGGCCCAGTTGCCCGGATCCATATAGCCCACGGACACCATGTAACCCGGCCCGGCAAAGGCAAAGAGCTTGCGCACCCAGGATCCGCTCTTCGGCACCCGGACACTGGCATGCACTTCCGACAGACTTTCCCGGTCCGGTACGGATCCGGTGAATTTCCAGCCCTGCTCTGCCATGGTCCCCATCTGCGACTGCGTCATTGCAAAAACCTTGTTGAGAATGATTTGCAACAATCTGCCGCGATTTCAAGAATTATGCAATAGGCTATAATTCATTGCAGGGGCTTTATAAAAAGAATGCAACCTTGGAAAGCCATCGCTTAAGCTGTTCAAGCGAGCCAAGGATTGTTATAGGCCAAGGGAAGCACAACGAAGCGAGGAAGGGCCGGTGGCGCGCAATCTGCAGAATAACTCCCGTCGCAGCGCGCTTCCCGAAGCCGAAGAGCATTGCGAGGGCTTTCGCCAGACGCGGGAAGCGCAGCGCGCCGCGCTGGTGGAGGATTATGTCGAGCTGATTGCCGATCTGATCGCCGAGGGCCAGGAAGCCCGGCAGGTGGATATTGCCGAGCGGCTGGGGGTGGCGCAGCCGACGGTGGCCAAGATGCTGGCGCGGCTCTCCGAAAGCGGGCTCATCTCCCGCAAGCCCTATCGCGGCGTCTTTCTGACTGAGGCCGGTGAAAAGCTTGCCCGCGAAAGCCGCGAGCGCCACGAGATCGTCGAGGCCTTCCTGAAAATGCTCGGCGTCGATGAGCGCACCGCCCGCATCGACGCCGAAGGCATCGAACATTATGTCAGCGCCGAAACGCTGGATGCCTTTCGCCGGGCGCTGGCCAGCGGCAAGGCTTAGAGAATATACGGAAAAAGCGGAATCTGGCCTTCTCGTATATAAGAAAAAACAAATGAAACTACTCGAACCGGAAAGCGAGACGCTTCCCCGTCAGCTTTGCCAGTTGCTGCAAGCGTCCATCAAGCCGTTCGCCGGCAAAATCGCCATAGCCCTTCGGCACCACGAATTCGAGATCGAGATCGCTGCGGCTTGAGCGTTCGAAGAAAAGGTGGTCGACCACGCCGGGCATGGACGCCGAAAACAGATAGACGACGCGCAACAGCCCGCCCAGAAGCTTTGCCCGGTCCAGAAAGTGCTGCGTGGCAATCGTTGCCAACGGCCCGGTCTGCCCGTCATCATGCAAGCCTTCGAAGCGGTAGTAGTTGGCAAGCGCAATAAAGGCCCGGCCCGGATGGGTAATGCCGACAAAGGAAGAATGGGCAATCAGGTTCAGCGCCTGCAACCCGCGATAATCCGGATGCGCGCGCCAGCTGATATCCGCCAGCAGGCAGGCCGCCTGCCGGTAGCGCGCTTCCTCTTCGGTTTCGCTCACATCGAACAGCGGCATCATCCGCCCGGTCCA
This sequence comes from Allorhizobium paknamense, assembly GCF_030815125.1. Taxonomy (GTDB): domain Bacteria; phylum Pseudomonadota; class Alphaproteobacteria; order Rhizobiales; family Rhizobiaceae; genus Allorhizobium; species Allorhizobium paknamense. Next base: position 448,378 of record NZ_JAUSWH010000001.1, read on the forward strand.
GCGGGCCAGTTCCCGCGCATGTTCGGGCGAGCGGGCGCGCAGGATCGCCAGTTCATCGGCGGCCTCAAGCAGCGGGTCCAGCGCCCTCTCCTCCTCGCTCATCAGCGAATAGAGATAGCCTTCACGCACGCCTTGCGCGGAAAAGCAGATGGTCGCGGGCTGCATGGCATCCAGCACTTCGCGCATGGCCACGGCGCCAAAGGGCATCAAAGCCCGGCGGCTTTTGGAAATCGTCTGCCAGGCGGCTGTCTTGGCGGCCACGCCGGAGATGATTTCATCGAGAAACAGCAGCATTTCCCCGAGCGGCAATTCATAGCCCTGCATCATGTGCAGCGGGTAATCGCGGATTTCCATGTGCAGTTTGGCAATATTGCGCCAGGTGCCGCCCACGGCGTAGAAAACGCGGCCTTTGCCCTTCTTCAGCAGGGCGGCGTCCTTCACATGCTTGCGGGCTATGGCGCGCGCCTTTTCCAGCACGCCGCCCGATTGTTCGGAAAGCCGCAAGCCGCCCAGCGGCAGCGTAATGCCCTTGCCGATCTGCTTGCCGGAAATATCCACCAGTTCCAGCGAGCCGCCACCGAGATCACCGGCAATGCCATCCACATCGTGAAAGCCGCTAACGATGCCATAGGCGGAATAGAGCGCCTCTTCCTCGCCCGTCAGCACCCGAATGTCATGATCGAGAATGCGGCTGGCCTCGGCAATGAAAGCCGGACCGTTTTCCGACTCGCGCGCCGCCGCCGTCGCCAGCACATGCATGGACACGGCGCGCGCCTGTTTCGACAGCGCATGGAAGCGCCGCAAGGCGGCCAGCGCCCGCTGCACGCCCTCGTCATCCATCCGGCCGGTGGTGGCCAGACCCTTGCCAAGGCCGCACAGCACCTTCTCGTTGAAGAGAATGGTCGGGGCTCTGGCAAGCCCCTCATAGATCACCAGTCGAATGGAATTGGAACCGATATCGACAACGGAAACCGGGGCTATGCCGGGCAAACGCCCCTGCGCTTCTGATTGGGTCATGAATATCCGTATGCTTACTTCCGGCCCGAAATGAGCCCGGCGATCAGCTTCGGCGCGCTCGATTTCAATGCTTCTCCCCGGCCTGACAGGCTGGGATTGGTCATGAAATAGTGTTGCGCGTTGAAAGGTTCCTCACCGGGTCGAACATCCATGCGCCTGGAGGTTCCATCGGGCAATATCTCGTAGCTCTGCTGGTTGTCAATCAGATTGCCAAGCATGATCTGTGACAGAACCTGCTCATGCACGGTGGGATTGACGAGCGGCACCAGCGTTTCCACGCGGCGGTCGAGATTGCGCGGCATCATGTCGGCCGAGCCGATATAGACCAGCGCCTTTTCCGAGGGCAGCCGATGACCATTGGCAAAGCAGAAGATGCGGCTGTGCTCCAGGAAGCGCCCGACAATGGATTTGACGCGGATATTTTCGGAAAGCCCCGGCACTTTCGGCCTGAGGCAGCAGATGCCGCGCACCACGAGATCCACCTCCACGCCCGCCTGGCTGGCGCGATAGAGGGCATCGATAATCTCGGGATCGACCAGCGAATTCATCTTCATCCAGATGCCGGAGGGCTTGCCCTCGCTGGCATTGCGGATTTCCTCATCGATATGCTTGAGAATGCGGGTTCTCAGCGTATAGGGCGAAACGGCGAGCTTCATATTTTCCTCCGGCTCGCCATAGCCGGTGATGAAGTTGAAGACATTGGCCATGTCGTGGGCGATCTTCGGATTGCAGGTGAAGAAGGACAGGTCCGTATAGATCTTCGCCGTGATCGGGTGGTAATTGCCGGTGCCGATATGGCAATAGGTGCGCAGCTTGCCATCCTCGCGCCGCACCACCATCGACATCTTGGCGTGGGTCTTCAGTTCGATGAAGCCGAAGACCACCTGCACGCCCGCCCGCTCCAGGTCACGCGCCCAGCGGATATTGGCCTCTTCGTCAAACCGCGCCTTCAGCTCCACCAGCGCCGTCACGGATTTACCGGCCTCTGCGGCATCGATCAGCGCCCGCACGATCGGGCTGTCATTGGAGGTGCGGTAGAGCGTCTGCTTGATCGCCAGCACGTCCGGGTCGCGCGCAGCCTGAATGAGGAACTGCACCACCACATCGAAGCTTTCATAGGGGTGATGCACCACCATGTCCTTTTCGCGGATGGCAGCCAGGCAATCGCCCATATGCTCGCGCACACGCTCGGGAAAGCGGGCATTGTAAGGTTCGAAGCGCAGATCCTCCCGCGGCGCCTTGGTGATTTCCGACATGGTGTTGAGCGCCAGAAGACCCGGCAACACGGCCACGCGATTGTCCGGCACGCCAAGCTGCTCCACCACGAACTGGCGCAGCGCCGCCGGCATTTCCGAATCCGTCTCGATGCGGATCACCGAGCCCCGGCGACGGCGCTTCAGCGCGGTTTCGAAGAAGCGCACCAGATCTTCCGCCTCTTCCTCCACCTCGATATCGCTGTCGCGGATAATGCGGAACGTGCCGTAGCCCTTGACCTCATAGCCGGGATAGAGCCGGTGAATGAACATGCCCACCACGTCTTCCAGCGTGATGTAGCGAATGGTGGTCTTGTCATCCGGCAGGCGGATGAAGCGGTCCAGCGTCGTCGGCAGGCGCAAAAGCGCCGTCATCGGCTCCTTGCCGCGCAGGCTGAGCAATTGCAGCCCCATGGAAAAGCCGAGATTGGGAATGAAGGGGAACGGATGCGCCGGATCGATGGAAAGCGGCGTCAGCACCGGAAAGATCGATTGCTCGAACTCACCTTCCAGCCAGGCGCGATCCTCATCCGAAAGTGCTGCCGGGCGCACAATCAGAATGTCTTCCTTGGCGAGATATTGTTGCAGCACGGCGAGCGAAGCCTGCTGCTCCATCTGTAGATTGTCGATTTCCTTGAGAATGTCCTCAAGCTGCTCGGCGGGCGTCCTGCCATCGGGGCTCTTCACCGCAATGCCCTGGCGCACCTGGCCTTCCAGACCCGCAACGCGGACCATGAAGAACTCATCGAGGTTGGCGGCGGAAATGGAAAGAAACCGCACGCGCTCCAGAAGCGGATGGGCGGTGTTCAGCGTTTCTTCCAACACACGGCGGTTGAATTGCAGCCAGGAAAATTCGCGATTGATGAACCGGCTGGGGCTGGTGAGCAGATCCTCACGCGGTTCGTTCTCCGCCATTTCGCCCGCGACTGCCTCGGTTGCCACGCCGTCCATAATCTTCCTTCCCCGAAAAATTCCCGATTCTTCCGTGCGATTTATAACAGCAACACGACGTTCCTGTGACGAACGATGCGTTATTCCCCCCGGCTGTCATCAACGGGATTCATCTCGGCCAGAACCTCCAGCGCCAGCGCCCGGGTAATGCGGGCACGCCGCGCCAGCGCCAGCCTGTCGATACGCTCCACCACCTCCTGCGCCGCCGCCAGCGAGCGTTCCATACGGCTGACGATGGTGGCAATGATCCGGTCATCCACCGAAAGCTGCCGGTCGGAAAACAGCTTGAAAATCACCTGCGACAACAGCGCCTCGTCCGGCTCTCCAATTTCCACCAGCGTTGCCGCCTTGAGGCGCGAGCGCAGATCCGGCAGCGCGACATTCCAGGAGAGCGGCCAACTGCGCGAGGTCATCAGCAGGCTGGTGCCATGCTGGCGCACGCTGTTGATGACGTGGAAAAGCTCGACCTCATCGAAGCCGGCCCGGTCGGCATCCTCGAACAAGACCGGCCCCTCGCCCGCCTTGACCGAAGCATTGCTGCCCGAAAGCGGCAGGATGTCCGACGCTCCGCTTTCGCTGCGCCACACCTCCGCCAGATGCGATTTGCCGGAGCCCTGCGGCCCGGTGAGGATGACCACCGGAGAAGGCCATTCCGGCCAGGAATCGATAATGGCGACGGCTGCCGCCAGACGTTCGGACACGAGCAGATCCTCCCGCCCGGAGGCGGGTTGATGGGCAAATGCCAGCGGCAATTGTTCGCCCGATGTGCGACGCGCCGCCCCCTTGTTGATATCACGCATTCACTTCTCTGAAATCACGGGAGGGCGAACCTCTTCGATCATGGTCGCCGGTTCGCCGTAGTAAAGATCGCTGTTAAGATACCGTTTCACGGCAAAGCGAACAAGCACGCCAATGGCCGCCGAGCACGGCACCGCCACCAGAACCCCCAGAAAACCGAAGAGCGCGCCGAAGGCAAACAGCGCAAACATCAGCCAGACCGGATGCAGGCCAACGCTGGAGCCGACGAGCTTCGGTTGCAGCACATTGCCTTCCAGAAACTGGCCGGAAAAGAAGAACACGGCGGTGATCACCACATAGATGTAATCCGGCCAGTACTGAACCGTTGCCACGCCGAGCGCCAGCAGCAGCCCCACGGTGGAGCCAACATAGGGAATGAAGCTGATCATGCCGGAGAAAAAGCCGATCAGCAGGCCGAAATTGATGCCGATGATCGAAAGGCCCAGCGCATAATAGATGCCGAGAATGAGGCAGAGCGAGCCCTGGCCGCGCACGAAACCGGCAATGGTGCGGTTCATATCGCGGGCGATTTCCCGGACCGCACCCACCTGATTGCGCGGGATGAGGCTATCCAGCTTGTCCATCATCCGGTCCCAGTCAAGCAGCAGGTAAAAGGCGACGACCGGCGTCACCACCAGCAGCGACAGGATATCGAGCAGCGCCTTGCCGGAATTCCAGATCTGCGACAGCAGCGTGCCGATGAAACCGGCGCCCTCGGCCAGATAACGGGAAAAATTGCCCTTGATCGCCGTCATCTGCCCGGCGATCTGGTTGTTCAGCCACTTCGGCAGCCAGGTATTGGATTTGGTGATCAGCGTCTGCAATTGGCTGACATAGCCCGGCACATTGCTGATGAAATCATTGAGCTGGGTGACCAGCACCGGAATGATGATCATCAGCGACAGCGCGAACACAACGACAAAGGACGTCAGAATGACGATGGTGGCCATGAGCCGGGAGAGGCCGAGCTTTTGCAGCCGGTCCGCCACCGGATCCAGGAAATAGGCGAGCGCCATGCCCGCAACGAAAGGCAGCAGGACGGAACTGAACAGGAAAAGAAAGACGACGATCACCGCCAGCGTCGCCAGTGCAAAAAGCACCTGCCGCCACAGGACCGAGCCGCTGACGCGTTTATCCATGTTCCATTCCTTCCAAAGAGGTTTCCACGAGAGATAAAGTGCGCTTTCCCCAGCGGTCAAGGCGGGCATCGAGAACAGCATGGGAGAAGCCGTGAAAAGCGCGGAAAAGCCATGTTTTGCAGGCCAGCCGCTTGAAACCGCGCCGTCTTCGTGCGAAGGGCAGCGCCAAAGGCCGAAGCGCCTCCGGCGGGCTTTCGCTCACGGGCGCGCTTTCTCCGCCTATTCTGTTGGATTTCTATTCTGAGCCTGGGAGACGCATGATGAGCGAGCACGGCAAGAACGGCCTGACCTACAGCGACGCCGGTGTCGATATCGATGCCGGAAACCTGCTGGTCGAGAAGATCAAGCCTGCCGTGCGCTCCACCCGCCGCCCTGGCGCGGATGGCGAAATCGGCGGCTTCGGCGGCCTGTTCGACCTCAAGGCCGCAGGCTTCAAGGACCCGATCCTGGTGGCCGCCAATGACGGTGTCGGCACCAAGCTGAAGATCGCCATCGACGCCAATCTCCACGATACGGTGGGCATCGACCTCGTCGCCATGTGCGTGAACGATCTGGTGGTTCAGGGGGCTGAACCCCTGCTCTTCCTCGATTACTTCGCCACCGGAAAGCTGGATCCGGATCAGGGTGCGGCCATTGTCGGCGGCATTGCCAGCGGCTGCCGTGAGGCAGGCTGCGCGCTGATCGGCGGCGAGACGGCGGAAATGCCGGGCATGTATGCAGGCGGCGATTATGATCTCGCCGGTTTTGCGGTCGGCGCCGCCGAGCGCGGCGAATTGCTGCCGGCGGGCGATATTGCCGAAGGCGATGTCATTCTGGGCCTTGCCTCTTCGGGCGTTCATTCCAACGGGTATTCGCTGGTGCGCAAGATCGTCGGCCTGTCCGGCCTCACCTGGGAGGCGCAGGCCCCGTTTGCCGATGCCGGGATTTCGCTCGGCACCGCCCTTTTGACGCCGACCCGCATCTATGTGAAGCCGCTCCTGAAGGCGATCCGCGAAACCAGGGCCCTGAAGGCGCTTGCCCATATCACCGGCGGCGGTTTTCCTGAAAACATTCCGCGCGTGCTGCCCAAGCATCTGGCGGCGGAAATCGATCTGTCGGCCATCCCGGTTCCGCCGGTCTTCTCGTGGCTAGCCAAGACCGGCGGCGTGGCGCAGAATGAAATGCTGCGCACCTTCAACTGCGGCGTTGGCATGATCGTCGTGGTGCCCGCCGACAAGGCCGAAGAGGTTTCCGCCGTGCTGGCTGGCGAAGGCGAAACCGTCATGCGCCTTGGCCGGATGGTGGCGCGGGAAGACGGCGCCCATGGCACGATCTACAAGGGCACGCTCGCCCTATGACCGGCCCCCGCAAACGCGTCGCGGTGCTGATTTCCGGCGGCGGCTCCAACATGCTGGCTCTTGCCAAGGCCTGCGAGCAGGCGGATTTTCCCGCTGAAATCGTCGCGGTCTTCTCCGACAAACCGGAGGCAGGCGGCCTTGCAAAGGCGCGTGAGCTTGGCATTGCCGCTCAGGCCTTCCCTCGCAAAGCGTATGCGGACAAGGCCGCCCATGAAGCCGCCATCCTGGCCGCGCTCGATGCGGTCCAGCCGGATCTCATCTGCCTTGCCGGTTACATGCGGCTGCTCTCGCCTGACTTCATCCGCCCTTATCAGGGCCGGATTCTCAATATCCATCCATCCCTGCTGCCGCTGTTTCCCGGCCTCCACACCCATCAGCGGGCGCTGGACGCGGGCATGAAGCTTGCCGGCTGCACAGTGCATTTCGTAACCGAAGGCATGGACGAAGGCCCGATCGTCACCCAGGCCGCCGTGCCCATCCTGCCCACCGACACCGCCGACAGCCTTGCCGCCCGCGTGCTCACCGTCGAACACCGCAGCTATCCGCTGGCGCTGACGCTGGTGGCCGAAGGCCGCGTGCGTATGACCGCCGACGGCAAGGTGGAACGCAGCGCCTTTGCCGCCGATGCAAAGGATTTTCTGATCAGCGGCTGAAAAGCTTTGAGCATTTCAGAAAAAACGCAGCGATTTTCCGACTGAAATCTAAGAATATTTTAAGGCATCATCTGCGTTAGAGGTGAAGCGCCGCCCATTGCAGCAGCATGATCGTTTTGGCATCGACGATCTCGCCGCTGTCGATCATGGCAATCGCCTGTGATAGCGGCAGTTCCACCAGTTCCAGATCCTCGTTTTCTTCTGCAAGGCCGCCCCCTGCGGCGACCTTTTCGGCGTCCGTCACCTCTGCTGCGTAAAAGTGCAGCTTCTCCGTCACCGCCCCCGGCGACATGTAGGAGGAGAACAGGAATTTCAACGTCTTGACCGCATAGCCCGTCTCTTCCAGCACTTCCCGGCGGGCGGCCTTTTCGGTTTCCTCGCCATCGGTCATGCCGGCGGGCACTTCCAGCAGAAAGGGCGTATCGCCCATGATATGGGCCGGCATGCGAAACTGCCGCACCAGCAGCGTCGTGCCGCGCCCGGCGTGGTAGAGCAGCACCGCCACCGCATGGCCCCGGTCGAACACCTCCCAGCTCAGCCGCGCGGTTTCGCCATCCTGCTTGCGATAATCGAAGACCAGCTTGCGCAGATGGCTCCAGCCCTTCCACAGGGTCTTGTCCTCGACGATCTCGATGCGCTTTTCATCGGCAATTTTCATGCGGTCGCTTTCTCCAACCAGACCTTGTTGTCGTGGAAAGCCGCGCCGCCATGCGGGGCGACGGCATCCCCGCCGGTCAGCACGTTGATACCTTCGCCATCGAGATGGGCTTTGTTGGGCCAGAGCCCTTCCGCCACCAGCACGCCCGGCTTCACTGCCTCGGTGATGCGGGCATGGATGCGCAGCACGCCGCGCCGATTGCCAAGGCGGACGATATCGCCCTCGGCAATGCCCAGGCGGGCGGCATCCTGCGGCGCGATCATCACTTCCGGCCTGCCCTCCTTGGCCACGGAGGTCTTCGTCTCGGCAAAGGTGGAGTTGAGGAAGTTGCGCGCCGGAGAGGTCACTAGGCGGAAGGGATGCTCGTCATCGGCCAGTTCGATGACATTCACCTGATCGGGAAACACCGGCAGAGCCGATACTGGCCCGAGCGAGCCCAGCCGCGCGGGCGGCTTGTTTGGCGCGGGCGTCCTCTCCCAATCCGGCCGGAAACGGAATTTGCCGTCGGGATGGGCAAAGCCGTTCAGATAATGCGCCTCTTCAAAGGCGGGCTGGCAATCCAGCCATTTCTCCGCCTCGAAGAAGGAAAGATCCGGCCTGCCGCTGGCGGCGAGAATATGCTCGATATGGTCGCGCGCGCTCAGACCGAAGCCCGGCCGATCCGCCACGCCCAGGCGTTTCGCCAGTTCCTCGATGACGAAGAGATTGCTGCGCACCGTCTCCGGCGGCTCCACCAGCTTCGGACCCAGCAGGATATGGCTTTGGCCGCCGCCGCGATAGATATCGTCATGCTCCACGAACATGGTGGCGGGCAGCACCAGATCGGCCAGTTCCGCCGTCTCGGTCATGAACTGCTCATGCACGGCAACGAACAGGTCTGGGCGCAGAAAGCCCTGCTTCACCAGCCGCTGCTCGGGCGCGACATTGACCGGATTGGTGTTCTGGATCAGCATGGCCGCCACCGGGCCGCGATGGCGAAGCGCTTCCGCGTCACCCGTCAGCACCCGGCCAATCTGCGATTGATCGAGCATGCGGATCTCAGGATCGACAAAAGCCGTTCCCATAAGTTCGGCCTTGTTGAGGCCGAAAATATCACTGTTGGAATGAAAAGCCCCGCCGCCCTCATATTGCCAGCTGCCGAGAACGGTGGCGAGCGACAGGGCCGCGTGCATGGAGACTGCGCCATTTCGGCTGCGGGTGAAGCCATAGCCAAGACGGAAGAAGCTCTTCTTCGTCGTGCCCACAAGCCGCGCGAAGGTTTCGATCTCCTCCACCGAAAGGCCGGTGATCCCGGCGGCCCATTCCGGCGTCTTCGTCTGAAGATGTGCTTCTAGCCCCGCCGGGTCGTCGGCGTATTTCGCCATATAGGCCCGGTCGGCATAGCCGTCGCGGAAAGCAATATGCATGGCGGCGCAGGCCAGCGCCGCATCCGTGCCGGGCTTGAGGATCAGGCCGAGATCGGCCTGTTTCATGGTCGGATTGTCATAGACGTCGATGACGACGATCCTGGCGCCGCGCTCCTTGCGGGCCTTGACTGCATGGGTCATGACATTGACCTGCGTCGCCACCGCATTGGTGCCCCAGATGACGATGCAATCGGAGACCGCCATTTCCCGCGGGTCCGGTCCACGCAGGGTGCCGGTGCCCATCACATAGCCCGTCCAGGCCGTATTGGTGCAGATGGAGCCGAAAAAGCCGGAATAGCGCTTGGCATGGCGCAGCCGCTCGATGGAATCGCGCTGCACCAGTCCCATGGTGCCCGCGTAGAAATAGGGCCAGACCGCCTCGCTGCCATGGGCTGCCTCGGCCTTGAGAAAGGCCTCGGCAATCTCGTCCAGCGCAGCGTCCCAGGCAATCTCCTGCCAGGCGCCCTCTCCCTTCGCACCCTTGCGCTTCATTGGCTTCATCAGCCGGTCGGGATGATAAAGCCGCTCTGCATAGCGAGCCACCTTGGCGCAGATCACGCCAGCGGTGTAGCTGTTGTCCGCCGCGCCGCGCACACGGCCAACGCGTCCCTCCGCCGTCAGATCAACGTCCAGCGCGCAGGTGGATGGACAGTCATGCGGACAGGCCGTATGACCAAGGGAGGATTTGCGGATGGGATTCATGATGTTCATGGATGGATTTATAGGCCAATGCCGCCGTGCCCAAAAGGCCCATCGCGAGATTTCATGACATGCATCGGAACGGCTTATGAATTACCGCCACATCTACCACGCAGGCAATTTCGCCGATGTGCTGAAACATGCCATCCTGGCGCGGCTGATCGTCTATCTTCAGCAGAAGGACAAGGCTTTCCGCCTGCTCGACACCCATGCGGGCATCGGCCTTTACGATCTCTCCAGCGAAGAAGCGCAGAAGACCGGCGAGTGGCAGGGCGGGATCGGCAAGCTTCTGAGCGCCGATCTCTCCGCAAGGAGCGCCGAACTGCTTGCGCCCTATCTCGATGCCGTGCGGATGCTGAACCCGCAAGGCGGCGTTGCGCTTTATCCCGGCTCGCCCAAGCTTGCCCGCATGCTGCTGCGCCCGCAGGACCGGCTTTCGGCCATGGAACTACATCCGCAGGATTACCGCGCCCTCTACCGGCTGTTCGAAGGCGATTTCCAGGCGCGCATCACCGAACTGGACGGCTGGCTGGCGCTGGGCGCGCATCTGCCGCCCAAGGAAAAGCGTGGCATCGTGCTGGTGGATCCGCCTTTCGAGGTGGAGGGCGAGTATGAACGGCTGGTCGAGGGACTGTCGAAAGCCTGGCGGCGCTTTTCCACCGGGGTCTATTGCCTCTGGTATCCTATCAAGCGCGGCGCACCGATTGCAGCCTTTCACGAGGCGCTGAAGGAAACCGGCATTCCGAAAATCCTCTGCGCCGAACTGTCGGTGAAAAGCGACCGCGATAGCACGGGGCTTTCCGGCACCGGCCTGATCATCGTCAACCCGCCCTTCACCCTGAAGGATGAGTTGCACAGCCTGCTGCCGGAGCTCAAGCAGATCCTGGCGGAAGACCGTTTTGCCTCGCAGCGCTGCTTCTGGCTGCGGGGGGAAGAATGAATGTCAACAAAAGCCCAAGAGTAAGAACATGAAACTGCTCTATTCTCCCGCCTCTCCCTATTCCGCCAAGGTGCGCATGGCTGCCAGCCATCTCGGCCTGACAATCGAGGCGATCAAGGTCGATACCACCGCCAACCCGGCGGAACTGATCGCGGCCAACCCGCTCGGCAAGATCCCCGCTCTGGTGACGGATGCGGGCCAGGGCATTTTCGACAGCCGCTCGATCATGCATTATTTCGACCGGCTTTCCGGCGGCAAGCTCTATCCGAAGAAGGATGAGAAGCGCACCGAAGCCGAGCTTCTCGAAGCCCTGTGCGACGGCATTGCCGACAGTCTGGTGGCGATCATGTATGAAAAGCGCTTCCGCCCGCCGGAAAAGGTGCATCAGCCCTGGATCGACCGGCAATGGGAAAAGGTGACGCGTGGCCTGGACCATCTCGAAGCCCATATGCCCAAGACCGGCAAGAAGCTGCATGGCGGCCATTTCGCCATGGCAGGCATGATGGGCTACCTGATGCTGCGCTTCCCCGGCGAATGGGAAAACGGCCATGTGGCGCTAGCGGAATGGCCCTCGCTGTTTGCCAAGAAGTTCGAAAACTATCAGTTGCTGCGGCCGCAGGCCTGATACGAAGAGTCATTGAAAATGACTCTTCGTATTCCCCTTTCGAATATCTCAAGCCCTTGATGCATTTGAGATATTCGAAATTCTTTCAAGGCGAGGATGCGTTAGCATCTTCGAGCCTTGGTATGAAACTTCAACAAAACAAAAAAAGCCGGGCGACTGCCCGGCTTTTTTCGGTACTCTATCCGATCAATCAGAACTTCACGCCCATACCGACGCGGACGGAATGATCGTCAAAGCCGCGCGATACCTTGGAACCACCGATATCGTAGTCCTTGTTCTGGTAGTCGGTGTAACGATACTCGACACGGGCGGTGATGTTGTTGGTTACCTGAGCTTCAACACCAGCGCCGACCGTGTAGCCGAGCGGGGTCTTGCTGTCGGAACCGGTAGCACCGGAAATCTTGGTGTCAGCAGCAGCAACACCGGCCGTGCCATAAACCATGAAGGGGCTCAGATCGTAGCCGACGCGACCGCGAACGGAGCCGTTCCAGCCTTCCTTACCCTTCAGACCAGCGCCGGAAACCGAATCCTGACCGGAATAACCGACATCGGCTTCAGCGCCGTAGACGATCTTGTCGTTCTGGAGATTGTAGCCGCCATAGACCTGACCGCCGAAAGCGCGGGCGCTGAAATCGCTGCCATGCGAACGGCCAGCGGTGTAGGAACCGGCGCCGCCGACATAGGCGCCTGCCCAACCGGTCGGGGCCGGGGTATCGACGGCTGCCGGAGCTTCCGGCACCTGCATGACGGCGTCAGCTGCCTGAGCGCCAGTGACGAAAGAAAGACCAGCCGAAGAAGCCAGCAAAATCATAACGAGAGTACGCATACCAATTCTCCTTCTGAAGCTTTTCACCCGGGAGCGGTCAAAAACTTCCATTTCATCTCTTGCGGGTCAGTGGGACCACCATGTCCCCTGCTCTGCCGCTTCACCCGTGCCACCGGCGAACATCGTCTCATCTGGCCCGGACACTTGCAGGACATTTCCTGCTCGCTTGTGTATCAAAATGGGCTGCAAATACGGAATTGAAAGAGCCGAAATGTGAATTCTTTGCGGCAAGCGGCAGGCAAAAATGAGACGTTGCTTACCTGCAACAGGGTAATTGTTAACCCTAATTTTTCGTAAATTTCTTCTTACTGCCGTTCATATCTTTAATACTTGGAAATTCAGGAGAAAAAGGATCCCCGCCATGGATGAAGGCTGAAAGGGTGAATCCGGCCCGCTATTATTTTCTACCCTGATTGATCCGAATGGCAGATTATCCCGATAGATTTTAATAGTTGCAGAGCGCCCTGCACTCTACAGGTCCCTTTCAGCCTGTGCGGCTCTTCCACCGGGCTTGCGATGCATTATATGACCTTTACCATTGACGGAGAGTTCTGCTTGTCTTCCCCCATTGCGAAAACTGCTCTTATTACCGGCTCGGCCAAGCGCCTGGGCCGAGCCATTGCCGAAGACCTTGCCGCCCATGGCTTTGCCGTTGCCATTCACGCCAATACCTCGCTGGAGGAGGCCGAGGCGCTGGCCATGGCGCTTCGGGCAAAGGGCGCCACTGCCGCAGCCTTCAAGGCGGATCTGCGCGATCTCGAGGAAACGGGGACGTTGCTGGAGCGGGCGCATGCAGCGCTCGGCCCGATCGGGCTTCTGGTCAACAATGCCTCGATTTTTGCGGAGGACAATGCCGACGCCTTCGACGCCGAACGATTCGCCATGCATTTCGATATTCATGTGCGGGCGCCAGCACTTCTGGCGGATCGCTTTCTGCGGCAATTGCCGGATATGCAGGAAGGGCTGATCGTCAATATCATCGATCAGCGGGTGCTGGCGCTGAAACCGACTTTCTTTTCCTATACGATATCGAAATCGACGCTCTGGACAGCCACGCGCACCATGGCCCAGGCCTTTGCACCGCGCGTGCGCGTCAATGCCATCGGCCCCGGCCCTACCTTGAAAAGTGAGCGGCAATTGCAGGAGGATTTCCAGGCCCAGATCGACAGTGTGCCTTTGAAGCGCGGTCCGTCGCTGGATGAATTCGGCCGCAGCATTCGCTTTCTTTTTGACACACCCTCGATGACGGGCCAAATGATCACGCTCGATGGCGGTCAGCACCTGATTTGGCCGGGCGCGAATGGTGTGGAGATTGCGGAATGAACGGAGGAAGGCAGCCGGAAGGCGGCATTCTCTATGATGGCACGGAAGAGGAGGACGACGATCTCGCCATCGAGAGCGCGCCTCTCCTGCCGAGCATTGAATGGACGGAAGACAGCCTCAGCGATACCGGCCTCACCGGGGCCGAGCTGATCGCCGAATTCGTCAAGAAACTGCCCAACAGCCCCGGCGTCTACCGCATGCTGAACGCGGCGGGCGATGTGCTTTACGTGGGCAAGGCCCGCAGCCTGAAGAAGCGCGTCAGCAATTATGCGCAAGGCCGCGTGCACTCCAACCGCCTCTCCCGCATGGTGCGGGAAACCGTGCATATGGAATTCGTCACCACCCGCACCGAGGTGGAGGCGCTGCTTCTGGAAGCCAATCTCATCAAGCGGCTGCGCCCGCGCTTCAACGTGCTGCTGCGCGATGACAAGAGCTTTCCCTATATCCTGATTACCGGCGATGGCCGCGCACCCGCCATTTACAAGCATCGTGGCGCACGGGCCCGAAAGGGGGATTATTTCGGCCCCTTTGCCTCGGCCAGCGCCGTGGGCCGCACCATCAACTCCCTGCAGCGCGCCTTTCTGCTGCGCACCTGTACCGACAGCGTGTTCGAAACCCGAACCCGGCCTTGCCTTCTCTACCAGATCAAGCGCTGTTCCGGCCCGTGTACCCATGAAATCAGCGATGCGGATTATGGCTTGCTGGTGAAGCAGGCCAAGGATTTTCTTTCCGGCAAGAGCCAGAACGTCAAGGAAGCCATGGCAAAGGCCATGAACGAGGCTGCGGAAGATCTGGATTTCGAGCGCGCTGCCGTTTTTCGCGACCGGTTGGCAGGCCTCTCGCATGTGCAGAGCCATCAGGGCATCAATCCGGCGGGCGTGGAAGAGGCCGATATTTTTGCCGTCCATCACGAGGGCGGGCTGACCTGTATTCAGGTCTTCTTCTTCCGGACCGGTCAGAACTGGGGCAACCGCGCCTATTTTCCGAAGGCCGATCCGCAATTTACCAGCGCCGAGGTGCTGAGCGCCTTTCTGGCGCAGTTTTATGACGACAAGCCCGTGCCGAAACAGATCCTCCTGTCGGAGAGTGTCGAAGAGCAGGAGTTGCTGGCGCTCGCCTTTTCCGAAAAGGCCGGAAACAAGGTGACGATCCTCGTGCCGCAGCGCGGTGAGAAGAAGGATCTGGTGGATCATGTCGTGGCCAATGCCCGCGAGGCGCATGGGCGCAAGCTGGCGGAAACCTCGTCGCAGGCGCGGTTGCTGAAGGGCTTTGCCGAGACCTTCAACCTCACCTATACGCCGCGCCGCATTGAGATCTACGACAACTCCCACATCATGGGGACCAATGCCGTGGGCGGCATGGTGGTGGCGGGGTTGGACGGTTTCGTGAAGAGCCAGTACCGCAAGTTCAACATCAAATCGACCGACATCACCCCCGGTGACGATTTCGGAATGATGCGCGAGGTGATGACCCGGCGCTTTTCCAGGCTGCTGAAGGAAGAAGGCAAGCCGGATCGCAACGAGCCCCTGCCGGAAGATGCCGCTGACGCCGCCTTTCCCGCCTGGCCGGACGTGATCCTGATCGATGGCGGCCAGGGCCAGATGACCGCCGTGCGGGCAATTTTGAAGGAACTGGACATCGAGGACTGCGTAACGGCCATCGGCGTGGCCAAGGGCATGGACCGCGAGGCAGGCCGCGAGCGCTTCTTCGTGGCGGGCAAGCCGGATTTTTCCCTGCCGCCGCGCGATCCGGTGCTCTATTTCATCCAGCGCCTGCGCGACGAAGCGCACCGGTTTGCCATCGGCTCGCACCGGGCGCGGCGCAAGAAGGAAATGGTCAAGAACCCGCTGGATGAGATCAGCGGCATCGGCCCTTCGCGCAAGCGGGCGCTGCTCCAGCATTTTGGCACGGCCAAGGCCGTTTCCCGCGCCGCGATCAGCGATCTTATGGCGGTGGACGGCATTTCCGAGGCCGTGGCGCGGCAGATCTACAATCACTTCCATGAGAGCGGCACGGATTAAGGCCTGCGATCATAAAACTGCCGCCGTCCACTTCCACTTTATGGTTTTCCCGGCTTGACGTCTGCCCCCCTTCCCCGCCATCTTCCGCCGCACCGCATAAAGATAGAGCATCATGGCCTCCCGTACTTATAGCATTCCCAATCTGCTGACCTATGGCCGCATCCTGGCGGTTCCCCTCATCGTCGTCTGCTTCTTTCTGGAAGGTCAGTTGCAGAGCACGGATTTTGCCCGCTGGGCGGCGCTTGGCATTTTCGTCGTCGCCTCGATCACTGATTTCTTCGACGGCTATCTGGCCCGCATCTGGAACCAGACCTCGAATATCGGCCGCATGCTGGACCCGATTGCCGACAAATTGTTGGTCGCCACCTGCCTGATCCTGATGGCCGCCGATACGGAAAAAACCATTGCAGGCTGGTCGCTCTGGGCTGCCATCATCATTCTGTGCCGTGAAATCCTGGTCTCAGGGCTCCGCGAATATCTGGCCGAACTGAAGGTGAGCGTGCCGGTCACCCGCATCGCCAAATGGAAAACTACCGTGCAGATGCTGGCGCTCGCCTTCCTGCTGGCTGGCCCGGCGGGCGACAAGGTGCTGCCGCACACCACCCATATCGGCATCGCGCTCTTGTGGATCGCCGCCCTTCTGACCATGTATACAGGCTATGATTACTTCAAGGCCGGCCTGAAACACATGGTGGATGAATGAGATGGTGAAGCTTGTCTATTTCGCCTGGGTGCGGGAGCGGATCGGCAAGGATGAGGAAGAGCTGGACCTGCCGGATACAGTCAAGACCGGCACCGACCTGATTGCCCATCTGACTGGCCTTGGCGAAAACTACGCCGAGGCCTTTCAGTTTCCGAAAGCGATCCGCATCGCCATCAATCAGGAACATGTGGACCATCACGAACCGATTTCGGACGCGCGCGAAATTGGCCTGTTCCCGCCGATGACCGGTGGCTGAGATGGTGGCGCCCACCATTCGCGTGCAGCGCGAGGATTTCGATACCGCGATCGAAACCGAAGCTTTGACCGCCGGTTGCACCGATATCGGCGCCGTGGTTGCCTTTACCGGGCTTTGCCGCAGCGAGGGCAACCGGCTTGCCGCGCTGGAACTGGAACATTACCCGGGCATGGCGGAGGCGGAGATGCGCCGCATTGCCGGCCTCGCCATCGAAAAATTCGACCTTCTTGGCCTCACCGCCATCCACCGCCACGGGCGGATCGAGCCCGGCGGCCAGATCGTTCTGGTCATTGCCGCGGCCTCCCACCGGCAGGCCGCCTTTGACGGCGCGAATTTCGTCATGGATTTCCTGAAAACCGCAGCGCCCTTCTGGAAGAAAGAACACAGCACCGATGGCAAGGCAGGCGACTGGGTGGCCGCCCGCGACGCCGACGATGCGGCGCTGACGAAGTGGCAGTAGATCCACAGCCACAGCCACAGCCACAGCCAGAGACACCGTCAGTCTATCTCCGGCACAGGATCGCCCCCTCTGTATATTGCCGGGCTTCGGGCAGCCTGATACATCATAAATGATGATATTTTTTCGGGAATCACCACAATGTTTGAAGGATTATCTGCATTTCCACCAACGCCGACCGATGAAGCCGGGAGGGTTGACAGTGTTGCCGTGGCCCGGCTCGCCGAACGATTGGCTGCCGAAAAAGTGGACTCAATCGGTCTGTTGGGCAGCACCGGAGCCTATGCATTTCTGACACGGGAAGAAAGACGGTGCGCAGTGAAGGCCGCAGCCGATGCGGTGGGAAACCGAGTTCCGCTTCTGGTTGGCGTCGGCGCTATGCGGACGGATGACGCGCAGGCTTTGGCCCGAGATGCCGCAAGCTGCGGTGCTTCCGCCCTGCTGCTTGCGCCGGTTTCCTACACGCCGCTGACGGAGGAAGAGGTTTACCAGCATTTCGCAGCCGTGGCGGGTGCAACCGACCTGCCATTAGTCATCTACAACAACCCGACGACCACCCGCTTTACCTTCTCCGGCGATCTCATCGAGCGGCTGTCGCAGCTGCCGACAATTGTTTCCGTGAAGATGCCGCTACCCGCCAATGGTGGATTTGCGGCGGAGATTGCCAGCCTGCGCCGTCGACTGCCCGAAGCATTTGCGGTTGGTTATAGCGGAGACTGGGGCGCGCGCGAGGCACTGCTGGCCGGGGCAGATACCTGGTATAGCGTGGTTGCCGGGCTGCTTCCCAAGCCCGCCCTGGCGCTGACACGCGCTGCACAAAAGGGCAACGCGGTCGAGGCGGCAAGAATCGACAAGGGTTTCGAGCCGCTCTGGCAACTTTTCCAGGCGCATGGCAGCTTCCGAGTTATGTATGCTGTAGGCGCGATCCTCGGCCTGTTTGAAGCGGCACCGCCGCGCCCTGTTCTACCCATTTCCGAAGACGCCAAGAACCGGGTGGAAGCTGCGCTGGCGCATCTCGCATCCATCACCGAAATCTGATGCCTGATCCTAAACGGAAAAGGCCGCCCGCGCAGATAATCGCGAGCGGCCTTTTTCAGCCCAGATTGAGGGCTGGAAATCAGCCGACGATTTCGGTCGAAGAGAACCAGTAGGCGATTTCTTCAGCGGCAGTTTCCGGGGCGTCAGAGCCGTGAACCGAGTTTTCGCCGATGGATAGGGCAAACTGCTTGCGGATCGTGCCTTCTGCAGCCTGGGCGGGGTTGGTGGCGCCCATCAGTTCGCGGTTCTTGAGGATGGCGTTTTCGCCTTCCAGAACCTGAACGACGGTCGGGCCGGAGGTCATGCCTTCCACCAGTTCGCCGAAGAAGGGGCGATCCTTGTGCACGGCGTAGAAGCCTTCAGCTTCGCGCTTGCTCATCCATACGCGCTTGGAGGCAACGACGCGCAGGCCGTTGTCTTCAAAAACCTTGGTGATGGCGCCCGTCAGGTTGCGCTTCGTTGCGTCCGGCTTGATCATCGAAAAAGTGCGTTCAATCGCCATCGTTTCTTCCTTTGTTTTCCGGGAAAGTGGGCGGTTTCTACCCGGAGCGATTCGTGAAGACAAGAGGCAATGCGGAATTTCACCTGCGCGTCATAAACCAGCCTGTTATACTAAAGCACGTTGCGGCTTATCAGCCTCATGCAACGTGCTTTACATTCTTGTTTTAACGCATGTCGTTATCGCAAAACCGCTGCACACTTTTGCGCGACATGCTCTGGGGCTCGAAGGCTCATTTTCGATGACTCCTGGTATTACGCCACCTTCCGGCCAGCCCCATCGTGAAGATCAAGCAGGCTTTCGAACCAGCCGCGCACCGGGTCGCTCTCCGGCAGGGGCACGAGACCGGAAACGATCCGCAACCATTGCAGCGCCCCGAAGACGATGTAATCGGCAAAGAGCGGCGTTTGCCCACCAATGAAGGGCTGGTTTACCAGCATGTGCCGCAGCGGCGTCAAAAGACCGGGAAGATCCTGCACATGCGCCTCGCGGCTTGAGGCCAGTTGCTCCAGTGTCTGGCCCAACCGCTTTTCACGGCTCTCGCGAAAATAGGCCTGATCGGTAGGCGCAAGCATGGCATGAATATCGCCCACCGCGATGCGGGTGATGACCGGATGGATCACCGTCTGGGAAAACCCTTCCACAAAGCGCGCCATGGCCTTGCCGCCCTCGCCGCCGAACAGGCTCGGTCGCTCCGGATAGGTCTCTTCGAGATAAAGCGCGATCCTGAAACTGTCCGACACCAGATGCGCGCCATCTTTCAGCAAGGGTACGGTTTTGGAAAAACCCTCCTCCACCGTGGCGATGCCGGTAAAGGGCAAGGGCTTTTCCTGAAAAGCCAGCCCCTTGTGATGCAACGCCATCACCACCTTCCAGCAATGCGGTGAAAAGGGGCGCGAGACATCGGCACCGGCCAGCGAATAGAGTGTAATGGTCATGAAAACTCTCCTGTTGCGCGCAGAGTTCAGGCCAGATGCCCGCAAAAATCAAATCAGGAAATTTCATACATGTTATCAACCCCATTGTACTTCATCAGTGATATGGCTTTCAAAGCGCTATCGGAGGACGAGATGCTGGACCACTGGACCATGTTTGCCGCCTATAACGAATGGGCGAACCAGAAGCTCTACGAGGCCGCCGCCACGCTGAGCGAGGAGGAGCTGCACCGGGAAACCGGCGCCTTCTTCGGCTCGCTCTTCGGCACGCTCAGCCACCTTGTGGTCGCCGACCAGATCTGGCTGCGCCGCCTTAGCGGCGAAGGTCCTACACACACCAGCCTGAACGCAAAGCCTTGTGCGGATTTCCAGAGCCTGCATCAGGCGCGTGTGGAAACCGATGCCCGCCTGCGTCAGTTCTGCGAGACGCTGACGGAAGAGAAACTCACCGGCGAAATCGAATATCGCCCGGTCACCTCGCCGGACCCGGTGCGTCAACCGCTCGGCCAGACGCTGGCGCATATGTTCAATCACCAGACCCATCATCGCGGACAGGCGCATATGATCCTCACCGTGCTGGGCAAACCGTCTCTGGCGCTTGATCTGGTCTATTTCCAGCGGCTTCCGAAGCAGGCATAGCCCCTCTTGCCTTTGGCGGGTTGATCCGCCAAAACACCGGCCATGATTACGATTTCCGATGTTTCCGCCCGTATCGCCGGCCGCCTGTTGATCGACCATGCCAGCCTGTCCCTGCCCGCCGGCACCAAGGCCGGTCTGGTGGGGCGAAATGGTGCGGGAAAATCCACGCTGTTTCGCATCATCACCGGCGATCTTGCCGCCGAGACCGGCTCGATCGGCATTCCCAAACAGGCCCGCATCGGTCAGGTGGCGCAGGAAGCGCCGGGCACGGAAGATTCGCTGATTTCCATCGTCATGGCAGCGGACAAGGAACGCGCCGCCCTTCTGGCGGAAGCGGAAACCGCGACTGATCCGCACCGCATCGCAGACATCCAGACGCGGCTTGCCGATATCGGCGCGCATTCGGCGGAGGCGCGGGCGGCCACCATTCTCTCCGGCCTCGGCTTCGATCACGAGGCACAGTTGCGCCCAGCCTCTTCCTTTTCCGGCGGCTGGCGCATGCGCGTGGCGCTGGCGGCGGTCCTGTTTGCCGAGCCCGACCTTCTGCTGCTCGACGAACCGACCAACTATCTCGATCTGGAAGGCACGCTGTGGCTCGAAGATTATGTGCGCCGCTATCCGCACACCGTCATCATCATCAGCCATGACCGCGACCTGCTGAACACCGCCGTCAATTCCATTATCCATCTCGACCAGAAGAAACTGACCTTCTATCGCGGCGGCTATGACCAGTTCGAGCGGCAAAAGGCCGAAAACGACGAATTGCAGATGAAGGCCAAGGCGAAGAACGACGCCGCCCGCAAGCATCTGCAAAGCTTCATCGACCGGTTCCGGGCCAAGGCCACCAAGGCCAAGCAGGCGCAAAGCCGTATCAAGGCGCTGGAGCGCATGGGCACGGTGGCCGCCGTGGTGGAAGATCACGTCCACCCCATCACCTTTCCCAAGCCGGAAAAGCTTCCCGCCTCGCCCATCGTCGCCATCACCGGCGGCGCCGTGGGCTATGCGCCGGGCAAACCGATCCTGAAGAACCTCAGCCTGCGCATCGACAATGATGACCGCATCGCGCTACTCGGCTCGAACGGCAATGGTAAATCCACCTTCGCCAAATTCATCTCCGGGCGCTTGCAGGCGGAAAAGGGCGAGATCAAGCTGGCGCCGCATCTCAGCATCGGCTTTTTCGCCCAGCATCAACTGGACGATCTTGTGCCCAATGAAACGCCGGTGGATCACATTCGCCGCCTGATGCCGCAGGCAGGCGAAGCGCAGCTTCGCGCCCGCGTGGCGCAGATGGGGCTTGCGACCGAAAAGATGGATACCGCCGCCAAGGACTTGTCCGGCGGTGAAAAGGCCCGCCTGCTGATGGGGCTCGCCGCCTTCCACGCGCCCAATCTGCTGATCCTCGACGAGCCGACCAACCATCTGGACATCGACAGCCGCAAGGCGCTGATCGAAGCGCTGAACGATTACGAAGGCGCGGTCATCCTGATCTCCCACGATCGCCACCTGATCGAGGCGACGGTGGACCGGCTGTGGCTGGTCAATAACGGCACCGTCTCCAGTTTCGACGGCGACATGGAGGAATATCGCAGCCTCATCCTCGCCTCCGGCAAGAAGAGCGCCGACGACAAGCCGGACAATCCCGCAGCCCAGGTCAACAAGGCCGACCAGCGCAAGGCCGCCGCCGACAAGCGCGCCAGCCTTGCGCCGCTGAAGAAAAAGATCAACGAAATCGAGTCCCTGACGAAAAAGCTGGAGACTTTGATTCAAGGTCTTGATGCAGAACTTGCAGATCCCGCCCTTTACGAAAAATCCCCCGCCAAGGCCGCGGAAAAGGCAAAGCAGCGGGGTGAAGCCGCCGCAAAGCTTGCTGATGCCGAGGAGCAATGGCTGGAGCTTTCCGCCGAATATGAAGAGGCGATGAGCGATTAGAGCATGTCCAGCAAAAGTGCGTTAGCGGTTTTGCGTCCGGACTGCGTAAAAACAAATAGATAGAGCATTTTCAGGAAAAGTGGGGTCCGGTTTTCCGTCCGGAAATGCGCAAAACAAATAGCATTGTCCTGAGAAAAATGGGGTCCGGTTTTCTCGGGACAAGACTCTATTGTTCCTCCTTGATGATAGTTGAAACGGGGTGCTGCTCGGGGCTGATGCACAGGCCGGAGCGCGGAAGTTTTCCCCAGCCGACCTGCCGTGCCAGCACATGCGCATGGAGCGACTTCAGCACCACCAGATACATGCTTTGCCGATAGGCGAAGCGTTGGGTGAGGAACGAAAAACTATTGAAGCGATGGGGGCGCTGTTCCAGCCGGCAGGCGATCGAGCCGCAAATGAGCTCGATGAGCAGCATGCTGGAAAAACAGAACAGCATCTTGTCAGGCTGCATCCATGGCAGCAGCATCTCACGCCTGATCAGCCAGAACATCGTCGCGCCACCCGTGACGATCATCATCAGGTCGATCAGCGGCGCGACAATCGCAAACCCGATCTGAAAGAACCAGACCTGAGGCAAGCCGATCCAGCCGATTCCCGGCACCTTGCTGGAAAAGCACAGGTTTCGATGCTTCAGCAGACATTGCACGGTGCCATAGCTCCAGCGCAGCCGCTGCTTCATCAGGTCGCGAAAGCGATCGGGCGCTTCCGTCCAGGCCACTGCTTCGGCGTCATAAATCACCTTCCAGCCGTGCGCCTGCAAGGCAATGGTCGCATCCTGATCTTCGGCCAGCGTGTCCAGCGGAAATCCGCCAACCTGCAGTAGGGCAGAACGCCGCCATGCACCGGCGGCACCCGGCACCACCATCATGGCGCCAAAGCTTGAAAAGGCCACCCGCTCGTGATTCTGTACCGTGACATATTCAATGTCCTGCCAGCGGGTGATGGCGTTGTGACAATTGCCCACCTTGGTATTGCCGGCAACGGCGCCGATCCCGGGGTCGATGAACCATTTAACGAGAGAGAGCACTGTCTCCGCCTCGAAATGCGTATCGGCATCCAGCGCGATGACAATCTCTCCGCTCGACAGGTGCAGACCGTGATTGAGAGCCGATGCCTTGCCGCCATTCGCCTGCTCGATCAACCGCACACGGGGCTCATGCGCAAAGGCTCTACGGACGATATCAGCCGTTTCGTCCTGCGAACCATCATCGATGACGAGAATTTCGAAGGCGACACCTCTGCTTTCCAACAGGCGCCGAACGGTGGCTTCGATGACCTTGGCCTCGTTATAGGCCGGAACCAGAACGCTGACAGCCAGAGAAGCCGTAAAATCCGCAGGATCCGTTCGTCCCGTGACCGCTGGAAAGAAAAGCCGCCCGGAATGCTGACAGTAGACCGCAAGGGCCGAAACGATCAGCGGCCGGACAGTGGCAATGGCCGTCAGACTGATGAACACCAGTTCCAGCACATTCCAGATCCAGCTTCCTCCTCCGGAAAAAGAAGGAGAAAAACCCGCCTGAACCAGCCTGAAAGGCATGGAGGGCAAACCGGCGTCGATGGTTTTCAGACCACTTGCCGCAGGGGCAGAGGCCAGATGAGTATGTTTGGCCGGGTACAATACTTGGGATGCCTCAAGCGGCGATGGTAAAGTCACCGCCTCAAAGCGATGGGCATGATGCCCTCCACCACGCAAATCTCTTACACTCGCCGGTGTAAAATCTTGCTCTTTGGCATAAATTCGATTTGCAACCAAAGCAAACAGCAGACAGAAAAAAATCAAAAATCCGGAAATCATCAATAATATTATTACATAGACGTTTCTATATAATAATATTTCGGCACTCACCCCGAAAAACGAAAATTTTTTCTTCATAACGTGCTCGTTCTAAATTTCTTATATCATCACTATGACCCTCGAAATACAAGGTTGCAATTTCTACGTTACAAAACCTGTGCGATGATTAAAAATATTATACTTATAAAATATAGAATTTCCTTTATAATATAAATATATCATATCGTTAAATTATGTAAAAAAAATAAAATCACACACAAATAAAGCATCTTGCTTCATTTACAGATTTATAATCTGAAATATTTACATCAAATTTCCGGCAATAATGACGGAACAATTCGCCCACCTGTTCTGAAATGATTGATTTCGGTGCTTTACGAAACGTTCGGGAGATATACTCCACCACCGCAGGCATCGCGGAGGCTATCACGGCAAGGGCCCCCTGCCGCTCCGCAGCTCGAAATGAGGATGCCGCCTGCTCCTTTCCCCACGGAAAACGCTACCCTTAAAAATGGAGGGCAAATTCGCCCGGTTACTTTAATATATTTTAAATAATTAATACACAAACTAAGCGGGAAATTCGCCAGCGCCACACTTCCTCCCACTCCTTCCGCTCGCCCCCGGCGGGAGGCGATTTCGTGCGCGCTTCACTGCAACCAGAGCGGCAGGCAGAGCCTGCCGGTTTTCTTTGACAAAGCCGTCTGCGGTCCTCCCCCGCGCGCGGCTGACAGGAGGCTACGTGTTTGCACATCTCTCGCTTAGAACTTCGCTTTTCAGTGCCTTCGCAGTCTTGATGTTGCTGCTGCTGTTGCAGGGCGCCTTTGCGCTCGGCTCCATGCGCGGCATTTTCTCCAATGTGTCCAGCCTGGCGGAAGATGCCGTTCCCAGCGTCGACATCACCAACCGTCTCAATATCTCGCTGGCCAATCTGCGCGGGCTGGAAACGCGCCATGTGCTGAGCCGCACGCCCGAAGCCATCGACGCAGCCAGCACGGCCATAGACAAGGAAATCGCCAAGCTCAAAAGCCGCATGGCAACCTATGACACGCTTGTCTCGCTGCCGGAAGAAATGAAGGCCTATAGCGAGTTCAAGCGGCTTCTCGAGGATTATCTCGTCCTTGACCGCCGTATGGTGGCCCTTTCCAAGGCAGGCGCCAAGGATCAGGCCGCAGCCCTTCTCACTGGCGAGATGGTCAAGGTCTATGAGGCCATGGACGATCAGGCCGATACCTTTCGCGATGCCAATGTGGACGCCGCCAAGGCCATGTATGCCGATGCCGCCCGGGCTTTCAATTGGGCCGTGCTGGAAAATGCCCTGATCCTGGCCTTCGGCGCCATCGCCGGAGTCTCCGCCATCATCTTCGTCTTCCGCTGCGTCTCCGCGCCCATTGCCCGGCTGACGGCGCTGATGCGACGACTGGCGGGCGGCGAGTTGAAGCTCACCGTGCCCTATCTAAATCAGGACAACGAAGTGGGTGACATGGCGCGCGCCGTGGAAGTCTTCCGCGAAAACGGCCTGAAGGTCATCGCCATGAACGCCCAGGAACTGCATATGCGCGACAAATGCGACGAGTTGCGCGACCGGCTGGCCGAAGTGGTCAATGCCGCCGTCACCGGCGATTTTTCCCGCCGCATCGTCGCGGATCTGGAGTTTCCCGATCTCAATGCCTTTGCCGCCTCGATGAATGCCCTGGTGCAATCCATCGATACCGGCCTTGGCGAAACCCGCCGGGTCATTGCCTCACTGGCCGATGGCGATCTGACGGATGCCATGCAGGGCGAATTCCAGGGCGCCTTCGCCGAACTTCAAGCCAATGTCAACAACACCATGACCCAGTTGCGGAGCATTGTCGGAGAAGTTCGAGCGGCGATCGACACGATCAATTCCGGCTCCGGCGAATTGCGCACGGCCTCGGATGACCTCGCCCGCCGCACCGAACAGCAGGCGGCAGCCCTGGAGGAAACCTCCTCGGCGCTGGAGGAAATCACCTCCGCCATCCACACCTCCACCGGTCGGGCCACGCAAACCAGCCGCATGGTGGATGCCGCCCGCGTCAGCACGGAGGAGTCCGCTTCCGTCGTCAGCGACACGGTGGCCGCCATGGAGCGGATCGAGCAGGCCTCGGGTGAAATCGGCAAGATCATCAATGTCATTGATGAGATTGCCTTCCAGACCAATCTTCTGGCGCTGAATGCCGGTGTGGAAGCCGCCCGCGCAGGCGAAGCCGGCAAGGGCTTTGCCGTGGTGGCGCAGGAAGTGCGGGAACTGGCCCAACGCTCGGCGGGCGCGGCCAAGGACATCAAGACGCTGATCACCAAATCCGCCGACGAGGTGAATTCCGGCGTCCGGCTGGTCACCGCCACCGGCGATGCGCTTGGGCGCATCCGCGAGCATGTCGTGGAAATCAATGCGCAGATGCATGAAATGGCCAATGCCGCCCGCGAACAATCCGGCAAGCTGACAGAAATCAATGCCGCCGTCGGCCAGATGGATCAGGTCACCCAGCGCAACGCCGCCATGGTGGAAGAAACCACCGCCAGCACCAACCGGCTGGCCGACGACACGGCAACGCTGGCTCGGCTGATTTCGCATTTCAAGCTGTCCGCCAATGAAAACCGCCGCAGCGGCAGCTCCGTCCGTGCATCGGGAAGCCTGCGGGCAGCAGGATGAGCCAGGATCGGGAGCGTCAGAAAGGCGCTCCCGATACTGTTGAAATTCCTAAAGCACATTGCGGCTTATCAGCCTCATGCAACGTGCTTTACGTTCTTGGTTTAACGCATGTCGTTATCGCAAAACCGCTGCACACTTTTGCGCGACATGCTCTAAAACCTACATGAACGAGTAAGAAAACATTAACCCTGACGCCCCTAGAGATAGATGCAACAGGCAGCGATTTGTCAGGGCTCTTCCAGTCACGGCATAAGCTTGAGCGCGGGGGCGACCATCCTGGTTTTCGTCCTCGTTTCAGGCCCTGCCCCGCTTCTCCTCTCTTGCGCAGCCTTCCTCCATGCTTCTCCGCCTGTTTGCCGCCGCTTCCGTCGTTCTCAGCCTGTCCGCCTGCGCCGGTGGCCAGGCCAAGCCCAAGCTTTCCGCCCAGACGGCCTTTGCGCCCGCCGCAGAGCCGCATGCGCCGCTCAAGGCCGATGATCCGGTGCCGATGGAACCGCGCAAGTGGACGGGCGAGGCCAAAAAGCCGAACACCCTGGCCGGACGCACGCTGATCGTCTCCAGCCTGAAGGATCTGAAGCTTCAGCCCAAGGAAGTGGCCCTGACCTTCGATGATGGTCCCGCCCCGAAAAAGACGGACCGGATCCTCGCCATTCTCGATCAATATCAGGTGAAAGCCACCTTCCTCATGCTGGGAGAAATGGCCAAGGCGCATCCGGATCTTGCCAAACTCGTGGTTCAGGACGGCCATGAGGCTGGAAGCCACACCTTTCATCATCACGACCTGAAGGCCATGGCCTTCGAACAGGCGATGCAGGAAATCGACATGGGCCGTGACGCCGTGAAGCAGGCGACGGGCGCGCAGGAGGTCGGCTTCTTCCGCTTCCCCTATCTCTCGGATACCCCGCAACTGCGCCACGCGCTGGCGGCCCGCTCCACCGTGGTTCTGGATGTCGACATCGACACCAAGGATTATTTCAAGAACGACCCGTCCCAGGTTCTGGACCGGGCCATGACCGAATTGAACAAGAAACAGGGCGGCATCATCCTGATGCATGACATCCACGCCCGCACAATCACCATGCTGCCGCTGCTGCTGGACCGCCTCGCCGCCGAGGGCTACACCGTGGTGACTTTGCACTATCAGCGCCCCTCTGCCCCGCCGGAAGTGGCGGGACATAGCTAGAGCAGTTCCAGGAAAAGTGGAAACCGGTTTTCCCTCCGGAAATGCGTAGAAACAAAGAGTTAGAGCGTTTTAATGTTTCCGTGAAACAATGAAACGCTCTCATCAGGCCTTCTTCTCCCACCGGCCTTGGGCATTCTGCTGCCAGTAGGTCAGATCATGGCCTTCGGCCTTCAGCCTTTTCCATTGCGCGCGGGCACGCTCAAGCTCCGCCTGGTCGTGGCCATCGAAGACGAAGACCACGCGGTCATAATCCATGTCGCCTGAAGGCTCCGCACCATCCACGTAAAAGCGCACGGTGGCGCTGTTGTCATTGGCGGCCGATAGCGTCAGCAGCACGGGCTGCTCGGCGGCAAAGCCCCCCGCCTCCGTGCCATGCGCCAGAAAGCTTTCCTCGCGATAGGTCCATAAATGCTGGTCCAGCCGGTCGCGGCGGGCGGCATCGCGCATTTCCACCGCCACCCGCCAGCCCCGTTCCAGGCTCTTTTCCAGAAGTGCCGGCAAGGCATCTTCCAGCTTCGTTTCCGTCAGGTGATAGAAGAGAACCTGCATGGCGGCTGCCTCAGCCCTCATAGGCGTCCCGCACCAATCGGTCGAGAAGCCGCACGCCGAAGCCAGAGGCCCAGGAGGCATTGATCTCGTCATTGGGCGAGCCCATGGCCGTACCGGCAATGTCGAGATGCGCCCAGGGCGTATCCCCCACGAAGCGTTGCAGGAATTGCGCAGCGGTGATGGAGCCGCCATAGCGTCCGCCGGTATTCTTCATGTCGGCGAATTTCGAATCGATCAGCTTGTCGTAATCCTTGCCGAGCGGCATGCGCCACAAACGCTCCTGGGTCTCCGCCCCGGCCTTCAGCAGGTTTTCCGCCAGCGCATCATCATTGGAGAAAAGCCCGGCATGCAGATTGCCGAGCGCCACCATGATCGCCCCTGTCAGCGTGGCGAGATTGATCATGAAGGCGGGCTTGAAGCGCTCCTTGCAGTACCACAGCGCATCCCCCAGCACGAGCCGGCCTTCCGCATCGGTATTGATGATCTCGATGGTCTGGCCGGACATGGAGGTGACGATATCGCCGGGGCGCTGGGCATTGCCATCCGGCATGTTCTCCACAAGACCGAGAATGCCGACGGCATTGACCTTGGCCTTGCGCGCCGCCAGCACATGCATGAGGCCGATCACGGCGGCAGCGCCACCCATGTCACCCTTCATGTCTTCCATGCCGCCAGCGGGCTTGATGGAAATACCGCCGCTGTCAAACACCACGCCCTTGCCGATAAAGGCCAGAGGCTGGCGGTCGTCGCCAGCGCCCTTCCACTGCATCACCGCAAGACGCGGCGGCCGCACGGAGCCTTGCGCAACCCCCAGCAGCGCGCCCATGCCAAGCGCCTTCATCGCCGCCTCATCGAGGATTTCCACCTCGACGCCAAGCGCTTCCAATGCCTTCGCCTTCTCGGCAAATTCCACCGGCCCCAGCACATTCGGCGGTAGGTTGACGAGATCGCGGGCAAGGATCACGCCTTCAGCCACGCCCTTGCTATCGCTTTCAAAAATCGCGTGCGCATCACGGGCGGCATCGGTGACAATCTCCACCTTCACACTGACCGGCGGCTTGTCGTCCTCATCCTTCTTTTTGGTTTTATAGGTATCGAAGGCGTAGTTGCGCAACAGCATGCCCAGCGCGAAATCCGCCGCCTCGCGCCCGCCCGGCTGCAAGCCTTCCGCATCGAGAAAGATCGTCGCTTCGCCTGCCCCCTTCAGGTTGGCGCTGGCGGTGCCGCCCAGCTTCAGCCAGTCATGCGCGGTCAGATCCTCAGCCTTGCCTGCGCCCAGAATCACCAGCCGCTCGGCGGGCGAGCCCGCGGGCGCGATCAGGTCCAGCACGGAAAGCGCCTTGCCGGTAAACTTCGCGGTCGCTGCCGCCTTTTCAAACACGGAACCCGGGTCGAGAAGGGACGCTGCGGCAATGCCGCCCGCCTGCTTTTCCTTGAGGCTCAGCGCCAGCCCCGTGGAGAGCGCGGCAGTGTCTGTGAAGGAAATCTCAATCTTTGCGGGCATTTGGCACTCCGTCATACCGTTTTTTCAAGCGCCAGATCATCAGCCTTTTGGCCCGGAATGCAACAGCCGGAACGGCAAACCCAAACTTTTCCAGCACTCCGGCAAATGTGAACGCGGGTTGCCCGCATCTGTGTGTGGCTCTTTCGGATCAGTGCATGTATAAGCAGCCGCTCAAGGCCATCCCCGGAATGAGGGAATGGCCAGGGTGATCTTGAAGCTTGGGGACGGCTTTCAATTCATGGCGGCGCATTCTTTCTTTCACGACCTGACCGCCCTGGAGCGCAATCCGGGCCGGGCAGCTATTCTTCTCACTGGCGCATGGTTCATGCTGCTGGCCTTGTTCTATGCTCTGCCGCAGATCGATATCGATGTGGCGCAGCTCTTCTTTTTCCGCACGGCCTGCAGCCCGGAGCATGCCGCTGCCGTCTGCGGCACCTTTCCCTTGAGCAAGAACGGCTTTCTCGGCGCGGTGCGCAAACTGCTGTTCTACATGCCGCATGTCGCAGGGGTGGTCGTGCTGGTGGCGCTCATCATTGGCCTGAGGCGCGCGCGCGGCATGGCGGATCGCAAACATCTGCAACCGCTCTTCCTGGCGCTGACCAGCGTGATGATCGGCCCCTATCTGCTGGTCAACATGTATCTGAAGGAAGACTGGGGCCGACCGCGCCCCAACCAGACGGACCTGTTCGGCGGCCACCTCGCTTTCGTCCCGGCGGGCAGCCCCTTCGGCACCTGTGACCAGAACTGTTCCTTCATCTCCGGCGAAGCCGCCGGTGCGGGATGGCTGATCTGTCTTTTGCCGCTCCTGCCGGTGCGGGCGCGGCGCTTCCTCGGTCTGCCGATCATCGTGGTGTCGCTGCTCACGCCGCTTCTGCGGGTCTCCTTCGGTGCGCATTATCTTTCGGATGCCGTGCTGGGCTGGCTGTCCTCGCCCGTCGTCTTCGCCATCGTCGTGGCTGTGGCACAATGGCAAGAGCGTCGGAAAAACCGCAGGAGCGCATCGGGTTCCGCCCCGTCCTCAACAGGGGAATGATGGTGTGGGACTTGTCTTTTCGTCACTCAGTGGGCAAATAGGGTCGGTTGCCCGGCGCCGTGAGGTCGCTGCGGCACGATGAAGTAAGGCCGTTTTGATCGATGGGGAAGATCGAAGCGCCTCGACTGTGATGGTTCTGGCTCGCGTTTGACCAATGTCCTTCCTGACGGCATGGCGTAGCAACCAGTTCTTTGTTGTCATGCATTTCCGGGCGGGAAATGCCCAAGGGCCGAGGATTGCTCATGCACAGACCCCAGGACCGGTTCCGGCAATGCCGCATGACAGGCCATGCCCTGACGGCGGTGCCCTCGCTCATGGTGATGTGCCTGCGGTTCCGGCAGGCCCGTGGCGGTCTTGAGCGTTAAGCGAGCGTGCAAGGGTCCGGCATGAAACTTCTCGAACTCTATATTACCCGCCGTGTGGCGCAGATGTTCCTGACGGCGCTTCTGCCGGTGCTGGCGATCATCTGGACCACCCAGGTGCTGGCGCGCATCAATCTCGTCACCGATACCGGCCAGTCGATCGGCTCCTTCGCAACGCTCGCCACGCTGATCCTGCCCACCATCATTCCCATCGTCATGCCCTTTGCGGTGGTGATCGGCATCACCCAGAGCCTGACGGCGATGAACAACGATTCGGAACTGGCGGTCATCGATGCCGCCGGTGCGCCGCGTTCGATCATCATCCGGCCGCTCCTGATCTTCGCCATCGCCATCAGCCTGATCACTCTGGTGATCACCAATGTCATCCAGCCCAAGGTCAAGGTGGCGGCGCGGCAGATGATCGCCAATGCCTATGCCGACCTTCTCTCCACGGTGATCGAGGAAAAGACCTTCCGCAAAATCGAGGACGGGCTTTACGTGCAGATTTCGCAGCGGCTTGCGGGCCGCGTGCTGAAAGGTCTGTTCGTTGCCGATTACCGAGATCCTGCCTACGCGCTGATCTATTATGCCCGCGAAGGCGCGGTGGACGAGACCGGCACGGCGCTGATCATGCATGATGGCGAAGTGCATCGAAAGGCGCCCGGCGGCAGCGTCTCCATCGTCCGTTTCGATTCCTACGCCTTCGACCTGTCGGACCTCACCGAAACGCGCGGCAAGGCGAAGATGCGCCCGAGCGACCGCGATCTCGGCTTCCTGCTCAATCCGGACCCGAGTGACGAGGACTATCAGGATCATCCCGGCCAGTACCGGGCCGAACTGCACAAACGCCTGACGGAATGGCTGCTGCCGCTGGCCTTCGCCCTGATTTCGCTGGCGATTGCCGGTGACGCCCGATCGCATAGGGAAGCGCGGCTGCATCCCATGGTCTCGGCGCTGACGCTGGCACTGCTGCTCCGATGGCTGGCCTTTTATGCCGCCAACAAGGCGGAGAACAATGGCGCCTTCATCATTCTCATGTATGCGACACCGCTGCTGAGCGGCTTCATCGCCACGGCCGCCCTGATCCGGCAAAAGAAATCGCGCATGCCCGCCCCGCTTCGGCTGCTGGGCGAACGCGCCCTGGAGCAGCTTCGTGGACGGCTGCCGAAGGCGCTGCGCAATCAGGATGGAGGTCAATCGTGATCTTCAGCACGCTCAGCCGCTATTTCCTCAAGCGGTACGTCACCACTGTGTTCTGGTTCCTGATCGGCATCGGCTCGATCATTTTCCTCATCGATTTCAGCGAGGTCAGCGGCCGCTTTTCCGACAATGCCGATTCGACGCTGTTCGGCGTGTTCCTGATGACGCTGGTGCGCCTGCCCGCCATTCTGCTGCAGACAGTGCCCTTCATCAGCCTGTTTGCCGGCATGACGGCGCTGATTGCGCTCAACCGCCGCTCCGAGCTTGTGGTGGCGCGGGCCGCCGGTATTTCCGTGTGGCAATTCATGGCGCCCTTCCTGTTCGGCGCCTTTCTTTTCGGTGTCGGCAGCGTGGTGGTTCTCAACCCGCTCGCGGCCATGGGCCAGGAAAAGGCGGCCCGCATGGAGGCCGACTGGCGCGATTCGCGCAAACCCGACCCCGGCAGCAATTCCATTCCCTGGATGCGGCAGATCTCCGGCAAGGACGATGTGATCATCGGGGCAAGTTCGGTGCTGGAAAACGGCTCGCTTTTGATGCAGGCCGTGTTTATCCACTTCGACAGCCACGGTGAGATCATTTTGAGACAGGATGCGCGGACCGCGAAGTTGCAAAATGGTTACTGGTTGCTTAACGAGGTGATCGAAACCCGCGAGGGCGAAGCACCGGTGCGGCTGGCATCGACACAGGTTCGTACCAATTTGAAAAAAGAATTTGTGCAGGAGCGTTTGGCACAGCCGGAAACCGTTGCTTTTTATGATATTTCTCAGAAAATCGCTGTTGCGCGATCCTTCGGCGTATCGACGAAGACATTGGAAACGCAGTTTCATTCGCTGCTCTCCACACCGTTCCTTCTCGTTGCTATGACGCTGATCGCGGCAACCGTGTCGCTCAAATTCAGCCGGTTCAACCAATCGAGATCGGTGATTCTGGGTGGAATCATTTCGGGCTTCGTGCTTTATGTGGCAACGGTGCTCGTGAAGGCTTTCGGAAGCAGTGGCGTGGTGCCTCCGTTCGTCGCAACCTGGGTTCCCGTCATCGTAGCGACGGCGCTCGGAGCGACGATCCTGCTTCATCAGGAGGATGGTTAGTGGCGGCAAGTGACCGCAAGAATTTAAAGAGGCTTTTCACGGCCCTTCTGGCTGGTGTCGCCATCGGCGTCACCGTTGTTCCGCCCGGACGCGCAAGCGCCCAGGATGCGGCAGGCCAGGGCATGCTGAAGCCCAAGATTGCAGACGATGCGAAGCTGATGCTCGCAGCGAACGAGCTCGTCTACAACAAGGATGCGCAGAAAGTCGTCGCCACCGGCGGCGTCCAGATGAATTACGGCGGCTATCAGATGGTGGCCCGGCGGGTCGAGTACGACCAGAAGTCCGGCCGCATGATGGCCTATGACAATATCGAGCTGATCGAGCCGGGCGGCAACCGGATCTATTCCGACAAGCTCGACGTCACCGATGACTTCGCCAATGGTTTCGTCGATGCCCTGCGCATTGAAACAACCGACAACACGCGTCTTGCCGCCCAGAAGGGCGAGCGTGTCAACGGCGACCAGATGATCCTCTATAAGGGCGTCTACACGGCCTGCCTGCCCTGTTCGGAGCAGAACCGTCCGCCTCTCTGGCAGATCAAGGCCGAGCGTGTCGTGCAGAACGGCAAGACCCATACGATTCGCCTGGAAAAGGCGCGTTTCCAGCTGTTTGGCCAGACCATCGCCTCCATCCCGGCCATTGAAGTGCCGGACAATACGGTCAAGCGGAAGTCCGGCTTCCTCTTCCCGGAAATGAGCACGACGCAAAACCTCGGTTTCGGCCTCAAGGTCCCCTATTACTGGGCGATCTCGCCGCAGACCGATGCCACCATCAAGGTCGGCGGCTATACCAGCCAGGGCGTTCTCATCGATACGGAAGTACGCCATCAGTTCGAGGATGGTCTTGCGACCTTCCGCTTCGCAGGCATTGACCAGCTCAATCCGGGCAAGTTCGACGCCAATACCACCGATGCGGAGAAGGACTTCCGCGGCATGGTGGGCTCGACCGGCGAGTTCCAGATCAATCCGCGCTGGACCTTCGGCTGGGACGCCATGGTGCAGAGCGACAACAATTTCTCGCGCACCTACGGGCTGGAAGGCTTCGACCAGAAGACCCATACCAACCAAGTCTACCTGACCGGGCTTGGCGAGCGTAACTTCTTCGACATGCGCGCCTATTATTTCGACGTGCAGGATGCCGATCTGAAGGATGTCGCCGAGCGCCAGCAGCCGATCGTCTGGCCGACCATCGACTACAGCTATTATGCGCCGGAACCGGTCTATGGCGGCGAATTGTCGGCGAACATCAACTTCACGACGCTGACCCGCTACAATGACGACATTCTGAACCTGAATAACGGCAACAACCGGTATCAGGGGCTGAAGGGCACGGACAGCCGCCTTTCCGCCGAAGCGGAATGGAAGCGCACCTTCGATACACCGCAAGGCATCTTGCTCACGCCGATCCTGGCTGCACGCGGCGATGCCTTCGGCGTGGATATGCGCGCGCCGAGCAGCTATGCCGGCAGCTATGACGACACCACCGCCAATACGCGCGGCATGGTGACCGCAGGGCTTGAAGTGCGGTATCCCTGGCTGCTCAGCACTGCCAACAGCAGTCACGTCATCGAGCCGATCGCCCAGATCTTCGTTCGCCCGAACGAGCAGATGGCCGGGCGGCTGCCGAACGAGGATGCCCAGAGCTTCGTCTTCGACGCGACCAACCTGTTCGAGCGGGACAAGTTCTCCGGCTACGACCGGGTCGAGGGCGGCACGCGCGCCAATGTCGGCTTCCGCTATACCGGCTCCTTCGACAACGGCTATACGCTGAAGAGCATTTTCGGCCAGTCCTATCAGTTGGCGGGTAAGAACTCGTTTGCCTCGCAGGATCTGGTCTATGCGGGCAACGAGTCGGGCCTCGAAACCAGCGTGTCGGATTATGTCGGCATGTTCGGCATCGACACGCCGCTCGGCATCACCGCTTCGGTCAATGGCCGCTTCGACGAGAAGACCTTCGAAGTGCAGCGCACGGACTCGGCGGTCGGCTATCATAACGACACCTTCCAGACCAACTTCATCTACACCCAGATCGCCGCACAGCCGAATTACGGCTATGATTACGAGCGTGAGGAAGTGCAGAACACCAGTTCGGTCAAGGTTGGCGACTTCTGGTCGATCTTCAGTTCCGTGACCTGGGACGTGAAGAAGAGCGATATCAACCGCTACGGGATCGGCGTATCCTATGCGGATGACTGCACGATCTTCTCCATCGTCTACAAGAACAAGCGCGATACGGATGACGAATCGGCGAATGACTGGACGATTGGCGCGCGTCTGACCTTCCGCACCCTGGGCGATGTGAAGGTTGGCAATACGGATGTGGCAAGCTTCAACTGATGGAGTTCAAGGCTCCGGAAAGCGGATTTCAAAAATCGGCGTTCCGGAGCCTTCGCCATTCCGCAAGGCAGAAATGTCAATGGCCGTTGCTTAAAAAAGTCATTGTTTCGCCTTAGGCTTTGTGCAAACCATCCGAAATATAGACGCATAGGGTGCGGCGCGGCCTTTTCAGGACTGCGGCGTGGGAAAAGGAACTGGCGATGATCAATAGGATACTGCGCGTGGCAATGTTGGGGACGGTCGCCTTTGCGGGCGTGACGGGTTTTGGCCCCGCATCGGTTCGCCCCGCACTGGCCGCTACGGATGTCGCCGCCGTGGTCAACAAGGTCGCAATCACCAGCGGTGACGTGGCTCGCCGCATGGCCTTCCTCAAACTGCGTCACGAAACCGGCAACCTTCAGCAGAAGGCCAAGGAAGAGATGATCGACGAGCAGTTGAAGCGCCAGGAAATCGCGCGCGTCGGCATGTCTGTCAGCACGGATGAAGTGGATGCCGCTTTCGCGCGCTTTTCCAACTCGAACAAACTCTCCGTCCAGCAGATGACCCAGATTCTGGATCGCGCGGGCGTCGGCGCCGAGCATTTCAAGAACTATATCGCCGTGCAGATGAGCTGGCCGCGTCTGGTCAATGCCCGCTATGGCAAGAACAAGATGACCAATCAGGAAATGGTGACCAAGATGCTTGAAAGCAAGCAGAAGCCGGTCACTACGGAATATTACCTGAAGCAGGTGATCTTCGTCGTTCCGACGGCCAAGCGCAATGCCATCATGGGCAAGCGTCAGGCCGAGGCAGAAGCCTCGCGCGGCAAATTCCCGGGCTGCGATCAGGCCATGGATTTCGCCCGCAACTATCTCGATGTTTCGATCCGCGATCTTGGCCGCGTCATGAAGCCGGAACTGCCGCCGGATTGGGCGCCGTTGATCGAAAACGCCAAGGGCAACACGACGGGCACCCGCGTCACCGATCGCGGCGTCGAATATCTGGCCATCTGCAACCAGCGTCAGGTTTCGGACGATCTGGCGGCGGAGGCCGTGTTCCGCGCCGAGGATATCGGCAAGGCACAGCAGTCGAAGAGCGATCCCAATTCCGATAAATATCTGGCCGAGCTGAAGTCCAAGGCCCAGATCATCGAACACTGACGGTAGGGCCATGGCTGAACACGGGGGTACGGCGCCGCTGGCGCTGACACAGGGCGATCCCGCCGGGATCGGCCCGGATGTGACATTGGCGGCGTGGCAACAGCGCAAGGAGCTGGCGCTTCAACCCTTCCTGTTCATCGGCGATCCGAAGGTGCTGGAGAGCCGGGCGCGCAAGCTCGACATTCCGCTCACCCTCAAGCTCTCCTCTCCGGAAGAGGCAGAGGCCGATTTTGCCGATGCCCTGCCCGTGCTGCCGGTGCCCGTGGGGATCGACGTGGTGGCCGGGCAGCCGCATGTGGCAACCGCCCGCGGCACGATTTCCGCCATCGAAACCGCCGTTTCGCTCTGCATGGACAATCGCGTCCGCGCGGTCGTGACCAATCCCATCGCCAAAGCCGTGCTGTATGAGGCAGGCTTCGGCTTTCCGGGCCATACGGAATTTCTGGCCGATCTTGCCTCGAAGGCAAAAGGGCAAAGCTATCGTCCGGTCATGATGCTGGCGGGCGAGAAACTGCGCGCCGTGCCGCTCACCATTCATATCCCGCTCAAGGATGTGCCGGCCGCCGTGACCGAGGATCTGGTCCTCGAGACCTGCCGGATCATTCATGCCGATCTGACCAGCCGTTTTGGCCTCAGCGCCCCCCGGCTGGCCGTTTCCGGCCTCAATCCCCATGCCGGTGAAGGCGGGGCGCTGGGCAAGGAAGATGATGCCGTAATCGCGCCCGCATTGAAGCGGCTGCGCGCCGAGGGCATCGATGCCTTCGGCCCCCTGCCCGCCGATACGATGTTCCATGACGAGGCCCGCAGGCGCTATGACGTTGCGGTCTGCATGTATCACGATCAGGCCCTGATCCCGGTCAAGGCGCTGGATTTCGACGGCGCCGTCAATGTCACACTCGGCCTGCCCTTCGTGCGCACCTCGCCGGATCACGGCACGGCCTTCGGCATTGCCGGTCAGGGCCTTGCCCGCGAGCACAGCCTCGTGGCCGCGCTGAAGCTGGCCGATCAATTGACCCGCAAGGCTGGCGCGGACTGATGGCGGCTCTCGATGGTTTGCCGCCGCTGCGCGAGGTCATCCAGCGCCACGGCCTGGATGCGAAGAAGGCGCTTGGCCAGAATTTTCTGCTCGATCTCAACATCACCCAGAAGGTGGCACGCACGGCGGGCGACCTGACCGAGGCAACGGTGTTCGAAGTCGGCCCCGGCCCGGGCGGCCTGACCCGCGCCCTGCTGGCGCTTGGCGCCAAAAAGGTGATTGCCGTCGAGCGCGACAGCCGTTGCCTTCCCGCCCTGGCGGAAATCGGCGAACACTATCCTGGCCGTCTGGAGGTGATCGAGGGTGACGCCCTGAAAACCGATTTCGAGGCCATGGCGCCCGAGGGGCCGGTGAAGATCGTCGCAAACCTGCCCTATAATGTCGGCACGCAATTGCTGATCAACTGGCTGATGCCCCGCACATGGCCGCCTTTCTGGCAATCCCTGACGCTGATGTTCCAGAAGGAAGTCGGTGAACGCATCGTGGCGCAGGCAGATGACGACCATTATGGACGGCTTGGCGTGCTGTGCGGCTGGCGGGCCGAGGCGCATATGGCCTTCGACCTGTCACCACAAGCCTTCACGCCGCCGCCGAAGGTCACTTCTACCGTGGTGCATCTGACGCCACGCGCCAATCCCCTGCCCTGCGATCTCGCCAAGCTGGAAAAAGTGACGCAAGCCGCCTTCGGTCAGCGCCGCAAAATGCTGCGTGCCAGCCTGAAACCGCTTGGTGGCGAAGCCCTGCTGATCAAAGCCGGCATCGATCCGGCGCGGCGCGCCGAAACACTATCTGTGGAAGAATTCTGCCGGCTGGCCAACCTGCTCTGAGGGGCAGACGTCCAGGAGATTACTCGGTAAACGGATCTTCCGTCACCAGCGTCGTCACGAAATCGAAGAGACCGTGACGGCGATCGCGGCGCAGGCGCTCGGCCTGCACGATGGATTGCACGGCATTGAAGGCGGTGTTCAGATCGTCATTGACGATGACATAGTCATATTCGCGCCAGTGCTCGATTTCCGCCCGGGAATTTTTCAGCCGGGTCTGGATCACCTCTTCGGTATCCTCGGCACGACGGTGCAGACGCGATTGCAGCTCGCGCATCGTGGGCGGCAGGATGAAGATGGAGACAACATCCGCCGGCATCTTTTCCTGTAGTTGTTGGGCGCCCTGCCAGTCGATGTCGAAGAGCATGTCACGGCCCTCGGCCATGGCGGCATCCACCGGCTCACGCGGCGTGCCGTAGAAATTGCCGTGAACCTGCGCCCATTCGAGCAGCGAATCCGACTCCCGTAACCGTTCGAATTCGCGCTGGGAAATGAAATGGTAATGCACGCCTTCGATCTCGCTGGGGCGGCGCGGGCGGGTCGTGACGCTGACGGAGAGGCCGATGTGCTTGTCCCGCTCCAGCAGCGTGCGCGCAATCGTGGATTTGCCCGCGCCGGACGGCGAAGAAATCACCAGCATCAGCCCCCGGCGGGCTATGGTAACGGAAGTCGAGGCGACCGTGCTCATGCGCTACTCCAGATTTTGCACCTGCTCACGGAACTGGTCGATGACGACTTTCAGTTCGATGCCAGCCGCCGTGACGGCAGCGGCGTTGGATTTTGAGCAGATCGTATTGGATTCCCGATTAAATTCCTGGGCGAGAAAATCAAGCTTGCGTCCCACCGGACCACCGGCGGCCAAAAGCTCCCGGGCTGCGGCGACATGCGCCTTCAGCCGGTCGATCTCCTCACGCAGATCGGCCTTGGTGGCCAGAAGTGCGGCTTCCGCATGCAGCCGGTCCTTGTCCAGCGTTGGCGCTGCCGAAAGAAGGGCGGCAAGCTGTGCTTCCAGACGATGAACGATTTCCTCCGCGCTGCGGGAGGGATCGGCCTCCACCGCCAGCGCCAGTTCTTCAATCCGTGTCACATGGGTCAGCAAGATGGTGGAAAGCGCCTCGCCTTCGCGCTCGCGCATGGCGGCCAGCGCTTCCACGCCCGTGCGCAGGCCTTCGAGAAGAGCGGCATGACGGGCGGCAATCGTGGCCTGGTCTTCCTCAGCCTCCCGGAAATCCACCAGGCCGCGAATGCTGATGAGCGTATCCAGCGTCAGCGGCGCGGGCGACACCACCTGCGGCCCGAGCCGGTCGCGCAACGCCAGCACGGCGGCCAGCGCATCCTCGTTGACCACCGCTTCCATGCGGTTCTCAAGCGTATTGACCGTCAGGCTGACCTGGAGATTGCCGCGCGTCAAATGGCTGCCGACAATGGCTCTGATATCGCTTTCCAAAGCCTCCAGCCCCTGCGGCAGCCGCAGCCGGATGTCGAGGCCCTTGCCATTCACGGATCGCAATTCCCAAGCCCAGCGGCAGCGGCCAGTCGTGCCCTCGCTACGGGCAAAGCCGGTCATGGATTGAAGATGCATTCGGCTTCCCAGTTTCCGTAAATGGTCCAAACTGGCTTTACGACCTCCTGCCTCGGACGACAAGTATCAATACACGTCAGAGCGGCTTTGTGCTCAGTTGCGTTTGGCCGGTTTCGGAACAGTGGCCGGATCGGCCTCGGGCTGGCCATCGACAGCCGTCGCGGGATCGGCGCCCTTTTCCGCCTCCAGCCGCCGCCAGCGGCGCACATTGGCATTATGCTCCTCCAGCGTTGCCGCAAACACGTGCCCGCCGGTGCCATCGGCCACGAAATA
Organism: Allorhizobium paknamense; assembly: GCF_030815125.1. Lineage (GTDB taxonomy): Bacteria > Pseudomonadota > Alphaproteobacteria > Rhizobiales > Rhizobiaceae > Allorhizobium > Allorhizobium paknamense. The sequence continues at coordinate 489,055 of NZ_JAUSWH010000001.1, forward strand.
GAGATCGCTGGTGCGCCAGGGATTGGCCACTGCTTCCAGCGCCGCCCGTCCCGGATTGGAAATCGGTCCCGGCGGCAGGCCCTTGATCACATAGGTGTTGTAGGGCGTCTGCTTCTGCAGATCGGATTGATAGATGGGACGGTCCGAGGGCTTGCCCTCGCCACCAAACAGACCGTAGACGATGGTCGGATCGGATTGCAGGCGCATACCCTTTTGCAGACGGTTCAGGAAGACGGAGGCGACATGGGCGCGCTCGTCATCCTTGCCGGTTTCCTTCTCGACGATGGAAGCCAGGATCAGGAATTCCTGCTTGGTCTTCAGCGTCAGGTCCGGCGCACGGCGCTCCCACAGCTGATCCACCAGCTTCTGCTGGCCTTCCCGCATTTGCGCAAGGATTTCCGTGCGCCGCGTTCCCCTGGAGAATTTATAGGTATCGGGCCGCAGGCTGCCCTCGGGCGGCAGTTCGGCGGGCAATTCCCCTTCCAGAACCGGATCGGAATTCAGCCGGTCGAACATCTGCTTCACCGTCAGGCCTTCCGGCAGGGTGACGGAATAAAGAATGGACTTGCCGGAACGCAGCAGCTCCAGAATGTCCTTCATCGAAGCCCCGGCCTTGATCTCGTATTCACCGGCCTTCAGCGTATCGCCGTCCTTCAGATAGGTGGCGCTCATATAGCGGAAGATCCGGCTGTCGCTGATCATGCCGTTGCGTTCGAGATTGCTGGAAATTTCAGAGAGGCCGGAGCCGCTGCGCACCACGAAATTTGCATTGGTGGAGAGAGGTCCGGGCGCCTGGAAAGCGGAGACGACATAATAGAAACCGGCAACCGCGACGAGGGCGGCAAACACCATCATCGTCATCACGAAATTCAGGAAAACGATCAACTGGCTGCGGGCGCGCCGCGAGCGCTTCGGCGGCTGCGGCACCCGCTCCGGGCGCAGCGCCTCGGATGCAGATTTCGGCAGCGGCGATGCCTTGGCAGAGGCCCCGGAAGAGCCGTTCGTCGATGCGGTCTCGTGATCCATGCTGTTGTTCACCGGCACTCCTCTTCGATTCGAACCCGCCGCTTTTGGGCAAGCAATACGGCAAAACGGGGATGAACGGTACGGCAAAAGCCGATTATGCCGTTAGAACCTCGCCAAATAGGTGATGGGCAGGCGCTTGCTTAAACACGAAAGGCGGCACCCGAAGGTACCGCCTTGCCACGTATTTCTCTTACCGAGGCTTTTCAGCCCTCGTAGCGGCGCAGCACCAGCGACGCATTGGTGCCGCCGAAGCCGAAGGAATTGGAAAGCGCGATGCGCACTTCCTTTTTCTTCGCCTTGTAAGGCACCAGATCGATCCGCGTTTCCACATCGGGATTGTCGAGATTCAGCGTCGGCGGCAGCATGCCGTCGCGGATGGTGAGCGCGGAGAAGATCGCTTCCACGGCGCCGGCAGCGCCCAGAAGATGGCCGATGGCCGACTTGGTGGAGGACATGGAGATCTTCGGGGCGGCATCGCCGACCAGACGTTCCACGGCACCGAGTTCGATCGTGTCGGCCATGGTGGAAGTACCATGCGCGTTGATGTAATCGATCTCATCCGCCGAAATCCCGGCGCGCTTCAGCGCGGCAACCATGCAGCGGTAAGCGCCCTCGCCATCTTCCGAGGGGGCGGTGATGTGGAAGGCATCGCCGGAGAGACCGTAACCCACCACTTCCGCAATGATCTTGGCGCCACGCGCCTTGGCATGTTCCAGCTCTTCCAGAATGACGATGCCAGCGCCTTCGCCCATGACGAAGCCGTCACGGTCGCGGTCATAGGGACGCGATGCGCGCTGCGGCTCATCATTGTAATCGGTGGACAGCGCCTTGCAGGCTGCGAAACCGGCCAGCGAAATGCGGCTGATCGGCGATTCGGCGCCGCCCGCCACCATCACATCGGCATCGCCGAGCGCAATGAGCCGCGCCGCGTCGCCAATGGCATGGGCACCGGTGGAGCAGGCCGTGACCACGGAGTGATTTGGGCCGCGCAGCTTGTGCTTGATCGAAACATGGCCGGAAGCCAGGTTGATCAGGCGACCGGGAATGAAGAAGGGCGAAATGCGGCGCGGGCCCTTGTCGCGCAGCGTGTAACCCGCCTCGACAATGCCTTCGATGCCGCCAATGCCGGAGCCGATCAAGACGCCGGTGGCGCACTGGTCTTCATCGTTTTCGGGCTTCCAGCCGGCATCGGCCAGCGCCATATCGGCGGCGGCAACGGCGTAGACGATGAAGGGATCGACCTTGCGCTGTTCCTTCGGCTCCATCCAGTCATCGGCATTGAAGGTGCCGTCCGTCCCATCGCCCACCGGAATGCGGCAGGCGATCTTCGCCGGGAGATCCTCGACCTCGAATTCGGTGACCTTGCGGGCCGCACTCTGGCCAGCCAACAGCCGTTGCCAGGTGATCTCCGTTCCGCACCCCAGAGGAGAAACCATGCCGGTTCCCGTGATAACGACACGTCTCATGCGCCTGTTCACCCCACTCGCTAGAGCGCATCCCGAAGTGTGAAGCGTTTTCGGAAAGGATGCGCGTTGAAAACTATGCACAGCACCACTGCCACGGCGGCTCTGCCGGATGTCCGAAATCCTTATTCGGTCGTGGTCTGCCTGAATGCGCGCCTCAGCGCCTCTTCCAGAACGTTGGAACGACGGTTCCGAAAGCCTTGGAAGGTCAAATAAAAAAGGCCACGCAAGCGGCCTTTCGGGAGCGGTATACAGCATTCTGCGCTTTCAAGAGCGCAGAATGCTATAACACATCGGATCCGCCGCGGAATGCTGTCTTAAATCGATGTCGATTCAAGACATTGCGCAGTAGCCGGCTCCTTCAGCATGGCTGTTGCCACCAATCAGGCCTGGGCCTTCTCGATGAACTTGACGGCGTCGCCGACCGTCAGGATGGAGTCAGCGGCATCGTCCGGAATTTCAACGCCGAATTCTTCTTCGAACGCCATTACGAGCTCAACGGTGTCGAGCGAGTCCGCGCCCAGATCGTCGATGAAGCTGGCACCTTCAACAACCTTGTCGGCTTCAACGCCCAAATGATCAACAACAATTTTCTTTACGCGTTCTGCGATATCGCTCATGTCGGTTTCCTCGACCTCTTCTTCACGAGGGAGCCGTAATGGCATCCCCACCCTGTCTTGCGCCGGCAGGGGCATGATACCCAAGCCGGCATTTCCCGTTGAACCCGCTCTTCACACGTTCGTTCCGTGCTCACGGGCAGGCGAGGCCTGCCGCTTCCGGGACGACTGCTCACAGTCCTCGCCCGCTTAACATGGTTTAAGTTCGCCGCAAAGCCCGAAAATGGAGGCTTTCCCGGCATACCTTCACCATTGGGGCCGGGTTCACCCGACCTCGGATCTGGCCCCGATGCGCTTTCTCCCGACGTGTCGGGCCGAAGGCGCAACGGGTCTTCCCTTTCAGACCGCCCACCCGGAACCTGCCCGGGCAAGGCGCCTGAAAACCGGTTCAGATCATCGCCATGCCGCCATTCACATGCAGGGTCTGCCCTGTGACATAGCTGGCTTCCGAGGATGCGAGGTAGAGAACGGCGGACGCGATTTCCGCGCCGGTTCCCATCCGCTTCATGGGGATGACCCCCATAATGGATTCTTTCTGCTTGTCGTTCAGCTTGCCGGTCATCGCGCTTTCGATAAAGCCCGGCGCCACGCAGTTGACCGTGACGTTGCGCGGCGCGATTTCCTGGGCGAGCGACTTGGAAAAACCGATCATGCCCGCCTTGGAGGCGCAGTAATTGGTCTGCCCCGGATTGCCCGTCACGCCGACGATGGAGGTAATGTTGATGATGCGGCCATAGCGGCGGCGCATCATCGGATGCGTCAGTTCCCGCGTCAGCAGGAAGACGGAGGAGAGGTTGACCTCCAGCACGGCATCCCAGTCGGCATCCGACATGCGCACGAACAGGCCGTCCTTGGTGATGCCGGCATTGTTGACGAGAATATCCACACCTTCCAGCTCGGCCTCGGCCTTCTGGCCCAGCGCCTTCACCTCATCGCGGCTGGAGAGGTTGGCGGGGAAGATCTTGACGCGCTCGCCAAGTTCGGTGGCGAGCGCCTCCAGCTTTTCCACCCGCGTGCCATGCAGGCCGACGGTCGCACCCTGCGCATGCAGCACCCGGGCGATTTCCTCGCCGATGCCGCCGGAAGCGCCGGTCACCAAAGCCTTGCGGCCGGTCAAATCGAACATGTGTCTTTCCTCGTTGCTGTCCTGTTCAAGCCAAGAGCGCCGTCAGCGCTGCCTCGATATCCGCCGGCGCATTGACCGCCGTACCCGTCAGGTTCTTGTCGATGCGCCGCACGAGCCCGGTCAGCACCTTGCCGGAGCCGATCTCGTACAGCACAGAAACGCCGTTATGGCCAAACCATTCCACCGTTTCGCGCCAGCGCACCTGCCCGGTGACCTGCTCCACCAGCAGCCGGGCAATCTCCGCCGGATCGCTGACGGGGGCTGCCCGCACATTGGCAATCAACGGCACCACCGGCGCCTTCATCTCGACGGCAGCAATGGCCTCGCGCATGGCATCCGCCGCCGGGCCCATGAGGCTCGAATGGAAGGGCGCGGATACCGGCAGCATGATGGCGCGCTTTGCGCCCTTTTCGCTGGCCAGCGCCGCTGCTTTTTCCACAGCCGCCTTTTCGCCGGAAATCACCAGCTGCCCGCCGCCATTGTCATTGGCGATCTGCACGGCGCCGAAAGCGGTGGCCTCTGAACACACAGCCTCGACATCGGGATGCTCCAGCCCGATGATGGCGGCCATGGCGCCAGCACCCACCGGCACGGCAGCCTGCATGGCATTGCCACGAATGCGCAGCAGCCGCGCCGTATCGGCCAGGCTGAAGGTTCCGGCGGCACAGAGCGCCGAATATTCGCCGAGCGAATGGCCTGCCACGTAGGAGACCTTGTTCTTCAGCGAAAAGCCGCGCGCTTCCATGACCCTGAGCACCGCAATCGAAACGGCCATCAGCGCCGGCTGCGCATTGGCGGTCAGCGTCAGCGTCTCGGCCGGTCCGTCGAACATGACGGCGGAGAGCTTTTCACCCAGCGCTTCGTCCACTTCATCAAAGACGGCGCGCGCCTCCGGAAAGGCCTCCGCCAGATCCTTGCCCATTCCGACGACCTGGCTGCCCTGGCCCGGAAATGTAAATGCCACACCCATTGGGGTACTCCCTTGTCTTTTCCCCACTCCAATTCACAAACTGTCTTCGAGAGTCAACCCGTGACCCATCCCTTAGCACAGGCCTCCCCACACAGTATCCGGGGTTTATATGGTTTATATGGCCTTGCCGTGTGTCATTTTCGGGCTACATTGCTCCGCGATCCTCCCGGCGCCTCCCAAGCGCATCAAAGCCCATAGAGATGACAGCATGAAATACAGGACACTCGGCCGTACCGATCTCTCGGTCTCGGAAATCTGCCTCGGCACCATGACATGGGGCAGCCAGAACAGCGAGGCGGAAGCCTTCGAGCAAATGGATTACGCCCTTTCCGAAGGCGTCAATTTCTTCGACACCGCCGAACTTTACCCCACCACGCCGCTCTCGGCCGACACCTATACCGATACGGAAAAGCTGATCGGCAACTGGTTTGCCAAAACCGGCAAGCGCAAGGATGTGATCCTCGCCACCAAGGTTGCGGGTGCCGGTCGACCCTATATTCGCGGGGGCGCGCCGATCAACGGCAAGACCATTCGCGAAGCGGTGGACGCCAGCCTGACGCGATTGAAGACGGATTATATCGACCTCTACCAGATCCACTGGCCCAATCGCGGTCATTATCATTTCCGGGCCGCCTGGAATTACGATCCGTCCAACCAGGTGACGGAGAGGGTGCATGCCGAAATGCTGGAGAAGCTGGAAGCCCTCGACGCCTGCGTCAAGGCCGGCAAGATCCGCGCCATCGGCCTTTCCAACGAGACCTGCTGGGGCACGCAGCAATTCCTGACGCTGGCGGAAAAGCACGGGCTGCCGCGCGTTGCCACCATCCAGAACGAATATAACCTGCTCTACCGCAGCTATGATCTCGATCTGGCGGAGCTTTCCCACCATGAGAACGTCTCGCTGCTGGCATATTCGCCGCTGGCGGCAGGCCTGCTGAGCGGAAAATATCTGGGCGGCGTCAAGCCCGCCGGTTCGCGCGGCTCCATCAATGGCGATCTCGGCGGACGGCTGACCGAACACCAGGAACCCGCCACCCGCGCCTATGTGGAGCTGGCCAAGGCCCATGATATCGACCCTTCGCAAATGGCGCTCGCCTTCTGCCTGACGCGGCCCTTCATGGGATCGGTGATTATCGGCGCGACGTCCATGGAGCAGCTGAAGATCAATATCGGTGCAGCACAGCTTACGCTTTCCGACGAGGTGCTGGCCGGTATTGCACGCATCCATCGGCAATATCCGATGGCGATCTGACAGCACCGGATCACACAAGACGACAAAGGGACCGGCATTCCCATGCCGGTCCCTTTATTTTTTCTACTGCATAATTCCTTAAATCGGAATCGATTTAAGGAATTATGCAGCAGATTTAAAGTGTTACAGCGTCCTTTGTGCGTTTGATAAAACGCACGGCGCTGTAATGGTTTGCCTGACACGGAACTCTTGCCGCAATCCCGCATTGAAACACCCATAAACCCCAGATTGAATTTTAGATTTTCCACATCGTCCATATCCAAGGGAGTGTTTCATGTGCCAGATGTGCCGCATCGTTCCTGAAAAAGTGTTGATTGCACTCGCTGAGGATCCAGACCTGCCGGAAGACGCCCGCAACCGGCTGAGCGAGACGCTCAATCTGGACCAGCAAATCCGCCGCTTTCGCGATAGCGCACGGGAGCTGACCCTGGCCAAGCAGGCCTTTCACGCCTTTTCCGTGACGGTGGCGCGGGAACCGTCGATTCCGGTCTATGATTGTAATCACAGCATGACCTTGCCCGGCGTCCAGATTGCCGATCCGGCCTCCTCCCGCGATGCCGATGCCCGCACTACCTTTGAAACCACCTCGGGTGTGGCGCGCTTCTTCAGAGAGATTTTTGACCGCAATTCCATCAACGGCAATGGCATGACCATTCTATCTTCCATTCATTATGGCGAGGAATACAACAACGCCTTCTGGAACGGCACGCAGATGGCCTATGGCGACGGCGATGGCCAGATCTTCGTGGCCTTCTGCCGCGGCACGGATGTGGTGGGCCACGAATTGACCCATGGCGTGACGCAATACACGCTCGGGCTCAATTACGAAAATCAGGCGGGCGGCCTGAACGAGAGCCTGTCCGACGTCTTCGGCACCATCTTCAAGCAATGGCTGCGCCAGGAAACGGTGACGGAGGCCGACTGGCTGATCGGCAATGAAATTCTGGGACCTGCCGCCAAAGCCAAATATACGTGCCTGCGCGACATGGCCGATCCCGAAGCTGCGCACGCCATGGGTGGTCAGGTCAGCCATTTTCGCCAGTATCGCGATGGTATGGATCCGCATGAATCGAGCGGCATTCCCAATCTCGCCTTCTACAAGGCCGCCATGGCGCTCGGCGGAAAAAGCTGGGACAAGGCCGGGCCGATCTGGTATCATGCCATGACGGAAAACGGCACCCAGCCGGACATGACCATGGCGCAGTTCGCGGGTGCGACACTGAGCGCCACGGATGCGCTGTTCGGTGGGGAACAAGCGGTCCGGGCAGCCGTTGACAAAGCCTGGCGCGATGTCGGCGTAACCCCGGCAGACGCCGAAACCTCATGACCGTGATTTATTTTTGAAGCATAATCTTGATCGTCCTCGTTTCACTCCGGTCGGATTATGCTCTAACCCCGAAGACGGATAGCGATGGGCGATCTGCATCTGGAAAAACTCGGCGGATTTGCAGGCTTTGGCGGCGCAGGCGCCAAGCTGAAATGCTGCGGCGTCTATGCCGCCGAGCAGTTGGACGATGCCGAACGGTCGCTCATCGAAACCTTTTTCGAGGGAAATCCGCTTGCCACCCGCTCCATGGACGGGTTCCGCTACCGCATCACCTGGCCGGAACGGTTTGGTGAGCGCAGCGTGGAGGTGAGTGAAAACCTCGTTCCCGAAGCGCTGCGCAAAGCGGTCAAGGATCGGCTTCTTTAACCTGTCGCTTACCCCGTTCCCATCCATCGCTGGCCTCGGCGGCAATTTCAGCAGATAGTCCTAAATTAATATCTGTTGGAACAAGAGTGGGACATGACCAGCATCAACAGCTTCTATCGCGATCCCAATGCGGCGCTCTATGTCTCGGCGCTGTTTTCCCGTTCCCCCGCCCCCTCCTCCCTGGCCACCTCCTTTCCAGCAACCGGAACCGCCTCAACGCGCAGCGATGCCGGACAGCGGGCGCTGGCCCGCATCATCGAAATTCTCAGCCTTGCCGATGGCGAAAGCCAGGACGGCGCGGATGTGAATGAGAGCCTGGGCTATGTCACCGGCGTCTCCGGCACGGAAGGGGATGAAAACCTGACGCTGACAGGCCGCGCATTGTATAATGTCGAAACCGGCGGCGGCGATGACAGTCTGGCGGTGAAGACCGGCCTGATGGCCAATATCTCTACCGGAGACGGCAATGACAGCGTCAAGGCCGAGGCCAGTGCGATCACCGGTCTCGATGCGGGCTCGGGCGACGATGATGTGCAACTGCTCGGCAAGCTGTTGATGACCATCGCCGGTGGCGATGGCAATGATACCATCAAGGCCTCCGGCTCGGCCCTGATCGGCATTGATGGCGGCAGCGGCAACGATACCCTCTATCTGGAAGGCAGCCGTATTTTTGCCAGCGGCGGCACGGGTGACGACACGATCGACATCCACCAGACCGGAACAGACAGCACCGCCGAGCTGACCTTTGCCGCAGGCGACGGCAAGGACAAGGTGACGACCGATGGGCCGCTTCTGCTGCGCTTCAGCGGATATACGGCAAGCGATATGACGGTGAGCGCCTCAAAGGATCGCCTCACCATCACCTTCAAGAACTCGGAAGACAGAATAACGCTGTCGCTGGAAGGCGATGCCGCCACGGGCTCTGCCCCCGCTTTCGCCTTTGGCGAGGACAATGGCAATACGGTGCTGCGAATTCTGTAATTCCGCCTCCCTACCCTTGCCTTTGGCGCGAAAATGCGTATAAGCGCGCTGTTCGCAACACCCGGTCCTTCGGCTGGTGGCTGAACGGAGGGCCGGTTCCATTTTTGGAACCGCAGGAACCATAAGGGTTCCGGCCTCCCGTGTCTCCGCTCTCGACCGTCTCGTTCAAACGCTTTTCTTGCCTCGGCATCGCCGATCAGGAGCAGTCGTTGAGGCTTAGCGCCGTTCCGGGTGAGACAACCGCAAGAAAGGCAAGACCACCATGGCTCTTTATGAACATGTATTCCTTGCCCGGCAGGATATGTCCGCACAGCAGGTCGATGCCCTCGTAGAACAGTACAAGGGCGTTATCGAATCCTTCGGCGGCAAAGTCGGGCGCGTAGAAAACTGGGGCCTCAAGTCCCTCACCTACCGCATCAAGAAGAACCGCAAGGCTCATTACGCTCTCATGGATATCGATGCTCCGGCAGCCGCCATCCACGAAATCGAGCGTCAGATGCGCATCAACGAAGACGTTCTTCGTTATATGACCATCGCCGTGGAAGCCCACGAAGAAGGCCCGTCTGCCATGATGCAGAAGCGCGACCGCGACGACCGTCCGCGCCGCGATGGCGACCGTCCGGCCCGTGAAGGCTTTGGCGACCGTCCGCGCCGTCCGCGCGAAGACCGTGCATAAGGAGATTTGACAATGGCTGACGTATCTTCTTCCCCGGTTCGCCGTCCTTTCCATCGCCGTCGCAAGACCTGCCCCTTCTCCGGCGCCAACGCTCCGAAGATCGATTACAAGGACGTGCGTCTGCTGCAGCGCTACATCTCCGAACGCGGCAAGATCGTGCCTTCGCGCATCACCGCCGTTTCGCAGAAGAAGCAGCGTGAACTGGCTCGCGCCATCAAGCGCGCCCGCTTCCTGGGCCTGCTGCCCTACGTGGTCGCTTAATATGAGACTTTACACCTCCGGTTCCGCCGGAGGTGTTTCCCTTTCGCGGTGGGCGCGGATCGGAATTTTCCAAACCTATGTTGAGAAGCGCCAGACCGGCCTTTTCTAACTGCCTGAGAGCAGGACAGCGACGTGAAGACTTTGAATGGAAAATTGCTGCTGACCGGCATTCTGGCCGGGATCACCGCCGTGTTTCTGGTCATGGCGGCAACGGTGCAGCTTTCCTTTTCGGCGCTTTTCTTCGCCGCTTCCGCCCTGCCCGTGCTGATCGTCGGCCTGCGCTGGGGCAATTTCACCGCCATCGTTGCAATCGTCACGGCAGCCATTGCGGGCGCGATCCTGGTTTCGCCGCTCTTTGCGCTCTCCGTTTTCATGTCCACCCTGCTTCCAGCAGGCTGGCTGAGCCATCTTGCCAATCTGGCGCGCCCGGCCCAGGAAATCGGCGGGCCTGACAATCTTCTCGCCTGGTATCCGCTCTCGGATATTCTGATGCATCTGTGCGCGTTGGTCACCATCAGCCTGATCTTCATGGGCGCGATGATGGGCTATAACGCCGCCTTTGTCGGGGCACTGGTGGATGGGCTGCAGCAGGCGATGGCCGAGCAGGGCACGCCGTTTCCGGTGCAAAACATCGGCAGCGTCAAGTCCAGCCTGCTGCTGACCCTGCCGATCGCGCAAGGTGGCATGTGGGTGCTGCTTTTGTTTGCGGCCTATTACATCGCCACCCGCATCGTCAGTGCCTCGGGCCAGGGTCTGCGCCCGCGCGAAGACCTGCCGTCGGCGCTGCGGATGAACCGCAATACCCCCTTCATCTTCCTGATCGGCATCATCGCCTGCTTTGTTGGCGGCATTCCGGCGCTGATCGGAGCAACGATCTGCGGCACCTTCGGCGCGGGCTTCCTGCTGGCCGGTTTTGCCTCGATCCACCAGAGAACCCGGGGCCGCGACTGGCGTCTTCCGGCGCTGATTCTGGCCTATATGGCCGCAGCCATGGCGCTGCCGGCTCTCTTCATCATGATTCTCGGCCTCATCGATACCAGGCGGACGGTTGCCCTCACGCCACCGAGGGCGAGCGACAACAATGACGGCAACACCGCATAGGGGCTGTCGCTGACGGTCCCGAAACAAGCACTTGAACTGAAAGGAAACGACAATGGAAGTCATTCTTCTCGAACGCATCGCCAAGCTCGGCCAGATGGGTGAAACCGTCAAGGTTCGCGACGGCTTTGCCCGTAACTACCTGCTGCCGCTCGGCAAGGCGCTGCGCGCCAACGACGCCAACAAGAAGCGCTTCGAAGCCGAACGCGCTACGCTGGAAGCCCGCAACCTCGAGCGCAAGTCGGAAGCCCAGAAGGTTGCCGACGTTCTGGACGGCAAATCCTTCATCATGGTTCGCGCCGCTGGCGAAACCGGCCAGCTCTACGGCTCCGTTGCTGCCCGCGACATCGTGGACGCACTGGGCGCCGAAGGCTTCACCATTGCCCGCAACCAGGTTGAGCTGAACCAGCCGATCAAGACCATCGGCCTGCACAAGGTCACCATGCACCTGCATGCCGAAGTCGAAATCGCCGTTGAAATCAACGTTGCCCGTTCCGCTGAAGAAGCCGAGCGCCAGGCCAAGGGCGAAAGCCTCACCTCCGCCGACGCCATCTACGGCGTTGACGAAGACGCTCTTCGTCCGGAAGACTTCTTCGATCCGGATGCAGACCGCGACGGCGACGAAGAATAAGCCTCGGCCGTAAGGCGAGAAGGAAAACGCCCGGTTCGCCGGGCGTTTTTTTATGCATTGCTTTATAATACCCGTTGATTCGCGGGGATGTTACAGTCAACCGGAATCGGCGCGGAGGCGGTACTTTCTGCAGGCGCCTGTGAATCACTGTGTGAATCACCAGCCGGCATTTATCCGCCCGCCGCCTGGGGTAAGATGGCCCCTCATCTGACGAAATGGAAAGACGACCATGAACGACGCTGCGCGCAGGCTCGGCCCTGCTCCATCGGCCGAACCGCATTACCGGGAAGCGCCGAACAATATCGAGGCTGAACAGGCCCTCCTCGGCGCGATTCTGGTGAACAACGATGCCTATTACCGCGTCTCGGACTTTCTGAAGCCGCCGCATTTTCATGAAGCGCTGCACCGCAAGATCTTCGAGGTGGCGGGCGACATTATCCGCATGGGCAAGACGGCCAACCCCGTCACCATCAAGACCTTCCTGCCCTCCGATGAAAAAGTGGGCGAACTGACCGTTGCGCAATATCTGGCGCGCCTTGCCGCCGAAGCCGTGTCGATCATCAATGCCGAGGATTATGGCCGCGCTATCTACGACCTCGCTTTGCGGCGCGCGCTGATCCAGATCGGCGAGGACATGGTGAACATCGCCTATGATGCGCCGCTGGACATGCCGCCGCAGGCGCAGATCGAAGACACGGAACGCCGCCTGTTCGATCTGGCGGAAAATGGCCGGTATGACGGCGGCTTCCAGTCCTTCAACGATGCCGTGGCGCTGGCGGTGGACATGGCGGGGGCTGCCTTCGAACGCGATGGCAATCTCTCCGGCATTTCCACCGGCATCGTCTCGCTGGACAACAAGATGGGCGGCTTGCAGCGCTCCGACTTGATCATTCTGGCCGGACGTCCGGGCATGGGTAAAACCTCGCTTGCCACCAATATCGCCTGGAACATCGCCGCCTCCTATGAGCCGGAGGTCATGCCGGATGGCTCCTTCAAGGCCAGGAATGGCGGCGTCGTCGGCTTCTACTCGCTGGAAATGTCGTCCGAACAGCTCGCCACCCGTATCATGTCGGAGCAGACCGAGGTGTCGTCCTCGAAAATCCGCCGCGGTGACATTACCGAACATGAATTCGAAAAGCTGGTGGGCTTCTCCCAGACCATGCAGAAGGTGCCGCTGTTCATCGACCAGACGGGTGGTATCTCCATCGCCCAGCTGGCGGCCCGCGCCCGCCGCCTCAAGCGCCAGCGCGGCCTCGATTGCCTGGTGGTCGACTACGTACAGCTGATGACCGGCTCGAAAAAATCCGGCGAAAACCGTGTGCAGGAAATCACGGAAATCACCACGGGGCTTAAGGCGCTGGGCAAGGAGTTGAACGTTCCGATCATCGCGCTCTCGCAGCTCTCCCGTCAGGTGGAAAGCCGCGATGACAAGCGCCCGCAACTTTCCGACCTTCGCGAATCGGGCTCCATCGAGCAGGACGCCGACGTGGTGCTCTTCGTATTCCGTGAAGAATATTACGTGAAGAACGCCGAACCGCGCGATCCGGCCGATCCGAAATATGCGGAATGGGAAGCGCAGATGGAAAAGGTCAAGGGCACGGCGGATGTCATCATCGCCAAGCAGCGTCACGGACCGACCGGCACGGTGAAGCTCGCCTTCCAGGCCGAATTCACCCGCTTCGCCGACCTCGCCGACCCGAGCTTCATTCAATACGAAGAGCCGTGATCCGCACTTGCATTATTCGATTTTTCAACCCGCGCATCGACATATGCGCGGGTTTTTATATGCCTGTCCGCGCGGCATTTGCTGAGGTCAGCGCCGCACATTTAGGCAGAAGCCAGCAGCAAGATTGCAACCCGCCATTGAATTTCAGTGATTTCGGCATCCAGAACCACTTGGCACGGCGATTGCTTACCAATCTTGTATGCAAGATAAAAAGACACGAACCGGCCAACCTCCCGACAGCATCGACAGCGCGATCCTGAATGCGATCCTGTCGGCGCGCATCAAGCCCGGCGCGCGGCTGGGCGAAAGCCAGCTGGCAGAGCTCTTTTCCGTTTCCCGCACCCGTGTGCGCGAGGCGATGATGCGGCTTGAGGCACGCGGCATCGTGCATGTCAGCCCCAAGCGCGGCTGGTATGTGCATGAGCCTTCCACCACGGAGGCGATGCAGGTCTACGCGGCGCGACGCATCGTCGAGGTCGGGCTTCTCAACACCATGAAGCCGCTGACGGAGCCGCAAAAGCAGGTGCTGCGCGATCACCTTGCCGAAGAGAAGGCCGCCATTGCCGAAGGTGACCGGCAGACGCTCACGTTTCTGATGGGTGATTTCCACATCCGCATCGCCGAGTTGGCGGGCAACCCCATCCTCACCCACATTCTGCAGAACCTGACGGCGCGCACAATTCTGATTTCAATGCTGTACCAGTCGGAGTTTCACGCCATCGAATCCCATGAAGGCCATTGCCGGATTGCCGAGGCCATCGAGCGCGACGATTTTTCCGCCGCCGCCGCCCTGGCCGTTCAGCATCTGGACGAGGTGGAAACCGGGCTGGACCTGACGCTCACCCGCGATCCGCTCGCCGATCTTCGGCAATCGCTTTCCCTGCCATCCCGGACACCGGACAAACCGGTGCCCGGCGCCCCCATCCCCACCACCCGGACCACGCTTCAGCTTAGAAAAGGATAATGCCATGACATTTTCCCGGCGCATGCTTCTTGCCGCCTCTCTCTTCACCACCATGATCGGCTTTACCGGTGCGGCCCATGCCGATGCGCTGGCCGATATCACCGCGCGCGGCACGATCCGCGTGGCCGTGCCGCAGGATTTTCCGCCCTTCGGCAGTGTCGGCCCGGATATGCAGCCCTCCGGCTATGACATCGACATGGCCAACCTGATCGGCGAAAAGCTGAAGGTGAAGGTGGAACTGGTGCCGGTGAGCAGCGCCAACCGCATTCCCTATCTCCAGACCAACAAGGTCGATCTGGTCATTTCCAGCCTCGGCAAGAATGCCGAGCGTGAAAAGGTCATCGATTTCACCGATGCCTATGCGCCTTTCTATAATGGTGTCTTCGCCCCCGCAGATGTCGCCATCAAAGATGCCGCCGGTCTTTCCGGCAAGACGGTCGGCGTGACGCGCGGCGCCATCGAGGATCTGGAACTGACGAAGATCGCTCCTGCCGATGCCACCATCAAGCGCTATGAGGACAATAACGGCACCATCTCCGCCTTCCTGTCCGGCCAGGTCGAAGTGATCGCCACCGGCAATGTCGTGGCCGCCGCCATCGTCGCCAAGAACCCGCCCAAGAAGCCGGAGCCGAAATTCCTGATCAAGAACTCGCCCTGCTATATCGGCCTCAACCAGAATGAAGCCGCGCTGAAGGGCAAGGTCAACGAGATCATCAAGGGCGCCATTGCCGATGGCTCTCTGAACAAGATTTCGGAAAAGTGGCTGGCCATGCCGCTGCCGGAAAAGCTGTAATAAAGCATTTCCAGGAAAAGTGTAGTCGCGGTTTTCCGTCCGGAAATGCGTAAAAACAAAACTTAGAGCACGTCCGGTGAACCGGTGTTCACAAGACGTGCTCTACTTCCAGCCCGCCTCCCCGCAGGAGATCCGGCGGGGAGGCGCAGCAAGGTTGCACGTCATGCATTATGTCTTTCAATTCGGCTGGCTTCTTGAGTATTATCCGATCATTCTCAAGGGCATCGGCGTCACCATCGAGCTGATCGCCATCGGCGGCGTGTTTGGCGTGGCGCTTGGCGTAGTCTGCGCCTGGTGCCGGGCACTGGGGCCGAAATGGGCCGGCGCGCCGGTTGCGCTCTATGTGGAGCTGATCCGCAACACGCCCTTCATGATCCAGCTTTTCTTCATTTTCTTCGGTCTGCCATCGGCGGGCTTCAAGCTGACGGAAATGGAGGCAGCCAATCTGGCGATGATCATCAATCTCGGCGCCTATAGCTGCGAAATCATCCGCGCCGGGATCGAGGCCACGCCGAAAGGCCAATTCGAGGCCGGGGCGGCGCTGGCGCTCAAACCCATGCAAACCTTCCGGCTGATCATTCTGGTGCCGTCGCTGCAACGCATCTGGCCCGCGCTGTCCTCGCAACTGGTCATCGTCATGCTGGGTTCGGCGGTGGTGTCGCAGATCGCGGCGGAAGATCTGAGCTATGCTGCCAATTTCATCCAGTCCCGCACCTTCCGCGCCTTCGAGGCCTATCTGGTCTCCACACTCACCTATCTGCTGCTCGCCATTCTGCTGCGCCAGCTTCTGGCGATGATCGGCAAGCGCCTCTTTCCGCAGGTGTCGACACGATGATCCAGTTCACGCTTTGGGATATTGCCCGCAACCTGCTGCTCGCCACCCGCTGGACGCTGCTCTTGTCCCTCGTCTCCTTTATCTGCGGCGGCCTGGTGGGGCTTGCGCTTTTGATGCTGCGCATTTCCGCCGCCTGGACCGCAAGGATGGTGGCGCGCTGTATCATCGAATTCTTTCAGGGCACGCCGCTGCTGATGCAGCTCTTCATCGCCTTCTTCGGACTGGGCCTGTTCGGCATCGACGTTCCGGCCTGGCTTGCGGCGGGCGTCGCGCTGACGCTGTGGACCGCCGCCTTCCTGGCGGAAATCTGGCGCGGCTGCGTGGAGGCCGTGCCGAAGGGCCAGTGGGAAGCCGGAAAAAGCCTGGCGCTCACCTATAGCCAGCAGATGCGGCTGATCATTCTGCCGCAGGCGCTGCGGATTGCCATTGCGCCGACAGCCGGGTTTTCGGTGCAGGTGGTGAAGGGCACGGCGCTCACCTCGATCATCGGCTTTGTGGAACTCTCCAAGGCGGGCACCATCGTCACCAATGCCACCTATCAGCCTTTCACCGTCTATGGTCTGGTGGCGCTGCTCTATTTCGTCATCTGCTATCCGCTGTCCCGCACCGCCAAATATCTGGAAAGGCGCATGGCCGCAGCACCTGTCGGGCACTGATCCGAAGCGCGCTTATACCAAGGCGAAGATGCTCACGCATCCTCGCCTTGAAAGAATTTCGAATATCTCAAATGCATCAAGGGCTTGAGATATTCAAAAAGGGGAATACGAACTGCCATTTTCAATGACTGTTCGTATTATCCCGCAGCCGCCCGGTAAAGCCCGGGCGTCATGCCGCTGAGCGCCTTGAAGGCGCGGGTGAAATGCGCCTGATCGGAAAAGCCGCAGGCAAACCCCGCCTCCGCCAGCCTTTCCCCCTGACGCAGCAGGGCCTTGGCCTGACGGATGCGTAAATGCGTCTGGTAGGCATGCGGCGTGATATGAAACAGCTTGCGAAAACTGCGGATGAGATGCGCCCGGCTGATCCCACCCAGCGCCGCCAGCCGGTCGAGGCTGATATCCTCGGCAAAATGGGCTTCGAGATAATCCCTGGCGGTTTCCGCCGCCCGGCTGCACAGGCTTTTGTCGAGCTGCAACGGCGCACCGGCATGCCGACCCAGAATAGCTGCCAGCAGCCGCAAGATAACCTCTTCGGCCTCCAGCCTGCCGCCACCGGCCTCCAGACGCTGATGGGCAGAAAGAAATGCTTCCGCCAGCGCCGGATCGGTCAGCTTCTGACGGGGAAAGAACGGCGTTCCGCTGACCGGCCTGCCGGTCAGCTCCTCGATCAGCCGCATCATCATGGCCGTATCCGGATAGATCATCCGGTAGCGATAGGCGCCGCCATCCGGTCCGCCATCATGCATGGCTTCGGGATTGATGAGGTAGAGATCGCCGGGACCGGAATGTTCGGTCACGCCGCGAATGGTCGCCACCTTCCGCCCCTCCTCCATGGCGCCGATGCCGAAGCTTTCATGCGCATGCGGGGAAAACCGATGGGTGACGAAGTGGGCAGACATGCATTCCAGCCCGCCCAGCCGCGTGTCGCGCCAGAAGCGCACGCATTCTTCACGGCGTGGCGCAGCATAAGCTTCGGATTCCGGGTTCGAAACGGTGGACATGACGCCACTTTATGCTGCACCGCCATGTTCGTCTTGTCGAAAAGTGATAGGTTTGCCAAAAATCATCCGGCAGGCCCTCATGACCGATTCCTTCTTCCTTCCCGATCCCGACATTCCCGATCCCGACGATGCGTTTTCCAGCGCGCCGCTGAGACTGACCATCGATCTCGGTGCGCTGGCGGATAACTGGCGCGACATGGCGCGGCGCTCGGGCAAAGCGCGGGCCGCATCCGTGGTCAAGGCCGATGCTTACGGGGTCGGCATCGAGGATGCGGGCCAGACGCTCTACCATGCCGGTGCACGGGATTTCTTCGTGGCTGTGCCGGAAGAAGGCGTGACGCTGCGCCCGCATGCGCCGGAGGCGCGCATCTTCGTGCTGTCCGGCGTCTGGCCGGGCACGGAACACCTGTTCTTCGAGCATGACCTCGTGCCGGTCATCGCCTCGGAAGAACAGCTTGCCTTCTGGATGGCGACGGTCTCCGAGCATGGCGACCACCCCTGCGCGCTGCATGTCGATACCGGCTTCAACCGGCTCGGCCTGCCGCTGGAAGAGGCGCTGCATCTGGCAGAGGATGTCTCTCGGCCCGCCAGCTTCTCGCCGGTGTTGGTGCTGAGCCACCTTGCCTGCGCCGACGACCCGGCCTCACCGATGAACCGGCAGCAATTGGAGGCTTTTCGCAGCCTTAGCGCCGCTTTTGAAGGGATTGAATCAAGCCTTGCCGCCTCGGCTGGCACCTTTCTCGGCAGCGATTATCACTTCGACCTTACCCGCCCAGGCATTGCCCTTTATGGCGGCGAAGCGGTCAAAGGGGTGGCAAACCCCATGCGCCCGGTGGTGACGGCAGAGGCACGCATCCTGCAAATCCGCGAGGCGAAAAAGGGACAGGTGGTAAGCTATGGCGCAAGCCACGCGCTGTCCCGCGACAGCCGCCTTGCTATCGTCGCCGCCGGTTACGCGGATGGCTATCTGCGCAATCTTTCCGGGCATGGCGTGGCCTTGCGCCAGACCGGCCTTGCCGGCGCCCAGGGCTTCATTGCCGGGCACAAGGTGCCGATCGTTGGCCGTATCACCATGGACATGACGATTTTCGATGTCACCGATCTGCCCCCGGATGCCATTCAGGCAGGTGATTATATCGAGCTTTTCGGAACCAACATGCCGGTGGACGATGTGGCGCGGGCGGCGGGCACCATCGGCTATGAATTGCTGACCGGCCTTGGCCTGCGCTATGAGCGCCGCTATCTGGATGCCGAATAATATTGACTGCCCCCTTGTCTCGCCAGGCGCTTTCGCTTAACTGAAAGAAAGTTCACTTTCTGTTCTCATTGCGAAAGATCAGCATGGCCCGCGCCAAGACCCAGTTTGTCTGCCAGAATTGCGGCACCGTCCATAATCGTTGGGCGGGCAAGTGTGACGGCTGCGGCCAATGGAATACGATTGTCGAAGAAGATCTGATGGGCGGTATTGGCGGCGGGCCGGGCAAGGTTGCGCCGAAAAAGGGCCGTCCTGTCACGCTCACCAGCCTTTCCGGCGAGATCGAGGAAGCGCCGCGCATTCCAACCGGCATGGGCGAACTGGACCGCGCCACCGGCGGCGGCTTCGTGCGCGGCTCGGCAGTGCTGATCGGCGGCGATCCGGGCATCGGCAAATCCACCCTGCTGATGCAGGCGGCAGCGGCGCTGTCGCGCCGCAAGCAGCGCGTCATCTATGTGTCCGGTGAAGAAGCGGTGGCGCAGGTGCGGCTGCGGGCGCAGCGGCTGGGGGCTGCCGATACCGATGTGCTGCTGGCAGCAGAAACCAATGTCGAGGATATTCTGGCCACGCTTTCCGAGGGCAAGCGGCCTGACCTGATCATCATCGATTCCATCCAGACACTGTGGAGCGATACTGCCGATTCCGCGCCCGGCACCGTCACGCAATTGCGCACCGGTGTGCAGGCCATGATCCGTTTTGCCAAGCAGACCGGGGCCACCATGGTGCTGGTGGGCCATGTGACGAAGGAAGGCCAGATCGCCGGTCCGCGTCTGGTCGAGCATATGGTGGATGCGGTTCTTTATTTCGAAGGCGATCGCGGCCATCACTATCGCATTCTTCGTACCGTGAAGAACCGCTTCGGCCCGACGGATGAAATCGGCGTGTTCGAAATGTCTGACAAGGGTCTGCGGGAGGTCGCCAATCCCTCCGAACTCTTCCTTGGAGAGCGCAACGAAAAGGCCCCGGGCGCTGCCGTCTTCGCCGGCATGGAGGGCACGCGCCCGGTTCTGGTCGAGGTGCAGGCGCTCGTTGCCCCCACTTCGCTCGGCACACCGCGCCGGGCGGTGATCGGCTGGGACTCCAGCCGCCTCGCCATGGTGCTGGCAGTGCTGGAAGCCCATTGCGGCGTGCGCCTTGGCCAGCACGATGTCTATCTCAACATTGCCGGAGGCTACCGCATTGCCGAGCCCGCCGCCGATATCGCCATTGCCGCCGCTCTCGTTTCGTCTCTGGCGGGCGTGGCGCTACCTGCCGATTGCGTCTATTTCGGCGAGGTCAGCCTCTCCGGGGCGGTGCGCCCGGTCTCGCAGGCCGTGCATCGGCTGAAAGAAGCTGAGAAGCTGGGCTTCTCCGGTGCGGTGCTGCCTGCGGCCTCCGCCGACCTGCCGAAGAGCGCCAGCCGCGTCAGCCGCATCGACAGTCTTGCCGACCTTGTAGTGCAGATTGCGGGGCGGAAATTGAAGGCGGCGGAAGCGGAATGAAAGACCTTGGATAATTTCCACGGCGAGCTTCACAATTTTGATAGAAATGCGCCGCCTTTGCGCCTTTTACTTCGTTCATTCGTGGTGTAAGGAGAGGCCGCCTTGGTGCACTGCATCTTTGCCGAAGCCGGAAGGTGACCGCAAAGACCCGCAGCGGATCGAAAAAGCCGGATGTTGACGAAAAAGCGGGTGCCGCCTGTGCGGCCTGCCCCTGGAGTTGAACTGAATGCCCATTACGATTTTCGACGGTGTCGTCATCGGTGTCGTGCTGTTTTCAGCCGTCCTGGCGATGATCCGCGGCTTTTCCCGCGAGATCCTGTCGATCGCAAGCTGGGTGGGCGCGGTTGCCGCCGCCTATTACTTCTATCCGATCGTCCTGCCTTATGTGGAAAAATACACCACCGATCACCGCATCGCCATGGCGGGTGCGGCAGGCGCGGTGTTCATCGTGGCGCTGATCCTGATCTCGCTGATCACGTCGCGCATTGCCGATTTCATCATCGACAGCCGTATCGGCGCGCTGGATCGCACGCTGGGCTTCCTGTTCGGGGCGGCACGCGGTCTTCTGCTTCTCGTTGTCGCCGTCGCCTTCTGGAACTGGCTGATCGACGTCAAGCAGCGCCCGGCCTGGGTCAACAATGCAAAATCCAAGCCCTTCATCGACGCGCTCGTCATGAAGCTGGAAGCCGTCTTGCCGGATGATATCGAGCCGCAATTGCGCGCCCGCATTCTCGGCAAGGAACAGCCTCAGGCACCGGAGGCGCAAGCGCCTGCCGAAGACGCCCCGGCCACCGGAAACTGACAGGACTGGCTGCGCCTTTCAGGCGCAGTATGGAATTGAGCCGTGCGACCTATTATCTAAGGTAGAGGTTTCGCGGACGAACACCGTTTTTCTTTTGACCCTCACAAAGGCCGGCTGTGATGATCCATTCCTCCTCCACCTTTCTCGAAGATCTCGAAGGCGATACGCTGCATGAAGAATGCGGCGTATTCGGCATTCTGGGCCATCCGGATGCCGCGACGCTGACAGCCTTGGGCCTGCATGCGCTCCAGCATCGCGGCCAGGAGGCGGCAGGCATCGTGTCCTTCGATGGACGGCACTTCCATACCGAAAAGCATATGGGTCTGGTGGGAGATCACTACACCAACCCGGTGACGCTGGCGAAGCTGCCGGGGTCTGCCGCCATCGGCCATACCCGTTACTCCACGACCGGCGAAGTGGCGCTGCGCAACGTACAGCCGCTGTTCGCTGAGCTGGAAGAAGGCGGCATTACCATTGCCCATAACGGCAATTTCACCAACGGTCTGACGCTCCGCCGCCAGATCATCGCCACCGGCGCCATCTGTCAGTCCACCTCGGATTCGGAAGTGGTGCTGCACCTCATCGCCCGGTCCCGCCACAGCTCCACCACGGATCGCTTCATCGACGCCATGCGGCAGATGGAAGGCGGTTATGCGATGATCGCCATGACCCGCACCAAGCTGATCGCCGCGCGCGATCCGGTGGGCATCCGCCCGCTCGTGATGGGCGATCTCGACGGCAAGCCGATCTTCTGCTCCGAAACCTGTGCGCTGGACATTATCGGCGCGAAATTCGTGCGCGACGTCAAGAATGGCGAAGTGATCATCTGCGAAATTCAGCCGGATGGCTCGATCACCATCGACGCCCGCCCGCCTGCGCGGCCCGTGCCGGAGCGTCCCTGCCTGTTCGAATATGTCTATTTCGCCCGTCCGGATTCCGTGGTCAGCGGCCGCAATGTCTACCAGACGCGCAAGAACATGGGCCAGAACCTGGCGCTGGAAGCCCCCTGCGACGGCGATGTCGTGGTGCCGGTGCCGGATGGCGGCACGCCCGCCGCGCTGGGTTACGCCCAGGCGAGCGGCATTCCCTTCGAATACGGCATTATCCGCAACCATTATGTCGGGCGCACCTTTATCGAGCCGACCCAGCAGATCCGCGCCTTCGGCGTCAAGCTCAAGCATTCCGCCAACAGGGCGATGATCGAAGGCAAGCGCGTCATTCTGGTGGATGATTCCATCGTGCGCGGCACAACCTCGCTGAAGATCGTCCAGATGATCCGCGATGCCGGCGCCAAGGAAGTGCATATCCGCGTGGCAAGCCCGATGATCTATCATCCGGATTTCTACGGCATCGACACGCCGGATGCCGACAAGCTGCTGGCCAATCAATATGCCAATGAAGAGGCCATGGCGAAATATATCGGCGCGGATTCGCTCGCCTTCCTCTCCATCGACGGGCTCTACAAGGCCGTGGGCGGCGAGCCGCGCAATCCGGAAAACCCGCAATTCACCGACCATTACTTCACCGGCGATTATCCGGTGCGGCTTCTGGACAAGGAAGGCGAGAAAATGGGCCGCAAGGTTTCCGTTCTTGCCAGCAACGGCTGACAGGGCGGGCAGAACATGACAGTGGATCTCAAGGGCCGCATTGCGCTCGTCACCGGCGCTTCGCGCGGTATCGGCTATTTCACGGCGCTGGAACTGGCGCGCGCAGGCGCACACGTCATTGCCTGCGCCCGCACCGTGGGCGGGCTGGAAGAGCTTGATGACGCCATCAAGGCCGTCGGCGGGTCCGCGACCCTCGTGCCCTTCGACCTCGCCGACATGGGTGCCATCGATGCGCTGGGCGGCTCGATCTTCGAGCGCTGGGGCAAGCTGGATATTCTGGTGGCCAATGCCGGTGTGCTGGGCGTGATTTCGCCCATCGGCCATGTGGAAGCCAAGGTCTTCGAAAAGGTCATGGCGATCAATGTCACCGCCACATGGCGGCTGATCCGCTCCATCGATCCGCTGATCACCAAATCTGACCAGGGCCGCGCGCTGATCCTTTCTTCTGCCGCCGCGCATAAGTGCAAGCCGTTCTGGGGTCCCTACTCCGCCTCCAAGGCCGCCGTGGAAGCGCTCGCCCGCACCTGGGCGGCAGAAAGCCAGCGCCTGCCGCTGCGCGTCCTCTCCGTCGATCCAGGCGCCACCCGCACCGCCATGCGCGCCCAGGCCATGCCGGGCGAAGACCCGGACACCCTGCCGCATCCTTCAGACGTGGCGAAGACCCTGCTGCCATTGGTGGGGCCTGACCAGACCGAAACCGGCAAGCTCTTCGTGGTGCGCGAGAACCGGATCGTCGATTACCACATGCCTGCCTGATGGCGGGAGGCAAAAGCCTCCCGATTCAGGGAACAGAGCGCGTTCCAGAACAATTCGGAACCGGTTTTAAAAACAGATTTAGAACCCCGGCAGCCCATCGCGGGCCAGCGCCGTCATGGCGGCCACTTCCGCGCAGGTTGCGGCAGCCACGGCCTTGCGTTCAGCGGGATTGTCGATCAGCGCCAGAATGGCACGCACCCAATCCTCCGCCTCATGGGCAAGATGGATTTCTCCCCGGTCATGGCCGAAGCCGTAACTTGGCGAGGCGGAGTAGAGCCCGGCGGCATTGAGCCGCGCCGCGTCGATGCGCTTGGTCGGCGCGCGGCAGTCATTGACGGCAGAGGGCGTCAGCGGCACGAGAAAAATATCCACCCGCGCCGAGGCCATTTTTTCAAGATAATCGGTCCAGGACGTCGGCGAGAGCACATGGCAGCGCTCAAGCCCCTGCCAGATGCCAGCTGCATTTGGCCCCGCCACCACCTCGAAACGCGCCTGCGGGCGCGCCGCCAGCACCGTTTCGATGATCGGCCTCAGGAAGTGATGCTCCGCCACATGCACGCCGGTGGCGTGATAGGCGATCACCACCTGATCCACGGAAAGCTCAAAGCTGGCGCTTCGCCACAGCCTTTCGGGCGGGGCGGGCGGCAGGAGTTTTGCGCCAGGCTCGCCGATGGCATCCGCCAGCCGGGGCGTCGACAGCCAGAGACAATCCAGGTGCCGGTTCAGCCGCCGCAGCGGAAAAATGGCGCGATACCAGAGAAACAGCCGATAGGGCAGATCGGCATCGTCGCCAGTAATGACCGCCGGAATATCGTCATCGAGAAACAGTCCCACACCGGCAAGATTGGCATGGCGGCTTTCGATCCACCGCAGAACGGCGGTGGAGGCATAGCGGCAAATCAGAACGAAACTGCCTTCCGCCTCCAGATCCTCGGCGCGAAAGCTGCGAATATCGCAGACCTGAAAAGGCGGCATGCCGGGGGCTTCAAGCCGCGCGGCCAGATAATAATCGAAGGTTGGATTGGGCATGCGCCCGAACACGATGATCCGCTTGACCGGGCGGCGCGGCCTTCCCTTGCCCGGCCCCTGAAGGCGAGGCCGCGTCAACACTTTATCGAGAAGGCAGGAAGCCCGCGAGCCTTCCTTCAGCATTCGCTGCTCCGGGCAGCGGCATCGCGCGGCGCGCCCCTCAGCACGAATTCTCCCGCCGCCAGCGACAGGTTGGGATTATGGCAAGGATCGTTCAGCAGCAGGCTGCCCCAGGTCTCGAACATATATTTCTCTTCAGCGGCAAAACGCTTGCGCTTGGCATCGGTATTATCCGTGCCGCGGGAGACCGACTCCCGATGCAGCAGGCGCGCATGCGGTGTCCAGCGGATCACCGCTCCTTGTTTGCGCAATTTGAGGCAATAATCCACATCATTGAAGGCAACGGGCAACATTTCTTCATTCATGCCGCCCACAGCCTGCCACAGGCTGCGGCGTGTCAGAAGACAGGCTGCCGTGACAGCGGAGAGATTGCGCCGCAAGGATAACAGCCCGCGATCCTCGCCGCCGTCCGGATGATGGAAGTGAAAACTGTGCCGGGCAATGGAGCCATGGCCGAGAATCACGCCGCCATGCTGCACATAACCATCCGGAAACAGCAGCAGCGGCCCCACCGCACCCACGCGCGGATCCTCCATCTCGCCCAGCATTTCGGCCAGCCAGCCATCCTGAAGCGGTTCCACATCATTGTTCAGCAGCAGCACCGCCTCGTGCCGGGCCTCCGAAACACCGAGATTGCAGGCGCGGGAGAAATTGAACGCCCCCGGCATCGACACCCGCCGGATATGCCCCTCCGCCTCGATCCGCGACAGGAGCGTCAATGTCGCATCCTCGCGGCTGTCATTGTCGATGACGAGGATATCGAGCCCGGCATGGCGGGTGCGGTTCAAAAGCCCCTCGAGACAGGCCGCCAGAAGATCGGCCCGGTCGCGGGTGGGAATGATGACGCTCACCGGCTTCAGCACCGGCGACGGGCGGCGGGTATTCAACGCAGGCTTTGCCAAACCAGGGCGATGCAGAAGCACGCGGGGAAGATGCAGGATTGCTCCCCGTGCAGCAACACGCGTCAGCAGCGCAGCGCTGGTGAGGGAAACGGCATCGACATCCTGCGGCAGCGCGCTGGCGCGGATCAGCGCGGCATCGGGTTTTAGCCAGCCGGCCTCAGCCAACGGCTGGTCCCAGGCCGGTTTGAAGAAGGGGCTGTGCCGGCGTCCGCTCCTCTCCATCACATCCTCATCGGCATAGACGGCGGCAGCGGCGGAACGGGCGAGCAGGCTTTGCACCATATCTTCCAGCGCCTGCGGAGCGAGCCTGACACCGGCAGGCAGCCGCATCCAGAAGCCATGCCCGTCTGGCGGCGGTCCGTCACTTTCGCGGATGGCCGGATAGGTCTGTTGGGAGAGACTTTCACGGCTCAGCGCGGCAAGCGCGGCATCGCCGGTGATGGTGACCGTCACCGGTGGCGGCGCGGAGAGCGCATTGCGTGCCTCCGCCTTGCGGCGCTCACCCTCCGCCCAGACCCAGTCGCGATAGGAGGGCTCACTCAGCCCCTCGAAAAAGCGCACAAAGCGGAAGATGACACCCTTGCTGTTTCCGGCCACGAAAAGCTTGGCGAGACGGATCAACGCCCGGGGGCTGGCCAAGCCGATCCTCGCCCCGATTTCCACAAGCCTCATCTGGCGCAAGCGCACGACAGGCGCACGCCCTGCGGGCCGCGCCGCCACGCAGGGGATCAGGCGAATGGCGTCGAGATCATCCGGCGTCCACCCAAAAAAGCGGCCCCTGCCCCGGATGAGCAGCGTGCGATGCAGGCTTTGCGGCACGCGGCCATGGCGGCGAAATTCCAGCACCGGCGATGGCCCCAGAACGCCATCGGGATCGGAAACGGAAATCGCAATGGGCCGATCCGACAACAGCCGGGCCGCCTCGCCAATGGCAATCTCCAAGTCCGGGCTTGCGCCTTTCACAGAACCTCACTTTTTTGCGATATGCGCATTCTGTTTCGGGCTATCGCAAAGAAGCTGGGCGAAGAAAAGGGCTTTGACGCGACAAAGCTCGAAAAGCAAATTTTTCCCATAAAAACGGCGCGTTCCGGTTCAGCCATCCCCTTGACCGCCGCCGGAGAGCACGCCATAACTCGCAACCATGAAAACGAGCCTCTGCATCATCTGCGGGATCATTATTTGCTAGCGCTTCGCTGGCCCGGCCGTTTTCGTCTCCTGAAAGCTCCAGATGACAAACGACCCGGTCCAGCCGGGAATTATCATTTCGGGAGTAGACCATGGCCGCAGGCCTCAAGCTTTACAATACATTGACGCGCGAGAAGGTGGAGTTCAGCCCCATCGATCCTCAGAATGTGCGCATGTATGTTTGCGGTCCCACCGTTTATGATTTTGCCCATATCGGCAATGCACGTCCGGTCATCGTCTTCGATGTGCTCTTCCGGCTGCTCAGGCATATCTATGGCGAAAACCACGTCACCTATGCCCGCAACATCACCGATGTGGACGACAAGATCAATGCGCGTGCGCTGCGCGATTATCCGGACCTGCCGCTGAACGAGGCCATTGCCCGCGTGACCCGGGAAACGGCGGACCAATTCCATGCCGATGTCGCCCGGCTGGGCAATCTGCCCCCCACCGTAGAGCCGCGGGCGACAGACAATATCGCCCAGATGATCGAGATCATCGAGGCGCTGATTGCCCGGGGCCATGCATACGTGGCATCCGGCGAAGTGCTGTTCGATACCCGGTCGATGGCCAATTACGGGCAGTTGTCTAAGCGCAATCTCGATGAGCAGC
Organism: Allorhizobium paknamense; assembly: GCF_030815125.1. Taxonomy (GTDB): domain Bacteria; phylum Pseudomonadota; class Alphaproteobacteria; order Rhizobiales; family Rhizobiaceae; genus Allorhizobium; species Allorhizobium paknamense. The sequence goes on from NZ_JAUSWH010000001.1 coordinate 516,573, forward strand.
AGGCGGGCGCCCGCATTGCGGTGGAAGCGCACAAGAAGCATCCCGGCGATTTCGTGCTGTGGAAATTGTCCAGCCATAATGAGCCGGGCTGGGACAGCCCCTGGGGAAGAGGCCGTCCGGGCTGGCATATCGAGTGCTCGGCCATGTCCCGGCGCTATCTGGGCGAGATATTCGATATTCATGGCGGCGGTCTTGATCTGATCTTCCCGCATCATGAAAACGAGATTGCCCAATCCTGCTGCGCCAATGGCACGGAGGTGATGGCGAATGTCTGGATGCATAACGGCTTCGTGCAGGTGGAAGGCCGCAAGATGTCGAAATCCGAGGGCAACTTCTTCACCATCAACGAGCTTCTGGACGCGGAAACTTTCGGCGGACGCAAATGGCCGGGCGAGGTGCTGCGCCTCGCCATGCTGATGACGCATTATCGCGAGCCGATCGATTTTTCGGTGAAGCGGCTGGAGGAAGCAGAACGACTGCTGTCGAAATGGCCCGCCATCGACATGGCCGATGCCAATCCGCAGGCAAGGCCCGATGCCTGTGTTCTGGAGGCGCTTCACGACGATCTCAACACGGTGGCTGCCATTCAGGCCCTGCACGGGCTTGCAAGCGAGGCCAATGCCGACCCTGAAAAGCTCGCCGTTTTCGCGGCAAGTGCTGCCCTTCTCGGTGTGCAGCCGAAAAAGGCTGAGGTGAGCGACGACCTTAAAGCTGCCATCGAAGCGCTGGTCGCCATGCGGCTGGAAATGCTGAAGGCAAAGAACTTCGCGGAAGCCGACAAGATCCGCGACGACCTCGCCGCCAAGGGCATTCAGTTGAAGGACGGCAAGGACAAGGAGAGCGGCGAACGGGTGACGACCTGGGAGGTGAAACGCTGAATTGCCTTGACGATGATGCGGTTAACGCATGAGGCTTGACCGGCGCAAGTGACTTGCTCACCAACAACACCCGCGCATTTGCGCGGGTACCCGGCCTGACGCTCGAAAACTGGCTGGCGGAAGAGACGGAGGAAACCTGACATGGCCATCTATTCCTATACCGGCGGCTGCCAGTGCGGGGCGGTGCGTTTTCGCCTGAACGGCAAGCCGAAGGATGTGTCCATCTGTCATTGCCGCATGTGCCAGAAGGCGTTCGGCAATTATTTCGCACCCTTCGCCTCCTGCCACCCGGCGGATGTGGAGTGGACGCGCGGGGCGCCGAAACACTTCGCCTCCTCCAACTTCGTCACGCGCGGCTTTTGCGCAGATTGCGGCACGCCGCTCACCTATGAAGCGCCAGATGGGTTGTCGCTTGCCGCTGGTGCCTTCGATGATCCCGCAGCCCTGCCTCCCACCGTTCAGTACGGCATCGAGGGCAAGCTGCCCTTCACGGATCATCTGGCAAGATTGCCGGGCCACCGCACGGAATTCGACATTGAAAGCGCGCCTTTCCTGACGGATATCGTCTCAAACCAGCATCCGGATACGGATACGCCCTTCTGGCGCGGTCCGCTCTCCCAACCCGGCGATGAATAGGAGCAGATCATGAGCGAAGCCTTTACCGGCGGATGCCAATGCGGCGCAGTGCGGTTTCGCGCCGAAAAGCTTGGCCGTCCGTCCATCTGCCATTGCCGCATGTGCCAGAAACAGTTTGGCAGCTTTTTCGCGCCGCTGGTGACCGCCGATCAGGCGCATCTGACCTGGACGCGCGGGCAGCCGACGCTTTACCGCTCGTCTGCAAAGATCAAGCGCGGCTTCTGCAACAAGTGCGGCACGCCGCTGACCTATCAGTCGGACGAGGCGGTAGAACTGGCCATCGGCGCCTTCGACCATCCCGAAAGGATCGAGCCGGAAATCCAGGTGAATTACGGCAAGCGCCTTCCCTGGATCGATCATCTTTTCGAAAAGACGGCGTTCTCCAGCCCGGAATACGATGCCAAATGGGCAGCAATCGAAAGCTGGCAGCATCCCGATCACGACACTGACCACTGGCCCCCGGAGGATGAGGCATGAGCGAAGTATTGCGCGGTTTTTACCCTGAAATTGAACCCTTCGAGACCGGTTTTCTCGATGTCGGCGACGGCCACCGGATCTATTGGGAACGCGTCGGCACCAGGGGCGCCAAGCCTGCCGTCTTCCTGCATGGCGGCCCCGGCGGCGGGGTGAATCCCCACCAGCGGCGAGTGTTCGATCCGGCGCTTTATGATGTCATCCTGTTCGACCAGCGCGGCTGCGGCCGTTCCACCCCGCATGCGCATCTGGAGGCCAACACCACCTGGCATCTGGTGGCGGATATCGAGCGGCTGCGCCAGATGATCGGCGTGGACAAATGGCTGGTCTTCGGCGGCTCCTGGGGCTCGACGCTGGCGCTGGCCTATGCGCAAACCCATCCCGAGCGCGTGAGCGAACTGGTGGTGCGCGGCATCTACACGCTGACCAAAGGCGAGTTGGACTGGTATTATCAGTTTGGCGTCTCGCAGATGTATCCCGACCGCTGGCAGCACTTCATTGCGCCCATTCCGCCGGAAGAGCGTCATGAGATGATGGCGGCCTATCACCGCCGCCTGACCGGCGACGACAAGGCGGTGCAGATGCAATGCGCCCGCGCCTGGAGCCAGTGGGAGGGCGCAACGATTTCGCTGGTGCCCAATCTCCAGCGGATCGAAGATTTCGGTGAGGACACTTATGCGCTGGCCTTTGCCCGCATCGAAAACCACTTCTTCATGCATGGAGGCTGGCTGGAAGAACGGCAATTGCTGAACAACGCCCACACGCTCAACGGCATTCCGGGGGTGATCGTGCATGGCCGGTATGATATGCCCTGCCCGTTGCGCTATGCCTACGAATTGTCGCAGGTGTGGACGGATGCCGATTTTCACATCATCGAGGCAGCAGGCCACGCGATGAGCGAGCCCGGCATTCTCGACCAGCTGATCCGCGCCACTGACCGGTTTGCTGGAAAGCCCGTATAACCTCCTATTCTGCCTTTAAGGAGGCAAGCATGACCCGTGAAAAGATCACCCTCTTCGACACCACGCTCCGGGATGGCCAGCAGACGCCGGGCATTGATTTTTCCGTCGAGGACAAGATCGCCATTTCCGCCATGCTGGACAATTTCGGGCTGGATTATGTGGAAGGCGGCTATCCGGGTGCGAACCCCACGGATACGGCGTTTTTCTCGAAAAAGCGCACGGGCCGGGCCAGCTTTGTCGCCTTTGGCATGACGAAGCGCGCCGGTATCTCCGCCTCCAACGATCCCGGCCTCACCGCGCTGTTGCAGGCAAAAAGCGATGCAGTCTGTCTCGTTGCCAAGAGCTGGGATTACCATGTGAAGGTGGCGCTCGGCTGCAGCAACGAGGAAAATCTGGAGGCGATCAGCGACAGCGTCACCGCCGTCACGGCCTCCGGCAAGGAAGCCCTGGTGGATTGCGAGCATTTCTTCGACGGCTACAAGGCCAATCCGGCCTATGCGCTGGCCTGCGCCAAAACGGCTTACGAGGCCGGTGCCCGCTGGATCGTGCTTTGCGACACCAATGGCGGCACACAGCCGCCGGAGGTGCGTGACATCGTGACCACGCTGATCGCCTCGGGCATTCCAGGTTCCTCCCTCGGCATTCACGCCCATAACGATACCGGACAGGCGGTTGCCAATTCGCTGGCCGCGGTGGAGGCTGGCGTGCGCCAGATCCAGGGCACGCTGAACGGCATTGGCGAACGCTGCGGCAATGCCGACCTGACGACCCTGATCCCGACACTGGCCCTGAAAGAGACCTATGCCAGCCGGTTCGAGATCGGCATCGACCGGGAAAAACTGGTGGAACTGACCGGGCTTTCCCACGCCTTCGATGAGCTTTTGAACCGCTCGCCCAACCATCAGGCCCCTTATGTCGGCGCTTCGGCCTTCGCCACCAAGGCTGGTATCCACGCCTCGGCGCTGCTGAAGGACCCGAAGACCTATGAGCATGTCGAGCCCGGCTCTGTCGGCAATTTCCGCAAGGTGATGGTGTCGGATCAGGGCGGCAAGGCCAATTTCATCAACGAGTTGAAGCGGCGCGGCATCGATGTCGCCAAGGACGATCCGCGCCTCGACACACTGATCTCACTGGTGAAGGAGCGCGAGGCTTCCGGCTATGCCTATGAAGGGGCAGACGGCAGTTTCGAGCTCCTGGCGCGGCGCACGCTCGGCACGGTGCCGGATTTCTTTGCCGTCGAAAGCTTCCGCGTCATGGTGGAGCGCCGCTTCGACAGCCACGGCAAGCTCAAGACCGTGTCGGAAGCAGTGGTCAAAATCATCATCGATGGCGAAACGGTGATGTCGGTGGCGGAAGGCGACGGCCCGGTCAATGCGCTCGACATCGCGCTGCGCAAGGATCTCGGCAAGTTCCAGGCAGAAATTTCCGATCTGGAACTCAAGGACTATAAGGTCCGCATCCTGAATGGCGGCACCGAGGCCATCACCCGCGTTTTGATCGAATCCGGCGATGCCACCGGCCAGCGCTGGTGGACGGTCGGCGTTTCGGAAAACATCATCGACGCCTCCTTCCAGGCGCTGATGGATGCGCTGATCTACAAGCTGATGAAGAACCGGTCGCTGGCAGGACGAATCGCAGCGGAATGAGTATCCATCACCGCGACTGAACCATGCTTCAATGGAATGAATTGGAGCTTCCCACGTTGGAAGAGTAACGCCTTTTCCATATGAACAGGACGAGGCGGGTAGAGACATGACGGAAGTCGTAACGACGGCGGATAAGGGCGATGGCATGAGAGGCTTTCTCTTCGCCCTGTCAGCCTATGTGCTGTGGGGCTTCCTGCCCTTCTACATGAAGGCGGTTGCGCACATTCCGCCCACGGAAGTCATTGCCCATCGCGTGCTCTGGTCCATTCCGGTGGCTGGCATCGTGCTGATCGCGCTGAAGCGGGTCGATGATCTGAAACTTGCCTTTCGCACGCCGAAAATGCTGGGCATGGCTGCCGTCACCGCAGCGCTGATCAGCATCAACTGGGGCATTTATGTCTGGGCCATCGGCGCGGGACATGCGCTGGATACGGCCCTTGGCTATTTCGTCAACCCGCTGTTTTCGGTGTTTCTCGGCGCGGTTCTTTTGAAGGAAAGGCTGAAACCGGCGCAGATCGCAGCGCTGGCGCTGGTGGTGGTGGCCGTGGTCATTCTCACCGTCGATGCCGGAAAACTGCCGGTGATTGCGTTGAGCCTTACCTTCTCCTGGGGCTTCTATGCGTTTTTCCGCAAGACCCTGCCCATCGGCCCCAATCAGGGCTTCCTGCTGGAAGTGCTGCTGCTGGCGCCCTTTGCGGCGGCCTATCTGATCTATCTCACCATCACCGGTCAGGCGCATTTCCTGCGGGGAGACATGGGAGACAGCCTGTTACTCGCGTCAAGCGGGCTGGTGACGGCGGTGCCGCTCATTCTCTACGCCAACGGCGCCAAGCTGCTGCGCCTCTCCACCATCGGCATCATGCAATATATCGCGCCGACCATGATCTTCCTGATCGCCGTCTTCGTGTTCGAGGAGGATTTCAGCACCGCCAAGGCCATCGCCTTTCCGCTGATCTGGGCAGCGCTGGTGATCTACACGCTGCCGATGCTGAAGCGCTCAAACTAGTTGTTTTTACGCATTTCCGGACGGAAAACCGCTGCACACTTTTCCTGGAAATGCTCTCAATTCAAAGCCGGGCGATGACTTCTTCATCGCCTTTCAACCAGCCAAGCTCGTTCCAGCGATCCATGATCGCCGGCACCACGGCCTCGATATCGTCAATCACCAGCGGCTGCACCTTGTGGCCGGTATGGACGAAGCCCTCTTCGCGCATATGCGTGATGAGATCGAGCATCGGCTTCCAGAAGCCGCAGACATTGGCGAAGACCATCGGTTTTTCATGACGGCCGAGTTGAGCCCAGGTCATGATTTCCACGATCTCCTCCAGCGTGCCGATGCCACCCGGCAGCGTCACGAAGGCATCTGCGCGCTCGAACATCTTGTGCTTGCGCTCATGCATATCCGCCGTCACGATCAACTCGTTCAACTGTCCGAGAGAATGGCGCGTGGCTTCCATATCCACCAGGAATTCGGGTATGATGCCGGTGACGTGGCCGCCTTCGGCCAGAACGCCTGCGGCCACCGCACCCATGATGCCCTTGGTGCCGCCGCCATAGACGAGCCTCAAGCCGTTGGCCGCAATGGCCCGGCCAAGTGCGCGGCCAGCGGCGATATAGGCGGGATCGCGCCCCGGCCTGGAGCCGCAATAGACGCAGATGGATCGAATCGAGCTGTTATGAATGGTCATGGCGCCACAATGCCAGCCGGGCTCGTCCAAGGTCAACAGCTGCTTTTTCTGGGGCATGGACAGCGACGGGCAAGGAAAGCTGGCGATAATTCCCAGAGCATTTCCAAGAGAAGTGGAGGCCGATTTTCCGGTCGGAAATGCGTGAAAACAAAGAGTTAGAGCGTTTCGGTGTTTCCGTGAAAAAGCGAAACACTCTGGCAGGTTGGCGCGGCTCTTGCGGCGTCGCTTGTGAAAAGAAGCGTAAATGGCTAGCAGTTCTTGAGGGATATGGCGGAATGACCCGCCCGGAGACGTGAGTGATGAAAAATCGTGCCGGTTGGCTGGCCCTTGGCGTGCTGGCCATTGCGACAGTCTTGATGGTTTTTTTCGTGCTGCCGCAAATCCGCGGCAAGCAAACGGGACAAGAGCAGGCCCAGCAGCAGACGGCGCCGGTGGAAACACCATCCGAGCCCGCAGCTCCGGCTCAGACCAGTTCTGAAGCCCCCGCCGCCAAGATGGCCCGGCTGAAATCCGCCGCCGAACAGCAGGTGACCGCGCTGGAGGGCCTGTTTGCCGATGGCAAGACGCCCGCCCCGGATGCCTATTCCGCCGCCAAGCTCGCCGCGATGACGGCACTGAAGGCGCTGGCCGACCAGGACATTCCCGCAGGCCTTGAAACAGGCCTTGCTGCCAGCGCCACCAAGGCGAAGGAACAGGCCGCCAAGGCGCTGGCCTTCCTGGCCTCGCTGCCTGCCTCGCCCGCCGATGCCGCCGCTGCCATCGCCGATGTTGGCCGCACGCTGCGGGGCGAAGCCTTGAGCGACCCGAACACGCCGCGTTTCGACGTGCTGCGCGTTGAAAAGGATGGCTCGACGGTGATTGCCGGCAGCGCCGCACCGGGCTCGAAGGTCGAGGTGGTGGATGGCAACAAGCCGATTGCCAGCGCCACGGCCTCGCAAAGCGGTGATTTTGCCATCGTGCTCGATCAGCCGCTGCCCTCCGGTGACCACGCGCTCGATCTGCGCGCCACCACAAAGGACGGCGCAGTGATCAAGTCGGAGGAACAGGCCACCGTCTCCGTTCCGGCCAATAGCCAGGGCGATGTGCTGGCCATGGTCAGCAAGCCCGGCGAGGCAAGCCGCCTGCTGTCGACACCGGATCAGATCAACGACGCCGCCAAGCAGGGCCGTGTGCCTGCGGCAACCGCCGGAAACATGCCCGCAGTCGCTGATAGCGCCAATACGCCAGCCGACGCGACGCGGCAGACGCTTCCCGCAGCCCTGGGCGGACAGTTGCAGATCACCGCCGTGGAACTGGAAGGCAACAAGATCTTCGTGGCCGGCAATGCGCCGAAGGGCCGCGCCGTCTCCGCCTTTGTCGACAGCCAGAAGATCGGCGATTCCGATGTGGACCAGAACGGTAAATTCGTGGTGGAAGGCGAGCTTGCGCTGGCTGTTGGCCAGCACATCATCAGCGTTGACCTGAAGGATGCCAGCGGCAAGGTTACGCTGCGCGCCTCTGTCCCCTTCAACCGTCCGGAAGGCGATCAGGTCGCCGTGGTTGCGCCGCAAAGCGCACCCGCCTCCGGCGGTGCCGCTCCGGTCTCCCCGGATCGCAGCTTCTTTGACCGGCAGCGCGATACGCTGGCCAAGTCCTTCACGCTTCTGAGCAATCTCTTTGCCGATGGCAAGACGCCAGATCTGGATGCGCTGGCAGCAGCCCGCTCGGCCACGGAATTTGCCTTGAAGGCTGTCTCGGACTTCCGCCCCGCCCCGGCCAGCGATGCTGACAGCGCCGCCTTCATGAGCCGTATGGCTGCCAATGCCGGCAAGGCGCTCGCAGCACTGAAGGCTGTTCCCTCGGCCTCTATCCCGGCCATGGCGGACGCTTTGCCGAAGATCAGGCCGCTGGTGGAGGCAGCCCTTGAACCCATGCCGCAGCCGCAAACGCCTCCGGCCACGCTGCAAGCCCAGACCACCCAGCCGGTGGAAGGCACCAGCGGCAATGGCAGTGAACCGCCCACCATCTCGCAAGCACCGCTGACGGCCTCGCCGAACACGGTCATCATCCGCCGGGGCGACACGCTCTGGCAGATTTCCCGCCGCGTCTACGGCCAGGGTGTGCGCTACACCACGATCTACATGGCCAATGCCGAACAGATCACCAATCCGGACCTGATCGAGCCCGGCCAGACCTTCAACGTGCCGGACCAGTCGCTGCCGGATAACGAGGCCGAGGCCATTCACCGTAAGTGGATGCTGGAGCACAAGCGTTGAAAGCAGCGGTTCGATTGATTAATTTGATGAGTCATTGAAAATGACTCTTCAAATTCCATTTTCGAATATCTCAAGCCTCCTACGCAATTGAGATATTCGAAATCCCCTCAAGGTGAGGATGCGTTAGCATCTTCGAGCCTTGGTATAAGTGATGTATGAAGCGGCTACAGCATCGGACCGAAAAGTGGGAACCGGTTTTCGGGAAAATCCGATGTAAGAACAAGAATCCAGAGCATCGTGACGATTCCGGTTTTCGGCACGATGCTCTGGTTCGGGCCGCTTCTTTTTTGGCGCCAACTCCCCCGCGCCGCAGCGGCAATCAACGGAAATTCCATGCAACGGCCCACTGAGCAGCAAGGCAAGACGGTTTCGGCCGATTCCAGCAATCCCTGGCGCACCATCGTCAATCTCTGGCCCTATATGTGGCCCGCCGAACGGCAGGATCTGAAAAATCGCGTCCTCTGGGCCAGCCTGTTTCTGGTGCTCGCCAAGCTGGTTCTGATGCTGGTGCCCTATTTCTTCAAATGGGCGACCGATGCGCTGAACGGGCGGATGGATGCAACGGGTCTTCTGCCGGTCTTCATGCTGTCTGCCGTCATGCTGGTCATTGCCTATAATTTTGCCCGCATCGCGCAATGGGGGCTGAACCAGCTAAGGGACGCGCTGTTTGCCAGTGTCGGTCAATATGCGGTGCGGCGTCTGGCCTACAAGACCTTCGTGCATATGCACGCGCTGTCGCTGCGCTTTCACCTGGAACGCAAGACCGGCGGCCTGTCCCGCATCATCGAGCGCGGCACCAAGGGCATCGAAACGATTGTCCGCTATACCATTCTCAACTCCATCCCCACCATTCTGGAATTTGCCCTGACGGCGGCGATCTTCTGGTGGGCCTATGGTTTTTCCTATCTTCTCGTCACCGCGCTCACCGTCCTGGCCTATTGCTGGTACACGGTGAAGGCCTCGGACTGGCGCATTGCCATCCGCCGCTCGATGAATGACAGCGACACCGATGCCAATGTGAAGGCAATCGATTCGCTGCTGAACTTCGAAACGGTCAAATATTTCGGCAACGAGGCCATGGAAGCCCGCCGCTTCGATGCCTCCATGGCGCGATATGAGAAGGCCGCCACCCAGGTCTGGACCTCGCTTGGCTGGCTGAACTTCGGCCAGGGCCTGATCTTCGGCATCGGCATGACGGTGATGCTGGTGCTTTCGGCACTTGCCGTTCAGCGCGGCGAACAGACGGTCGGCGATTTCGTCTTTGTCAACGCGCTGTTGCTGCAGCTCTCCGTGCCGCTCAACTTTATCGGCATGCTGTACCGCGAAATCCGCCAGGGGCTGATCGATATCGAACAGATGTTCGATCTGTTGAGCGTGCGGCCTGAAGTCGAGGACGCAGCCGATGCGGTACCGCTTGCCGTGGACAAGGGCGAGATCGTCTTTCGCGACGTGCATTTTGCCTACGATCCCGCCCGTCCGATCCTCAAGGGCATTTCCTTCACCGTCCCGGCCGGCAAGACAGTGGCAGTGGTCGGCCCCTCGGGCGCGGGGAAATCCACGATCTCCCGGCTGCTCTATCGGTTTTACGATGTGCAGCAGGGGGTGATCAGCGTCGATGGGCAGGATTTGCGACAGGTCACTCAGGCCTCGCTGAGGGCCGCCATCGGCATGGTGCCGCAGGATACGGTGCTGTTCAACGACACGATTGCCTACAATATCCGCTATGGCAGGCCGGACGCCTCCGATACGGAGGTGGAAACCGCCGCCGATATCGCCCAGGTGGGCCGCGCCATCCGCGATCTGCCGCAGGGTTTCAACACGCTGGTCGGTGAGCGCGGCCTGAAGCTCTCCGGCGGCGAAAAGCAGCGTGTCGCCATTGCCCGGACCGTGCTGAAAGCGCCGCCCATTCTCATTCTTGACGAAGCCACTTCAGCGCTGGACACCACCACCGAACAGGAAATCCAGACCGCACTCGATCTCGTTTCGAAAAACCGCACCACGCTCGTGATCGCCCACCGTCTCTCCACCGTGATCAATGCCGATCAGATCATCGTGCTGCGCGCGGGCGAGATTGCCGAGCGCGGCACCCATGCGGAACTTCTGGCGCAAAACGGCCTTTACGCCTCGATGTGGAACCGCCAGCGGGAGGCGACGGAGGCTGAAGAACATCTGCGGCAGGTGCGGGAAAGCGACGATCTGGGCGTTGTGGTACGGATGTCCCCGGCAAGTTGACCGGCACTGAGGCCCCGCGGCATTGCTCCTCAAGGCTTTTCGGGTTACTCACGCTTCAGGTTTTTAAACACATGGGATGGCGGTTCACGGCCTTGGCCTGCCTTTCGCCCATGGCACATAAGGAGAAATCCGGCTGATGTCCTTGTTCGATACGATCAGAAACACAATCGTGCCCGTGCACAAGGAAGGTTACCCCTTCGTGCTGGCGTTTTTCCTGGGCGCGGTGGTGCTGGGCTGGCTGTGGGCGCCGCTCTTCTGGATCGGCCTGGTGCTGACGCTGTGGTGCGCCTATTTCTTCCGCGATCCCGAGCGCTCCACACCGCAGGATGACGATCTGGTGGTGAGCCCGGCCGATGGCCGCGTCTCCTCCATCCAGATGGTGGTGCCGCCGGAGGAATTGCAGCTTGGCACCGATCCGATGCTGCGCATTTCGATTTTCATGAATGTCTTCGACGCCCATATCAACCGCGCCCCGGTGCGCGGCCCGGTGGTGCGCGCCGTCTACCGCGAAGGCCAGTTCGTCAATGCCGAGCTGGACAAGGCGAGCACCGACAATGAGCGCAACAGCCTGGTGATCGAAGGTCCGCATGGCGCACTGGGCGTTGTTCAGATCGCCGGTCTCGTGGCACGGCGCATCGTCTGCTGGACCACAGCCGGCCAGCCGCTGGATGCCGGTGAGCGCTTCGGCCTGATCCGCTTCGGTTCGCGCCTTGATGTCTATGTCCCGGCAGGCGGCGAGCCGCGTGTCTCGGTCGGCCAGCGTTCGGTGGGGGGTGAAACCGTTCTCGCCGAATATGGCTCGAACAAGGGCCCGGTTATCAGCCGACGCTCTTGAGAGGGTGTGTGGACATTCGCCCCTGGGCGGCCTGCAAACGGCAATTTTCTGCGCTTCCGGTGCTCATGTACCTAAGTACACTCCGCTCCGGTTCTCGAAAATCACCGTTTTCGCCACGCCCAAAGCCGAATGTCCACACACCCTAGAGCATTTCCAGGAAAAGTGGGAACCGGTTTTCCGTCCGGAAATGCGTAAAAACAAAGATTTAGAGCGCTTCAATGTTTCCGTGAAACAATGAAGCGCTCTAGCATGAAAGGCATGGGTCCGGGACCGTAGAAGCGCGCCTCCCGGACCACACAGAACGGAAGATCGTTTCAGCATGAGCAGTGACGCACCGAACAGCAATTCTCCCCAGACCGGCTCCAGCGATGCCTCGCGCGGGCCAAGGCTGAGGGAAATTCCGCTCCGGCTGATGGTGCCGAACCTAATCACGGTTCTGGCCATCTGCGCGGGCCTGACGGGCGTGCGGCTGGCTTTCGAGGGGCGGTTCGAGCTTGCCGTCGGCATGGTGCTGGTCGCGGCCTTTCTCGATGGCATTGACGGGCGTATCGCCCGGCTGATGAAGGCGACGTCGAAATTCGGCGCGCAGATGGATTCGCTCGCCGACATCGTCAATTTCGGCGTGGCTCCGGGGCTCGTGCTCTATGTGTTCATTCTCGATCAGGCCCGTTCCTTCGGCTGGATCGCCGCCCTGATCTTCGCCATCGCCGCGGGTCTCAGGCTTGCCCGTTTCAACGTCATGGAAGAGCGCGGCATCAAGGCGCCGTGGCAATCGGCCTATTTTGTCGGTGTTCCGGCACCGGCAGGCGCGCTTCTCGTGCTGCTGCCGGTCTATCTCGGCTTTCTCGGCGTGCCCGCAACGCCTGGCTTTGCCTTCATCTCCGCCGCCTACACAATTCTGATTGCCATTCTGCTCGTCAGCCGCCTTCCGGTCTGGTCCGGCAAGTCGGAAAAGAAGGTGCGCCGCGATCTCGTGCTGCCGCTCACGCTCTGTGTGGTGCTCTATGTGGCGCTGCTGATGAGCTATACCTGGGAAGTGCTCTCGGCCACGGCCATTCTCTACATTCTGTCCCTCCCCTTCGGCGCGCGCGCCTGGAAGCGCAAATACGGAACCCTGACCGTAGAGGAGCCGCATGACCACGACGGCGCGGCCATGGACAGGGGGTTGTGATTTTTTTGAGTTTGCAACTCACAAAATATGTTTGCCGTTGATCTAAATTAAGTTGCGTTAAGCTCCCGTTTGTCATGTTCTCCTATGACAGCCGCATGACTGTCGAATCGCTCTCACCGGGTTTCGCCCGGCGGGTGAGCAGATGAGTTGACAAGAAATCACTCTAGGGAAGCGCTCTTTGAGGGAGCAAAACGATGACGACGCACGCAAAAGACACCGCCGCCCCGGCCAAGCCGGAACTCACCAGCAATTACCGCCCGCTTGGCCTCAAGGCCGTCATCGCAGCTGCGCTGATGCTGAAGCGCAAGCCGGTGAAAAAAGCCGCATGAAGTAGAGGCACCGCCAAACCGGCGTCCGGCTCTGACCCTGATCTCAAAATCTAAAGCATTTCCAGCAAAAGCGGGAACCGGTTTTCCGTTTGGAAATGCGTAAAAACAAGAGCTTAGAAAAGCGAGAGTTGGGTGCTGTCCTGCTTGGGTGCCGATGCGGCATGTTTCGGATCTTCAAGCGCCACGGGCTCTTGCAGTTCAGGCCCCATATTGGCCACCTTGTTGACCCTGTCGGAAACGGCGATGGCTTCGAAGAAATCATCGTCCACTGCTTTCAGCAGCGGTTGAACCTCGCGCGGTTCACGGGTCCGGCAATCCAGCCATCTCGTGAAATCCTCGGGCGCGATCACCACCGGCATGCGGTCATGAATGGGCCGCATGGCATGATTGGCCGCCGTGGTGAGAATGGCGCCCGTCTCCACTTCACTGCCACCGGCGCTGGCCCAGATTTCCATCACGCCGGCAAAGCCAAGCACGCCGCCCTGCCGTGGCCGGATCCAATAGGCCTGCGGTTTTTCCCCACTTTCCTTGGGCGGGCGTCGCCATTCGTAAAACCCGCTGGCGGGAATGAGCACCCGGCGATGGCGCATCGCCGCCCGGAAGGACGCCTTCTCGATGGCGGTTTCGGATCGGGCATTGATCAGCAGCGGAAAATCGCGAGGATCCTTGACCCAACCGGGCAGGAAACCCCAGCGCAACAGCCGGGCCTCACGATCGGGCAGATTGCTGCCGGGATCGGGCCGGTTGGACTGCGTGATCGCGAGAATCGGCTGGGTGGGCGCGATGTTGAAGCGCGGCGGAAAGCCATCGACCTCCACAAGGCCGAAGGTCTCCCGCACTTGATTGGGTGTGGCAGTCAGGGCAAAACGTCCGCACATGCGTCCTGTGTGGCAGCCTCATCGCCCAAGGTCAAGCAATCCGCTCTAGGGTGTGTGGACATTCGGCTTTGGGCGTGGCGAAAACGGTGATTTTCGAGAACCGGCGCGGAGTGTACTTGAGTACATGAGCACCGGAAGCGCAGGAAATTGCCGTTTGCAGCCCGCTCAAGGGCGAATGTCCACACACCCTAAGACGAAGAGTCATTGAAAATAACTCTTCGTATTCCTTTTTCGAATATCTAAAGCCTCTAACGCAATTGAGATATTCGAAATCCCTTCAAGGCGAGGATGCGTTAGCATCTTCGAGCCTTGGTATAAATGGAACTCTCGCCGATGCGCGCCCCTCGCCCCGCCTCCTCCGCCATTGTTGTCCGCAACGGGCGCTTTTTGCTGGTGCAGCGTTCCAACCCGCCCGCTGCCGATCTCTACGCCTTTCCGGGCGGCAAGGCAGAGCCCGGCGAATCACCGCAAGAAGCAGCCCTTAGGGAACTTCGCGAGGAAACCGGGTTGATCGGCCATAATCCTGAACTGTTTGCCACCTATGAGTTACTGCCGGAGCCAGAGGGGCCGCCACATCACCATTTCCTGCTTTCGGTTTTTCTGGTCAGGGTGGAATCCACCGGCGGCGAGGCGGTGGCGGCAAGCGATGCCGGTTCCCTGGGCTGGTTTACACTGGAAGAGGTGCGCCGGCTGCCTGTGCCGGATAGCGTGCTGGAATGCTGTGAGCGATTAGACCAAGTTTCGACTGCCGGATGAATGGATAGACCGTGACCAGAATGCTGCCTCTTACGATTGCCGTGTTCTGCCTGATGTCGGCCTCGGTGCCGCCGACGGCGATACAGGCGCCCATGCCGCAATCGGCGCCGACGGAAAATCCGGAAACCACGCCCTATGATGCCAAGCTCAACCGGCTGGCAGAAATTCTCGGCACCGTCACCTATCTGCGCAATCTCTGCGGTACGGAGGCCGAGCCGCAATGGCGGGCCAGCATGGAAAAGCTGATTGCCGAGGATGCAGAGAAGGAACCTGTCCGAAAACAGGCATTGACCGCCTCCTTCAACCGGGGGTACAGGGCCTTTGCTGCAGTGCATACCACTTGCACATCGGCGGCGCGGATGGCAGAAAGCCAATATCGTGCCGAGGGCGCAACAGTCGTTGATGAAATGACGGCGCGCTTCGGGAATTAACCAATTATTCACCTGATCAAGCTTCGGACCATGTCGTTTTGGTAAAAGACTGATAAACTCTTTAACAGTTGAGTAATTCGAGACGCTTCGAGGACTGCAGTATGGAACCACGCCGCAACGAGATTGACGACATGATCGTTCATGAAAAGATGCAGGCTGCCCTCGAATATCAGAATGAAGCCTGGGCCGATGGCATGGCGGACGGTATCGAGCCGGAAATCATTGCGGATGCTGCCATTGCGCTGGCGATGCGCGAAACGATACGCATTCATGGTGAAGATGGCGCGGAAGCCATGCTCGAATCCCTGCGGGCACGGATGCTGGCAGGCGAATTTTCGCCCAAGCGCGTTATTCAGTAAGAGGCACTCCATGCAGTATTTGTGGACTATCCGGCGCGCAACGGCTGGCCGCGTGATGCTTTGCGCCGCGCTCCTGGCAAGCTCTGCAGCGATCCTTCCCGCCCCGGCGCTTGCGCTTTCGGAATTGCAGGGAAAACCGCAGGAGGCCCAGGCTGAAAAACCGGCACCCGCCCAGGGCGGCGCCACCCTGCCGCAGCCGGAGCCGGTTCAGAATACCAAGCCCGCCACGCCTGCCGCCGAGGCACCCGCGCCGCAGAAGCAGGATCCGCCCGTCGAGGTGATCTACGACATCAGCAAGGCCCCGGAGGCCGTGCGCAAGATGCGGGAACGCATGGTCGAGGCTGCCGCCTCCGGCGATCCGGAACGCCTGCGCGAACTCATTACCCAGGGCAAGGACGGCACGCAACTGGCGCTGGGCGAGGACAATGGCAGCGACCCCATCCAGATCATCAAGAGCGTCTCTGGCGATCCGGATGGGCTGGAAGTGCTGGCAATCATGCTGGATGTCCTGTCCACCGGTTTTGCGCATGTGAATGCCGGAACGCCGGATGAGGCCTATGTCTGGCCCTATTTCGCCGAAAAGCCGCTGAATACGCTGACCGCGCCGGAAAAGGTGGAACTGATGCGTCTGGTGACCGCCGGCGATTTTGAAAACATGCTGGAATACGGCAATTACAATTTCTTCCGCATCGGCATTTCCCCCAATGGCCAGTGGAAATTCTTCTCCGCCGGGGATTGATCCGGGTCATCGTTGAAACGGGCGGGTTTCAGCGTCATATGTTCAGCGAGTGGACAAGACGAGTCGGTGCCCCATGCCAGCCATTGCGCTTCCTGATCGCTCTTTCCTGCGCCTGCATGGGCCGGAAGCGGAGCATTTTATCAACAATCTGGTGACAGCCGATGTCACCGGCATGGAGGCGCATGACGCTTTGCCTGCCGCATTGCTGACGCCGCAGGGCAAGATTCTGTTTGAATTCCTGATCTGGCGTGACGGTGCCGATCTGCTGCTGGAGGTTCAGTCCTGCGAACGGGAGGCGCTGCTGCGTCGCCTGACGCTCTACAAGCTGCGCGCCCAGGTGACGATCACGTTGGAGGAGACCGAGGGCGTCACCGTCTGCTGGGATGAGCCTGCCCCCGAAGGTGCCCGGCGTGACCGCCGTTTCGCAGCGGCAGGGCTTGAGGTCTGGCGCGTGATGGGCCTGACCGGGCAGCCCGATGCAAGCCCCTATCATCGCCTGCGGATTGCCCATGGCATTGCCGAGGCGGGGCTTGACTATCCGCTGCAGGACGCCTTCCCCCATGATGTGCTGATGGATGTGAATGGCGGCGTGTCCTTCAAGAAGGGCTGTTATGTCGGGCAGGAAGTGGTGTCGCGCATGCATCACCGCAAAACGGCGCGCCGCCGCGTGGCAACCGTCACCGGCACGTCCGCCCTGCCCGCAACCGGTACGGCCCTGACGGCCAATGGCAAGCCACTCGGGACGCTCGGCACGGTCATCGCAGATCAGGCGCTGGCGATCATCCGCATCGACAGGGCTGGTGAAGCCATGGCGGCGGGCGTGGCGATCCTGGCTGGCGACGTGGCGGTGACAGTTCACCTCCCGGCCTGGACCGGGCTTAGCTTTCCGACGACGGCGGAGGAGGAGGCGTGAGCGCCGCACTCCCCGGTCGCGCCTGGCAGCGCATGCTGTCTGGCCGCAGGCTCGACCTGCTCGACCCCTCGCCTCTTGATGTCGAGCTTTCCGATATTGCCCATGGACTGGCGCGCGTGGCGCGCTGGAATGGCCAGACCCATGGCGACCACGCCTTTTCGGTAGCCCAGCATTGCGTGGTGGTGGAGGAGATTTTCCATCGTTGCAATCCCAAGGCCAGCGCTGCCGAGCGGCAGATGACTTTGCTTCATGATGCGCCGGAATATGTAATCGGTGACATGATCTCGCCCTTCAAGGCCGTGGTCGGCGGTGGTTACAAAACGGTGGAGCGGCGGCTGGAGGCTGCCATTCACCTGCGCTTTGGCCTTCCGGCCCATCCCTCTGCCACGCTCAAGGCGCTGATCAAGAAGGCCGATTCCATCGCTGCCTATTTCGAGGCGACGGTGCTGGCGGGCTTTACGCAGGAGGAAGCCCGAAAATTCTTTGGCCAGCCCCGCGCCATTACGCTGGACATGCTGCCGCTTGCCCCCCTGCCCGCGACCGAAGCCCAGAAATTGTTTGCCGACCGCTTCGACACCATCGAAGCCGCGCGCCGGGCGGAAAAGGACCATGCGGCATGACGGCCATTCTCGTCAGTCCGCTTGGCCGCATCGCGGAGATGGCAGTGCGCCACGGTGCGCGCGACATGGTCAGCCTGATGGCGGAGAACCATGCCTTTCATCGGCCTGCCGTGATCGAGCCGGGACGGCATCTGCAATTGGTGATGAATGACATCAGCTTTGCCGGAACCGGCAATCTCATCGCGCCGCAGGAAGAGCATGTGCGGCAGTTGATAGGCTTTGCGCGCGCCTGGGATCGCGCCTCGCCGCTGCTCATTCACTGCTGGATGGGCGTTTCCCGCTCACCGGCGGCGGCGCTGATCGCCAGCCTTTCCCTTTATCCCGAGGAGGAAGACGCCGCATTGGCACAGCGGCTGCGGCAAGCCTCTCCCTATGCAACGCCGAACCGGCGGCTGATCGAGATTGGCGACGCGCTGCTGGAGCGCAAGGGCCGGCTGGTGGATGCCGTGACCCGAATCGGCAGGGGGCGCGACGCCGATGGCAATGCACCCTTTGTGCTACCCTTGCCGGATTTTGCTCTTTTCGCGGGAACATCCCTGGCCTGAAATTCTTTCCCCTTTGCCGCACCAGGGTTCAAAACCCTGAGAATTTCGGCATCCTAAAATGTTTATGCGTTTCCGGGGGAACAACCGGACTCCACCTTTTCTGGAAACACTCAAGCCGCCCCGACGGTTTGAGATGATCGGCAAACGGGAAAATTTTCATGGATGAACAGGCTTCCGAATTCATTCTCGCCACCCGCACCGCGCTGGCGCAACTGGGCGCGCTGGCGGTTCAATATTCGTTTTCGGTGGTAGGGGCCATCCTGCTGCTGCTGGGCGGCTGGTATCTCTCCAATCTGCTGCAACGTTTGAGCTATGACGGTATGCGCCGCATTCGCGGTTTCGATGAGACGCTGACCCGTTTCTTCTCCACCGCGCTGCGCTATGCCGTGCTGATCCTGGTTTTCATCACCGTGCTGGGCCAGTTTGGCGTGCAGACCGCCTCGATCATTGCCGCCCTGGGTGCCGCCGGGCTGGCCATCGGCCTTGCCTTGCAGGGTACGCTGCAAAATATTGCGGCGGGCATCATGCTTCTGGTGCTGAGGCCCTTTCGTGTCGGGGAATATATCGATACCGGCAGCGTGGCGGGCACTGTGGTGGAGATCGGGCTCTTCGCGACGCAACTGAAGACGGCGGATGGGGTCTACCGGCTGGCGCCGAATTCGACGCTGTGGAATGTGCCGATCACCAATTTCAGCCGCGAGCCGACGCGGCGCAATGAAATCACCTTGCGGATTTCCTATCGTGACGATCTGAACATCGCTGAGCATCTTCTGGGCACGCTGCTCAAGGATGGCCGCGTGCTGACCACGCCGCAGGCTGAAATCTTCATTGCCGATCTCGGAGAAAGCAGCGTCGGGCTGACCTTGCGCTACTGGACGGCGGCAGGTGATTTCTGGGCGGTGAATTGTGATTTCATGAAACGCATTCGCCGGGATTTCGAGGCGAACGGCCTGCATGCTCCCTATCCGCATCTGGCGCTGGAAACCATGAATGGTTTCTGGAGCGGGCAGGATGAACGATCGAAGACGGAAAAAGCCCCGCGGGACAAAACCCTTAATTCCTAATGGATAATTCCTTAAATCCTAATCGATTTAAGGATAAAATTATGCAGGAGATTTAAAGTGCTATAGCGAACCTTTGTGCGCCATATATGGCGCACGGCGCTGTAGAGAAGTCCGGATGCCCTACGCGATCATGGCGCAGCGCATCGGAAAGACGCCGTGAGTGGAGACAATACCAATCAGGCGGCCTGCTCAGTCGTGGTTGTGGTTGCCGTCGAGGCCTCATTTGCCTGATAGGCTTCGATTACGCTGCGCATCTGGGAGAAGATGTCATCCATCCCCAGAAGGTCGGAATCGCTGTCGGTGTCATCGGTAAGGCTGCTGGCCAAAGACATATCGCTCGGCGGCATCGGCGGTCCACCCTGCGGCCCACCCTGCTGCTGATCGGCAGCCAACTGGTCTTCAGTAATATAGCCCGTCCCTTCGCTATCCAGCTTTTCGAACAGCGCCGCAGACTGCTCTTCCGAAACGCCCTCGGGGGCAGCTGCGGTAAACTCTTCTTCCGTGACCTTGCCGTCGCCGTCGCTGTCCATGCTGTCAAAGCGCTCTTCAGCAGAGGGCGGAGTGGGCATGGAAGAGATGGAAGAGGTGGAAGACGAATCATCGCCCGCCAGCAGAAGCGCCATATCCCCGGAAAGCTGGGAGGTCGCGCTGGTCGCGGCACTGTCCGTCAACACAGTCGGGTCCTGCGTACGGGTGATACCGGCGGCGGCGAGTTCCGCGGAGGAAACGGTGCCGTCACCATCCGTATCGAGGCTGGAGGTGGAGGTGGTGTAGGATGATAAGATCGACGTTGCGGCAGAAGACACACTCGTCATGGAAAACCCCTGTCTAACCTGGTTGTTGTTATGCGTCCGGAATACTCGGCACAGGAAAGACGCCCCCCATGGCTAGACTGATTTGGGCTACCTCGTCAAAAGCCAATTGTTATAGATAATAATTTGTAAAAGTTGAAACCATCACGGGTTCGTGAACTGCGTGTAGCGACCCGGAGCACCTTATCCCAAGGCTCGAAGATGCGTCAGCCTCCTCGCCTTCAAGAGACTTCGAATATCTCAAGTGCGTCAAGGGCTTGAGATATTCCAAAAAGGAATACGAACTGCCATCTTCAATAACCCATCGTATTTACCATGTCCCTGCAATTGCAGCGTTCTGCGCCAAGAACGTGCTAATCATTCACCCCTCATTTACTAAAGCACGTTGCGGCTTATCAGCCTCATGCAACGTGTTTTACGTTCTTGTTTTAACGCATGTCGTTATCGCAAAACCGCTGCACACTTTTGCGCGACATGCTCTAAGGGGGGCTGAAGCATGGTTTCGACGCCAAGGCATATCGCAACGCTGGATGGGGTGCGTGGGCTTGCGGCCTTTGCCGTGGTTCTGTCGCATGTGCCGCTGATTTTCCCGGAGGCGGCGTGGTGGCCGCGCGCCTATATCGGCGATGAAGCGGTGGCGCTGTTTTTCGCCCTGAGCGGCTTTCTCATGGCCTATCTCTATGGCGGCAAGGAGCTGACCACAGCGACGGCAATCGATTATCTCGTCCACCGCTTTGCCCGTATCTATCCGGTCTATGCGCTGGCAGTGCTGCTGGTGGCCGCCCTCTCCTTTCTGCCGCAGCTATCCTATGTGCAGCCCATTCCGTCCGGCTTCGATCTCCTGCGCCATCTCGCCATGCTGGGCTCCAGCGGCGTCTTCTGGTCCATCCCGCCGGAAATCCAGTTCTACCTGTTCTTCCTGCTGCTATGGCTTGTCTTTTCCGACATCGGACGGTTTGCATGGCTGGGCGGCTTCATCGCCGCCGGCTGTCTGGTGCTTGCCTATTTCGGCTTTCCCGGCCCCGGCATTCTGCTGCCCTCGAAACTCCCCTATTTCCTGCTGGGCGCACTGGCCGGCAGAGCCTATGGCCTGGGCCTTGCCGCTGGCCGTGGCCCGGTCGAAGGCATGACCAGCCTCTTCCTGCTGGGCTTTTTCTTTGCAAGCCGCCTTGTCTTTCCGGGTTTTGCTCCCTTCTGGGGTTTGACGACGGCAGCCATCGCCGCCTGCATCGTCTTTCTGCTGGCGGCTGAACCGGCCTTTGCAAAAGCTTTTTTCAGCACGCCTGCGCTGCGGCTGCTCGGGCGCATCAGCTTTTCGCTTTATCTTTTTCATGTGCCGGTGATGTTTCTCCTGCGAAAGGGGCCGCTGGCAGCGCTTGCCCCGGCTCCGGCCATCCTCATCTCTCTCCTGGCAGCGCTCGCCGCCGCCATGCTCAGCAACCGGCTGATCGAAATGCCATCGCGCCGCCTGCTGGTCGGTCTCTGGCAGAAGGGCCGGACAGGTGCGGGCAAGATGGCGCTCCACCCACAAGAGCCGTGACTGTCCGGGCGAGTTTAATTTAGTCTTTTCACATTGGATTCTTCCGAAAACCGGTTCCCACTTTTCGGTCCTATGCTCTGATTTATTCTTTCGCATCGGATTCTCCCGAAAACCGGTTCCCACTTTTCGGTCCTATGCTCTAGGTTCTCTCACCCCCGCCGGAAACGAGACTCAATTCATGACACACCTGCCCAACCCTTTCGCCCCTTTCGAGGATCTGGCCGCGGCACTCCTGCCGCATGCCGGTGTCAGCGATGACGGATCGCATGATCTGGCGCATCTGCAACGGGTGTTTCACAATGCCATGCGTATTCAGGCGCTGGAGGGCGGCGACGCGGACGTGCTGGCCGCCGCCGTCTTGCTGCATGATTGCGTTTCGGTGGAAAAGAATTCTCCGCTCCGGTCCGAGGCTTCCCGGCTGGCGGCGGAAAAGGCTTGCCACGTCCTGAAGGACATGGGCTGGGAAAAGGAGCGGATCGATCAGGTCGCTCATGCCATTCTCACCCACAGCTTCTCGGCAGGCATTGCACCGCAAAGCGTCGAGGCAAAGATCTTGCAGGATGCCGACCGTCTGGATGCGATAGGCCTGATGGGCGTGGCGCGATGCTTTTATACAGCAGGACGGATGAAATCGGGCCTTTATGACCCGATCGATCCCCGGGCTGCCGACCGGTCGCTCGATGGCAGCCGTTTTGCGCTCGATCATTTCGTGGAAAAACTGTTGAAGCTGAGTGACGGTTTTCAGACCGAAACCGGGCGGCGGCTGGCGAAAGAACGGCACGAGAGCCTGGAACGGTTTTACACGGACTTTCTGCGGGAGATTACGGCATGACGATGCAGGTGAGCAAACTGGCGATCTATCCGCTGAAAAGCGCCCGCGGCATCGGCTTGCGTACCTCGCCCGTCACACCGGAAGGCTTGAGAGGCGACCGGCGCATGATGCTGGTGGATGAAAGCGGAACCTTTGCAAGCCAGCGCAGCCTTCCCGGTCTCGCCCGCCTTCAGGCGCAGTTGAGCGAAGGACAGGTAACCTTGACGCTGAACGATGGCCGCAGCCTGACCTTTCATGAAAGCAAGGCCGCAGGCCGGCGCGCCGTCACCGTGTGGTCTAGCACGGTGGATGCAGCATGCGCTCCGGATCCTGTCAACCGGACCCTTTCGGACTGGCTGGGACAGAAACTTTCCCTGGTGTTCTTCGATAAGGCATCCGAGCGCGTGGCAAATCCCGAATGGGCAGGGCCTAATGCCCCGCTTGCCTTTGCCGATGGCTATCCGGTGCTGATCACCACCACCGGGTCGCTGGCGGCCCTCAATGCCGATATGGAGCGCCGAGGCGAGGGACAGATTGGCATGGAGCGCTTCCGCCCGAATATCGTGGTGGATTGCGAGGAGGCCTGGGCCGAGGACAGGTGGGCGGCACTTGCCATCAACGGCATTCGCTTCGACCTCGTCAAACCCTGCGCACGCTGCATTATCATCACCCAGGACCAGGAGAGCGGCTCCCGCGACGGCGCCTCTCCCATGCCCGCCATGGGCCGTCTGCGCATGTCCGGCGACCGGCGCGTGCCGGGACCGCTCTTCGGATGGAATGCCGTTCCGCGTGGAAGCGGCCAGATTTCGACTGGCGATCGCGTCGAACTGCTCGAAGAACGCCCCGAAGGCTGGCCGATCAAACGGCGTGGCGGCGCATGAGGTTCAATTGTCTTGATGTTTGCTTGATAAATTAGAATTTGCGATCTGCGGTTCCTGCCGCCATTGTGGCGAAAAGGAGAATCTCATGTCCGCAGCCCGCGCCCCGTCTCTGCCGCTTACCGTTATCGCCAGTGGCTCGCTCATCGCCATGCTGACCTTCGGGCCGCGCTCGGCCATGGGTTTTTTCCAGCTGCCGATGTTACAGGATACCGGCTGGGACCGCTCCACCTTCGGCCTCGCCATGGCGCTGCAAAACCTGGCCTGGGGTGTGGGCCAGCCGTTTTTCGGTGCGCTTGCGGATAAATACGGCACGGCCAAGGTGCTCACCCTCTCCGGCCTTCTCTATATGGTGGGTCTTCTCGTCATGGCGCATGCGGCAGCGCCGATCTGGCTGCATATTGGGGGCGGCATTCTGGTTGGGCTTGCGGTGGCGGCAGGCTCCTTCGGCATCATCCTCTCGGCCTTCGCCCGGCATGTCACGCCGGAGCAGCGAACGCTGGCCTTCGGCATCGGCACGGCGGCGGGCTCGGCCGGCATGTTTCTGTTTGCGCCGCTCTCGCAGGCGCTGATTGCCCATCTCGGCTGGTCGGACAGCCTCACCTGGCTCGGCATCATCATGCTCGGCGTGCCGCTTCTGGCCTATCCGCTGCGCGGCAATGCCAAATCCGGCCCGCGCTCCGGCATGGAGCGGGAGCAGACCGTGCGTGAAGCGCTGCAGGAAGCCTTGGGCCATCGCAGCTATCTGTTGCTCGCCAGCGGCTTCTTCGTCTGCGGCTTTCAGGTGGCCTTCATCACCGCGCATTTTCCCGCCTATCTCGGGGATATCGGCATCGACGCGCGTTATGCCGTCATTGCCATGGCGCTGATCGGCTTTTTCAATGTCATCGGCTCGCTGGCGGTGGGTATGATCGGGCAGAAAATTCCCAAGCGCTATGTACTGGCGCTGATCTATCTCGCGCGCTCGATAGCGGTCACCGCCTTTCTGCTGCTGCCGCAATCGCCGCTGTCGGTGATCCTCTTCGCCATCGTCATGGGGCTGCTCTGGCTCTCCACCGTGCCGCCCACCAATGCGCTGGTGGCGCTGATGTTCGGCACACGCCATCTGGGGCTTCTGGGTGGCATCGTGTTCCTGTCGCACCAGATCGGCTCCTTCCTCGGCGTCTGGCTGGGCGGTTATCTTTACGACCGTATGGGAACTTATGATGAGGTCTGGTGGTTTGGCGTGGGTCTTGGCCTGTTTGCTGCGCTGGTCCATTGGCCCATCCGCGAAGAGGCTGCCCCACAACTCGTTACACCTGTGCCATAGCGGCGCGAGGCGAAAGCTATTTTAACAAATGCGGCACCACGGATTCATTTTGCCCCTATTCCGCCTCAAAACGGCTGTCGCAAAAATTTATTTTATTTTTCGCACTCCTCCCATTGACGAAATCGCGGTCTCAACCTACCTTTGTCCCAGTCCAATGGACAAGTTTAGTCAGAATTGCCGGACCATTCCGGCACGCCATTAAGGAGGTAAAGCATATGCGTTTTTCATCGCACCCTGCCGCGCGCTCCTGGCACCTTTGCCCGCTCGGCACATCCAAACGGATTGGCCTCGACACCTGTCGAATGTGACGCGTCAATCGTAGCTGACCTCATCACAATCGAAACATCTGTTGGCCTGCATTGCGCGGGCGGGGATCGTATTATGGAAAAGCAAGTTATCGAATATGGCGGTGTACCCGTCGGAATCAGCGTTCCGGAAGGCAACCGGATCAAGTTCATCGCCGTGAAGTATCCGGTGATCGAACTGGATGGCGGCGTTTATGGCAATGTCACGGAACTGCGTCGCGCCATCGGCAATCACCTGCGGAAGAGCAGCGAAGCCGCTCAGGCCCTGGCCTCGGTTTCGTCTGGCGCAGGCACACGGGCCAAGGCCTTGAGCATTGCCTGAAGAAAGCCTTCGCGTGCGGCGCTGCAATCCAGGCCGCGCGGCTCATAAACATGGCGATCGAGAAAATAGCCGGTCAATCGAAATCCCGTCATCAGGGATGACCGGCTAGCAGCCTTTTGGGCCTGCGGCACCAGAAAATCAGGCAGGGCCAGAAGCCGATCCGCATAAGGCGCTCCGGACACCCGGCATACGGCGCGCCCCGTCTTCGGCGAAACATAGGCCAGATCCTGCGCCGATCCCGTCGCCGCACACCGCTCCAGATCAAGCCCGAATCCCAGATCGTTCAGCACGGCAAGTTCAAAGCGGATGAAAAGCTCACCCGCCGCCGTCGGTTCATCCAGGTGATCGAGGATCACATCCAATGCTTCGAAGAGATGGGGATGCGGATCGCGCTCCGGCAACAGCCGCAGCAGGGCGGCCAGCGCCTGCACACCATAGACAGCCGTTGCGCTCTCCATCAGCTTTCCGGCACGCAGCCGCAGGGGCTCCAGCCGGAAATCCCCCAGATGCTCCTCCAGCCGCGCGCGCCAGACCGCTTCCACCACATTGCCCGGCTGCAACACGGGCTGCATGCTGCGCGACCGGCCAGAGCGCACCAGCCCCAGATGCCGCCCGCGCTCACGCGTCATCATCTCCGCAATGACGCTGTTTTCGCCATGGCGGCGCACGCCCAGCACAATCGCCTGATCCGTCCATTCCATAGAATTGCTTATACAGCATAGGCTGGGACAGAGGGAACAGGTTTCCACTTTTCCTGGAACTGCTTTCATTCTTTGGTTTTTCCGCATTTCCGGACGGAAAACCGCTGCGCACTTTTCCTGGAAATGCTTTGACTCTCTGGTTTTTCCGCATTTCCGGACGGAAAACCGCTGCGCACTTTTCCTGGAAATGCTTTAAAAGCATGGCGTGTCGATTTCGGATTTGCCATAAGGCAAGAGACGTCCTTTATCCGGGGTAGCGCCTGCTGATGAGGCCATGTACCTTTTCATGCGACCACGATATGCAACCGAAAGCGGCGGCGGGAAAGCACCCGGCTGACGCACGGAATTTTTTGAGAATGCCTGATCACCTGCCCTCACAGCCCCCCGCCGAAAAAGCCACCGATCCCGCAGTGCCGGATGGTCTGCTGACCAGCCTGCCCACGCCCGTAAAATGGGGGCTGCTGGTGCTGCTCTCGGTGATCCTGGGTGGCGCGTTGGAATATGCCGGTCTGCCGGCAGCCTTGCTGCTTGGGCCGATGATTGCCGCCATCGTGTTCGGCACCAACGGGGCGCGGCTGTCGCTGCCGCGTCTGCCCTATCTGGCCGCCCAGGCAATCGTCGGCTGCCTGATTGCGCAGGCGCTGAACGCCGATATTCTCAAGCGCTTTCTTCAGGACTGGCCGATCTTCCTCGGCTCGGTGCTCTCCGTCATTCTGCTCAGTTCGCTGATCGGCTATCTGATGGCGCGGCGGCAGGTGCTGCCCGGCACCACCGCCGTCTGGGGCACCTCGGCGGGGGCTGCCTCCGCCATGGTGCTGATGGCCGAGGCCTATGGAGCCGATGCCCGCCTCGTCGCCTTCATGCAATATCTGCGCGTGGTTTGCGTGGCCTCGACAGCGGCGGTGATGGCGGCCTTCATCTTTCAGGTTCCGGGCGGTCACGCCCCTGCCTTTGTGCTATTTCCCCCTGTCGACTGGAAAGCCTTGGGGATCACTCTGGTCGTGACCGGCTGCTTTTCGGCCCTGGGATACCGGTTGAAAATTCCAGCGGGCACGATGATGGTGCCGATGGTCGCCATGGCGCTCCTGCACTCGCTGGACATCATTCCCATCGAGCTGCCGCAATGGCTGCTGGCACTGGCCTATGCCATGGTGGGCTGGCGTATCGGGCTCGCCTTTACCCGCCGTCTCCTGCGCCATGCCGCTCGGGCATTTCCACAGGTGCTGGCCTCGGTTCTGGTGCTGATCGGATTTGGCGGCTGCCTTGCCGCCCTTCTCACAGTTTTCCTCGGTGTCGATCCTTTGACCGCCTATCTGGCCACCAGCCCCGGCGGACTGGATTCCGTTGCCATTATCGCAGCCTCCACCAAGGTGGACATGCCCTTCGTCATGGCCCTGCAAACGGTGCGCTTTCTGCTGATCCTGGCGCTTGGCCCCAGCATCACCCGCTTCATTGCCAATCGAATAACGGCATGAAACCGCCAAGCATGTCTGCTTGGCGGCATCTGTCTTATACGAAGAGTCATCGAAGATGACCCTTCATATTCCCTTTTCGAATATCTCAAGCCTTGATGCATTTGAGATATTCGAAATCTCTTCAAGGCGAGGATGCATCAGCATCTTCGAGCCTTGGTATTATCGTCCATTCAGGCCAAACATCAGCAGGCTGGCGTCAAGCTTTGCTTGCCGCAGCCGCTCCTCCGCATCGAAGGGGGGCGCCTGGGATTGCAGGCCCAGGTCGCGCAACTGATG
The DNA here is from genome assembly GCF_030815125.1 of Allorhizobium paknamense. Lineage (GTDB taxonomy): Bacteria > Pseudomonadota > Alphaproteobacteria > Rhizobiales > Rhizobiaceae > Allorhizobium > Allorhizobium paknamense. The sequence continues at coordinate 544,413 of NZ_JAUSWH010000001.1, forward strand.
CGCCGAGAGTTCGGCCACTGAATTCACCTGCCGCCGCCGAAAGTTCAGGCGGCTGATGAGGGCGACGGGCTGGACGAGCAGGCGCGCCACCTGCCGCAGCAGGCCCATCTGGGATTTCCGTTGAATGTTCATCTCATGTTCTCGTGATTAGACGCAAAAATCCGTGGCGGGGGAGAACCACGCAACGAACGAGCTTGGGGGTTGACGAAAACGGCCTCTGCCGTCGGCTGAAGGGTTTCCGCAGGTGGCGGAAAACCAGCGCGAGAAGGTGGATTGCCTCTTCACGCAGCGGCAGAATGCCGCAGAGACCCCAAATCGTCTAACGAATGTTTGAGATGAATGTCATCACGCTTGATGATGTGCGCAAGAAAGAAGCCGGCCCGCCGGTCAACATGCGCAAAACGAAAAGCGCAGCCCTTGAAAGCCGCGCTTTTCGTTGAAAAAACCAACACATGCCCCTGAGGACAGCTGAGTATCTGATTTATGCAGGATCCGCCGCCAGAGGTTCGGCAGCGCGCATCGGGCGCTCGCTCGGATCACGGCCAATTTCCGGCTTCAGCGAGATGAGATCGATGAAGTGATCAGCCTGACGGCGCAGATCATCGGCAATCATCGGCGGTTGAGTTGCCATCGTCGATACAACCGAAACCTTGCGACCCTTGCGCTGCAACGCCTCCACCAAGGTTGTAAAATCCCCGTCCCCCGAGAACAAAACCAGGTGATCCACAGTTTCTGATTGCTCCATGGCATCGATGGCAAGCTCGATATCCATGTTTCCCTTTACCTTGCGCCGCCCCATGGAGTCAGTAAATTCCTTGGCGGGTTTGGTAATGACCTTGTAGCCGTTATAGTCCAGCCAGTCGATCAACGGGCGGATCGATGAATATTCCTGGTCTTCAATCAAAGCGGTGTAATAGTAGGCACGCAGCAGGTAGCCGCGCTTCTGGAAGGCCTTGAGAAGCTTTCTATAATCAATGTCAAAGCCCAGACTTTTCGATGCTGCGTAAAGATTGGCACCATCTATAAAGAGAGCGATCTTTTCCCTTGGATCAAACATTTTCGAACATTCCTTGCCTACGTCATCGACGCTGCCCCCGGGCGCATCGGACATACATCAGACTTGTCATCAAACCGATGTATTATGATTTATTCATATACGATTCATTTAAAGCAGGATAGTGCTTATTCCAAGCACCTGTCGGTTGAGAAGCCCTTTTTGCATGACCTTTTTTGGTACTCGTTCCGTACTCCCTCTTTTGGGGGTACGAACGAAAAACTTGAATTTTAGGTCCATTCCTAGTATCGCCGTTCCAATCCTCGAGGAAAAAGAACGAAAAGGACAGGCAATGGCCCGCGTCACCGTTGAAGACTGCATTGACAAGGTTAATAACCGATTCGAGCTTGTTTTGCTCGCAAGTCATCGAGCCAGGCAGATTTCGCAAGGATCGCAGATTACCGTCGATCGTGACAATGACAAGAATCCCGTAGTTGCACTACGCGAAATTGCAGACGAAACTCTTTCGCCCGACGACCTGAAGGAAGACCTGATCCACTCGCTGCAGAAGCATGTGGAAGTGGACGAGCCGGAGCAGGATGCCCAGCCGCAGTCCGGCCAGATCATTGGCCGCGCCGACGAGGAAGACGACCTGCCCGAGACGCTGACCTTCGACCAGATGTCGGAAGAAGAGCTTCTGGCCGGCATCGAAGGCCTCGTACCGCCGGAAAAGAGCGACGATTACTGATTGGAACCGGGAAAGAGCCGCAACGGTCCGGCTTTTTCCGTTTCCCCACGGCCTGTTTCCTGTGCGCCAATCGCTTGCGGATTGGCGCGCTTTTTCTTTTGATGGAGTAGCCTTGGAATGATGCGGCAATATGAGCTCGTGGAGCGGGTGCAAAAATACAAGCCCGACGCAAACGAGGCGCTGCTCAACAAGGCCTATGTCTATGCCATGCAGAAGCATGGTCAGCAAAAACGCGCCAGTGGCGATCCCTATATTTCGCATCCGCTGGAAGTGGCCGCCATCCTCACCGACATGCATCTGGACGAATCGACCATTGCGGTTGCGCTTCTCCATGACACCATCGAGGACACCACCGCCACCCGCCAGGAAATCGACGAACTGTTCGGCGAGGATATCGGGCGGCTGGTCGAGGGGCTGACCAAGCTCAAAAAGCTCGATCTCGTCTCCAAGAAGGCCAAGCAGGCGGAAAACCTGCGCAAGCTGCTCCTGGCCATCTCCGACGACGTGCGTGTGCTGCTGGTGAAGCTCGCTGACCGCCTGCACAATATGCGCACGCTGGAGCACATGCGCGATGACAAGCGCGCCCGTATTTCCGAAGAAACCATGGAAATCTATGCGCCGCTGGCGGGCCGCATGGGCATGCAGGACATGCGCGACGAGTTGGAGGATCTCTCCTTCCGCTATATCAATCCGGAAGCCTATGAAACAGTCACCAAGCGGCTGGAGGAGCTTTCCCGCCGCAATGAGGGCCTGATCACCAAGATCGAGGACGAACTGCGCGAATTGCTGGTGGCGAACGGCCTGCTGGGCGCGGGGGTCAAAGGGCGGCAGAAAAAGCCCTACTCCGTCTTCCGCAAGATGCAGTCGAAGTCACTTTCCTTCGAACAGCTGTCGGATGTCTATGGCTTCCGACTGCTGGTGGATGACGTTTCCTCCTGCTACCGAGCGCTTGGCATCGTCCACACGCGCTGGCGCGTGGTACCCGGGCGCTTCAAGGACTATATCTCCACGCCGAAGCAGAACGATTACCGCTCGCTGCACACCACCATCGTCGGCCCGTCCCGCCAGCGTATCGAGCTGCAGATCCGCACCCGGCGCATGCATGAGATCGCGGAATTCGGCATTGCTGCGCACGCGCTTTATAAGGACGGCGAAACACCGACCAGCGGCGAAGGTGAGTTGCTGCCGCGGGAAAGCAATGCCTATTCCTGGCTGCGCCACACCATCGAGGCGCTGGCGGAGGCGAACAATCCGGAAGAATTCCTGGAGCATACCAAGCTGGAACTGTTCCAGGACCAGGTCTTCTGCTTCACACCGAAGGGCAAGCTGATTGCGCTGCCGCGCGGCGCCACCCCCATCGATTTCGCCTATGCGGTTCACACCAATATCGGCGACACCTGTGTGGGCGCCAAGATCAATGGCCGCATCATGCCGCTGGTCACCCGGCTCAACAATGGCGACGAGGTGGAGATCATCCGCTCCGGCGTGCAGGTGCCGCCAGCCGCATGGGAAGAGATCGTGGTGACCGGCAAGGCGCGCGCCGCCATTCGCCGCGCCACGCGCATGGCCATCCGCAAGCAATATTCCGGCCTCGGCTATCGTATTCTGGAGCGCACCTTCGAGCGTGCCGGAAAGCCTTTCTCCAAGGAGTTGATGAAGCCGGTGCTGCATCGTCTGGCGCATCGCGACGTCGAGGATGCCATTGCCGCCGTCGGACGGGGCGAGATGTCCTCGCTCGATGTGCTGCGCGCCGTCTTCCCGGATTATCAGGACGAGCGCGTCACGGTGAAACCGGCCATGGACCAGGGATGGTTCAACATGCGTTCGGCCAGCGGCATGATGTTCAAGCTGCCGGAGGGCCGCAAAAAGGCCGATACCCCGGCGGAGAATGGCGCGGGCGACAGTCAGACGCCCGACCCCCTGCCCATTCGCGGTTTGGCCGACAATATCGAGGTGCACTTCTCCCCGGCAGGCGCCGTGCCCGGGGATCGCATCGTCGGCATCATGGAAGAGGGCAAGGGAATTACCATTTACCCGATCCAGGCCTCGGCGCTGCAGAAATTCGATGATGAGCCGGAACGCTGGATCGACGTGCGCTGGGATCTGGACGAGGCCAACAAGTCGCGCTTCTATGCCCGCGTGCTGGTGAATGCCATCAACGAGCCGGGTACCTTGGCCAAGGTGGCGCAATTGATTGCCGGGCTGGATATCAACATCCGCCTGCTGACCATGGTGCGCATTGCCGCCGACTTCACGGAAATGGCCTTCGACCTCGAGGTCTGGGATCTGCGCCAGCTCAACCAGCTGCTGTCGCAACTGAAGGAGCTGGACTGCATTGCCACGGCCAAGCGGGTTTATGATTGACCCGCCTGGATATGATCAAAAAATGATCATATCCAGGTAAAATACCGGCAACAAATCCGTTGACATGCGTTTTACGCATAGCTGATCCAGCAGCTTGGAACTGGTGCTTTGTGCGCAGCAGCATTATCTTTTCCTTGCAAACGAGGAAAAGGAAACACGACAATGTTTGGTCCCATTCGCAAATTCGCCCGCGCTCTCCGCGTTCCCAGCGTTCAGGAACGGGAAATGGCCTATCTCAGCGGCGCTCAGGATCGTCTCGATCTCGAATTTCGCCAGCGCCAGATCGACACCGGCATGTTCCGCCGCAGCGTCTAACGCTATTCAGTGAATGCATGGCTGGCCTGCGGTTTTGATGGCCAGTCGCGGAGAGACTGTCCGGTGGCATGCGCCTCCGGCGGACATGGAAAGCATCTGCCTTCGGATGCACCTATCGAGGCGGCGCGATCGCCGCCTGATCGAGGTCATGATCGACCTCTGACACCCGTCATGATTTTTATCCCTGATCTCCTGCGGCTCATGCCCGGTCCGCGATTGTCGCATCCGCGTGATACAACGGTTTTTCCGTTGCCGAGGCCCTGTTTAGGGACTAGAGAAGCCTTGTCTGATGAACAAGGAAAGAGACAGGCGTGACGGATAAGGTCGAGAAGAAGCAGAGTGCCCTTTGGGAAAACATCAAGGTCATTATTCAGGCCCTGGTGCTGGCCATGGTGATCCGCACCTTGCTGTTCCAGCCCTTCACCATTCCCTCCGGCTCGATGATGCCGACGCTTCTGGTGGGGGACTATATCTTCGTCAACAAGTTCGCCTACGGCTACTCGAAATATTCGCTGCCGTTTTCGCTCAATCTGTTCTCGGGCCGCATCTTCTCCAGCGAGCCGAAGCGGGGCGATGTGGTGGTTTTCCGCTTTCCACCCAATCCGGATGTCGACTACATCAAGCGCCTCGTCGGCCTGCCGGGTGATCGTATCCAGGTGATCAACGGCGTGCTGAACGTCAATGGTCAGCCAGTGCCGAAGGTGCCGGACGGCAGCTTCACCTCCGATTACCGGTTGGATCCCGGCATCAACGTGCCCGTCTTCCGCGAAACCCTGGACAATGGCGTGACCTATGACACGCTGGACCAGACGCCGTTTTCGCGCGGTGACAATACCCAGGAATTTGTCGTGCCGCCCGGCCATTACTTCATGATGGGCGATAACCGCGACAACTCGCTCGATAGCCGCTTCGACGTAGGCTATGTGCCCGCCGAAAATCTCGTGGGCCGCGCCTCGGTCATCTTCTTCTCGCTCGGCAACGACACGTCCTTCCGCGAAATCTGGAAATGGCCGTCCAATATGCGCTGGGATCGCATTTTCAGGGTGGTTCGATGAAGGCGCCGAAGGCCCTTTCACCTGACGACCGGCAGAAGATCGAGACCGCCATCGGCCATAGCTTCGCCGTCAAGGAGCGGCTGGACCGGGCGCTGACCCATGCCAGCGCCCGCCCGTCCAAGGGCAGTGACTATGAGCGGCTGGAATTTCTGGGCGACCGTGTGCTTGGCCTCTGCGTGGCCGAACATTTGTTCGGGCAGTTCAAGACCGCCAGCGAAGGCGAGCTTTCGGTGCGGCTGAACCAGTTGGTCAGCGCCGAGACCTGTGCCGCCGTGGCCGACGAGTTGGAGCTGCATCGCTTCATCCGCACCGGTGCCGACGTAAAGAAACTTACCGGCAAGCACATGCTGAACGTGCGGGCCGACGTGGTGGAAAGCCTGATCGCGGCCATCTATCTCGATGACGGACTGGAGGCTGCCCGCCGTTTCGTGCTGCGCTTCTGGGCCGAACGGGCCAGCGGCGCCAATGCCGGACGGCGTGACGCCAAGACAGAGCTTCAGGAATGGGCGCATGCGAAATTTGCGACCACGCCCGTCTATCGCATTGCCGAGCGCTCCGGCCCGGACCATGATCCGCGCTTCACAGTGACGGTGGAAATTCCAGGGGTTGAGCCGGAAAAGGGTATCGACCGCTCGAAGCGGGCGGCGGAACAGGCGGCAGCGACACGCCTGCTGGAGCGGGAAGGTGTGTGGGAGGCGGCGGAGCAGCCGCCACAGTCCGCACGGTAAATCTTCCCCCCAGCAATGGGTTGCGGCCTGCCCTGATGACATGCGAAAATAGAGCATCGGACCGAGACGTCGAAACCGGTTTTCGGGGAAATCCGATGCACAAGAAAGATAAGGCGCTTACGAACGCCGTGAAGCGCTCACTTTGAACGGATATCCATGACCGAGTTTGACACGACCCCTTCACAAGACCAGAGCGCGGCTGCGGGCGCGGCCACGCATTCCGGCTTCGTGGCGCTGATCGGCCCCACCAATGCCGGCAAGTCCACGCTGGTCAACCGGCTTGTGGGGGCCAAGGTCTCCATCGTCAGCCACAAGGTGCAGACGACCCGGGCGGTGATGCGCGGCATTGCCATTCATAACCAGGCGCAGATCGTTTTCATGGATACGCCCGGCATCTTCAAGCCGCGCCGCAGACTGGATCGCGCCATGGTCACCTCCGCCTGGGGTGGAGCCAAGGATGCCGATGTCATTCTGCTGCTCATCGACAGCGAGCGCGGCCTGCGCGGCGATGCCGAGGCCATTCTCGAAAGCCTGAAGGATGTGCCGCAGCCGAAACTGCTGGTGCTGAACAAGATCGACCGCGTTCAGCCCGAGCAGTTGCTGAAGCTCGCCTCTGCCGCCAATGAACAGGTCAAGTTCGAGCGCACCTTCATGATTTCCGCCACCACCGGCTCCGGCTGCACGGATGTGATGGACTATCTGGCCGAAACTCTGCCGGAAGGCCCGTGGTACTATCCGGAGGATCAGATTTCTGACCTGCCGATGCGCCAGCTTGCCGCCGAAATCACCCGTGAAAAGCTTTTCCTGCGGCTGCATCAGGAACTGCCCTATTCCTCGCATGTCGAGACCGAAAAGTGGGAGGAGCGCAAGGATGGCTCCGTTCGCATCGAACAGGTCATCTATGTAGAGCGGGACAGCCAGAAAAAGATCGTGCTGGGCAAGAATGGCGAGGCAATCAAGTCCATCTCCACCGCGTCCCGCAAGGAACTCTCCGAAATCCTGGAACAGCCGGTGCACCTCTTCCTGTTCGTCAAGGTGCGCGAAAACTGGGGCGACGATCCCGAACGCTTCCGCGAAATGGGGCTGGAATTTCCCCGCGAATAAGACGGAATCAAAACAGGGCCGTAATACCAAGGCTCGAAGATGCTACTGCATAATTCCTTAAATCGGAATCGATTTAAGGAATTATGCAGTAGATTTAAAGTCTTACAGCGTCCTTTGTGCGTTTTATAAAACGCACGGCGCTGTAGTGCATCCTCGCCTTGAAGGAATTTCGAATATCTCAACTGCATCTGAGGCTTGAGATATTCGAAAAGGGAATACGAACGGTCATCTTCAATGACCGTTCGTATAAGGCCCTGTTCTGTTTTGTCTGGAATTTGAAACTCAGCCGCTTTTCAGCAGGCGGCTCTTCTGCCTGTTCCAGTCGCGTTCCTTCTCGGTCTCGCGCTTGTCATGCAGCTTCTTGCCCTTGGCCAGCGCCAGTTCCAGTTTGGCGCGGCCCTTGTCGTTGAAATAGATCTTCAGCGGCACGAGCGTCATACCCTCGCGATTGATCGCGGCCCGCAGGCGGTTGATCTCACGCTTGCTCAGCAACAGCTTACGGCGGCGGCGCGGCTCGTGATTAAAGCGATTGGCCTGCAGATATTCAGGCAGATGCGAGTTGATCAGCCAGATTTCATCATGCTCGTCCGAGGCATAGGATTCGGCAATATTGGCCTTGCCATCGCGCAGGGACTTTACCTCCGTGCCGGTCAGCACCAGGCCCGCCTCATAGGTATCGATGATTTCGTAATTGAAGCGGGCCTTGCGGTTTTCCGCGACAATTTTCCTGACGACGCGCTGGCTGCCTTTGGGTGCCATGATCCAATTCCAATTCTTTCATGCAGAAGCGGCAACGGGAACTGCCACTGCGAATTCTTCATGGCGAGGATGCGTAAGCATCTTCGAGCCTTGGTATTATGTAGTGCAAGGCTACACTCGAAAAAAGAGCCGCCACAACCAGACAGCTCTTTTCCATGTTGCACCAGACCTTAATTCAGGAGCCCGGCATGTTGCAGGGCGGCATCGATTGCCGCTTCGGTTGCGGGTTCCAGCGTGGAGAGCAGCGGCAGGCGGCTGGTGCGGCCCATGCGGCCCAGCCGATGCAGCGCATATTTCGCACCGCAGAGGCCCGGCTCAAGGAAAATCGCCTTGTGCAGCGGCATCAAGCGATCCTGGTAGTCAAGCGCGGTCTTGTAATCGCCAGCCGCCATGGCGGCCTGGAACTCGGAACAGAGGCGCGGCGCGACATTGGCGGTCACGGAAATACAGCCAACACCACCATGGGCGTTGAAGCCCAGCGCTGTCGCGTCTTCGCCGGAAAGCTGGATGAAATCCTTGCCGCAGGCCTGGCGCTGTTCGGACACACGCTCGATCTTGCCAGTAGCATCCTTGACGCCGACAATGTTCTGATGCGCCTTTGCCAGCGCGCCCATCGTGTCCGGGCTCATGTCGATGACCGAACGCGGCGGAATGTTGTAGATGATGATCGGCAGGGAAACCGATTGCGCCACGGCGGAAAAATGGGCGAACAGGCCCTTCTGCGTCGGCTTGTTGTAATAAGGCGTCACCACCAGCAGCGCATCGGCGCCCGCCTTTTCGGCATGCTGGGCAAGATCGATGGCTTCGACGGTATTATTGGAGCCCGCACCTGCGATCACCGGCACCCGCTTGTTCGCCACCTCGACGCACAGTTCGACGACACGTTTATGCTCGGCATGGGAAAGGGTCGGCGATTCGCCGGTGGTGCCGACCGGCACCAGGCCGGAACTGCCCTCCCCGATCTGCCATTCCACATGCGCGGCAAAGGCCGCTTCGTCGATTGCTCCGTTATCCGTGAAGGGGGTTACCAGTGCGGGAATGGATCCCTGGAACATTCTAGACTCCTGACGGCCACCTGATGCAAAGGCCGTATCTTCCACCAAAGCGCATGCCCAAAGGTGCCAGCCGGTTTTCGGGAAGGATGCGCAACACAATAAACCGGAGCAAAGCCGGCGATTCCTCCCCGTGCCATATCTCCATAAACGCGGACATTACTGCCGAGATCAAAGCCATACAAGCGCGCTTTAGCGGGTTTTCAACCTTGCAGGACCCGCAATTGCCGTATTTTGCTGTGAAAGACGCTCCCACTCCCGGGAAGAACGGTGTCCATGAAGCATTGTCTTTCGTTGCAATCATCAAGTCAGGAAAAAGCCCGGAGGGTCTTTTCATTGAAACACGGGATTGTCAGCACTATGGTAAGCTTTCGTTAAGCAGGCTGAACGCTAATGGAAGGCATGCAGTTTTCATCCGAGAGACCAATGATGAGACGGTCCTTTCCGCTCAGCACCGCTTTATCGCTCTGCCTTGTCATGCTGACCGGCGGCTCAGTTGGCTTTGCCGCGCCGGATATGCCGCTGCCCGCCAACCGCCCACCCTCATTAGGCGCGAGCGTCTCCACCACAGACGTCACCGGCTCTATTCCCCGCACCGTGCCGCAGCCGGTGCAGGCGTCAGCCCTCAAAGCCGGGCTGGATGCGCTTTCGGATCGTGACGGGCTGAAGGCGCTTGCGATCCGCGATTCCATGCCGAACGGGCTCGACCGCCACATGCTGACCTGGTCGATTGCCATGTCCGGCCTGCCGGGCATTCCCTCTGCCGAAATTGCCCGCGCCCAGCGCGAACTGGCGGGTTGGCCGGGGCTTTCGGCCTTCCGCTCGAATTCGGAAAAGGCGCTTTACCGCGAAAATCCGGAGCCCGGTGCCGTGATCGCCGCCTTTGGCGGCACACGGCCGGAGACGACCGAAGGCACGATCATCCTGGCGCGGGCCCACATGACGCAAGGCGATCAGGGCAAGGCCGCGCAGTTGATCAAGCCGCTCTGGCGGAAAGAGACGCTGGATACAGCGACGGAAGACCGGATCCTCAAGGAATTTGGACCGCTTCTGTCTGCCGCCGACCATAAGGCCCGCATGGACCTGTTGATGTATCGGGGCCGCACCAGCCAAGCCAAACGCTTTGCAGGTCTCGGTCAGGCGCAATCGCTCTATGCTGCCTGGGATGCGGTGCTGAGCAAATCATCGCGCGCGGTGGCGCTGATCAAGGCCGTGGATGCGCGTTGGGCCTCCGACCCGGCGCTGCTCTTTGCGCGGATCGAATATCAGCGGCGGCAGGAAAATTATGAGGAAGCCGCCAAGCTTCTGATGCAGGCGCCGCGAGATCCCGCACAACTGGTCAATCCTGGGGAATGGTGGAACGAGCGGCGGATCGTGGCGCGAGGCCTTGCCGATGATGGGAAGTTCCGAGCGGCCTATCAGGTCGCGGCGCGCCACTCGGCCACCGATCCCGTCGATATCGTTGATGCGGAATTCCACGCGGGTTGGTACGCGCTGAGAGGTTTGAACGATCCGCGCACGGCCAGTCAGCATTTCCGCCGCATTCTCTCCGCCTCCAATCGACCGCTCTCTGCCTCGCGGGCTTACTACTGGCTGGGCCGTGCGGATGAAGCGCAAGGCAATAGCGCCGCCGCACGGGAAGATTTTGCCAAGGCGGCGGATTATCCCGGCACCTTCTACGGACAACTGGCTGGTGCGCGGCTGAAACGGACCCGGCTGGATATTCGCTACCCCTCCCCGACGCAGGAAGAGCGCAGCCATTTTGCCAATCGGGAGGCTGTGGAAGCCATCGATCGCTATGAGGCGGCGGGGCATGGCTGGCGTGCGGCGAGCCTCTATCGGGCGTTGGCCGAACAATTGGACAGTCCCGGCGAACTGGCGCTGCTGGCGGCCAAGGCCGAACGCGCGGGCAATCATCAACTATCGCTGCAAATCGGCAAAACCGCCTATGGCCGTGGCATCAACGTGCCCGCCCTTGCCTTCCCGGTCGGCGTCATTCCCGCCAGTGCCAATATATCCGGCTCCGGCAAGGCGCTTGCCTATGCCATCGCCCGGCAGGAAAGCGCCTTTAACCCGGCAGCGGTTTCAGCAGCCAATGCCAAGGGCCTGCTGCAACTGATGCCGGCCACCGCCAAGGCGGTGGCGCAACGGCATGGGCTGGCCTTTGCGCCGGACAAACTCACCCAGGATGCTGCCTATAACGCAACGCTTGGGGCGCATTATCTCGGCGAGCAGATCGACGCCTTTGGCGGCTCCTATATCCTCACCTTCGTCGCCTATAATGCCGGGCCGAAACGCGTTCCGGAATGGATGGGCCGTTATGGCGATCCGCGCGGCATGCCAATCGATGACGTTGTGGACTGGATCGAGCGCATCCCCTTCCCTGAAACCCGCAGCTATGTGCAGCGGGTCATGGAGAACTATCAGATCTACAAGACCCGTCTCGGCCAGCAGCCCGATATCGAGCACGACCTTCGCTTCGGACGGTAGGGCGCGCCCGGCAATGCGCCCCTTGACGTCTCTTTTCTTCTGCCGAAACATGACGATGAACGTTGCGGCAGAAGAAAGGTCAGTTATCTGATGGAAGAGCAGATCGACGTGCAGGATACATGGGTGAAGACAGCGGATGGGCTAACCCTCTATCTGCGGATTTATGGGCGCGACAGCGCTCAGCCACCCGTGGTCTGCCTGCCGGGACTGACCCGAAACCACCGCGACTTCGATGGCCTGGCCAGGTATCTGGCCGCCGCACCCTTTCATCGGCGGGTGATTGCCATGGATTCCCGCGGTCGCGGCAATTCCGATCGCGACCCCGATCCGGCCCACTACAATCTCTGGCAGGAAACCCAGGATGTGATGGCCGCGCTGGATCAGATAGGCGTGCAGCAAGCCGATTTTATCGGCTCTTCCCGGGGTGGACTGATCCTGCATCTGCTGGCGCCGGTGCGCCCTGCCCTGATCCGTCGGATCGTCCTCAATGATATCGGTCCGCGTATCGATGCTGAAGGCCTTCAACACATCAAGGCCTATCTTTCAGAGCGCCCCACCCTCAGGTCTTGGGAGGCTTGCGCCAACTGGCTTCGAAAAATCCATGGAGCGGCTTTTCCGATTCTTAACGCTGATGACTGGGATGAGATGGGCCGGGCGATCTATCGCGAAGACGGAGGACACTTCAGCTCCGACTATGATGCAGCCATTGCATCGCAAATCACCGCCATCGATTTCGATAAGCCCATTCCTGAGCTTTGGGAACAATTTGAAAGCTTGCGTCAATTTCCCCTGCTCATCATCCGCGGGGAACACTCCAGGCTTCTTTCAAAGGCGACCTGTGCGGACATGATCAATCGCCATCCCGACGCGCGGGAAATCGTGGCAACGGGCCAAGGTCATACCCCTGTGCTGCATCTCGATCCTCTCGCAGCAACGATTGGCCATTTTTTGGCTTGATGTTTGGTCACATGCTTAGAGCGCCGATCTGATGGAATCAGATCGGCGCTCTAACATTTTATTTTTAAAGCATAATTTTATCGATCCTCGTTTCACTCCGGTCGAATTATGCTCTAAGACGCGACCTGCCAGATCATAGAGGCAATGATCTGACGGTAAACATCTGGCCGAATGCCCGTTTTCGGCCTCTCCAGATTGAGACCTGAAAATGCAAAAAGCCCGGCACAATGGCCGGGCTTTCCGTAAGCTGTTCTGGAATTAGAACGAGCGCTCGAGGCGAACGAAGCCGAGCCAAACGTCGTCGTCACCAGACCAGTTGTGGTTTTCGTACTGAGCGGAAACCTTGGTGGTCAGACCTTCAGCCAGCTTATAGTCAACCGTCAGACCAGCTCTCCAGATGTCGCGACCGAAGTATTCGCCACGGCCGTCAACTTCGGTTTCACCCCAGTACTGAGCGCCGGGGGTCAGGGTCAGCTTGTCGGTGATCTTTGCAGCGTACTGAGCAGCAACGGTCCACTTGGCAAGGTCATAGTAAGCCGAAGCGCCGGTGGAGTAGATGGCAGCAATGCCAAATTCGCCCGGGCCAACTTCAGCCGTGGCCAAACCACGAACGGCACCGTCGTTCGTTGCGAAGTCCCAGGAACCGAGCAGGTTGGCGTTGATCACGCCGAACGTGCCACCAACCTGAGCTTCAAGACCAACGCGGCTGTTCTTGCCGTAGGGGTCGTAGCCGATGGCGAGGTCGCCGGTGCGGCTGTAGAAGCCGGTCAGCTCGTCAACAGAGCCGTATACGAAGAAGTTGTCGGCCTTGTACTTGTAGGCGATCGAGTTCAGACGGTTCGAACCGATATCGTCGGTCTCACCGGAGAGATCGCTATCCCAAGGGTTGTAGAATTCACCGATCTGGAAGCCACCAACCTGAATGAAGGCTTCGTCGAGTTCGAGGCTACCGCCGTTTTCGTCAGCCCAGGTACGAACGGTGATCGTGGAACCGATCGTGCCGAGTTCGGAGTCGTTCTTGGCGTCGAAGGTCACCAGACCGCGCGTACGAGCGTTCCAGTTACGGTCATCGCCGAGGCTGTTATCGCTGGCGCCCTGAACTTCAAAGCGGACATAGCCCTTGATGCGCAGGCAGGTTTCCGTGCCGGGGATGTAGAAATAGCCGGTGCCGAAGGCGTCGCAAACGCGGACATATTCAGCGGGTTCCGGGGCAGCGGCAACGATAGCATCGGCAGCCTGCGCGCCGGAAACTGCTGCCAGAGCAGCAGCGGAGCCGAGAAGAAGGCTCTTCATATTCATGTTTGATCTCCAGTTTGTCGTTTAGGAAATAGAGAAGAACTCTCTATGAACCGCTCTTGCTGTTTGCCCCCCGGCATATAGACCAGGCCCCGTATCCCGACGGGGCCTGGCCTTATTCTTATCTCCTAAGAGATAATTAGAACGAACGCTGCAGGCGAACGAAGCCAGACCATACGTCGTCGTTGTTGCTCCAGGAATGATCCTGGTACTGAGCGGAGACCTTCGTGGTCAGGCCTTCAGCAAGCTTGTAGTCGAGGGTCAGACCACCCTTCCAGATGTCGCGACCGCCGTAATCACCGGACGTGCTGGTGATTTCGGTGTTGGCAAAGTACTGAACGCCAGGCGTCAGGGTCAGGCGATCGGTGATCTTTGCAGCGTATTCAGCGGCAATGGTCCACTCAGCCTTGTCGTAGTAGGCAGAAGCGCCGGTCGAGTACAGGCCGGCAACGCCGAGAACACCCGGGCCAACATTGGCGGTAGCGAGCAGACGCACGGCACCGTCGTTGGCAGCAGCATCCCAGCCGCCGAGCAGGGTTGCGGTAACCGGACCGAAGGAACCACCGATCTGGCCTTCAACGCCAACGCGGTTGTTCTTGCCATACGGATCAGCAAGACCAGTGGTGAGGTCACGCGTACGGCTGTAGAAGCCGGTCAGCTCGTCAACAGCGATGCCAGCGAAGAAGGCGTCGGACTTGTAGTTGTAGGCGATCGAGTTCAGACGGTTCGAACCCAGGTCGTCGGTTTCGCCGGACAGACCCGTATCGAAGTAGTTGTAGAAGGAACCAACCTGGAAGCCAGCAACCTGGATGAAGGCTTCGTCGAGTTCGAGGCTGCCGCCGTTTTCGTCAGCCCAGGTACGAACGGTGATCGTGGAACCGATCGTGCCGAGTTCGGAGTCGTTCTTGGCGTCGAAGGTTACGAGACCACGCGTACGGGCGTTCCAGTCGCGGCTACCGGACCAGGAAGAGTCGCCGTCATTGCTGTTGCCCTGAACTTCGAAACGGACATAGCCCTTAACGCGAAGGCAGGTTTCGGTGCCCGGGATGTAGAAGTAGCCCGTGCCGAAAGCGTCGCAAACGCGAACATATTCAGCCGGCTCGGGAGCGGCAGCTACGATTGCGTCGGCAGCCTGAGCGCCGGATACTGCAGCGAGAGCGGCAGCGGAGCCGAGAAGAAGGCTCTTGATGTTCATATTGACCTCCAGTCAAGTTTCTTTGATCTGTTTACCGGCTGAAGGCAGCGTCCCCTGCCTCGTCCCCTGTGATCTGCGAAGTCGAACGGCCTCGATCGACTTCTGATGCTGAAAATACAAAAGGCTGCCGCCCATGCAATTGGCAAACACGGTTCCGGCCCTTTTCCAGCTACCCTTCCCGAAGCGATGTTGCTTAAAGGACACAAAGAGCCCGTCCGACGTCGTTAAATTTTTACACTTCGTTAAGAAACGCCTTCAAAAACAATAAATAAGAATGGCTGGCTTTCCTCGCGCCTGAAGTTGCCGACCTGGGGAAAACCGGGTGTGACCGATGATTCTGGCCTTAAAATCGACCTTGGACGGACATGACCGGACCGGCCCGCAGCAAAGCGAACCGGTGCGAGGCGCCATTTTCGCCTGTGGACCTGTCGCGAATCTGGACAGCGATTCTGCTTTTGCCTTTGCTGATTCCCTCGAAGGGGAGAGACTGAGCCCACGCAACCTCATCTGTGGAGACCTATCTTTTTCTCCGTTGAAAGAGAGAAAAGCGCTTGCAATCGGAGCGGCTTCACCCTAATCAACCCGCACCGGAGAGGTGGCCGAGTGGTCGAAGGCGCTCCCCTGCTAAGGGAGTATACGTCAAAAGCGTATCGAGGGTTCGAATCCCTTCCTCTCCGCCATAGACTTCAAGCGTTTAGCCGCCCATCGGGCGGCTTTTTTGTTGTCAGCCAGGAGGTTGCTCAGGCCAGAAGCTGTTTGAGATCGCTTTGCGGATCGGCGACGATCTGCTTGTCGGCGCTCAAGCCCTGGTCCAGCAGCTTCTTGGCGGTGACATAGGCTTTTGCATCATTGATCGCATCGACAGCGATCAGGCGATCCTGGCGATAATACCAGACAGAAAGACTTCCCTGACGCGTGCCTGCCCGGGTCAGCGTTTCATCATAACCGAGATTCAGTCCGGCGATCTGGAGTTTTGCATCATATTGATCGGACCAGAACCAGGGCTTCGGCTCATAAGGCTTGTCACCGCCAGCCACCATGGCGGCGGCGGCTTCGGCCTGATCCACAGCGTTCTGAACCGATTCGAGCCGGATGAGCGCGCCTTGATAGGGCAGCATGGCACAATCTCCCACCGCGAAGATATCGGGATCGGAGGTGCGCGCATGCGCGTCCACGACAATACCATTCTGCACGGCAAGCCCGGCCTTGCGAGCGAGCACGTCATTGGCCGTAACGCCGATGCCTGCGATGACGAGATCCACCTCGATGACGCTGCCATCGGAAAGCTCGGCAGCCACCACCCGCTCTGCCTCGCCGATCAGGCGGGAGAGACCGGTCTTTTCCCGTATGGTTACGCCATGGCATTGATGCAGCGCGCGCACCGCATCCGCCGTTTCCGCAGCTGCGACCCTGGCGAGAATGCGCTCCGCCATTTCGATCACCGTCACCTCCAGACCGAGATGGCGGGCAACGGCTGCGGCTTCCAGGCCAATATAGCCGCCGCCGACGATCAGCAGGCGCGCGCCCGGCCGCATCACCGTGGCAAGCCTGTCAGCGTCCTGCTTGTCTCGCACGGTGTAGACACCCGCAAGATCGCCACCCATTGGCGCGGGAAGCGTGCGGGGAGACGCGCCCGTGGCCAGAACCAATGTTTTATAAGAGAGTCGCTCGCCGTTTTGCAGGCACAGTTGGCGCTGATCCCGGTCGATCTCCTCCACCCAGGTGGAGAGCCTCAACTCCACACCATTCTCTTCATACCAGGAGAGAGGGCGCAGCAGCAGCCGGTCGAAACTCATCTCGCCCAGCAGATATTTCTTGGAGAGTGGCGGACGCTGGTAAGGCGGTTCCGGCTCAAGGCCAATCATCGTGACGGGTGCTTCATGGCCCAGCTGGCGCAGCCGGTTTGCAAAAGAAAAGGCAGCCTGACCGGCGCCGATGATGATGACTGGATCCGCCATAAAGCCTCCGCGGGCTTGCGGCCCGGCAATCTCGTTTTGAAGCAGGCCTATCCAGTCCAGCCGGGAGCGTCAAGCGGCGGCGACCCAGCGACTTTCCATGAAGTTGCAAAATGCAATTTTAACGGCGAATGAAGATAAAGCATTAGGAAAGCTGCTGTAAATTAAGGTCATGGCACGAAGATTCAGGAGGGTGTCATGTCATTGCAGACAGTTCCCAATGCCAAGAAGACGATCCCGCGCGATCAGGTGTTTCAAAAATTCACAGTGGATCGCCCCGGGCGTATCATCTTTGTTGGTCATCATCTCAGCACTCGCACCACGGTGCGCTGCCTGATCCGCACCATCTCGCTGCATGGCGCGGAGCTCGAGGTGAGCCGTTACCTGCCGGTGCCGAAAAACTTCTATCTGGAAATCCTCGGCATTCGCGATGAAATCGGCTGCACACTGATGCGCCGCGAGCAGGAAAAGGTGGTGATCGGTTTCAACATGCTGATCGATGCCGAATTCCTGCACCATGTGGTGAAGCTGTCTTTTGAAATTTGAGCCTGTCGCCACCGTCCCGAAATCGGCGAATTGCGTAAAATGCAGCACATATTATTTGCCTGAATGCAAGAGATTGCAGCCAAAGTGATCATCATCCCATTCCTTTTCATGGAGATGCCATGCTTCCGGGAACGCATCTGGCGACTGTGACGTCTGAAATGTATGAGCGCCGCTGGGAGCGCTATTATGTGCGCCGTCCCGCGCGCATCATGGCGGTGCGGCCAGGCCTGAGCGGCATCACCATGCGCAGCGCCACCGTGCTGGATATTTCCCGCGGCGGCGCCGGGATCGAGATGGATACGGGCATCGGCCTGCCCTCGCATTATTATCTGGAAATTCTCGGGCTTGCGACGCGCATCGGCTGTGCGGAGGTTTATCGCAACGGCAACCGCGCCGGGGTGAAATTCATCATGCCGATTTCCGAGCAACTGCTTCAGCGCATCATCCGCACGGATTTCGTGATGGGTGGCAACAAGGAACAAGGGCAAAAGACGGTACAGCCCGGAACAGGCCGCCTGCAGCGGTAACAGCCTGGAGCATTTCCAGGAAAAGTGCAATCGCGGTTTTCCGTCCGGAAATGCGTAAAAGCAATCACCTGGGACACGTCCGGTGAACCCATGTTCACCGGACGTGTCCCAGGTGATTGTGAGGTCGATTTCGACCTGTTAGAGCGTTTCAGTGTTTCACGGAAACATCGAAACGCTCTAACTCTTTGTTTTTACGAATTTCCGAACGGAAAACCGGCTTCCCCTTTTCCTGGAAATGCTCTAGGAATGCCGGTCTTAAACCCATAGCCATCCGATGCCTTGGGGCATGGTGGTGGTTCAATTCCAGGCGGGGCGTCTTCGCCCTGGTCTAAGTCCGGTTGCCATGTCCAGTCAAAGCTTTTGCCGTTTCACGCCGCTCATCGCATCTCTTCCCTCCACCGTGCCCTTTGTGGGACCCGAAGCCATCGAACGGCAGACGGGCAAGGCGGTGCTGGCGCGGATCGGGGCCAATGAGAGTGGTTTCGGTCCCTCACCTCGCGCCATGGCAGCACTGAGCGAAGCGGCGGCTGACATCTGGAAATACAACGATCCGGAGAATCACGCATTGAAGATGGCACTTGCCGCCCATCACGGTGTAAAACCGGACAATCTTGCCATCGGCGAGGGCATTGACGACCTGCTGGGGCTGACGGTGCGGTTGGTCATCGAGCCCGGCCTGCCGGTGGTTACATCCTTCGGCGGGTACCCCACCTTCAATTTTCATGTGAACGGCTTTGGCGGGCGGCTGGTCACCGTGCCTTATCGCGATGACCGCGAGGATCTGGATGGCCTCCTGGAGGCCGTGAAGCGCGAAAATGCGCCGCTCGTTTATTTCGCCAATCCGGACAATCCCATGGGCAGTTGGTGGGATGCGACCGATGTGGTGCGTTTTGCCCGCGCCCTGCCGGAAACGTGTTTGCTCATCCTCGACGAAGCCTATGGTGAGACGGCGCCGGCCAACGCCATTCCCCCGGCGGATGCATTGATCGATCTGCCGAATGTGCTGCGCATGCGCACCTTCTCGAAGGCCTACGGGTTGGCGGGGGCGCGGATCGGCTATGCCATCGGCATGCCGGGAACGGTTTCGGCTTTCGACAAGATCCGCAATCACTTCGGCATGGTGCGCAGCTCGACAGCGGCAGCGCTGGCGGCACTCTCCGATCAGGCCTATCTGCGGCAGGTCATCGGCAGAATTGCCGTGGCACGGGAGAGAATTGCGGCAATTGCCACGGAAAACGGGCTCACCGCCCTGCCCTCGGCCACGAATTTCGTGGCCATCGATTGCGGGCGCGATCAGCCCTTTGCCCGCGCCATCGTCGATGGCCTGATGCAGCACGGGGTTTTCATCCGCATGCCGGGGGTCGCCCCGCTCAATCGCTGCATTCGCGTCAGCGCAGGGCTGGAGCCCGATCTCGATCTGTTTGCGGAAAGCCTGCCCAAGGTGCTGGCGGCGTTGAGATAAGCGGCTTACAACGCGCTACAGCGCCGTGCGCCATGTATGGCGCACGGCGCTGTAGCGCTTTAAATCTGCTGCATAATTTTATCCTTAAATCCGATTCCGATTTCAGGAATTATGCAGTAAAAATCAATGAATGGTCATCCATTCCCGCGCTTCGCGAAGCGCTTCGGCAAGTTCGTCCTTGCGCATGGCGCTGGCCAGATCGGCGCGCAGTTTGGCCGCCTTGTCGCAGCCCTTGATGGCGGCGATGTTCAGCCATTTATGGGCGGCCACAAGGTTGCGGTCGCAGCCCTTGCCGGTGGCATACATCAGCCCCAGAACGCGGTAGGTATCGGCCTGGCTCTCGCCTTTCCCGGCGATCTTGCTCTCGGTCATCATGTCCAGCTTTGCCATTGGATCTTCCTGTTTGAATGCTGGCGGGGGAGCCGCTCTTCCGGCGGCTTACCCCGCAGATTTCATCTCGCCTGTCTTGTTTTTATTCGGCAGGTTTGCCCTGCGCTTCTTGAAACCCATCATGCCACCGCCCTGCCAAGATCCGCTTAAAATCCATGATTAATGCTCTGAAAACACTGTGAAAACCTTTTGTAAACCTGTATTGCCAGCCAGCGTAGAGGCCCTGCAATCCCGGGGCTTTCGGTTAATTTTACCGGATGTTCACGGGTTTGGATTAAGCCTTTGTTCACCACGTTGGCGGTTGGGCTGCACCCTTCTGAAACAGGAACAGGGAAAATTCTTACGCTTACGTGCGCGTCATTTACTTTTCAAACCGCCTGCCACAAGATGCGGCTCCGATATCATCGGAGGAGAAGGAGGAAACCCATGAAACACTTTGCAGCCGTTGCGGCGCTCATCACAGCCCTTGCCGCCGGAAGCGCGTTTGCCGCCGAGCCGATCGAGGGCAACTGGAAAACCGCCAGCGGCGAAACCGCGGCCATTGGCATCTGCGGCAAGGATTTCTGCATCACGCTGAAAACCGGAAAGCATGCAGGCAAGATGATTGGCAAGCTGGCCGGTACCGGCGCAAGCTATAAGGGCGAGATCACAGATCCCACCAACGACAAGACCTATACCGGCTCCGCCGAAGTCTCCGGCACCTCGCTGCAATTGAAGGGCTGCGTTCTGGCGGTTCTATGCAAGAGTCAGACCTGGACGAAGCTCTGATCCCTCACACTCCGTCCAAGAATCGCCGCTGGCCGTCTGCAAATGGCAATTTCTGCGCTTCCGGTACTCACGTACGTTAGAGCATAATCCGACCGGAGTGAAACGAGGATCGGCAAGATTATGCTTCAAAAATAGAAGCTTAGAGCGCCGATCTGATTTAATCAGATCGAAAAGCGCTCTAAGTACGCTCCGTTCCGGTTCTCGAAATCAC
This sequence comes from Allorhizobium paknamense, assembly GCF_030815125.1. Classification (GTDB taxonomy): domain Bacteria; phylum Pseudomonadota; class Alphaproteobacteria; order Rhizobiales; family Rhizobiaceae; genus Allorhizobium; species Allorhizobium paknamense. Next base: position 565,329 of record NZ_JAUSWH010000001.1, read on the forward strand.
TATTTTCGCCAGGCCAGCAGCAATTCTTGAACAGACTGTCAGGCCCGGGGCCATCCGGATATGGCTTGGCCCCAACCAACCCGCGTACTGGCAACAGCTTCGCACCAGCCCGATTGTTTTATGATAAAACAACATTCAAGGGGGATATGCCGATGATGCCTGTAGCGATTCGATTGACAGCCATTACTGCGCTGATGGCCGTGTTTGCCGTGTCCTTTTCCACGCTGGTGCTCAATCACAACCGGCCTCTTCGCCATGGCCATGGCGGCGGCTTTTCCGCGATCCTGAGCGATAACAGTGGCAAGGCGGGATAGCTGCTTCTGAAGAGACACCTGTCGTTTGCTTGTCAGAGAGACCGTTATATAAAGTCTCATGAACACACGAATCACGCCCAACACACCTTTGAACTTCGTCAGCCCGCCCGCCTATGAGGCGCGCTATTTCACCGACGCTGCCGCCGCGGTCGACGCCGTGACGGAAATTTACGATCGCAACACCCGCTTCCTGATCGGCGCCTTTACAGGGCTTGCCAAGGGAGCGCCGGTTGCCGGGCGCTACCGCGCCTTTTATCCGCAGGTCAGCATCGAAACCAACAGTTTCGGCCATCTCGATACGCGCCTTTCCTATGGTCACGTGACCTCGCCCGGCCTCTACACCACCACGCTCACCAGACCGCATCTCTTCCGGCATTACCTGCAGGAACAGCTTGAGCTTCTGATGCGCAACCATCAGGTTCCGGTGCGGGTGTCGGAATCGGCCACGCCGATCCCGCTGCATTTCGCCTTTGGCGAAGGCGCGCATGTGGAGGCGGAAGGCAACGGTCTCGCAGATATTACGCTGCGCGATATTTTCGATACGCCGGACCTTTCCACCACGGATGACGAGATCGCCAACGGCGATTACGAGCCAGCGCCTGACCAGCCCTATCCTCTTGCGCCCTTTACGGCGCAGCGCATCGATTACTCGCTGGCGCGCCTGTCGCATTACACGGCCACCGGGGCGGAGCATTTCCAGAATTTCGTGCTCTTCACCAACTACCAGTTCTACATGGACGAGTTCTGCGCCTATGCCCGCGCTTTGATGGCAGAGGGCAGCGAAGAATATTACGCCTTTGTCGAACCCGGCAATATCATCACCAAAAGCGGTGAAAGCGCGCCGTCTTCCGGTTCGCCGCTGGCCCGCCTGCCGCAAATGCCGGCCTATCACCTGAAGAAAAAGGGGCATGCCGGCATTACCATGGTCAATATCGGCGTCGGCCCCTCCAACGCCAAGACGATTACCGACCATATCGCCGTGCTGCGGCCACATGCATGGCTGATGCTGGGCCACTGCGCCGGGCTGCGCAACAGCCAGCGGCTGGGCGATTACGTGCTGGCCCATGCCTATGTGCGCGAAGACCACGTTCTGGATGACGACCTGCCCGTCTGGGTGCCGATCCCAGCACTGGCGGAAGTGCAGGTGGCGCTGGAAGCGGCGGTGGAGGAGGTGACCGGCTATCAGGGCTTCGAATTGAAGCGGATCATGCGCACCGGCACCGTTGCCACCATCGACAACCGCAACTGGGAACTGCGCGACCAGCGCGGACCGGTAAAGCGGCTGTCGCAATCGCGCGCCATCGCGCTCGATATGGAATCGGCAACGATTGCCGCCAATGGTTTCCGCTTCCGCGTGCCCTATGGCACCCTGCTCTGCGTTTCCGACCGACCGCTGCATGGCGAATTGAAGCTGCCGGGCATGGCCAGCGCCTTTTACCGCACGCAGGTGAGCCAGCATTTGCAGATCGGCATCCGCGCCTTGCAAAAGCTTGCCGAAATGCCGCAGGAAAAGCTGCATAGCCGCAAGCTCAGAAGTTTCTTCGAGACCGCCTTCCAGTAAGAATCGGATGGCCGGGCAGATACGAAAAGGGAAATCGCTTCCCTTTTCGAGCTGTCGGAAGGATTTTCCCGCTCACCCGCGCCTACTGCATAATTCCTTAAATCGGAATCGATTTAAGGCGAAAATTATGCAGCAGATTTAAAGTCTTACAGCGTCCTTTATGCGTTTTATAAAACGCACGGCGCTGTAGAGCATTTCCAGGAAAAGTGTAGTGGCGGTTTTCCGTCCGGAAATGCGTAAAAACAAAAGCTTAGAGCACGTCCGGTGAACCCGTGTTCATGGGACGTGCTCTAGACGGAAAGGCGTGGCTCAGCACCAGCGACAGAACCGTGCTGGTCAGCGCGGAGATGATCACGATGAGATGCAGATTGACGGCGGCGCGCGCCAGATCATTGCTCGTCGCGGCCCCGAAGGCCGCAGCCCCCGCAACAATGCCTGCCGGATAGGTGCCGACACCCGCCGGGGCATGGAACGGCAGCACCGAGGACAATTCCCCGCCGGAAGCACCGCCAAAGGCAGCCATCAGCGGCTGAACGCCCATCAGGCTCAGCACCCAGGCAAAAACCAGAACCTTGGTGGCCCAGTTCACCACCGTCATGGCCCAGGCGCGCAGAAAATCGGCAAACCGGATCGGCAGCCCGGCCTCCACTCCTTCCACCAGCGCCAGCGCCTTGCCGGAAAGCCGGGCACGGGCAAACTTTAAGGCCGGGCCTTTCAGAAAGTAACCGAGAATGGGTAGCAGCAGGAAACCGAGCCAGGCCAGAAGCGGCAGCATCCAGGCGTCCCGCTGCAACACGATACCGAGGCCCGCCGCGGCCAGCAGCGCATGCAGATCAAGCAGCCGCATGACGAGAAGCGCCGAGGAGGCTCTGAGCAACGGTACGGAAAACTCGCTGCGCATCAGCAGCGGAAAGCTGGTTTCCCCACTGCGAAAGGGTAGCATGATGTTGAGGAGATTATGCACCTGCGCCAGATGAAACAGCGCGGTGAACCGCCCCGCCGTCTCTGCCGGGAAGTAATCATAGATGCGCCAGGCGCGCACCAGCGCGGTGGAGACGAGGAGCAGCAGCGCCAGTGCCACGGTGGAAAGCCCCACCTGCCGCCATTCCGACAACACAGAGGCCCAGCCCCAGATCCATTGCACGAAAACCGTGTAGGCGGCGATGGCAACGACCGCGATCAGCGACACGCCGTGGCGGCGAAGCCATGATTTCTGTGTTTCTTTGGCAGTCAGCGTCATGGCGTCCCAAGGTTCCGAATTGCGCGCGGGCGCGGCTTCCTATAACACCCGGCCATACAAAGGCTAAGTCTTTTCCGGAGTCCCCGCGTGCCGACCGATCACTTCGTTACCTCCTCGCCAGCCGTTGCCGCACCCGAAATCGAGTTGTCGGTGGTGGTGCCCTTCATGAACGAGGAGGAAAATGTCGGGCGGATGATCGAGCGCATCGCCGAAGCGCTCAAGGATTTCGGCAAGCCCTGGGAATTGATCCTCATCGACGACGGCTCCACCGATCGCACGCTGAGCCGCGCGCAGACCTATCTGGCACGGCCCGATCTCGACCTGAAGATCATCGAGTTTCAGCGCAATTTCGGCCAGGCCGCAGGCTTGCAGGCCGGTTTCGATGCCGCCCGGGGCCGGTTGATCGCCTCGCTCGACGGCGACCTGCAAAACGATCCGCATGACATTCCCGGCATGATCGCCGAAATGGAAGCACGCGATCTCGACCTGCTCTGCGGCTGGCGCAAGGCGCGGCAGGATGCGCTGGTGCTGCGCAAGATCCCCTCCTGGTGCGCCAACCGGCTGATCGGCAAGGTCACCGGCGTGCGCATCCATGATTATGGCTGCGGGCTGAAGCTCTACCGCGCGAGCATCATCAAGCAGGTGCGGATCATGGGCGGCATGCACCGCTTCATTCCAGCCTGGGTGGCCAGCGTCATCCCCTCCTCGCGCATTGGCGAGACGGTGGTGAACCATCACGCCCGCCAGTTCGGCACATCGAAATACGGCATTTCCCGCACGGCCCGCGTCATTCTCGATCTGCTGGCGGTGCTGTTCTTCATGCGCTTTCGCCAGAGGCCCGGCCACTTCTTCGGCATGATCGGCTTCTTCATCGGGTCGATCAGCGCGCTGATCCTCTTCTATCTCTTCGTGATCAAGCTGATGGGCGAGGATATCGGCACACGTCCGCTGCTGCTTGTCGGCGTCATGCTGTTCCTGGCGGCCATTCAGATGATCACCACCGGCATCGTCGCGGAAATGCTGACCCGCTCCTATGATGAGCCGCGCGCCTATATCGTGCGCAAGACCTATGGCAAGGATGCCTGATCATGATTGCGGCGCTCAGGCAACGGTCCTCCTCGCTTCTTCTGCTGCTGGGCGCCTATTTCCTGCTGAACATGCTGGTGCGCCTGTCCCTTCCGGCCTCGCTGGAACTGGATGAGGGCCAGCAGCTCTATTACGCGCAATTTCTGTCGCTCGGCTATGACAGCCAGCCGCCCTTCTACAACTGGATACAGTATGGCGTGGTTGAGCTTCTGGGGCCGAGCCTTTTATCGCTGACGCTGCTCAAGAACCTCATGCTGTTCACCAGCTATGCGCTGATGGCGGCCACGGGGTTCACGCTGCTGAAAAGCCGGGATCTCGCCGTCATCGCCACGCTCGCCATTCTCACCATGCCGCAGGTGAGCTTCGAGGCGCAGCGCGACCTGACCCATACCGTGGCGCTGATCTTCTCCACCGCGCTCTTCTTCTTTGCCCTGATCAGGACACTGAAACAGCCGAGCCTCGGCTTCTATGCCCTCACGGGCCTTGCCATCGGCATCGGCACGATCTCGAAATATAATTTCGTGCTCATCCCGCTTGCCACGCTGATCGCGCTTAGCCTTGAGCCTGCCTTCCGCCGCCGCCTTTTCGACTGGCGGCTTCTGGTGACGCTGGCCATTGCCGTTGCCGTGGTGCTGCCGCACGGCCTGTGGTTTCTCGACCATATGGAGGAAGCGACCCGCAACACCATCGGCAAGATGACCGATGAAAAGCTCAAGACCCTGACCGGCCAGATCGCCGTCGGCCTGCGCTCGCTGACGGCGGCAACGCTGGCCAGTGCGGCGCTGACCGTGCTGCTGCTGCTCATTCCCTTCGGCAAAGGTGTTCGCCAGACGCTGAAGAGCGGCAATGAATGGAGCAGGCTGCTTGGCCGCAGCATGGCGTTCGTGGTGGTCATGCTGGCGCTGATGGTGATCTTCGGCGGGGTCAGCTTTATCAAGGATCGCTGGCTTGCTCCCTCCTTCCTGATGCTGCCGCTTTACATCGCCTTGAAGGTGGAGGCTTCCGGCCACTGGCCGGAAAAGGCGCTGAACCGCTTCCTGCCGGTGGCGCTGGTCATCATGGTGCTGGTGCCGCTGGCGCTGACGCTGCGCGTGTTTCTGGCCGGGACCTATATCGAATACCAGAAACAGAGCGTTCCTTACGCGCGCGCCATCACGGCCATGCTGAAATCCATGCCGGAACGCCCGGGCTTCGTGCTGACCTCTGACCAGCAGCTTGCCGGCAATGTCCGGCTTTCAGCGCCAGACCTGCCGGTGGGCGTTGCACCCGGCAGCGCCATGATGCCTCAGCCGCTTTCCCCCGACCGGCCGGTCATGCTGATCTGGCGCGACAAGGGCCGCCCGGAGCCGGAATTGCCACAGCCAATGCGCGACTGGGTAAACAGCCAACCCGGCCTTTCCCAGCAATCCGTCGGGCAGATCTCGCTTCCCTATCTCTACGGCAAGCAGGGTGATCTCTATCACTTCAGCTATGCCGTTTATGGGCGGTAACGGATTGTTCTGAGAAAAGTGGAATCCGGTTTTCCTTGAAATGCTGTACAGCGCCGTGCGTTTTAACAAACACCACAGTACACGACACTAAGGTTTGAGCCTGCCGCTCACCCCCCTCTGCCTTGCCAGGCATCTCCCCCTCAAGGGGGGAGATCGGCAAGATAAACCCATCCTAAACTTTCTCAACTCACGGCAATTGCCTGTATCGGAGAGATTTCTGGAGTTTGAGGAGCGGGCTACAAAGCGGTCTCCCCCCTTGAGGGGGAGATGTCCGGCAGGACAGAGGGGGGTACGCCGCGCACTCAAGGCTTCGTGTCGTGTACTGAAAACAAACATACAAAGGATGCCGTAACACTTTGAAGCTGCTGCATAATTTTACCTTAAACCGATTCCGATTTAAGGAATTATGCAGTAGTGTACGCCTTATCGCCCGTTTTCCTTGCGCCACTCTTCATAGCGCTTCTGGTGCTCTTCCTTTGTGCAGGGGTAGAGGCCGATGATCGGCGTTCCGGCCTTCACCTGTTCCAGCACGAAATCCTCGTAGCTTTCCATGCCGAGGCATTCATCGGCCAGTTCTTCCGCCAGATGGGCGGGGATGACCATGACGCCGTCGCGGTCGCCCACCAGCACGTCGCCGGGAAAGACCGGGGCATCGCCGCAGGAGATCGGTACGTTGATGTCCATGGCCTCATGCAGGGTGAGATTGGTGGGAGCGGATGGACCGGCGCAATAGGCCGGCATATCCAGTTCGCCAATGCCGGTGACATCGCGGAAACCGCCATCGGACACGACGCCTGCCGCCCCTCTGAGCGCCAGCCGGGTGATGAGAATGGAGCCGGCGGTGGCGGCGCGGGCGTCCTTGCGGGCATCCATCACCAGCACATGGCCGGGCGGGCAGGTTTCCATGGCCACGCGCTGCGGGTGATCGGCATTGCGGAAGATGGTGATGGGGTTGCGGTCCTCCCGCGCCACGATGTAGCGCAGGGTAAAGGCCTGACCCACCATGTTTTCCGCCTTGGGCGAGACCGGCAGCACGCCCTGGATGAACTGGTTGCGCAGGCCGCGCTTATAGAGCGCCGTGGCGATGGAGGCGGTGGAGATGCGCTTGTATTTGCCGCGCGTTTCCTCGGAGAGAACGTAATCTGTCATGATGGACCTCAGAAAATATCGGGTTCACCGGCCTTGCGGCCGTAATCGGTTTCCAGAAAATCGAAATCGCAGCCCTGATCGGCCTGACGCACATGGCGGGAGAAGAGGTGGCCATAGCCACGCTCGTAGCGCGGTTGCGGCGGCACCCAGGCCGCCTTGCGGCGCGCCAGTTCCTCCGCATCCACCAGCATGTCGAGACGCCGTGCAGGCAGGTCGAGACGGACGATATCGCCCGTTTTGAGCAGCGCCAGCGGCCCGCCGATATAGCTTTCCGGCGCGACATGCAGCACGCAGGCCCCGTAGGACGTGCCGGACATGCGGGCATCGGAAATGCGCAGCATATCGCGATAGCCCTGCTTGATCAGCGCCTTGGGAATGGGCAGCATGCCCCATTCGGGAAAGCCCGGCCCGCCCTGCGGCCCGGCATTGCGCAGCACCAGCACGTGATCGGGCGTCACCGCCAGATTTTCGTCGTCGATTGCCTGCTTCATCTCCGGGTAGCTGTCGAAAACCAGCGCCGGGCCTTCATGCACGTGGAATTTCGGATCGCAGGCGGCAGGCTTGATCACCGCCCCGTCCGGGCAGAGATTGCCGCGCAGCACCGCAAGCGACCCCTCATGATAGACGGGGTTGGACAGCGGACGGATGACGTCGTCGTTATAGACCTCCGCGCCCTTAAGATTTTCGCCCATGCTGCGGCCCGTGACCGTGAGGGCAGAGAGGTCCAGCCGGTCCTGCAATTGCCGCATCAGCGCCCGAAGCCCGCCGGCATAGTAGAAATCCTCCATCAGATAATCCTTGCCGGAGGGGCGGACATTGGCGATCAGCGGCGTGACCCGGCCCAGGGCATCGAGATCGTCCAGCGTCAGCGACACACCGGCACGGCGCGCCATGGCGATGAGATGCACCACGGCATTGGTCGAACAGCCGGTGGCCATGGCGACGATGGCGGCGTTGCGGCAGGCGGCATCGGTGACGATCCGGTCAGGCGTCAGATCCTCCCACACCATCTCGACAATCCGCCGCCCACAGGCCGCCGACATGCGCTGATGCTCGGCATCCACAGCGGGGATGGACGAGGCGCCGGGCAGCGTCAGCCCCATGGCATCGGCAATCGCCGTCATGGTCGAGGCGGTGCCCATGGTCATGCAGGTCCCGGCAGAACGGGCAATGCCGCCTTGAATGCCCAGCCATTCGGCATCGGAAATATTGCCGGCGCGGCGCTCGTCCCAGTATTTCCAGGCATCGGAACCGGAGCCCAGGATCTTGCCGGCATAATTGCCGCGCAGCATGGGGCCAGCCGGCAGATAGATCATCGGCACACCGGCCGACAGCGCCCCCATGACAAGGCCGGGCGTGGTCTTGTCGCAGCCGCCCATCAGCACCACACCATCCAGCGGATGGGAGCGGATCATCTCTTCCGTCTCCATCGCCAGCAGGTTGCGGTAAAGCATGGAGGTGGGCTTGGTGAAGCTTTCATCCACGGAAAGCGAGGGCATTTCCACGGCAAAGCCGCCGGCCTGCAGCACGCCGCGCTTCACATCCTGCACCCGCTCGCGAAAATGCGCGTGACAGGTGTTGAGCTCGGACCAGGTGTTGAGTACGCCGATGATCGGCCTGTTGCGAAAGTCCTCTTCACCATAGCCAAGCTGCATCATGCGCGAGCGATGACCGAAGCTGCGCAGGTCATCGGGGGAAAACCAGCGGGCCGAGCGCAGATCCGCAGGCGTCTTGCGCGTCTCATTCATTCCTTCATTCCCCACTTCTGAATCGTGTGACGCTCGAGGGTCTGGAACACCAGATTTTCCACCACGAGGCCGATGACGATGACGGTGACGAGACCGGCAAACACCGCCGGAATGTCGAGAAGGTTGCGATTTTCAAAGATGAACCAGCCAAGGCCGCCCTGGCCGGAAGACACGCCAAACACCAGTTCGGCGGCAATCAGCGTGCGCCAGGCAAAGGCCCAGCCAATCTTCAGGCCAGTGAGGATGGAAGGAAAGGCTGCCGGAATGAGGATTTTCGTGACATAGGAAAAGCCGGTGAGCCCGTAATTCGCCCCCACCATGCGCAGCGTGCGCGAGACGCCGAGAAAGCCGGAATGCGTATTGAGCGCTACGGCCCACAGCACCGAATGCACCAGCACGAAGACAAGGCTGGAGGCGCCGAGCCCGAACCAGATCAGCGCCAGCGGCAGCAGCGAAATGGCCGGCAGCGGGTTGAACATCGCCGTCATGGTTTCCAGAAAATCCGTGCCGATGCGGGTATTGATGGCCAGCACCGTCAGCAGCGCCGCCAGCACGGTGCCCGCCGCATAGCCCATCAGCAGGATTTTAAGCGTCGTGCCGATGCGCGCCGGTAACGTGCCATCGGCAAAGCGGTCCACCAGCGTCGTCAGCGTATCGCTAAGCGTGGGAAAGAGCAGCGGATTATCGAGATAGACGGCATAGGCCTGCCAGATGGCGGCCAGCAGCAGGATGATCAGCGCCTTGCGCAGCGCGCCGATGCCCCAGATCAGTTCCAGCATGCCGAGCTTCTGCTCGACCACGGCAAGATTGGCATGGGCAGGCCGTGCATCGCCATTGCCCTCGGCCATCAGAATATGCGGTGACGTCATGGCGGTTACTCCCGATGGCCAGGTTCGGAAAACAACAGGTTATGGATTTCGTGCTCCAGCGCCTGCGCCGTGCCGTCGGCCGTGGAGGCCTTGTCGACATCCACCACTTCCGCCTTGACCCGGCCCGGATGCGGCGACAAAAGCAGGATACGATTGGAAATCTTGATCGCCTCGGCGATGGAATGGGTGACGAAGATCACCGTGAAGCGGGTATCTTCCCACAATTGCAGCAATTCATCCTGCATCTGCCGCCGGGTCAGCGCATCGAGTGCGGCAAAGGGCTCGTCCATCAGCAGAATATCGGGCTGCATGGCCATGCCACGGGCTATGGCCACGCGCTGCTTCATGCCGCCCGACAGCGTATGCGGGTAGCTGTCGACCGCGCGGGTGAGCTTGACCTTGTCGATATAGGTGCGGGCGATGTCCTCGGCCTCGCGCTCCGGCAGCTTGCGGGCGGTGACCAGCGGAAACATCACATTCTGCAATACGGTTTTCCAGGGCATGAGCTGGTCGAACTCCTGGAAGACCATCATCCGGTCCGGCCCCGGTCTCGTCACCGTCCGCCCATGGATGCTGATCGTGCCGCCCACCGGCTTCATATAGCCGCCCACGGCCTTGAGCAGCGTGGATTTGCCACAGCCCGAGGGGCCGAGCAGCACAAAACGGTCGGATTGATAGACCTTGAAACTGACATTTTCCGTCGCCGTCACCAAGAGGCTCGGCGTCTTGTAGCGCAGGGTGACCTTGTCGACGCTGAGCAGCGGTTCCGCCCTTTGCGGATCGGCCGCCTGCCCTGCCGAGGTTGAGATTGTCTGTAACATGTGTTCGTCCTCAAAGGGTGAGAAGCGATCCGCCAAGGCGGACCGCTCCGGCAAACATGCCGTCAATTGCCGTTGAGATCGGCCGAGACCGGCAGGTAATAATCCGTCCAGGCCTTGGGCATGGTTTTCAGCGTGCCGATCCGGTTGAGATGGGTGGCAAATTTCATCGTGCCCTGCGGATCGGTGCGATAATCGTCGAGAAATCCCGGCTCGTTCATGATCGCCATCAGATCCTCGACGGAGGATTTGTCGCCGGTCACGGTCTTGTAGGCTTGAAGCGCTGCCTTCGGATCCTTGCGGATCATCGCCACCGCCTCGCGCGTGGCATCGCGCACGGCCTTGATGATGGTCGGGTTCTTTTCGGCGAAATCCGTGGTGGTGAAGAAGGTCGACTGGGTCAGCGCCCCGCCGATGATTTCGCGGGAGTCAATAACGCGGTGCACGCCGGGCTGCTTCAGCTCCAGATACTGGAAGGGCGGCGCGGAGAAGTGCGATTTCACCTCATGCTGGGGATTGGCGATGGCCGCAACCGCATCGGGATGGCCGAGCTGCACCGTGTTCGGATCGAATTTGCGGATATTCTTCTCGCCATATTTTTCCGCCGCCGCCATCTGCAGCAGAATGGCCTGGGTGGAGACGCCGACGGTGGGCACGGCGATCTTGTCGGACGGGCCGATGTCGTCCAGCGTCTTGATCCGCGGATCGTTGCTGACCATGATCACCGGTTGGGCGGAGCTGGGAATGATGCCCTTGACCCGCCCCTTGGTGCGATCCCACAGCAGCAGCAGATTGCCGGTGCCGGTATTGACGATATCGACATTGCCCGCCAGCAGCGCATCCGTCTGCGCGCCGCCGCCGGAGAAGGTGCGCCATTCGACCGTCACACCCTTCAGACCATCGGCTTCGGCCTGCTTTTCGATGAGCTTCTCAGTCTCCATCACATGGCTGGCCAGATAGAGAATGCCCGGTTGGCGCGTAATGGAAATGGCGGTTTTTTCCGCCGCCTGTGCCGGCAGCACCATCCCGGCAAGACCCAAGAGAGCGGCCAGGCCACCAAATACTGTCTTCATCGTCTCCTCCTCCAAACCGATGATTGCACCGCAACCTCTCCCCGGCGCGGTGCGTGCATTAATACACTAAAACATCAGTGCATCAATGCCAAAAATCCGATAGACTGCGCCAGACTGCCACGGAGTAACCCCGCATGCCCAGTAAGACCGGCCTTCTGCTGCTTGACCGCTCGCGTCAGGTTGCGGTGCAAATCCATGAAATCCTGAAGGAAAGAATCCTCTCGGTCAGCCTGGAGCCAGGAAGCGTGCTGTCACGCGCTGCCTTGCAGGATGAGTTCGGGGTCAGCCAGACGCCGGTGCGCGATGCCCTGCTCAGGCTGCAGGAAGACGGGCTTGTGGATATCTTCCCGCAATATGCCACGCGGGTTTCCCGCATCGATATCGATCACGCCCGGCAGGCGCAGTTCCTGCGGCTGTCGGTGGAGGTGGAGGCGCTCAGGCGGCTTTCGGTGGAAAGTCCGAAAGAAACCGCAGCGGCACTGGAGGCCGTGCTGAACGAACAGGAACGATTCGCCGATCCCGCGACCTATGACCGGTTCGACGCGCTGGACCGGGAATTTCACCGGGTGCTTTACGAGCGCAGCCGCAGCCTGATGCTCTGGAAGGTCATGCGCCGCCAGAGCGTCCATCTCGACCGGCTGCGGCGGCTGAACCTGCCGATGCCGGGCAAGATGCAATCGCTTCTCATCGAACACCGGGCCATCGTCACCGCCATTGCCCGGGGCGACGGGCAGGCCGCCGAAGCGGCCATGCGTACCCATCTTTCCGGCACCCTGTCGATCATAGAGGAAATTCGCACACGCTTTCCGGATTTCATCCTGAACGAAGCCGCCAACAGTCCGCCGCCTAGAGCATTTCCAGGAAAAGTGTAGTTGCGGTTTTCCGTCCGGAAATGCGTAAAAACAAAGAGCTAGAGTGCTTCCGTGGTTCTATGAAACACGGAAGCACTCTAGCGCAAGCCTGGGAGGGGGATGAGGCGCTGGAACCTCATTATCAACGCTGGCGCTGGCCATCGCGCAGCCAGTCCAGGGCGTTGCGCAGCGTGTCCACGGCCTGATCCACCTCTTTGCGGGCGATGATCAGTGGCGGGGAAAACAGCATGCGGTCGCCGGTGGCGCGGACGATGACGCCGTTGGAAACGCAGTGATTGCGCACCGCCGTGCCGATGTCGTCGGGCTTTTCATAGCGGCGGCGGCTGGCCTTGTCGGCGGTGATCTGCACAGCGCCCATCAGCCCGACGCTTACCACCTCTCCCACGGCCTCATGATCGGCAAGGGAGGAAAGGGCCTCGGCGAAATAGGGGCCGATATCATCGCGCACCCGCTCCACCAGTCCTTCCTCCTCGATGATGCGCAGGTTTTCCAGCGCGGCAGCCGCCGCCGCCGGATGGCCGGAATAGGTGTAGCCGTGATAGAAATCGCCCACCTGATCGCGCAGCACCTCGGCCACGCGGTCGGCCACCAGCACGCCGCCAATCGGCAGATAGCCGGAGGACAGGCCCTTGGCGATGGGGGCAAGATCGGGTTCGAAATCGTAATATTGATGCCCGAACCAGGTGCCGAGCCGCCCGAAGCCGCAAATCACCTCATCGGCCACGAGCAGGATCTGGTATTTCGCGCAGATCCGCTTGATTTCCGGCCAATAGGTCTCAGGGGGAATGATGACGCCGCCCGCGCCCTGGATCGGCTCGGCCACGAAGGCCGCGACGTTTTCCTCGCCCAGTTCGATGATCTTCTCTTCCAGCTCACGCGCCACCTTGAGGCCGAAATCTTCGGGCGAAAGCTCGCCGCCCTCGGCATACCAATAGGGCTGGTTGATGTGAACGATACCGTCAATCGGCAGATTGCCCTGCTCGTGCATCCAGGTCATGCCGCCAAGGGACGCACCTGCCACCGTCGAACCGTGATAGCCGTTATTGCGGGCGATGATCCGGGTTTTCGTTTCATGGCCCAGCGCCTTCCAATAGACGCGGGCGATGCGGAACCAGGTATCGGAAGCCTCAGAACCGGAATTTGTGAAGAAGACATGGTTGAGCTTCGGCCCGGCCCTGGAGGCGATCTTCTGGGCCAGCAGCGTGGTGGGCGGCGTGGTGGTGCCGAAGAAGCAGTTATAATAAGGCAGTTCCTGCATCTGCCGATAGGCCGCTTCGGCGATGGAGCTGCGGCCATAGCCGACATTGACACACCAAAGCCCGGCAAACGCATCGAGATATTGCTTGCCGGTGCTGTCCCAGATGTGCACGCCCTCACCCCGCTCGATGATGCGCGTGCCCTCGGCATTCAGCTTCTGCATGTTGGAAAAGGGGTGAATGTGATGGGCGGCATCGATGGCCGCCAGATTGGATAGGTGTGCGAAGCGCTGGTCCATGCGGGCATTCCTTGAGCGCAATCATCCGCCTTGCGGCAGGAGAATTGAAACGGCGTATTTTATCCTTTACGAGCATGAAGGGCGCGCCACAATTTGGCAAGCACCAGCCTTCACGATCCAGCGGACCTTTCCATGACCCAGACCGGCCTTTCCGACGCTTCCTCCAACATCGATCCACAGGCACGGATCGAGGTGCTGCTGGTGGGCATGAACGGCGATCTGCGCGGCAAGATGATTCCGCTGTCCGCCGAGGAAAAGGTCTGGAAAAACAGTGTGCGGCTGCCCTCCTCCACCCAGTCCCTCGATATCTGGGGGGATGATAATGACGACATCACCGGCATTTCGCTGACGCTGGGCGATCCCGATGGCATCTGCATGCCGGACAGGCGCTCGCTTGCCGCCCTGCCCTGGGGTCCGGCGGGGTCGAAACAGGTGCTGGCCAGCATGCACATGCTGTCTGGCGCGCCGTATTTCGTCTGCCCGCGCGGTATTCTGGCGCGGGTGCTGGAGCGCTTCAAGGCAAAGGGCCTGACGCCGGTGGTGGCGACGGAGCTGGAATTCTACGTGATCGACGGCGACTGGCGCGAGCATGACCGCCCGCACCCGCCCAGGGCGCTGACCTATCGCGGCGAGCCGAACGGCTACCAGCTCTATGACATGCGCGCCACCGGGGCCATGGATGATTACCTGACCACCCTGCGCGCCTATTGCGACGCCATGGGCCTGCCCGCCGATGCCACCACGGCGGAATTCGGGCCCGGTCAGTTCGAGGTGAACCTGTTGCACCGGCCCGATGCCATGGCCGCCGCCGATGATTGCCTCTATCTGAAACGGGCGGCAGAATTTGCGGCGCAGAAACACGGGCTGAAATCCACCTGCATGGCCAAGCCCTATGGGGATCAGGCCGGATCGGGCCTGCATGTGCACATCAGCATCATCGATGGACAGGGCCGCAACATTCTGGACGCAGGCGGGGGCGATCCCGTCATGTTGAAATCCGTGACGGCGGGCATGCTGAAAACCATGGCGGAAACGCAGCTGGTCTTTGCGCCCTTTGCCAATTCCTATCGCCGTTTCCAGCCCGGCTCCTTTGCCCCGGACAAGATCGACTGGGGCTATGGCCATCGCGGCACGGCCATCCGCATTCCCGACCGCGACGGGCCTGCCGCCCGCGTTGAGCACCGGGTGGCGGGCGCCGATGCCAATCCCTATCTGCTGCTCGCTGCCATTCTGGGCGGCATGCTGCTGGGGCTGGAGGAGGTGCTGGATCCCGGCCCGGCAACGGAACCCGGTATCGAGCCCGATTGCGGCCTGCTCACCCATGACTTCCTGACGGCGGTGGACCGTTTCCGCAGCTCGGCCTTCATCGCCGATATCTTCGGTGCGCCTTACCAGAAGCTTTATGGCGACACCAAGCGCAAGGAGGCTCTCGCTTTTCTGCGCACCGTCTCCGATTTCGATTATCGCACCTATCTGCCCCGGCTGTAACCGTCGCTCTGGTTGTGTCACCCGGGACCCGGCGACGGGCATGGCGGCGCCGTTTTCCGCGATTGCCGCTGCCGGTCACGCGGCGCGAAGCAGACAGACAATCTCTCGTTTGACGCGCTACAGACTGTATACAGTTTTGTGGATAAGCCGCCAGGGGTGGGAAGAAGCCTGCCCTATATGCGGCATAAGTGACGTAGAAAAGCCTTGCAAATGCGGCGAGATAGGCGGTTTTGCCCTTGTTGTGGCAGAAGTTTATCGGAGGCAGGGCTTGTTTTTTGTGCAGAATTCAAATTTGTTCAGCCACCGAACCCTATCCAGAAGGGGAAGGAGAACAAAAATGACCTATTTCAAGACCCGATTGGCAACCACTCTCATCGCTGGCTCCCTGCTGTTTGGCGCAAGCCAAGCACTCGCGGAGGCTGTGCTGCATCGCGGCAATTCCGGCGAACCGAAGTCGCTCGACCCGGCTCATATTTCCATCGATATCGAAGGTTTCATCATTCACGACCTGTTCGAAGGTCTGACCGTTCATGACGCAAACGGCAAGATCGTTCCCGGTGCCGCCGAGAGCTGGAAGGTCTCCGATGACGGCACCGTCTACACGTTCAAGATTCGCGAGAACGCCAAGTGGTCCGATGGCTCGCCGGTGACGGCTGAGGACTTCCAGTTCGCCATGCGCCGTCTGGAAGACCCGAAGAACGCCGCTGAATATGCAAACCTCCTCTACCCGATCAAGAACGCCGAAGCCGTGAACACCGGCAAGATGCCGGTGGACCAGCTGGGCGTGAAGGTGGTTGACGCCAAGACGCTGGAAATCACGCTGGAGCGTTCCACACCCTATTTCCTGCAGCTGATGGCGCATTACACCGCCCTGCCGATCAACAAGGCGAATTTTGAAAAATTCGGCGACCAGTGGGTCAAGCCGGGCAATATGGTCAATAACGGCGCGTTCAAGCTGCAATCGCATGTGCCGAACGACAACCTGACCGTCGTCAAGAACGACCAGTACTGGGATGCCAAAAACGTCAAGCTCGACAAGGTGATCTTCTACCCGATCGAAGACGATGCCGCTGCCGTGCGCCGCTTCGAAGCCGGCGAACTCGACGTGACCTACAACTTCTCCGCCGACCAGATCAAACGCCTGCGGGAGCTGTACAAGGATCAGGTCCATGTGGATCCGGGTCTGTCCACCTATTACTACGCCTTCGATATGCGCCAGGAGCCGATGAGCGACGTGCGCGTGCGCAAGGCGCTGTCCATGGCTATCGACCGCGACTTCCTGTCCAGCGAAATCTATTCCGGCGCGCAGCTGCCGCTCTATTCCATGGTGCCTCCGGGCATGGAAGGTTATGAAAAGCCGCCCCAACCGGATTTCGCCGCGCTCTCGCAGATCGACCGCGAAGACAAGGCTGTGGAGCTGATGAAGGAAGCCGGGTACGGCAAGGGCGGCAAGCCGCTCAACCTGGAAATCCGCTACAACACCAACACCAACCATGAGCGCGTGGCCACCGCCATTGCCGACATGTGGAAGACCACCTTCGGCGCCAAGGTGTCGCTGGTGAACCTCGATGTGGCCTCGCACTATTCCTACCTGAAGGAAGGCGGCAAGTTCTCCGTGGCCCGCGCCGGCTGGGGTGCAGACTATGCCGATCCGGAAAACTTCCTGGCGCTGACGCTGAGCACCAATACGACCTTCAACTATTCGCACTGGAACAATCCGGAATTCGACGCGCTGATGAAGAAGTCCTATGACGAAAAGGACCAGAAGGCGCGCATGGAACTGATGCACAAGGCCGAGCAGATCCTGGTGGACGAGCAGCCGGTGGCGCCGTTGATGAACACAGCAAACCTGTGGCTGGTGTCCAGCAAGGTTTCCGGCTGGGGCAACAACGCCGTCAACGAGCATTATTCCAAGTATCTGAGCGTTTCCAAGTAACAGCGAACGGGAGAGGACGCGCGGCATGCCACGAAGGGCGTGTCGCGCGTCTGCTATTTGACCATGATCAATTTCGTTCTGCGAAGACTGGCGAGCGCGGTGCCCACGCTGTTTCTCGTCATTACCATCTCGTTTTTCCTGATGCGCGTCGCACCGGGCGGGCCGTTCGATCTGGAACGTCCGCTGCCGCCGGACATCATGGCGAACCTGATGAAGACCTATCAGCTCGATCAACCGCTGTGGAAACAATATATCACCTATGTTTCCAATGCGGTGCAGGGCGATTTCGGCCCGAGCTTCATCTACAAGGACAATACGGTCGCGCAGTTGATCGGCCAGGCCCTGCCCTATTCCGTGCAGCTTGGCGGCACAGCCCTTCTTCTGGCGCTGATCGGCGGCGTGATCCTTGGCACCATTGCCGCCTTGCGTCAGAACGGCATCGTCGATTTCGTGCTGATGACCTTTGCCACGGTCGGGGTCACTGTACCCAATTTCGTGATGGGGCCGGTGCTGACGCTGATCTTTGCGCTGATGCTGGCCTGGCTGCCCGCAGGCGGCTGGGGGGATGGCTCGCTCTACTTCCTCGCGCTGCCGATCACGGTGCTGGCCCTGCCGCAGGCGGCGGTGATTGCGCGCCTGACGCGCGGCTCGATGATCGAGGCGCTGCATACCGACCATATCCGCACCGCCAAGGCTTACGGCCTGCCGTCGCGGGTGGTGGTGGTGACGCATGCGCTGCGCGGGGCCATGCTGCCGGTCGTCTCTTATCTGGCGCCAGCGGCAGCCGCCCTTCTCACCGGCTCTGCCGTGGTGGAGAGCATTTTCACCATTCCCGGCGTTGGCCGCTTCTTCGTCATCGGTGCACTGAACCGTGACTATCCGCTGGTTATGGCCACCGTGGTGCTGGTCGCCGTGTTCGTCATCGTCTTTAACCTGTTGGTCGATATTGCCTATGGCCTTCTCGATCCGAGGGTCCGTCATGACTGATCTCTCTTCCTCCTCTCCCGCCGTGACCCAGCCGGAAATTGCGGGCCGCAGCCTCGGCCAGCTGGCGCTTTTACGCTTCCGCCGCAACAAGGCCGCCATGGGCGGCAGCCTGATGCTGCTGCTGATCGCGCTCTTCTCCTTCGTCGGGCCGCTGTTTTCGCCGCACAGCTATGACCAGGTCTTCCCCTCCTATGTGGCGGTGGCACCGAGCCTGAAGCCCTTCCCCGATCCGGACACCCTGCATGACGTGGCCGACAGCGCGGCCAAGCGCGCCCGGCTGCTGCTGGAAAATTTCGAGGTCAAGGACGGCACCTTCACCGCCAAGGTTTCCTCCAACCGCCCGATCGATGAACGCACCGTGCGCTATTTCGACCGTGTGAACGAGTTCAAGGAAACGAAGATTGCCGAGACGGCACCGGATCAGCTCTCCATGGTGCTGACGGGCCATGTCTCGCAGGAATATTTCCCCTTCGGCACGGATAGCAATGGCCGTGACCTTCTGGTCCGCGTCATGCTCGGCGGGCAGATTTCCATTGCCGTCGGCCTTGCCGCAAGCCTTGTGTCGCTTGGCATCGGCGTGGTCTATGGCGCCACCTCCGGCTATCTTGGCGGGCGGGTGGACAATGTGATGATGCGCATTGTCGAAATTCTCTATTCCCTGCCCTTCGTCTTCCTCGTCGTGGTCATGGTGGTGTTTTTCGGCCGGTCGATCTGGCTGATCTTCATCGTCATCGGCGCGGTGCAATGGCTGGAAATGGCCCGCATCGTGCGCGGCCAGACGCTCTCCCTCAAGCGCCGCGAATTCGTGGGCGCGGCACAGGCGCTGGGGCTGACCGACTGGCAGATCATCCGCCGTCACATCATTCCCAACACGGTCGGGCCGGTCATCGTGTTCGTCACCGTGGTCGTGCCGCATGTGATCCTGACGGAAAGCTTCCTCTCCTTCCTCGGCCTTGGCGTTCAGGCGCCGCTGGCAAGCTGGGGCACGCTGATCTCGGAAGGGGCGCGCAACATGCAGAATGCGCCGTGGCTTCTGATCTTCCCGGCGATTTTCTTCGTTCTCACGCTGTTTTCGCTGAATTTCGTTGGCGACGGCCTGCGTGACGCGCTCGACCCGAAGGACCGATAAGCATGGACAAGACCAACAACGACATCGTGCTTTCCGTCAAGGATCTCAAGGTCACCTTCGCCACGCCGGATGGCGAGGTGCAGGCGGTGAAGGGCGTGAGCTATGACGTGAAAAAGGGCGAGACGCTCGCCATCGTCGGCGAATCCGGCTCTGGCAAGAGCCAGACCATGATGGCGATCATGGGCCTTCTGGCCGCCAATGGCCGGGTTTCCGGCTCTGCCCGCTACGGCGAAACGGAAATGGTGGGCGCCAGCCTCAAGACGCTGAACAGCGTACGCGGCGAAAAGATCACCATGATCTTCCAGGAGCCGATGACCTCGCTCGACCCGCTCTACACGGTGGGCAAGCAGATTGCCGAACCGCTGATCCACCATCGCGGCATGAAGAAGACCGAGGCCCGGGCACGGGCGCTGGACCTTCTGAAACTCGTCGGCATTCCCGAACCGGAGCGGCGTATCAACAGCTATCCGCACGAGCTTTCCGGTGGCCAGCGCCAGCGCGTGATGATTGCCATGGCCCTGGCGAACGAACCGGACCTGCTAATTGCCGATGAGCCGACCACAGCACTGGATGTGACCATTCAGGCGCAGATCCTCGACCTGCTGGCCGATCTGCAAAAGCGTTTCGGCATGGCCATCGTGCTGATCACCCACGATCTCGGCGTGGTGAAACACGTTGCCGACCGGGTGATCGTCATGCGCCGTGGCGAAGTGGTGGAACAGGGCAGCCGCGACGAGATCTTCGAGCGCCCGCAGGCGGACTACACCAAAATGCTGCTTGCCGCCGAGCCAAGCGGCGCCAAGCAAGCCCCCCCGCCCACCGCCCCGGTGGTGCTGGAAGGCAAGAATGTCGTGGTGGATTTCGATATCGGCTCCGGCCTGTTCTTCAAGAGCAGCCGCACCTTCCGCGCCGTCGATCATGTAAACCTGACGCTCCGTCAGGGCCAGACCATTGGCATTGTCGGCGAATCCGGCTCAGGCAAATCGACTTTGGGCCGGGCGCTGCTCAAGTTGCTGCATGCCCAGGGCCGTTTCAGCTTCGAGACCACGGATATTTCCGGCCTCGACCGCGCAGGCATGCGCCCCTACCGCAAGCGCATGCAGCTGGTGTTCCAGGACCCCTATGGTTCGCTTTCGCCCCGCCAGACGGTGGGCGAGATCATCACCGAAGGTCTTTACGTGCACGAGCCGCAGCTTTCCAAGGCCGAGCGTGACCAGCGCGCCATCGAAGCGCTGAAGGAAGTGGGGCTCGATCCGGCGGCACGCAACCGCTATCCGCACGAGTTCTCCGGCGGCCAGCGCCAGCGCATTGCCATCGCCCGTTCGATGATCCTGAAGCCGAAGGTGGTCATCCTCGATGAGCCGACCTCGGCGCTGGACCGTTCGGTGCAGCGGCAGGTGATCGAGCTGCTGCGCGACCTGCAGCAGAAACACGATCTTTCCTACGTCTTCATCAGCCACGATCTGTCGGTGATCAAGGCGATCTCCGACCATGTGATCGTGATGAAGAACGGCAAGATCGTTGAGGAAGGCCCGACCCAGGATATTTTCGACAGTCCGGCTGAGGACTATACGAAAACCTTGATCGCAGCGGCTTTCACGCATTAGAGCCTTGGCCTGAGAAAGGTGGAAACCGGTTTTCCGCCAGGAAATGCATGAAATCAAAAATTTAGAGCGGTTCAGTAAAACACTGAACCGCTTTGATATGACCGGAGCGCCGTCATTTTCAGGTTCTTCTCCCGCAAGCGGAAAACGCTGTTTCTGCATGTCGGCACCCATAAGACCGGCACGACCTCGATTCAGAATTTTCTGGAAGAGCATGAGGTGGAGCTTTCGCAACAGGGCATCCATGTGCCGAAGGCCGGGCGGGCGCAGGGGATCAGCGGCCATCACAAATTCATGTGGCAGATGCTGAAGGACCCCCGGATCGATCCAGATGAGGATGCCATCGGTGCGCTGGTTGCGGAACTCACCATGGTCGACATGCCCAAGGTGGTGGTTTCCGCTGAAGGACTGCAATTTCTCTCCGTTCATCCGCACCTGATGCAGGGCTTCTGCCGAAGGCTGCGGGCGCTTGGCTATCGCATCGAGGTCATTCTCTTTCTGCGGGAGCGGGAGGGCTATCTTCTGAGCCTGCAAAAACAGCATGAACGCATCGGGGAAGGCCGTGATCTGGCCTGGTACCGGCGCGAGGCGGAAGAGGCCAATGCCATCCGTCTCTCGCCGATCAAATATTTCGATCTCGATTACAAGCGGCTCGTGCGCAATCTGCGACGCGGCGCAGGGCGGCATATCCATGTGCTGGATTATGATGCCTGCACGAAGGGTGACGGCGTGCTGCCAGGCTTTCTCAGGTGTCTGGGCGCCAGCGAAGCGCTGATTGAAAAAAGCCGGGCCGCCGCCCGCCATAATGTCAGTGCATCATGATTGCGGCGCGACGAGCACCTTCAGCGCGCCGGGATGCAGGCGGATTTCCACGTCGCGCGGCATGCGCAGCAATTCGCCATCGATGACGCAGGCTGCGCCGTGGCGCAGTTTCGGAAAATGCAGTTTCACCAGCGGCGCGGTGGCGGCTGTGACGGCCTCATTGTCCTCAAGCCGTCCACGCAGGATATCGATGGCGAGGCCCGCGACGCCCACCGTATCCAGCGGTGCGGCCAGATAGATGCCGAGCTTGCCGGAGGTGAGATCATCGGCATAGAAAAGCGGATTGCTGCCGATAGGGTTGTTGGAGATGGAAATCGCCGAAACCTCGCGGGTTTCCGACCGTCCATCCCCGTTGAGATCGAAGGAGACATCGAAACGCGGCGGGTTCAGCATGACGCTGAGGGCCGCACTGGTGCTGGCCCGCATCTTGCCGATGCGCGAGGCGAAATCCATCTTGTTGCGCAGCCGCACCATGCGGGCATGCATGCCGGCGGAAAACTGGTGGACATAGGGGTGGCCATTGGCCGTGGCGATGTCCACGGCACGGACTTCTGCACCGGCCAGCGTATCGAGCACCTGCCAGATATCGAGCGGCAGTTTCAGCGATCGGGCAAAGAGGTTCATCGTGCCTGCGGGCACGACACCGAGCGGCAGGCCCGCCTTCCAGGCAATGCCTGCCGCCGCCGAAATCGTGCCATCGCCGCCTCCGGCAATCAGGGCCTCGATGTCTTCATCGGCGGCCTGCTTCAATGCATCGGTAATCTCCTTGCCGGAAACGACCGCGCAGGACAGCGAATGGCCGGCAGCACTGAAAATTTCATCGGCGCGGGCGCAATAGGCCTGCATGTCCGTGGTTCGGAACGTGCCGCCATCCTTGTTGAGAACCGCCTTGATCCGCATCCGCGCCTTACTCCCTCATGCGTCCTTTGCGTCAAAACCCCTGTCTCGAAGCTCTACAGCGCCGTGCGCCATATATGGCGCACAAAGGTTCGCTGTAGCGCTTTAAATCTGCTGCATAACTCCTTAAATCGATTCCGATTTAAGGAGTTATGCAGCAGTCAACGCGTCAGAGCCTTTAAGGTTGCAGCCCTCTCTGCATGGCTGCCTTGCGGCGGCACAGGCAGAATAAGGCTTACCGCACCGCACATAAACATGATAATAGACAAATTGAGGGTCAAGGGATGGCGCGACGATTCGATGCGCCATCGCACCACCCCTCACACACCCTCAGTCCAGAACGGCGGCCCGCGACATACTCTGCGGCTGACATCTGCTTTTTTTAATCAGGTTACAGGGCGCTCCACGAGAGCCTCCGAAGCTGTCGGCCTGCGTCGGCAAACCCAAAGGTGATCGTGATGAACGAAAATCCGCGTATCCTCCAGGCCAGCGGCCACGCAGACACCGTCTCCCCGGCCCCCGCCTCGAAGACCTGGCTGATCGAACTGGCGCTGGCCGTAGGCGGTTTCGGCATCGGCACCGGCGAATTTGCCATCATGGGCCTGTTGCCGGATGTAGCCAACACCTATGGCGTCAGCGTGCCGGAAGCGGGCCGCGTCATCAGCGCCTATGCGCTGGGTGTCGTGGTCGGTGCGCCGATCATTGCCGTGCTTTCGGCAAGGCTGCCGCGCAAGACGCTGCTGATCATGCTGATGAGCCTGTTTTCGCTCGGCAATCTCGCCAGCGCAATGGCCCCGGATTTCCTGAGCTTCACCTTGCTGCGCTTCATCACCGGCCTGCCGCACGGGGCCTATTTCGGCGTGGCGGCGCTGGTGGCGGCCTCCATGGTGCCACCGAACAAACGGGCACGCGCCGTGGGCCGCGTGATGCTGGGCCTGACCATCGCGACCCTGCTCGGCACGCCGCTTGCCACCTTTTTCGGACAATTGCTGAGCTGGCGCTCGGCCTTCCTGCTGGTCGGCTTCATTGCGGCGCTGACGGCGCTGCTGATCGGCCTGCATCTGCGCAAAGACAGAGTGGCCGAGGGCGCAAGCATTGCCCGCGAGCTTGGCGCCTTTGCACGGCTGCAGGTCTGGCTCAATCTGGCGGTGGCGGCGGTCGGTTTTGGCGGGCTGTTTGCCATCTTCAGCTATATCGCCCGCACCACCACCGATACGGCAGGCCTGCCTGCTGCCATGGTGGCCGTGGTTCTGGCCGTCTTCGGCATCGGCATGAATGTCGGCAATGTTCTGGGTTCCCGGCTTGCCGATTATTCCTTGAAGGGCACGATCGGCGGCATGTTGGTGTTCAATGTGGTGATGATGGCGATCTTTTCGCTGACGGCCGCCAATCCGGTGATGCTGTTCATCTGCGTCTTTCTCACCGGCTGCGGTTTTGCCGCCTGTCCGGCCGTGCAAACCCGGTTGATGGATGTGGCTGCGGACGCGCAGACGCTGGCCGCCGCCTCTAACCACTCCGCCTTCAATATTGCCAATGCGCTGGGCGCGTGGCTGGGCGGTATCGTGGTGGCCACCTATGGCTACGGCGCCACCGGCTATGTCGGCTCGGCGCTGTCGCTGCTCGGCCTCGTGGTATTTTTGATCTCCGTGGCGGTGGAGAAGAAGGCCGTCTTACGCGGCTGATTTGCCCTCCTCCGGCATCTCAACCACATGGCGCTGTCCATCCTGGCAACGCACATGCTGCTTGCCCCAACTGTCCAGCGCCACAATAACCGGGCGCAAGCTCTCGCCCAGCGGTGTCAGGGCATAGTCAACCCGGGGCGGCACAACGGGAAAGACCGTGCGGGTAATCAGGCCGTTTTCCTCCAGTTCCCGCAATTGCTTGGTCAGCATCCGCTGCGTGACTGAAGCAAGACGGCGGCGCAATTCATTGAAGCGCAGCGTGCCGTCGCTCAGCAGGTGATAGAGGATCACCCCTTTCCATTTGCCATCCAGGAAACTCAACGTGGATTCGACCGGGCAGCCGGGAAAGTTATTGGTCATCTTGGCGCGGGGGCGGGACATAGCACGGTATCCTTTTGGGTACTGAGGCGCATTTTCGGGACTATGAACAGTAAATGTGCATTCTTGCGATCAAAAACTCTATGCCCTTAATAGAGCGCGTGCAAACGCAAAGGAGCATGGTCATGCGCGCAGTTGGTTTCTACAGCCCCCAGCCGATCACGGCGGACACCGCCTTGGTGGATCTCGAACGTCCCACACCGGTTCCCGGTCCGCACGATCTTCTGGTTGAGATCAAGGCCGTTTCGGTCAATCCCGTGGATACGAAGGTGCGGCGGGGCCAGCAACCACCACAGGGTGAGGCCCGGGTTCTGGGCTATGATGCCAGCGGCATCGTCAGGGCCGTGGGTAGCGCCGTCACGCTGTTTCAGCCGGGCGATGAGGTGTATTACGCAGGCGCCATCAACCGGCCCGGCACCAATGCCGAGTTTCATCTCGTCGACGAGCGGATTGCCGGACGCAAGCCGGCAAAGCTCAGCCACGCCGAAGCCGCCGCCCTGCCGTTGACGGCAATCACCGCCTATGAGGCGCTGTTTCACCGGCTGGACGTGGCCCGGCCCGTGCCGGGCGCGCTTCCCGCCGTGCTGATCACCGGCGGCGCAGGCGGCGTTGGCTCCATTGCCATCCAGTTGCTGAAGCAACTGACCGACCTGACGGTCATCGCCACCGCCTCGCGCCCCGAAACCCGCGATTGGGTACTGGCGCTTGGCGCCGACCACGTGATCGACCACAGCAAGCCGCTGGCGGAGGAATATGCCGCTCTCGAGCTCGGCGCGCCAGGCTTTGTCTTCTCCGTCACTGAAAGTCATCTGCATGCGGATGCGCTTGCTGAGATCATTGCGCCACAGGGGCGCTTCGCCATCATCGATGACCCGGCCGAGGGCTTCAATGTCATGCGCTTCAAGCGCAAGGCGGTGTCGGTGCATTGGGAGATGATGTTTGCCCGCCCGGTCTTTGAAACGCCGGACATGATCGAACAGCACCGCCTGCTGAACCATGTTGCCGATCTGGTGGATGCGGGCAAAATCCGCACCACGCTTTCCCATATCCTTGGCCCGATCAATGCCGCCAATCTTCAAAAGGCGCACGCTCTGGTGGAAAGCGGCAGCATGCGTGGCAAGGTGGTGCTGGAAGGCTTTGGGGGCTACTGCATAATTCCTTAAATCGGAATCGATTTAAGGTGAAAATTATGCAGCAGCTTTTAAGTGTTACAGCGTCCTTTGTGCGTTTGATAAAACGCACGGCGCTGTAAACGGACCGCGCTTTTCCCTATGGGTTTACAACCGGGGCGAACACGTTCGCCCCGCTCTCCGTTCAGCGTTAATGTTGAGTAAAATCATCCTCTTGTGGTGGTTTCTCACAGGCCTGCACGCGGATGTGAATGCGCAATGCACCATAAGTTTTCCGCTCTGCGGCAAGGGGCTTGACTTTTGTGAGAAAGAGTCGCAGCTAATCCGTACGCACACGGTTTTCCGGGGTGCGGATATCAACGGAGTCATCGTCAAGATGCCAAGCGACAGTAGCAGTCGATTGTCTTTGCCGTACGCGGCCATCGTGCTCTGACGCCTCCGTCAGCTCGCCCGATCGGTCGCTACGGCGGATCGACGGAAAGGCGAGCTAATGAATATCCAGCGCTTTCCAAGCCGGGCTGGCAATGCTGCCCGCGTTCTTCTGAATGAAAGTCTCAACGTCGTCACCATTGCTGACCGCGTGGAGCACCTCAATGCGCTGAGCGTTGACGAGGCCGCAGCCAGCCTCTCGCAACTGCCGCATCAAAAGGCGCTGCGCCTCATCGCCCGACCGGAATTGCAGGATGCCGCGCGCATTCTGGCGGCCATGCCGGTGGAGCAGTCTGCAAAGCTGCTGAAGGCTACGGCCCATGACCGTGTGGCCGATATTTTCCAGGATATGGAGGAGCGTCCGCGGGCGCTGATCTTCTCGCGGCTGGATCCGGCTACGGCCCATGCGGTCGAGCATTTGATGGCCTATCCGCAGCGCACGGCGGGCTCGATCATGACCACGGAATTCGTGAGCGTGCCGGACACCTTCACGGTGGCTCAGACGCTTGCCCATATCCGCCGCGTGGAAAGCGACAGTGAGACGGTCTATGCCATCTATGTGCTCGATCACCGCACCGACCGGCTGATCGGTGTCGTGACGCTGCGCCGTCTGATCACCGTCAATGGCGAGGCTGACATTCTCTCCGTCGCCCGCCGCGAGGGCATTGCCCGGGTGGGACCGCTGATGCCGCAGGAGGATGTGGCGCGGCTGATCCGCCGCAACAATCTTCTGGCGCTGCCGGTGGTCAACGACGATGGCCAGATGCTCGGCATCGTCACCGTGGACGACGTGATCGACACCATGATCGCCGACACCACCGAAGACGCCCAGAAGTTCGGCGGCATGGAAGCGCTTGGCAAGCCCTATATGCAGATCGGCTTCGGGGGCATGATCAAGAAGCGTGCCGGCTGGCTCTGTGCGCTGTTTCTTGGCGAAATGCTGACGGCCAGCGCCATGCAGTATTTTGAAAACGAGCTGGAAAAGGCGATCGTTCTGACGCTCTTCGTGCCGCTGATCATGAGTTCCGGCGGCAATTCGGGCTCGCAGGCCACTTCGCTGATCATTCGAGCGCTGGCGGTGGGTGAGTTGAAGCTCTCCGACTGGTGGCGCGTGGCGCTGCGCGAACTGCCTACCGGGGTAACGCTGGGAGCCATTCTCGGCGCTGTCGGCTTTACCCGCATCCTGATCTGGCAGCATGTCGGCTTTTATGATTACGGCCCGCACTGGCTGCTGATCGGCCTCACCGTGTTTGCCGCGCTGATCGGCATCGTCACCTTCGGCTCGATGGCGGGCTCCATGCTGCCCTTCATCCTGCAAAGGCTGCGGCTGGACCCGGCCAGCGCCTCGGCCCCCTTCGTTGCGACGCTGGTGGATGTGAGCGGGCTGGTGATCTATTTCACCGTAGCCCTGCTGATCCTGAGCGGGACGCTGCTTTGACGTTGGCTACAAAGGGTCATTGAAGGGAAACGAAAAAGGCCCGCGCAATGCGGGCCTTTTTCTTGTCATGTGCGGCATCTTTTATGCCAAGGCTCGAAGATGCTTACGCATCCTCGCCTTGAAAAGGTTTCGAATATCTCAATTGCGTCAGAGGCTTGAGATATTCGAAAATGAAATACGAAGCGTCATTTTCAATGACTCTTCGTATTATTCCGCTGCGATAGCCGAACGGGGCGGTTCGGAATCGCTGTTGGCGGCGCTGTCGTGGTGCTTGCGGCGGAAGAGCCTGCCGAGGAACTTCTCGAAGCGGTCCATTTCCAGGAAGATCACCGGGGTGATGAACAGCGTCAGCAGCTGCGACACCACCAGACCGCCCACCACGGCAATGCCGAGCGGCTGGCGTAGCTCGGAGCTGGCGCCCTCGCCCATGGCGATGGGCAGCGCGCCGAGAAGGGCGCAGAAGGTGGTCATCATGATCGGGCGGAAACGGCGCACGCAGGCTTCGTGAATGGCCTTGGCCGCCGTCTGCCCCTCGTCGCGGATGAGTTCCACCGCCACGTCGATCATCATGATGGCGTTCTTCTTGACGATACCGATCAGCATCAGCAGGCCGATCAGGGCGATGATCGACATGTCGAAGCCGAGAAGCTTCAGCGACAGCAGCGCCCCGAAGGCCGCAGCCGGCAGACCGGACAGAATGGTCAGCGGGTGGATGAAGCTTTCATAAAGCACGCCCAGCACCACATAGATGGTGAGCACCGCCGCCAGGATCAGGATGCCGGTGCTGCCCTGCGAATCCTTGAAGATCTGCGCCGTACCGCCATAGGTGGTGAACACATCGTCCGGCACGCCCACTTCCCGCTTGATCTCGTCGATCCGGTCGGTGGCCTGGCTGAGAGATACGCCTTCCGGCAGGTTGAATGAGATGGTGGTGGCAACGAGCTGGCCGTTCTGGTTGATCGCCACCGGTGCTTCCCGGCGCTCCACCTTGGCGAAGTTGGAGAGCGGCACCAGCGAGCCCGTCGTGGCCGAGCGGATGCGGATTTCCTTCAGGAATTCATCCGTCCACTGCCGGTTCTTGTCGAATTCGACGATGACGTCATAGCTGTCGCCGGTCGACTGGATCTGCGCCGCCGTATAGCCGCTGAAGGCCATTTCCAGCGTCTTGCGCAGCTGATCGCTGGTGATGCCGAAGGCTGCCGCCTTTTCCATATCGATGCCGATGGTGGCGGAAATGGCGTTGTTCTGCGAATCCGAGGTCACATCGGTGAAGAGGTGATCCGACTTCATCGCCTTGAGCATCACGTCGGACCAATGGTTGGTCTCGCTGGAATCCAGGCCCTGCACCACCAGCTGATAGAGGCTGGCCGTGCTTCTGCCACCCAGACGCAGGCTCTGCTGCGGGGTGATATAACTCTGGATGCCGGCGATCTTGCTGAGGCTGCGGCGCAGTTCGCCGAGCGTCTGCTGCAAGGGCGGACGCTCCTCCTTGGGCTTCAGCTGCACATTGAGCGAACCATTGTTGAGCGGGCTGCGGGTATTGCCGCCGACAATGGAGGTGACATGCTCGACAGCCGGATTGGCCTTGACAATGGCTGCGACCTGCGACTGCAACTCGCTCATCGTGTCATAGGAGATGTCTTCGCGGGCGCGGGTCGAGATCGAGAGACGGCCCACGTCTTCCTGCGGGAAGAAGCTCTGCGGCAGGGTGTAGAACAGCCAGCCGGAGGCGGCGACCGAAGCGAAGAACACCATCATCACCGTGAAGCGATGGCGGATGCACCAGGCAACCGAGCGGTCGTAACCGGAGAGCGTCCAGGCAAAGCCCTTGTCGAACTGGCGGATCACCCAGGGCGGGTTGCTGGAATGGGCCGAAAGCCGTGCGCCCAGCATGGGCGTGACGGTGAGCGACACCACCGCCGAGGACAGGATGGCGAGCGTCACCACCATGCCGAATTCGTTGAAAATACGCCCGATGACGCCGCCCATCAGCAGGATGGGAATAAAGACCGCAACCAGCGAAATCGACATGGAGATAATGGTATAGCTGACTTCCGCGGCCCCTTTCAGGGCCGCCTCACGCACCGGCATGCCCTCTTCCACCAGCCGGAGAATGTTTTCCAGCATGACGATGGCGTCATCCACCACCAGCCCCACCGACAGGGTGAGCGCCAGAAGCGAGATGTTGTCGATACTGTAGCCGAGGACATACATCGCGCCGCAGGTGGATATCAGCGACAGTGGCACCGCAAGGCCGGGAATGACGGTGGCCGTCAAATGGCCGGTGAAGAGATAGATCACCATGACGACCAGGGCGATGGTCAGCATCAGGGTGAATTCCACGTCATGCACCGCCTCGCGGATGGAGGTGGAAGCGTCGTTCATGACATTGATCGAGACGGAAGGCGGCAATTGCTTGCGCAGCGCTGGCAGCTTGGCCATGATCTCGTCCACCACGGCCACCGTATTGGCATCCGGCTGGCGCTGGACGGCCAGCACGATGGCGCGCTTGCCATCATACCAGCTGCCTGCTTCGAGATTTTCCACGCTGTCCTGCACGTCGGCAACGTCGCCCAGGTGGATCGGTGCGCCATTGCTGGTAGCGATCACCAGCGACTTGAACTGGTCGGCATTGATGCGCTGCGTATTGGCCTCGATGGTCAGTTCCTGGTTGGAACTGGACAGCGTGCCGATGGGCAACTGGCTATTGGCATTGGCCACCGCCGTGGTCAGCGTATCGACGCCGAGCCCGCGCGCCTCGAGCTTCGAGGGATCGACCCCGATGCGCACCGCATAGGTCTGGGAGCCGTAGATACTGACCTGCGCCACGCCCGGAAGGGTGGAAAGCAGCGGCGAGATGATGTTGTTGGCGATATCGTCCACCTTGCTGCGCGGCATTTCATCGCTGCGCACGGCCAGGATCAGGATCGGCGCATCTGCCGGGTTGGTCTTGCGGTAGCTCGGCGTGCTTGTCATGTTCGACGGCAATTGCCGGGTACTGCGCGAAATGGCCGATTGCACATCGGCGGCGGCAGCGTCGATGTCGCGGTTCAGGTCGAACTGCAAGACGATCGAGGTATTGCCGAGCGTGTTGGTGGCGCTGATTTCGGTAATGCCCGGAATGGTCTGGAACTGCTTGACCAGCGGCGTTGTCACCGAGGTTGCCATGGTTTCCGGCGATGCGCCGGACAGCGAGGCGGAAACGTTGATGGTGGGAAAATCCACCTTCGGCAGCGCCGCCACCGGCAACAGCCGGTAGCCCGCCAGCCCCGCCAGCACCAGACCGATGGCAAGCAGCGTCGTGGCGACAGGACGGTTGATGCAGAATGCCGGGATCACGGGCTGGCCTCCTGGGTGGTGTTTTCAGCAACGGTCTTGGAGGCGGGTTTCGGCGTATCGGCCACCTGTTCCGACACCGGCTGGCCATCGGCAAGCTGGGCGAGACCCTCGACCACCACGCGCTGGCCTTCCTTCAGGCCAGAGGCAATGGCCGTCATGTCGCCATTGGAGCGCAGCACCTTGACCGGCGTCATCCGCGCCTTGTGGCTGTCATCGACAGTGTAGACGAAATTGCCATCGGCACCGGGGCGCACGGCAACCGTCGGCACGACGATGTTCTTGTCATCGGTGCCGAAGCGCACGGTGACATTGACGCTCTGGCCGGGCCAGAGCGTGCCCTTGCTGTTTTCGAACCGCGCCTTGACGGCCACGGTCCCGGAGGTGCTGTCCACCGTGTTGTCGAAGAAGCTGAGCACCCCGCGATCCGGCTCGCCGCCGGTTGCCATCGGATCGACATCCACCGGCACCGTCTTGTCGGCAAAGGCGCGGCGCAGATGCGGCAGGTAACGCTCCGACATCTGGAACTTCACATAGATCGGATTGTAGCGGGTGATGGTGACGATGGTGGAACCGGCACTGACATAGGCGCCGGGGCTGAGCTGGACGCTGCCGAGCCGCCCGTCATAGGGGGCGCGGATTTCCATGTGCTCAAGCGTCACCTGATCGGATTCCAGCGTTGCCTTGTAAGCATCGAGCGAGGCGGCCGCCGAATCGCGTGCCGCCTTGGCCTGCTCATAGGTCTGCTGCGATTGCGCGCTCTGCTTCACAAGACTGGCAGCGCGCTGGAAAGCGGCTTCCGCTTCGGCGAGCGTCGCCTCGGCGGAAGCGATGTTGGCGCGGTCCTTGTCGACGGTGGCGCGGGCGACGCGGTCATCCAGCTTGGCGATCAGCGCACCTTCCTTGATCTCCTGTCCATCCTTGGCCTCGATGGAGGTAACGAGACCGGCCTGAAGGGCGGCAATCGTCGTCGTGTCATCGGCCTCAGCCCAGCCGGTCGCGGTGGCGTCGATCGGCAGATTGGTGATCGAGGCCGTGACCGTTTTCACAGCTGCCGGACCGCCGCCGCCACGGCGATTGCCGCTGCGCTTGCCGCCGGCATCGCCAGAACCGCCGGCGTTCTGATTGTCCGCCGTCTGTTTCTGCTCGGCCCCGGGCTGGTTCGCGCCCTGCTGCAGAAATGGGAGACGGTCTCGATAAACCCACCCGCTGGCGGCAATGACCACCAGGAGTGCGGAGGTGAGCAGAAGTTTTTTCATATCGGGCCTGACACGATTGCGTTGATCAGTAGAGTTTTATCCGGCACGACCGCCGGCAGCGTAACGTCATGGCCCATCATCGTGTAAAACGGATAACGCGGAAATAAAGGAAGCCATCGCAAATGATCAACAAGCGGTGACTTTCCCTTAAATTCCTGTAATGAAGCGCCTATGCTAAACCTATCAGAGCGATTTTGCGGCGCCACCATCCACGCGAAGCATTGCGCCCGTGACATAGGCCGCCGGAGCCGAGCATAAAAAGGCGGCAACTGCCGCGAATTCTTCCACAGACCCAAGCCGCCCGGCGGGAATCGATTTGATCGATGCGCTACGTACTTCTTCCAGGCTCTTGCCCTGCCGCTTGGCATTGGCCCCATCCAGTTGATCGATCCGGTCGGTATGGATGCGGCCCGGCAACAGCAGATTGGCTGTGACGCCGAAGGAGGCCACTTCCGAAGACAAGGTCTTGTTCCAGCCCACCAGAGCGCCGCGCAGCGTGTTGGAGAGCGCAAGATTGGCAATGGGCTCGATGACACCGGAGGAGGCCACCGTCAGGATGCGGCCGAAACCTTGCGTCTTCATCAGCGGCAAAAGCGCATTGGTCAGGGTAATGACGCGCACCACCATGGTCTGGAAGAATGTGTAGAGCTTGTCGGCATCCATCTCTTCCGCCAGTCCGGGCGTCGGGCCACCGGTATTGTTGACGAGAATATCGATACCGCCGAGCTTTTCCTTGACGGCATGCAGCATGGCATCGACGAAATGCGCATCGGCAAGATCGGCCACGACGTAATCGGCCTTGCCGCCAAGGGCTTCGATCTCGGCGCAATTGGCCTTCAAACGCTCCTCCGTGCGACCGCAGATCAGCACATGCGCCCCTTCGGCGGCCAGCGCCCGGGCAATGCCCGCCCCAAGGCCGCGCGAGGCGGCAAGAACGAGGGCGCGCTTACCGGAAATGCCGAAATCCATGGATGTTTCCTCTTTTCTGTTGGGGGCGGCAAAGGGTAAACCTTTCCCGCAAAAGTGTGAAATGGTTTTGGCGGCGCTCAAAAGCACGTTGCGGCTTATCAGCCTCATGCAACGTGCTTTACGTTCTTGGTTTAACGCATGTCGTTCTCGCAAAACCGCTGCACACTTTTGCGCGACATGCTCTAACTCTTTGTTTTTACGCATTTCCGGACGGAAAACCGGATTCCACTTTTCCTGGAAATGCTTTAAAAACAGCCTGCAAGATCAGTGTAAAGGACGACGATGCCTCAAAACTCTGCCCCCGCACCCAACGACGCCCGACCCGCAACGCCGCTGGAGGTTCTTCAGCGCGTTTATGGTTACAGCGCCTTTCGCGGCAAGCAGGCGGCGGTGGTGGAGCGTGTGGTGGCGGGCGGCGATGCCGTGGTGCTGTTTCCAACGGGTGCTGGCAAATCGCTGTGCTTCCAGATCCCGGCGCTGTGCAGGCCGGGGGTCGGCATCGTGGTCTCGCCGCTGATTGCGCTGATGCGCGATCAGGTGACAGCGCTTGCGCAGCTTGGCGTCAAGGCGGCGGCGCTCAATTCCTCGCTCGCGCGGGAGGATTATCTGGAGGTGCGCCGCCAGTTGGCGGGGGTTGATCTGGATTTTCTCTACGTCACGCCGGAACGCATCGTCACGCCCGCCTTTCAGGAATTGATGAACGGGGTGCGGATTGCGCTGTTTGCCATTGACGAGGCCCATTGCGTTTCGCAATGGGGGCATGATTTCCGTCCGGAATATCGGGAACTCGGCAAGCTGGCCACGCTTTATCCTGGCGTGCCGCGCATGGCGCTGACGGCGACGGCTGATCCGCATACGCGCGATGATATTATCGAGCGTTTGGGGCTGCAGGATGCGGAAGTGTTCACCACTTCCTTCGATCGCCCGAACATTGCCTATGAGATCGTGGAGCGGGACCAGCCGCGCCAGCAGCTTTTGCGCTTTCTCTCCCGCCACAAGGGCGAAAGCGGCATTGTTTATTGCCTGTCCCGCGCCAAGGTGGAGGAGACGGCAGACTGGCTGAATGGTGAGGGCATTCGCGCCCTGCCCTATCACGCCGGTATGGACCGGGCAAAGCGCGATGCCCATCAGGATGCCTTCCTGAAGGAAGAGGAACTTTGTCTGGTGGCAACCGTCGCCTTCGGCATGGGCATCGACAAGCCGAATGTGCGCTATGTGGCGCATCTCGACCTGCCGGGTTCGGTAGAGGCCTATTACCAGGAAACCGGGCGGGCCGGTCGCGACGGCCTGCCATCCGAGGTGTGGATGGCTTATGGCATGGCCGATGTCATTCATCGCGGCAAGATGATCGATGAGGGTGGCGCCAGCGAAGACGTAAAGCGGGTGGAGCGCGCCAAGCTAAACGCGCTGCTGGCCATCTGCGAAACGCCCGGCTGCCGCCGCCAGGCGATTCTGGCGCATTTTGGCGAGGCGCATGGCGGCCAGTGCGGCAATTGCGACACCTGCCTGAAACCGGTGGAAACCTGGGACGGCACCGAGGCGGCGATCAAGGCGCTGGCCGCCATTTACCGCACCGGCGAGCGCTTCGGCACGGGCCATCTGGTGGATGTACTGACCGGCACAGTGAATGAGAAGACCAGCCGTTTCGGCCATGTGGACATGCCGGTTTTCGGCGCGGGAAAGGACCTGCCCGCCAAGACCTGGTCTTCCGTCTACCGGCAATTGCTGGCGGCGGGCCTGATCTTCGTGGATCACGCTGCCTTCGGGGCGCTGAAACTGGATGAAAGCGCCCGCGCCGTCTTCAAGCGGGAACGCGAAATCCGCTTTCGCAAGGATCGCCCCAGCCGGGGAAAAGCCGCGCGGCAAAGCTTTTCCGGCGCGGGGTCCAAGGCCAAGGCACAGCTTCACGAGGGGGATCTGGCGCTGTTCGAAGCGCTGCGCACCCTGCGGCGCGAACTGGCGCAGGATCTGGCCGTCCCACCCTATGTCATCTTCCCGGATACGACGCTGATCGCCATGGCCTCCGAGCGCCCGCTGACCCGGGAGGACATGCTGGACATCTCCGGCGTCGGCAATTCCAAGCTCGAGCGGTTTGGCGAGGCCTTTCTTGAGGTCATTCACGAGCATGCGTGACGCCGGGACGGCGAAAGTTATTTGACGTGCACGTAAACGGAAGATATTCTTGCGCCGAATGGGCTCCTGTCGAAATTCGAACAAGTACGGGTCGCAACCCGGCTCGACAAGTCTGTTAGCATTTGACAAGGAAGGGAGAAACGCAGGGTCTACAGCGCCGTGCGTTTTATCAACCGCACAAAGGGCGCTGTAAAACTTTAAATCTGCTGCATAATTTTCACCTCAAATCGATTCCGATTTAAGGCATTATGCAGGTGCCGAACGGAGGATGACGATGAGCGAGATGGAATTGCCCGAGCGCGAGAGCATGGAATTCGACGTGGTGATCGTCGGGGCGGGTCCTGCCGGTCTTTCGGCGGCGATCCGGCTGAAGCAGGTCAATCCCGAGCTTTCCGTCGTCGTTCTCGAGAAGGGCGCGGAGGTCGGCGCGCATATTCTCTCTGGCGCCGTGGTCGATCCGGTGGGCGTGGACCTGCTCATTCCCGGCTGGCGTGAAGAGGCCGACCATCCTTTCAAGACGGCGGTGACGGACGATCATTTCCTGTTCCTGGGGCCTGCCGGCTCCATTCGCCTGCCAAACGCCTTCATGCCGCCGCTGATGAGCAATCACGGCAACTACATCGTCTCGCTCGGCAATGTCTGTCGGTGGCTGGGCGCCCATGCCGAAGCGCTGGGCGTGGAAATCTATCCGGGTTTTGCCGCCACGGAACTGCTCTATAATGACGAAGGCGCGGTGATCGGCGTCGCCACCGGCGACATGGGCATCGAGCGCAATGGCGAACCCGGCCCGAACTATACGCGCGGCATGGCGCTTCTCGGCAAATATGTGCTGATCGGCGAAGGCGTTCGCGGCTCGCTGGCCAAGCAACTGATCGCCAAATTCAATCTGGCGAAGGACAGCGACGTCCAGAAATTCGGCATCGGCATCAAGGAACTCTGGCAGGTCAGGCCGGAAAACCATAAGCCCGGGCTGGTGCAGCACTCCTTCGGCTGGCCGCTGGACATGAAGACGGGCGGAGGCTCCTTCCTCTACCACCTGGAAGACAATATGGTGGCGGTGGGCTTCGTGGTGCATCTCAACTACAAGAACCCCTATCTCTATCCCTTCGAGGAATTCCAGCGCTTCAAGACGCATCCGGCCATTCGCGGCACCTTCGAGGGGGCAAAGCGCCTGTCCTACGGTGCGCGCGCCATTACCGAAGGCGGGTTCCAGTCGGTTCCGAAGCTCTCCTTCCCCGGCGGGGCGCTGCTCGGCTGTTCGGCGGGTTTCGTCAACGTGCCGCGTATCAAGGGCTCCCACAATGCCGTACTCTCCGGCATCATGGCCGCCAACAGCATTGCCGAGGCGATTGCGGCGGGCCGCGCCAATGACGAGCCGGTGGAAATCGAAAACCAGTGGCGCGACAGCCTGATCGGCACCGATCTGAAGCGGGTGCGCAATGTCAAGCCGCTCTGGTCACGCTTCGGCACCGCCATCGGCGTGGCGCTGGGCGGCCTCGACATGTGGACCAACCAGCTTTTCGGCGCGTCATTCTTCGGCACCCTGAAGCATGGCAAGACCGATGCCGAAAGCCTGGAACCGGCGGCGCAGCACAAGAAGATCGACTATCCCAAGCCGGATGGCGTGCTGACCTTCGACCGGCTCTCTTCCGTCTTCCTCTCCAACACCAATCACGAGGAAGACCAGCCGGTGCACCTCAAGGTGAAGGATATGGAGTTGCAGAAACGCTCCGAGCACGACATCTATGCAGGCCCGTCCACGCGCTACTGTCCCGCCGGGGTCTATGAATGGGTGGAAAAGGAAGGCGAGCCGACCTTCGTGATCAACGCCCAGAACTGCGTGCACTGCAAGACCTGCGACATCAAGGACCCGAACCAGAACATCACCTGGGTTCCGCCCCAAGGCGGCGAAGGACCTGTTTATCCGAATATGTAGTATTCGGGGAAATAGGGCCGCACGGACATTTGCAAACAAAATCGGGCTGTTGCCCCTTCAAAAATGAGAGCGGTTCAGCGTTTTTCGAAAACACTGAACCGCTCTCTGTTTTTCAGCGCAATTGAACCTCAATACCGCCCTTGATCTGCGGGGCAGAGCCGAGCTTCACCTTGCCCACCGGCACGAGCGTGACCGAGGCCGCAGCCAATTGGTCGGCCGAGATCGCGTTCGACTGCACGAGCCTGCTGATATCGAAGGTCACATCTTCCGATGCATCGCCTGCCATGGCGTGGCCTGCATGCGGATCGCTGCCTCCGTGAGAGCCGTGTTTGATGAGGCTGAAGAAGTTCAGCACCCCGGCATAACGCCTGACGGATTGACCATCGGCGGTATTTTTCACTTCCAGATAGACCTTGAACAGCGCACCGGGATTTTCATTGGCGGTGATGTTTTTGAGGATAATAACAACC
This sequence comes from Allorhizobium paknamense, assembly GCF_030815125.1. Classification (GTDB taxonomy): domain Bacteria; phylum Pseudomonadota; class Alphaproteobacteria; order Rhizobiales; family Rhizobiaceae; genus Allorhizobium; species Allorhizobium paknamense. The sequence goes on from NZ_JAUSWH010000001.1 coordinate 603,067, forward strand.
CGCTGCGCGGAGCCGCCGGTGGCCTGAAGACGGCTGTTCGCTTCGGCCTGCTGCTGGACAACTGGCGCAAGCGGCAGCGTGATTGGCTGATCGCCCAAGGCAATGCCGTCCTGTGTGGTGGAGACCTTTGCGGCGGCTTCCGGTGTTACCTGCGCGACAAGGAGCGGCTTGGCAAGCGCTGCAACAGGCACAGACGTCTTGGCTGGCGGTTCGGGAAGGTCTTCATAATCATAGGGCAGCGTAGCGATATCGGCCACGGAACTGAAGGACGGGTTCTGCGCCGTGCCCTGTGGGGTCGGAAACACAAAATGGATGTCCTGCCAGTTCGTCCCACCCGTCTCCGAGGGATTTTTTCCTCCCAGCACGCTCCAGTTATACCAGATACGGTCAATATTGCAGTGGTGAAGCCAGAATACCGGATCCTTGGCCGCCCAAGGCACCACGCCCATGTTGGTTTCGCCATTCCCGGTCAGAACATGCACCATGCCATGCAGATTATCGTCAAGCTGATCACAGAATTCCGAATAGGGAACCCCTGCCATCGGCGGCAGGACCAACGGATTTTCATCACCCGGATAGTACTTGTTCAGCGGTTCGCCAGCGTTCACATCCGCCGTCTGATCTTCGGAACTGTCCAGATTCCGGTCGATGACGAACAACGGTGCCCATTTGGGGTCATTCATACTGGCCTTCTGGAACTGCGGCGGAATGGAATATTGGGCGGGATTGGTGTAATCCCAATAGGGCAGCGTGAATTCCGCTACGCCGGAAACTTGCCGGATGATTTCCTCGAACTGCAGGACGTAGAGCCGATGCCAGGGGAGAAAATAATCCCCCGGCTGCCCCTTGGAATGCGGTTGGCATGTCCACCAACTGGCCAGCGCCAGATCGCGGTTCTTGGAAGGGACATTGCCATAAACTTCATTGATGACGACGGCCTTGTCGGTCGGCGCAGCATGAATGAACCACTGGAATGTCCAGGACAGCGGGTCCTGATCGCTCAGCGTTTTCATTTTGTTGACGGCCCTGGCGTAGATGGCCAGCATTTTCTGGCCCTTCTCGCTGGAAACATTATAGCGCGTGCGCTTGATCTTGGTCTTCGCTTCGCCATCCACCGGCAGCAGCGATGCCGCGACCGCGGCCATGGATGATAAAAGCACTGTTCTACGATCGATCATGAAATCCCCACCTCAAATAGAAAAAACGCCCCATAAGTTGCATTATTCCTTATAAAAACAATCCTGAATTTGAAGGGGTATTTCAGAAAATTCGTAGGCACGTAAATAGATATTTCTCCTTTGTAATCGCTTTAAAAGCAGGTAGTAGAGCGGGACCTTTTCAGCACAGATCAAGCTTCGGAAATTGAGTGCCATGGCCGTCGAAACAGCATCCGTAGATTTCACTTTCCATCCGAACAGCAACCCCATGCCGGAGGCAGACCGCCTCAAGGCCTTTGAGAACCTGGGCTTTGGTACGCTGTTTTCCGATCATATGGCGGTGATCCGCTGGAGCATGGATCGCGGCTGGCATGGGGCGGAAATTACGGCGCGGGCGCCCTTCCCTGTCGATCCGGCTTCTGCCGTGCTGCATTATGCCCAGGAAATCTTCGAGGGCATGAAGGCCTATCGTAGCGCCGAGGGCAAGGCCGTGCTGTTCCGCCCGGAAGAGAACGCCCGCCGTTTCAATGAATCGGCCCGCCGCATGTCCATGCCGGAGCTTCCGGAAGACCTGTTCCTGCAAGCGGTGGAAAAGCTGGTGCAGGCGGATGCCAAGTGGATCCCGACGGGTGAAGGCAGCCTTTATCTTCGCCCGTTCATGTTTGCGTCGGAAGCCTTTCTCGGTGTGCGCCCGGCCCGGGAGTATATCTTCTGCGTCATCGCCTCGCCGGTCGGCCCCTATTTCAAGGGTGGCGCCAAGCCCGTCACCATCTGGGCCACGGCCAAATACACCCGCGCCGCGCCGGGCGGCACGGGTGCGGCCAAGTGCGGCGGCAATTATGCCGCAAGCCTTGTTGCCCAGGCAGAGGCCCAGGCCCAGGGCTGCGATCAGGTGGTGTTTCTCGACGCTGCGGAGCATAAATGGGTTGAAGAACTAGGCGGCATGAATGTCTTCTTCGTCATGGATGACGGATCGCTGGTCACCCCGCCGCTCGGCGGCACCATTCTGCCCGGCATTACCCGCAATTCCTTGATCACGCTGGCCCGCGACGAAGGGCTGACCGTGCATGAACGGCCCTATTCCTTCGAGGACTGGAAGGCCGATGCCGAAAGCGGCAAGGTAAAGGAAGCCTTCGCCTGCGGCACCGCCGCCGTGGTGGCCGGCATCGGCACGGTGAAGTTTCCGGGCGGAGAATTCAAGATCAATGGCGGCGAGACCGGCGAGGTCACGCTGAAGCTGCGCGAAAAGCTGGTCAGCATCCAGCGCGGCCAGAGCAACGACCAGCACAACTGGGTTCAGGCCATTCCGGGTCTCTGATCAAATCAGGATTTTCACGAGCGCCGATGCAGCGGGCAACCGCTGCATCGGCGCTCTGCTTTTGAAATTTTATGAGGATAAAAATTATGTCCGACGCCCTGGGACTGGATTTCGGCACCACCAATACCGTGCTGGCCGTGGCCGATGATGCGCTCTCCACCCATTCGGTGCGGTTTACGTCCGCGGCGGGCGAAACTGACAGCATGCGCACCGCCCTTTCCTTCATGAAAGATGCCCAGCTTGGCGCACGCGCGCTCAAGGTGGAGGCAGGCCAGGCGGCGATCCGCCAGTTCATCGACAATCCTGGCGAATGCCGCTTCCTGCAATCGATCAAGACCTTCGCCGCCTCGCCGCTTTTCCAGGCGACGCTGGTGCATGCACGGCGCTTCGAGTTCGAGGATCTGATGGAAGTGTTCCTCAGGCGGCTGGAAGCCTATGCGGGCGATGGCTGGCCCACCGCCGTCAAGCGCATTGTGGCGGGACGGCCGGTGCATTTTGCCGGTGCTTCGCCCGATGCGGAACTGGCGCTCAGACGTTATAATGAAGCGCTGACGCGGCTGGGCTTCCCGGAAATCCATTATGTCTATGAGCCGGTGGCGGCTGCCTTCTATTTCGCCCAGCACTTGCAAAAGGATGCGACCGTGCTGGTAGCCGATTTCGGCGGCGGCACCACCGACTATTCGCTGATCCGCTTCGAGCGCCAGGCGGGCAAGCTTTCGGCGACCCCGGTCGGCTATTCCGGCGTGGGGCTGGCAGGCGACCAGTTCGATGCGCGCATCATCGAGCATCTGGTGGCGCCGGAAATCGGTAAGGGCAGCCAGTTCAAGAGCTTCGACAAGGTGCTGGATGTGCCGAGCAATTATTACACCAGCTTTTCGCGCTGGAACCAGCTCTCCGTCTTCAAGACCTCGCGGGAGTTTCAGGATCTGAAGCAATTGCTGCGGCAATCGCTGGAGCCGGAAAAGCTGGAACTCTTCATCGATCTTGTGGAGCATGATGAAGGCTATCCGCTTTATCAGGCGGTCTCGGCCACGAAGATGGCGCTATCCTCCCAGGAGGAAGCCGAGTTTCATTTCAGCCCGCTGGGCAAGGCCGGTCGCAAGATGGTCAAGCGCCAGGACTTCGAAGGCTGGATCGCTGCCGACGTGGCGCGCATTGAAGAAGCGCTGGATGAGGTTCTGGCCAAGACCGACACCCCGGCAGGCAGCATCGACAAGGTGTTTCTCACCGGCGGCACCTCTTTCGTGCCCGCCGTCCGCACCATCTTTACCCGCCGCTTCGAGGCCGACCGCATCGAAACCGGCGGCGAGCTGGTGTCCATCGCCCATGGTCTGGCCCTGATCGGGCGGCGGGACGATATTGGCATGTGGACGGCGCAGTGACCGGTTCCAACGCCGCTCTGCCTCCTGTAAAGTGACGATATGATCCAGCCGAGCGACATGACCGCCGCCGAACTTGCTGCCCTTCTCGCCTTTCACGCCGATGCTGGCGTGGACTGGCTGCTGGAAGAGGTGGCGGTGGATCGCGTGGCGGAATTTGCTGCGGAAAAGCAGGCGCGTGGCGCGCGGCAGCCGGCTCAACCGCCCGCAAGGGAGGCTACCCCTTCCGCATCCTCCAATGGACCCCAGAGCCGGGCAACGCCGGAGCGCAGCCCGCCGCCACGTCCACAGCCCACCACGCCCATCGTCATTCCCGATGACAAGGCCATTGCCGATGCGCGCTTTGCCGCCGAAAGCGCCCGCTCGCTTGAAGAGTTACGGGCGGCGCTGGAAAGCTTTGCAGGGTGCAATCTCAAGGCCAGCGCCCGCTCTACTCTGTTTGCCGAGGGCTCGGCCAAAAGCGGCGTCATGATTATCGGCCCCATGCCCTCCGCCGATGACGATCGCGAGGGACTGGCTTTCTCCGGCCGTGCAGGGACGTTGCTCGACCGCATGCTGCAATCCATTGGCCTTGCCCGGCAGGATGTGCTTTTGACCACCGCCATTCCCTGGCGTCCGCCGGGCAACCGCGTCCCCTCTCCTGCCGAAGCGGACATTTGCCGACCCTTTATCGAACGGCAAATTGCCCTTTCCGAGCCAAAGGCGGTGCTGCTGCTCGGTAATTTCACCGCCCGGTTTTTTCTCGCGCCGCAGGCTACCATTCATGCCGTGCGCGGCCAGTGGCGCGAACTCGCCGCAGGCGGCCATACGAGCCCGGTCATGGCCACCTTTCACCCGCAGGAACTGTTGCTGGCCCCCGCCACCAAGGCGCTGGCCTGGCAGGATCTTCTGACCTTCCGCCAGGAACTGCGCAGCAGAGGTATTCAGGGTTAACATGCCTTAACCCTGAATTGCGGCTGGCGCATATCAGTCATCCGATCAGAACGATTGAAATATTGATGTTGCGCTGCAATATTAGGAACGTCTTGGGAGGAAGCCGAATCAGGAACCAGGACGATGAGCCGCAATCGCAATCCGTTGCACAGCAACTTTGAAAATCTCCGCCTTGCCGGGCCTCACCGCCGCCATGGCCATCACAGAAGCGTCTTTGCCGCGACAGAACAATTGACCGGTCGCGTCTGGGCCAAGCTTGATGAATTGCGGCTTCTCGGCCTTCATGGCCAATCCTTGCGCGCCGGATAGCGCTCTGATCGAGTGCCCGTTCAGAATATCCGCCTCCCGAATAGCTTTGTCGTGGTGTGCGCCTAAAGCATTGTCCCGAGAAAAGTGGAATCCGGTTTTCCGTCCGGAAATGCGTAAAAACACACTATGTAACGCCCCGAGGAATGAAACATGAAAACCCGCTTCAAGCCGTTGAACAGCCTTCGCCAGACCTTTGAACAGATCGGAGCCGCCGTTGGCATTGCCGCCGAATATCGCAATGCCGGTCGTCACCAGAATGATGGCAAAGCCAAGAGCGGCATTCCGCTCTAAATCTTTCTTTCGTCCATGTCTGCTCTAGGGTCAAAACTCAATCAGGATGGGTGTTCTGTTGAACGGGATGGGATTGAATGGCAGCGAACAAGCGCAAGGCAAGGCCCTGAGGCCTTGTCGAGCATTGTTCGCAATCAGGCGGCCCATCCCGCTCAACCCTTCGGGCAAGGCGTATTTTGCGCCTGCGGGCGTCGGAAAGGTTTGAAAATGATCGGCATTTCCTGCACCTTTCCTCCTACTCAGACACAAAATACGCCTTGCAGAACACCCATCCTGATTGAGTTTTGACCCTAAAGCATGTCGCGCAAAAGTGTGCAGCGGTTTTGCGAGAACGACATGCGTTAAATGAAGAAGGTAAAGCACGTTGCATGAGGCTGATAAGCCGCAACGGGCTTTAGTGGACTTATCACTCTGAGAGCGTTTCACCAAAACAGTGAGACGCTCCTTTTTATTGTCGGCAAAGACGGCTTCACTGCCCGGAGATACAGACCTCAGGCAGCATCCATCACCAGTTCACCCTTTTCCATGCGTCATCAGCGCCGCTTCAAAGGCAGCGTCGAGATGGATGGACTTCACGGCCTGCCAGGCGGCATATTCCCGAATGTAATCCGCCGAAATCAGCAGATGCCCCTTGGCGCCCTCCTTGGTGCTCAGGCACTGTGCCTGCATGGCGCGGCGGCACAGCCGTTGCAGATGGGTGCGTGACATCAGAAAGGTCGCCGCAAGCCGGGGCAAGTCCACAAAGCCAAGATCATACCAGCCATTGACCGCATGGCCGCCATTGGCCTTGCAGGCATGCCCTGCACGGATCAACAGATCATCCATCACCAGACCGCCCGCCTCCGTCCACTGAAACAGGCCCACGCGCTGCGACGGCTCCCGCCAGCGCGGATCGGCAATGCAGCGCCACGCCATGTCTGCCTGAACGATGGGCAGGAGGCCAGGATGCGCCAGGGCGGTTTCCACGCGATTGCCGCCATCCACGGCATCCAGCACGTCGAGATTGACCAGACACCAGTTCCGCATCGCCTCCTTGCTGGCGGCCGTCGCTTCGTAGCGACGCGGGCGCATGTTCTCCGGCCCGGCGATGAAAATGAACCGGTAAATCAGCATCTGCTGAAGAAAATTCAGCGCCGTGTTGCGGCTGGCAATGCGCGCCTCACCCACCACCTGCTTGAAGCGGCCCGCCGTCAGGCCGTGCCTTTCCGTTCCCGGTTCATGCTCCATCTGCAAGGCAAAACCGATCTGGCAGAGCAGCCATCGCTGATGGGAACCCAACACACGCGCCAGTCGAGGATTTTCATCGAACTGCTGCCGCAAACGCTGCGCCATGACCATAAGGGCTTTGGTAAATTCCGGCGAAACGGAAAGTCTCTCAACTGACAAGGCCATCGCATACCTGGAATTCAAACGCATGAACGCAAAAACGGAAATGAATAGCAGCTGAAAATGGCAAACCTCACCACCGAATCCAACAATAGCAATTCTATAGCACGATTTTTTCTCACAACTAAAGATGTCTATACATTATTTAAGAAATCTGAATATAACGGATTCTGTGGGTTTAAATCAAAATATGTTATGATAGCCGTCCGATCGGAGAAAAATTGGTTTCTGATTGAAACAAGCCGGATCTCAGCCTGACACAACCCCTATTTGTTTTTAGGGGGGGCACTGATGAGGCAAACCGCAATGAGCAAAAGCCTTTATCCCACCGAACTTGACGAATAACAATTTTCAACACCTGCCATTTCCACCCGTTTCCGCGAGTGGCTGGATGGGTTGAAAAAAGTCCGCGAAAAAAGCGATTTCTTTTCAGCCGTGCAACGGCATGCAAAACCGCCCGGAGACATCCGCGCTCGAGCGCGGTAAACAACGGTTACTGCAAATCCCGTCCGGACCCCGCCATGTTTGCCAGCCTTGCCTCCATTGCCACCCTGATGCTTTCCACCCTGCTGATGATGGCCGGCTTCGGAATGATGAATTACATGCTGCCGATCCGCGCGGTGGCTGAAGGCTGGTCCACCTTCACCATTTCGGTGATCGCCACCGGCTATACCTTCGGCTTTACCAGTTCCTGCGTGGTCACGCCGCATCTGGTGCAGCGGGTCGGCCATGTGCGGGTGTTTTCGGCGCTCATCACGCTTCTCACCGTATCAGTGCTGCTCTGCGCCCTGGTGATCGACTGGCGCGCCTGGACGCTGTTTCGCGGCCTTGCGGGTTTTGCCATCGCCGGCAGCTATCTCATCATTGAAAGCTGGCTGAACGAGCGGGTCAATAACGAGCATCGCGGCGCAATTTTCTCGGTCTATATGATTGCCTGCCTCGTCGGCTCGATAGGCGGCCAATATATCGTGCCCTTTGGCGATCCGCAGAATGTGGGGCTTTTCATCATCTGTGCGTTGATTTTCTCCAGCGCCATCTTTCCGACGGCACTGTCGTCGGCGCAATCACCGACACCGCTCAGCCATGCGCGCTTCGATCTTCTCAAGCTTTATCGCCGTTCGCCCATCGCCTTCATCGGCTCGCTGCTGTCCGGCGCGCTTTCGGGCACCTGGAGCAGCCTCGGCGCGGTCTATACCCAGAATATCGGGCTTTCCACAATGGAGGGCGCCACCTTGCTGGCAGCGGTGCTCGCAGGCGGTGCGCTGGCGCAGATGCCCATCGGACGCCTGTCGGACCGCATGGATCGACGCAAGGTCATGGTGGGCGCGGGCCTGTTCGGCGTGGGCTGCTGCCTTGCCATGATCCTCATCGGCGGCCTCTCGCCGCTTGCCCTTTATGTCTGCGGTTTTTTTGTCGGCACCGTTCTTTATCCCGTTTATTCGCTGAACGTGGCCCATGCCAATGATCTCGCCGAACCGAATGAATATGTGACGCTCTCCAGCGCCATCATGATCCTTTACGGCTTCGGCACCGTCACCGGGCCGCTGATCTCCGGCAGCATCATGGAAACCATCGGCCCGAACGGCTTGTTTCTCAGCCTCGGCCTGTCCTTTCTGCTCTATGCCGCCTATGCGGCCTGGCGCATGCGCCGCAGAACCGGCGCCCCGTTCGACAAGGGCGCCTTCCAGGCATCTTCGCTTCCCATGCAGGGAACAGAGGCCGTTTCCGCCAAGATGAACGATCCGGCGGGAGATGTGTGATACGAAGAGCCATTGAAAATGGCAGTTCGTATTCCCCTTTCGAATATCTCAAGCCCTTGATGCATTTGAGATATTCGAAACTCTTTTAAGGCGAGGATGCGTTAGCATCTTCGAGCCTTGGTGGAGAGGATTAGCCGTTAGGAGACGCGGCCTTGCGCACGGCCTGCCGCTCAAGCCCAAGCTTGTGCTCGCGCAGAATGATGAAGATGCCGGCTCCAGCCACGATCACCGTACCGATCAGCGTATTCATCGTCGGAAGATCGGCGAAAAACAGATAGCCCAACAATGAGCCGAACAGGATGGAACTGTATTCAAACGGCGCAATCGTCGAGATATCCGCATGCCGATAGCCTTCCGTCAGGAAGATCTGGCCGAGCCCGCCCAGAAACCCGGCGAGCGCCAACAGGCCGAACTGGCGCGATGACAGGTCCGACCAGCCGAAGGGCAAGGTGAGCAGCGACATCAAGGCGGCGATGATGGAAAAATAGAGCACGATGGTCGCCGTCTTTTCCTCCTGCACCAGTTGCCGAACCTGCAGCATGGCGCCCGCCGCCAAAGCTGCGGCCACCAGCACCGCCGTTGCACCCATGGCCGCCTCCGATCCGAAACCGTCGCTGCTGAACAAGGTCAGCTTCGGCCAGGAGAGGATTACCACCCCGAACAAGCCGACACAGACCGCCGTCCAGCGATAGAGCCGCACCTCCTCCTTGAGGAAGACGGCAGCGAACACCACCGCCACCAGCGGCATGGCATAACCCATGGCAATGGCGTCCGGCATGGGCAGATGCACGAGGCCGTAAAAGGAAAGACCCATGGAGGCGATGCCGATCACGCCCCGCTTCACATGGCCGAAGACATTGGCCGTCACGAAGCCCGTGCGCAATTGCCCGATCAGCGCCAGGTAGATGAAGATCGGGATCAGCGCGAAGGCCGAGCGATAGAAGGTAATCTGCCCGGCAGCAATGTCCGTTCCCGCAAGCTTGATGGCCGTTTGCATCAGGGTGAACAGGGTCACAGAGAAAATCTTGCACAGGATGCCGCGAAGGGGGCCTGTGGGAAGCGGGAATGGCATGAAGGAACCAGCGGGGAAAAATCAGACACCTTGCTTTGCCCGAAAAACCCCGTGGAACGCAAGGGGCGCACACAAATTAGGCAAAAATCTTTCTTGCGGTCTTTTTATTCAAATAACCCCATAAATGGTCAGAAATTTGTACGCACAAAGCCTGACGTCTTCAGAATTACTTAACCATCCAACGAATTAGCTTGCTTATCCCCAGACATTCATGGGGAATCTGCTTGTTCCATCCGTTTTTGAGGACGTGATCCTATGCAAGAGCCTCTCGCAGTCTCCCCCGGCCAGGCCGCGGTTGCGGCAACACCACGCTCCATGCGCATTCTGACCGAAAGCATTGGCGCAGACCTTGAGCAATTCAGCGGCAGCAACAGCCATGTGGTCAAACAGATCCGCCTGCTGGCCATCAATGCCCTGATCGAAGCGGCGCGCGCGGGCGATGCCGGCAAGGGCTTCGCCGTGGTGGCGAATGAGGTGCAGCGTCTGGCGCAGAATGCCGGCGACATTGCCAGGCAGTTTGAGGAAAACGTGCTGGGACGGATCCAGACGGGCAAGGCCATGGCAGAGGGTCTTGTGCGTGACATGGAAGGCATCCGGCTCACGGACCTCTCCCTGACGCTGGTCCAGTTCATTGTGCGCAATTTGTTCGAACGCACCGCGGATGTGCGCTGGTGGGCCACCGATTCCGCCCTCTGGGAAGCCCTGGAAGCCCCCGATGCGGCAAAATTCGCCCATGCGGCAGAGCGGCTCGGTGTGATCAACCGCTTCTACACCGTCTATATCGATCTGGTCATGACCGATCTCAAAGGCCGGGTCGTGGCATCCGCCAATCCCCGCTACCAGCGAAACCTCAAGGATCACAATCTGGCCTCGGAACCCTGGTTCCAGGCTGCCCGCCAATGCGGCAGCGGCGATGATTACATAGTCGATGACGTCAAGAAGAGCAGCCTGCACGAGAACCGGGACGTTCTGGTCTATGCCACGGGCATCCGAAGCGGTGGCCGCAGCGACGGAGACCTTCTCGGCACGCTAGGCGTCTATTTCGACTGGCAGGCCCAGGGTCAGGCGATTGTGGAGAAGGAGGCCAACCTGCCGCCGCACATGGTGGACAAGACGGATGTGATGCTGCTGGACGGCACGTTGCGCGTCATCGCCAGCAGCAAGCCGGAAAGGCTCTATACGCACTTTCCGCTTCAGGCCAAAGGCGCGCCCAAGGGCAGCTATTACGATGGTAACGGTAACATCATCGCCTTCGCCCGCACCCTTGGCTATGAGGATTATGACGGGCTCGGCTGGTATGGCGTCATCGTCCAGCAGGTGGAGGATGAGGCCGATATCCGCTCAAGGCTTGGCATTCGTCCATAAGAATGGCAAGTTCTTGATGTTTCGCGCGATCAAGTGAAAAACTAGTTCGGATTTTAGCAATCGTTCAGGAATTGCTGGCATGATCCCCGACATTGCGCAACCCCACTCGCGCGAAAAGATGCAATAAAAGATCAGGATATATTGATGCGTACAGAAACGGGCCAGGTCATCAATCTGGCGGATTATCGCCCGACCGACTTCGTTCTGGAAAGAGTCGATCTAACCTTCGAACTGGACCCGACGGAAACCAAAGTGGAAGCGCGCCTCATCTTCCATCGGCGCGAAGACGCCGATCCGGCCGCACCCCTGGTCCTGGCAGGGGAAGATCTGGTTCTGGTCAGCCTGCTCTTCGACCAGATGGAAATGGAGCCCGGCCGCTATCATGTTTCCCCGGATAGCCTGACCATCAACGACCTGCCAAAGAGCGAGCCTTTCGAGATCACCATCACCACGATGATCAATCCGGAGGCGAACACGCAATTGATGGGGCTTTACCGCTCCAATGGCGTCTATTGCACCCAGTGCGAGGCCGAAGGCTTCCGCCGCATCACCTATTTCCCCGACCGGCCCGACGTGCTGTCGGTCTATACGGTCAACATCATCGCCGACAAGGCCGCCAATCCGCTTTTGCTGTCCAACGGCAATTTCCTCGGCGGTGCAGGCTATGGCGAAGGCAAGCATTTTGCCGCCTGGTTCGACCCGCACCCGAAGCCCAGCTATCTCTTCGCCCTCGTCGCCGGTGATCTCGGCGTGGTGGAAGACACATTCACCACCCTGTCCGGCCGCGAAGTCGCGCTGAAAATCTATGTCGAGCATGGCAAGGAGCCAAACGCCGCCTATGCCATGGATGCGCTGAAGCGCTCGATGAAATGGGACGAGGAGGTTTTCGGGCGCGAATACGATCTCGACATTTTCATGATCGTCGCCGTCTCGGATTTCAATTTCGGGGCAATGGAAAACAAGGGCCTCAACATATTCAACGATAAATACATCCTGGCCGATCCGGAAACCGCCACCGATCAGGACTACGCCAATATCGAGGCGATTGTCGCCCACGAATACTTCCACAACTGGACCGGCAACCGCATCACCTGCCGCGACTGGTTCCAGCTCTGCCTCAAGGAAGGCCTGACGGTCTATCGCGACCACGAGTTTTCCGCCGACCAGCGCTCCCGCGCCGTCAAGCGTATTGCCGAGGTCCGGCATCTGCGTTCGGAACAGTTCGCCGAGGATGCAGGCCCGCTTGCCCATCCGGTGCGCCCGGCGGCCTATAAGGAAATCAACAATTTCTACACGACGACCGTCTACGAGAAGGGGTCTGAAGTCACGCGGATGATCGCCACCATCCTCGGCGCCGACCTCTTCAAGAAAGGCCTCGACCTCTATTTCGAGCGCCATGACGGTCAGGCGGCAACGGTCGAAGATTTCGTGCAATGCTTTGCCGATGTCTCGGGCCGGGATTTCACGCAGTTTTCTCTCTGGTACAATCAGTCCGGCACGCCGCAGATTTCGGTGGAGACCGCTTTCGACGCTGCTGCAAAAACCTTCACGGTCAACCTTGGGCAATCCATACCGCCCACACCCGGCCAGCCGGTGAAGCAGCCCATGCATATCCCGTTGAAATTCGCGCTGCTGGGCGCCGATGGCGCGGGCCTGGCGCCCACCACCATCACCGGCGGCGATGTCAGCGAAGACGTGCTGCACCTCACACTGCAAAACCAGAGCTTCACCTTCAGCGGCATTGCAGAGCAGCCGGTGCTGTCGCTCAATCGTGGCTTTTCCGCTCCGGTCACCCTGCATTTCAGCCAGAGCCCTGAGGCCTTGTCGCTGATTGCACGGCATGAGAACGATCTTTTCTCCCGCTGGCAGGCGCTCACCGATATGGCGCTGCCCGTGTTGACGGCTGCGGCCAAGGCCGCTGGCAATGGAAGCGAGATCGTGCCGGATGCCGTGCTGAAACAGACGCTGCTGACCGTGGCCGCAGACGACAGTCTGGAGCCGGCCTTCCGCGCCCAGGCGCTGACGATCCCCTCGGAAATGGATATCGCCCGCGCCATCGGCTCCGATATCGATCCCGATGCCGTCCATCGCGCCCGCCAGACCATTCTGGGCGACATCGCGCTTACGGGGGCGGACACCTTCGCCACGATTTACCAGTCCATGCAGGACAAGGGCGCCTTCAGTCCCGATGCCGCCAGTGCCGGCAAGCGGGCCCTGAAAAATGCCGCCCTCTCCTATCTGGCCCATGCCTCGAAAAGCCCGACCGCCGCCGCCCAGGCCTTCGCCGATGCCGATAACATGACGGATCTGTCGCAGGCGCTCTCCGTACTGGCACAGCATTTTCCCGATGCCGAAGAAACCCAGGCGGCACTTTCAAGCTTCGAAAGCCGCTTTAACGGCAATCCGCTGGTCATGGACAAGTGGTTCTCCATTCAGGCTGGTATTCCCGGTGAAAAGGCGCTGGCACGCATCACCGCCCTGATGGCAGGTCCGCATTTCAACGCCGGTAACCCCAATCGTGTGCGCGCGCTGATCGGCAGTTTCGCCTTCAGCAATCCCACCGGTTTCCATCGCCCGGATGGCGAGGGTTACCGCTTTCTGGCAGGGGAAATCCTGTTCCATGACAAGCGCAATCCGCAGCTCGCCGCCCGTCTGCTCACTTCCATGCGCAGCTGGCGCATGCTGGAGAAAAACCGTGCCGCCCATGCCAAGGCAGCACTGGAAACCATCTCGACGGCGGACGGCCTATCCAACGACGTCCGCGATATCGTGGACCGCATCCTCGAAGGCTGACATCCCTTCAGAAGCATTTTCCAGCGCCCGGAACGCTAACCCGCGTTTCGGGCGTTTTGCTGTTTAAACAGCAAGCCTCGAACAAGAAAATCAGCTTATGAGAATAGGCTTATCAAACATAAATCTCCCTCGAGAGGATCGCGTGAACCATCTCTCCCGCCTAAACCACGTTGCGGCTTATCAGCCTCATGCAATGTGCTTTAAGTTCATGTTTAACGCATGTCGTTCTCGCAAAACCGCTGCACACTTTTGCGCGACATGCTCTAGCGGATCAGGAAAAAGTGATTCTTCGCAAAGAGTTAACAAAGGGTTATTTTTTCCTCTGGACACGAAGAATCTCCAATGATTCATTAGCTTAGATTCGGGCGAGCGGCGCGGCGAATCACACGAGGATCAAGGCGGGGATAATGGCGGACGTGCAGCGGGCAACCGCAGCCGATGATCGGTTGCGTCTCAAATATCTGAGATTTGCATCATCATTGAGGGCAATCGGTCAGAAGCTCCAGGCGGCGGAAACGCTGTCGGTCACGCAGACCGATGCAGCCTTGCGCCACATCATTCCCATCCTGGTCGTGGCCTTTCTCATCGTCATTGCCATGGCGCGCGGCCTTGGCCTGCTTTCGGAATATTCGCGGATGGAAAGCGCCATTCGCCACTCCACTGCGATGATGGCAACGGTTGCGGCCAATGCGCTGGCCAGCGGCCCAATCAAACCAGCCGACCTTGATCGCCCCGGTGCCGAGGCCCTGCTCCGGCAGTTCCTGCCCCAGGCGCGGCTGGATAATGAAAGCTTCGTGCTGCTGCTCGATCCCGATGGCCGCATTGTTGCAGGCTCGGAAACGGGCGCAGGCTTCGTCGGCTCCCATGTCATGGATCTTTTTCCGGAGGTCGCCACCTTCCGCACCTATGGCGACCAGACCGGCGCCATCGAAACCGATATCAACGGCCTCAGCCACATCGCCGTCCTGGTGCCCACCGGCACCGATGGCGCGCTGGTGCTGGCCGCCCATTCACTGAAATCCGCCGCCGATTACTGGCGGGCAGAGATCGCCCTGAACGTCACGCTGTTTTCTGCGATTTCCCTCATCCTCATGGGCATTCTCTATGCCTATTTCGCGCAGGCGCGCCGAGCCCGGGAAACCACCGACATCTTCCTGGAATCCAATCGCCGGGTGGAAACGGCCCTTTCCCGTGGCCGTTGCGGGCTGTGGGATTTCGATCTCGCCACCCGAAAGCTGGTCTGGTCGCAGTCGATGTACGACATTCTCGGCCTTTCGCCACGCGGCGAAGCGCTGGCCTTTGCCGATGCCGCGCAATTGATGCACCCGGATGACGGCAATCTCTATGCGCTGGCGAAGGCTGTCGGCCGCGGTGAAAACCGGCAGATCGATCAGGTCTTCCGCATGCGCCATGCCAATGGCCATTATGTCTGGCTGCGCGCCCGCGCCCAGGTCATCCGCAGCAATTCGGGTGCGCCGCATGTCATCGGCATTGCCATGGATGTCACCGAGCATCATCGCCTCGCCCAGCGCTATGCCGAAGCCGATCAGCGTCTGGCAGATGCCATCGAGTGCACCTCGGAAGCCTTCGTGCTCTGGGACAAGAGCGACCGGCTGGTCATGTGCAACGCCCATTTCCAGCAGGTTTACGGCCTGCCGGATTCGGTGCTGGTGCCGGGCACCGAGCGCGCCGTGGTCAATGCCGCCGCCGCCCGCCCCATCATCCAGCGCCGTGTCAGCGACCCTTCAGGACTCGGCAGCGCCCGCACTATGGAAATTCAGCTCGCGGACGAACGCTGGCTGCAGATCAACGAACGCCGCACCCGTGACGGCGGCATGGTCTCCGTCGGCACCGACATCACCCAGCTGAAGCGCCACCAGGAGCGCCTGCGGGAACAGGAACGCCGGCTCATGGCCACCATCGGCGATCTCTCTGCCTCGCAGAAAAAGCTGGAGCGGCAAAAGGCCGAACTGTCGGACGCCAACGAAAAATATCTCGCCGAAAAACAGCGCGCCGAAGCCGCCAACAAGGCCAAATCCGAATTCCTCGCCAACATGTCGCATGAGTTGCGCACGCCGCTCAACGCCATTCTCGGCTTTTCGGAAATCCTCTGCACCGGCATGTTCGGCCCGCTCGGCTCCGGCAAATATGATGAATATGCCCGTGATATTCACGATAGCGGCAAGCATCTGCTCAACGTCATCAACGATATCCTCGACATGTCCAAGATCGAGGCCGGGCATATGAAGCTGAAATGCGAAAGGATCGATTTCGCGCCGCTGATCGACGAAACGCTGAGGCTCACCACCGTCTCCGCCACGGGGAAAAACATTTCCATAGAACCGAAGATTGACTCCGGGTTAAGCCTGACGGCAGACCGCCGCGCTATGAAGCAGATTTTGCTCAATATTCTCTCCAATGCTGTAAAATTTACCGATGAGGGCGGCAAGATCGCCGTACGCGCCCGCAAGGTGCGCGGCGGCGTTTCCCTGATCATCGCGGATACGGGGATCGGCATCCCCAAGAAGGCGATCAGCAAGATCGGCCAGCCCTTCGAGCAGGTGCAAAGTCAGTATGCGAAAAGCAAAGGCGGCTCAGGCCTGGGGCTGGCCATTTCCCGGTCGCTCACCATGCTGCATGGCGGCAGGCTGAAAATACGGTCCCGCGAGGGCCAGGGCACAGCCGTCTGCATCGCCATCCCGGATTGCGAGAAGACGTTTTTTACCAGAAAATAATACTAGGATTCATCAAAGATGACTCTTAGGTTCTGTTGACAAAGTGGATTCTCAAATCAGCTAGAGCATGATTCAAGGCTGCCTTTTAGGAGGCGATTCTGGCTCGCGGCGACCTGACGGATTTGGAATGGCGGATTGTTGAAGGACTGCTGCCCAATGAGCGCGGGAGGAAATCTCGCCCTTCTCACCATAATCGGCAGTATCTCAACGGAATGTTGCATATTCTGAGGGTCGGGTGCCCTTGGCGCGACATGCATGAGCGGTATGGCAAGTGGAATTCCGTCCACGTGCGCTTCCGCCGTTGGGCAGAGCAAGGCGTATGAGATGCCCTGCTGGAGACGCTTGTTGAACTGGGCCTGACCGATGACTGGCAGCATATGATCGACAGCACCACGGTTCGCGGCCATTTTTAGGCTGCGGGCGCAAAAGGGGGACTTATAAGGAGGCTTTTGGTCGATCACGCGGCGGCTTTTCGACGAAAATCCGCGCTCGTGCAGACGGTCAGGGACGCCCTCTCGGGTTCATCCTGACAGGTGGGAAGCTTCGGGTTAAAATACCGTTCCCGATCTGCCAGCCATCCCGGTTGCCAGCCGGGGCTGTTTCTCGCTGATAAGGTCTATGATAGCGGCGCCCTGCGCGAAGAGTTGCTAATCCACGGGATCAGGCCCGTTATCCATCCGAGGGCCAACCGCAAAGACCAACCCTCCTGTGACTTCACAGCCTACAGGGACCGAAATCATATCGAGCGGCTGTTCAACCGGCTGAAGCAATTTCGTCGTGTCGCCACCCGATACGATAAAACCCGAAAATCCTTCGCCGCCTTTCTCGTGTTGGTCGCCGCAAGAATATGGTTGCCACACTTGCTCCGCTTCATGAGTTGTGCACCTTAGTTAAGACGGTAACACGCTGTAAACGAGGAGTAAATCTTGTATAACTTCAATCACTTAGACCGCATTGCGAAAGACCTGATCGCGACTGGGAAGGCAGCGGACGCGATCAAGATTTATCTTTTCATGGCAGATGGCGACCAGTCGTTGGATGCCGGATATCTCGGGGAGCGGCTGGGAGAGTGTTATGAGAAGATTGGTGACCTGCATGCCGCAAAATATTGGTATGGAAGAGCGGTGGAGGAAAATCCCGACGTCAGGCTGATTTCTGTAGCAGCGCGTAAAAGGCTCCAAGAAGTCAGCATCGAAGCCTTTTTGGGCGACGCAGAAAAGTAGTTCTTAACGAGCACCTCAAGCTACTTTGTCAACAGAACCTAGTATTCCCTTTTCGAATATCTCAAGCCCTTGATGCATTTGAGATATTCGAAATCTCTTCAAGACGAGGATGCGTTAGCATCTTCGAGCCTTGGTATAATTGGTCGGATTTACCCCACCACCAGCCCCTGAAACACCCGCCGCACAGCGCGGGACATTTGCCGGATCTCTCCCTCCAGCGCCTTCATATCCGGGCAGTCGGCAAGTTTCAGCAGCCGGTCGGTCAGCCCCGCCGGCGCCGCTTCCGTCTCGAAATCCCCGTCTATCGACGTCCGGATCAGTTGCGATAGCTCGGTGTAGAGGTGAAGCGCCCGGCAGACCAGATCCAGATCGTCAGCACGCGTCCGCCCGGTCCCCAGGCTCGCCAATGCCTCCGCCGTGGTCAGCCCCATCCGCACCGGTCGCGCATCCGTCAACCGCAGCGTCTGCGCCATGAATTCCAGATCGATCAGCCCACCGGCCATCAGCTTGAAATCCCAAAGATTCCGCGCAGGCTTCTCCGCCTCGATCAGCGCCCGCATCTCCCGCACATCCGCCTTCACCTTACCAACATCCCGCTTCAGCCCCAAGATATCGGCAATGATCGCCTCTGCTTCGGCAATCAGGCCCCTGTCGCCAGCAATCAGCCGCGCCCGGGTCAGCGCCATGTGCTCCCAGGTCCAAGCCTCCTCCTGCTGGTAGCGGCGAAAGGCCTTGAGCCGCGTCGCAACCGGCCCTTTATTGCCGGAGGGGCGCAACCGCATATCCACCTCATACAGCACCCCCTCCGCGGTGGGGGCCGAAAGGGCGGCGATCAGCCGCTGCGTGAACCGGGTGTAGTAACGCACGGCATCCAGCGGCTTTGCCCCGTCGCTCTCGTCTGACTCATCGTCATGTTCATACAGCAGGATCAGATCGACATCCGAACCGGCAGTCAGTTCCCGTGAGCCGAGCTTACCCATGCCCACCAGCGCCACCCGTCCACCGGCGATCTGCCCATGCGCCGCCGCAAGTTCCCGCCGCACCGCCTCAAAGGCCTCGGCAATTACCAGATCGGCGAGATCGGTAAAGGCCCGGCCCGCCGACGCCCCGGCAATCACCCCGGTCAACAGCCGGATCCCGATCAGAAACCGCTGTTCTGCAGCAAAAATCCGCAATCGGTCGAGAATGTCCTCGTAAAGCCGCGCCCCGCTCAAAAAGCTTTGCAGCCGCGCCGAAAGATAATCCCGCGTCGGCACCTCCGCCATCAGCCGCGGGTCCAGCATGCCGTCGAACACATGTGGACGCGCCGCAATAATGTCCGCCAGCCGCGGTGCCGCCGCCATTACATCCACCAGCAGATCGAGCAGCGGCGGATTGTTGGACAGCAGGGAAAAAAGCTGGATACCCGCCGGCAGACCGGAGAGAAACTGGTCGAACCGCAGTAGCGCCTCATCCGCCCTGCGGCTCTTGCCGAAGGTCTGTAGCAGACGTGGCGTCAGTTCCGTCAGCCGCTCGCGCGCTTCCACCGATTGCGTGGCCCTGTAGCGTCCATAATGCCACGTCCGGATCACCCGGGACATATCCTCAGGCCGCGCAAAGCCCAGTTTTGCCAGGGTGCGCAACGTGTCCGGATCATCCTTCTGGCCAGTGAAAACCAGATTGCCATCGACGGACAACCCCTCCTCATGCTCGAAAAGCTGCGCATAGCGCCTCTCGACAGTCCTCAGCCGCTTTTCGAGCGCGGCGGAAAAGCCTGCCACGCCCTCAAAGCCCATCATCAGCGCAATCCGCTTCAACTCGGCCTCGGTACTCGGCAGCACATGGCTCTGCTCGTCCCGCACCATCTGAATACGGTGCTCCACATCCCGCAAAAACCAATAGGCCTCGGTCAGTTCTTCCGCCGTCTCGGCATCGATCCAACCCGCCGCCTGCAATCCGGCAAGCGCTGCCTCGGTGGCGCGAAGCCGCAGATCAGGCATCCGTCCCCCGGCAATCAACTGCTGTGTCTGTGCAAAAAACTCGATTTCGCGAATGCCGCCCCGCCCCAGCTTGACATTGTGGCCCTTCACCGCGATCGCCCCATGCCCCTTGTGCACATGGATCTGCCGCTTGATCGAATGAATATCGGCAATCGCCGCATAATCGAGATAACGGCGATAGATAAAGGGCTGCAACTCCTTGAGAAAAGCCTCTCCCGCCGCGATATCCCCCGCAACAGGCCGCGCCTTGATGAAGGCCGCCCGCTCCCAGTTCTGCCCGCGTCCTTCGTAATAGATCAGCGCCGCCTCTACCGGAATGGCGAGCGGCGTCGAGCCCGGATCGGGCCTGAGCCTCAGATCGGTGCGAAACACATAGCCATGCCCCGTCCGGTCCTGCAAAATCCGGATCAACCGGCGCATCATCCGCCCATAGGTCTCGCTGGCATCCTCCGGCGCCTTCAGCCGGCCAGCCAAGGGATCGAAAAACACCACGAGATCGATATCGGACGAGTAGTTCAGTTCCCGCGCGCCCAGCTTGCCCATGCCCAGCACCACAAGCCCGCTTCCCCTCGAAGGATCATCCAGATCCTGAAGCTCAAGCTTGCCCGCCTGCGCGCCCTGCACCAGCAGATGATCGATGGCCGCGGCAATCGCGGCATCCGCCAGCCGGCTCAGCCACAGCGTCGTGGTGCGGGCATCATGCACCCGGCCCAGATCGGCCAGCGCCAGCAGAAAGGCCACATCGCGCTTGGTCAGCCGCAACCGCGCCATCACCTCCGCCTCACTCGCCGGGCTTTCGCCTTCTCCCTGTCTCCAGCTCTGCCGCGCCGCCTCCACCCGCGCCGCCAGCAGCGCCGGTAACGGCTCACGCCAGGCGCTCAGAAGAAGATGCGGCGCAAGCGTCAGCGTTTCCCGCAGAAACGGCGAAAGCGACAGCGCCGCCGTCAAAAAATCATTGACCGCTTCCTCGCCCAACGGTGCGGCAAGCTCGGGCTCTGCCCGGCACAGCTCCTTCAAAACGGCCTGTGCCGCCTTCGCCTCGGTCTTGTTCAAAGGCCAGATCGTGCATGCCTTCACCTCAGCCAGAAGCGATCCACTCTCCCCGCCAGCCACCATTGCTCCCCCTCCTCATCCTGTCACCGCCTGCCGCCGGGAAACACCATCACCGCCGTCAAACCCGGTGAAGCCGCCTCCGGTCCATCGGTGTCGGCCAGTTCCAGCCGTCCTCCATGCAGAGACATCACCGCCTCCACCAGCGAAAGCCCCAGCCCCGTGCCCGGCTTGCTGCGGCTTTCATCCAGCCGCACGAAGCGCTTCACCGCATCCTCGCGCCGCTCCGCCGGAATGCCGGGACCATGATCGCTCACAGAAAGCCGCACCTCACCCTGCTCGGCCTTGAGCGCAATCCTGATTTCGCTGCCACCATCTCCAGCATATTTGATGGCATTATCCAAGAGGTTGAACATCGCCTGCCCGATCAGCTCACGATTGCCGCGCACCAGACATCCCTCAGCAATCTCGCAGTTCAGCACATAGCCCGCCTCCTCCGCCACCGGCTCGTAAAGCTCCGCCGTATCGGCGGCAATGGCGGAGAGATCGAGATCACTCAACTCGGCCGCAATGGAGCCCGCCTCCACGCGGGAAATCATCAACAGCGCGTTGAAGGTGCGGATCAACTGATCGGATTCGGCAATGATCCCTTCCAAAGCCAGCCGCCGCGCTTCGCCATCCTCCTGGCCCAGCGCATCTGCCGCACGGTTGCGCAGCCGCGTCAGCGGCGTCTTCAGGTCATGGGCGATGTTATCGGAAACCTGCCGCAAGCCCTCGTTCAGCTTGCCGATCCGCTCCAGCATCTCGTTCAGCGAAACAGAAAGCCGGTCGAACTCGTCGCCGGAGCCCGTCACCGGCAGCCGCTGCGCCAGATCGCCCGCCATGATCTTCTTGCTGGCGGCAGAAACCCGGTCGATCCGTTTCAGCGCGTTGCGGCCAATGGCAAACCAGATCACCACCGCCCCGCCGCCCATGATCGCCAGCGCCACCATCAGCGCCTTGCGCACCAGATAGCGGAACCGGGTCGGCTCACCCAGATCGCGCCCCACCAGAATACGCAGGCCATTATCCAGAAAAATCACATGGGCAACCGCCAGATGCCGCTTCCCTTCATCGGTCTCGGCATAGCGGTCGTACATGAAGGGAAAATCCGTCCATCCCTCCCGGTCCAGCACCCCCGGCTGCAGCGAAGCCACATTGCCCGCCAGCATCTCGCCATTCGGCCCGGCAATCACATAGAGGTTCGCCCCCGGCTGGCGCATCCGCCGCTCCATCAGCCGGAGCAGCCCGTTGACGCCGGAGCGCTCATAGGCCCCCTGGATCGCCGTCACCTCCTGCTGCAAGCCCTCCCGCGTCTGCTGGTTCAGCAGCCGCTCGGACAAGGCGGTCACATAAATCACCAGAAAGGCCGCACACAGCGCAAATAGCAGAATGTAAAGTGCCGAAAGCCGCACCGCTGTGGAGCGGAACATCACCCCCATCCGGCTCATCGCACACCGCTCAAAGCATTTTTACGCATTTCCAGAGAGAAAACCGGTCTCCACTTTTCCTGGAAACACTCAAGCCCGGACGAGATCATCATCCCTCGTCCTTGATCATATAGCCGGCACCGCGCACCGTCTTCAAAAGCGGCTTGTCGAAATCCCGCTCGATCTTCGAGCGCAGCCGCGAGACATGCACATCGATGACATTGGTCTGAGGATCGAAGTGATAATCCCACACATGCTCCAGCAGCATGGTGCGCGTTACCACCTGTCCGGCATTCTTCATCAGATATTCCAGCAGTCGAAATTCCCGTGGCTGCAGCAGGATTTCCTTGCCACCCCGGCGCACCTCGTGGGAAAGCCGGTCCAGTTCCAGATCGCCCACCCGGTACATCATGTCCTGCTCGGGCGCACCCTTGCGCCGGCCCAGCACCTCCACCCGTGCCAGAAGCTCGGAAAAGGCATAGGGCTTCGGCAGATAGTCATCGCCTCCGGCCCTCAGGCCCGTCACCCGGTCATCCACCTGTCCCAACGCCGAAAGGATCAGCACGGGCGTGTTCACGGCCCGCTTGCGCAGTTCCGAAATCACCGAAAGCCCATCCCGGCGTGGCAGCATGCGGTCGATAATCAGCACGTCGTAGCTGTTTTCGCTGGCCATGAAGAGGCCAGCCTCGCCATCGCTGGCATGGTCGGCGGTAATCCCCGCCTCACGAAAGGCCTTCACCATATAGGCGGCAGCTTCCAGATCGTCTTCAATGACAAGTATCTTCATGCGCTGGACAATACCGGCGCCATTGTCGCCTGCACAGCCCGTTTTACCGCTTTCAACCATTTGTCCCATTGCCATATCGACCTTATCATACCAAGGCTCGAAGATGCTGACGCATCCTCGCCTTGAAGAGATTTCGAATATCTCGATTGCGTCAGAAGCTTGAGATATTCGAAAAAGGAATACGATGAGTCATTTTCAATGACTCTTCGTATCATTCCGTCTCCCCAGCGAGAGACGGGGCCAGCATGTCAAATATAAAAGGGCGACCGAACTGCTCCGGTCGCCCCATCATCTCAAGGCGTGAGATCAGCCCTGGTTGATTGGCAGCGCCACGAAACGGCTGCCCTTGTCGGTCTGGATCTGGAACAGCGCCTTGCTGCGGCCTTCCTTCTTGGCCTGATCGATGATCTTCTTCACATCGGCGGCCTTGGCCACCTCCTGATTGTTGACCGAGGTGATCTTCTCACCGGGCTTCACACCCTTGTCGGCGGCGTCGGAGTCGGGATCGACATCGGTAATCGTCAGACCCTTGCCATCATCGGAGGGCTGCACCGTCACGCCCAGCCCTGCCAGCGCCTGTTCGGTCGCGGGTGCGCTCCGCTCCTCGCTGCCCTGGTCGTCACCGCTGTTGTCGGCGGTCTTGTCCTCGGTCGGCAGCTTACCCAGATCCACCTTGACGGACACGGACTTGCCTTCACGCCAGACCGAGACATCCACCTTGGTTCCCGGTGCGAAGGAAGCAATGCGGCGGGCAAGATCGCGCGGATCCTTCACCGGCTCGCCATTGACGGCGGTGATCACATCGCCCTGCTTGATCCCGGCCTTGGCGCCGGGGGAATCGGCCTGCGGTTCAGCCACCAGCGCACCCCGCGCTTCCGAAAGACCAAGCGAGTCGGCAATATCCTTCGTCACCGGCTGGATCTGCACGCCCAGCCAGCCGCGCTGAACGGAGCCGTTCTTGATCAGCGAATTGACCACATCCTTGGCGGTGGAGGCCGGAATGGCGAAGGCAATCCCCACACTGCCGCCGGAGGGCGAGAAGATCGCCGTGTTGATGCCTACAACCTGACCGTTCAGGTTGAAGTCCGGACCACCGGAGTTCCCACGGTTCACAGCCGCATCGATCTGGATGTAATCGTCATAGGGGCCGGAGCCGATATCGCGGCCGAAGGCCGAAACGATACCTGCCGTCACCGTACCGCCCAGACCGAAGGGATTGCCGACGGCAACCACCCAGTCACCCACCTTCACCTTGTCGTCATCGGCCCAGTTCACATAGGTGAATTTCTTGTTCGGCTCATTGACCTTCAGCACGGCCAGATCGGTGCGCGGATCCTTGCCCACCAGCTTGGCATCCAGTTCCGTGCCGTCATTCATCACCACCGTATAGGCCTGACCGTCGGAAACGACGTGGTTGTTGGTGACGATATAGCCATCCTCGGAAATGAAGAAGCCGGAGCCCTGCGCGGTCGGACGCAGGCGGCGCGGACGCTGCTCGGCATGCGGTCCACCCCGCGGACCGGGCTCGGCATGCGGACCACCGCGACCATCCGGCGCCATCGGCATGCCCCATTCACGGAAGAAGCGCTTCAGCGGATCGGGCAACTGGTCGAAATCGCGGCCATTGAAGGAAAAATTGCTGTCATCGGAGGTCTGCTGCACATCCGACTGGACCCGGATGGAAACAACAGCCGGAAGAACGGCATCAACCACACCGGAAAAGCTCGGCACCTGCGGCGCCTGCACATTCACGGGCGCAGCATAGGCGGGCACCATCAGTGGCGTCGCACCCGCCAGCATCAAGGCCGCGAGCCCCGCCGCGGTCCCGGTCTTCAGGACCGATTTGAAAGAGCGCGGATTGGAGGTCTTCGACATGGGATCTACCTTCATCTGTTTCATCGCATCGTTATCAGGAACGGAGCCGGAAAACCGATCTCCCGTGGTTGATGATCCAGATATAGGGAGCATCACGTTACAACGAACTGTCCAGCAGATGAAAATTTCGTAATAAGTTCAGTGAACATTCGGTCATGAGGAAAGTCCGGTGCCTTCGGTCCAGGGCCCCGGCGTTTCGTCCGCCTCATCCTTTCAGAAAATGGTAGAGCCTCTGCCCCTTGAACCGCAGCGCACGAGCCAAACGTTTTGCTTCGTGCGACCTTATACCAAGGCTCGAAGATGCTCACGCATCCTCGCCTTAAAGGAGTTTCGAATATCTCAACTGCATCAGAGGCTTGAGATATTCGAAAAGGGAATACGAAGTGTCATCTTCGATGGCTCTTCGTATTATACCAAGGCTCGAAGATGCTAACGCATCCTCGCCTTGAAGGAATTTCGAATATCTCAACTGCATCAGGGGCTTGAGATATTCGAAAAGGGAATACGAACTGCCATTTTCAATGGCTCTTCGTATTCATCAGGCCTCACTCTCCTCCAGCAACCGCTTCAGCCGTGCCTCTTCCTCATCGCTCAGCCGCTCCGCACGCTTGCGCCCAGCCCCACGCCGCACATAAAGCACGGCCGCAACCGCGCCGATCACCAGCAGCACCCCGGGCGCGCCCCACAGCACCAGCGTCTCGGAGGACATCCGCGGCTTCAAAAGCACGAATTGCCCATAGCGCGATACCAGGTAATCCATCACCTGCTCGTCGCTGTCCCCCTTGACGATCCGCTCGCGCACCAGAAGCCGCAAATCCTTGGCCAGTTCGGCATTGGAATCGTCGATGGACTGGTTCTGGCACACCATGCAGCGCAATTGCGCCGAAAGATGCCGGGCGCGCGCCTCCAGCGCCGGATCGGACAGCACCTCATCCG
Organism: Allorhizobium paknamense; assembly: GCF_030815125.1. Taxonomy (GTDB): domain Bacteria; phylum Pseudomonadota; class Alphaproteobacteria; order Rhizobiales; family Rhizobiaceae; genus Allorhizobium; species Allorhizobium paknamense. Next base: position 628,884 of record NZ_JAUSWH010000001.1, read on the forward strand.
GATTGACCGCAAAGACGGGCCGCGCAAGGCTCAAGAATAAAAGCGCCAAAACGGCGAAATTCCTCATTCCGCCGCCTCCAGCCCCCTGGGTTGAACGGGTGCCGGCTTGCGGCGCGGCGCGCCCACCCGCAATCGCCGGTCGCTCAGGGAGACGAAACCGCCCAGCATCATCACCAGCGCCCCACCCCAGATGCAGAGGATCCACGGCTTCCACCAGATGCGCACCACCATGCCGCCGCCTTCCATGGCATCCCCCAGCGAAACATAGAGCTGGCTGAGGCCAAAGCTGCGAATCCCCGCCTCCGTCGTCGGCATCCGCCGCGCCGTGTAAAGCCGCTTGGAAGACCACACATCCCCTCGCGACACGCCCCCCTGGCGAATGGTGAAATGGCCGCGATCCTCGGTAAAATTCGGGCCCTTGGCCGAGCGCAGGCCATCATAGGTCAGTGCATATCCGCCCGCTTCCACGGTGTCGCCCGGCTTCATCTCCACCACTTTTTCGGTCTGGAAGGTGGTCACGGCCACAATGCCTAGCACCGTCACCCCAAGCCCGGCATGGGCCAGCGCCGTGCCAAAGGCCGAGCGCGGCAGCCCCACCAGCCGCCGAAAGGCGATCTTAACCGTCTGCTTGCCAAAGCCGCCACGATACCAGAGATCGGCAAAGGCCCCGAAAATCAGGAAGAACCCCGCTGCAAGCCCCAGCACGGCCATCACCGGCCCGCCATTCTCGGCATAATAGAGCCCAAGCCCCAGCAACAGCGAAAGACAGGCTACCAGATAAAGCCGCTGCAAGGCGCCCAGCAGATCGCCCCGCTTCCAGGCCAGCATCGGCCCGAAGGGAACCGCCACGATCAGCGGGATCATCAGCAATCCGAAGGTCAGGTTGAAGAAAGGCGCACCAACCGAAATCTTCTCTCCCGTCAGCGTATCGAGAATGAGCGGATAGAGCGTGCCGATCAGCACGGTCGCGGTGGAGACCGTCAGGATCAGATTGTTGAGAACCAGCGCACCTTCCCGGGAAATCGGCGCAAAGATCCCGCCTGTCTTCAGGCTTGGCGCCCGCAGCATGAACAGAAACAGCGCCCCACCGATGAAGAGCGTCAGAATGCCCAGAATGAAAATCCCCCGGCTCGGATCGCTGGCAAAGGCATGCACGGAGGTCAAGACGCCGGAGCGCACCAGAAACGTCCCGAGCAGCGACAACGAAAAGGTCAGGATCGCCAGAAGCACGGTCCAGATCTTCAAGGCATCGCGCTTTTCCATCACCAGCGCCGAATGCAAAAGCGCAGTCCCCGCCAGCCACGGCATGAAGGAGGCGTTCTCCACCGGGTCCCAGAACCACCAGCCGCCCCAGCCCAGCTCGTAATAGGCCCAGTAAGACCCCATGGCGATGCCTGCGGTCAGGAAGGTCCAGGCCGCCAGCGTCCAGGGCCGCACCCAGCGCGCCCAGGCCGCATCGATCCGCCCCTCCATCAGCGCCGCGATGGCAAAGGAAAAACAAACAGAAAACCCGACATAGCCGAGATAGAGCAGCGGCGGATGCACCGCCAGCCCCGGATCCTGCAGCACCGGGTTCAGGTCCTGCCCCTCCGCGGGCGCGGGATTGAGCCGCACAAACGGGTTGGAGGTCAAAAGAATGAACAGCAGAAACGCGCTCGCCACCCAGGCCTGCACCGAAAGCACATTGGCCTTCAGCCGCATCGGCAGATTGACGCCGAACACCGCGACCATGGCACTGAACAGCACCAGGATCAGCAGCCACAGCATCATCGAGCCCTCGTGATTGCCCCAGACCCCGGAAAACCGGTAGATCGCCGGCATCAGCGAATGCGAATTCTCATAGACATTCAGCAGCGAAAAATCAGAAACGAGATAGGCATGGGCCAGCACGCCGAAGGCAAACAGCACCAAAGCAAACTGCGCATAGGTGCCGCTCACCGCCGTCTGCATCAGGCCGCCATCGCCGCGCCGCGCACCGATCACCGGCAGAATGGAGGTGACGAGCGCCGCCGCCAGCGCCAGCACCAGCGCATAATGACCAAGCTCAATGATCATTTCGTCTCCCCCTCGCCCTTCCACACGCCGTCCTTTTTCATGCGGTCGGCCACTTCCTTGGGCATGTAATTCTCATCATGCTTGGCCAGCACCGTATCGGCATCGAACAGCCCGCCGCCTGCCTCGAACATGCCTTCCGTCACCACACCCTGCCCCTCGCGAAACAGATCGGGCAAAATCCCGGTATAGGTCACCGGCACGCTGCTGGTGCCGTCGGTCACGGAAAAACGCACGGTCGAGCCATTGCCCCGTTGCACCGAGCCTTCCTGCACCAGCCCGCCCAGGCGAATGCGCGTCCCCGGTCCCACCGGCGTCTTGGCCAGATCGGCAGGCATGTAGAAGTAGGACACGGATTGCCCGAAGGCGAAGAGAATGAGGATCACGGCGGCCATGATGAAGCTCATCCCACCCGCAATCACCGCCAGTCTTTTCTGCTTGCGGGTCATTTCAATGCCTCCGTCACCGGCAATCCCATCTGTTCGGCCATGGCGATCAACTGCCGGCCCTCCGCCCCCTCGGCGGGAAAGGCCTTCAGCCCCGCCTTCAGCGCTTCCACGGCCTTGGCCTCGTCCTTCAGCACCGCATAGGAGCGAATAAGCCGCATCCAGCCCTCGAAATTCGCAGGGTCCGCCTTCAGCTTCGCATCCAGGCTTTCCACCATGCCACGGATCATCTGCTGGCGATCCCCGGAAGACAGCGTCTCAGCCGCCGCCACATCGGCCTGAGAAGGATTGCCCGGCGCCTTCGCAGCGTCCTTCGCTGGCTCCTGCGCCAGCGGCCCGCCGCCATTCTTCTCCACATGCCGCGCCACCAGCGGCATCCACGGCGCATCGGCAGGCGAAGCCTCGGCAATCGCCCTGAAGGCATCCAGCGCCTCGCCCTTGCGCCCCGCCTGCTCCAACCCCAGCGCCAGATAATAGGCGGCGCGCGGGTTGTTACGCTCCAGCGCCAGCGATTGCCGGAAAAGCGCCTGCGCCTCGTCGGTCACGATGCCGTCATTCTCAGCCATGAGCACTTCGCCCAGCCCATTCAGCCGGTCGGCCCCCGGCCCCTTCAGCCGCAGCGCGTTGCGATAGGCAAGCTCGGCATCCCCCTGGCGGTTCAGCCGCGCATAGATCGGCGCCAGCAGATCCCAGCCCGCCCCGTCATCGGGATTGTCCATCAGATGCCGCTCGGCCTTCGCCACCAGGAGGTTGATGTCATTGCCGGGATTTTCCAGCCGCGCGGCAAGCGGCTGCGATGGCAGGCCGGGACTGCCCACCAGAAGATAAAGCGCCAGCGAGACCAGAGGCACCATCACCACCACGAAAGCCTGCGCCAGCCCATGCCGGGATTGAGGCTTGGCGGCGGCCCGCGCCCCGCCATCGGTCGCCAGCAGCCGCCGGGCAATTTCCGCCCGTGCGCCTTCCGCCTCCTCGCCGGAAATCAACCCCGCCGCCTTGTCGCGCTCCAGTTCCTTCAACTGATCGCGATAGATCGCCATCGCCGCAGCCTGGGCATCATCCGCCGCCGAAGGGGTTGCCCGGATCAGCGGCAGCAAAAAAGCCGCCGCAACGGCAAAGGTCAAAACAGCAATCACGATCCAGAACAGCATGACCTTGAAACTTCCCGCAGCAGCAAAACCATAAGCCCCGCCGCAGCACTCCCCATTTGAGAACCCGTCACGCTCCAACTGAACCGGACAGGCTCATGCTCCTTTGTTTCCATTTGTTTTTATCGGGAAACCGGCAATTGGCACCCGTCAAAAACGGAGAGCGCGGCCCAACTGGCCCCGCCCTTTCGAAAGACTGTCTATCCCTGTCTGGTGGCGTCAACCTTGACGCAAGTCAAATCAACTTGCCGCATGAGCGGCAATCGGCCACAGCGCTTCGCATCGAGATTTAGCTCTCGCCTCGGATTGGACCGAAAACCCGCTCCCACGCCTCGCTCCGATGCTCCTCAGGTCAGCGGCGTCCAGGTGCCGTCGTCATTGCGGCAGGCAGCGCCGCGCGCCTCGTAGGTCTTGCCTTTCACTGTCACGCTATGGGTGTATTGGCGGCAATTCTGGTTCCCCACCTGATAGGGTGCGGCGGCCACCACCTCACCCTCGGCCCCCTCGTCGTTCCAGTTCATCGCCTGCCCACCGGGCGCCGCCTCCAGCGCCCGATATTCCGCCTCCAGCGCCCTCTGCATCTGCCCCTTGGACAGCACCGCGCCGGTTTTCGAAACAATCCCGCCCTGCAAGGCCGCCAGATAAATCGCCGAACGATTTTCCGTCCGCCCGCCAAACAGGCCTCCACCGGCCCCCTTGGAGGAGACACAGGAAGAAAGTCCAAACAGCACGGCAAGCAGCGAAAGCACCATCGCCATCATGCCTTGGCCGGGAAACTTCAGAGGGGCAGCATCCGTCATACCAGCATTCTTTCAAATCGCATTTGGCTCAAAGACATAAGGACTGACGCCCAAAGTCAAGCACACACTTCACCCCGGCCCTGCCAAGCGCCAATTCGCCACAGCACCAACCGGCAAAAACCCTATCTTTTAATGGGTTACAATCACGCAACACCGTCGCGCCCAATCCCCGGCAACACCAGCCGCGCCATCAGCCCGCCGCTTTCCCCCCGGGAAAGGCCAAGCTTGCCCTGATATTCGGATGTGATTTCCTTGACGATGGAAAGACCAAGCCCCGTGCCGGGCTTGCTTTCATCCAGCCGCCGCCCACGCTTCAGCGCTTCGCCGATCTGGTCCGGGTCCAGCCCCGGCCCATCGTCCTCCACCAGAATTTCCACCCAGTTCTTGCGCCCCGGGTCCAGCCCCGCCTCCCCGGCAGGCAAGGGCCGCGCCCGCACCGTCACCGTGGTTTCGGCATGGCGGGCGGCGTTTTCCAGAAGATTGCCAAGGGTTTCCTCCAGGTCCTGGCTCTCCATGCCCAGCGCCAGCGGCCCCGCCTCCACCGCAAGCTCGAAATTCTTGTCCGGGTTCAGCCGCCGCATCACCCGCACCAGCCGCTCCATCACCGGCTCCAACTCGCAACGTGACAGCACCGATTCGCGCTGCGCGGCAATGCGCGCCCGGTTGAGATAGGAGCCCACCTGCGCCTGCATGGCGGCGGCCTGCGCCTTCACCACCTCGTCATGCGGGCTTTCCAGCACCCGCGCCTCGTTCAAGAGCACGGCAATCGGCGTCTTCAGCGAATGGGCCAGATTGCCCACCTGCATGCGCGCCCGCTCCACAATGCGGCGATTGCTGTCGATCAGCGCATTGATTTCATTGGCCAGCGGCTCGATCTCGCGCGGAAAATCCCCCTCGATCCGCTCGGCCTCGCCGCCGCGAATGCGCTCGAGCGCCCGCCGCGCCCGGTCCAGCGGCTTCAAGCCGAAAACGATGGTGATGGCGTTGACGAACAAACCGCCAAATCCAAACAGCGCCAGCACCGCATAAAGCCTGCGGGAAAAGCCGAGAATTTCCTCTTCCACCACCTTGAGATTGCCGGAAACGCGAAAGCGCGCCGCCCGCCCGCTTTCATCCAGAATAACCTCGGTCTCGGCAATGCGCAGCTTGTTGCCGAAGGTGTCGGTCATCCCGTAAAAGCGTTCATAATTCTGGTCGAAGGGCGCTTCCTCGAAACTCGGCACCGGCAGATTGGTCAGCCCCAGCGAGGTCGAGGCGAGCGGCGCGGCGTTAAAGGAGCCCAGCGGCTCCACCAGCCAGTACCAGCCGGTCCCCGGCTGCGAAAAGCGCAGATCCCCCAGCGCCGGGCTTCCGGTCAGGCTTTCATTGTCACCGACGGAAACGGAATTCACCACATTGTAAAGCTGGGCGCGCAAAAGGTCGTTGAAAGACCGCTCCGCCCCCTGACGGTAAAGCGCCGAAATCACCACGGCAATGGTGACCAGCGCAATCGCATACCAGAGCGTGGCAAACAGCAAAACGCGAAGCGTAAGCGATTTAACCCGCAACATTGTCCGGCGCTTTGATACGGTAGCCCAGCCCGCGCACGGTCTCGATCATGTCCAGCCCGATCTTCTTGCGCAGCCGCCCGATAAACACCTCGATCGTATTGGAATCGCGGTCGAAATCCTGGTCATACATATGTTCCACCAGTTCGGTGCGCGAAACCACCTCGCCCATGTGATGCATGAGATAGGAGAGCAGCCGGAACTCATGCGAGGTCAGCTTCAGCGCCTTGCCCGACAGCGTCACCTTCGAGCTTTTCGTATCCAGCCGCACCGGCCCGCAGGCAAGTTCCGAGGAGGCGTGCCCCGCCGCGCGGCGGATCAGCGCCCGAATGCGCGCCAGCACTTCCTCCACATGAAAAGGCTTGGTCACATAATCATCGGCGCCCGCATCGATGCCCGCCACCTTGTCCGACCAGCGGTCGCGAGCCGTCAGAATAAGCACCGGCATGGTGCGCGCGGCAGCACGCCACTTTTCCAGAACGGTAATGCCGTCCATGGACGGCAGGCCTATATCGAGAATCACCGCGTCATAAGGCTCGGTATCGCCGAGGAAATGACCCTCTTCGCCGTCCATCGCCTGATCCACCACATAGCCTGCCTCTTGCAGAGCCTCGACCAGTTGCCGGTTGAGATTGACATCGTCTTCGACGACGAGAATGCGCATGGGGATCTTGTCTCCGTTATGCCGCGCCTGAGCAATCGCGCCCAGCCCTGCGGTTCTCGATTATCGGGAAACCTGAATGGTCATCTTGCGGGGCCGGGCATTGTCGCCGGAGCCCGGAACCAGAATGGTTATAACGCATTGGCCGCCGGAAAGGCGAACGGAAAGAAGCTGCCCGCCGGAATCTTCCACCGCCCGCGTCGCCGCGCTGCGGCAGTCCACCCGGTCACTGCTGCGGTCGTCCCCGGAATCGCTCTTTTGATTGTCCACCGGCACGACAAGGCGCGATACATCCGGCACCGTCGGCGTGGCCCCGGGCAACATCACCCAGGCCAGCAAAGCCGCCGTAATACTGGCTATGATCGACTTTGATCGCATTTACCGCCACTCGCCGCATGTCTCAAATCCTGTCCTGATTTTTAACCAGCCACGGCTGAATGGCAAATGAATGCCTGGTAATGCTTGCTAAACCCGGAAAATCCCAGGGCCACTTACCCCGGCGGCCTGCCCTTGCCGGTAATAGCCGAGCGCGCCGCAAGCCGCCCGTACAAGGCAACAAGCCCGCCCACCGCACTCGCCAGCGCCATCAACAGATCCGCCATCTGCCCCTGTTCGGCAAGCCCCAGATCGATCCCCGCCACCTGCAACCCACCCGCCGCAATCGCCACCAAAGCCCCCCAGACCGCCCGCGACCCATACCACGGCTTCGTCTCGTTCATCCTTAAATCTCCTTTTAAAACAGTTACTTGAAAATATGAGCAACCGCCGCTTATATCCCCTTCAAGGCGAGGATGCTTACGCATCCTCGCCTTGAAAGAATTTCGAATATCTCAAATGCATCAAGGGCTTGAGATACTCGAAAGGGAATACGAACTGCCATTTTCAATGACTTTTCGTATTACCCCGCCACCCAGATGCGCTCCGCCGCCACGCCCAGCCCATAGCGCCCCACCTGCCGCACCCGAAATTGCAAGGAGGACGCCGCCCCGCCAAAATCCGCGACCTGCGCCAGAAGCCCGTAAGTGTAGGCAGAATCGGTCAGCGTCAGGGTCCGCTTCACCGTCCCCGCCGCATCCATGATCTCCAACTGGTAGCTCTCGCTTTCTTCATCGAGCGGAATATCGCTCGCCGCCCAATTGTCGGCATCGATGCGTCCGCGCCGTACCCAGCTTACGGCAATATCCCCGCCTGCCAGCCGCTTCACGGCAAGATGCGCGGGCGAAAGCGGCGTCTCGGCCCTCAAGCCCCCGGAAAAACTCTCCGGCCCCATCGTCTCCAGCCCCGTTCCCGCCGCCTCGGCAATCAGGTTCAGCGTCAAACCAATCTCGTCGGAGGAAAGCCCAAGCGACAGAACCGCACTGTCCAGCAGCACCACATCCGCGCCGCTCGCCGCCCCCGCCGCCATGGCATCCTCGGTGCCGTAAAGCCCGCGCAACAGCCCGCTCAATTGCCATTCCCCGCTCGACGTTTCCGCCGCCGTGGTAAAAGCCAGCACCTCCCACACATCGTTTTCGGCCCTCACCGCCAGCAGATTGGCCCCGTTCAGTACGCTGAGTTCGGAGGCCGAGGCAAAACTGCCGAAGGCCAGGCTCACCCCCACCGCGTTCGCCCGGTCAAACCGCCCCGAAACCCCCGCAGCCAGCGCCGCCGTCAGCGTCCCCATGGTCGCGGGCCGGGTCAGCACCGCCCGGCTCTCGTAATTTTCCGTCTCCGCAGAGGCCGAAATCACGATTCTGCGCCATGGGCTGGCATAGGCCGCCACCCGCGCAAAGGTCCCCGTCTCCCCATCCTCGAAGCGCGGCAGGTCCAGATAGGTCAGCAAGGGATCGAACCCGGACGAGGCGCGATTGTCCGAGGCGCGGCTGCGGCTTGCCGCTGAAACCGCCACCGCCACCGGCGCAGCCACCTCGCGCAATTCCAGCGCCAGCCCGTCGCTCTCCTCGATCCGCGAAATCATGAAGCGGCCGGCAGGCCCCTCGGCAAGGCTCAGCACATCGCCCGGCTGCAGGGCCAGGTTTTCCGGCCCCAGCGACAGCGTCAAGCCGCGCCGCGAAAGCCGGTGATCGCGCAATTGCGCCTCCACCGCCGCCAGCGCCACCGCCTCATCCATCACCCCCGGCAGGCTGGTGGAAAGCAGCCCGGCGGAACTGTCGGCCACCCGCCGCGACCGCGCCGTCCCATCCTCATAATCCAGCGCCGGATCGTAAAACCCAAGCGCCGCCTGCCCGGAATAATCGCTGGGATCGCCGCGCGTCTCCTTCCACAGCGGCTCACCCTCCTCATCCACAAACGTCTCCACCGCCACCGCAGGCAGGCTCACCGCCTGGCGCGAGCGAAAGGCCAGCACCGCCCCGTCCTCGATCACATCCAGCAGAAAAGCTTGCATCAGCGGCTCGATCAAGCCACGGGCCGAAGCCGCCTCGCCCTGCACATAGCCCGGCAGATCACCGCTGACGGCAGAGACATCGTAATCCGCAAAACCATGATCGCTCAGGATCGCCGCAATCACATCGGCCAGCGTCCCCGCCCCCAGCCTGCCGTTCAGCCAGTGGCCGGTGCGCCAGTTATCGCCATCGGCCCAGAGATCGGTGTCATAGGGAAAGGCCGGAAAAGGCCGGCTGTCCCAGGTCCAGAGAAAGATATGGTCCGCATCCACCATGCCCTCGGGCGCGTCATCGCCTGCCCACCAGGCCAGATGCGCCTCCAGAAACCGCCGCTGCGCCGCATCCGAGCGCATGCCGGAGGAGAAGTAAGGCTGCGCATTTTCCGAGGATTTCTGGTCGGGAAACACATTCGGCTGGTTCGCCCCCCGCTCCACCGCCGGGCAGCCCAGTTCGGTAAACCAGATCGGCTTCATCCCCGCCACCCAGTCCGTCGGCTCGGAAAGCTCCACCCCGCCCACCCGGTTGTAATGGCGGTTTCCCCACCATCCTTGCAGGTCCTTGTAGCGAAACACCCAGTCCTTGCCCTTCAGCCCGTCGGAGATCGCCAGCCTCTGCCGCGCCGCCCGCCCGGCCTCATCGGCATAATACCAGTCATAGCCCTCGCCGGAGGCAATGGCCGCCGTCAGTCCGCTCTCATCTTCCGCCAGCCTGAACCCATCGGGATTGTCGGCGGTAAAATCCGCATCCTGCCAATCGGCAAGCGGCATATAGTTGTCGATCCCCACCGCATCGATCGCCTCGCTTGCCCAAAGCGGATCGAGATGAAAAAACACATCCCCCGACCCATCCTGCGGGTGATAGCCGAAATATTCGCTCCAGTCCGCGCCATAGGTCAGGCTGGTGTCAGACCCCAGCACCGCCCGCACATCTTCGGCCAGCGTCACCAGCGCCTCGACGAAGGGAAAGCGGTTGCCGTCATCGCGCAGCACCGTCAGCCCCTTCAGCTCCGATCCGAGAATAAAGCCATCCACCCCGCCCGCCAGCTTCGCTAGCCGCGCATAATGCAGCACCAGCCGCCGATAGCTCTTCTCACTGCCCTTGTAGAACAGAATGGACCCCAGCGTCGCGAAATCAGAGGCCTTCGCCTCCCCCATGAAGGTTTCCACGAGCGCCGTCACCGCCGCCGTCCCGTCCGGCGTGCCGCTCAGCCCCGGCGCCGGATGGCAGGTGATCCGCCCCCGCCAGGGATAGGCCGCCTGCTCGTCCCCGCCATAGGGGTCCGGCAAACCGTTTCCAGCGGCAATATCCATCATCAGAAACGGATAGAGAAACACCTTCAGCCCGCGCGATTTCAGATCGGCAATCGCCTCCAGCACACTCTTGTCGCAGGGCGTGCCGCCATAGGCAGGCGCGCCGTCACTGCTCGACACCACATAGGCCTTGCCCCGGCTCAAGCCTCCCACCGTCCAGTCACGGCTCTCATTGCGCGCCGCCTTCTCCACCCCCGGCTGAATGGCGCAGTGATCGGCCCTGAGATCGGTCCCGAACCAGCTCACCACCAGCGCCACGCTCTCCAGATTGGGACAAAGCGCCTGCAACTCGTCGAGCGAGGCGGTCCAGTCGGTCGCCGCCGTCAGCGTATTGCGGTTCAGATAAGTCGAACTGCCGTTCGCCTTCACCTTCACCTTGGTGGTCGCATAGCCATGCTCGGTCGCACCGGGAATAATGGTCACGGCACGAATGGCGCTTTCCAGCCGCCCCACCGTCCGCATCACCTCGAATTGCAGCACCGGAATGCGATTGCCGAAATCATCCAGCGGCAGCCGCTCGAACACCACATAGGCCACACCGCGATAGGCCGGGCAGTTTTCCTCGCCCTGCTTGGCGGCAATCAGCGGGTCCAGCGCCTGATCTTCCGCGCCGGTGTAAAAGCGCATCTCCACCTCGGTCAGGTCCAGTTCCTCACCATCGGCCCACACCCGCCTCAGCGCCGAAACCGGCCCCTCGCACAGCGCCAGCGCCACATTGGCATAATAACTATAGGTCTTGGTGGTGGTGCCCGTCGCCTTGCTTCCCGCTCGCTCGGTCGTCACCTCCTCCTCGAAGCGCGTCGCCCAGATCAGCGTGCCGCCAATCCGCGCCGTGCCATAAAGCCGGGGCAGCACCGCCCCCTCGCTCGCCCCGCCGATCCGTGCGGTGGAAAGCCGCGATCCCGTCACCGTCGTGCCGCCAATGATCGCACTGTCCACCGCATAGCCCGCCAGCGCCCCCGCCGCCCGGCCCAATATCGTCCCCACCGGCCCAAAGAGACTGCCAATCGCGGCGCCTGCCGATTGCAAAACCAGTGTCGCCATCACCCACCCCATTCATGAAAGAAAACCATACGGATGCCCCAGCCTCCTTCTCCCCCTCGGGGATAAGGTACCGGCAGGCGGATGAGGGGGACCCAAGACCCCCATACCAAGGCTCGAAGATGCTAACGCATCCTCGCCTTGAAAAGATTTCGAATATCTCAAATGCATCAATGGCTTGAGATATTTGAAAGGGGAATACGAAGTGTCATTTTCAATGACTCTTCGCATCACATCTCCGGAAACCGAAACACCCCCACCACCCGCCGCTGCCATGATGGCACCAGCGCCGAGCGGATCACCGCCGCCTGCTCATAGGCGTGCAGAAACTGCCCGCCCTCCAGCAAAATGCCGAGATGCTTGGCCGCATGCTGCGGGCGAAAGCGAAACACCAGCACATCCCCGGCGTCCGCCTCCGCAAGCCCCGCCACGCCCTGAAAATGCCGCGCCGCTGCCGCCAGCAACCGCTCCTCGCCGGAGCGCTCGGCCCAGTCCGCCCCATAGGGCGGCACTGCCTCCGGCTCCTGCCCGTAAAGCTCGCGCCAGATCCCCCGGATCAAGCCGAGACAATCCGCGCCCACCCCTTTTTCGGAAGCCTGATGCCGATAGGGCGTCCCCACCCACCCCTCCGCCACAGCCAGAACCCGCGCCCCGATCCCCATCCAAGCCTCTCCCGAATTGTTGTGATCGCCCACTGCATAATTCCTTAAATCGGAATCGATTTAAGGTGAAAATTATGCAGCAGATTTAAAGTGTTACAGCGTCCTTTGTGCGTTTGATAAAACGCACGGCGCTGTAGCATTCCCCCTCACTCAAACAGCACAGACCCATCATGCGTGGTCTTGCCGCTCACATAGGAATAGGCAAAATCCGCCCCCGGCATGTGCGGAAACCCGCGAAAATTCGCGGCATTGCCAAAACTGTCGCGACAAGTGGCAAAGCTCCGGTCGCAGCCGATTTCCAGCACCACCGCATCCCCCGCCACCGGCAGCACCTCCAGCGGCAGCCACAGCGTCACCGCAAGGCCCGCATCCGTGACAAGGCTCTCCTCGATCTCGGCCACCACCCCCGCCGCCGCCCCGCCCGTCACCGAAAGCCGCCCATGGCGAAAGGCGCCGTCGTCGCTGCCGCTCACGCCGGCGATCACCAGCCGATCCGCCGCCTCCACCGAGGCAATGCTTGCCACCACCCGCCGCCCGGTCACGCTCATATCGACGCCGCAGCGCCCATCCCCCAGTCGCGCATCGCAGCGGCGGCTGAACAGCCTGCCCTGCTGACGGTCGAGCTTTGCGGCAAAACTGCGCAATTCCGCAGAAAACTGCCCCGCCTGACGGCTCACCTCGCCAATCGTCTGCACCTTCAGCAGCACATGCTCCTCCGGCGCCTGCCAGTTTACCCGAAACACCTCGACCTTGGCCCCATCGAACCGCCCCGCCGAAAGATCGGCCTCGGTGATCGCCGCGCTGGAAAAAGCCCCCGCCACCTCCGAGGCAGCAGCCGAAAGATCGGCCACCGCCTCACCATCGCTCGCCGAAAAGCCGCTCGCCGCGGCAAACACCGTCCCGTCGAAGCTCAGATCGCGGTCGTGATCGGTAAAACCCAGCACCACCCCATCCGTCCGCGTCACCCGCCAGGCCGTGCAAAGCGTCGTCGCCTCACCGGCAATATGGGCGGCAAAGGCCGCAGAAAGCTTGCGCATCTCTTCCCCTTTTTTGTCTCATCATGCTCTGATTTCGATCAGCGGAATGGAGGGAATGCTCCCCGCATTGAAGGCTTCAAGATTGACCTCGATCGTGTCGCTGTCGAAACGCACCGGCACATCGAACTCGAACCCCGCCTGCACCAGAGCGCCTGCAGCAGGCGCCGCCGAAAGCGTTACGATCCCTGTCGTCTGATCGCAGTGAAACCCGTCCGCCGCCAAAGCCACCCCGCCCACGGCCAGTTTCACGCTGCCCGCAACGGGCTTGGCAATGGTCCGCACCCAATTCCCCGCTGCGTCGCCATAGGTCTTGGTCAGCTGAAACGCCGTTTCCACCCCATCGCCCGTGCCGATCACCGCGTCGAAAGCCGTCACCGCCTGGCCCGGCGGCGCGGAGGCATAATCCAGCGGATCGCGAAACCTGAAGCCAATCAGCCGCCCCCGCCGCGCCTCGAAAAACGCCAGCACCGCATAGAGATCGGCCAGCGATTTCACCCCCGATCCGGCATCATAGGAGCGCCGCGAATCCGCCCAGCGCTGGTTGCGGCTCTCCCGCCCGTTGGAAAGATTGACAATATCCGTCCGCCGCCCCGGTCCGCCGCTGGTCGATAGCGACACCCGCAACGGAAACCGCACCTCATGAAACGCCTCGGCCATTCCCGCTCACCCCGTCTCTCCACAGCCCCTGCAACACGTCCCTCTTCCCGGCGAAAATGCCGGAAAACACCTCGCCTCCTGCCGCCATCACCCGTCACATCCCGCGCTGCCCCCGCCGCACGCTGCGCGCCAGCAGCGCCGAAATCTGCCCCTGGCTCTTGCGAAAGCTCGCCGCATCCTGCGCCTGCACGTTAAAGTTCACCTGCGTGCCGCTGCCGCCCTGCATGGCCACCCCCAGCGAACCGTCGCTGCCGCGCTTCAGCGGCAGGATCGCCTCGCTGCCCGCCTCGCCCATCAGCCCGACATCGCCACCCCCCATGCCGAAATAGGTGGGGCTTGCCACCACGCCGCCATCGGCAAAAGCCGTCAGCGATCCCGGCACGCCGCCCTTCTCGAAGGCAAACAGCGAGGAGAGCCCGGAAGACAGCGTCGAAACCGCACTGCCCGCCAGCGAGGACAGGGCCGATTGCAAGGGCTGCAGCCCGGAGGACAGCGCGGTCCCGGCCAGGGACGTCGCCAGCGATTGCAGCACGCTGTCGAGGTCCTTACCGCCCACGGTGGCGCTCTTCAGCGCCGAGGTCAGCGCAGTGCCAAAGCTCTTCGAGCGCCCTTCCAGATCGTCCAGCGCCTTGGCGGCAGCGCTGGTATCGATGCTCAATCCCAGCGAAACCGTCTCGTCATCCGCCATGCTCGTCACTCCTTTCGTCAGGATAGGCCGCCATCAGCGCCGCCAGCCCCTCACGGGTCAGCGCTGCGGGCCGTGGCCGGAAGGCCCCGGTCATGGCGGCAAATTCACGCGGCGTCAGCCGCCAGAAAAGGTCGGGTGGCAGCCGCAACAGGCAGAGCCCGGCATGCATCGCCGCCTCCCAGGGAAAGGGAGACGGCTTTGCCTTCAGGCCTCCTGCTGCTGCGGCAAGCGAGGGTTTGCGCCACCCTCCTCCGCCTCACCGCCAAAGGTAACGACGAGAAGATCGCGCACGATGGCCGCGCAGGCGCTCACGCCGCCTTCCACCACCATCCCCGCCACATCCTCGTCGGAAAAGCGGTTGCCGCCGCCGCGCAGGCCAGCCGCCAGAATCCGCATCAGATCGCGGCTGCACAAGCGCCCGCTGGAAAAGCGCGCGGCCAGTTCCGCCAGGCTCTCGGCGGCAAAGGCCGTTTCCAGTTCGGCCAGCGCGCCCAGCGTCAGGCACAAAATCCGCCTTTCGCCGTCGATCACCGCCTCCACCTCGCCGCGACGGCGGTTGGCGCGTCCCATGACCCCTTCACTCATGACACCGCCACTCATGCCGCCGCTCCGAAAACGAGTTCCCCTGCCGATTCCAGCGCGATCTCGAATTTGAGTTCGCCGGAATGCTCGCCGGAATAATCCAGCGACGTCACCTGGAAAGGCCCGCTCACCGTGCCGAAATCCGGCAGGATCACCGCCCAGGATAAAATGCTGCCGGTAAAGAAGGCCGCGCGCACCAGCGCGTCGGAGGCCTCGTCCCGGAAGAGGCCCGAACCCGAAATCGAGGCCCGCTGCACCCCCGCCCCGGCCAGCAGTTCGCGCCAGCGCCCGGCGCTATCGGCATCGGTGACATCCACCGTCTCGGCATTGAAGGCCAGCTTCTTGGATCGCAATCCCGCCACCGTCACATAGCTGCCGCCATCAGCAATCTTCAGCAGCAGGTCTTTGCCCTTCTGCACCACCATGATGAAACTCCTGTCTGAAATGGAATGATGAATTGCCGTCTTCGGCAGCTGTCCGCCGAACCATCCCGCTGAAAAAACCGGAGATCGGAAGGGCGAACGTCCCCTGCCCCCGAAGAGACGCCACCTTATGACGCAAGGTGAATTTCAACTCACCTCCCGCAATGCGTGTATTTTACCGTCCAAGCCTGGCAATACCGGCCCCAGGCAGACCTTTTTTGGGTCAACACCACCCCTACCATCCTAAAAATACAACCTGAACAAGAAATCGCGCCGCCACTTGCCCCTCAAGCGCCAGCCGCTTGCACCCGCGCTGACGTGGAAAGCTGAAGGCCGGGCGTTCATCTTGCCGATCTCCCCCGTGAGGGGAAATGTCCGGCAGGACAGAGGTGGTAAACCAACAGACACACCCTTTGCGTCGTGCCTTCTACGAGAGCGCTGCACCGCTCGCACTCTGTAGGACGGATCGAAAAGAGGATTCGATACGATGCTCTAGGGTGTGTGGGGATTCAGTTTTGGGTGAGGCGAAAACGGTGATTTTCGAGAACCGGAGCGGAGTGTACTTAAGGTACATGAGCCTAGGTAAGCGCAGGAAATTGCCGTTTGCAGCCCGCCCAAAGCTGAATCCCCACACACCCTAGTGGAATGAATTTGACATTTGATACCCCTTTGCGGGGATCTCGAGGATCAAATGTCAAACTCGAAAATTCCGATAGAATCATAAGGTTGCTGACGGTTTTCATGATTGTGATATTTGCTCTCGAGAGGGCTGCACGGGGGGTGCAAATGTCACAATCAAACCACTAGGCACCCACCCGCTTTGCGCTTATAACCCGCCTGTCCATCCCGCCGAAGCTCTCTCCCCATGCTCGCAGCCTCCATACCCCTCAGCCGCCTGCGCCTGCTCATCACGCTTGCTGTCAGCCAGATTTTCGGCTGGGGCTTGAGCTTCGATCTCATGGGTGTCTTCGGTCGCCTGATGGCGCATGATCTGGGCATGGCCAATGAACTGGCCTTCGGCGGCATTACGGTCATGATGCTGATCATGGGCTTTTCCGGCCCGTGGAGCGGCAGGCTGATCGCCCGCCACGGCGCATCGCGCATCCTCACCTGCGGCTCGGTGACGCTCGGCGCAGGCCTCGTTCTTCTGTCGCAATCCACAGGCCCCATCAGCTTTCTCGGCAGTTGGGCGGTGCTCGGCCTCGGCGGCACGCTCGGGCTCAGCGTCCCCACCTATGCGGCGGTCGTCGAGCGGGAAGGCGCGGACTCAAAACGCCTCATCGGCATTCTAATGATCTTCACCGGGCTTTCCGCCGCCGTCTGCTGGCCGCTCGCGCATGCCATGGAAGGCTGGATCGGCTGGCGCCACAGCCTGCTGGCGGGCGCTGCCCTGCATCTCTTCGTACTCGCCCCGCTCCATCGCTTCGGCCTGCCCCGCGCCAACCCCGCCCAAAGCGAAAACAACGCAACGAGCGCCACGGCCCCGCTGGTCCTCACCGCCTCCCAGGAAAAACGCGCCCTCCTGGCGCTCACCGTCATCTCCATCGGCTTCAGCGGCCTCACCTTTGGCCTCGCCCCTTCGCTGATCACGTTGATGCAGCAATCCGGCGCCGATCTGTCGCTCGCCGTGCAGCTCGCCTCCTTCCGCTCGGTGCTCGGCATCTCCGCCCGCGCCATGGATGTGGTCGCAGGCAAAAAAGCCTCGCCCCTGCTCTCCGGCTTCACCGGCGCAGGCTTCATGCTGCTGTCACTGCCCATTCTCTATTTCGCTCAGGGCTCATTCCTGCTGATGGCTTTGTTCATTGGCGCTTACGGTATCGGCTCCGGCCTCTCCGCCGTCTCCCGCACCGTCCTGCCGCTCAGCTTCTTCTCCGCCAGCCGCTTTGCCGGCATTTCCGCCAGCCTGGCGCTGCCCAGCAACATCGCCAACGCGCTGTCGCCGGTCCTCATCACCGCCCTCCTCGATTACGGCGGCCTCCCCCTCGTCCTCAGCTTCGCCCTTGCCGTCAACCTGCTGGTGCTAGCAGCCCTCTTCACCCTCGCCACCCTCTCCCGTACCAGCACCGCGCTATCCAACTGACCCAAATCCGCCATTCACCGCGCCGAACACCGCAGCACACTCACCCCTCAACCACCGCCCGAAACGTCACATCCACCCGAAACAGCGCCGTCTTCTCCTCCCTCCGGCTCACCGTCTTGCGATGCCGGAGCGAAATCACCCGCCCCGCCTGAAGCGCCAGATCGGCATCGTCGATCACCGCCCTCAGCCGCGCCGCCACCGCCTCCGCCTGCTGGCGTCCCACCGCCGACCATGCGGTCAGCACCAGGCGGCATTCCAGCAGGCTCTCGTCATCGGTGGAAAGATCGTCTGCCTCCACCTGACCGATCATCACATAGGGCTCGCGCCCCCGCGCCAGCCGCCGGTCGCAAATCCCCCCGGCTCCAATCAGCGCGGTCAGATCGCCATCCCCCTCCAGCCGCGCCACCAGCGCCACCAAAAGGTCATTCACCGCGCTGCTCATCGCCACCCTCCGTTTGCTGCACCTCCGCCTGCCGCCGCCGCTTGTCCGCCAGGCTGGAAACCTTCGCCTCCGCCAGACGGCGCAGCGTGGCCCCCAGATCGGCCAGCGTCACCGAAACCGCTCCGCTCATGCCGCCTCCTCCTCACAGATCAGCACCAGAAACCGCCGCGTCCCGTCCGGATCGTAAGCGGCACGGATCATCATCCCCACGTCGCGATCCATGAGCCGCTGCCCAGCCCGCAGATCATCCCGCCAGGCCACCGTCACCCGCCGCGTCACCACGGCAAGCTCGGCCCCGGCCCTTTCGGACAGCACCTGCCCCTGCATCTCCACCCGGCCCCAAAGCCGCGCCACATCCTCATAGCCCGAAAGCACGCCCCCCTGGCCATCGCCGGTCTCCACCGGCGCCTGCAGCACAAGCCGCGCCGTCATCGCGCCGGGGTCCGGCGCCACGAAAGCCGCCATCACAGCCGCCTCCGGCAAAAGGGCGCAATCAGCCGCTCATAGCCCGGCGGCACCAGCCCCGGCTGATCCTCCAGCGCCACCACGCCCCGGCAGCCATAAAGTGCTGCCGCATGCAGCATGATCGCCCGGCGCAGCCCATCCGGCACATCGGTCGCCGCCTCGCCAAAGCCTGCGGTAAAATCAATCTCGATGCCGTTGAGAGGCCGCCCCGGCAAGGGCCGCTCCTTCAGCCACAACCGCGCCGGACGCGCCTCGCCATCGAGAAGATGATGTTCAAGTAAAACTTGAAATGGCGCGCCATCCTCATCATAAACCGTCACTGCATCAATGGCTTGCACCGGTCCCCTGGCAATCTGAATCACCTCGCCCTCCGGCCAGTCGTCGAGATAAAGCCGCATGGCCCGGCTCACGGTCAAAAGCCCGGTTTCCCGCTCCGCATGCGCCCGCGCCACGGCAATCAGCGCCGCAATCAGCCCGTCCTCATCGGCATGCTCCACCCGCAAATGCGCCTTCATCTCGGCAAGCGAAACCGGCTCCGCCGCAGGCGCGGCAAGCTCCACATAGGTCATATCCCTCTCCACATGTCCGGAAAAACAGCAGCAATTCAGCCCGGGGATGAGGCCATGCGCCCCATCCCCAAACCTCACCTTGAAAGAATTTCGAATATCTCAACTGCGTCAGGGACTTGAAATATTCGAAAAGGAAATGCGACGGGTCATTTTCAATGACCCGTCGCATTACGCCGCCGCGAATTTCACCAGCTTGATCGCCTCGAAATTCTGCACACCGCCGCCCACACGCTTGGTGGTGTAGAACAGCACGTAAGGCTTGGCGGAATAGGGATCGCGCAGCACCCGCACGCCCATACGGTCCACCACCAGATAGCCGGCGCGGAAATCACCAAAGGCAATCGCCGCCGCATCGGCGGCCATATCCGGCATGTCCTCGGCCTCGGCCACGGGAAAACCCATCAGCGAAGCGGCTTCTCCGGCCCGCTGCGGCGGCAGCCAGAGATAATTGCCATCGCCATCCTTGAACTTGCGGATTTCCCCTTGCGTCTTGCGGTTCATCACAAAGGTGCCGTTCTGGCGATGCCCCGCCTTCAGCGCATAGATCGTGTCGATCAGCACGTCGGAAGGCCCGCTCGCCGCAAAGGCCCCGGCCACGCCGGTCGCCCGGTAGCCGATCTTGCCCCAGGCCCAACTGCCATCCGCCACCCGGTCATAGGCCAGAAAGCCCTTTGGCTTGTTCGCCCCGTCGCCGGAAACGAACGCCGCCCCCTCCTGTTCGGCAAAGGCAATGTCCACCTCGGAGGCAATCCAGGCCTCCACATCCACGGCAGCATCGTCCAGCAGCGCCTGGGTTGCGGCGGGCATGGCGTAAAGCTCCATGGTCGGAAAGGAAAGTTCCGTCAGTTCCGGCGTCGCCGTCTCCGGCCGCGCCGCCGTCTCCGCCACCCAGCCGGAAGCCATGCCGGTGGGCGCAAAGGGCTTCTTCAGCACCGCCCCGGACACCTGCCGCACCGTCGCCAGCGCCCGGATCGGCGAGACCACGGACAGCCTGCGGCCAATCTCGCCATCCGTCTCGTCGGGCACCAGATAGCCGCCATCGGCATCGCTGCCATAGCTCATGGATTTCGCCTGCAATTCGCGCAGACCGCTTTCATCGCCCCGGCGAATATAGGCCTCGAACGCCGCCTTGCGCTCGTTCTCGGCTCCGGCCACCATACCCCGGCCCAGTTGCGGCCGCAGCTTCTTCAGCGCCAGTTGGTCGATCACCCGCGCCTGATCATCCAGCGCCTTGTTGATGCGCTCCACCTTGTCGCGCGTCACCACATCGGCGCTCATCTTCTGCTCGATTTCGGCCAGCCGCTGATCATTGGCCTGCTTGAACGCCTCGAAAGCCCCCATGAACTCGTCGAAAGCCGCCATCACGGTTTCCGGCACCGCCTTGATTTCCGGCGCCGAAGCATGCGTATCACCCATAGGATCATCCCCGTTTGCTGTTGCTCAAAGATTGAAAACTGCGCCCCGCCATCGCCTTGGCGGCACGGCGCATCGCCCGCACCATCTCGGTCTCCCGATCGCGGAAAAACCGCTGATGCTTGACATTGGAAACCCGGGCAGAAGGCGCCATCGGAAAGGTCACCACCGAAATCTCCCAGAGATCGGCCTCGATGATCCGCCGCACACCACTTTTGGCGTCAGCCCGCGCCCTGACCGTCTGAAAGCCGATGGAAAGCCCGTCCAGGGCGCCTTCGCGCATCAGCGCCAGCACCTCGCGCGCCCGCGCCACCTGCGGCGAAAGCCGCCCCTCGACGTAAAGGCCGCGATTGTCCTCGCGGATCGCCGTCCAGAGCCCGATCGGCTCGTTCGGATCGTGCTGGTAAAGCATGCGGATTCCACCCGCCCCCCGCGCGGCAAGCGAATTGCGAAACGCCCCGCGCTCGATCACGTCCAGCCCCAGATCCACCTCGCCAAACACGCTGGCATAGCCGGAAAAAGACCCGTCCTCGGCCACGCCCTTCAGCGTCAGCCCCGAAAATTTCTGCACGAGCGTCATCGGCCCGCGAAAAGCGTGCATAGCCCTCTCCTGATTGTTTGGATAAATCTGCCCCTGTCCGGAGGGAAGCTAGTGCACTGACGCATTCACGTTGTTCATGCTCACGTGCACTAGATCTTTGTTTATGCATTGATTTTTCCAAACCAAGATGAATCTCTTGTTTGGATCAATGCACTAGCGCTCCCGCCCAAACCGCCCGGCAATCCGCGAAAGCGCCCCCAGCGCCCACCAGGCCATCAGGCTGGCGGTCGTGGCGCCTCCCAGCATGATTTCCGGCCCGGACAGGTTCTCCAGCAGCCCCAGCCGCTGCCCCAGCCATTGCCCGGTCGGTCCGCCAAAAATCATCCCGAAGGCCACCCCGGTCAAAAACCGGCTTGCTGCCTCCTGCCGGCTGCGCGGCAACAGATAGACCAGCGAAATCGCCGCCCCCGCCACCGCCCCCGTCATCCGCGCCGACCACAGATGCGGATCACTGCCGAAATCGCTCACCTCACCCTCCACCCACAAAAAAAGGCGCCCCACAGCGCCCAAAACCCGAAATCGGGAGTCTTTCGAATCCCTTGCCCGCCTCTCTTCACACCCCGTCTCCACATCTTCGAAAACAGAGTCCAAACTAGCAATCAAGCAATTGAAAATACGAGATAAAATTTGAATACGAAAAGTCTGGCTTCATGCCCCTTCTCCCCTCGGGGAGAAGGTCCCGGCAGGGGGATGAGGGGTATGACCATCCCCTCACCCATACCCCACCGCCTGCCGCTTCTCCTCATCGCTTAGAAAGTCCGCCGCCCCCACCCGCGCCCACAGCGCGTCGCGTTCGGCGGAAAGCCCCTCCACCTGGTCCAGATCCGGCTCCAGCCGCAACGCTGCGCCATATTCATCGGAAAGAAAGGCAGAGAGGCTCTGCGCACAACGCCGCACCATCGGCAGCACGGTCAGCCGGTAAAAGGCCCGGTTCGCCTCCTGGTAATTGGCATAGGTATTGTCGCCGGGAATGCCGAGCAGCATCGGCGGCACCCCCAGCGACAGCGCAATGTCGCGCGCCGCGCCGTTGCGCGCCTCCATGAAATCCATGTCGCGCGGCGAAAGGCTCATCGCCTTCCAGTCCAGCCCACCCTCCAGCAGCAATGGCCGCCCGGCACTCAGCGGCCCGGCATAGCCCTGCTCCAGCTCGTCCTTCAGCCGCTCATACTGGTCGAGCGAAAGATTGCCCCCCTCCTTCGGCTGATAGACCAGCGCGCCGGAAGGCCGAGCGGAATTGTCCAGCAGCGCCTTGTTCCAGCGGGCGGAAGCGTTGTGCAGGTCCAGCGCCAGCCCCGCCGCGGCCAGCGGCGCATAGCCGTCATGGTCCGAAAGCGGATGGAAAAGCCGCAGATGCAAAAGCGCCAAGGGCTCCGCCTCTGCGGCAATCCGCCGTAAAACCCCACCGGCGCGGTAGTCATAGGCCACCGGCCAGCCATCTGCCCCTTCCACAATCCCCACCCGGTCAGGCCGCAGCAGATGCAGTTCCCGCAATTGCCCTGCCAGCCGCAAAGGCTCCACATAGGCATTGCCGGAAAGCGCCAGATGCCCATAAAGCGCCTCAAGAAAATCCACCCCCGTCGCCCGCGCATTTGGCCGCGCCAAAAGCGCCAGCGCCGGATGGGCCTCCATCTCGCGGCGTCCTTCAAACAAAACCCACGGCACCCCCGCCGCCGCCTCCGCCACCAGCCTCACGGCCCGGTGCGCCACGGGATTACCCATGAAACCGCCACGCGAAAGCCCGGCATAGCTCCGGCCCGCACCGCGGCCCGCAACCGCCTCCATCAGCACCGCCAGCGTGCCCCCACGCCGCCCCGCCGCCTTCGCCTCCTGCGGCCCCGCCTCCCGGCCCAGCACCCGCATCACACCCCGCATCAACCCCATCACCACCTCACCACCTCACCGCAACCCATCCCAAAACAGCCGCGCCAGTTCCGCCACACGCTCCGCCCGGTCCAGACCATTGACAATCCGCCGCGCCCCCACCCAGTCCGCCCTGTCCCCGTCAAAAAATTCGCAGAGCCGCCGCCCGCTAAAAAGCCCGTCCCGCATGCCCACCACCAGAATGTCGGCGGCCACATCAGCCCGCAGCGCAAGCTCAGGCCGGGCCACCAGATCGATCCCCAGCACCGCCCCCATCCGCTCATAATTCTGCCGAAAGGTCAGTTGCACGAAGCCGCGCCCGAACCAGCAACACCCCTCCTCGTCGGCGCGCCAATAGGGAGCGGAAACCTGCGGCAGCCGCCCGGCGGCAAAGGCCGCCTCCAGCCGCGCCACGGCCTCGGCATCGCTCACCGCCAGTGTCTCGCGCACAGGTGCACAGCGTCCCGCCGTTTCATGAAAAGCCGTGCCCAACCCATAGGCCAACTGCCTCAGATCGTCGCTGCGCCCCAGCCGCCGCCAGGCAGAAACAATCGCATTGATCCCATCCACCTGCGCCTGACCGAGTCGCCCCCCGGCAATCGCCACCCGCACGTGGTTAAAAAATGCCTTCGTGGTCATATCGTTTAAGAACACCCTTAATAATGAGGGTTAATGTCGAACCGGCCCCGATCGGCCCAAAAAAATCTGAAATTTTAATCGGTTAAAGCCATTTAAATCGTTTTTTCCCCAGCGCCGTTAACTTTACAAATGTTTAAGCGTGTGGAACTTTTGCCCACAGACGCTGTTATGTGCGGCGCAACACATTCGCCTGACACAACAGGCATCGAACCGAACCGCGCCATGAGGGCGCGTGGACCAGAAGGAGAAATGAGATGGACGCCAAGAGCTCTACGCCGACGCAGAAGCCCGCCCAGGCAAACCAGACCATTCCCAGCCACATCGTTGAGCGCCTGGAAGCGGAATGGCGCCAGATGCGCCAGTCTGCGCCCACGCCCGCCACGGCCAAGTAAGCCCCAAACCCAAGCCATCGCGACGGGAGCGCAGTCCGCGCACCCGTCGCGTCAGGACCGATAAGGGGCTCCCCGCCTCAGGCCCTCACAGCCCCCGTATCCTCGGCTCCCCCACCCCTTCCAGCAAAAGCGCCGTCAGCGCCCATACCAGCGCATCCAGCCGGTCTGGAGAACGCCCGCTGGAAAGTCCATCCGGGCCAAAATCGCACATCTGGTCTTCCAGCGCCTGAAAGCGTGCGGCATGCAGCACCCGGCCCTGCTCGTAGAGGGCTGCCACCGGCTCGGCCCGCAGGAATTTTCCCCGCGTCGCCCGCACCAGCTTCAAGGGCAGCGCCGCATCCACACTCTTCAGCAGCGCCGCCACCATCTCGCCGCCCTGGTTGATCTCCGCCACCACCCTGTCGGCCTCGAACCGGCGAAAGGCCCGTACAACGGCAGAGGCCCAGGCCGCAGGTGTCGCGCTTTCCACCGAACAATCCGCCAGCACCACGCCCCGCCCCTTGCTATCCAGCCCCGCCACCACAATGCCGCAGCAGGACGATGCGCCCGATCCCGCAGGCGGGTCCACCGCCACCACAATGCGCGAAAGCGGCTCGGTCACCTTGAGCGTCAGCTCCTCCAGCCGGTCCCGCCGCCACAGCGCATCCTCGCGATCCTCGATCAGCTCGCCATCCAGCTCCTGCCGTCCCAGCCGCGTCCCGCCGTAACGCGCCTTCAGCGCATCGATGAAGCCCGGCGCCAGATTGCCCGCATTGGAAAAAGTCGAAAGCCTGGAAAGCCGCGTCCCCGGATCAGCCAGCAACCGCCGCAGGATCGGCACGGGACGCGGCGTGGTGGTAATCACCTGACGCGGATCGTCCCCCAGCCGCAGGGCAAACTGCAGCATGTCGAAGGTTTCCTCGGCATGTTTCCATTTGGCGATCTCATCGCACCAGGCATAATGAAATTGCGGCCCACGCAGGCTCTCCGGGTCTTCGGAGGAGAAAAGCTGCGCCACCGCCCCGTTCGGCCACACCAGCCTGCGGCGGGAAATCTCCAGTTCGGGACGGCGAAACCGTGCAATCCGCAAAATGCCGGAAAGCCCATCCACCATCACCTCGCGCGCATCCCCCAGCGTCTCGGCCACCAGCGCAATTCTCAGCGCCGATGTCTCACCACGAGAAGCCAATTCATGCACCCACTCCGCCCCGGCCCGCGTCTTGCCGGAGCCGCGCCCGCCCATGATCAACCAGTTGCGCCAATCGCCCGCAGGGGCCGCCTGCGCCGGATGCCGCAGCAGCGCCCAACTGCGCGTCAACCGCCGCACCACCAGCGGATCAAGCCCCGCCAGCGCCCCCTTCATTCCCTCAATGCCAACAGGAGCATTCCCCTCTACCAGTTCCCCCGACCCTTCCTGGAAGACCGCCCTATGACGAGCCACGGAAGCCCCACCTCCCTGATCTCCTCCATTAAGGGAGAGATGTCCGGCAGGACAGAGGGGGTTAAGCTGCGGATCACACCCTTCACGCCCACCACCGCCTCCAGAACCAGCCCAATGCCTCAGCTTGCCCCCAGCATCGATGCCCCGACCGGCCTCCCGACCAGCCGCACGCCCCGCCATCCGCCCGGAAAGCTGCTTCACCTCATCACACACCGCCTCCGCCTGCCCCAGCGCCCCTTGCAGCGCATCGCGCAACTCCACCAGATCCCGCCCCAAGGTCACCGCTCCTTGCGTCAACGCCAAAGCCGAAACCCCGTCCTTCAACCCCATCCCACCCACCAGCCCACAGAAACCCGATCCAAAGCAAAACCGTCACCCCAAAACCTCTTCTCTCCTCGGGGAGAAGATGGCGGCAGCCAGATGAGGGGGGAACCCTCCGCGCCCTCACCCATCCGGCACACCCGCTCCGCCCGCCTGCCACTCCTCCAGCAAAACCCGCGCCCGGGCCTCGGCCTGCGCCTCCACCAGCGCCAGCAGCCGCGCTTCCGCCTGCTGCAAGGGCTCGGCATCCAGCGCCCGTTCGTCCTCCATGGCGCGATCCCGCACCAATTGCCGCTGCAACTGGTCGATCTTCTCCAGCGTCCGCACGATCACGGAAATGGCGTCGCTCGCCGCCTTCAGGTCAGCCCGCGCCTGCTTGGCCGCCGCCTCGTCCTCACCGCCCATCAGCGCCTCGGCCCCAGCTCTCAGCGCCTTGAACAGATCGAACTGCGCCCGCATCTCCACCATCAGATCAGACAGCAGACGGCCATAATGCTCGGTCAGCGCCGCCATATCGGCGCCCTTCAATTCCAGCAGTACTGCGCCCGCCACATCGCGAAGCAGATCATCCAACGCGTCATTTCGACGTGTTTGCGAACAGAAAACCGGTTCCCACTTTTCCTGGGTCAACACTTTTTGCCCTTTCGTGCTTCCAGACGGAAAACCGGTTCCCACTTTTCCTGGAAAGCATCTGAAAACAAAAAGCGCCGCCCTGACAGATCAGACCGGCGCTGTAACGCTTTAAAATTGCTGCATAATTTTAACCTTAAATCGGTTCCGACTTAAGGAATTATGCAGGAGCCACACCTCTGTGACGATAACCAGACACTACCGAACAACCGTCACGCCGTCAAGGATTATTTTCCTAAAAATGATTTTTCTGACCGGAATTTTAGCAGAGCGTCCGGATTATAGGAAAATAAACAATATTCTTGGATCACCTCTCCACCCCCCAACGCCCTCTGGACATCCCCTCAAACCCGCCTATGTTATCGATAACATTTCCAGACCCACAAGGAGTCCAGTTATGCCAGCCCCCGCTCAACCCCGCTTCACCGCCGCCCTCGTGGCCGGTTTCATCGGCGGCAATCTCTCCAGTTTCGTCAAATGGGGTACGGAAAATCCGCTACCGCCGCGCACGCCCGACCGCGCCATCCCCCCGGCGGAAATGCTTCAGGACATGGGGTTCAACGTCAAGGCCATGACCTATACCTATTCCGATCATGTGGTGAATTGGGGCGTGGCAGGCGTCCACCACCTGTTCTCCATCGGCTTTGCCATGGCCTATTGCCTGGCAGCGGAAATCCTGCCGCTCGTCACCCTCTGGCAGGGCCTGCTCTTCGGCCTTATCGTCACCGTCGCCTTCCACGGCGTGGTCCTACCCGTCTTCGGCTGGGCGCCGCCGCTCTGGCAATTGCCACTGGATGAACTGGTATCGGAAACCATCGGCCATCTTCTCTGGGCCTGGACCATCGAAATCGTCCGCCGCGATTTCCGCCACCGCCTACAGCGCCGTGCGCCATATATGGCGCACAAAGCTTCGCTGTAGCGCTTTATAT
This sequence comes from Allorhizobium paknamense, assembly GCF_030815125.1. Classification (GTDB taxonomy): domain Bacteria; phylum Pseudomonadota; class Alphaproteobacteria; order Rhizobiales; family Rhizobiaceae; genus Allorhizobium; species Allorhizobium paknamense. Next base: position 656,082 of record NZ_JAUSWH010000001.1, read on the forward strand.
CTGCTGCATAATTTTCACCTTAAATCGATGCCGATTTAAGGAATTATGCAGTCGCTTGAAAAAGCTTACAGGGACGCCGCCTTTTGCGGGTCCGCCAAAGGCTTTGCCTCGCGCAGCATGGTCGCCAGATCCCGCAAAATCCGCGTACTCGCCACGGAAAGGCTGCGCGGACGCACAAAGGCCGGGTCCGGCGGCGGTCGCTCGCCCGCCTTGGCCTGCGCCACCGGCTTCTGCGCCATCACCGCCGGTTCCAGCACGCCGGGAATGGGCCGGATCGCCATGCCCTGATGGGCATAATCCATAATGGTCTTGAAGGTCATGGCGGGCAGCGAGCCGCCGGTCATGTTGTTGGTGGAGGTGTAGTCGTCATTGCCAAACCACACTGCCGTGGTGAAATTGCCGGTAAAGCCCACAAACCACGCATCGCGATAGGCCTGCGTCGTGCCGCTCTTGCCTGCGGTCAAAATGCCGTCCAGCGCCGCTTTCCGCCCCGTGCCGATATAGGGCACCTTGGTGAGCATCTGGTTCATATAGCCCGCGGCTTCCTCGCTCAAGACCCGGCGCGGCGGCGGCTCATCGCGGTCGAAATCATAGAGCACGCGCCCCCGATAATCGAGGATCTCGGCAATGCCGTGGCGGCGTGATTGCACACCGCCCGCCGGCAGCACGGCATAGGCCGTCGCCTGATCCATCACCGTCACTTCCGAGGTGCCGAGCGGAATGGTCACATCCTTGCGGATCGGGCTTTCCACCCCCATGGCCTTGGCCATCTTGATCACCGGGTCCAGCCCCAGCCGTTCCTTCACCAGCCGTACCGGAATGGTGTTGATGGATTTCGCCAGCGCCGTGGTCAGCGTTATGCGCCCGGCATAGCTGTTGCCGTAATTCTTCGGGCTCCAGTTGCCCCAGCTGATCGGCGCATCCACCACCATGCTGTCCGGCTTCAGCCCTGCCTCCATCGCCACTGCATAAGTGTAGATCTTGAAGGAAGACCCCGGCTGGCGCAGGCCCCGCGTCGCACGGTTGAACTGGCTTTCGCCATAATCACGCCCGCCCACCATGGCGCGCACCGAGCCGCCATTTTCCACTGTCACCACCGCCGCCTGCTTGACCTTGTATTCCTCGCCAAAGTCGCGCAGCGTATTGGCCACCGCCGCCTCTGCCACCTTCTGCAGGCCGGGGTCCAGCGTGGTGCGCACGATCAGCGAATGCTCGGGAAACCGCGCGGCAATCCGCTGCACTTCGTCAAAGGCCCAGTCCAGGAAGAAATCCGGCGCTTCCTGCTCGCCCCGGTCCACCACGCTGGCCGGATTGCGCCGGGCGGCAATCACCTGCCCCTCGCTCATCAGCCCGCTCTGCACCAGATTGCTCAGCACTTCGTTGGCGCGCCCGCGCGCGGCAGGCAGGTTCACATGCGGCGCATATTTGGCCGGCGCCTTGAAAAGCCCCGCCAGCATAGCCGCTTCGGCCAGATTGATGTCGCGCACGCTCTTGCCGAAATAAAATTGCGCCGCCGCCGCCGCGCCAAAAGTGCCGCCGCCCATATAGGCCCGGTCGAGATAGAGCGAGAGAATGTCTTTCTTGCTCAGATTGGCCTCCAGCCACAATGACAGAAAGGCTTCCTTGATCTTGCGCTCGATGGAACGCTCATTGGTCAAAAACAGGTTCTTCGCCAATTGCTGCGTCAGCGTGGAACCACCCTGCACCACGCCGCCCGCCTTGGCATTTTCGCTCAGCGCCCGGAAAAGCCCGATGAAGTCGATACCATAATGGTCAAAAAACCGCCGATCCTCGGTCGCCAGCACCGCCTTCACCAGATTGTCCGGCAAATCCTCGAAAGGCACGGAATTTTCATGGATAATCCCGCGATGGCCAATGACATTGCCGTAGCGGTCCAGAAAGGTCACGGCAAAATCGCCGCGATTGCGCCAGTCCTTCTCTGTCTCCTGAAAGGCAGGCTTGGCCAGCGCCAGCATCACCACGGCACCCGCCGTCCCCAGCGTCATGCCCTCGCCCAGCACTTCGAAAAATATCTTCTTCCAGCCGCGCATGCGAAAGCGGCGAAAGAAGATCGTCAGCTCTTCCCAGATCTCGCCTGCGCGAAAACCGGCATTCCACAGCGTCGAATCGAGCCAGGCATCGATCTTCAGAAACATGTGCCGCCTGCGGCGCGGCTTCTCGTCCGTCATTGCCGGTTCTCACCACCGTTGTCGGCGCGCCTGCACCTCACTGCGTCAGGCTCCGTTCTCGAAACACGCTTGACAGCAAGGCCAAGCACGCCCATCAGTCGACCCTTCCGCATCCCTGCCGCCTGAAAGGCGGGCTGAAAGGTCTGGCGCAAGCCCGTCCCGAAGCTTCTCCATCATGGCATTGATCATATGCGAGTCAAATTTTAACGAAACGATAACGACCACCCCCGTCACAAGGAGCCCCGCGTGAACAGCAATGACGCTTTCTGGAAGGTGAAAAGCCTTGCCGAGATGAGCCAGAGCGAATGGGAAAGCCTCTGCGACGGCTGCGGCCTGTGCTGCCTCAACAAGTTGGAGGATTGGGATACGGGTGACGTGGTCTTCACCTCCATCGCCTGTCGCCTGCTGGATGGCGAAAGCTGTCGCTGCAAGGACTATGAAAACCGCCAGGCCACCGTGCCGGATTGCATCCAGCTCACTGTCCAGCAAGTGGATGAAATCGCCTGGCTGCCACCCACCTGCGCCTACCGTCTGGTGGACGAAGGCCGCGATCTCGCCTGGTGGCACCCCCTTGTCTCCGGCGATCCCGAAACCGTCCACACCGCTGGTATTTCCGCCCGGGGCCGCACCATCAGCGAGGAAGAGGTCCCGCTGGACGATTTCGAAAACTATGTCTGCGACTGGCCCCTCACTGTGGGCGAGACCACACAGCCGTCATGAGTATTAATCACATCTAATGCACGCTTCGCGCAAGCTACGCCCTTTAGTTTTCCCTGATAACTTTTCCAGAGGGGAGACTCCGGTGGACGGCCAGGTCAAACGCGATACCGCCCAAAGCGAAGAACAACAGTTCCAGCAGGCCATGGAGGACATCGCTGTCCTGCAGCCGCATCTGGCGCATCCGAAAGGCATGGAGGCGCTGGCCGCCATGCAGGGCAGGCGCACGCTGGAATTTGCAGCCGCCCTCTCCCACGCCAATCCCTTCTTCCTGCCCACCATGGACGCCGACAGTGCCGAGCGTCTCAAGATAACCCTTGCACAACTGGCGGAACTCACGTTCAGGGCGCGCCTGACAGCAAGCCGGGCCTCTCAACCCAATATTCTCGTGGCTTGCGCACCAAAATCGGCATCGACCTTCATTACTGCCGCGCTGATCGACGCGCTGAAACTGCTGCCCGCCAGCCTCGCCACGCCCACATTGAGCCCATTTTCCAGCTCCATGCTCGGTGCAAATCTTCGTTCGCAGGAAACCGACGAACTGGCCCTGCTGCGTCACGGCCTGAACGGTCTCGGCTATGTGGCACAACATCACATCCGCTGCACCCCCTACCTCGCCCACCAGATGGCGCTCTACAATATCCGCCCCATCGTCACCATCCGCAACTTCTTCGATACGCTGGTCAGCCTCGATGATATGTATCTGCAATGGCATGCCGGAAACCGCGCGATACCTACGAATTTCTTCGATGACGGCCTGCCCGCACACTATGCGCAAATGCCCTTCGAAGAACGGCTGGACATGCTGGTTTCGGCGCAGGCCGTCTGGTACGCGCAATTCCTGCTCAGCTGGCAGATGTGCGAGAAGATAAACCTCGTCAAACCGCTCTGGGTCTCCTACGAGACCGACTTCCTCGGCGACAAGGCGGCTCTCGCCGCCCGCATCGCCACCTTCATCGGCGGCAATCAAGGCGATGCGGAAAAAATCGCCGCAGCCCTTGTCGACAAGCGTGACGGCGACCGGAAGCGCATCAACCGCGGCGTTGCCGGCCGCGGCGCCGATGTGCCGCAGGCGGTCCGGGAAAAGGCCATGGCCATCTTCGACCGCTACACCACCAGCGGCGACATGACCCCGCTGGTCGGATAAGCACTCCTACGAACTATCATTGAAAATGGCAGTTCGTATTCCCCTTTCGAATATCTCAAGCCGTTGATGCATTACAAAAGCCACGGGCACGTCCGGTCAAGCCATCCTCACGGGACGTGGCCGAGGCTCAGATCGATCCTGACGAACCTTCGCTGTCATTATTTTCAAGTTCTTACCCGCAAGAGCCGCAACATCTGCTGGCGGAACCTGCCCCCGCAGCAGCAACACCGCGCGCGGCTTTCAAAGATGTTGCCTTTATTCGGAAATACTCCAATCCTCACTATAGAAGAGCGTGACTGATGACATTCTTCAATTTTCACCCTCAGAAAAAAGGGGTTTTTGTCCAAGAATGTTCTGAGAAGGCACAATTGTCCGCTTCTGATGCGCCACCCCAGGACCACCTGACCAAAGCCGGGACAGGCACCCTTACCCCCACATCTGCGGGGTTTTTTTCGGGTGTATTTCACCAGGTTGTGAATGGTTCTCAACTTTTTTTGGTTGTTAGCAATTCTTGTATTGCGAGGTATAAAGACTGATGTAATAGGGAGGGAAAAACATTCACTAGTTTTTCTCATATTGTTCCTTGAGTCGGAAGGAAGGCTGATTATGAATATCGGAGAAGCCGCCGCCGCATCCGGCGTTTCCGCCAAAATGATCCGTTATTACGAAGAAATCGGACTGGTCATGCCGGCGCGCCGCACGGCCAGCAATTATCGCGTTTACAGTGACAATGAAGTGCACCGCCTGCGTTTCGTGCGGCGTGCCCGCATGCTGGGCTTTTCCCTGGAAGAGACGGAGCGCCTTCTGGCCCTGTGGAGCGAGCCCGCCCGCAAGCGTGGCGATGTGCGCGAACTGGCCATGAGCCATGTGCGTGAACTCGAGGAAAAGATGGAAGCCATGCGCGGCATGGTGGACACGCTGAAAAACCTCGTTGACCACTGCGAGGACGAGACCGGGCCGAACTGCCCCATTCTCGACCGGCTCTCGGGCGATGCCGCTGCTGAAGCCGAAGCTAGAGACGATGCCATGAATTCGGAGCTTGAGGACGCTTGACCCCTTGACCTTCCCCCTGCCGGAAGGTGCATGAAGGGGAGACAAGTCGAAAGGAGCGCCCGATGAGCGAGATTGCCGAATTCTACGTAGAAGACATGACCTGCGGCCATTGCGAGGCCACGGTCAGAAAGGCGCTGGAAGAGACCCTCCCCGGCGCCGCCGTCGAGATTGACCTGAAAGCGCATAGCGTCAAGGTCGAGGCAAATGCGGCCAAGGCCGAAGAGGTCATCAAGGATGCGGGCTATACACCCGTGTTGAGACGCACCTGAACCCTGGGGGCGGGGGGATGGGGCGGACGGCCGGTCGCTTCTGGCGCCGGCCGTCACTGTTTTGGCGAACTGCCTTGTCCTTGTGACGCCTTGTCCCCTGCCTTTTGCAGCGTCTCCGGGGTTTATCCCCGCAGCATGGCGCACGCGCCATCTCCCTGCCCTGATTTTGGGCTGTAGCGCTTTATGCGCGCTGCATAATTTTGGCGTTATACCAAGGCTCGAAGATGCTAACGCATCCTCGCCTTGAAAGGATTTCGAATATCTCAAATGCATCAAGGGCTTGAGATATTCGAAAGGGGAATACGATGAGTCATTTTCAATGACTCTTCGTATGAGAGTGTTGCCCCGTTTTCAGACGGAAAACCGGATTCCACTTTCCTGGAAACACCCTAAATCGGTTCCGGTTTCAGGAATTATGCGGTACCGCTTTGGAAAGCAGTCAACAAGGTCGAATCAACGGGTGTTTCGGGTTCCCTTTCTTGTCGCCGTGGCGCTCGCCGTGGCTTTTGGCCTCGGCATTCAGTCGGCGCTTCTGGCGCTCGATGCGACGGTGGGCTTTGGTGAAATCAAGATTGGCAGCTGGCGCGCCTTTCCGGAGGCCCAGACCAGCAGCGCCGACCCTTACGCACGCGCCCACCGTGCCAAGGCGGGCCGTCTGCTGATGGGCTCCGCCGAGGGGCTCACCTTCATTGCCAGCAGTGATGACAGCGGCGAGCGGCTGTCGGGCCTCTGCCGCTACCGGCTTGACGGCAGCCTGCCCCCTGCCCGCGCCTGGACGCTCTATGCCGCCGGGCTGGACGGCACGCCGCTCGCCGTGCCTGACACCCTTCCCGGCGCACTGAACTCGGTCATCACCCTGAAGCAACAGGATGGCGGCCTGACTGTCGAGATCGGCAGTCAGGCCGCACCCGGCAACTGGCTGGCGCTGCCGCCGGGCAACGGCCCTTTCCTCATCACCGTCACCCTGCTCGATACGCCTGCGGCGGGCAATTCCGGTCTGGTGGATGTCGCCATGCCGAAGATCGAAAAGATCGGGTGCGGCCATGCGTAAGCTGATATATGCCCTGCTGGTCGGCCTGATCGGCGCGCTGGTGCTGCACATCGTCATCATCCTGGCGCTGCCCCGCTTCACCGGCAAGGATGCCTATACGCGGGTGACGCGCGAGGGGCCTTCCCCCCGCTTCTACAGTCTGGCGAAAAAGCCGGATGGCACCGGCCTCGCCCAGACCGACCCCTATCTCCGGCAGGCGGTCTGCGCTTTCGACGTTACCCAGGCCCCCATCCGCCTCACCGCTCAGGGCAGCGTGCCCTTCTGGTCCATCGGCCTGTTCGACAAGGCTGCCAACGAAGTCTACAGCATGACCGACGCCACCGCCGTCGAAGGCCGGCTTGACATCATCGCCGGCACCGCCGCCCAGCTTTCGGCGCTGCGCAACGCCGAGCCCGACCTCGTCGCCCGGACCGTCTTGGTGGAAATGCCGCAGGCCGAAGGCTATGCGGTCCTGCGCGCCCTCGCGCCCCAGCCGAGCGCCCTGGCCGATGCGCAGGATTTTCTGAGCCGCGCCACCTGCTCCGCTCTCAAGACCTGATACCAGCACCCCCGTGTTTTCAGGGGAAACACCCCCTCAAAATGGAAAATAATCCTCACACACCCTCTTCCCGCCCGTGAAATCCACAGCGCGAGAGCCAGGCGAGATCTACCAAATCCCGCAGTTTTTCTCGGAGATTCAACCGGATAACGCCTGACATCCCAGACATTGTCCACAGGCTCCCTTCCCGCTGCCCCATCGGGCGGCTTTTCCCGCCGCTGTTTATTTTCCCCGCTTTCCTTTCCGGCGCATATGAATATAATCCTACAAAGGGAGATATTGGAATGCAGCCAGTTCAGGAAGACAAGGGCAAAAGACCGGAGCGCCTGCTGCGGCTTCTGTGCCATTCGGTGTCCAGGCTCACGGAGGAGATGCTGGGCATGATCGAGGAAGAGGTTTCACCCCCGCGCAACCGGCGGCGGCAGCGATGCCATATAAGACAGATGTCCATGTATTTATGCCACGTGGTGCTGGGAATCCCCCAGTATGAAATTGCTCGGGCCTTCGGTTACGATCGCAGTACGGTCAGCTATGCCTGCCACGTCGTAGAAGACCGGCGTGAAGACAAGGCCATGGATCAGTTGCTGCTGCGGCTGGAACGGGTGGTGGGCGTGCTTCTGGCCGTCTCGAAGGAGGCGGACAATGGCTGAGACGGCGAGCAGTTGCGCAAACCCTGCGCCCAAGGCCCTCGTGCGTCTTCTTAGCCTTTGCCGCAAGCCGCTGGCACTGAAGGAGGAAGACGGCATGGCTGACCTGATCGACGTGAAGGAGAACCGGCTCCTCGGCCGTTTCCCGCAGGCGCTGGTGGCGGAAGCCTGCCGCAACGGCCTTATCACCCGGCAAGGCGACAGCCTGAAGCCGACGGCAGAGGCGGAGGCCTTTCTCAAACGCGCCCGCGCCGCCCGCGACGAGGCGTTTGCCGTACAGCACGGCGAACGACGCGATGAACTGATGCTGGACGAAGGCGAAAAGCGCAAGGCGCGCCGCAATCTCGACCATTCGCCGCTGGCATCGCTTGCCCGGCTGCGTGACCAGCACGGTCAGGCCTATTTTCCGCCGGAAGCGGTGGAAGCCGGCGAAAGACTGGCGGAGGATTTCGAGCGCGGCCATATGCAGCCCCGCATCACCGCCTCCTGGGAACCGCGCCTTGCGCAGAAGGTGAAAGGCCAGCGCGCCAACGCGCCAGATCTCAAGGATAGCGCCCTTGCCGCCCGCAAGCGGGTCTCGGACGCGCTGATGGCGCTCGGCCCCGATCTCTCGGGCGTGGTGCTGGATGTCTGCTGCTTCCACAAGGGGCTGGAAAACATAGAGCGGGAGCGGCAATGGCCTGCCCGATCCGCCAAGCTGATGCTGCGCACTGCCCTTCTGGCGCTGGACCGGCACTACCGGCCGCAAGCCGGCCGTCCCACCCTGCCCCTGCACTGGGGCGCACCGGATTACCGGCCATCGACGGCGCTGTAACCGGTTTCGCGTGCGCCACAGGATTTGGGATGCGCTTCAGGTCGGCCCTGAAGCGCTTACGTCTCATCAAAGCTGGTCGAGCGCTTCGTTTACAGAGGTTTGCAAGCCATTGGCAAACCGCGCCTGAAGCAGGCTTGCGAAGTCGAATTCCAAACTGCTGGAGGTGGTATCCTCCGAGGACGTATCGCTGTCGCTGTCGCTCGATGCGGTGGTCGTATCGGTCGTGCTGGTCTCCGTAGAGGTCGCTTCGGTCGCCGTTTCGGTTTCCGTCGTATCGCTGCTCTCCTCGGCCGGCGGCGGACCGGGGGGCGGGCCAGGAGGCGGCGCACCGGGACCGGTGCTGGCGCTGGCCTCCACCGTGCCGGTGCCGGTTTCGTCTTCACTGGTCGTGTCGTCGCTGCTCGCCGTGGTGCCGTTCGAAGAGGCCGCCGCCATCAATTGCTGCAGCCAGGCATCGAATTCACTGAGCAGATCGGTGCTGTCCGAACTGTCGGAGTCGGAACTGCTGGAGCTGTCGCTGCTCGCCTGGGTCTCGTCGGTACTGTCCTCGCACGAAACCGAATCCAGCAACGCATCCCCCGAACTGCCGCTGCCACTGTCATCGCCCATCAGCGAGAGGAATTGCGCGCTGGCATCCTCGTCGCTCTGCGTCGAGGACGAACTGCTGCTATATGAAAAAAGTGACGAACTGCTGCTACTAACCTTCATGGGCCGCTCTCCGTGTTGGCCATGCCGTTTTCGGGTCTTGTCCAGGACAAGAATGACCATGCCGCAACCCCGCTCGCGCGGCATGTCTACTGCATAATTCCTTAAATCGGAATCGATTTAAGGATAAAATTATGCAGCAGATTTAAAGTGTTACAGCGTCCTTTGTGCGTTTGATAAAACGCACGGCGCTGTAATACGAAGGCTCGAAGATGCTGACGCATCCTCGCCTTGAAGATTGTTCGAATATCTCAATTGCGTTAGAGGCTTGAGATATTCGAAAACGGAATACCGAAGTCATCTTCAATGACCTTCGGTATGACTGTTGCCGTGTTGCCACGAGAGGCAACGCCCGTGAAAATTCCGGAGGCGACAATCCGACGCTCCTCATGGCGCCCTTCACCGAATATTTATGAAATATAACTAGTTGCTTGCGCGAGGCTTTCCAAATGCCCGGATGCCGGCGCTTTCCTTTCCGAGATTTAATGGTTGCAATCATTGACTTTCCGGGCCTGAAAGCCCTTATCCGTGGCAAAGCCTTGGGCCTCTGCAATCTGGGCACGCGTGCGGCACGCACGAAAAACGGTCTGCGGAAGCCCAGGAATGGCCAGAGAGTTTGAGGACTTGAAGTGACACGGCGCGTTCTTGCAGCAGTTTTCCTGATCATCATTGCCGCGGTGGCGGCCTGGTATGTCTGGCGTCCCGGTTCCGGCAGCGCCTCGGCCAATCTGCTCACGGCCCCCGTGACCCGCGGCGATGTGGAGCAGACGGTGCTGGCCACCGGCACCTTCAAGCCTTACCGGCTGGTGGCCGTCGGCGCCCAGGTTTCGGGCCGCATCACCGCCGTCCATGTCAAGGTGGGCGATACTATCAAGACCGGTGCGCTGGTGGCGGAGATCGACAGCGTCACCCAGCGCAACAGCCTGCGCACCTCCCAGGCCTCGCTGGCCGATGTGAAGGCGCAGCGCGTGGAAGCGGAAGCGACGCTGGTCAGCGCCGAGCTTTCCCTCACCCGCCAGCAGAACCTGCGCGCCAGCAATTCCGGCACCCAGGCCGATCTTGAAACCGCCCAGGCCACCCGCGACAAGGCCAAGGCCGCCATCGATGCGCTGGATGCGCAGATCGTCGAGGCGCAGGTGGCGGTGGAAACGGCGGAAGCCAATCTCGGCTATACCCGCATCACCGCGCCCATGGACGGCACCGTGCTGGCCGTGGTCAACCAGGAAGGCCAGACGGTCAACGCCACCCAGTCCGCCCCCACCATCATCATCCTCGGCCAGTTGGACAAGATGGTCGTGCGCTCGGAAATTTCCGAGGCCGATGTGGTGCGCGTCAAGCCCGGCCAGCCGGTCTACTTCTCCATCGTCGGCGATCCGGCCACCAAGCATGAGACCGTGCTGCAATCCATCGAGCCCGCGCCGGAATCGATCACCAGCGATTCCAGCGTCACCACCTCCACCTCCTCTTCCTCGTCCAGTTCCTCCAGTTCTTCGTCCAGTTCCTCGGCCATTTATTATAACGGCATCCTGACGGTGGATAATCCCGATGGCCGCTTCCGCACCTATATGACGGCGGAAGTGCATATCGTGCTCGGCAGCGCCAAAAATGTACTGACCGTTCCCGCCTCGGCCCTCACCGGCACGGAGGGTGGTGCTGCCAGCCTGCGCGTCGTCGATGCTGAGGGCAATGTCAGCCAGCGCAAGGTGGAGGTGGGGCTGAATGACGGCGTGCGCGCCGAAATCCGCTCCGGCCTGGCGGAGGGCGACAAGGTGGTGATCGGCGAAGCCAGCGCCGCGAGCACCGCCAGCAAATCGACCGGCGGCCCGCCGCCGCCGATGGGAATGTAACCCCATGGCGCTGATCGAACTCAAGGACGTCACGCGCGTCTACCGCTCCGGCGAGAGCGATGTGGCGGTGCTGAAAAACGTCAACCTCACCATCGAAAAGGGTGAGATGGTCTCGATCGTCGGGCCGTCCGGCTCCGGCAAGTCGACGCTGATGAACATTCTCGGCCTGCTGGATCGTCCTACCAGCGGCACCTATGGCATCAGCGGCCAGCGCACCGACCAGCTCGATTCCGATGCCCGCTCCGCATTGCGGCGAGAGCATTTCGGCTTCATTTTCCAGCGCTATCACCTGCTGTCGGACCTGTCGGCGGTCGGCAATGTCGAAATCCCGGCGATTTATGCCGGCATTTCTCCTGCGGAGCGGCGGGAACGGGCGCGCGGCCTGCTGCAGAGGCTCGGCATGGGCGAGCGGCTGCGCAACCGCCCCGGCCAACTCTCCGGCGGCCAGCAGCAGCGTGTCTCCATTGCCCGCGCGCTGATCAATGGCGGCGAGGTCATTCTGGCGGACGAGCCGACCGGGGCGCTGGACAAGAGCAGCGGCGAAGAAGTGCTGCGCATTCTCGATGAGCTGAATGCCGAAGGCCGCACCATCATCATCGTCACCCACGATCCCAATGTCGCGGCCCGCGCAGGCCGTATCATCGAGATCGCCGATGGCGAAATCGTCGCCGACCGGCGCAACGACCGCCGGAACGAACCGCGCCCCGCAGCCCCGGAGCCCGAGGCCAGGCGGCACCGGTTTCCCTGGGCGGACCGGCTGGGTGAAGCCTTTACCATGGCGTTGAAATCGCTGGCCTCGCACCGGCTGCGTACCTTCCTCACCATGCTCGGCATCGTCATCGGCATTGCCTCGGTGGTGTGCGTGGTGGCACTCGGCCAGGGCACGCAGCAGAAGGTGCTCTCCAACATCAACAGCCTCGGCACCAATACGCTGGAAATCTTCCCCGGGAAGAGCTTCGGCGATGTGCGCTCTGCCAAGATCACGACGCTGAAGGTGGCCGATGCCGATGCCATGGCGCGGCTGTCCTATGTCGCCGCCGTCACACCCACCGTTTCCACCTCCGGCACGGTGCGCTACGGCGCGACCGTCGCCAATGTACTGGTGAACGGCGTCGGCGAACAATATTTCACCGCCAAAGGCTCGAAACTGGTGGCCGGACGGCTCTTCGACCGCAAGAGCGTCGATACCCTCAGCCAGGATGCGGTGATCGACCAGAACACCGCCACCACGCTGTTTGGCGCCAATCCGCAGGATGCACTGGGCAAGACGGTGTTTCTCACCGATGTGCCGGTGCGCATTACCGGCGTGATTTCCACCCAGCAGGGCGGCTTCGGCGCCAGTTCCAACCTTTCGGCCTATCTGCCCTATACCAGCGTGCAATCCCGCTTTCTCGGCAGCATGTCGCTGCGCTCCATTACGGTGCGCCTGTCGGATAGCGTGGACAGCAATGTGGCCGAGGCCGCCGTCACCGACTTCCTCACCAAGCGCCACGGGGAGAAGGATTTCTTCATCCTCAACACCGATGACATCCGCCAGACCATCATCGCCACCACCCAGACGCTGACGCTGCTGGTGGCCGCCATCGCCGTCATCTCGCTGGTGGTGGGCGGCATTGGCGTCATGAACATCATGCTGGTCTCGGTCTCCGAACGGGTGGGCGAGATCGGCGTGCGCATGGCGGTGGGGGCAAGGCGGCAGGATATCTTGCAGCAATTCCTCATCGAGGCCGTGCTGGTCTGCCTGATCGGCGGTTCGCTCGGCATCGGGCTGGCGCTCAGCTTCGGCTTTGCCTTCTCGCTGGCGCAGTCGAACTTCCAGCTGATCTATTCCACCACCTCCATGGTGGCGGCCTTCACCTGCTCCTGCCTCATCGGCCTCGTCTTCGGCTTCATGCCCGCCCGCAACGCCTCGCGGCTGGACCCGGTCGCGGCCTTGAGCAAGGATTGAACAGGGCGCGGCAAGAGCCGCGCCCTGTTCCCCTCACGCACCGGGAATGAACGGCACGAGCAGTTTCGATCCATAGTCACCGCCGAAATGGATGATGTGGCGGCCCTTGTTGAGGGTGGGGATCGGCGGAATCTGCGGGAATTCCGGACGCACCAGCAGATCGATGCCGGTGATCACCAGTTCCAGCGTTTCGCCCGGCTGCCAGCGAATGCCATAGGGCCAGAAGCCGATCTCCACCGGCACGATTTCACCCGGCGTCAACTTGGCTTCCCGGTCAAAGGGCATGAAAGGCTGCAATTCGCTGGAGCGGGCGGGATCGGTGGCCCGCAGCGACACCCGCAAACGGCCATTGGGACCCACATGGGTCCGGTCGGTTACCACCGGGCATTCCTGCACCTTGCCATCGCGGTCGCGTTTGCGCACAAAGGCGAAGAGGTCCATATCGTCATGGCCCTCGGCCTCCACCCAGAGCTTTAGGTTGAAATAGCCGGTCAGTTCCGTCAGCTCATCGAAGGTGATGGCAAAGGCTACCCCTTGCCTGTCCGTGACATCATAGGAAAGGCTGGCCGCTTCGGCTTGCGGCTCCGGAGAAAGCACCGGCTTGCCATCCTTCAGGCCGAGATGCAGCGCCTTGACCTGCTGCCGCTCCAGCGGAAACGCCGTTTCCGCCCGGTTCACCACATCGCGATTGCCCGGATCGAGAACAGTCAGGCGAACGCGGGGCGTGGCCTCCCAGCCATTGTCGATCCCCTTCAGATAGCGGTCGAAGAAGCGGCGCAGATCCTCGACATGGACGGGGTTGAAGTAATCCGTCCACTCATGGGTATTGTGCACGCGCAGCCATTTGTCTTTCGAGGCCATGGCAGACCAGCCGCGAAACGTCCCGCCGGTGTGCAGCAGATTGGTCCAGGAGGCCACGACATAGGCCGGAAGATCAATGGCTTCGACCGGCGCAACCTTGCTTTGCCAATAAGCATCCAGCAGCCTGTGGGTTCTGGACATGGCCGGAATATCCTCCAGAAGCCCCTTGCCATAGAGGCGGCTGAAAATCCCTTCGGAAAACAGGAATTCCGGAATGCCGCCCCGGCAGGCGGTATCGCGGTAGATGTCCGATGCCCCCTCCCAGGGAGCGATGGCAGCCAGATGCGGCGGACGCTTTGGCGCGACGAACCATTGCGACATGGCCAGCATGGAATTGCCGGTGAGCCCGATCTTGCCATTCGACCAGGGCTGCACGCCTGCCCATTCGATCAGGTCATATTCATCCTCCGGCTCCTGCCGGCCCCAGGCGTGAATATCGCCTTCCGAACTGAAAACGCCACGGCTGTCCGGCGCGACGATCACATAACCATGCGCCACCCAATAGGCGGGCGTTGCCGCCTCGAACTTGTTGAGGCCGTCCTCCCAGGCCAGAGGCACATCCATGCGGGTGGGATGGCCAAAGACATCGCTGGTGAGAAAGCCACCGCGCTTGCCATAGGGGCTCCAGCCGATAATAGCCGGATAGTGCCCCTCCTCGACCGGACGGTAGAGATCCACACGGATGGTCACCCCATCCCGCAAGGTCACCGGCACATCCTGCTCCACCAGCACATCCGACTGCAGCGGCATGCCGCCCTCCAGGTGAACGCTGCCTTTCTTCAGCACATAGCTGCGTTCGTTCAGGCCGGGATAGGCCGACCCCTCAATGGGCGCGGCCTGCCGGAACAGAACCTCCACACCATCCAATAGCTTCGTCACACTCATGCGTTTCCTCCTTCACAAACGCTCCTCACACGGCTGCGGCGCAAGACAGCGCGACAGCAACCACGGCCAAGGTTACGACGGACAGGAAAAAATACAACAGTTGTTTAATTTATTTTTCAGCGCCAAGATTGACGCCATCGCGGCTTGCGGGGGAAAAGGGTGGGCAGAGACAGCACTTCAGCAGCGGCGAGAGCATGCAGGACCCAGAACCGGACGGCAGCAAAGCAAAGCGCAAGGCGCAAAGCCGGGCGGGCAGACCGCGTCTTGGCGCGGAAACGGGGCGTGAGACCATTTTATGCAAGGCGCTGGATGGCTTTGCCCGGCGCGGCTATGAGGGGGTGAATATCCGCGATCTGGCCAGGCAGGCCGGGGTCAATATCGCGCTGGCCAATTATCATTACGGCTCCAAGGCAGCCCTTTGGGAAGCCTGCCTGGAGCGGCTGCGCGAACGCGCCGCCCCTTCCATCGAGGAACTCACGGCAATTGCCGCATCCGGCCTGCCCTATGGCGACAGGCTTTGCCGGTTCTACGCCGCATTCATCCGCTTCAATGCCGCTCTGCCGGAGTATGGCCTGTTCATCCTGCAGGAAATGGTGCAGGCGGGGGAACGGCAGGCGCAGGTCAAGGTGGCGCTGGTGGACCCCTTTCATGACGTGACCCTGCCGCTTTTGCAGGAGGGGATCGCACTTGGCCTGATCCCGCCACAGGATGCGTCACTGCTGTTCTTCACCCATTCCATCGCCATTTCCCACGTCGTGGCCGGTCAGGGGCTGATCGCCTCCTTCCTTGAGGCGCAAGACAGGCGCGAACAGACGCTGGCAGAGCTGTTGCGCACCATGATCCGCTCCATCACCGGCGTCTTGCCGCAGGACTTCGAGCAGGCGCTCGCGAATGCCTAGTTCCTGGAATCGGACTCGTTTTCAGGAATTATCAAGCAGATTTAAAGGGTTACAGCGTCCTTTGTGCGGTAGAGAAAAGCGTGCCGGTTACTGCTTGCCTGCTGTCGCAAGCCCGCTGACGCACATCAGCACGGCGGTGGTGATGAACAGCCCCAGCCAGTCCAGGTCGACGGGAAGGTTGGCCAGCGGCAGCAGCGTTTTGAGACCGGAAAGCACAAGGATTTGCAGGACAATGACCAGCAGGAGGACGGCGGAGGACGGCTTGGATCCGCCGCTCTCTTCCCGCCGATGGGCAAGATCACGAGCATAGGCCAGCGTGAAGAGCGCCACCAGCGGCACGTTGGCACCGGCGAGCATCAGGCTCGCACCAAAGCGGGAATCGGGCAGCAAGATTCTGGCCATCTCCGGCGGCGCGGCAATCAGGAACGGCCAGACATAGCTCAGCACGAGTTGGGTCAGCAGCAGCGGCCAGATCAGCAGGTGCAAGCGCGTCCGGACGCCTTCGGCGGAAATGCCTGCCGTCAGGGCGCGAACCGTAAATGCCGTCAGCGCCACGGCCAGCACCACGGGAGCCAGCGCGACGCCGAAGGTTTGAAGCGTGAACGCGCCGCTCACCAGCAGTTCCAGATAGCCGGTCATCTGATGGGGCAAGGACAGCAGGAAGCTTGCAGCCAGCAGCAACCAGAGCCCATCGATCTGCCGCCGCGCCTGGCTGTGGATGAAGGCCATCAACAGGGCCGTGGCGCCGACGAGGCAGAGGATGGTGACCGGCACGAAGAGATCGCCGAAGGTCGAGCCGAAATGCTCAAGGGCGCGGGCAACGCCGTAGGCCTGAAAGCCGGCAACCAGCAAGGCAAGGATAACAGGAAGGACGGCGAACAACCGGCTCGCCGAAACCCAGCGCCGCCCGGCGGCAAAACTGCACAGAATAAGGATCAAAATCTCAAAATGCCCAAGGGCATTGATGATCGGCATCGGTCCGAGCGCCAGCACCGACACCCGCGCAAGTGCTGCGGAGGAATCGTCGGACAGGCCAGAGAGCAGGCTCCCGTCCAGACCCGGAAGGGAGATGCGATAGCCGATCAGCAGGATCAGCGCCGCCATCACGAGTCCAGCAAGCCCCTTACCACGGCCATATCCTGTTCGGGATGAAAGATTGGAGGCGAGCGCCATGGCATGTCCTTTTTGTAAAATGGCCGTCACATGAAAAGGAATGTCGCGCTTACCCGGAAAATGGGAGGGCTTACCCCTGACCACCCAGGGACCGCGCTTTCGCCTCGGCCCTGATCCGGTCCACCATGGAGCGCAGGCCGTTGGCGCGCTGGGAGGAAAGATGCTCCATCAGGCCGAGCTTGCCGAACAGGGCCAGCGCGTCGAAATCAGCAACCTCGGAGGCCTTTTTGCCGGAATAGGCCGAAAGCACGATGGCCACCAGACCGCGCACGATATGGGCATCGGAATCGCCCTCGAAGGTCAGGACGGGATCGGCGCCTTCGCCCGCATGAGTCACCAGCCAGACCTGACTGGCGCAGCCGCGCACCTTGTTCTCCGCCGTCTTCTTGTCATCCGGCAGATCCGGCAGCGCCTTGCCCAGTTCGATGACATAGCGATAGCGGTCCTCCCAATCGTCCAGAAAGGCGAAATCGTCGATAATCTGCTCGATGGACGTCATGCGCGCACTCTTCCTCTGCTGATGAGGGGGATATAGAGCATTTCCAGGAAAAGTGTGAAGCGGTTTTCGGACAAGATGCGCGGCAGATAAGCCTACGCATCCTGAAAACTGCAACGCGGTTTTCGGCTTAACCGGCGGGCTTCGGCTTGGGCTTTGGAATGGAAATCACCATGGGACCGGAGACAGTGCCGGTGAGGACCTCGTCCTCTGCGGCTTCACGCATCACCCCATGCGGGGCGGCGGCGTCTTCGCGCAGGCCGTGACGCACGTTACCGGATACAGAGGACGCGATGGCAGGCTCCCCGGCCGGGCCGGAGCCGGTATTGGCGGGCACGGCGGTCTCGCCATCGCCGAAATGTCGGTTAAGCATTTGATAAGCGACCAGCGCCCCTTCCCGGGCCCGAACGCCAATGGCCTGTATGGTTTCGGCACCCTTGACGCAGACATCCGGCTTTTCATCGCACAGGCCGCGCGCATAATCATAGGCGCCGGTGATGGCGGCCACGGCATTTCCAAGCTCAAAAGCGGGCGCGGATGCGGATTTGCCGTCGCCCGCCCCACCGAAATAGGAGAGCAGAACGAGAACCACGGTAAACCAGAACGTGCCCTTGATCAGAAACCACATGGTCGCCTACTCGTTTCACTTTGCAACAGGAATGCCCCTGACGCGCCTGCCGGTCCACCCGGCCTTTCGCACCAGGATAGGGATCGCCCGCAAATACGGCTTTTAAAATACAGCAGGCATTTTCGGCAAAATTATCTCAAATTCTAACGATCTGCCCCGTTCCCAGCGATTATAATCGAATTTTAGCGGTTGCGGTTAAGGATAAATGCGGCAGCGCGCCCGCAGCGCCGGGGTTTTTGCCCTCGCGGACCGCCACAAAGGTTAACGTATATCGGAAAACCACGAAAAATCCGGCGCTTACGCCCCGTTAACCATATTTTCGAAAGCTCGGCCCGCCTGTCTCAAATCGGGGCGTCGCGACCGTTTTTGGGGGCTTTTCCGCCAATTGCTTTATCCTTTCCTTAAGGCGGGGCCTCCTATGGTTGGTCAAGCAAAGAGGACCGCTTCGCGGAAGTTTGGCGTGAAGGTATTGAGTAAAATCGCTGATCGGGCAGATGCTCTTCTGGACGATGCGTCCCAACCGGTGCTGGCGCTCGTCGGCTCCGGCGAAGCACCTTCGTCGCAGGAAAAGCGCGTGGTCAAGCGGCTGCTCGGCTGGCTGATCCCGGCGCTAATTCTTCTTCCGGTTGCACTCAGCACCGCAACCGGTGCCGCCCTTGCCCTGCCGCTCGGCGTGGCGCTGGTGGGCAGCGTCTCCCTTCTCATCCTGTTCTTCGGCGCCTGGCTGGCGCGCCTTTCCGGACGCGAGTCGGTGGCCGCGCCCGATGTGCCTGCCGATCACGCCTGGATGCCCGGCCTGGTGCTGAGGCTCGATCCGCAGGCCCGCATTGTCAGCATGGGCGGGCGCGACGCCTCTTTCTACCAGTCTTTCCTGCGCGAACCGCTGGAACGCCCCTTTATCGATCAGGTGCATGTCACCGACCGAATTGCCTTCATCCGCGCCATCGATGCGCTGCGCCAGGGCGAGAGCGAGCGACGGGTGAGCCTGCGCCTTGGCCGTCCACAGGCCGACGACAACGAAGGCAAGCTGCTGCCCATCGATCTGGACATGACGGCTGAGCGCGACGCGACCGGCGCGCTTACCGGCATTTTCGCGCAGATGCTGGACCGCAGCCGCGAACGCGGCATGGCCGAAACGCTGGCGGCACTGGAAATAGAAGTGCAGGATGCGCATGAGGCAAAATCGCGCTTTCTGGCGGCGGTCAGCCATGAATTGCGCACGCCGCTCAATGCCATTCTCGGCTTTTCCGATATTCTCGCCAGCGATCTGTTCGGGCGGATCGAGGATGAGCGGCACCGTGAATATATCCGGCTGATCCGCCAGTCGGGCGGGCATCTGCTGTCGGTGGTCAATACCATGCTGGACATGTGCCGCATCGAGGCTGGCCGTTACGAACTGATCGTCGAGCCCTTCCCCGTGCGCGAGACCGTGCAGGATTGCGAAAAGATGCTGGCCTTGCAGGCGCGCGAAAAAGGCGTCCTGCTCACCAGCCGCGTGGCCCGCGACCTTGGCGAACTTCAGGCCGATCCCCGCGCCCTGCGGCAGATTCTCATCAATCTTGTTGGAAACGCCATCAAATTCACCGAGACGGGTGGCGTTGTGACCATCGATGCGGCACGATCCTCCAAGGATGTGGTGCTGTCGGTCAGCGATACCGGCATCGGCATTGCGGCGGACCGGATCGTGCATCTCGGCCAGCCCTTCACCCAGCTGGATGGCGGCCATGCCCGACGGCATGACGGGGTCGGGCTTGGGCTTTCGCTGGTCAAGGGTCTGGTGGCGCTGCATGGCGGGCAGTTTTCCATCACCAGCCGTCCGGGCGAAGGCACGGTGGTGACGATCACGCTGCCGCTGGACGGATCGGGCGCAAAACGTGTGGAAAGCCTGGAAGACCATCGCCGGATCGAATTTCCGCCACGCTTGCAGGCAAACCTGCAGGAGATGCAGCCCGAGGAGACGGAACGGGCCGAACGGGAAGGATTGAATGACGACGCGAAAGCGAAAATCGCCTGAGCGAAAGCCGGCCCGCAAGGAGCCGGGCTTTCTTTCGATGGCCGCTTCCGCGTCCTTTCGGCTCATTGCGCGCTATCCGCTGAAAACGGGTGGCGTTTTTGCTTTCTGCGTGGTCTTCGGTTTCGTGGCGGCCAACGCCTTCTGGTATCAGCCGGGCCAGCACCCCTCGCCCTTTCTGCGCACCCGCGATCCGCATAATTTCACCGCCCTTCTCGGCCTCAACCGCAGCGGCGTGCTGAAGCCGGACCCGCAGGACGTGACGACCTTCCGCATCCAGCGCGATACCGGCGAAAAGATCGGCACCGCACAGCAGGCGGTGGCCCAAACCACCCTTCAGAATACCAGTTCCCAGAATGCCGCCCCGCAGGAGGAGCAGGCAGCGCTTCGGCTTTCGGTGCAAAAGGAACTGGCGCGGCTTCAGCTCTATCGCGGCCCCGTGGATGGCAGCAGCAATGCCGCCACGGAAGCGGCGATTCGCGGCTATGAGGCACGCATCGGCCTGCCCGTAACGGGCCTGCCCAGCGACGATCTTCTGGCCGCTCTCTCGCTCGATACCCTCTCGCCGGTGACACCGAAGGACAGGCCGGTGGCGGTGGTCGCCGAAGACAAGGCGATCGATCCGGTGGCGGCTGCCATTCGCAGCGCCGAAAAGACCATCGTCACCGCCCCTGCGCCGACGAAGATTTCCGCCCGGCCCGCTGCCGCCGAAGTAAAAAATGCCGCCGCCACGCCCCAACGCATCAGCGCCCCCGCATCGGCACCGCTGCCGCCCGGCACGGTCGGCGGGGCAACCCAGGTCAGCATGATCATGGATATCCAGCGCGGGCTGGCCAATATTGCCTATACGAATGTCACGGTGGATGGTGTGGCGGGCGAACAGACCAAGGCCGCCATTCGCCATTTCGAGCGGCATTACCGCCTGCCGGAAACCGGAGAGCCGAACCCGGCGGTGCTGGCAAAGCTGAAGGCCATCGGCGCGCTGTAGAGCATTTGCAGGAAAAGTGGAATCCGGTTTTCCGCCCGGAAATGCGTAAAAATAAACACCCTGCGTTGGCTGCAAACAGCGATTTCCTGCGCCTAGCTAGGCTCATATACGTTTAGTACACGCCGTTCCGATTCACGAAAATCACCTTTTTCCCCTCACTCAAGCCTGAATGTCGATCCATCCCAGGGGCAAAGCCCTATGACTTTCGTCTCAGTCCCTCTCTCACGTGCATTTCTTTCAGCTTTGTTAACCATGCAGGATCATGCTTTTCCGCGGGAGGAAGGACATGGCACTTCAACTTTCACAAGAGGAACCGCATCGCGAGGCTGAGGACGGTCAGGCTGGCCAGTCGCTCAGCCATAGCCAGTTGCGCGAAATGGTGGGGCGGATCGCCCAGGAAGCGTCAAGCCTTGGCATCGACATTGTCGATATTGCCGGTGCCATTCAGGATATGGCGGGAGTTTCGCGGCGGCAGTCGCAGACCTTCGAGGCGGTGCGGCGGGATGCGCTGGAAATTGCCCGCGCCAACCGCGCCGTAGCGGAAGGGCTGCGCGAGGCCGATGGCCGCGCCGGGCAGGCGCGCGGCATGCTTTCCAGTTCCGCCGGACGGCTGAGCGGCGCGGTCGGCCAGATCGAGACTCTGGTGCATGCGTCGCGGGAGATCACGACGGACATCGGTGGCTTTGGCCGCTCGCTCTCCGATGTGGACAAGGTGGCGGGCGATATTGGCAGTATTGCCCGGCAAACCAACCTTCTGGCGCTGAATGCCGCCATTGAGGCAGCCCGCGCCGGGGAGGCCGGAAAGGGCTTTGCGGTGGTGGCGGCGGAAATTCGCGCCCTTTCGGTGCAGACCTCGCAGGCCACGTCGGGCATCCAGACCATTTTGAACGAAATTCGCGACAAGATCGTGCGGCTGGAAGCCTCCGGGCGCGGCGCCAGCGAAAGTGCGGAAACCGTGCAGGAAACCTCGCGCGGGCTGGCCGCCACCTTCTCCTCCATGGAAGAGGTGATGGTGGGCATTCTCGACAGCACGGCGGTCATGGCCGCCACCACCGAGCAGATGGACCGGCAATGCCAGGGCTTCGTGCAGCAGTTGGATGACATGAGTGCGGATGTGGACGCCACCGACCGCGCCCTGCAACAGGCCGCCGCCCGGGTGGACAAGGTGGTGGCCATGTCGGAAACGCTGGTGCAGATCACCGCCAGCGCCGGGATCGAGACCGCCGATACACCCTTTATTGAAAAGGCATGCGCCACGGCAGCGGCAATTTCCTCGGCCTTCGAGGCGGTGGTGGCCAGCGGCCGGATCAGGCTCGACGCGCTGTTCGACACACAGTACCGCCCGATTCCCGGCAGCGACCCGGTGCAGATGCTGACGGCCTATACCGATCTTGCCGACCAGATTCTACCTCCCATCCAGGAGCCGGTGTTGTCGATGAGCGAGCGGATCGGCTTCTGCGCTGCCGTAGATCTGAACGGCTATCTCCCCACCCACAATGCGCGGTTTTCTCAGCCGCAGCGGCCCGGCGATCCGGTGTGGAACACCGCCAACTGCCGCAATCGCCGCATGTTCAATGACCGGGTGGGGCTTGCCGCCGGACGCAGCACCGCACCCTTTCTGGTGCAGACCTACCGGCGCGACATGGGCGGCGGCCAGTTCGTTCTGATGAAGGATATTTCCGCCCCCATCACGGTCCACGGCCGCCACTGGGGCGGGCTCAGGCTGGCGATCAAGGTTTAGAGTGTTTCCAGGAAAGTGGACATGCTCTAAAGACCGGCAGATTGCCGATGATGTCCGCGCGGACATGCATTAGAGAAAAATGATAAAACAAGTTCGAACTGGATGGTCATGACACGCTTACGCTCCGATATTTTCGTGGCGGCCCTGGTGCGGCGGGTGTTCGGTCAGGGCGGTTTTGCCGCCATCGAGCATCGCGGCATGGAGGAAGCGGGCGCGATCTTCGTGCGCCAGCGCTTTCGCGATGGCCGCGAAACCCTCTACGGCCCTGCTCCGCAAAGCCTGGTGGATGAGGAAGGTGCGGCCAGCCGCCGTTTCGAAATCCGCCTCGCGGCGGCAGAGCCAGACGAGGTCGCAGCACTGATTGCCCGTGAGCGCAAATGGGACCCCGATCTCTGGCTGGTGGAAATCGAGGTGGATGAGTTGGGCGATCTGCTGCCGCTCGTATGAAAACATGCATTAATACCAAGGTCATTGAAAATGACCTTGGTATTACGCCCTGCCGGAGGCGGGCTTGATGCGGGTGTTGCCCGCGCCGGGGGTGGTCGGCTGGCTTTCACCGGTCTGGTAGGTGTAGGCGTCGGCGCGCAGCCAGGCTTCCAGCCGGTTTTCGCAGTCGCGGCCATTGAGCGAGGCGATCAGCCGGGCAATGCGCGGCTCCCCCTCCTCCCGCTCGGAAAGATGCGGGAAAAAGCGCGTCAGCACATGGATGATGTCTGAAATCTGCATGGCCAGCGCCATCAGTGCCGTCGCCAGTTGCCGTCCGGAGGTATCGAGCATGATCCGTTCCACCAGCCAGCGGCTGGAGCCGAGCGCATCGGCAAGCGTGGTAGCAAAGGGCCCTGCCTCGCGGGCGCGGGCAAAACGCACCAGCAGCGCCTCCTGCGCCGGAGAAAGGTTTCTTGCCCCCAGCCGGTCGTGATCGGGGCGGTTAAGGTGACGGTCCAGCGCCTTGATGGTCTGGCGCAGCTTTTCCTCCCGCTCCAGCCGCAGGCGTTCGGTCTCGTCAGCGGCGGGGGAAGCGCTTTCGGGGGCGGAATTCAGCGCGCGGCGCGGCTTTCTCTCCGGCTTTGCCTTGGCGGCAGCCTTCCTGTCCTCGCGGATCGCCACAGGGCGCTCCGGCAATTCGGTCATGTCCAGGGCGGCCTCGGGCGGCATGGCTATGGTGGGGGCCGCCTCTTCTTCCACCGGGCCAAACGCAAAGGGCTGGCCCGCCTGTTTTTCCGCTTCGATGAAGCGCATACCGACCAGCGCGTCGATCACGGCGGGCGACAGCGCCTCGCGCCGCACGATGGCGCGGGCGTGCGCCCGGCCCTGGCTGCGGGCAATGGTGATCAGCAGGTCATCGCTGAGGCAGGGCGAGGAGACGAGAAAAGGTGCGGCAATGGCAATCGGCTGGCTGGCGATGAACAGCGCCACCGGTGCGGGCACATGCGGCGATTGCGACAGCGCCGCCACGGCTTCGCGGCGCGCCTCCTCGGAAGAGGCCTGAAACAGCGGCTGGAACAGCAGGGCAAATTGCCGGAGATCCGTTCTGGCAGGATGATCGAGACTATCGAAACTCGACACGGTGGCCATCAAAACCACATCTTTCTTGCGGCCGATCCTCGGATTTTCAAGCGCCCGAAACTGATGCTCCACGACATTACCCGTTCTGGCCCACGCTGCATGCGCCAGCCTCTCCTTCACATCTCCCGGGGCGCAATGGCAGGCACGCGCCCCGCAGATGCTTCAACGCCATACATTTATCTTCAAGATAGAGTGAAATCGTTAGCAGGCTGTTAACCATGGATCGTGTTTAATAAGAAACATCTGATGGAACAAACTATCATCGGATGTCAGGCGGGATCAGTGAAATCTGAAGCTGTATCCCGTTGTGGCAGATGAGGTGTGTTTCACGCATTTCGTGATGGAATGCCTGATGAGAAAGACGCAGATGCCCGCCCCGAACCGGCGCCTGGAACCGGTGGATGCGGACTGCGTTGGCCCCCGAAAGGGGCAGGGTGAGATCGATCGCTTCATCCGTCTCGGACACTGTGATGGGAGACGAGCATGGCTGATATCGTAAGACTGAAAGACCGCCTGGACCAACGACCGGCAAAGACGCGCCCGCCCGAACCGGCCCCGGCACGCATTCTCCTGTTTACCGGCGTGCGCTACATTCAAAACAGCGAACCGCTTCTGATCGGCGCGCCATCGCTGACGGGAAAGTACCCCCCGGAACTCCATTCCTGAACAGGCGTTGGCAGGGCTCTACCGCATAATTCCTTAAATCGGCATCGATTTAAGGATAAAATTATGCAGCAGATTTAAAGCGCGCCAGCGAACCTTTGTGCGCCATAGATGGCGCACGGCGCTATAGGGTTTGCGGACATTCGCCCTAAACGAACACCTCCTTCAATGGCAGGCTGGCGGCTCCTATGGCACCTGTTTCGCCCTTGATGCGGGAAAGCTCCAGCCGGGGCATGCGGCGCAAGATGCCGTAACGCGGCTTGGTATAGATGTCCGTGCGGGCAATCAGCGCCTCGCCAAGGGCTGCGGGAATTTGGCCACCCAGCACCACCACTTCCGGATCGATCACCGAAGACAGCACATTGATGACGCGGCTGTGATGCGGCGCGGCGCGCTCCAGCCACGCCTCAACGCCCGGCCAGGCGGGATCGAAATCCCGCGCCAGATCGGCAATGCTGTTCACCTTCACCCCGTGGCTGGCCAGAGACGCCAGCAGGCTCGCCATTGTCGGCCGATCACGCCATTCATGCTCGGTAAACATGCCGCTGAACTCGCCGGCATTGCCAAAGCCACCGCGCACCAGATTGCCGTTCAGCACCACGCCGCCGCCAAAGCCGTAATTGAAGGAGAGATAGGCGAAATTCGCCACCTCGCGCCCCACGCCCAGCATGCGCTCGCAGAGCGTGCTCATATTGGCGCTGTTTTCGGTCCAGACTGGGCGTCCGAACCGCTCGGCCAGAGTGGGGCCGAGATGCTGTTTCGACCACTCGAACAGGGGCTCCGGCGGATTGTAGCGCGTGCCCTCGACCAGAAAGCCGGCGATGGAAAAGCCGATGCCGAAAACATCCTGCTCCCGAAAGCCCTTCCGCGCCAGAAGCGGCGCAATCGCCGCCTCGATCCGGCAAAGCGCCTCTTCCATGGAGAGATCCTGGATGGAGAGCGGCACCGCTTCGAAGCCTCCGGCGAAATCCATGACGGCGACCCCGGCGCTGTCGGTGTTCACCACAATCCCCACCGTGCAGGTGTAGCGGTCGTTCAGCAGCAGGCGCGGGCTGGGCTTGCCCTTGTAGCTCGGCGGCTCCAGCGGCCCCAGCCGGATCAGCCCCCGCTCCTGAAGCTGCGCCAGAATGCGGTGGATGGATTGCTGGGTGAGATCAAGCCGCGGCCCCAGCGCCGAGCGGGTGAGATCGGGCCTGTCCCACAGCAGCGACAGAATGGCCCGCTCATTGAGCGACACCACCGGCGAGCCCGCGCCTTCCCGGCGATAACGGGCATCGATCAGGGTGTGAGGATCATAGGCAGCGGGCATGGAGACTCAAGACATTGCAGGAACGGGCCATTGGTTTTTGCCGAAAAAGCCGGGGGACACAAGCGGGACCAGGAAAACCGCCGACAGTATGAAGCAGGCTTCAAATACATGTCACACTTAAAGTGTAATAACCACTCGCAGATCACTCCACTCCGTCTGCGAGGACCTGATGATGCTGAAATTCCTGTTTGCCTCGGCCCTTTCGCTGGCCAGTGCCGCATCGGTGGCGAAGGCGGCCGATATCGAATTCTGGTACGGCAATACCGGCCTTGGCGAAGAGGCGATCCAGAACGCCTGCTCGGCCTTCAACGCCGCCCAGAGCCGCGACCGCGTGACCTGCGTTGGCCAGGGCAGCTATGAAGTGGCCATGCAGAAGGCGATTGCCGCCTATCGTGCGAAGAAGAACCCGGTGCTGATGCAGTTTTTCGACGCGGGCACGCTGGATCTGATGCTGTCTGGCGCGGTGGAGCCGGTGAGCGAGGCACTGCCGCAGGTGAAGTGGGATGATTATCTGCCCGGCGCTCGCTCCTATTACCAGACGGCCAAGGGCGCGCTGCTGTCGCAACCCTATAATGGCTCGACCCTCATTCTCTACGGCAATCGGGAGCTTCTCGCCAGGGCGGGCATCAGCGCCCTTCCCGCCACCTATGAGGAACTGGTGGCGGATGCGCGCAAACTCAAGGCCGCCGGTATTGCCTGCCCCTTTGCCACCGATGGCCTGTCCTGGCGGGTGCTGGAGCAGTTTTCCGCCCGTCACGGCGAGCCGATCGCCACCCGCCATAACGGCTATGACGGGCTGGACGCCACCTACACCTTCAACACAGGCCTTGCGGCCACCCATCTCCAGAACCTGAAAAGCTGGCGCGACGAGGGGCTGCTGCGGTTGGAGCAGGATACGAAGACGGGCAAGTTCGACGCCGCCTTCAATGCCGGGGAATGCGCGATGGTGGAAAACTCCACCGGCGGCTATGGCGCAGCCTACAAGGCGCTGGGCGACAAGGTGATGATCGGCCTCGCCCCGATGTATCAGGGCAAGACCCGCCACAACACGTTGATCGGCGGGGCTTCCATCTGGATCATGAAGGGCCATGGCCCGGCGGAAATCGAGGCGGCCAAGGCGTTTCTGGATTTCCTGCGCCGCGACGACCAGCAGATCGCCTTTGCCGGCAAGACCGGCTACCTGCTGATGACCGGCTCGGCGCTCACCGCGCTGAAAATCTCCGGCAAGGCGGCCACCCCGGAATTTGCCGTGGCGGATCTGGGCGTATCCTCGCTGGCCGAACCCGGCAATGACGACAGCCGCGGCATCCGGCTCGGCTTCTTCGTGCAGTTCCGCGACATTTTCCTGAAGGAAACCCAGAAGGCCTTCAACGGCGAAAAACCGATGCAGCAGGCGCTGGACGATAGCGCCCGCCAGGGCAACGAATTGCTGCGCCGTTTTGAGAAGACCTATCGCGGCGCGGCGATGCAGTGAGGGGCAATCCTCCATAAAAGCATTTCCGGACGCAAAACAGCCAGGCACTTTCCCGGAAATGCGCCAACCCCTTGCCAGAACAGGGATCACGATGCGACTGACCTTTTATTCGGGGGGATGGCTCTATGCGGCCCTGGTGGCGCCCATTCTCCTGTTGATCCTGATCTTCTTCTACCTGCCGGTGGGACTTGCCTTTTACTGGTCCTTCTTTCTGGAGCAGCCCTTTGGCGGCGGCGCGCAGTTCGTGGGCTTCGACAATTTTGCCCGATTGCTCGGCGATGCCGGTTTCTGGGCGGCGGCACGGCGCAGTCTCGTCTTCATGCTGGTGTCCTCCGGGCTTGGCCTTGCGGCGGCGCTGGCACTGGCACTGGCGGCGGACCGGGGGCTGAAAATGTCGCGGCTGGCGCGCAATGTGCTGATCTGGCCCAAGGCGATCTCGGTGGTGTCGATCGGGGTCATCTTCACCTTCATCTTCAATCCGTTTCTCGGCATTTTCGCCCCGGTCAACGCGCTCTTTCCGGGACTGTGGAACCCGCGCATCGACGGCACCCAGGCCTTTGCCACCGTGGTGCTGGCGCAGGTGTGGCACAGCCTGCCGTTCAATTTCATCATCCTGCTCTCGGGCTTGCAGACCATTCCCGATACGCTGGTGCGCGCCGCCGCCATGGATGGCGCGGGGCCATGGCGGCGCATGCGTGACCTGCAATTGCCGCTTTTGACACCGCAACTCTTCCTGACCTTCGTGCTCGAATTCATCGGGGCCGCGGTGGAGCCCTTCGGCCTGATCGACACCATGACCCATGGCGGCCCGGGCGATGCCACCAGCCTGCTGATCTACAAGATCTATACCGATGGCTTTCAGGCCTATGACCTGTCCGGCGCGTCTGCCCAGACCGTACTGCTGATGCTGATGGTGATTGCCATGGTGCTGTTGCAGTTCCGGCTGGAACGCCATGTGAAATACGAGCGGTGACCCGATGATCGAAGACAGAAGCGGCATCGACCGCATCGCCCTCGTGCTGCTGCTGGCCGGCATTGCCGCCATTCTTCTGCCCATTGTCATCGCGGTGGTGGTGGCCAGCCAATCCTATGAGGCCTTTCTGCGCGCCGGTGGCATCAGCCTCATGCCGGGGGCTTCGCTCCTTGCCAATCTTACCCATATCATCCGCGATACGCCGCTGCCCCGGCAGGTGCTGAACTCGCTGATCATCGCGCTCATCGTGGCGGCGGTGAAATGCGGCTTTGCCTTTCTGGCCACCTTCGCGCTGGTGTTTTTCGACAGCCGCTGGAGCCGGATCGTCTTTGCGCTGACGCTGGCCACCGTGATGCTGCCGCTGGATCTGATCGTGGTAACGACCTATCAGGTGGTGGCCAATGTGGCGATGCCGCTGAATGCGCTGCTGGAAACAACCGGCCTTGGCGCGCTGCTCTCCGGGGCGGGCGGCGGCGTGCCGCATCTGGAATGGAACCTGCTGGACAGCTATGCGGGCATTGCCGCGCCGCTTGCGGTCTCCTCCACCTCGGTTTTCATCTACCGGCAGTTCTTTCTCGGCCTGCCGCGCGATCTGCCGCGCGCCGCTGCCATGGATGGTGCGGGACCGCTGCGCTTCCTGACCGACATCCTGCTGCCGCTGTCGAAAACGCCGCTGATCGCCACCTTCATCTTCTGGTTCATCGGCGGCTGGAATGCCTATCTCTGGCCGCTGGTGGCCGCCACCTCGGCGGATCGGCAACCGGCAATCGTCGGCCTGTCGCGGCTGGCCAGCACCGATCTCGACCAGATCCCCGACGTGCCGATGATGATGGCGGGTGCGCTGTTCGTCTCCTTCCTTCCCGTCCTGTTGATCGGCCTCATGCAGGGGCGGATCGTCAAGGGCCTCACTCTTGCGGAGAAATAAGCCATGGGCAGCACGATTGCGCTGGAGAACATCGCCAAGGCCTATAATGGCACGCCGGTAATTGCGGGCCTTGACGTCACCTTTGCCGATGGCGAATTCATCGCCATTCTCGGCCCGTCCGGCTGCGGCAAATCCACCCTGCTCAACATGATTGCCGGGTTGGAGCGGGTCAGTTCCGGGCGCATTCTGATCGGCGGCGAGGCCGTACAGGACAAGGCCCCGAAGGATCGCGGCTGCGCCATGGTCTTTCAGAATTACGCGCTTTATCCGCATATGACCGTGCGGGACAATATCGGCTATGCGCTGAAGGTGGCGGGCGTCGCAAAGCCTGAACGCGAGCGGCGCGTTGCGGAGGCGGCTCGCGTGGTGGAACTGGGCGATTATCTCGACCGCCGCCCGGCCGCGCTTTCCGGCGGTCAGCGGCAGCGCGTGGCCATTGCCCGCGCCATCGTGCGCGAGCCGAAGGTGCTGCTGTTCGACGAGCCGCTCTCCAATCTTGACGCCAAGCTGCGCCACGGCATGCGCATGGAACTGAGCCAGCTCCACCGCCGCATTGGCGCCACCAGCATTTTCGTGACCCATGACCAGGTGGAGGCGATGACGCTGGCCGACCGGGTGATGCTGCTGAAAGACGGCCAGATCGCGCAATTCGACACGCCGCAGGCGCTTTATCACCGCCCCGCTTCCACCTTTGTCGCGGAATTCATTGGCGCGCCGCCGATGAACCTGCTGAGCGTCAGCGGCGATGGCCGCACATTGCGGCTGGCGGATGGCACGGCGATAGCCGATCATCCGCATCAGGGGCCGGTGACGCTTGGCATTCGCCCGGAAAAGATCGTCACGGGCGGCGGGCGACTAAAGGCACGTGTGCTCTACCGCGAGGATATGGGCTCGCATGCGTCGCTCGTGGTGGCGCTTGAAAACGGTCAGCGGCTGGAGATTGCCTCGCCCTTCGGCGCAAGCATCACGGATGCGGACGAGATCTGCCTTCACCTGCCTACGGACCATCTTCACCTCTTCGATCCGCAAAGCGGTTTGCGGATCTGACCTATTATACCAAGGCTCGAAGATGCTAACGCATCCTCGCCTTGAAAGAATTTCAAATATCTCAAATGCATCAAAGGCTTGAGATATTCGAAAAAGGAATACGAAGAGTCATTTTCAATGACTCTTCGTATTAAACCCCTCAGAAAGGACCACCATGAAACCCTCCCGCCCCGATGCCATCGCCCATCTCACCGGCAGGCTTTATGACAAGCCGCGCCCTTCCGGCATTTCGCTGCCCGGCGGCGGCGGCAAGTTCTATTCCGATGGCAGCGTGCAGCTTTGGCCGGGCAATACCTTCATCTGCCATATCGACCCCACATCGCCGGAATTCGAGGCGATCCGCGCCTTGCAGGAGGAGATCAAGCGCAGCAGCTTCAACCGCTTCTTCACCTTCCTGCCGCCGTCGAGCTTTCATATGACGGTGTTTCAGGGCGTCTCGCCCGGCACCATGCCCGGCAATGGCTGGCCGGAGGGCGTGGCCTGGCCGCAGGAGCGCAACCGGGTGACGGCGGAATTGCTGCGGCGTTTGGAGGGTGTGGATCTGCCCGAAAGCCGCACCATTCATCTGGTCGATCTCTTTGCTGCCCATAGCCTGACCGTGGAAGGCGCGACCGAGGCGGACGAGGCAGAACTGCGCCAGACCCGGCGGGTGCTGCGGGAGGTGACGGGCATTCCGCAAAGCGATTTCGATTCCTATGTGTTCCACATCTCGCTGGCCTATCTCATCGACTGGGTAAGCGAACCGCTGGCGCGGGAAATGGTGGATTTCAGCCGCGAGGTGAGCGAGCGCTACCGCGCGCCACTCTCCGCGATCAGGTTGGGACCGGTGGAGTTCTGCGAATTCGAGACCATGCACCATTTCGAGCCGCGCCGCCTGCTGACCCGGAGCCGCCCGGCATGAGCCGAAAGCTCGATCCGGCGGCCATCGACGGGTTGATCGAGGCCGTGCGCGAGGCCGCGCGGCGCTTCATCCTGCCGCGCTTCAGAAACCTTACCGCAGGCGAGGTTTCCAGCAAGACAGCGCCCGACGATCTCGTGACCATTGCCGACCGCGAGGCAGAGCGGTTTCTGACGCAGGCGATCGGCCGCCTCCTGCCCGGGGCATTCGTGCTGGGCGAAGAGGCGGTGTCAGTGGATGCGGATCTGCTGCGACAGTTCCCGGGAAAGGACATGACCGTGATCCTCGATCCGGTGGATGGCACCGGCAATTTTGCCAGCGGGCTCAGCCTGTTCGGGGTGATCCTGGCGGTGCGGATCGGCGGCGAAACCATCTTTGGCCTGCTCTACGATCCGCTGATGGATGACTGGGTGATGGCTGAAAAGGGCGGCGGCGCGTGGTTTTGCCGGGCGGACCATCCGCCGCTTCCGCTGCGTGGTCCGTCCGCAAGGCCGCTTGCGGAGGCGCACGGGCTGGTCATGCTCTTCTTACACCCGCCGGACAGGCGCGAGGCGCTGGCCGTGCGGCTGACGCGGTTCGGGCGCATCAGCGGCCTGCGCTGCTCCTGCCATGAATACCGGCTGTTTGCCTTCGGCCATGCCGATTTCATCGCCGTGCCGACCGCCAGGCCCTGGGACCATGCCGCAGGCGTGCTGGTGGCGGAAGAATGCGGCGCCGAGGTGCTTTCGGGCACTGCGACCGGGGATGAGACGGGTTATGATCCAACCCGACCGGAGAGGCCGCTGATCGTTGCCGCCCGGGGGATGTCTGCGCGCGCCATAAGGCAGATTCTGTACGGCGGATAAGGGCGCACAATACAGCGCCGTGCGCGCCTGCCCCTCATCCCCCTGCCGGGGACTTCTCCCCATCGGGGAGAAGGTGGCTGCAGCCGGATGAGGGGGCGGACAAAAACCCTAAAAATCCAAGGGTTATTTTTGACCCAAACGCAAGAAAGCCGGGCTTCTGGCCCGGCCTTCTTTGCGGCTGTCTAAAGACAGCGGCCCGCGCGGCTTTTGAGGAGCCGCGAGGGAATTACTTGCCGCGACGGCGGCGCTGGCCGAGGCCCATTTCCTTGGCGAGACGCGAGCGGGCTTCCGCATAGGCCGGGGCCACCATCGGGTAATCGGCGGGCAGATCCCACTTTTCGCGATATTCTTCCGGAGCCAGACCGTGATGCGTCATCAGGTGGCGCTTCAGCGACTTGAAGGAACCGCCGCATTCCAGGCAGATGATCTGCTCGCCCTGAATGGACTTGCGCACGGCCACGGCGGGCTTCTGCTTCTCGATCACCGGAGCGGCAGGTGCGGGCGTGGAGGTGTTGGACAGGGCGGCATGCACATCCGAGATGAGATGCGGGATGTCTCCGATCGGCACAACATGGTTGCTGACATAGGCAGCAACGATCTCTGCCGTTAATTCGACGAAAAGATCGTGCTCGGACGATCCAAATGTCGTTTCACTCATTTCTTTCTCCTATCGGTCTGCCTGCCGGACAGTTTAAAAATGCCATCCACTGCCGGCATGAAGGGGACGTTTGCGCGGCCCCAGTGAGTTACCCCCAAGCCTTTCAACACCAAAGCAGTCTTCGAAAAAACCGCAGATTTTGCAGGTAAGGCAACAATTCTTGCAAGAAACGAAAGGATTTCAGACTGAAAAAGAGACGGTCCAGTCCTGAATTCCCGGCATCCTTGCAATCTGCACCACACATAGCCCTGCAAATCGCTTCGAAGCTGTCGGTATAGCGTCTGTAATGGATTACGCAGCCAGCATCAAATGTCCAGCGACAATTTATCCAAATTCTTTGGGGTAAAAAAATCTAGTGCTGGCAAAATATGAATATCGTTCTGCTCTACC
Source organism: Allorhizobium paknamense (assembly GCF_030815125.1). GTDB lineage: Bacteria > Pseudomonadota > Alphaproteobacteria > Rhizobiales > Rhizobiaceae > Allorhizobium > Allorhizobium paknamense. The sequence continues at coordinate 689,437 of NZ_JAUSWH010000001.1, forward strand.
GATACTTTGCTGGTAGCGCCGTTCATACATTATTAACTTAATCCTTCTTTTTGCGGGCGAGATCCTCCGCCATTTCATCCCGCAACGTCGCTTCGGCGAGCGGATAGCCCACCTGATGCGACGTCTTGGCCAGCAGGTGGGCCGAAAGCGGCGCGGTCAGTACAAAGAAGAAAAACCCGACAATCGCCTTGGCAAAAACCGGTAATTCTCCTGAGTTTATGCCGACAGCCAGCAGTAAAAGCCCCGATCCGACTGTTCCGGCCTTGGATGCGGCATGCATGCGCGTAAACAAATCCGGCAGGCGATTGATGCCGATGGCCGCCACGACGGCAAAGAAGGAACCGGCCAGCAGCAGCGCAGAGGTTAAGATTGCAAGTAGCCACTGCATCATTCCGTCTCCTTCTGGGACAGAGTCGTCCATGTCCGGCGGCGTTTTTCCCGCCGCTCCCGCCGGAGTTTTTCCACAGCTAATTGGTCCTGAACGGCCTGCACAGCAGGCCCTGTTTCAGGCGTTTCACCGATGACGCCGCGCACCAGAATGAAGCGGGCAAAGGCCACCGTGCTCAAAAAGCCTACAAGACCGAGAGAAATCGCGATATCGATGTAAAGTGTATACCCTGAGCGAATCACGAACACGGCGATAAAGCCGATGACGATGCCGACCAGCATGTCGAGCGCCAGCACGCGGTCCGGCAGGGTCGGTCCGCGAATGACCCGGTAGACGGTGAGCAGGAAGGCCACGGCCAGCAGCACGAGGCCGATGCTGGCCGAGGTGTGGATCAGCATATCCGGCGTCATGATTCAAAAGCCTCCCTGATCCTGCGTTCGAAGCCTTCGGCGATCTCGCGGCGGGCGGCCTCGGGATCGGCGCAATCCAGCGCATGCACATAGAGCGTGCGGCGATCCTCCGAGACATCGACCGACAGCGTGCCGGGGGTCAATGTGATGAGATTGGCCAGCAGGGTGATTTCAAAATCCCGCGTGACGGTGAGCGGATAGGCAAAGATGCCGGGGCGGACATCGAGCGAGGGCGACAGCACCAGCGCCGTGACCCTCCAGGCGGATTTCGCCAGTTCCCACAGAAACAGCAGCAGCAGCATGATGAGCCGTTTCAGGCGCGTCAGATAGGTGATGCCATCCACCTGCTCGCGCAACAGGCCGACCACCAGCAGCGAGAGAACGAAACCGAACAGCAGATTGTGCAGCGTGGCGCTGCCGCTGACGGCCACCCAGACGAAGGCAAGCAGAAGATTGACGATGAACAGCATCATGGGGCAGCCCCCTTTGGAAAGACCGAGGCGATATAAGCGCGCGGATCGATCAGCGTGGCGGCGGCATCCTGCGTCAGCGCAATCAGCCGCTCGGGAAACAGGCCGAACCAGAAGACGAAGGCGGCCAGCAGCGCGATGGGCAGAACCGCATGCCGCGACGGGCGTGCCGTGGCAATAACCGGCGAGGTTGGCGGCACCGCCTCCCCCTCTTCCGGCGCGCCGCGCCAATAGGCCAGCAGAAAGACGCGGGCGAGCGCCAGCGTGATGAGGAAGCCGGAAACGAGCAAGGCCGCCACCAGCCACCATGCGCCGATATCGATGGCCGCCTTGACCAGCATGGCCTTGGGCCAGAAGCCGGAAAAGGGCGGCAGGCCGCTGGCGGCAAAGAAGAGCGAGAGCGACAGCAGCGAAAAGCCGGGCGCCAGGCGGAAAATGCCGGACAGGCCCTGCAAGGCAAAGCCGCCGCCAAGCCGCCCCGCCTGACCGATGACCAGATAAAGGGCGGCCATCAGCACGATGGAATGCAGCGCATAAAACAGAGCGGCGCTGAGGCCCTGTACCGCGCCGATGGCAATGCCCGACAGGATATAGCCGATGCCGGAAATCACCACGAAACCCAGCAGCCTGCGCGTATCGGATTGCGCCAGCGCCCCGAGCGCCCCCAGCACCATGGTGGCCGCCGCAACCACGCCCAGCGTCAGGCTCAATCCCTCGCGCTGGATCGGCATCAGCATGACGACGACACGGATAAGGCTATAGACCCCGACTTTGGTCAGCAGGGCCGCAAACAGCGCCGAGACGACGATTTTCGGGGTGTGGTAGGAGGCGGGCAGCCAGAAATTCACCGGAAAGGCCGCCGCCTTCATGCAGAAGGCCAGCGCAAACAGGGTGGCGAGCGTCATCATCGGCAGGGCAGCATCGGCAGACGCCGCCTTTTGCGCCAGATCCGCCATGTTGAGCGTGCCGAACAGGCCGTAGAGAAAGCCGACGGTGATGAGAAACAGCGTGGTGGCGATGAGGTTCAGCACCGCATATTTCAGCGCCCCGTCGATCTGCTCGCGCTCCGAGCCGAGAATGAGCATGCCGAAGGAGGAGATCAGCAGCACCTCGAACCAGACATAGAGATTGAAGACATCGCCGGTGAGGAAGGCGCCGGAGGCCCCGCCCATCATCACCAGCAGGAAGGGATAGAAGCCGTAGCGCCGCCCGGAGGTGGAAATATCCTCCAGCCCGTAAATGCCGCAGGCAAGGCCGACCACGGCGGCGGCCAGCGCAAAGGATACGCCGGTGAGATCGGCGGTAAAGGCAATGCCGAAAGGCGGTTTCCAACTGCCCATCATCACCGTCAGCGGCCCCTGGCCCGCGACATGCACAAGCAGGGCCAGATCGATGAGCACGATCAGCGCCAGCGCCGGCAACGCCACCAGCGGGTGGCGCTCCGTCTTCAGCCGCATCATCATCAAAAGCGCGCCCGCTCCGAGACCGATAGCCACGGGCAGGATGGGCAGCCAGGCGTCGAGGCCTGCGGTGCCTTCGACATGGGCGAAGCGGAGCGCCTCGATAAGGGCGGTGTCGGCGGGGGTGGAAGCGGCCATGCGGTCGTCCTCAATAGCCGAGCGGCGGATGCGGCGGATCTTCAGGCTCCGCAAGCCGCATGCCGTCGGTGTCGTCGGTCTCCAGATCCTGATAGGCGCGATAGGTCAGCACCAGCAGGAAGGCGAAGAAGGAGAAGGAAATCACGATTGCGGTGAGGATCAGCGCCTGCGGCAGCGGATTGGCGGCCCCGGCGGCCAGCGCCTTTTCTCCCTCCATGATGATCGGCGGGGCCTCCCGCGTCAGCCGCCCGGCGGTGAACAGGCCGAGATTGACCGCATTGCCGAGAATGACCATGCCGAGCAGGATGCGGATCACATGCCGCGACATGACAAGATAAAAGGCGGTGGCGGCGAAAAGGCCGGTAAGCCCGGCAAAAATCGGTTCCATCAATCGCTCTCCCTTTCGCCCAGCGCCAGCGCAATCGAGGTGATGGCGCCCACCACCACGAGATAGACGCCCACATCGAAGCTCATGACGGTGGCGATCGGCACTTCCACGCCGAAAATCACCGGATAGGCCCAGAGCCCGGTCATGAAGGGCACGCCGAGCGGCGCGGAAACGAGGCCGGACAAAACCGAAAGCAGAAGCCCGCTTCCGGCAATCGACAGCGGATGCACCCTGAGCGCCCGCCGCACCGCCTGCACACCGAAGGCCATGCCGTAAATGGCAAAGGCGGAGGCCGCGATCAGCCCGCCGATAAAGCCGCCGCCCGGCTCGTTATGGCCGCGCAGCAGCACGAAGAGCGAGAAGAACAGCATGAGCGCCGTGATGAAGGGCGCAAGTGTGCGAAAGATCAGCGTGTTCATGCCCGGCCCTCCTCGCTTCTGGCCCCGGACGGCTTGCCGGTGGGCGCTTTTGGCGCACGAATGCGGATGAGCGCCAGAATGGCGAGCGCCGTGATCATCACCACGGCAATCTCGCCCATGGTATCGACACCGCGGAAATCGACGATGATGACATTCACCACATTGCTGCCATGGGCCAGCAGCTTGGAATAGGTCCCGAAAAACTCCGTGAGCCTGGTATCGAACGGCGCCTGCGTCACCTTCAGCAGCATCAGCGTCAGACCGAGGCCGCAGGCAATGGCAATGCTGCCATCCAGCAGCACCTGCGGCCAGGGCCGGTGATCGGCTGGGTGCAATTGCAGCCGCGTCATCACCAGCGCCAGGATCACCACCGACAGCGTTTCGATCATGAACTGGGTGAAGGAGAGATCCGGTGCGCCAAACAGCAGGAAGATCACCGAAATGGCGAAGCCCTGGATGCCGAGCGAACTGATGGCGGTGAGCCGGTTATCGGCGCGCAACACCGCGTAGAGCCCGGCCACCGCAATCAGCAGGAAGGCGGCCTCATGCAAGAGCAGTGACTGGTTCAGCACCGGAAAGGCGGGCAGTTCATCATAGATCGTGAGCGGCACGAGAAGGGCTGCCGCCAACAGGATCAGCGTGATGGTGACATAGACATCGAGCCGCCCGATCTGCACGATGCGCGTGACCCGGAAGGCAAAGCGCACCAGCCCTTCCAAAAGCACATCGAAGCCACGATCCGGACCGGGGCCGAGACCGCCGATCAGCCGCTCCAGCCCGGCGCGCAGCCGGTCGAGCTGCCAGAACAGCACAAGGCCGAGCGCAATGGTGGCGAGCGACAGCATGAGCGGCAGGCCGAGATGCGGCACCAGCCCGACCTTGACCTGCACCGGCTGGTCTATAATGGCGCTGGCCATGGGGCTGGAGAAGACGGCGTGGAACTGCGGGGCCAGAAGAGCGGAGACAAGGCCGGTCAGCGCCAGCAGCAGCGGTCCGAGCCATAGCCCGAAACCGCCCTCATGGGCATGGTCCGCCTCCGGCGTCGGCTTGCCGAAAAATGGCTTCAGACCGACGGCAAAGCCGATGACCAGCATCAGTGCATTGCCGATGACCGCGACAGCGGTGAAGGCCAGCGCCCGGGCATTGCCGCCTGTCAGCGCCTCATAGATTTCCTCCTTGGCAAGGAAACCGAAGAACGGCGGCAGGCCCGCCATGGAAAGCCCGGCCAGCGCGGCTGCCGTGAAGGTGATGGGCATGGCGCGGCCAAGGCCGGACAGGCGGGTGATATCGCGGGTGCCGGTGGCATGATCGATGCCGCCTGCCACCATGAATAGGGCGCCCTTGAACAGGCTGTGGGCGATAAGGTAGGTGACCGCCGCAGGCACCGCATGGGCCGAGCCGAAGCCGGTGAGCATGACCAGAAGCCCAAGCGAGGCGACGGTGGTATAGGCGAGCATCTGCTTGAGATCGCTCTGGCGCGCCGCCATGACCGCGCCGACGATGAGCGTGACGCCGCCGAAGAAGGGCAGCAGGATTTCCCAGGCGGGCGTGCCGCCCAGCACCGGATTGAGCCGCATCAGCAGATAGACCCCGGCCTTCACCATGGTGGCCGAGTGCAGATAGGCCGAGACCGGCGTGGGTGCTTCCATGGCATTGGGCAGCCAGACATGGAAGGGAAACTGCGCCGATTTGGTAAAGGCCCCGCCCAGCACCAGAAACAGCGCCGGAAGATAAAAGCTGTGCGCCGCCAGGCTTTCACCGCTATGCACCAGCAGCGACAGCTGGGTAACGCCGCTCATGTTCCACAGGAAGATCAGGCCCGCCAGCAGCATCAGGCCGCCGCCGCCGGTGATGACCAGCGCCTGTAGCGCGGCGCGGCGGGCGGCGCGGCGCTCATGATCGAAGCCGATCAGCAGGAAGGAGGCGATGGAGGTCAGTTCCCAATAGATGAACAGCATCAGGAAGCTGTCGGACACCACCAGACCCAGCATGGCGCCCATGAACAGCAGCAGGAAGGCCATGAAGCGGCCCAGCCCGGCATGACCCTTCATATAGGCCCCGGCATAAAGCACGATCAGCGTGCCGATGCCGGTGACCAGCAGCGCGAAGGTGAGCGACAACCCGTCGAGAAACCAGGAAAAACTGACATTATAGCTCGGCACCCAGGCATAGCCGCCGGTCACCGCCTCGCCCGCCGCCACCTGCGGCAGGAGGCTCAGAAAGTGCAGGAAGCTGAGCCCCGGCAGGAGCGCCAGCAGGAAAGCCGCCTTGTGCTGCAGGCGCTTGCAGGCGAAAGGGGCGAGCACCGCGCCTGCGAAAGGCAGGAAAAGAGCCAGGAGCGTCGTAAAGGCGACATTAGCGATCATCTCGTTCCCTGCCGTCTGAATCACAATTATGAAATGGAGCCGTGGCCCGGCTTTGCCCCATGACCCGATCCGGCACAGCCTATGGCTGCTCCGGTGATTTCATTCGATGCTGTGTTAAAGCATGTCGCGCAAAAGTGTGCATCGGTTTTGCGATAACGACATGCGTTAAAACAAGAACCTAAAGCACGTTGCATGAGGCTAATAAGCCACAACGTGCTTTAGGGGAAAGCCTTTGGCGGCTCAAGTTTTTTCGGCACACAACATATTGAAGGAATAAAACCATTTCTGCATCGTCCATAGTGCGCTTGAGATTGGGCCGGGACGGCTTATCTAAGACGAAGGCAAAAAAGGGATAGTCCATGAGCGACAGCAAGACTGAGACGGCGGCTCTTAGCGATGCCGAATGGCGCGAGCGGCTGACACCGGAGCAATACCGGATTTTGCGCGAGCACGGCACCGAGCGCGCCTTTACCGGGCCGTATTGGGACAATTTCGAGCGCGGGCTTTATCGCTGCGCCGGATGCAACGAGCCGCTGTTTTATTCGGACACGAAATTCGATGCCGGCTGCGGCTGGCCAAGCTATTTCGAACCGGTATCGCCGGGGGCGGTCACGGAACATCGCGATGTCTCCTTCGGCATGGTGCGCACGGAAATCCGCTGCGCCCATTGCGGCGGCCATCTGGGCCATGTGTTTCCCGACGGGCCGCGCCCCACGGGCCTGCGCTATTGCATCAACGGTCACTCGATGGTGTTCGAGCCGGAAGGCCGATAAGCCAGGGTGTGTGGACATTCGCCCTAATGCGGAACGCGTTTCGAAGCACTTTGCTGAAACGCGTTCCGGGCAAGCCCTGGTCACAGACCGGACGGGACCGCCCCGGTCAGGATGGCACTGACCAGCATCACGCACACCAGCAGGCCCGCCCATTTCAGGCTGAAGCGCTGATGGGCGCCGAACTCGACCTTGGAAAGACCTGTCAGCACATAGGCGGCGGGCACCAGCGGGCTCAGCATATGCACAGGCTGGCCGATCAGCGAGGCGCGGGCAATCACCTCCGGCGGAATGCCATAGGCTTCGGCGGCATGGGCAATGACCGGCACCACGCCGAAATAGAAGGCGTCATTCGACAGGAAGAAGGTGAAGGGCGCGCTGATGGCGGCGGTGATGACGGGGATATAGCTGCCCGCCGAGGCCGGGATGAGGCTGACGACGCTTTCCGCCAGCGCCTTGGTCATGCCGGTGCCGGAGAGGATGCCGGTGAAGACCCCTGCCCCGAACACCACCGACACCACCATCAGCACGCTGCCCGCATGGGCCTCGATGCGGGCGCGCTGGTCGGCGATCAGCGGGAAGTTCACCGTCATGGCGATGGCGAAACCGATCATGAAAACCAGGCCGAGCGGCAGGACATCCATGATGAGCAGCGCGATGATGGCGATGGTCAGCAAGCCGTTGAAGGCCTGCAAAAAGGCGGAGCGCGGCACCACGGCGCGCATGGCGGCATCGGCGGCGGCGCGGGCTTCCTCGCCGCCATCATCGGCAAGCTTGATGATGCCGAGGCGGCGGCGCTCCTGCAGGCCGAAATAGACGGCGATCAGCACCGCTGCGAAGCAGGTGATGGCGATGGCCGGCAGAAGCGGCACGAAGACCTGGCTGACATCCACCTTCAGCGACGCCATGACGCGGGCCGTTGGTCCGCCCCAGGGCGCAATATTGATGACGGCATTGGGCAGCACGGTCACGGCGGGCAGGATGAAAGGATTGATGCCCAGCCGCCGATGCAGCGGCATCATGGCGCTGACCACCAGCAGATAGGTGGTGGAGCCATCGCCATCCAGCGAAATCACCATGGACAAAAGCGTGGTGCCGACGATGACGCGCAGCGGATCGCCATGGCAGAGCCGCACGACCAGACGCACCAGCGGATCGAACAGGCCGACATCGATCATCAGCCCGAAATAGAGAATGGCAAACAGCAGCAGTACCGCCGTGGGGGCGATGCTCTTGATGCCGCTCATCGCCATCTCGGGAATTTGCGGGCCGAAACCGGCAAGGGCTGCGAAAACCACCGGCACGGTGATGAGGGCAATGAGCGCCGAAAGCCGGTTGCTCATGATCAGCGCCATGAACACGGCGATCAACGAATAGGCCAGAAATGTCAGCAAAAATCCTCCTCCGACAGCCGGAGGGCGGCTGCCGCATGCTTACAGAGCGCTTTTCGATTTGATTGAATCAAATCGAAAAGCGCTCTAACTCTTTGTTTTTACGCATTTCCGGACGGAAAACCGGATTCCACTTTTCCTGGAAATGCTTTAACCGGAAAGGTAAAAATCGGCGGGCCGCAGATGCCCATCCCACACTGCGGCACAGCCCTAAGCGCTGGACAGGAACGCTCGACCCGATGCTCTCCCTTTGGGGCGGCACCCTATACCGGGGATACTGTCACGCCGCTGTCATGCCTGTAAAAATCCGGGATTTTTCAGAGGGTTTTACATCTTGCCGATTGGAAAATGACGGCCAAAGTCCCGCCGCAGACGCTCCAGCACGTCGAGCAGCAATTCCCTTAAGGGACGCGCCGAATCGAGGCGCAGGACCGGGGTTTGGCGCCGCGAAAGCCAGGCCTCGTGCGAGGCGCGGCTGCGATGTTCCAGCCCTGCCCGGTCATAGGCCTCCGCCCAGGCCAGGAAAGCCTGGCTCGCCTCGAACATGTCGCCACCGGGCTGGATGCGCGGGCCAAAGCGCTCCGCCTCGCGGCGGCGGATGCGGGCCATGCGGATAGCGGGATCGAGCCACAGGAACACGATGAGATCGTAAAACGGCTCGACCGGCTCGGCCCAGTTGAGCGCCGAGCCTGAAAACACCCAATCCCCCTCGACAGGCAGCCTCTCCGCCAACCGCTCCCGGCGCTCGGCCAGCGGGCGCGGCGTGCGATAGGGTGGATCGGTGGGCAGCCAGAAAATTTCGTCGCTATCGATATGCGCGATGCCAAGCTGTCGCGCCAGATGATGGCCCAGCGTGCTGGTGCCCGACCCGGAAGCGCCCATGACATGAATGCGCGGCATTGCTGCTCCATTTGCAGATCAGCCGCGATTTTGCACAACTACCGGCGTTTTTCTACCCGTTTCCATGGGTTTTGAGTACTTCCACGGCCTTTCAAACGCGATTGTCATCCGGATCGAGAAAATGCAGCAGGGCAGCGACATCGCCCTCCTCTTCCGGCGGCGTTTCCGCAAGGTCGGGAGCGGCGGGCGCGGCCTGATCCTCGGCCTCCTGCAAATGCCCGGCTTCCAACTCCCAGATGGCGGAGGCGAGCAGGCGGGCAGGTTCGGCGCCTTCTGCCTCCTGCGGTTCGGGCGTCTCCATGTCCTGGCTATTGTCTGGGCGCGGACGGTTGCGGCGGAAGGCAAAACGCCCTTCCCGCTCGCCGGGTTTCAACGCTGGGGCCGTCTCGGCCGGTCTTACGGAAGCAAGGATACGCGTACTCGCAGTCTCGGAAATGAGCATGACGCACCTCCGTTTGCGAAAGCCGCCTTCGGCGCCTGATGATCGGGCATGGGCGGCGGACACGCATGTTTTACACGCGCTGGCTTTCCCCAGGCTTTATGATCGCAGACGCTTTCCTCGGCGCGGCATGATCAACGAAGCGTAAAAGCCTTTGAAACTCCCGCTCCAAATCCAGGAAAAATTCGAAAATCTGCGCGAAATATGAGCAAACGCCCGAGATGTAGTCAGTTTTGAATATTATAATTAATGTATTTTAAGGAGATTGCTGCAAACACTACCCCCTGAATTGAGGGGGCATTCCCCTCGGTTCATCGGGACCGATGGGAGTTGGGTATCCGGTCGTTTTTGAAAACACAGAACTGTTCACACCCAAGGATTCGGAATGACCATCAAGGTAAAGCTGCTGTCGGCGCTTGGCGCCCTCGGCCTGGCGATTATCGCCCTCGTGACATTTTCCTTCAACGCCGTGTGGACGCTCTCCGAGCGCACCCGCACCATTGTCGATGACCGGGTGGTGCCGCTCAGCCAGTTGAAGACCATAGGCGATCTTTATGCCGTCAACATTGTCGATACCGCCCACAAGGTGCGGGGCGGCAGCCTGAGCTTTGACGAAGGGGCGCGCAACATCGCCTCGGCGCTGTCGGAGATCGACCGGCAATGGAAAGCCTATACCTCGACCTTCCTGACCCCGGAAGAACAGAAACTCGCCGATAATTTCGCCCGCGAACGCAAGACCGCCGATGGCGAGGTTGCCGAATTGCAGGCCATCATGGCCGCAAAGGACATGGGGCGGCTGGTGCCCTTTGCGGAGAAGCGGCTTTACCCTGCCATCGATCCGCTGGGCAATGATATTTCCGCTCTGATTGCACTGCAGCTCAGAGTTGCAAATTCGGAATATGAGGGCGCAAAGGCCGACAAGGACATGCTGGTGACGTTGATGGGCGTGATTGCGGTGGTGAGCCTTGGCATTCTTGCGGCCTCCGTCGTCACCGTTCTGTCCGGCGTGATCAAGCCGCTTCACCTGATGAGCGAGGCAATGCGGTCGCTGGCTGGCGGCAAGCTGGATGTGGCGATCTATGGCGAAAACCGCCGCGATGAAATGGGCAGGATGGCCGCCTCAGTCGCCGTCTTCCGTGACAATGGCCGGGAACGTCTGCGGCTTACCGCCGAGGCCGAAGCCAACCGCGAAAGCCAGGAAGCGGCCCGCCGCGCCCGCGAGGCACAGGCCGAAAAAGAGGCCGGCGAAATCCGCCACGCGGTGGAAACGCTGGCCAGCGGCCTGGACAATCTGGCGCTGGGCAATCTCACCTGGCGGATCGAGGGCCGGTTTGCCCCGCATCTCGACAAGCTGCGCGAGGATTTCAACGGCGCGATGGACAGGCTGGAACAGGTGCTGGTGGAAGTGAACCGCAATGCCGCCGCCATTGCCGCCGGGTCTTCGCAGATGCAGGCAGGCGCCGATGATCTGGCGCGCCGCAGCGAACGGCAGGCGGCCTCGCTGGAGGAAAGCGCCTCAGCCCTGCACGAGATTTCCACGGCGGTGGAAACCTCCACCGAAAATGCGCGGGAAGCCGGAGCCCTGGCCTCCGCCGCTCGCAACAGCGCCGAACGCTCGGCGCATGTGGTGGAACGCGCCATTGCTGCCGTAACCGACATCGAACGCTCTTCCGGACAAATTTCCAACATCATCGGCGTTATCGACGAAATTGCCTTCCAGACCAATCTTCTGGCCTTGAATGCGGGTGTCGAGGCGGCGCGGGCCGGAGAAGCGGGCAAGGGCTTTGCCGTGGTGGCGCAGGAAGTGCGCGAACTTGCCCAGCGTTCCGCCAATGCCGCCAAGGAAATCAAGGCGCTGATCCAGACCTCCGGCCAGCAGGTGCGCAGCGGCGTGGAACTGGTGAGCGCGGCCGGTCAGGCACTGGAAGAGATTGCCCGGCAGGTGGTGGCCGTCAATGGCAAGGTGGAGGCTATCGTCACCTCCTCGGCCGAACAGGCCAATGGACTGAAGGAAATCTCCGACGCCGTGAACATCATGGATCAGGACACCCAGCAGAACGCCGCCATGGTGGAAGAAACCAATGCCGCCAGCCACAGCCTGGCGGTGGAAGCGGAAAAACTGTTTGCGCTGATTGCCCAGTTCCGGCTGAAAGAGAGCAGCACGGGCGCTGGCAATAGCTGGAAAAAGGCCGCCTGATCGCGATCGGGGCGGTGTGAAGCCGCCCCGGCCTGCACCAAAACAGGCCTTGGTTGCGCCTGCATACACCCGCCTTCGCCGCAGAGGCGCCGATTTGTAAAGAAGGGTTAACTCCACTCGTTCATCCGGCGCTAAAGAATTCCGTATATTAGGTGAAGTTGAAGAGCGCCGGAGGGGCATTCCGGTTTGTGCAGGGTTCAACGGGGATACACGCATGGGTGTTGCAACAGTTACGTCTTCGAAGCAGGTATGGGATGCGCTTGTTGGCGGTTCGAAATGGACTGATTCGACGATAACCTATTCCTTCACCTCCTCGGCCAGCGATTACGGCTCGAGCTACAGCAGCCTGAACGAGCAGAACAACGGCTATGCCAGCCTGAACGCCACGCAGAAAGCGGTGGTGCAGACGGTGTTTGCCGAGGTGTCGTCCTTTACCAATCTGAGCTTCTCGGAAAATACCGGCTCGGACGTTTCCTCCGCCACGATGAAGTTCGGCAAGACGCTGGCGACATCCACGGCGCATGCCTACTATCCCGGCAATTACGAGGCCGCGGGCGACAGCTGGTTCCGCAATAACGGCACCTATGACAATCCGGTCATGGGCAACTATGCTTACAATGAAGGCTTTTACCACGAGATCGGCCATGCGCTGGGGCTGGCGCACGGGCATGAAGTGCGCAAGGGCTTTCTGAAGCTCAACGCCAAATATGACAGCAACGAATATACGGTGATGACCTATCGCGACTATGTCGGCGATTCCACCACCGATGGCAGCGAAAACGAGACCTGGGGCAATGCCCAGTCCTATATGATGTACGACATCGCGGCGCTGCAATATCTCTACGGCGCCAACTATTCCGACACCGGCGAAACCTTCAGCGGCGACACCGTTTACACTTTCTCGGACACCACCGGGGAAATGTTCATCAATGGCGATGGCGTCGGCACGCCGGGTGGCAACCGGATTTTCCGCACCATCTGGGATGGCAACGGCACCGATACCTACGATCTTTCCAACTACACCACCGACCTGAAGATCGATCTTCGTCCCGGCGAATGGTCCACCTTCAGCCAGGACCAGCTGGCCGATCTGGACGGCGGCAGCCGCTCCACCAATCTGGCACGCGGCAACGTGGCCAATGCGCTGCTCTACAACAACGACGTCCGCTCGCTGATCGAAAATGCCGTGGGCGGTTCCGGCAATGATACGATTACCGGCAACCAGGGCAATAACGAGCTTTGGGGCGGCACCGGCAATGACAAGATCTATGGCGGGCTGGGCAATGACACGCTGCATGGCGGCGACGGCAACGACATGCTCTATGGCGATGCCGGCAACGATACGCTCTATGGCGATGCCGGCAGCGACACGCTGAATGGCGGCGTTGGCAATGACAGTCTGAACGGCGGCGCCGGTGATGACAGCTTCACCATCGAAGTGGGCGTGGACACCTATGACGGTGGCGATGGCAACGACACCTTCTCCTTTGCTGCCGCCACCAAGGCGCTGACGCTGAACCTGACGGACGCCACCCTCAACAAGAACGATGCGGCGGGTGAAACCTACGCCAATATCGAAACCTTCATTGGCACGCGTCTGGCTGACACCATGACCGGCGACGACAATGCCAATATTTTCGACGGCGGCGCGGGCAACGATATTCTGACCACTGGCGGCGGCAATGACCGGCTGATCGGCGGCGCGGGCAACGACACGCTGACCGGCGGCGACGGCAGCGATACACTGATCGGCGGCGCAGGCATGGACAAGCTCTATGGCGGTGCCGGGACGGACATCTTTGTTTTCAACCTGATGTCCGACAGCACCAGCACGGCGCGCGATTTCATCTATGATTTCTCTCTCAGTGAGGGTGATCTCATCGATCTTTCGGCCATCGACGCCAATACCAAGGTGCTGGCCGATCAGGCCTTCACCTGGGTTTCCACCACTGCCTTCTCCGGCGTCGCCTCCGAGCTTCGCGTGGAGTATGGGGCAAGCTTCACCACTGTCAGCGGCGACCTGAACGGCGACAAGAAGCTGGATTTTGCCTTCAACCTCAACAAGGGCTTCGTGCTGACGGCGGACAGTTTCATCCTCTGATCCGCTAGGGTGTGTGGGTATTCAGCTTTGGGCGGGCTGCAAACGGCAATTTCCTGTGCTTCCGGTGCTCATGTACTCAAGTACACTCCGCTCCGGTTCTCGAAAATCACCGTTTTCGCCTCACCCAAAACTGAATCCCCACACACCCTAAAGCACGTTGCGGCTTCTCAGCCTCATGCAACGTGCTTTACGTTCTTGGTTTAACGCATGTCGTTATCGCAAAACCGCTGCACACTTTTGTGCGACATGCTCTAAGCACTGTCCAGCTTGAGAGACCCGTCGGAAACGACGGGTCTTTGCATTTTCTGCCCCCTCCACACGCTGGGGCTCATGCCGGTGACGCGCAGGAATTCGCGGTTGAAGTTGGATTTGGTCATAAAACCGGAATCGAGCGCGATGCGGGTGACCGGCGCATCGCTGGTGGCCAGCAGGCGGCAGGCGTCCTCCACCCGGTAGGTGTTGACATAGTGCGACACGCTCATGCCATGCACGCGGTTGACGGCATTGGACACGGCCCTCACCGGCAGACCAAGGCGGCGGGCAAGCCGGGTGAGGTTGAGATCGGCATCCCGGTAGAGCTGTTTTTCCCGCATCAGCACTTCCAGCGCCTCGGCAATGCGGGTCTCTTCTTCTGTTGCGGAACGCTCAGTGAGCGGTTGCGGCGGCGTTTCCGAGGCGGGCTCTTCCTGCGGCGTGGCCTCCACCAGCGAGGCGGCATAGCCCAGCGCCAGCAGCACGGCGGTGCTGAAGGCGGTGATGACGGCAGGCGCATGGCTGCCGGTGCCGAAGGCGAAATCGAGGCTGATGAGAATATCGCTGATGGCGGAGGCAATCAGCGTCAGCCCCGTCCATTGCAGGGCGCGGAACGACCGCAGCGCTCCATCCAGCCGCGAGGCGCTGAGCCCATCCGGCCCCAGCCGCGCCAGCCACAGCAAGGCGGCGCCATAGCCGGCAAAGGTGAGGATCAGCACCGCATCGATGGGTCCCGTCTCCAGAATGTTGAGCACCAGCACAAGAAGAGGCGGCAGCGCGTGCACAAGGCGGGAGAAGCGGCGGCGCGGCAGCAAGGTTAAGCGGGGCGGCGCGGCTGCAAGGCTGGAAAAGGCGAGATAGGCAAGCGGTGGAATGACCGAGGCCATGACGGCCATGGGCCGCATGACAGCGGTGACGCCATAGCCCCAGCGCAGGCCAACCAATACCAATTGCCCCACCATGACAGCCAGCAGGACCAGAAAGGGCAGCGCGGGCCTGCCCTCCTCTTCCCGCCGCAACAGGCGCAGGAGAAAGGTGGCGAGCAGGAAGGCGGCAAAAAACGAAACGGGCAGGAAGAGCATGGGAATTGAAACGGCGGCTTGATCTTGAACAGAGCGCCATCATGACCTGAAACGCCATTTGCCGCGACCTGAAACAGGATCAAGGTCGCGCTGGCTGCGTTTTTTTTAAAGGTTGAGGGCGTGATCAACACCCTTGGAGCACTTCCATGAAAAAGCGTCATATTCTTCTGGCGGGTCTGGCCGCCATCATTGCCCTTGCCGCCGTGGACAGGGCGGTTGCCTTTCGCAGCAGCGCCATGCCACTTGGCGGCGCGGTCGATCTTTCCGGCATTACCGGGATTCGGGTAACCGGTCAGGCGAGCAGGATCAGCCTGACGACCCGAGCCGACGCGCCGCTGACGGCCCAGCTTTCCGAACGGCGCGAGGGCTGGGGCAGCATCTGGCGGTCTGCCTGGACGGGCGAAACTTGTGCAGCCGGGGTCGGCATGCGCCGCGAGGGCGGCGACCTTGTGGTGGAGATGGGCGACCACTCCCGGCTGTTCGACTGGTCGGACTGCACGCTGGAACTGACCGCCAACCTTGCCCCTGAGGCGGCGGTTGCCATTCACCAGCAGGCGGCGGAAGTGGCGCTGGCGGGGGATTTTTCCACGGCTGACATTCAGGCCAATGCCGGTGACGTGACGGTGAATGGACATGTTTCCCACCTGTCGCTGTCCGGTGCGGCACTCAGGGCAGCAGCGAGCTTTGCCACCATTCGCCATGATGAAACCATTGCGCTTGCGGGCAAGATGATGGACGTGACCTTGCGCTTCCTGACGCCGACGCCGATCAGCTATGCGGTGGCAACCACCGCCTCTTTCATCGACAGCCGTCTGCCCAACACGCCGGGCGCCAAACCGGCGATTACCATCAAGGGCGAAATGGTGCGGGCGCGTATCGAGTGAGAATGTTCTAGGGTCAAAACTCAATCAGGATGGGTGTTCTGCAAGGCGTATTTTGTGTCTGAGTAGGAGGAAAGGTGCAGGAAATGCCGGTCATTTTCAAACCTTTCCGACGCCCGCAGACGCAAAATACGCCTTGCCCGAAGGGTTGAACGGGATGGGCCGCCTGATTGCGAACAATGCTCGACAAGGCCTTAGGGCCTTGCCTTGCGCTTGTTCGCGGCCATTCAATCCCATCCCGTTCAACAGAACACCCATCCTGATTGAGTTTTGACCCTAGTTTTGCACCAGCAATTCCATGGCCGCCAGATCCAGCCAGCGGCCGAACTTGATGCCCACTTCGCGGTGAATGCCGACGAGGCGGAAGCCCAGGCTTTCATGCAGGCGGATCGAGGCCGTATTGCCGGCCTCGATGGCGGCAATCATCACATGCACCTTGCCTTCGTGCGCCCGGGCGATCAGCGCCTGCATCAGCGCCTTGCCGATGCCGCCGCCGCGCTGGTCCTTTTCGACATAGACGGAATGCTCCACCGTGTGGCGATAACCATCGAAGGCGCGCCATTCGCCATAGGAGGCATAGCCCGCCACCACGCCATCACGCTCTGCTACCAGCACCGGAAAGCCCTTGGCGCGGCGCAGTTCCAGCCAGACGCGGCGGTTTTCGACATCGATCAGCACCTCGTTCCAGATGGCGGTGGTGTGCTCGACGGCGTGATTATAGATATCGCGAATGGCGGGAAGATCGGCCTCGCTGGCGTCACGAATGATGAGGGAAGAGGTCATGGGGCTTTCCGGAAAGGCGTTGCTCTTCCGGTGTAAGCCTCTGGACGTAAAAGGCAAAGCGATTTTAGCCGATCACGAACCCAAAGCGGTGAGAACCGCAGAATAATGCACGGCGGCGGCGGCCACCACGAAACCGTGCCAGATGGCGTTCTGGAAGCGCAGCTTTTCCCACACATGGAAGATGACGCCCGCCGAATAAAGCACGCCGCCGACCACGATGAGGATCATGGAAATGGAGGGCAGGCGCTCGGCAATCGGCCCGGCGGCGATGACGCCGCTCCAGCCCATGGCGAGGTAAAGCAGGATGCACAGCCGGTCATAGCGGCCCGGAAAGCGCCATTTCAGCGTAATTCCGGCGGCGGCGATCAGCCAGATGGCGATGAGAAGCGCCAGAAGGCCCCAGTCATCGGCTCCGCGCTCCAGAAAGGGCGTGTAGGTGGCTGCGATCAGCACGAAAATCGCGGAGTGATCGAGGCGGCGCAGATAGGCCTTGGTGCGCGAGCGCGGCCACATATTGTAGGTAAAGGAACAGCCGAGCGCCAGCACCAGCCCCAGACCGTAAATCCAGGCGGCGGCAATCTCGCCATAGCTGGTAAAGACGGTGGCATAGAAGATCAGCGCTGTTACCCCGATCAGCGCGAAAACCACGCCGACGCCGTGGACGATGCCATCGGCCACAAGTTCGTGCACGTCATAAATGCGCCCGAAACGGAATTCTTCGCTCATTCCAGCCCTGCCTTTCCCCGATACCGGCCCTGCCTTCCGGTTTGTTTGCTCTGTCTCTGTCACATGCCAGCGCAATCCGGCCATTTCGCGACTGCAGCAAGAGTAACAGGAAAAACCCCGAACGCCCTCGGGATTTTTCTCAGATTGACGAGGAGTTTACCGCAACGGGGTAAAGGGAGTGCAACAGAGACCTCGGCAAATTGCGTGAATCTGTTTCACTCAGATCGAAAAGCGCTCTCCCTCTTAATTTTACGCCTTTCCAAACGGAAAACTGGTTCCCACTTTTCTCAGCACAATGCTCTAAAGCACGTTGCGGCTTATCAGCCTTATGCAACGTGCTTTACGTTTTTGTTTTACGCATGCCGTTATCGCAAAACCGCTGCACACTTTTGCGCGACATGCTCTAACTTCATCCTTTTCCCGGGCCGAAAGGAATTTCAGTGAGCACATCCTTTCTCCGCATTGCATTGGCGCAGGTCATGCACACCTGCGATCCTGATCGTGTTTGTGCCGCCGCAGCGGCGAAAGCTGCGGAAATTGTCGTATTCCCTGAAATGTTTTCAAACGGCTACAGTCGGTTCGCGCCCGAATCGAAAGCATCTCGGCAGGCATGGACCGAAGAAGCCGTCTCCATGGACGGAGCCTATCTCGACAGATTTCGAAAGGCCGCGCGTGATCATGGGCTGGCAGTTGTCGCCACTTTTCTGGAACAAGGGTGCCCCAAACCCTTTAACTCGGCGGTTCTGATCAATCAGGGGGGAGATATCATTCTCCACCAGAGAAAGCGGCATATCTGCTTCTTCGACATACCCGAAGAAGCCTGTGCGCCGGGTGACAGTTCGCATGTCGTTAAACTGGCGACCAGTGCGGGCGATATCGCAATTGGCATCATGATTTGCATGGACAGGGAGTTTCCAGACGCAGGCTCCGATCTCGTGAAAGGCGGCGCTGACATTATCCTTGTACCAAATAGCAGTCCCTTGATCGAAGACCCGAGTGTGGGTGACGTGCGTGTCGCAGGGGTACGTGCCTTGGCATTTCAGTCCGCAACGGCCATTGCCGTCGCCAATTATCCGCAGCCGAAGGACGATGGGCACTCTTTCGCCGTTAATGCATTGGGAAAAGTGATCGGCATGGCAAGCACGAAGGATGAGATTTTCACCGTTGATATCGATATCGATGAATTAAGACGGATTCAAACACAGGAATGGTTCAGGCGGGTGCGTTAGAGCGCTTTTCGGTTCCGCAAGATCCCGACACCGACAAAATCGAGCCAGGAATGCATAAAATATCAGGCGTTATTTTATTTATTCTTGCTTTCGCTGGCTGGTTGAATCACCTGTATATCTGCTTTACCCAACAGCTATGGGGCGCTTTGCTTCTTGGCAGTTTTTTTGCCCCCATTGGTGCCGTGCACGGACTTGGGGTTTGGCTGCTCTCTTTGTGGGATTTGCTAGCGAGCCTTAAACAATGACAATGTCAGCATAGGATGCTCGCTTGCCCTCACCTCACCTCACCTCACCTCTCCTTCATCCCACCCGGCGCGCAGAGCTGGCAGAAAGGCGTGGCGGGGAGAAGCGTGAGGCGTTCGGGCGAGATAGGCTCCTCGCAGGCGGTGCAGAAGCCGTAAGTGCCGTGGGCGATGCGCTCCAGGGCGGCATCGATGGCTTTCAACTCCGCCTCGCCGGCCTGGCCGAGACCTTCCAGAACCTCGTCATTTTCCGCTTCAACCGCACGTTCCTCGCTATCGGGGCTGCGGGCGGTGGTGAGATCGGCGGCGATACGGCCGAGCCTTCGGTCCAGTTCGGCCTTGCGGGTCAGAAGAGCTTGCTTGTAGCCGGTGGTGTCCATGGTGTTTTTCCTGAGCTTCTCACAGCCTATCTTGAAACCAGAACCGAGCATTGGGCGTGGCGGACGACGCGGTCGGCGGTGGCGCCGATGAGGTAGTTGGAAAAATCCGGCACATGCGAGGCGATAATGATGAGATCGGCCTGATGATCGCGGGCGCTTTCCAGGATTTCATGGGCGGGCGCGCCCAGCCGCAATTCCTGTTTCACCGGCACCGTTGCCTGTTCGGCCAGGCCCGCCAGCGCCTTGCGGGCCTGGGCAATGGCTTCCTCATTGAGTTCATAGGGAATTTCGATGGTGAGATAGGCCGGGATTTTTTCCACCACCGTCAGCAGCACCACTTCCCCGCCCGCATCCAGCAGGCTCAGCGCCTGGGTCAGGCTTTTGCGGCCCTTCTCCATCTGACCGATATCCACGGGCACGATGATCTTGCGGAACATGGCAACCTCCTCGCTTGTGTTTCCATGCCGCCATCTTCCCGCCAAGGCTGCGTATATGCCTTGATCCTGATCAAGGGGGTGCAAGACGCGCTTGTTCGTAATCATCGAACAGTTCATCATTGTACTGCACTCTTTATTGAACAGTGATGGAAGGTTATATGAGGGTCATCTGCTGAAGGAGCCCCGCCATGTCACGCCAGCCGAGTTTTGCCCTGACCCGCCCCTCGCATGTAGGCGAGGCGCATCTTGTGGTGCGCGATCTCGATCTCGTTGCAGGCTTTTACACCGCGATAATGGGGCTTTCCGTGCTGGAAAAGGCGGCAAGCGGCGCAGTGCTGGGGGCGGCTGGCGTGCCGTTGCTGAAATTGACGACGCGCGGCGACGTGACGCGCGCGCCACGGCAGGCAGCCGGGCTGTTTCACACGGCGTTTCTCATGCCGGATCGCGCCGCCCTTGCCGACTGGCTGGCGCATGCGGCCCATGCCGGGGTGCAGTTGGATGGGGCTTCCGACCATCTCGTCAGCGAGGCGATCTATCTTTCCGATCCAGAAGGCAATGGCATCGAAATCTACCGCGACCGCGACCCTTCCGAATGGCATTATTTTCCGGATGGCACGGTGGAAATGCAGACCCTGCCGCTCAATCTTCAGGCGCTCTATGACAGTGCGGCAAAAACCCGCTGGGGCGGCATGCCGGAAGGTTCGAGCATCGGCCATATCCACCTGCAGGTGGGCAATGTGCCGGAGGCCGACCGCTTTTATGAGGGCGTGCTGGGGCTGAAGAAGATGGCGAGCTATCCCGGCGCGAGTTTCTATGCCACCGGCGATTATCACCACCACGTCGCCGCCAATATCTGGAACAGCCGTGGGGCTGGCCCTCGTCAGGCCGCCATGACCGGCCTTTCCGATTATTCGCTTCGCTTCAACGACGAGGCCACACTGACCAAGGCGCTCACCGCGCTGGACGGCCTGGAGATTGCCGTGGAAAAGACCGCCGAAGGCCACCGGCTGAACGACCCCTGGGGGATCGGCCTGACGCTGAAGGCGGCGTGAAACGAGCCGAGAAATGTTCTAGTACTGATCGATCTTAAGGCTCAAGTGCTGCTTTTGGTTGGAAGGGCCGAAGCTGTCTCTTCTTCTTACTTCCGTGCCTGGATCATGCGGGCGGGCCGTCAGGGTGCGCTCGCTCCGATAGGTCTTGCCGAGATCGGAAACGATTTCAATATCGCATCTGGCTTTGGCCGGTGCCGGAACAAGAACGGTAATGGTGGCAGTCCGCAGCCAAAGCTTTGGCATCGAATGCGCTTCCATCATGCTGAAGACCGCACGTCGATAATATTCCTCTGAAACCGCGATCAGGGGGATCTCAGACGTTGCGGCCTCACCGGTCAGATGGATCTGGATCTGGCTTTTGCCGAGGCGTTCGAGAAGTGCCACATAGTGGCCGAGGGACCAGTAACCATTGTGATCGTTGTAGCGGCTGACGAAGCTTTCGAGAAGATCATGGCAGATCCCTTTGAACTGGTTCCTTCTAGCCATTAGTTTGCCGGGACCGCCGACAGTGCCTTGGGGCTGGCTGCATCCTTCAGCAGCACGAAGGTAACGCCGCGGGCCTTCAGCGCCTTCAGCCCGGCGGCAACGCCTTCGCCTGCGGCGTGGGTGGGCTGGTTGATATGGGCGATCACCACATCGCCGTCGCGGGCTTTTTCGAATTGTTTCTCGGCCTGCGCAGCACCCAGCAGCGAGCCGGAATCCCCATTGACGGAATAGCCGCCGATCTCATAGCCCAGCGCACGGATCTGGGTCATGGATGAGGGCGAATACTTGGCGGTTGCACCGCGAAACCAGCGCGGGGCGGGAAAGCCTGCCGCCAGCATGGCCCGAGCGCCGCCATTCACCTCCTCAGCCACCGCCTCCGGCGAACCGGCGGCGGCGATACCGTAGACGGAGACGGGACGGTCCACGGCGGGAATGTGGTTCTGGCCGTGATTTTCCACCTCGAACAGGTCCGGCCGGCTTTTCAGGATGGCGACGGTATCGGGATTGGTTCTGATCCAGCGGGCCGTGACGAAGATTGTTGCCTTGATGTTTTCCGACAGCAGCGTTTCGAGAATGCGCTGGTCGGTGCGGCCCATGCAGGCATCCAGCGTGATGGCCACCCTGGGAGAAGCCTTGCCGCCATGGCTGACATGAAGGTCTGGCTCCAGGAGAGGGCTTTCCTGTTTCATGGAAACAGGAAAGCTCTCTCCCTCTTTGTTTTCAAGCATTTCCGGACGGAAAACCGGTTTCCACTTTTCCTGGAAATGCTCTTTGTCTTCACGCATTTCCGGACGGAAAACCGGTTTCCACTTTTCCTGGAAAAGCTCGAACCCGTCAGCCTTTGCGGCCCCCATAAATGGCAGCACAAGAACAGGCAGGAGACAAAAGCGAAGAAGGCGCATAAGGCAACATCCATTATCGGAAAGGAAGCCTCAACGCCGAAAATGCGGCGGCGTCAAGACCATCTTTTGCGGCGTCGCTAGCTGTTTGTTTTTACGCATTTCCGGACGGAAAACCGGTTTCCACTTTTCTCAGGACAATGCTCTAAAGCCTGTCTGGATATCACGGACTGGCGCCGACGCGGTTGCCCTTGTCATTCAGCGCCAGATTTTGCGGTCGGGCCTTGGTGGGCAGCACCGGTTGCGGCGCACCTTCGGGCACGAACAGCGCCGAGACCAGTTCGTCATGCGGAATATCCTGCATGTCGGACTGGCTTTTGACGGCAAGCCCGGCTGCCGCGCCCGCCGACTGGCCGATCTGCATCAGCGACATTTCCATGCGCGTGGCGCCGAAGGCTTCATGCGTGGCGCTGATGGCGAAGATCGACAGCAGATTGGTGCATTCCGCCCGGCGTGGCAGGATGGCGCCATAGGGAATGGGGAACATCTTGTCCGCCCCGCCCGACGGCGCTTCGAAATTGCCCTCGTTCCACACCGAGACCGAGGACATGCCGAGAATGTTGGAATTGGTGCGCAGGATGCGCTGGGTGTGGTGGCTGTCCCGATTATAGGAGCCGGTGCCGATGGTGCGGGCATCGATGGGATCCATATCGTCATCGGCGGCCACTTCGCGGCCCGTCATCTGGTAATCGGAGACCATGCGGCGGGCTTCCCGCACATAGAGCTGGTAGGGCCAGTGGCGCTCGTCATTGTCATGCGGGTCGTTGTAATGGGCTTCGTCCAGCCCGTATTGCCGCATGGCGTAGCGCAGGCTTGCGGGCATGCGCGGATCGGGATGATGCTGGAGCGCATAGAAATAGCCGCGAATCCAAGCCTCATGCGCCTTCCACACCCGCTCGCGCGAGGTGTAATCGGCCTGCGGATAGGCCCAGGAGGCGCCGATGAGATCGGTGGAGACGGGACCGAAATTGTTGATGTCGAAAACACCATTGCCGAGGTCATTGTGCAGCAGAAAGAGCTTCACGGCTTCGGCGGGATTGTCCAGCAGGCCGCGATCCTTCAGCACGTCGATCCAGCGATAGAGCAATTCGTAGCGGGCCGGCTGGAAGCCCTGAGGCGCGGTGGCGGGCAGATCGACCCGGCGGGATTGATCCCGCGTCATGGTCATGCGGAAATTATAGGCCTGCACGGCGCGGTCGGCGGCCCCCTCCTCCGGCAGCGGATAGGAGCGGATACCGGGCAAAAGGCCGCTGCCCGGCATGCCAGCCACCACATAGGGATCGACGGAAACAGGGCCGAGCACCTTTTCCAGCCGCCGCCAATTGTAGAAATTGTGGTTGGTGCCAAGGGCTGCATGATCGAAGCCACGGAAACCGTTCAGCACATTCTCGCCATCGCGCGCCTCACGGCCCACCACCGTGCTGACGCCCGCCGCCGCAATCAGGTCGCCCTCATAGCTGGCATCAATGAAGACCCGGCCCCGAAAGACCTGGCCATCCACCGTCTCCAGCGATTCCAGCCGTGAGCCGAACTTGCCCACCCGGCGGATACCGGCGCTGTGGACCACGGGGATCTCATAGGTTTTGACAAGATCGAGAAAAACGGCTTCGGCGAAGCGCGGCTCGAAATGAAACTGGTCATCCGGGCGCTTGCCGGCAGCATTGATAAGGCTGATGATATGGCGCGTGAGCCCGCCATAGGCCTGCCCGGTGTCGATATCCGTACCGCCAAGACCGCCCGACATCATGCCGCCGATATGCTTGTCGCGCCAGCCGCCGACGATGACCGGGGAAAGCCCCATGATCCGCGCCTGGATGGCGGCGGTCACCGCGCCGCTGGTCATGCCATAGAGAACGATATCGAAGCGCCCTTCCTGAGAAAGGGCAAGCCGGGGCGCCAGAAGCAACGCGGTACCGGCGAGAAAGTGACGTCGGCTGATGTGATGGGTCATCCCGGCTTAAACTCTTGGTTGGTTGAGTACTGAACAGGGACCCTCCGGCACCGGAACAGCGCGTCGTCACTACATAATTCCTTAAATCGCAATCGATTTAAGGTGAAAGTATGCAGCAGATTTAAATTCTCACAGCGTCCTTTGTGCGTTTGATAAAACGCACGGCGCTGTAGTGTTCTTTGGCCTTGCCCCGAAATTCAGCCCGGCCCGTTCATTCTGTTTAACGGCGTGCCAGTGAGACAAATCCCCGTTCATAAATTATTAGAAATTTCGGCCAAGGAAAGGCCGAAATTGATGCGGCGCAAAATATTACCCTCTCAATTTCGGGTGAAATTCCTGGTTGGGCAGAAAAACACCCGTAGATTGAAAAGAAACTGTAAGAAATTTGCACAGTTGTCATGAAGCAAAACAGAGGAAACAGGATCGAGCCGAAATGAAGCGGAGGTCATCTCCGCAGCGCCTGCCTCTGCCCGTGGAACCCCGACTGTATTTTAGCGTTATGCGGAAGAATTCCCTGTAAAACGCAATCAATGGCACGCCAGAGGGACACGAGGCCGCAGGGACACGAGAGGGACGGGATACGAGCATGGACGACACGGTGGCGCGCCGCATTCTGCGCAATGAGCGCAGCCGGACCATCAGGCGGCGCAAGACGGCGCTGGAGCTGGCGCAGGCCTGGTCGGTGATCGGCATTTTCGCCATCCTGTTCATCGCCGCGCTGCATTATGCGGCCACCATTCTCATGCCGGTGACACTGGCTGTCGTCGTGGGGCTGATCCTGGGGCTTGCCGCCGACCGCTTGAATGCTATCGGCATTCCGCCCATGGTAAGCGCCCTGCTGCTCTCCTCCGCCTTTGCCATTCTGGTGATAGCCATTGCCAACACGCTGGCCGATCCGCTGGCGCAATTGACCCGCGACCTGCCGGTGATTGCCGAGCGGGTAGTGGATCATGTCATGCCGCTTCTACAAAGGGTGCGCTGGCTGCATGTTTCTCCCGGCGGGGCAGGCAATGTCAGCATGGATAAGATTATCGACAATGGCGGCACCATTCTCTCCACGGTAGCGATGAAGGTGACGCCTGCCATTATCCAGACGCTGATTTTCTTTGCCGCTTTGGTGCTGTTTCTCGCGGGCCGCCAGTCGATCCGCAAGACGCTGATTATTGCGTTCCGCGACCGGGCGCGGCGGCTGGCCGCCATCCGCACCATTCACGCCATCGAAACGGCGCTCGGCTTCTATTTCGCCACCGCCTCGGTGATCTATGCGGGCGTCGGGTTGTCCATGCTGGTGATTGCCTGGGCAGGCGGGCTGCAATTGCCGGTGCTGTGGGCCTTCTTTGCCTTTCTTTCCAGCTTCGTGCCCTTTCTGGGCGTGACCACCATGACCATTGCGCTGGCCATTGCCGGCATGCTGACCCATGACGGCTTCATTTTCAGCCTCCTGCCGGCGGCGGCGTTTTTCGTGGTGCATACGCTGGTGGAAAATCTGGTGACGCCTGCGGTGATGGGCAGGCGGCTGGAAATCAACGCCTTTGCCGTGTTTTTCGCCATCCTGTTCTGGACCTGGGTCTGGGGTGCGGCAGGGGCCATGCTGGCCGTGCCGCTTTCGCTGATCGGCATGGCGATCCTGCAGGAATTGATGCCCGAGACCGCACCGAAGCCAAAACTGCCGGATTGAGCGATCCGCAAGGATTGACGCCTGCTGATCCTCAACCAGCAGAGGGCAGCCCATCAATCATAAAGATAATACTTGCCCCAACTGGCCTTTGGCACCTCGGCGCCGACCTGGTAGCTGAAGCTTTTGATATCGAGATTGCCGTTTGTGGCGACGCAATCATATTTCAGCCGGTACCATGCGCCCTTGGAACGCACCACGGCGCCCGGCGCGCGCAGGTGGCTGCCATCGGCCAGTGTTTTGCCAAAGGTGTAGGCGATCACCTTATCCGGCGAGAGGCCGCGTTTTTCCTTGCCGATGCGGCTCATGGCCTCCATATCGCAGCGCTGCTCCAGACGTTCAGACGGCGTGAGCGCCTTCAACTGCCTTGTGGTCGCGGGGTCGAGCGCGAAAGCCGAAGACGCAAAAATAAGCCCGAAACAACCCGCAGACATCAGGATACGCATTTAAAATTTTCCCTCAACACTTCGATTCGCGAAACCATATTGCCTCATTCCGGCACAATCCAGCCAGTACG
The DNA here is from genome assembly GCF_030815125.1 of Allorhizobium paknamense. Lineage (GTDB taxonomy): Bacteria > Pseudomonadota > Alphaproteobacteria > Rhizobiales > Rhizobiaceae > Allorhizobium > Allorhizobium paknamense. The sequence continues at coordinate 715,866 of NZ_JAUSWH010000001.1, forward strand.
GTTTTCGCTCCCGCTTTTGTGATGACGGCCATTTTGGCTTGAATGCCCCCTCGGTGGGGACTATCTCTGAACGTAATTCCATGCCCAACCAGTGAGATATGCCTTGTCACACAAGCCTCTGTTTACCGGCCTGCCCACCCCGCCCGCCATTGCCCGCAAGCCGGTGAGCGATACCCGCCATGGCATCACCCGCAGCGATGATTATGCCTGGCTGCGCGCCGAGAACTGGCAGCAGATGTTCAAGGATACCTCGATCCTCGACCCCGAGATCCGCAAGGTGCTGGAGGCGGAAAACGCCTATATGGAAGCGGCGATGGGCGATACGGCGGCGCTGCAGAAGACGCTGTTTGCCGAAATGAAAGGCCGCATCAAGGAGGATGACAGCTCCATTCCCGTGAAGGACGGCCCCTTTGCCTATGGCTCGGCCTATGTGACGGGCGGCGAACAACCGCGCTATTTCCGCATTCCGCGCGATGGCGATGTCGCGGACGAAAGCCTGCGCGACGTGCTGCTGGATGGCGACAGGGAAGCCGCGGGCAAGGATTATTTCCGCCTGTCCGGCATCGACAGTTCCGGCGACCACAGCCTCGGCATCTGGGGCTATGACGACAAGGGGTCGGAATATTTCACGCTGCGCATCCGCGATCTCGCCAGCAAGCAGGACCTGCCGGATGTGCTGGAAAACACCGTAGGCGGCGGTGTCTGGGCACCGGATGGCAAGAGCTTTTTCTACACGCTACAGGACGAGAACCACCGCCCGTCCAAGGTTTTCCACCACATCATCGGTGAGCCACAATCCGCTGACCGGCTGGTCTATGAGGAAAAGGATCCGGGTTTCTTCATGGGGGTCGGCGGCTCCCTGCTGGATGATGTCATCTATATCGACATCCACGACCATGAGACCTCGGAATACCGGCTGATTTCCACGAAGGATCTTCTGGCCGAACCGATGCTGGTGGCCGAGCGCGAGGAAGGCGTGGAATATTCCATGACCGAGGGCGGCGATGTTTTCTACATCCTGACCAATGACGGCGGCGCCAAGGATTTCAAGATCATGGAAGCGCCAGTCTCGGCACCGGGCAAGGAAAACTGGATAGAAGTGGTGCCGCATGAGCCGGGCCGGCTCATTCTCTCGCACATGGCCTTTGCCCGCCACCTCGTCTGGCTGGAGCGGCGCGAGGGCCTGCCGGTCATCATGATCCGCGACCGGAAAAGCGGCGAGGAACACGCGATTGCCTTCAAGGAAGAGGCTTATTCGCTGGGGCTGCAAGGCGCGGCGGAATACGACACGGATGTCATCCGCTTTTCCTATTCCTCGATGACGACGCCGAGCCAGTTGTTCGACTACAACATGGCGACCCGCGAACGGGTGCTGCTCAAGACCCAGGAAGTGCCTTCCGGCCATGATCCGGAGGATTATGTGACACGGCGGGTCTTTGCCAAGGCGCATGATGGCGAGGATGTGCCGGTGACCCTGCTTTACCGCAGGGATGTGGCGCTGGACGGCTCCGCCCCCTGCCTGCTCTATGGCTATGGCGCCTACGGCATCACCATTCCGGCGGGCTTCAACACTTCCTGCCTCTCGCTGGTGGATCGCGGCTTCGTCTATGCCATCGCCCATATCCGCGGCGGCAAGGACAAGGGCTTCCAATGGTATGAAGACGGCAAGATGGAGAAGAAGGTGAATACCTTCAAGGACTTCATTGCCGCCGCCGATCATCTGGTTCGGGAGCGCTTCACGTCTTACGAAAACATCATCGCCGAGGGCGGCTCGGCCGGTGGCATGCTGATGGGGGCGGTGGCCAATATGGCGCCGGAAAAATTCGGCGGCATCATCGCCGCCGTGCCCTTCGTGGATGTGCTGAACACCATGCTGGACGACACCCTGCCGCTGACCCCGCCGGAATGGCCGGAATGGGGCAATCCCATCGAGTCGGAAGAGGAATATCGCTGGATTGCCGCCTACAGCCCCTATGACAATGTGGCGGCAAAGCCCTACCCGCCCATGCTGGTGCTTTCCGGCCTCACCGATCCGCGCGTGACCTATTGGGAGCCGACGAAATGGGTGGCGAAGCTGAGGGAAAAAGCCCCGGAAGCCGGGCCTTATCTGCTGAAGACCAACATGGCGGCAGGCCATGGCGGCAAATCCGGCCGTTTCCAGCGACTTGAGGAAGTGGCCTTCGAATACGCCTTCGCCATAAAGGTGGCGGGCAAGATGTAAGGAAAACGATCCGGCCCGCCTGCAAAACAGGGGGGCCGGATCATGCTTCAGGGCCAGAGGTATCGCTGAACCTCTTTTTTAACCACCGTGGTGATGGGCCGTGGCAAGGCCGCCGCTGCCGTCAGGCACGCCGATCGAGACATTCTCCATCATGCCCTGGTCTTCATGATCGAGGATGTGGCAATGCAGCACGAATTCGCCGATATAACGCTCGTAGCGGGTGCGGATAAAGATGCGGTAGATACTCTGCGGAGTGGCTTCCGGCACAATCGACTCCTTGCCGAGCGTGCCGTTGATATAGGCAGCATCGATGGCTGTCAGCGGTGAATTGACATTGCTTTTGACCCAGAGCGTGTCCTTCCAGACACCTTTCAGCCCGGCATATTGGGAAACGCTTTCATCCGCCTCCTTGGCGTCCGGCGCGCTGACATCATTCCCCAGCGGATCGAGAATCTTGACGATCTGGAACGGGTTGACGTGGATATGGAAGGGATGGCTGGCGAGGTAAGATCGCAATTCCCACTCCTGCGCTGTCCCCAGAACCAGCTTTCGGTCCACCACATCCGGCTGATAGGGCCGCGCACCTTGCGGGGCATAGGTTCCAAGCGGTGTTTGCACCACATTGAAGCTCTTGCCGACATTGAAGGTCGCCGGTCCGCCTTTATTAAGCCCCTGGCCAATGAAGAAGACCAGATTCTGCTTGGGCTGCCCCTCTACTTCTGCATCGGTAATGGTGGGATGCGGCACGAAGCGGCTGAGCTTGAAGCCATCTTTCAGATCCCGCTGCACCTGTTGCCTGATATCCGGCGTGTAGCCGGGTGCCCGCTCAGCGCTGGCCAGCAATTGCTCCCGGATGGCCTCAACCGGCTTGCCGTTGACGACGGAAGGCACGGCGGGAACCGCAACGCTCTGTTTGCCGATGCGGACAAAGCCCAGAACCGACCTCTCGGTATCGCTGCGGGTGACACTGTCGGCTGCCTTTTCCGGCGGATTGATCACACAATAGAGGCCTTCCTCCTGAAAATTCACCAGGAGATCGTTGCGGTAACCGGGCTGAAGGGTGATATCCGTGCGCGGCTGCCCCTCGGCCATCGTCAGACCATCCGAAGCGGCAACGACATAGGGCACCGGGTCTCCAAGGCAGAACTGGGCGATGAAGCGCTCTTCATTGGCGGCGGTCAGTGTCTTTTCCTGAGCGAGGAGATCTGGCCCCACGGCTTTGCGGAACTGGATCTTGATCGTGTCACGCACACCGGCGTGCACCAGCCGCCAGCGCTCGGTCTGGCCAGCGACACCATCGGTGAAAACGGGGCGCACCCGTCCGTTCACCGTGGTGAAGCGGCCGGAGTCGGTCCAGCTACTCGGCCCGAACTGCTCATAGGAGATCACCTCTCCCACTTCATTCGGGGCGCAGCTCCAGTCGATGACATAGGCCTTTTTATCTTTATCTTCCTTGTACTTATATTTGAGTTTGCCATCCTTATCAAGGCAGGCATAGGGAATCTGCTCAAACACCAGAAGCCGCTCCTGGAAGGGTTTCAGCAGCGTATCCAGATCGCCATTCGCCTCGGCGGTGGGCGGCCTGTCGCCTCGCACGATCAGTGCCCCCGCCATGCCGCTGCCCACCTGGATGGCGGTGGAACCGTGGCGATGCGGATGGTACCAGAAGGTGCCCGCCGGATGGTCGGCGGGAATATTGTATTCATACTCGAATTTGACACCGGGATTGATCGAGAGCAGCACATTGTCGCTATTGCCGGTCGGGCTTACCCACAAGCCATGGCTATGCAGGTTCGTACCGTTGAAGCAGTGCGGAACATCCGGCCTGGTATCGGCGTCGGTGCAGCTTGTGTCCTGCGGAAGCTGGTTGTCCAGCCGCACACGCACCGTATCGCCGGGCATGACCTCGATGGTCGGCGCAATAAAGGGATATTGCGGATCGACGGAGGTGCCCTGGTAGCTGCGCAGCCTGACCCTGTCGAACGCCTTCTCAGGCGTGCCTTCCGCCGACGGATTGCGAATCCAGCCGTCGGTGTAGGTAACCTTCAGGTCCAGCACTTGCTCGCGACCGGCATGCGGCCTGATGACCGGATTTGCTGAAGCACCGGGCTGCGATAAAAGCTTTGCCGAAAAAGGCGTATTGAAAGGCTGCAGCAGCGTGCCCTTTACCGGCTGCTTCGATTGCCCGAGAACAGGCGGATTGGCAAAGCTGTTGTCCAGAGATGGAAGCCGGACGTCATCGGCAACAGCCTGGGATGCCAGGAGCGCAGCCATGGAAAAGCTGGCCCCGATGGACCAGGGTGATCGTTTCGTCATTGTAAATCCCCCGATTAAACAATGCGGGGAATTTATCCTTGATTGCACACTTGCCGAACATAAATTTTAAAGTGCATTCGGCCATTTTTGGTTGTATGTGCCCGTTGGCGGAGATCGCTGAAGTGCTCTACTGCGCAAAGACGCTCATGCCCCTCATTGACCTTGCAATGCTACCAAGGCTCGAGGATGCCTTGGTTTATACCCTGGCGGCGTTGCGCACCACTTCCAGGCGGCGGGCGGGTGCCGGGCGGTGTTCCAGATAATGGAATCGCATCAGCAGATCCGTGTCGGTTTCGGCGGAGATGAAATCGAAATCGGCCTTGCTCACCTCGGGATAAGCGCTGGGCTGGCCTTCATCGAACTTTGTCTTGCGGCGGTCGCTGGAGGGGCGTACCGGCTGTTCCGGCACCGTGACCGCGCCCGGCAGCCGCTCCTTGGGCAGAACCATCTGCTCCAGGAAAGCCTCGGGATTTTGCGCCATGTCCTCGTAGCGCAACAGCTTGATGTTCAGCCGCGCTTCTACCGAAAGGTAGGAGAGATAGAACTGATTATAGTAGCTTAACGGGTTTTCGAAGCGATAAGCCGGGGAAATGCTGTATTTGGAATCATCCTTCAGCACGAAGGGGCTGCGGATGAAATCCGAATAGTCCTTGCCATCGACGCCATAGGCGGATTTGGAGGCATAATAATTGTAGATGGACCGCGTCCAGTGGATCGGGTCCTTGATGATCACGGCAAAGCGCTTGTGATCATACCGCTCTCCGGGCCGTTGCAGGAAGGGAAACGGCGCGTGCTTCCACCAGTATTTGTTGAAAACCACCGTGCAGCGGCTGTGGCCGGTAATGATATGCTTGGCGAGGTTGGTGCCGGAGCGCATCACGCCACACACCATGATTTCCCGTCTCGACGTAAAAAACATGTTGTCCCCTCTGACCGATCATTCGCTCTTTGACGAATCGCAGGACAATCATGGGGATTGTTGTAGGGAACAACAACCCTAAAGTGACGCAGGGGGAATGTTTTCCACGGCTAAACAAGCAGGCGAAGGGATTTAGGGCGATGCAAGCCGGGGAAATTCCGGGATCTCGCTCTACTTGCCAGTCGCCAGAGCGTTCGAGGCCGTGCTCTCGACAAAGTTCTTTGCGGCAGCGTGCTGCAGCACGGCGAAGGCGCGGCCGGCTTTGACCGCTGCCGTCAGCACCGGCTGGATCTCAGGATAATCTCGAGGACCATAGAAGACGCGGTTCGAGACGAAATCCCGCGTCACGGTGATCAGGCCCTGATCCTCCTTCACCTCCATATCGAAATGGCCCGCCGGTGTTGCAACATGCACCGGCTGCGGCAGGCGCTTGACGGATGTGCCGGGCGGCAGCGGAATATCGAAATGCCAGGAGAGATGAACGGCATTCACCATGATCGGCGCGGTCGTCACATCCGGGCGCACCAGAAAGGCGAACCGCGTCAGATAATTCGGATCGAACCCGCCGGTGAGCGGCAGGAAGATGTCCGGTTCGGTGAGATCGACATAATCATGGGTGACCCAGCTGGCGGTCAGCGTCAGGGGATCGTGCCAGTCCTTCGGCTCCTCGCGGATGAACCTGCCCTCCCCAAGCTGACCATTGGCGGTCAGGATGTTTTCCAGATAGGTCTGCGGCTCGCCCTTGATGAAAATGCCGCGATAACTTGGCGCCATGGGCTGCGAGATGGTGAGAACGGCGGCCCCCGCGAGGTTGCCGTTGGCATCGATATTCAGCCGGGCCTTGTCCTGGATGGTGAAATCATCCGGTTTCGCCTGCGGCAGGGTGATGACGCGGCTGGGTGAACTCAGCACCACGCCCTGCTTGCCGAGAATGCTTTCGTTCAGCGCGCCGAAGGCCGCCTGCTGATCATCGGGATTATCGAAGACATCGTAATCCGGCAGGTAGAGAATGACATGATTGAACTGGATTGGCAGCGGCAGCGGATAGGGCGTGTATTTGTCGCCCCAATTGACCACGACCGGTTCGGAGCGGATGCCCTTGACCGCCAGCAAGGCCTGCATGAGGGCGGCCTGATCCTTGCAATCGCCAAAGCCGTTGGCAAGGATCTTGTCGACGGAATGCTCGACCCAGCCGTCATTCGCATTGAGGAAAATGGCCTTGTAGGCAATGTTCTGCTGAATCCAGCCGTGAATGGCGGCCGCCGCCTCCAGCCCTTTCTTGCCCCCGGCGATGCGGGTGACCAATCCCTCCAGCGCCGCCGTGGTTTCCTTCGAGGGCGGCGGCGGGCGAAGGCCGACGATACGAGCGCCGTACTCCGTGAGGCTCGTGAGCGTCGTCGCCATGAATTTCGGGCGATATTCGAGCGTGTTGATGCTGCCATAGGGCACGCGCAGCGCCGGAATATCCCGGAAGGCGGCGTCGATATGGCGAAGATCGCCGGATTGCGTGTCCTCGACCTTTACACCGGGATCGGCATAATAGCGCAGAGGCACCGACTGCGGCACCGTAATATGCACGTCCATGGCATGCAGTGCGCCGAGCGTCAGGGCACCCAGCACCATATTGATGCCGAAAAGCCCCGGCTTGGCCTGCTGGAAGTGCCAGACCAGATGCACCTTCGCCCCCGGGGAAACCTGCGGGAAAATCACGCTCATCGTCTGCTCGGAGGTGAAGCCGGGCATATCGCGGGCCTGCTGCGAGGGGCGGATGAAGATATCGGAGGCAGGCACCGTCAGCTTCTGGCCGCCTGCGGTGACGACCCAGGCCTCTGCCACCTCCAGCTTCTGGTTTTCCGGCTGAAAGCTGAACTCATACTGGCTTTTGCCGGCAAGCCCGCCTGCCGGCACCGGCTGCACGTCCAGGGTTTCGGTGAGGTCAAAGGTCTGGTCGCCGTGAATATCGTAGGACCAGACGACGTGATTGCCCTCATCGGCCTTGCGCCCCTCCGCCGCCGCCACGGCAGAGCCGGAAGCCCCCAGAAGAATGGCGAACAACAGCGATGGCAGGGCGCGGCAAGGGTGAAAACGCGGCATGAGATCACCCTTTGAAAAGGAGGATTTGGGACTGATGAAATCTGCCGAAGCAAGCTTGGCAAATTTGTGGCGGCGGCAGCGGGGGGCGACCGGAAAACCATCACCAAAACTGATCAATCCATTCATCAAGCTGTTGAAACCCCAAGATTTTCCGCAATTGAGGCGATGTGCAGCCGGGCTGGATGAAACATTTGTGACCGGCTGCCACTTTCCGCTTGACCTTGCCTCCGGCAGGGGTGTTTCTGCGGTGCATGCAATTGAAGGGAGCAGACCATGACCGTCGATACATCCGCCCGCACCCCCACCTGGACCTGGGTTGAAGGAGAATGGCTGGCGGGCAATCCGCCGCTGATCGGGCCGGTATCGCATGCCATGTGGCTGGGCTCCACCGTGTTCGACGGCGCACGCTGGTTCGACGGCGTCGCGCCCGATCTCGACCTGCACTGCCAGCGCATCAACCGCTCGGCCCGCAATCTCGGCATGGCGCCGACCATGCAGCCGGAGGAGATCGAGCGGCTGGCCTGGGAGGGGATTGCCCGCTTCGACGGCAAGACGGCAATCTACATCAAGCCGATGTACTGGGCCGAACATGGCGCGCCGGGCTCGGTGGTGGCGGCCGATCCGGACAGCACCCGTTTTGCGCTCTGCCTGTTCGAGGCGCCGATGCACACGGCCAAGCCGCACAGCCTCACCGTTTCTCCCTTCCGCCGCCCCTCGCCGGAATGCGCCATGACCGAAGCGAAGACCGGCAGCCTCTATCCCAACTCCGGACGGATGATCCTGGAGGCGCGCGGTCGCGGCTTCGACAACGCGCTGGTGCGCGACCTGAACGGCAATGTGGTGGAAACCGCCTCCTCCAACGTGTTCATGGTGAAAGATGGCGTGGTGCTGACGCCCGCCGCCAACCGCACCTTCCTGGCAGGGATTACGCGGGCCCGCGTCATCGGCCTCTTGAAGGATGCGGGCTTCGACGTGCGGGAGGCGACGCTTTCGGTGGAGGATTTTCTTGAGGCGGATGAGGTCTTCACCACCGGCAATTTCTCCAAGGTGGCGCCGGTATCACAGCTGGATGGGCGCACCTATCAGGAGGGACCGGTTGCGCGCAAGGCGCTGGAGCTCTACATGAATTTTGCGCGGAGCCCGCGCGACACGCTTTGACGGGATCCATGCTGGAAACATCGCCGCCCGAGATTTTCGATTGCCAGACCTGCGGCGCCTGCTGCGCCTATCAGGCGGACTGGCCGCGCTTTTCGCTGGAAAGCGAGGCGCAGCTTGCCGCCATACCGGCAAAATTCGTGGCGGCGGATGAAAGCGGCATGAAATTCGAAAACGGCCGCTGCGCCGCTCTCACCGGCGAACTAGGCAAGCATGTGGGCTGCGGCGTCTATGCCGTGCGCCCGCAGGTGTGCCGCGATTGCATGCCCGGCGACCCGGAATGCCGCATGGCGCGCAAGGCGCTGGGCTTTGCGGTGGACGATCTGCCGGAGCCGGAAGCCTGGTGGACGTGAGCGTGGAACAAACCGGCGCTGCGGTGAATTTTGACAAAACAAAAGTTTCCCGCATGGAACAAAATTAGCGCTTCGGGGCGTTGCCTCCTTGGCGCTGGCCTCCTATGTTCCAGCCACCTCACCTTTCCGCTTCGAGCCAAGAGGAGATACTAAAATGGCTTTCGAACTTCCCGAACTTCCTTACGCCTACGACTCGCTTGCGCCGTTCATGTCGGCTGAAACGCTGGAATTCCACCACGACAAGCATCACCAGGCCTATGTCACCAACGGCAACAACCTGCTGAAGGACAGCGGTCTCGAAGGCCTTTCGCTGGAAGAGATCGTCAAGCAGTCCTACGGCAAGAATGCCGGCCTGTTCAACAATGCCGGCCAGCATTACAACCACATCCACTTCTGGAAGTGGATGAAGAAGGACGGCGGCGGCAACAAGCTGCCGGGCAAGCTGCAGGCTGCCATCGATTCCGATCTCGGCGGCTATGACAAGTTCAAGGCCGATTTCGTTGCCGCTGGCACCACGCAGTTCGGTTCCGGCTGGGCATGGCTCGCCGTCAAGAACGGCAAGCTGGAAATCTCCAAGACCCCGAACGGCGAAAACCCGCTGGTTCACGGCGCAAGCCCGATTCTCGGCGTCGATGTCTGGGAACATTCCTACTATATCGACTACCGCAACGCCCGCCCAAAATATCTGGAAGCCTTCGTGGACAGCCTGATCAACTGGGATTACGTTCTGGAAATGTACGAAGCCGCCACCAAGTAAGCGCGCTTCATCAGGGATGAAAGCCCGGCCGCGGAAACGCGCCGGGCTTTTTTCGTTTCTGGCTTACGTTTCCGGATTGTTTTGGTCATAGACCGCACGGGCGCGGGCGATGCGGTCGTGGTGGTCGAAGGCCCATTTGCCGAGCGCCTCCACCGGTTCGCGCAGCGAATGGCCGAGATCGGTCAGTTCATACTCCACCCGGGGCGGAATGGTGGGATAGATGGTGCGGCTCACCAGACCGTCGCGCTCCAGCCCGCGCAGGGTCAGCGTCAGCATGCGCTGGGAAATATCGCCGATGCGGCGCTTCAGTTCGTTGAAGCGGCAAGGGCCATCGGCCAGCAGCATAACGGTCAATACGCTCCATTTATCGCCGATGCGCGTCAACACGCTGTTGACGGTGTGGCACCGTCCTTTGAATTCCCCGGAAAACCGGTGTTTTTCAAGGTGTTCAGTCACATCGTTGTAACCGGGTTCCATCAATGTGCCTCCTTGCGTGGTTCCACCGGTTCCCATAAGTGTCCCGGTATTCCTTTTATACCACACAGGAAGGGTAAAGGCCATGAAACTTCTGCATCTCGATTCCAGCGTGCTCGGTCCCTATTCCGTCAGCCGCGATCTCAGCGCCGCCGTCGTCACGAAGCTTAGCAGCGCTTCCGGCGTCGAGGTCACCTATCGTGATCTGGCAGCCAATCCGATCCCGCACCTGTCCGGCCTGACACTGGCAGCCGCCATGGGCAATTACGACGCCAGCAACGACGAAGCCACCAAGGCTGACCTCGCTCTGGGCGGTGCCGTTCTCGAAGAATTCCTGGCTTCCGACGTGATCGTTATCGGCGCAGGCCTCTATAACTTCACCGTTCCGAGCCAGCTCAAGGCGTGGATCGACCGCATCTGCGCGGCCGGCAAGACCTTCAAATACGGCGCCAACGGTCCGGAAGGCCTGTGCGGCGGCAAGCGCGTGATCGTGGCGCTGGCGCGCGGCGGCGTTTATTCCTCCGGCCCGGCTGCTGCTCTGGAACATGCCGAAACCTATCTGAAGGGTCTCTTCACCTTCCTCGGCATCACCGATCTGGAATTCGTGGTCGCCGAAGGCGTCTCCATGGGCGACGAAGCCAAAGCCGCTGCCGTCAATGGCGCCAAGAGCGCGATCGAAGGCCTGAAGGCTGCCTGAAGACTACTGCATAATTCCTTAAATCGGAATCGATTTAAGGATAAAATTATGCAGCAGATGTAAAGCATTACAGCGAACCTTTGTGCGCCATATATGGCGCACGGCGCTGTAGAGCATTTTCAGGAAAAGTGGGAACCGGTTTTCCGCCCGGAAATGCGTAAAAACAAAGAGTTAGAGCATTTCAGTGTTTCCGTGAAACACTGAAATGCTCTAAAGGTTCGAAAGAATCTTTAAGATCAGAGACTGGCAGAGTTTTTTGCCAGTCTCGTCCATCGCTCATGATCGCGCCATTCACCGGCGATCTTCAGATAGAGCGGTGAGTAGCCTTCCTTTTCGAAGCCGCAGCGTTTGGCAAGCGCGATGGAGCGGTGATTTTCAGGCTGAATATTCGCCTCGATCCGATGCAGGCGCAGTTCCTCGAAGGCATAGGCGACCGCGCTCTTCAGCGCCTCCGTCATCAATCCCCGGCCCGCAAAGGCGGCTTGGCCGTAATAGCCGAGATAGGCGCTGCGGAAATTGCCAAGCGCGATCTGGCTAAAGGTAAAGACCCCGACAATCCCGCCCTTTGCTCCCTCTTCCGAGGCATTGCGCGCCAGAAGTGCGACAGTGGGCGTGGTGATCAGCTGGTCGTACCAGAGGTGAAATCCATCCATGTCCTGAAAAGGATCGGCATAGGGTCGGTGATGGGCGCGGCTTTCGCGATTGGCGATCACCAGATCCGGCCCGTCGCTGCGCCGGATTGGCTGAAGGGTGATGCGGCTCATCCCTGTCCTCTTCATAGGTCCGTCATGTGATAGCGATATGCCTCGTTAGAGCATAATCCGACCGGAGTGAAACGAGGATCGACAAGATTATGCTTCAAAAATAAAATGTTAGAGCGCCGATCTGATTCAATCAGATCGAAAAGCGCTCTAAAACATAATTTCTTTGAATTGAAACGCATATCGGCCCGATCAGTCCCAAGATATCCCGGCAAACATGACGCACCCCCTTCTCCGCCTCGGCATTATCGCCGATCCGCAATATGCCGAACTGCCGCCGGATACGCGGTTGAACCGCTATTTCGCCAACAGCCTTGAAAAGCTGGATGAGGCCATCGATCTGTTCAACAGCCGCGATCTCGATCTGGTGGTGATGCTCGGCGATCTGATCGATCGGGGCGAACAGCATTTTGCCGCTGCCCTGGAGCGGTTTGGCCGCTGCCGCCACGATTATCTGCTGCTGCCGGGCAATCATGACTTTGCCGTCAGCCTGGAAACCCGCAAACGGGTGCATGCGCTGATGGGCCTGCCAGCGCCCTCTTATAGCCGGGTCATCAAAGGCATGCGGCTGATCGTGCTCGATACCTGCGAGATTTCCAGCTTCGCCACCCTGCCCGGCACGGAAAAGGCCGAGGAAGCCCGCCGCTGGCTGGCCCGCCTGCGGGCAGAAGGTGCCCTGAATGCCCATGACTGGAATGCCGGTGTGAGCGAGACACAGTTGCACTGGCTGAAAGGCGAGTTGAACGCCGCCGAAGCGGCAGGGGAAAAGGCGCTGGTGCTGGGGCATTATCCGCTGCATCCCTTCAGTGACCATTGCCTATGGAACGGCGATGCCGTGGCGGCGGCGATTGCCGAAAGCCCGGCGGCGATTGCCTATCTCAATGGCCATGACCATCGTGGCGGCCATGGGCGTTTGGGCGCGGTGGACTTCGTAACCTTCAAGGGCATGGTGGATGGCGATACCGAGACGGCCTTTGCCATCCTGACTCTGTGGCCTGGTACCTTGGAAGTCGAAGGGTTTGGCAGGCAGGATAGCATGCGTCTTGACCGCCTTCCGGCTGAAGGGCAGGATATGGCAAACGCGGGCCGATAGCTGAGCCATATCAGCATGTTAATTTGTTAGAGCATGTCGCGCAAAAGTGTGCAGCGGTTTTGCGAGAACGACATGCGTTAAAACAAGAATGTAAAGCCCGTTGCATGAGGCTGATAAGCCGCAACGTGCTTGAGCGCTTCACCATAATGTGACTGCAATTGGCCGCGATGGATGAGGGAGCAGGCGCGGAATTCAGCCAGGGCCTGCTATGGTTTGCGATGTGGGCGGCGGCCTTTGGCTGCTCGATCCTGAAGAGTGGTGTCAGTCCGGGCGGAACCGCCGGCAAAAAGGGAGAGCGAGATGAGATTCAAGGGAACGATGCTTGCCGTGGCGGGCCTCTGTCTTGGCATCGGCATGGCCAGCATGGCCGGTGCCGCTGACGAGCCGCAGGTGGTGCGTGCGGGACTGATGAAGAAGGCGGGCGGGGCGCTCGGCCAGTTGGCCGCCATCGCCAAGGGTGAAAAGCCCTATGACGCCGCCGTGGTGAAAACCTCGCTGACCACCTTGCAGGACGTGGCCAAGGCTTTCCCCGAGCAATTCCCGAAGGGTTCCGAAACCGGCTTCAACACCGAGGCAAGCCCGAAGATCTGGGAAAACATGGATGACTTCAAGGCCCACGCCAAGAAGCTGGAAACCGCAGCCGCAACGCAGCTCGCCAGCATGCCTGCCGATCAGGCCGGTGTGGGCGCGGCGCTGAAATCCATTGGCGGCACCTGCGGCGAGTGCCACCAGCTTTATCGCCTGAAGCGGTGATGCCATTGCGGCAGGGGCGCTGTAGCGCTTTAAATCTGCTGCATAATTTTATCCTTAAATCGATGCCGATTTAAGGAATTATGCAGTAGCGCCCCTGCCTTTTCTTTTTTACGCATTTCCGGGCAGAAAACCGGTTCCTACTTTTCTTAGGACAATGCTCTGGACACCCCGGCAGCAGGCGAGGAGCAGATCATGGCAAGCAAGGCGGCGCTGGGAATTGTGGCCATTCTCGTTGCAGGGGTGGCAGTGGCAGGTGCGGCCTTTGCGCTTGCGCCGAAACGGCAGGCTCCGGACGTGTGGGCCAATACCGGCCCGGCCAATCTCGAAAATGGCCGCCATATCTTTTTTGCCGGAGGCTGCTCCAGCTGCCATGCCGCCCCGGGCGCGACCGGGGATGCGCGGCTGCTGCTGTCCGGCGGCGTGGTGCTGAAAACCCAGTTCGGCACCTTCCACGCCCCCAACATCTCCCCCAGCAGCCAGGGCATTGGCGAATGGACGCTGGCCGAGTTTGGGGATGCGCTGACGCGCGGCATTGGCCGCGAGGGCGAAAATCTCTATCCCGCTTTTCCCTATACATCCTATTCCCGGATGAAGCCGCAGGATGTGGCGGATCTTTTCGCCTTCATCAAGAGCCTGCCAGAAAGCTCGATGGATTCCGAACCGCACGACCTTTCCTTCCCTTTCAACCAGCGGCTTTTGCTGACCGGGTGGAAATTGCTGTTCTTCAGCGATAAGCCGCGCGTGGATCTGGCCACGGCAGACGCAGAGATAAAGCGCGGACAATATCTGGTGGAAGGCCCCGGCCATTGCGGTGAATGCCATACGCCGCGCACTATGCTGGGCGGGCTGAAGGTGGCCGACTGGCTGGCGGGCGGTCCTGCCCCGGAAGGCGATGGCCGTATCCCCGACATCACCCCCGGTTCGCCACAGATCGGCAAATGGTCGAAGGAGGAGATCGCCTCCTATCTGGAAACCGGTTTCACGCCGGATTTCGACAGTGTCGGCGGCTCCATGGTGGAGGTGCAGAAAAACATGGCGGAACTGCCCGCCGCCGACCGCGCCGCCATTGCCGCCTATCTCAAGGCAGTTCCGGCGAAGTAAGTGGCCGCGATCACTGCCGGACCGGCGGGTTGCGCGACCACTCGGTCAGCGTCGTCTTGATCAAGAGCAGCGCGGCATGGCGCGCCTGCTCGCGCTCGGCAGGATCGACAATGCCAGCCAGCCGCAGCTCAAAGGTGCGGATCGTTTCCCGCAACCAGCGATGCAGCGCCGGATCAGGGTGATTTTCCAGAAGCGTGCGGATGGTGCTTTCCATCCGCCGCTGTTCGGCAACGGTCATTCGGGGTCACTTTCAAGGAATTATGCAGCAGATATAAAGCGCTACAGCGAACTTTGTGCGCCATATATGGCGCACGGCGCTGTAGCAGCATAGGCATAGAGCGCCCTAAGGTAAGGAGAATGGCTTGCGCCAGCCATTCCCCCGCCAAACCCTTGGGATAACAGCGTCTTTCCAGGCGAGGCCTTACGATCTCACGCCAGCGCCTGCAGGAAGCGCATGCCGGTGACCGGGCGAGGCTTGAACTCCATCTGCTCGTAGAATCGATGGGCGGCGAAATTGCCCGTGGTGGCGCTGACGGAGAGGTAATCGCAGCCCGCCTGCCGGGCGACATCCCGCGCACGGCTGATGAGATGCTGGCCGATGCCATTGCCGCGATGGCCATCCCGCACGAAGAGATGGTGCAAATCCATGCCACGGCGGGCTTCCGCCGCCCTGTAGAGCGGCACCAGGATGGCGTAGCCGAGCAATTGCTCATCGCCTTCCGCCACCAGCACCGTGATCCACGGGATGGGGCCGAACAGGTCGCGGCGCAGCTTGTCCGGTGTCATTTCAGAGGCATCGCCCTGATGAGCGGCCAGAAGGCCGATCATTTCATTGATCTCCGCCAGATCGTCCTTGCGGGCGTGGCGAATGGAAACCACCGGAGGCCGGGGCAGCGTGATGTCGGTATCTTCAGTCATTGTCGAGGTCCCTTGGCTTGCTTGTTTTAAGGGCCGCCGTCAGGAGAACTCGTGCTTTGGAAGAACAAGACCGCCTGAAGGCGGCCTGTTGACATGATGATCTGTCTGGCCGCCCGCTACAGGTAGGCCCAAAAATACGTGCAGGAGATGAGGGTGCGCGTCGTGATCATGCGGGGAGGATTGCGCGATCACGCCGAATTGTCAAGCCTCTCTGCATTCTTCCAAGCATGAGCCTCACCCGGTTTGCGCGTCTTTTGAGAGACGGCAGGCAGAACCGGAGATGTGCACGGCCACGGTTTTACTGCATAATTCCTTAAAGCGGAATCAAAGCGGAATCGATTTAAGGCTAAAATTATGCAGCAATTTAAAGCGTTACAGCGTCCTTTGTGCGTTTGATAAAACGCACGGCGCTGTAACCGGAAGACGTGAGTGATCCTGAGAAAAAACGGGTTGGCGCCCGGAATGCAACCTCCTTTTGATTGAATTTCAGTTTCACAACTTATCAAATGTAAATAACTTATGATAGCATTATTTTCGAACATTAACTTAAAGATGTAGTGACCGGATGCACGACAGCAAGGAGAAAGAGGCTGTTAGAGCCTTATCCCGAGAAAAGTGTCGTCGCGGTTTTCCGTCCGCAAATGCGTAAAACAAAAGCTCAGAGCACCTCCTGACAATAGCGCGGCGCGCAGTTCAGCGTTCGGCGGAGATGGCGTAGCGGTGCTGGGTGGCGCGCTCCAGCCCTTTCAGCAGGCTGAAATTGCGCCGCTGCGTGCGGTGGATGGCGCGCATGTCGGTATCGATGCTGATGTTGCGGAAACCGGCCTCCGCCAGCAATGCTGCCACGGCCTCGGCGCGTGCACCGCCGGAGAAATAGACGCGGGAGAGAATGCGCTCATGGGTTTCGCTCATCACCGCGCCGGGGCCGTTTTGCGGGCGCGGATCGGTAAAGCCCAGCCTCTCCAGCCATCGGCCAAGCTTTTTGGCCAGCCGCGCCACCGGTCCCGGATTGACGAAATCACCATCGACGATCAACACCTTGCCGCCCGGTTTCAGCACCCGCCGCCATTCGCGAAAGGCGGCCAGCGGGTCCACCAGCGTCCAGACCAGATGCCGGTTGGTGATGACGTCATAGGTTTCGTCCGGCTCCAGCGTGTTTTCAGCATCGCCCAGGAAAAAGCGGATGGACCGGCCCCGGGATTGCGCTTTGGCGCGGGCGCGCTCCAGCATCGGCTCCGCCCAGTCCATGCCGGTGACGGCAAAACCCAGATCATCGAGAAGATGGGAGACCACCGCCGTGCCGCAAGCAAGATCCAGTGCCCGACGCCCCTCGCCCGGGCCCAGATGGCGGCGCAGCAGGCTCTGCCAGGCGGCGCGCTCGGATTCGGAGAAGATTTCATGCCCCGGTTGCGTGTCGAAACTTTCTGCCCGCAAGGACCAGTAGGCCTTAATCTCTTCCCGCAGGCCGTAATTGTCGAAAGCTTGCGCGCCGGACATGGTTTTTCCTTATAACATCCTGTTTTAACTTGGAATCCTTCTAAAATATATTTGTTGACTCGTACAGTCATAAAATTCTAGAGCAGCAAAAAACATGACTGAAGGAGACCAGTTTCATGACCATCCGCGCAATGGCCGCCGCTGCTGCCCTGTCGCTTCTGGCGCTGCCGCATCTGGCAATGGCGGGAGAGAAGGTGAAGGTCAAGGACATCACCGGCCGCGAGGTGGAGGTGAATGTGCCGGTAGAGCGGGTGATCCTGGGCGAAGGCCGCCAGATTTATTTCACCGGTGCGCTGGATCAGGACGCGCCCTTCAAGCGGATCGTCGGCTGGCGGGATGATTTCCAGAAGGCCGATCTCGACGGCTACAACATCTACCTGAAGAAATTTCCTGAAATGGCGAAGATCCCGACCTTCGGTGGCATGAAGGACGGCACGTTCGATATAGAGCAGGCGGTGACGCTGAAGCCGGATGTCATCGTCATGAATATCGATGCGAAATCCGCCACCGAAGAAAGCGGCTATATCGAAAAGCTCGCCAAGGTGGGCATTCCGGTCGTCTATGTCGATTTCCGGGAAAAGGCGATGGAAAACACCGATCCCTCGATGCGCCTGATCGGCAAGCTGTTCGGCAAGGAAGAGAAGGCCGAGGAATTCGTCAAGTTCCATGACGAGCAGATCAGGCTGGTGACCGACCGGCTGGCCTCGGCCAAGGATCTGAAGAAGCCGGTCGTCTTCATCGAGCGGGCCGGTGGCTATAGCGAGGACTGCTGCATGTCCTTCGGCAACGAGAATTTCGGCCGCATGGTCGAGATCGCCGGTGGCATCAACATGGCGAAAGACATCATTCCCGGCACCTTCGGCACGGTGAACCCGGAGCAGATCATTGCCTCCAACCCGGATCAGGTGATCGTCACCGGCGCCAACTGGGAGCTTTACGTTCCGGGCGGTGCCTGGGTCGGCGTCGGCCCCGGCGCGGACAAGGCGCTGGCCACGAAGAAGCTGGCCAAGCTGATGGAGCGCCCCGGCTTTACCGATATCAAGGCGGTGAAGGACGGCAATGTCCACGCCATCTGGCACCAGTTCTACAACAATCCCTATCAGTTCGTCGCCATTCAGCAGATGGCCAAGTGGCTGCATCCGCAACTCTTCGCCGATCTCGATCCGGAAAAAACCTTCCAGGAGTTGCATCAGCGCTTCTTGCCGGTAGACTATCACAGCGGCTATTTCGTCTCGCTGAAATCCGGCACCTGAGGCCAGAACCTGCGGCTTCCCTAGGATGTGTGGGTATTCAGCTTTGGGCGGGCTGCAAACGGTAATTTCCTGCGCTTCCGGTGCTCATGTACTCAAGTACACTCCGCTCCGGTTCTCGAAAATCACCGTTTTCGCCTCACCCAAAACTGAATCCCCACACACCCTAGAGCATTTCGAGGAAAGTGCAGTTACGGTTTTCCGTCCGGAAATGCGTAAAAACAAAGATTTAGAGCGTTTCAATGTTTCCGTGAAACAAGGAAACGCTCTATCACCACAACCGGCCCCGCAAGGGCCGGTTGTCCCTGTTTTCAAGAAAGGTGTTTTGATGGCGATCTCCCTCGAGACAACCGCGCTCGCCGAAGGGCGCAACCAGTATCGGGCGCTGACGGCCCGGCGGGTGCTGATCCTGATCGGGCTCACCGTTTTGCTGCTCGTCAGCATTGCGATGGATATGGGGCTTGGCCCGGCGCGCTATTCGCTGGATCAGGTCGTATCCGCCATCTTTCAGCCGGAGACGGTGGGCAACCAGCTTCGGGTGGTGATCTGGGATATCCGCATGCCGATTGCGCTGATGGCGGTCACCGTTGGCGCCTGTCTTTCGGTGGCAGGGGCGCAGATGCAGACCATTCTCGCCAATCCGCTCGCCAGCCCCTTCACGCTCGGTATTTCCGCTGCGGCCGGTTTTGGCGCGGCGCTGGCGCTGGTGGCGGGGGTGGCGGTATTTCCGGCGGCCATTCAGTTCATGGTGCCGGTCAATGCCTTTATCATGGCCATGCTGGCCTCACTCTTCATCTACGGCGTTTCGACGCTCCGGGGCGTGACGGTGGAAACCATCGTGCTGCTCGGCATCGCTCTGGTCTTTACCTTCAACGCGCTGTTGTCGCTGCTGGAATATCTGGCCTCGGAACAGGCGCTGGCCGCCGTGGTGTTCTGGACCATGGGCAGCCTGACCAAGGCCACCTGGACCAAGGTGGGCGTCACCTTCGCCGTACTCCTCGTCTGCCTGCCGCTTTTTGCCCGCCGCGCCTGGGCGCTGACGGCGCTCAGGCTGGGAGACGACAAGGCCGCCAGTCTCGGCGTCAATGTGCGGGCGCTGCGACTTGAAACCATGCTGCTGGTCAGCCTGCTGGCCGCCATTCCCGTTTCTTTCGTCGGCACCATCGGTTTTGTCGGTCTGGTGGGGCCGCACATCGCCCGCATGCTGGTGGGCGAGGATCAGCGCTTCTTTCTGCCGGGCTCGGTGATCTGCGGGGCGCTGCTGCTCTCGGTCACGTCGGTGGTGTCGAAAATGATCATTCCCGGCGCGGTGCTGCCCATCGGCGTCATCACGGCACTGGTGGGTGTGCCCTTCTTCTTCTCGCTGATCTTCACCAATCGGAGGCGCGCATGGTAAGCCTGAAGCTCGACAAGGTCGGCGCCCGCTACGGCAGCACCGCCGTCTTCGAAGACATCTCCACCGGCTGGCTGAAGGGCGGCGAATTGACGGCGCTGATCGGCCCCAATGCGGCAGGCAAATCCACGCTGTTCAAGCGCATGGCCGGGCTTCTGGCCGGGCCCGGTACCGTGGTGGTGGAGGATGTGCGCGAGGGCCGCCGGCCCATCTGCTACATGCCGCAGGATACCGGCGCCAATGCCGTGCTGACTGTTTATGAATCGGTGCTGCTGGCCGCCAAGCAGGGCGGCGGCTGGCGCGTGGCGGATGGCGAACTGGCGGAGATCGACCGGCTTTTGCAGGCGCTTCGGATTTCGGACCTTGCCTTTCGCGATCTTGGTGCGCTCTCCGGCGGGCAGCGGCAGCTGGTGGCGATTGCACAGGCGCTGGTGCGCAAGCCGGATGTGCTGCTGATGGATGAGCCGACCTCTGCGCTCGATCTCTTCCGCCAGATCGAAGTGCTGGAGTTCATGCGCCGCATTGCCGAAAGCGAAGGCATGGCAGTGCTGATTGCGCTCCACGACCTGAACCACGCCCTGCGCTATTGCAGCCAGACCATGGTGGTGGCAGGTGGACGGCTGGTGGCGAGCGGCCCGACGCAGGCGGTGATCACCCCTGCCCTGCTGCGCGACACCTACCGTGTCGATGCCCGCATAGAGCCTTGCAGTCAGGGGCGGTTGCAGGTGATCGTAGACGGGGCTTTGGTTTAGAGCATGTCGCGCAAAAGTGTGCAGCGGTTTTGCGATAACGACATGCGTTAAAACAAGAATGTAAAGCACGTTGCATAAGGCTGATAAGCCGCAACGTGCTTTAGAGTTCTAAAGGAGAAGTGGAATCCGGTCTTCCGCCCGGAAACACTTAGAGCGCTTTTCAATCTGATTGAATCAGATCGGCGCTCTAAGGCTTTCTTTTTGAAGCATAATCTTGATCGTCCTCGCTTCGCTCCGGTCGGATCATGCTCTAGACAATCAGCCCCGTAGCGGCACCGGCGATCAGCGCGAGACCCAGCAGGATGCGGTAGATCACGAAGGGCCAGGTGGAGAACCGCTCCAGGAAGCGCATCAGGCCCCAGATGGCGATGAGCGAGGAGAGGCCGCCTGCGATCAGGCCGACGGCGAGCAGTGCCCAGCCATGGCCATCCAGCGACAGCTTGTGCAGTTCCCACAGCTCCTTCAGCCCGGCAAGCGCGATGGCGGGCAGGCCGAGGAGGAAGGAAATGCGCGCCGCCTCCTCCCGCTTGAAACCGAGCGAAAGCGCAGCCGTAATCGTCGCACCGGAGCGGGACACGCCGGGGATGAGCGCACCCGCCTGGGCAAGACCGATCAGCAGCAGATCGAGCGGGCGCACATCCGGCATGGAACGGCGATGTTTCGCCAGGATCTCCGTGGCCGCCAGCAGCAGGCCCATGACCAGACAGGCCAGACCGACGGCCCAGATGCTTCTGAGCGGAGACCCGCAGCTGTTGAGACTGTGGGAGAGCGCAAGCCCCGCAATGACGATCGGGATGGTGCTGATGGCAATCCACAGCACGAGCTGGAAGCTGAAGCTCTCGAAATCCCGGCGCTTGAGGGCGGTGACGGAGCCGGACGCCAGACCGTAAATATCCCGCCAGAAATAGCTGACCACCCCGACCAGCGCCGCCATCTGCATGGCGGCGGAAAAGGCGGCACCGGGATCCGGCCAGCCCAGCAGCGCCGGAACGATGCGCATATGCGCGCTGGAAGACACCGGCACCAGTTCGGTAATGCCCTGGAGCACGCCCAGAAACACCGTCTGGCCATAGCCCAGATCGACAAAGCCGGTGGCCGAGCCCACCACGCATGCGGCATCCGTCATATTCCCACCTCTTCAAAACAACCCGGCTGTTTTGAACCATGGAACATGGCGGGAGGAAGACAATTTCCACATCTTCCTCGGTTTATTTTTGGCTGGAATTAGAGCATTTCCAGGAAAAGTGGGAACCGGTTTTGCGCCCGGAAATGCGTGAAAACAAAGAGTTAGAGCATTTCAGTGTTTCACGGAAACACTGAAATGCTCTAGGCTGTAGTGACAAATTAGTTATTTGATCCATAGCATTATGCTGGCGAGCTTAATGAAACCGAGAAAGTTGGCGGCGAGTTTGTCATATCGCGTGGCGATACGCCGCCACTGCTTGAGCTTGGCAAAAAAGCTCTCAATGCCCCATCTCTGCCTAT
>NZ_JAUSWH010000002.1 GCF_030815125.1 Allorhizobium paknamense
TTTGAAAATGATCGGCATTTCCTGCACCTTTCCTCCTACTCAGACACAAAATACGCCTTGCAGAACACCCATCCTGATTGAGTTTTGACCCTAAACCCCGCTCGCGGGAATGCCGCTGCGTTCCACCTTGCGCGGGGTCACCAGTTCCTTCCAGGTGGACAGCGCCCGGTTCACGGCGGGGTAGGGCGCGCGCGGCACGAACTGGCCATGGCCCTCCCGGGTTTTTACCGTGCTTTCCTCAATGGCGACATAGCCGCGCGTCAGCGTAAAGCGCGGCAGGCCGGTGACCTGCTTGCCCTCGAAGACGTTGTAATCGATGGCGGATTGCTGGTTTGCTGCTGAAATTGTCTTGGTAAGTTTCGGGTCCCAGACGACGAGATCGGCATCCGCGCCCAGCAGGACGGCGCCCTTTTTCGGATAGAGATTGAGGATCTTGGCGATATTGGTCGAGGTTACGGCCACGAATTCATTCATCGTCAGCCGTCCGGTCATCACGCCATGCGTCCAGAGCATGGGCAGGCGGTCTTCAAGCCCGCCGGTGCCGTTGGGGATTTTGGTGAAATCGCCGATGCCGAAGCGTTTCTGCTCGGTGGTGAAGGCGCAATGGTCTGTGGCGACCACGGAAAGCGAACCGGATTGCAGCCCGGCCCAGAGACTGTCCTGATGCGCCTTGTTGCGGAAGGGCGGCGACATGACGCGCCGCGCCGCATGGTCCCAGTCCGGATCGAAATATTCGCTCTCATCCAGCGTCAGATGCTGGATCAGCGGCTCGCCATAGACGCGCATGCCCTTTTGCCGGGCGCGGCGAATGGCTTCATGCGCCTGTTCCGAGGAGACATGCACCACGTAAAGCGGCACGCCCGCCATATCGGCGATCATGATGGCGCGGTTGGTGGCCTCGCCCTCCACCTCCGGCGGGCGGGAATAGGCATGGGCTTCCGGCCCGGTATTGCCCTCGGCCATCAGCTTGGCCTGCATCTGCGCCACCACATCGCCGTTTTCGGCATGGACCAGCGGTAGCGCGCCCAGCTCGGCGCAGCGCTGGAAGGAGGCGAACATCTCGTCGTCATTCACCATCAAGGCCCCCTTATAGGCCATGAAGTGCTTGAAACTGGTGATGCCGCGCTCGTTCACCACCGTTTCCATCTCTTCGAAAATGCGCTGGTCCCAGCCGGTAATCGCCATGTGGAAGGCATAATCGGCATTGGCGCGGCTCGCCTTGTTGTCCCAGCGGGCCAGCGCCTCCAGCAGTGATTGGCCGGGATCGGGCAGGCAGAAATCCACCACCATGGTCGTGCCGCCAGCCAGGCCCGCGCGCGTCCCGCTTTCAAAATCATCCGCCGAATAGGTGCCCATGAAGGGCATTTCCAGATGCACATGCGGATCGATGCCGCCCGGCATGACAAAGCAGCCGGAGGCATCGAGAATGCTGTCACCGGTCAGGTCGGGGCCGATTTCAACGATGATCCCGCCCTCGATCTTCACATCGCTTTTGTAGGTCAGGTCGGCGGTGACGATGGTCCCGCCCTTGATCACTGTGCTCACGACTGTTCACCCTGTTTATGGATGTTTAAATTGGCATCAGCGGCCGATGTCATGCCACTACCTCAGCCGTTTCCAGCACGGCATGCAGCAGCACGTCGCAGCCCTGGGCGGCCCATTCCTTGGAAATGTCCTCGGCCTCGTTATGGGAGAGGCCGCCGACGCAGGGGCAGAAGATCATGGTGGCGGGGGCGAGTTTTGCTGCCCAGCAGGCATCGTGGCCCGCCCCTGAGATGATGTCGCGGTGGCTGTAGCCGAGGCGGGTGACTGCATCGCGCACCCGTCCGACCAGAACCGGATCGAAGGTCACGGGATCGAAATGGCCGACGGCCTCCACTGCGCAGCCGACGCCGAGGTCGGCGCAAATGGTTGCGGCCTCGGCTTCGATCCGCGCCCGCATGCGGTCGAGCTTCTCCTGGGATGGCGTGCGGATGTCCACGGTGAAGACGACACTGCCCGGCAGCACATTGCGGGAGTTTGGCGAGAAAAACACCTGGCCTACGCCACCGACAGCACCCGGCTGCTCGCTCATCGCCACGGACTGCACCATCTCGACGATGCGGGCAAAGGCAAGACCGGCATTGACCCGGAGATCCATGGGCGTGGAGCCGGTATGCGCCTCTTTTCCGGTCAGCGTGAATTCCAGCCACCACAGCCCCTGGCAATGGGTGACGACACCGATCTGTTTGTTTTCCGCCTCGAGGATCGGTCCCTGTTCGATGTGATATTCGAAATAGGCGTGCATCTTGCGCGCGCCCACCTCTTCCTCGCCCAGCCAGCCGATGCGCTTCAGCTCTTCGCCATAGGTCTTGCCCTCGGGGTCCTTGCGGGCATAGGCATAGTCCAGTGAATGCACACCCGCGAACACGCCCGAGGCCAGCATGGCAGGCGCAAAACGCGCGCCTTCCTCATTGGACCAGTTGGTGACGGTGATGGGATGTTTCGTCTTTACGCCAAGATCGTTCAGCCGCCGCACCACTTCCAGTCCGGCCAGAACGCCCAGAACACCGTCGAACTTGCCGCCGGTGGGCTGGGTATCGAGATGCGAACCGATATAGACGGGCAGGGCCTCCGGGTCGGTGCCGGGGCGCGTCATAAACATCGTGCCCATCCGGTCCACGCCCATGGTCAGGCCAGCCTCCTCGCACCAGCGCTGAAAGAGCCTGCGCCCTTCGGCATCGGCATCGGTCAGTGTCTGGCGATTGTTGCCGCCGGCCACGCCGGGGCCGATTTGCGCCATATCCATCAGGCTCTGCCAGAGCCTGTCGCCATTGACGCCGAGATTGGCGCCGTGGGGAGCCGTCATGCTGTTACCCTCTGATCTCTCCGGCCCTGACCGGCAAAAGCGTCGGGCGGGCCGATATTTTTCTTGCAGTTTTTCCGATGGCGTTGTCATTCTCCGGAACGGAAACCGGAATTGACCGCCTGGTCAAGATTACAAGTTCCACCTTTCGGCTCAAGGGGAAAAATGCGGGAAATTCTGCAAAATATTCAGGCGTTTGCCGAATTTTTAGAGTGCGTGGAGCCGGGTTGTGGACCGCATGGCGTTTCGCCTGTGCAGCGCCGGAAAGAGCATGTGCATGTCGGATGAAGAAATGCCCGGCGGGCAGGCGCGGGCAGCCAAAACCCAGCGTCGCACGCGCATTCAGGAAGAAAAGCAGGAGCTGATTCTGCAGGCGGCGCTGGATGTATTTTCCGCCCGTGGCTTTCGCGGCTCCACCATCGACCAGATCGCCGAAGTCGCGGGCATGTCCAAGCCCAATCTGCTCTATTATTTCCGCACCAAGGAGGCGATCCACCGGCAATTGATGGACCGGCTGCTCACCACCTGGCTGGAGCCGCTCAGAGCCTTTGACGCCGAGGGCGATCCGGCGGAGGAAATCCGCGCCTATCTCCGCCGCAAGCTGGAGATGGCGCGTGATTTTCCGCGTGAAAGCCGGCTGTTTGCCAATGAGATCCTGCAAGGCGCACCGACCATCGAGGATGTGTTGAAGGGGTCGCTGAAGGATCTGGTGGATGAGAAGGCCGAGGTCATCCGCAGCTGGATTGCGGCGGGTAAATTGCGCGATTGCGACCCCTACCACCTGATCTTTTCCATCTGGTCCACCACCCAGCACTATGCCGATTTCGATGTGCAGGTGCGCGCGGTGCTGGGCGAGGGGGCGGCAAGCGACAGCCGCTTCGACCGCGCCGCCATCTTCCTCGAAGAGCTTTTCCTGGGCAGTCTGCTTCGCAAAGAAGAGTAGCTCAGGCGATTTCCAGAGCACTTGCGGCATGGCGGCGCTCCGCCAGCAGCGTGAAGAGATCATCCCCGCTCATGGGCCGCGCCAGGGCATAGCCTTGCAGGGTCTGGCAGCCAAGATCGCGCAGGATCTCGGCATGGCGCATGGTCTCCACCCCTTCGGCCACGATATCGATGCCGAGCGAACGACCGATATCGACGATGGAGCCGATCAGCCGTTGCAGCGGCTTGCTCTTCGGCACCGGCAGGATCAGTTGCCGGTCGATCTTCAGCCGGCGCGGTGAAAGCTTCAGCAGGCTGAGGATCGAGGAATAGCCGGTGCCGAAATCATCGATCTCGACATGAATGCCCAGCGCCTTGATGCGCTCGATGGCATGGGCCGCCGCCTCGTCCTTGTCGTCGAAGGAGATGGATTCCAGAAGCTCGAAGGTCAGCCCGCCAGGCGGCAGATCCAGATCGGTGAGCCGCTGCACGAGGCTGGCATCGAACAGCCGCTGGGCGGAAATGTTGACCGAAACATGCAGCGGATCGAAGCCCGCGGCCTGCCAGCGGCGGGTTTCCGCCAGCGTCTGCTCCAGGATTGCCTTGTCGATCAGTGCCACGACATTCAGGCTCTCGGCGACATCCAGGAAGTGAGAGGGCGTCAAAAGCCCGAGGTCCGGGTGCTTCCAGCGCGCCAGCGCCTCGACACCGACAATATCCAGGCTGCGGGCATCGAATTGCGGCTGGTAATGGGCGATGAAATCCTGCGCTTCCAGGGAGCGCAGAATGGCATCGGCGGTCTGCTTGGTGGCAAGGGTTGCGGTCTTCAGGTGATCGTTGAAGAACTCCACCCGGTTCTTGCCCCGGCGTTTGGCTTCATAAAGGGCGATATCGGCATTGATCAGCGTCTGCGCCAGACTGCCTGTCTCGTCGCCCGCCACCATGGCAATGCCGATGCTGGCGCCGATGCGGCATTCCTGGCCCATGCATTCGATTGGCCGGTTGATCGCGGCAATCAGCGCTTCACCGAGATCGCGAGCATCGCTTTCGCCGCGCTCGAACACCACCACGAATTCATCGCCGCCGATGCGGGCGGCGAAATCCTGGCCCGCCGTCAGCGCCCGGATCTGTGCGGCCACATGCTTCAGCATGGCGTCACCCGCCGCATGGCCCAGCGTATCGTTGATTTCCTTGAAGCGGTCGAGATCGATATGGAGAAGGGCCGTCTCGCTGTTTTCGCAGCGCTCTTCCAGCGTCGCCAGATGGTTGTCCAGATAGCGGCGATTGGCAAGCCCCGTCAGCGGATCGTGCAGCGAGGTGTGCTCCATGGCGCGGCGGGCATTTTCCAGCTCCCGGTTTTGCGCCTCTACCGCATGCTTGGCCTGGCTCAGGGCCTGTTGCAGCATCACGTCGCCGGTGACGTTCCAGTGCACGCCCACCACCTTGTGGCGCGCCAGCTGGTCGCGATAGCAGGTGCCGAAAGCCCGCAAATGCCGTGTTTCCCCCGTTCGTGACGTGACGCGAAACTGCACGGTGAAATTGCCGCGTCCCTTGAGCGAATCCTCCAGCGCGTCGCGCATCGCCTGCCGGTCATCGGGATGGATGGCGTAGAACCAGTCGCACAGTCGCAAGGGGGCTTCGCTGTGGTCGATATCGTAGAATTCGCGCATGCGCTCATCGAAATTCAGCAGCTCTGTTTCCGTATCCAGTTCCCATACGCCGATCTGCGAGGCGTGCAGGGCGATGTGCAGCCGTTGCGAGAGCCTGTGCAATTCCTGCCGCTGGTCGTTCAGAACCGTGATGTGCTGATGACGCTCGCGCAAGAGGCTCGCCACCCGCAACACTGGCATGACGATGGCCATGGCCAGGAAGATCATCACCATGCGGTGCTGCCAGAGATCGGTGTCATTGGCCTGCCACCCGGTCTTCGGCGCGGCGGCCAGCGTCCAGCTCTGGGCGCCGAAGGCCACGTCCATCTGCACCGTCATGCCGCCCAGCAGGTCGGTATTGCCGAAGAAGGCGGCAGGGCGGCCATTGCTGCCCCGGTCGAAGAGCAGGACATCGATGGGCAGATCCGGATCTTTCAGGCCACTGGCCTCGAACAGCTCATTCATATCTACGGTGCCGATCACCGTGCTGTAGAAGGAATGCGCATCGCGCGGTGCATCGATGATGACCGGATAGAAAATGCGGAAGACCTGATGACCCGACGGTGCCTTGCGGGGACCGGTGACCAGGAAATTGCGGCTTTCCTGGGCGGTACGGGCACGCGCCTCCTCATCGGCATCGTAAAAGCCGGGGGGATAGGCGGCGCTATAGGCAGGATAGGCCAGAACGCCGACCCTTGGCCCCACCAGGGAAATGGCCTGCAATTGCGAGGGCCCGACCAGAAGATGTCGCCCCAGTTCGGTAAATCGCTCCGGCTCCAGGCTTCGTTCCGTTTCGGTCAGAACGGCAAAGGCCTGCAACAGCTTCATATTGGCGCGCAGATTGCCTTCCAGTCGCGCTTTCAGCGTGGCCAGCCGCTCGCTGACCTTGGCGCGGCTGTCTTCCAGAAAGCTGTGGCGGCCCTGCTGATCGACATAGAAGGTGGCGGCGAAAATCGCGGCGCATACCACCAGGGCGGGCCAGTAAAAATGCAGGAAGCCGAGCCTTGATTTCAGCTTTTTCGGCCATTGCGCGGCAAGACGGCGAAGAGAGTGAGCCATGATCCATCGTCCGAAGGAAAACTCGGGGTGCTGACATGCAGGAGGAACTGCCTTGCCTCATCGCGCCCATGGGGCACGGTGGGCAGTGTTCCGTACGGATGTCAGGTTTCGGCGAAGCGGGTGAGCGAAAAAGCGCCCCGGTGCCTGTGGTCCGGAAGCTGCGCCTGCTGTGGCCTTGCAATGGTCATGTGCATCTCGTCCCCCTTTATCCGCAAACCGTCATGGTTTCCGGTCCCGCCGCCATGGCCCCTGTTTTCCCCCGCATTGCGCCATAGGCGGCATTGCCTGCAATGGGGTGGTTTGTTCTGTCGCATCGAAGTGTTCTGACTGTCTTAGCTACACTTTTTCTCGGTATCTCGTAGCCAGTCCAATCGTTTTCCCGTTGAAGTGTTCCAGAGCTTCTCATGCTATGGTGGAATAGTTGTTAACGAATATTCAGGTTTTACCCAACTCCTCTCAAACGGATGAACTTATTCTATAAAATTTTATAAGTCCTGAATTTCCTTCACGTCTTTTCCCATCCTTTTTCGGGGGAATTCCTCTGTCGATTCCTGGAGTGGAAAGGCCTTGTCATCGGCCTCGACGCGGGGCTCGAAAACATGAGAAAAAATATCAGGTATATACTTTACTCTTTTTCTCATGTTTTGTAGGGTTGCCGCAGAACGACAGGGACGGCTGGCTTGCCAGCCTTTCCCGAAAAAGCGCCGGAGGCTCAAGGCGCATCTTTCAAGGACGGAACGACATGGCGAAAAACAGGGACAGAAAGAAGAAGCAGGCGGAGAAGAAGCCGGAGGCGGCGGGCGAGGCGCGCGCTGCCCAGGCTGAAATCCGCAGCTTCCTCTATGTCGGCGGGCGCGACTGCCAGGTGGCGCATCTTCGCCAGATCGCCACCCATTACGGCGCAGAACTCATCCATCATGATGGCGGGCTGCGCGAGGCGGTTTCGCGCATCGATACCGTGCTGCCCTCGGTCGATTGCGTATTCTGCCCCATCGACTGTATCAGCCATGATGCGTGTCTGCGGGTGAAGAGCGGCTGCAAGAAGTTCGGCAAGGCTTTCATACCGCTGCGCAATGGCTCCAAATCCAGCCTGGAGCGGGCGCTCCAGACCCTGAACGACAGGAGCGAAACCCCATGAAGACGGAGAGGCCAGCAAGCGGTCATTGCGCCGAGGTGATCAGGCTGCCGGGCTTGCATGAGCGCCCGGTAACCCGCACTGCCCACCTTCTCAACGGTCTGAGACCCGCATCGCAAAGCGCCGAGATCATTGCCTTCCCGGAGCGCAAGGACGCTGCACTGCCGGTGCGCAGGCAGGGGTAAACGATATTGCATGTCGCGCAAAACCGCTGCGCACTTTTGCGCGACATGTTCTAGAAAAACGCCCCGACGGCGACCAGTAACCATCCTGCCATCATGCTGAAGCCGCCTGAGGGGGCGGCCATGGGAAAAAGGCCATGGCCGGTGAATTGCTTCAGCACCAGGTCGCCGCAGAACAGCAGCACCCCAAGGCAGAGAATGAGCCCGGCGGCCGTGGCCGTGGGCAGCCTGTCGGCGGCGAGATAGAGCGCCAGCACGGCGGGCGCATGCGCCAGCGCGATGGCCGAGGCTGGCGTCAGCAGATTGGCCGCGCCCGTGACATGCGCGGCAGCGGCAGCCAGGCCGACACCGGCTGCGCCGAACAGCCCGGCAAACACCGGCAACACCCAGTTCACGGCTGCGAGCGCCATGGTCTACTCCTTG
Source organism: Allorhizobium paknamense (assembly GCF_030815125.1). Taxonomy (GTDB): domain Bacteria; phylum Pseudomonadota; class Alphaproteobacteria; order Rhizobiales; family Rhizobiaceae; genus Allorhizobium; species Allorhizobium paknamense. Next base: position 8,215 of record NZ_JAUSWH010000002.1, read on the forward strand.
TTTTGCATGTGAAAGGCGAGTTTCTCGATTGGCGCCCAGATGATTTCGCGCAGCTTCGGATGCTCTATGGTCTCGTCCATGGCGCGGCGGAAGCATAAAATCCACTCATCCCGCTCCGCCGGGCCGATTTCCGCCACAAAATGCCGCCGCCGCAGCATGGGATGGCCGCGCTTTTCCATGTAGATCGGCGGGCCGCCGAGATAGCCGGTCAGATATTCATAGAGCTTTTCTTCGCTTTCGGTCAGATCCTGCGGATGAATTGCACGGCAGCGCGCCGCTTCGGGCAGGGTGTCCATCAGTTCATAGAAGCGCCGCGTCAGCGCCTTCACCGTGGCATCGCCGCCAATGGCTTCATAAAGGGTGATGGTCTCGCTCACGAACAGTCTCTTCCACACGAATTGCCAAAAGCCCGCCAACGGACTTTCCTCCGAAAGCCCGGCAGACATCTCTGTCTTTCATGGTGGTTTTTACAGGCTTTCACAATGTGGTTTGCATTGCTTGCGGCAATCCGGCGCAAGGCTGTCTCCAGCAGAGCCCGGTTCCATCAGGCCGCGACCTGATGGAAGAACTGGATGCTGGCGGCAATGGCGCCGGGAATGGCGGAGGTGTGATTGCCTTCGATGGTCTGGCTGGTCAGCGGGATTTTCGCATTGGCCGTTCGCTTCAAAAGCAGGTTTGCACTGTCATCGAAATGCGTTTCCTGCGTGCCATGCAGCAGCATGGTCGGGCATTTGAAGCTGTTGGGGAAGCAGACCGCGCTTCTCACCTCGAATTCCCGGCTGTTGCTGTCGTCGAAGCGAATATCCTCCGGATAGCGGGAAAAGAAGCGGAAAGCATTGGGATTGCCGGAAATCGGCACGCTGGCACGGAAATGGTGGCTGCTCATGGAGGCGAGCATGGCCAGCACGCCGCCAACGCTGTGGCCGGCAATGAACATGCGTTCGCGATCGACCCCCGGCAAATGCGCCAGCCTGTCGGCTGCGGCCAGCACATCGTCCACCTCATCGTAAAAGCCGGAAAAATTGCCTGTCTGGCCATTTTCGCCGCGCATGGAGGGCATCATCACGATAAAGCCCGCATCGACATAGGCCTGCAGCGGATGCCAATGGCCCGCCCCCATGGCGTTGCCGCCATGCAGGAACAACACCGCCGGCATGCGCTCCGATTTGCGCTTGTAGGGCGAAAGCCAAGCCGTCAGCGTCAGTTCGCCTGCGCGGCCGGAGCGGTAGAAAATCCGGCTCGCGCCATGCGGCGGCGTCAGCGGCTCGAATTTATCCGGCGCCGGACCCTTCCTCACCAGATTGGTGCGGAAACGCTCGCGAACATGGGCGTAATCGTGATTTCTCAGCGGCGGCTCTTCCGGCACTTCGAAGGCGCTTGCCCTTGTCGGCAAAAGCGGTAGAGCGGCTGCACCTGCCATGGCCTGCAACAGGCTTCTGCGTCCAAAACCGGGGCTGTTTGAAGACATGGTTCACCTGGCGCTATGGTTATCGGGAAAGAGCTATACATCGATCCCATCAGGCGGGATTGCGGTACAATCACGGCGGAAGTGTGCCAGCAATCATGCCTCTTATGCAAGTGATTGCCGCTACACGATTTTTTGAAATCTTACGGTCGCGCGACCTTCGCCAGTTTCGATTTCTATCCCATTGTTTCCAAAGGTATTTTTGCCTTCCTGCAAAACATGCCGAAACTCCTGAATGCGCCCCGTTCTAGCGGTCATCCGCGGCTCTGCTTTCAGGGCTTCTGCTGAAATCGATTGACAGGCATAACGTATCCATTATTCTGGATATATGGAAACAAATCTCGCGATCGCCACTCTCGCTGCACTGGCCCAGACCACGAGGCTCGAAACCTTCCGCCTGCTCGTCCGTCACGAACCCGACGGCGTTGCCGCCGGCGCGCTGGCGAGGCTTTTGGATGTTCCGCAGAACACGATGTCCGCGCACCTTGCGACGCTCACCCGAGCCGGGCTGGTGAGGAGCGAGAGGCAGAGCAGGTCGATTATCTACCGGGCTGATCTCGACGGTCTGCGCAACCTCATGCTGTTCCTGCTCAAGGACTGCTGCGGCGGTGCCTCCGAACTTTGCGCGCCCCTGCTGGCAGAACTGACACCCTGTTGTGTGTCGCTGGCAAAGCCATGCTGAGCAGAATCCACCTATCCTCGGCGACCATGACCAGGCGCAACAGGCTTGCGATTATCGACAAGATCACGCCTCAGGCGAAGCTTGGGCAGATCGGTGCGATGGAAGGTTTCACATCGATCGAGAGGGGGGTGGCCTGATGTCCACATTCGAACGCTATCTGACCGTCTGGGTCTTTGTCTGCATTGGCGTCGGGGTTACGCTGGGGCACGTCATGCCGGGCGTCTTCCATCTTGTTGGCGCCGCCGAGGTCGCAAAGGTCAATATTCCCGTCGCCATCCTGATTTGGCTGATGATCATCCCGATGCTTCTGAAGATCGATTTCCGGTCGCTGAGGCAGGTCGGATCCTGCTGGCGAGGGATCGGGGTCACGCTGATTATCAATTGGGCGATCAAGCCGTTTTCCATGGCTCTTCTGGGGTGGTTGTTCGTCGGCTGGCTCTTCCGGCCCTATCTTCCTGCCGACCAGATCGATTCCTATATCGCGGGCCTGATCATCCTTGCGGCAGCGCCGTGCACGGCCATGGTCTTCGTGTGGAGCAACCTGACCCGTGGCGAGCCTCTGTTCACGCTGTCGCAGGTGGCGCTGAACGATGCGATCATGGTTGTCGCCTTTGCCCCCATTGTTGGTCTGCTTCTCGGACTTTCCGCGATTACGGTGCCATGGGCCACGCTCGTCCTGTCCGTCGCGCTGTATATCGTCGTGCCCGTCATCTTTGCCCAGTTGCTGCGCAGCCGCCTGACGACCGATGGAACCAGCCGGGCGCTCGACACGCTGCTTGCGAAGCTTCAGCCGTTGTCTCTCGTCGCCCTGCTTGCCACCCTTGTGCTTCTCTTTGCATTCCAGGGTGAGCAGATCATCGCGCAGCCGGCGATTATCGCGCTGCTTGCGGTCCCGATTCTGATCCAGGTCTATCTCAATTCCGGCCTGGCCTATCTGCTGAACCGCATGTCTGGCGAGCGCCATTGCGTTGCGGGGCCATCTGCCCTTATCGGCGCCAGCAATTTCTTCGAACTCGCGGTTGCCGCTGCCATCAGCCTCTTTGGCTTCCAGTCGGGCGCGGCGCTCGCCACCGTTGTCGGGGTCCTGATCGAGGTTCCGGTGATGCTCTCAGTCGTCTGGATGGTGAACCGCTCGAAGGACTGGTACGAAGCATCGCCTGCCGTTTCCCGGACAAACGCTACCGATACGACGAGTCATTGAGAATGACCCGTCATATTCCCTTTCGGACATCTCAAGCCGTTCAGGCATTTGAGATATTCGAAATTTCTCGCGGCGGGGATGCATCGGCATCTTCGAGCCTTGGTATGAAAGGTTCTGACCATGAACGTCACCATTTATCATAATCCTGACTGCGGCACCTCCCGCAACACGCTGGCCCTGATTCGCGCCGCCGGGATCGAGCCGCTTGTGATCGAATATCTCAAAACCCCGCCGACACGGGATCGTCTCGCCGCCATGATCCGCGATGCCGGGCTGTCGGTGCGTGACGCCATCCGTGAGAAAGGCACGCCCTATGCCGAGCTTGGTCTCGACAATCCGGATCTGACAGACGAGCAATTGCTGGACGCGATGATTGCGGCACCGATCCTGATCAATCGCCCGCTTGTGGTGACGCCGCTTGGCACCCGTCTGGCGCGTCCCTCGGAGGCGGTGCTCGATATCCTGCCGACCGATGCGTTCAAGGGGCCGTTCACCAAGGAAGATGGCGAACAGGTGCTCGATGCGGAAGGAAAGCGCCTTGGCTGATTCATTGCCTGCACTGCAAGAGCAGCATCTTCGCTCTATCGATCCGGAAGCGCTGCGGCCTGCATTTTCCACCCATAAACCTCGGATCCTGATCCTGTACGGTTCCCTTCGGGAGGTGTCCTACAGTCGGCTGCTGGCCTACGAAGTCCGCCGCCTGCTGGAGCGCTTTGGCTGCGAGGTCCGCGTGTTCGATCCGAAAGGCCTGCCGCTGCCGGATGAAGCGCCTGTCAGCCATCCGAAGGTCCAGGAATTGCGGGAACTTTCCCAATGGTCCGAGGGGCAGGTATGGGTGAGCCCGGAGCGCCACGGCGCCATGACCGGAATCATGAAAGCGCAAATCGACTGGATTCCGCTGTCGCTCGGTTCCATCCGCCCCACCCAGGGCAAGACGCTTGCGGTGATGGAGGTTTCCGGCGGATGCCAGTCGTTCAACGCCGTCAACCAGATGCGCATCCTTGGCCGCTGGATGCGGATGATCACCATCCCCAACCAGTCTTCCGTCGCCAAGGCCTTTCAGGAATTCGACGCCGAAGGGCGAATGAAGCCCTCTTCCTATTACGACCGGGTGGTGGATGTCTGTGAAGAACTCGTCAAATTCACCATCCTCACCCGGGACGCCTCACCCTATCTCACGGATCGCTACAGCGAGCGCAAGGAACACGCCGCCGAGCTGGAAAAGCGCGTGGGCCTTCAGTCCTTGTGACCAAAGCCGTCATCTATGATTTGCCAAGGGTAAAATAAACCAGTGGCGCACCCGACAGGATTCGAACCTGTGACCTTTGGAATCGGAATCCAACACTCTATCCAGCTGAGCTACGGGTGCTGCTCTGTGGTGTGCTTTGCACGAAGCGGTTCTTAACCCAGACCGGAGGCGGCTTCAATCCTGAAAATGATATTCGCCACAGGAAGAGAGAGGATAAAGCCGTTGGGTAAAACGTTTTTTATCAAAACTATCGTTGACAAAAACTTGTTAAGCCGGTTTTGTTAAGAAGGGTAAAGTCCGCGTGGGGTGGATTCTATTCTGGTTTGAGAAAACTGCGGTGTGGGGCGCGGTTTTATGATGAGAGGTTGATGTCAGGGGCAATGAGCAATCAAACGGTTATTGGAGATGCTGCGTTCGGGCAGGGTGGGGTGGACCATTCTATGCTTGCCCATTCGCTAGGTTTTACGGTGAGACGCGCGCAGCTTGCCATTTTTCAGGATCTTCAGGATGTTCTGGGTGCGCGTGGCATTCGCCCGGCTGATTTTTCGGTTCTGACGGTCATTGCCGGCAACTCCGGCATGAAGCAGAGCGATGTGGCGGCTCTTCTGGCTATTCAGCGGGCCAATTTCGTGGCCATTGTCGATGGGCTGGAGGATAAGGGGCTGATCGAGCGCCGCCGTTCCGAAGTTGATCGGCGCGTTTATTTTCTGCATCTGACCGCTGCGGGAGAGCAGTTTCTGGCGGAGATCCTGCCGAAATGGCAGGAGCACGAAGCCCGTTTCATCGATCGGCTCGGTGGCGTGGAAAAACGCGATCAACTGGTGCAATTGCTGAAATCGCTGGCGGAATAAAGCTTCATCCGGCGGCGGGCAGAGCGGTCAAACTGTGCCATGCAGCCGCTTCAACGCCTGATCAATCAGCCGGTTTGCCAGCATCATGCGCTGGTTGGCCTGGTCGCGATAGGCTGCGTGTACCCGATCCGGGTGATTGAGGCGGGCAAAGGCCCGCCTTTTTTGCAGAAGCGTTTTGGCGTCATCCTCATCCGTCAGGCCAAGATCCTCGGCGATGTCCATGAGGCTCAGCCGGTGAAGATAATCCGGCATCGGAGGCGGGGTTTCCGGCTCTTCCTCCACTGCGGCAGCGGGCGTTGGCGCATCCTCCATCACATCCTCATAGAGGCTGCGCACCGTATCCAGGCTCGCCTCGACCTCTGCGGTCTCCTGCACGAAGCCGGTGCTCAGGCCCATGATGCGAAAGGCACTGGCGCCGTCTTCGGCCTGTTCTTCCTTCGCCTGCGTCGCATCCAGCCGGTCAACAACGGACTGGAAGAGAGATTGCTTGAGCAGCATGGGCGCAAATCCTCAACGGCGGCAACTGCGATAAGCCATGGCTTTCCAGGGGGCCGCTTGGAAAAAGTGGAACCAGACCATGACAAATGCCGATGGTGCGGAGCTTGTTCCACATCCTGCGCTGACGCTACTGCATAATTCCTTAAATCGGAATCGATTTAAGGCGAAAATTATGCAGCAGATTTAAAGCGTTACAGCGTCCTTTGTGCGTTTGATAAAACGCACGGCGCTGTATGTACCGTTGCGGCAGGTTCTCCTGCTGTCCCGTCAGGATTGACTCTGCGTCTGGCTCTGGCCGTCGGGGGAGACGGTGATTCGGACGGAAAGATCTTCTCCCGCCTTGCCGATTCGCATGCCGGAAACCGGCGCCGCATCGGCATAGCAAAGCCCTGTGGCCAGCCGGATATAGCGGTCATCCGGGCAGATATTGTTGGCAGCGTCGAAGCCGACCCAGCCGAGACCTGGCAGATGCACCTCCGCCCAGGCATGGGTGGCCGCCTGATCTTCCGTCGCTTCCATCATCAGGTAGCCGGAAACGTAGCGTGCCGGCAAATCCATGAGCCGGGCTGCGGCGATAAAGGCATGGGCGTGATCCTGGCAAACGCCTGAACCGGCCTCCAGCGCCTGCTCGGCGGTGGTTTCGGTGTTGGTCGTGCCGGGCTTGTAGGCAATCTGCTCATGCAGCCTTGCCATCAGGTCGTGCATCAGCGCCAGTTCGCTCTCACCCGTCAGGTTTTTCACCAGCTCGCGGGTAAGCTTGCCGGGTTTGGTGCGCGGCGTCTCGCGAAGATAGAGCCAGAGCGGCACGAAGCCGGTATGCGGGCCAAAGACCCCGGCGCGATCCTCCGTGTTGACGATGCCGGAGGCGACGATGCTGATCGCATGGGCATCGCCCTCCGCCGAGACCAGATGGGTCTGGTTGCCGAACTGGTCGGCAAAGCCCGCTTCCACCTTGGCGCCATCCACGGCGATGTTCCAGGATTGCACGGTCTGCGCGGGGCCGGAAACTGGCGTCAGCCGCAGGCGTTGCAGCGAAAACTGCACCGGATCGTCATAGCGGTATTCGGTGGTATGGGTAATGGTCAAACGCATGGGCCGTTCCGCTGGCAGCATGTCCGGATCAAGCACTCTTGCGGCTTTCGGTCCGGACATGGTTAGAAACAAGGAGTGAGATCAAATCCGGTGACGCCGCGTTCACCGGATTGTCGTGATATCAAGGCTCATTTTTCATGACCCCTGGTATTAGCTGTAGAACCGGTATCCCTCGGTAATTTCCTGACCCAGCCGGTTGTTGCGGGCAATGAAATTATCGAGAAATTCGTGCAGGCCCTGATCCATGATCGTGCCGATTGTGGTCGTCAGCAGCGAATGGCGAATGCTGTCGGCGGTTTCGTGGGCGGACAGCCGCTGACCATATTCCTTGCCAATATAGCCGAGATTGCTGACGATCTTTTCATAGGAATAGACCAGCGAACGCGGCATCTGCCCGTTCAGGATCAGGAAATCGGCAATATTGGCCGGGCGGTATTCGCCGTCATAGGTCCAGCGGTAGGAGCGATGCGCCGAGACCGACCGCAGAATCGATTCCCACTGCATGTTATCGAGGGATGATCCGACCTGGGTGACCGCAGGCAGCAGCACGTAATATTTCACGTCCAGAATGCGGCTGGTATTGTCGGCGCGTTCGATAAAGGTGCCGATGCGTGCGAAATTATAGATCTCGTTGCGCAGCATGGAACCGTGGAAAGCGCCGCGAATGAGGCCTGCACGCCGCTTGATCGTATCGATCACCTCCGGCAGATCGGCGGATTTGAGCCGCCGTGACAGGATCTGCTTCAGCTCGATCCAGCATTCATTGGTGGCTTCCCAGGTTTCGCGCGTCAGCGCCGTGCGCACCATGCGGGCATTGTTGCGGGCCGAGTCGACGCAGGACATCACGCTGGAAGCGTTGTTCTTGTCGCGGATCAGGAAGTCGATGGCATCCGCCGCCGTCACCTTGCTGTTGTTGGCGAGATAGATATCCAGCACGTCGGCGCTTTGCAGCACGCCGTTCCAGTCTTCATCCGTGGCGCCGGAGCGGGTGAGCGAAACCCTGAGGCCGGCATCCACCAGACGGGCAATGTTTTCCGCGCGCTCGATATACCGGAACATCCAGTAGAGCCCGTTTGCGGTTCTTCCGAGCATGACCATTCAGTCCTCCAATACCCATGTATCCTTGGTGCCGCCGCCCTGGCTGGAATTGACCACCAGCGAACCCTTTTTCAGGGCCACGCGGGTCAAGCCGCCAGGAATGATCTGCACCTTGTCGGAGACGAGGACGTAAGGGCGAAGGTCGAGATGCCGGGGCGCGATGCCCTTGTTGACGAGAATCGGCACGGTGGAAAGCGATAGCGTCGGCTGGGCAATATAATTGTTGGGCTTGGCCTTCAGCTTGTCGGCAAAAAGCGTCCGCTCCTTCTTGGAGGCCGTGGGGCCGACCAGCATGCCGTAGCCGCCGGAACCGTGCACTTCCTTCACCACCAGCTCTTCCAGATGCTCCAGCACATAGGCGAGGCTGTCCGGCTCGGAACAGCGCCAGGTGGGCACGTTTTCGAGGATCGGCTTGCTGCCGGTGTAGAATTCGACGATTTCCGGCATATAGGAATAGATGGCCTTGTCGTCGGAAATCCCGGTGCCGGGGGCGTTGGCAATGGTGATATTGCCCGCGCGGTAGACATCCATGATGCCGGGCACGCCAAGGCAGCTATCCGGCCGGAAGGTCAGCGGATCGAGGAAATCATCATCGACGCGGCGATAGAGCACGTCGATGGCCTCATAGCCGCGGGTGGTGCGCATCTTCACCTTGCCGTCGATGACGCGCAGGTCCGAGCCTTCCACCAGTTCCACGCCCATCATGTCGGCGAGGAAGGAGTGTTCGTAATAGGCGGAATTGTAGATGCCCGGCGTCAGTACCGCCACGCGCGGCTTGCCCTTGCAGCCGGGAGGCGCAAGCGAAGCCAGTGACTGGCGCAGAAGATAGGGATAATCCTCCACCCGCTGCACCTTGTTGATCTGGAACAGTTCCGGAAACATCTGCATCATGGTTTCGCGGTTTTCCAGCATGTAGGACACGCCGGAAGGGGTACGGGCATTGTCTTCCAGCACGTAGAACTGATCCTCGCCGGTGCGCACGATGTCCGTGCCGACGATATGGGTATAGACGCCGCCCGGCGGGCGAAAGCCGATCATTTCCGGCAGGAAGGCGTCGTTCTTCTCGATCAGCTCGCGCGGAATGCGCCCGGCGCGGATGATTTCCTGCTTGTGATAGATGTCATCCAGGAAGGCATTGAGCGCCAGCACCCGCTGTTCGATGCCCTGGGCGAGCTTGCGCCATTCCCGGCCGGAAATGATGCGGGGAATAATGTCGAAGGGAATAAGCTTCTCGGCGGAATCGGCATGGCCGTAAACTGCGAAGGTAATGCCGGTCTTGCGGAAGATGTTTTCCGCATCGCGCGATTTCGCGATCAGATGTCCCGGATCCTGGCTGGAATACCACTCCCAATATTTCTCGTAGGGCCCTCGCGGACCGCCGTCCGCCATCATCATTTCATCAAATGCCAAAGGTGCGATCCCCGTTCGTTTTGGATCATATGAATACAACACAGGGTCCGATGCAAGAACCATGCACAATTGCCCTCAAATGATTTGTTCCATTCCTCTGTGGCGCGATGGGCCTCCAGAATTGCTTGTTTTTCATCTGTTTGGCTGGGAATTGGGCATGGCGAGCGGTCTGACGTGCCGAATGCCACTCCTTATGGGTGATTGGTTGTGGCTAGAAATTACGCAATTGCCGCGTTTGTGAACATCGTCCGCCTTTGCCACGGCTATCCTCCGCGGTTTCTCTTCCATTTTTGGGTTTAGTTCAAAAAGATATACAGCCATGTCGTGAATTAGAGCTTTTTTAATTAGCTGTATATATTTTGGAACAAAAGGGACAGGAGAGAAGCAATGGGCATCGAAGCATTCGTCAATTCCAACGGGACAGCCAAGCTTTTGGCGCTGGATTCGCTGAAAGCCAATGTCATGGTGGCAGACGCAAAGTTGAACATCACCTATATGAACCCGGCAGTGATGGAGTTGCTTCGTGAGGCAGAGGCCGATCTCAAGAAAGAACTTCCGCGTTTCAGCGTCGATACTTTGATCGGCAGCAATATCGACGTCTTTCACAAAAACCCCGCCCACCAGCGCGGCATGCTGGCGGCGCTGACCCAATCGCACAGCGCCACCATCCGCGTTGGCAACCGTATTTTCGACCTCATGGTGACGCCGCTGAAGAGGGGCGCCAAGCTGCACGGTTTCGTGGTGGAATGGGCTGATGCCAAGGCACGCCTGCTGAACCTGGACTATGCGGCGCAGATTGCCGCCATCAGCCGCTCGCAGGCGATCATCGAATTTTCCATTGACGGCACTATTATCACCGCCAACGACAATTTCCTGAAGACGCTGGGCTATCGTCTGGATGAGATCCAGGGCAAGCATCACAGCATGTTCGTGGACCGCGATTTCGTTGCCTCGCCGGAGTATAAGGAATTCTGGAAGCAACTGTCGGAAGGAAAGTATCAGGCGGCGGAATTCAAGCGGGTTCACAAGGACGGCCGTCCGATCACCATTTCCGCATCTTACAATCCGATCCTCGATATGAATGGCAAGGTGGTGAAGGTGGTGAAATTCGCGACCGATGTCACCAAGCGTGTCGAAACCGTGAGCGCCTTGGGCGAAAGTCTGAAGCGGCTGTGTTCAGGAGATTTCGGCTTCCAGCTGCACGAGCCTTTCTCGCCGGAATTCGAATTCCTCCGCCACGATCTCAACCGCTCGGTCACCCAGCTTCGCGATACCTTCCGCCAGATTGCCGACAGCGTCCGCGTCATCAGCGAGGGTACACAGGAGATCAGCCAGGGCGTCAACGATCTTTCCCGCCGCACCGAAACCCAGGCCTCCAGCCTGGAGGAAACGGCAGCAGCACTGGAGGAGATCACCTCGAACGTCACCTCTTCGGCCCAGCGCGCCCAGGAAGCCCGCAAGGTGGCTTCCAATGCCAAGGACAATGCCGAAACCTCCGGAAATGTCGTGGCGCAGGCCGTCGATGCGATGAGCCGGATCGAGGAATCGTCAGGCAAAATCTCCAACATTATCAGTGTGATCGACGAGATCGCCTTCCAGACCAACCTTCTGGCGCTGAATGCCGGTGTCGAGGCGGCGCGGGCCGGTGAGGCGGGCCGGGGCTTTGCGGTGGTGGCGCAGGAAGTGCGCGAACTGGCGCAGCGCTCCGCCAAGGCAGCCAAGGAGATCAAGGAACTGATCCAGAATTCGACCCAGGAAGTGGCCGGCGGTGTCAAGCTGGTCAGCGATACGGGGCGGGCTCTGAAGAGCATCAGCGAGCTGATTGTCGATATCAACGATCACGTGCAGGCCATCTCCACGGCGGCGCGGGAACAGTCCACCGGGCTTTCCGAGGTCAACGGCGCCGTCAACAGCATGGACCAGGCCACCCAGCAGAATGCCGCCATGGTCGAGGAAAGCAGTGCCGCCGCCGCCACGCTGGCCGCTGAAAGCGACAAGCTGAAGAGTATGATCGGCCAGTTCAACCTTGGCGATGCAAACCGCACAAGCGCCGCCACAGGACGTCAGCTCAGCCGCGTTGCCTGATCCCCCACCCGGGTAACGCGCAAAGGCCCGGCCGGAACCGTGAAAACGGTTTCCGCGCCGGGCCTTATACGTATTTAGAGCGTTTCCACTTTTCTCAGGACAATGCTTTAGCCGTCGCGGCGCTGGCCGCCACCGGCGCGAGCGCCGCCCTGGCTGGGGCGCTGGCGGCGGGGCCGGCGACCCTGGCGGTTCTGGTCGCCCTGTTCGCTCTTGGCGGGGCGGTGGTCGCGCTTCTGGCCGTCTTCCCGCTTGGCCTGCGGTGCGCGGCCATCCTTGCGCGCCTGCGGCTGCGCATGGTTGCGGTTATTGCCGCCACGGCGGTTGTTGCGGGTGGCGCTACGGTTCATGTCCGCATGCGGTTCGCCGCTTGCAACCGAGATCTCGATGCCCATCAGCCGCTCGATGTCGCGGAGCAGGCGGCCTTCCTCCGGCCCGCAAAACGCAATGGCGATGCCATCGCGCCCGGCGCGGGCGGTGCGGCCGATCCGGTGCACATAGGCATCCGGCACTTCCGGCAGATCATAGTTGAAGACATGGCTGACGGCGGGGATGTCGATGCCGCGGGCCGCGACGTCGGTGGCGATCAGCGTCTTGATCGAGCCGTCACGGAAGCCCTTGAGCGCCCGCTCGCGCTGGCCCTGGCTCTTGTTGCCGTGAATGGAGGCAACCGAGTGGCCGGTGAGGTCCAGATGCTTCATCAGCTTTTCCGCGCCGTGCTTGGTGCGCAGGAAGACGATGGCGCGGCCATCGGGATTGTCGGCCAGGGCCTGCTTCAAAAGCTCGGTCTTGTGGTTCTGGCCGTTGACGAAGTGCACATACTGCTCGACCTTGTCGGCAGCCTTGCCGGGCGGGCTGACTTCCACCTTCACCGGATTGCTGAGGAAGCTGCCGGCCAGATCGGCAATCGCCTTCGGCATGGTGGCCGAAAACAGCAGCGTCTGCCGCTTGGCGGGCACCATCTTGGCGATCTTGCGCAGGTCGTGGATAAAGCCGAGATCCAGCATCTGATCGGCTTCGTCCAGCACGAGATGGGTGACGGCTGAAAGCGACAATGCGTTGCGGGCGATGAGGTCCAGCAGGCGGCCGGGCGTGGCCACCAGAATGTCCGTGCCGCGCTCCAACTGGAACTGCTGCTTGTTGATGGATGCGCCGCCGACGACCTGATTGATCTTCAGCGGCTGCTTCTTCACGAAATTGCGCAGGTTGTCGCCGATCTGGTTCACCAGTTCGCGCGTGGGAGCGAGAATGAGCGCCCTTGTGGTGCGCGCCTCCGGGCGGCGATTGGCGGCCACCAGCATTTCGATGATCGGCAGGCCGAAGGCCGCCGTCTTGCCTGTGCCGGTCTGGGCAAGGCCGATCAGGTCGCGGCCTTCGAGCACCACCGGAATGGCCTTCTCCTGAATGGGCGTTGCCGTTGCGAAGCCAAGCTGGCTTACCGTGGCAACGATGGACTTGGAGAGACCAAGGGCGTGGAAATCAGTCAATTCATAAACCTTTCGGGGCGCCGGACGCGATCTCCACGCCGCCTTCTGGCGGACATGGTCGTTCCGGCGTCAAGAACCCCGCGTGAATTGGGAACTTGTCAGTTGAAATGGGCTTTCTGGCGCAGATGCCTGCGAAGAGCTTGTCTTAAGCGCCTTTATCCCCTTTCGCGTCACATCATACAAGACACGAGGGCGCGCTCACGCGGCGGCCAAGGGCTGAAAGCTGAGCGTCATTTGGCCTTTAAACATCAAAAAGTCAAGGCCCGCGCTGTGTCCAGGCGGGCCTTTTCTGAAATTAGCAATGTGTAACAGTCTGTTCAAGAATTGCTGCTGGCCTGGCGAAAATGGTGATTTCGAGAACCGGAACGGAGCGTACTTAACGTACGTGAGTACCGGAAGCGCAGAAATTGCCATTTGCAGACGGCCAGCGGCGATTATTGGACGGACTGTAAGTCCGGTATTATCGCGGGCAGACCTGTACACGGTAGGCATCGCCCCACTCATTGTGGCGCCATTCGAAATGGCAGGCGGGCACGTAAACCGGGCGGTAATAGCTGCGATAGACCACCGGCGGCGGGGGCGGCGGCGGCTCATAGGCATAGACCGGACGGTTTGCACCCGCGATCAGGGCGCCTCCGACGACACCGCCCAGCGCACCCGCTGCAACGCCGCCCCAGAAGTGATCCCGGGCGGCCGCGGGAGAAGCGGCAGCGGCAAGCGATACGGCGATAAGGCCCGCAATCATGCTTTTGCGAAATACGGACATGGCTTAAATCCTTTCCACATCTCTCTTGGAGATGAAGATCATGCTGATCCCGCAAAACGGCGGCTTGATGATATGACCATGGATTTTCGCGGGCATAATTAGGGCAAAAGTTTCGCAACAGGTGCTTTTGGTTACAGTTCAAAAGGGATTCCTGTAATAAGGGTGTTGTCCCTGATTCCATGGCCCCCGGGGGTATGTGTGGCGCTAAAAGGCGGATTGCTGAGAATTGCCTGCGACAAGATCGCAGGCCTTGGCGTGCCCGCCTTTATCAAGGACAGCGAACTGCGTTTCGTTGCCGTCAATGCCGCTTTCGCCTGCTATTGCGGGCTCGATGCCGCCGATCTTCACGGTCGCCGCCTCAGCGAGATCACCGGACGCCCGGAGGACGCCGCCTGCGAAGACATGGAGCGGCGTGTGCTGGTGTTCGGCACCGAGCAGATGGAACTGGTCTTTGCCGCCGACGACCAGCAGCGCTGCCGTGCGGATATCGAGCGTTTCGTGACCGAAGACGAGGCGCTTTACGTTTTCGGTGTGTTCCGGGACCGGCCTAAACCGTTGAGCAAGCCGCCTCAGCGGCGGGCAAAACCTGAAGCGTTGCGGGGTGACGATGCTCGCCTCGGACCGGAGGCGCGTATCCACCGCCTGGTGCTCGATGCCCTGTCGATCAGCGTGCTCTATCTCGACCGCGATCTGGTGATCCGCTATTTCAACCGGCGCGAGGCCGTGATGTCTGCGGCGCTGGGGGCCGAGCTCCGGGTCGGCATGAGCTATCGCGACATGGTGGCGATGATCCATGCCAGCGGTCATTATGGCGACCGCCCGCTGGAAGAGGTCTGTCAGGAGCGGATCAGCTCGCTGCTGGCCGATCTCCACAAACCGCAATTTCTCAAATTCTCCGATGGTCGCCAAATTCTGCTGCAGCGGCACCGGTTCGAGGACGGCGCGCTGCTGATCGTCTACAGCGATGTGACGGAGGCGCAGAAGCATGAGCGCGAAAGTGCGCTCTATCGCGCCGCCCTTGAAAACGTGCCGGAGCCGGTCTTTCTGCGCGATCGAGACCGCCGCCTGATTTTTGCCAATGCTGCCTTCGAGCAGATCCTGGGCGGCGAGCGCACGCGGTTTTATGGCCAGACCGAAGAAGAGATGTTTCCGCGCTCCGGTGAAAGGCTGCGGCTGGAAAATATCAAGGTGCTGCAGACCGGTGAGGCGATGGAGTGCGAGGAGCGTCTCGTCATGCCGACCGGTGAGGAGGTGCCGCTGCTGGTCAGCCGCAAGCGGCTGGACGGCGTGGAAGGCGGGCCTTTCATCGTCGGCACCTTTGCCGATGTCTCGCTTCTGAAAATCCGCGAGAGGGAATTGATCGAAGCCCGCCAGCAGGCGGAAGCCGCCGATCAGGCCAAATCCCGTTTCCTGAGAAGCATCAGCCATGAGATCCGTACCCCGATGAACGGCGTGCTGGGCATGGCCGAATTGCTCGGCGCCTCGCAACTCGATGCAAGGCAGCGCACCTTCGTGGATGTCATCGTCAAATCCGGACGGGCATTGATGACGGTGATCAACGATCTTCTGGAGTTTTCCGAGATTTCCGACGGGCAGATCGCCCTGACCGAAACGCTCTTCGATCCCCTGACGGCGGCCGAAGACGTGATGACCCTGATGGCGGGTGCGGCCAGCGACCGGCATATGGAACTGGTGCTGCGCGGTTGCGCACTTACCCATCATGTGGTCGGCGATGCGGGCCGGTTCCGGCAACTGCTGACCCTTTTGCTCCGCGATGCCATTGCCATGAGCGAGCAGGACTGCATCGTGCTGCGGCTGGGATGCCGCGAAACCGGCGAGGGCCGGGGCCAGCTTGAGGTTGCGGTGGAAAGCCCGGTGCTTGCGGAGACGGGTTTCAATCTCACCCAGGCCATGGTGACACGGCTGGTGGATCTCTTCGGCGGGAAGGTGGCCGTGGAAAACACCGCCCTTGGCCGCCGGATCGTGTCGCTGACACTGCCTTTCGCGCTGGCGGGCCTGCGCAGTCAGGCAAGCCTGCCGCATGCGCTCAAGGGCGCGCGGGTGCTGGTGCTGGCCGAGCGCCCGGCCCAGGGCGACGCCTTGACGGCCTCTCTCGGCCAATGGGGTTTCGATGCCGCAGCCGTTTCGGACATTGGGCTTGCCACGCATCTTCTCGAACACGCCATGGCGCTCGATGCGCCGGTCGATATCGTCCTTGTCGATATCGGCACGGAGGCGTCGGGCGCCTTGAACTGGTTGCGGCAGATGCGCGCCGATATCCGTTTTGCCGATCTGCCGGTGGTGGCCATCACCTTCCCGCAGCCGATGGGCCCGGACCTCCTCAACGGGGATGTGGCCGTTCAGGCGCAACTGGTCCGGCCCGTGCGCGAAGGGCTGCTGCGCAATGCGCTGGCCGATGTGCTGAGAGCCGAAAGGGTGCGGCTGCAAAAATGGCGTCCGCAGCAGACCGTCACGACGCCTTCCTTGTCCCGGCAGCAGGGCATCGACGTTCTGGTGGTGGAGCAGGGCGAGAGCGAGCGCCACTTTTTCGAACAGGTTCTGCGGCAGGCGCCGCTTACCTTCAGATCCTGCACGGATGCAGCGGCGGCGCTGGCCATCTGGCGCGCGCAGGAGCCCGCGCTCATTCTTCTGGACCTTTCCCTGCCGGACAAGGAGGGCTTTCACCTGTCCCGCATGATCCGGGACGAGGAGCGCAGTGACGCCTCACGGCTGCCCACCGCCATGATCGGCATGACCAGTGCGGCCTTCCTGCATGAGCGTCGCGACTGCCTTGCTGCCGGTATGGATGACATGGTGGTCAAGCCGCTCAGCCCCGAACAGCTGATCGACCTCGTCAGCCAGCGTGTCGGGCAGGACGAGGTCTGGAAGATTGTCGGGTAGGCCTGCTTATACTAAGAGTCATTGAAAATGACTCTTAGTATTCCCTTTTCGAATATCTCAAGCCCCTGATGCATTTGAGATATTCGAAATCTCTTCAAGGCGAGGATGCGTGAGCATCTTCGAGCCTTGGTATTATTGCATAATTCCTTAAATCGGAATCGATTGAAGGTAAAATTATGCAGCAGGTTTAAAGTGTTACAGCGTCCTTTGTGCGTTTGATAAAACGCACAAAGGACGCTGTAACTTTTTCAGTTGCGCACGCCGCAGAGCATTTCCCGCTTGCCCGCAAAGCCCTTGCGTCGCTCCACGCTAAAGCCTGCCGTGGCCAGATTGCGGCGCACGAAGCCTGCGGCGGCATAGGTGGCGAAGCGCCCGCCGGGGCGGGTATGGTCGAACACCGCCTGCATCAGCTCCGGTGACCACATGGCGCCATTGCGGGAAGGGGCAAATCCGTCGAGATACCAGGCATCGAAGATTAACGGGCTTGCTGTGACCCCCGGCAGAGCCTCGCCGCATATGACGGTCAGCCGGGTTGCAGCATCCAGATCGATCTCGACGCTTTTGCCGGTCTCAGGCCCTGCCGTAGACAGTGCCGCATCCCAGGCCGGAACCAGTGCCTGCCGTTCCGCATCCAGTTCCGGCCAGCGGGAGAGCGCCCGGTCGAGGTCGTTTGCCGCCATGGGGTAAAGCTCGAAGGACACGAAGTGCAGATGCCCGCTTTCTGGCCGGGTTGCTTTCCATTGTCGCCAGGTCTCGCAGGCATTCAGCCCGGTGCCGAAGCCAAGCTCGCCGATGCGGAAGGCGCCGCCCGCCTGCCAGCGCTCCGGCAGGCCGTTTCCGGTCAGAAACACATGGCCGCATTCCAGCCGCCCGTCGGTCTGGCAGTAAAAGTGATCGCCAAAAGCGGTGGAATAGGGCATATCGCCCTCGTGCCAGAGCAGGGTCTGGCCGTTTTCCGGTTCATGGTCAGGATGTGTCGCCGTCATGTTGTCATCCGATAGGACCCTCGACGCAGCGGGTCAATCGTCTTCCTCCACTTTGGCGTCCACTCCGCTTTTGATCGTGGGCGGCGGCATCATGGGCCTTTGGGCCGCCGTGCTGGCCGAGCGGGCAGGGCTCACCGTCACGCTGGTCGAGGCGGGCCCTATCGGTGGCGGCGCCAGCGGGGGCGTGCTCGGCGCGCTGATGGCGCATATGCCCGACCGCTGGAACGACAAGAAGCAGTTCCAGTTCGACGCGCTGATCACGCTGGAAGCAGAGATCGCCCGGCTGGAGGCGGAAACCGGCCTGAAAAGCGGCTATCGCCGCTCTGGACGCCTGATTCCTCTGCCAAAACCCCATCTCAAGAAGATTGCGCTCGGGCATCAGCGCGATGCCGCCCATGTCTGGCGGGAGGGTGAGCGGGTCTTCGAGTGGCGGGTGCTGGAGGCATCGCCCTTCGGTTCCGGCTGGCCGGACAGTGCTTTCACACAAGGCGGTCTGGTTTTCGATACGCTGGCGGCCCGGGTCTTTCCCCGCACCATGACGGCGCTGCTTCTGGCACGGCTCCGGCAATCGCCCAGGGTGCGGCTGATCGAGGGTGTGGCCGTTCGCGCCATCGAGACGTCCCGGCAAAGGGCACTGCTGGCTGATGGCCGCGACCTTGCCTTCGGTCATGCCATCCTGGCGGGCGGTGTCGAGACCTTTTCCTTACTGGAGCCGCTTCGGGCAGAGCCCGGCAGGCCGCTTGGCATGGGGGTGAAGGGGCAGGCGGCTTTGCTGGAGGCCAGCATCGATCCTGCTTTGCCGCTGCTTTATCTCGACGGACTCTATGTCGTGCCGCACGAAAACGGCCAGGTGGCGGTGGGCAGCACCAGCGAAAACCAGTTTGCAGACCCTTTTTCCACCGACGCGCAACTCGACCTCCTGATCGAACGCGCCCGGGCGCTGGTCCCGGCGCTGGCGAATGCGCCGGTCGCGGAGCGCTGGGCGGGACTGCGTCCGAAGGCCATTGACCGCGACCCGATGGTGGGGCCGCTGCCCGGCCATCCGGCGATCCTGGCGCTCACAGGCGGCTTCAAGGTGAGTTTCGGCATTGCCCACCGGCTGGCGGCAGCCGCGCTCGGGGCGGTGACGGGAGTGCCGCAGCCGCTGCCGGAGACCTTTACCCTGGCCCATCACCTTGATGTGAGTTCCCGCAAAAGGTGAAATTCCGCCGCGCCCCTTTCGTCATAGTGTCATGCGAATCGCCTAGGCTCCGGCCCATAAAAGCCATGTGATGAGCCAGTCAGGAACTGGCGCACAGGGCTGTCGGAAAGGGCATGACGCATGCGGTATTCGATTGCCTATACACCTTCTGCGCGTGACGGTCTGGCCGAGGCCGGGGCCAACTGGCTTGGCCGCAATTTCTTTTCCGGAGAGCCGGTCGAGCATCCTTTCCTGCCGGGGCTCGGCGCCCATGAGATTGCCTATCACACCGCCCTGCCGCGCCGGGAAGGGTTTCGCGCCTGCCTGAAAGCACCGTTTCGCCTGCGAGACGAAACCACGGAGGCCCAGCTTCTGCGCGCCCTGATGCATTTTGCCGGCACGATTGAACCGTTCACGTTGCCGCCTCTTGAAGTGGCCCGTTTCGGCGAGTTTCTGGGCCTCAGCCCCATTGTGCCCTCTGCCGAAATGGATCGGCTTGCGGCTCTGGTGCTGCAGGTTTTCGACGAATTTCGCGCGCCTCTCAGTGAAGACGAGATCGAGCGCATGGCGCCGGAGCGGCTGAGCGCGCCGCAATTTGCCAATCTCTACCGCTGGGGCGACCCGCATGTGCTCGACGAATTCCGCTTCTACCTGCCGCTGACCGGCCCGCTGGATGGGCGGGAGGCCGAGCGGCTGAAGGCGGTGGCGGAGGCCTTCTTCCGTCCGGCGCTGGAAAGGCCGCCGCATTTTTCCAACCTTGCCCTTCTGGTGGAGCGGGAGCCCGGCGCGCCATTCGTGGTGCATTCGCTGCATCCGATGGGGCGCGTATCTGCCCGCAAGATTGCTTAACATGACGCTGCGCCTCTCGCGGTGCAACATCCTCTCGACAAGGTTCCTGATGCGGCCTACCGTTGCCGAAAAGACCAAGAGGGTGATTTGCAATGACCGAGAAAACCTATCCGCGTGACCTCGTCGGCTATGGCCGCTCCGCGCCCGATCCGAAATGGCCGGGCGAGGCGCGGGTGGCGGTGCAGTTCGTCATCAATTACGAAGAGGGTGGCGAAAGCTGCATTCTCGACGGTGATCCGGCCTCCGAATGCCTGCTGTCGGAAATCGTCGGAGCGCAGCCCTGGCAGGGCCAGCGCAATCTCAATATGGAATCGATCTACGAATACGGTTCGCGCGCCGGTTTCTGGCGGCTGCACCGCATGTTCACCGGATTGAACGTGCCGGTGACCGTCTATGGCGTGACGCTGGCCATGGCGCGCAATCCCGAGGCCGTGGCCGCCATGAACGAGGCTGGCTGGGAAATTGCCTCCCACGGCTATCGCTGGCTGGAATACAAGGATTTTCCGGAGGAAATCGAACGCCAGCACATTCTGGAAGCGGTGCGGCTGCACACGCAGGTGGCGGGCGAGCGGCCCTATGGCATGTATCAGGGCAAGCCTTCCGACAATACGCTGCGGCTGGTGATGGAGGAGGGCGGCTTTCTCTACTCCTCGGACAATTATTCCGATGATCTGCCCTTCTGGGTGCCCGATCTTCAGGGCAAGCCCTTCCTGATCATTCCCTATACGCTGGAAACCAACGACATGCGGTTTGCCACGCCGCAGGGCTTCAATTCCGGCGATCAGTTCTTCACCTATCTCAAGGACGCCTTCGATACGCTCTATCAGGAAGGGCTGGAGGGCGCGCCGAAAATGATGTCCGTGGGCCTTCACTGCCGCCTCGTCGGGCGTCCGGGCCGCGCGGCGGCGCTGCGCCGGTTTCTGGACTATGTGCTGTCGCATGACAAGGTCTGGCTGCCGCGCCGCATCGATATCGCCCGGCACTGGCACGCGCATCACAAGCCGGATTGGTAAGAGGCCTTCTACAGCATAATTCCCTAAATCGGGACCGATTTAAGGATAAAGTTATGCAGCAGATAATAAGTGCTACAGCGCCGTGCGGCATCTATGGCGCGCGGCGCTGTAGTCAGCCTCGCACCAGCGGCGGGCCATAGTTGTCAATTAAAACTTTCTCTTGCCGAAAAGCCCCCGCCATGCAGCCAGCGCCTAAGCCTTCCCCCCTGTCTCTTCCCGAGCTCATGGCCCACCTTGCCGACAGGATCGAGGCGGGCGATGCGGCAGGCGCCATCGCGCTGTTGTCTGCCGAGCCGCATCTGGTGCGCCAGCACCCGCTGGCCTCCAACAGTTTCGGCTATTTGTTGCTGCAGGCGGAGCGCCCGGCCGAAGCGGTGGCGTGGTTCGAGGCGGCCCTGGCACTGAAGCCGGATTATGCCGCAGCCCTTGCCGGTCTCGGCATGGCCCATCTCGGCAAGGGTGACGGCCTGCGCGCTCTGCCCTGTTTTGAGAAGGCGGTGAAGCTCAATCCCGACGACGCCAGTTCCTGGTATCATCGCGGCGCGCTGCTGGCCGATCAGGGTCAGGCGGGGCTGGCCGATCTCAGTCTCGATCAGGCGCTGCGCCTCAATCCGGACTATCACCTTGCCATTTTGAAAAAGGGCCATCTGCTGGAAGCGGCGGGCCGCCTGAACGAGGCCGTGCAACTGGCCGTTCGCGCCTTGCAGCTTGCGCCGGAGGATGTCGGCTGCTGGACGCTGTTCGGCGATATCATGCAAAGGCTCGGCCAGCTCGATCAGGCCATCAACGCCTATGACCAGGGGCTTTCACTGGCGCCCGAGGATTTCTATTGCCTGTGCAACAAGGCCCAGGCGCTGGAAAAACAGGGTGCTGCCGAAGACGCCCTGGTGCTTGCCCGCCACGCGCTGGCCAAGCGGCCGGACAATGTCGATGCCCTGCTGCTCACCGGCAATCTGGAGCGCGACCACGGCGATGCGGATGCCGCCCGCCGCTGTTTCCTGAAGGCGGGCAGCCGGGGGGCGGCGCGCCAGTACCGCGCGCTTGGTGAAAGGCAGCCGCTCAAGGCGCTGATGCTCTTTGCACCCTTTGCCGGAAATACGCCCTATGAAGACCTGATCGAAGGGGCCGATTACGATGCCGATCTGATCATCGCCTTGCCGGAAGCCGTTTATGACAGCGCGGCGCTGGCCGAGGATGCCGATATCGTCGTCAATCTCGTCTCGGATATCGATCTTTCCGCCGATGTCCTGTCCTCGGTCGAGGTGCTGGCGGAAAGCTTCGGCAAGCCGATCGTCAACCATCCCGCCCGCATTCTCGGCACCGACCGCGCCTCGATTGCGACCCGTCTTCAGGGCATTGCCCATGCCGTGGTGCCGATGACCCGCCGTATCGAGGCTCAAGCTCTGACGGGCGAGGGCGCTGAGGCGGTGCCGCTGCCGGTCATCCTGCGTCATGCCGGAACCCATGGCGGCGAACTGATGGAGTATGTGGAGACGGCTGCAGCCGTGGCCGCCTTTGCCCAACAGGCGGGGGATGCTGCCCTCTACCTGACGGATTATGTCGATTACGCTTCGCAAGACGGCTATTTTCGCAAATATCGCTGGGTCTTCGTCGGCAATCGCATCCTGCCCTATCATCTGGCCATCGGTGACGGCTGGAAGGTGCATCACGCCTCCACCCGCATGAAGGATGAGGAATGGATGCGCCAGGAAGAGCATGATTTTCTCGAAAGCCCGGAGCGGTTTTTCACGCCACAGGCGATGGCCGCGCTGGACGAGATCCGCAGCCGTATCGGTCTCGATTACTTCGGCATCGATTGCGGGCTGGACCGCGAAGGCCGGGTGGTGGTGTTCGAGGTCAACGCTTCCATGCTCGTGCATGAGCGCAATTTCGGTTTCGAATACAAGAACCCCTATGTCCGCCGCATCAAGCAGGCTTTCGCAGAGATGCTGCGGGAAAAGGCACAATCGTAACCGAAGGCGCATCCCATTATCGGGATGCGCCTTTGCGTATCAGCCCTTCAGCGTCGCCATGTCGATGACGAAGCGGTAGCGCACATCGCTCTTCAGCACGCGCTCATAGGCGGCGTTGATGTCCTTGATGTCGATCTTTTCGATGTCGGCGGTGATATTGTGCTTGCCGCAGAAATCCAGCATGTCCTGGGTTTCCTTGATCGAGCCGATCATCGAGCCCGCCAGGCTGCGGCGGCCGGGGATGAGGGAAAAGGCATGCACGGGAACCGGATGTTCCGGCGCGCCCACCAGCACCATGGTGCCATCCACCTTCAGCAGGTTGAGATAGGCGTTCCAGTCGATCCCGGCGCTGACGGTGCAGACGATCAGGTCGAAGGTGTTGGCAAGCGTCTTGAAGGTTTCGGCATCGGAGGTGGCGTAGTAATCCTTGGCGCCATATTTCAGGCCGTCTTCCTTCTTGGAAAGCGACTGGCTGAGCACGGTGATATCCGCGCCCATGGCCGCGCCGATCTTCACGCCCATATGGCCAAGGCCGCCCATGCCGACGATGGCGACCTTCTTGCCGGGACCGGCCTTCCAGTGCGACAGCGGCGAGTAAAGCGTGATCCCGGCGCAGAGAAGCGGGGCTGCCTTGTCGAGCGGCAGATTGTCCGGAATGGACAGGACATAGCCTTCCTTCACCACGATGCTGTCGGAATAGCCGCCCTGGGTGAGCGTCTTTCCGTCGGCTTCATAGTCATTATAGGTCTGCACCAGACCCGGCAGATATTGCTCGCGGTCGACATCGCGCGTGGCGCAGTGAAGGCAGGAATCGACGAAGCAGCCGACGCCGACGCGGTCGCCGGGCTTGAACTTGGTGACCTTGGAGCCGACGGCGGTGACCACACCGGCAATTTCATGACCCGGCACCATCGGGAATTTCGAATTGCCCCATTCATTGCGGGCCTGATGGATATCGGAGTGGCAGACGCCGCAATAATGGATGTCGATGACGACATCGTCCTCCTTCGGCTCGCGGCGCTCGAAGCTGAAAGGTTCCAGCGGCTTGCTGGCATCGGTAGCGGCATAACCTCTTGCGATCGGCATGGGTAGATCCTCGGCTGCTGTGCGGGTGGAGGCGGGCGGTAATGCCCGCAGGGTCCGCGAGAGAAATGGATGGCTGCGCCTGGCGTCCCGAAAAGCAGGAGCCTAGTACACGGGTCTGCCGTCAATCGAGCGGTTTGTCTCACGAAGCAGACGCAGCGCATATAGGGCTGGATGAGCCTGCCACAAGGGTAAGAGGAAAAGGGCGAGGATCAAAAATATTGAACAAATGTAATGACATAACATCACATCCCGGGCGCATTCAGTCTCCTTCGCGGACAGGCTGGACAGTTCCGGAAAGGCATTCTACAGCGCCGTGCGCCATATATGGCGCACAAAGGTTCGCTGTAGCGCTTTAGATCTGGTGCATAATTCCTTAAATCGATTCCGATTTAAGGAATTATGCAGTAGAGATCATGCCGCAGTGTGTTGAAATGGGGTCGGCAGTGGAGCGTCAGGCATTTATCGATCAGTTCGGCGGCGTGTTCGAACATTCCCCCTTCATTGCCGAGCGCGCCTATGATGCCGGCTTCATCGATGAACCGTTGACGGCGGCTTCCGTGCATGACGGGCTGGCGGCTATTTTCCGCACGGCCAGCGACAGCGAACGCCTCGGTGTTTTGCGCGCCCATCCCGATCTTGCGGGCCGCTTGGCCATTGCCGGTGAACTGACGGAAGACAGCCGCAAGGAACAGGCGGGCGCGGGGCTGGATCGGCTGTCTGCTGAAGAGCATGCCCGCTTCACCGAACTGAATACCGCCTATACGGAAAAGTTCGGCTTTCCCTTCATTATCGCGGTCAAGGGCTTGGACCGGCAGGATATTTTGACCGCTTTCGAAACGCGGCTTCAAAATACCGCTGAGGCGGAGTTTTCAACCGCTTGCCAACAGGTGGAGAAGATCGCGCGCCTCAGGCTTGAGGCCATGCTGCCGTAGGCCTGAGCGCAACCTGGCTATTCGCCTTTATACCAAGGCTCGAAGATGGCAGTTCGTATTATTGCTTGCGGCTTTCATCCGCCTCACGGATGGCCTCTTCGTGATACCAGCTGCCGGAGCCGCTTTCGTAAATCACCGGCTGCGGCTTGGTTTCCACAAGGCCACGCCGGTTCCTGTCGATCCGGTGCAGCGGAAACTGGTAGATCTTTGCGGTTTCCCCGCTCAAGCTCGTCGTCATGCTCCTGCCTCCCATTCCTCTTCGGACCCCATCCACATTCGGGCTGGCCCGTGCTGCCTTAACGCGCGGCGGTTGCTGCTGGTTCAGGCGGTTTCCAAGTGTTTTTAGCATTTCTTCACAGGTTCTGCACATGAAAAGTGCATTTTGCTCAAAAATAAATCAGATTCTTTTCTGTGCGGTGCGCGTTTTGCAGGCATTTTTGAAGGTAAGCTTCGTTGTCTGCCTGCGGGACGATTGTCTTCTGTCTAATTTAGCGAAAAAATATTAATGAAATTCAGGGCTTCGTCTGCTTCTGGCGGTTCGAAGCGGTGTTTTTCTGGTTCTTCGCAGGGCCTAAATCGAGTTTGGCACGCTTCCTGCTTTAATCATCCCGACTCCCCGGCAAGCCGGAGGATCGTTCCTGGGTGCGTCCGATGGAAGGGCGCGGACTTATGAGAGATCGACAATGACGAAGTACAAGCTCGAGTACATCTGGTTGGATGGTTACAAGCCGGTTCCGAACCTGCGCGGCAAGACTCAGATCAAGGAATTCGCCGAATTCCCGACGCTGGAACAGCTGCCCCTGTGGGGCTTCGATGGCTCCTCCACCATGCAGGCCGAAGGCCACAGCTCTGACTGCGTGCTGAAGCCCGTTGCTGTTTATCCGGACCCGGCCCGCACCAACGGCGTTCTCGTGATGTGCGAAGTCATGATGCCCGATGGCGTCACCCCGCACTCCTCCAACAGCCGCGCGACCATCCTCGACGACGAAGATGCATGGTTCGGCTTTGAGCAGGAATACTTCTTCTACGAAAACGGCCGTCCGCTCGGCTTCCCCGAGCAGGGCTACCCGGCTCCGCAGGGCCCGTACTACACCGGCGTCGGCTACAAGAATGTCGGCTCCGTTGCCCGCGAAATCGTTGAAGAACATCTCGATCTCTGCCTCGCCGCCGGCATCAACCACGAAGGCATCAATGCCGAAGTGGCCAAGGGCCAGTGGGAATTCCAGGTGTTCTGCAAGGGCTCCAAGAAGGCTGCCGACCAGATCTGGATGGCACGCTACCTGCTGCTGCGTCTTTGCGAAAAGTATGGCATCGACGTCGAATTCCACTGCAAGCCGCTCGGCGACACCGACTGGAACGGCTCGGGCATGCACTGCAACTTCTCCACCAAGTACATGCGCGAAGTGGGCGGCAAGGAATATTTCGAAGCCCTCATGGCTGCCTTCGCCAAGAACTGGAAAGAGCACATCGACGTTTACGGCCCGGACAACCACCTGCGTCTGACCGGCAAGCACGAAACTGCTCCCTGGAACAAGTTCTCCTACGGCGTTGCTGACCGTGGCGCGTCCATCCGCGTTCCGCACTCCTTCGTCAACAATGGCTATCGCGGCTACCTCGAAGACCGCCGCCCGAACTCCCAGGGCTGCCCGTACCAGATCGCTTCGCGCGTTCTGGCCACGATCGCCGAAGTGCCCACGGCTGCTTCCGCCGCCGCCTGAGCCTGAATGGCGGGGTTTGCCTGGAAACAGGTTTTATGAAGGGCAAACCAAAGGAATAAGAAAGCGCCAGCGTCCGTCGCTGGCGCTTTTCTTTGTGAAGTGGGCAGATGGTGATAGGTTTTTGGATGCCCGGTTGATATGATTGCAACGTAAAACAGGAAGGGCTTCAAGGCGATGAGACCATCGGTGCGGCTTAGCGAAAATATTGGCGCGGTCGTCAACACGGTCAGACGTTACAATATCAGCAATCCGCGTGTCTTCGGGTCTGTTGCGCGGGGCGACGATGCCGATGAGAGCGATATCGACCTGTTGATCGATCCCGCGCCGTCGACCACGCTCTTCGATCTGGGCGGTCTGCAGGAGGAATTGCAGGAACTTCTGGGATGTCGTGTGGATCTGGTCACCCCAGCTGCACTCCCGCGTGAGCTTCGCGATAGAATTCTCAATGAGGCCAAGCCGTTATGAAGAAATCGGCACGGTTGCCGGATCATCTCAAGCGCATGATCTCTGCTGTCGATGAGACCCTCTCCTTCATCAGCCATATGACGGAAGAGGAGTTTCGTGCTGATTCCCGCACGCAAATGGCCGTGCCGATGGGTTTCGTGCTGCTTGGAGAGGAGGCGAGCCGCATTCAGCAGCGCTTTCCGGATTTTGTGCAGGATCATCCCGCAATTCCCTGGATGAAAATTCGCGGCATGCGAAATTTCATCGCCCATGAATATTATCAGCTGGATTTTGCCGTTGTCTGGCAGACCTTGCTGCATGAGATGCCGAAGCTTTCGGCCCAATTGAAAACAGTTCTTTCAGAGCCTGGATTTGGCAAGACACCATGACCGATACCCTTCCCATCCGCCCGCTGACGGCGGAGAGCTTCGCACCCTTTGGCGAGGTGATCGAAGCCGATCCCGCCCGTATGCGCCTGATCAACGGCGGCACCACCGAGCGGTTTCATGCGCTGGCAAGCCCTGAGATTGCGGGCGAGGGGGCGCGGGTCATCCTCAATATCTTTCGCGGCCAGCCGCGCCGTTTTCCCTATGCCGTCACCATGATGGAGCGGCATCCGCTCGGCAGCCAGAGTTTTACGCCGCTGTCCGGTCGCCCTTTTCTGCTGGCGGTTTCAACGGATGAGGATGGCCGTCCCGGCTGTCCGCAGGTGTTTCTGGCGGCCGCCCATCAGGGCGTGAATTACCGGCGCAATGTCTGGCATCATCCGCTGATGGCGATTGGGGAAACAAGCGATTTTCTGGTTGCGGATCGTGATGGACCGGGAAACAATCTCGAGGAATTCTTCTTCGATGAGCCCTTCCTGATTGCGGAGCCCAGCCTATGACCGGCCTGACCACCCATGTTCTCGATACCGCGCTCGGCAAACCGGCGGAAGGTCTGCGCATCCAGCTCATGCGCATGCAGGGCGAAGAGGCCGAACTGATCAAGACCGTCTTTACCAATGCCGATGGCCGGGTGGATGGCGGGCCGATCCTGGCGGGCGAAAGCTTTGCCGTCGGCCAATATGAATTGCTGTTTCATGCGGGGGATTATCTGAGAGCGCGCGGCTTTGCGCTGACGGAACCGCCTTTCCTCGATGTCATCCCCATCCGCTTCGGCATCAGCGATGTCACCGCCCATTATCATGTGCCGCTTCTGCTCTCGCCCTATGGCTATTCCACCTATCGGGGAAGCTGACCATGCGCTTTGCCGCCATCGCCGATATTCATGGCAATTGCCTTGCTCTGGAAGCGGTGCTGGCGGATATCGCCGCTCAGGGCATTGGCCATGATCATATCGTCAATTTGGGCGATTGTTTTTCCGGCCCGCTGGAGGCTGGCCGCACCGGCGATCTCTTGCTACTGCTCGATGCCGTGACCGTCCGGGGCAATCACGATCGCTATCTGATCGAGCAGGAGCGGGCCGCTATGCATGCGTCCGATGCCGCGGCCTATGACCAGCTCTCGCCCCGGCATCTGCAATGGCTGAAAGCACTGCCCGTGACCCGGATCTGGCGTGACACGGTGTTTCTCTGCCATGCCAATCCGAAGGTGGACGATGTCTACTGGCTGGAAAAAGTAAGCCCCGAAGGTAAGGTGCACCTTAATGACCGCGCCAGCATTGAGGCTTTGGCAGAGGGTATCGAACAGGAGCTGATCCTGTGCGGGCACTCGCATCTGCCACGGGCGGTGCGGCTTGCGGATGGGCGGTTGATCGTCAATCCGGGCAGTGTCGGCTGTCCGGCCTATGACGACGACCTGCCAGTCTATCATCGGGTGGAGGCGGGAACCCCGCTGGCATCCTATGCCATTCTCGAAAAGCAGGAGGGGAACTGGACCGTGACCTTCCGTCTGGTGCCCTATCGGCATCTTGATATGGCCCGGCTGGCGGCCAGCCGCAACAGGCCGGACTGGGCAAGCGGTCTGGAGTGCGGCTGGCTGTGAAAGGTGCCGCAGAGGGGGGAACACACCGTCATGCGCCTGCTGATCGTTGAGGACAATCATGAACTGGCCGACTGGCTGGCGCGGGCGCTGACGCAGGCGCAATATGCCGTGGATCTCGCCCATGATGGCGAGGAGGCGGAGCATCTGCTGGCGCTGACGGATTATGCGGCCATCGTGCTGGACCTGTCGCTGCCGAAGATCGACGGCATGACGCTGCTGAAGCGCATGCGCCGTGCGGGGCGGAAAGTTCCGGTGTTGATCCTCACCGCCAATGCTTCTCTGGAAGGCCGGGTGGCGGGGCTCGATTCCGGCGCGGATGATTATCTGGCCAAGCCCTTCGACCTGCCGGAGCTTGAGGCGCGATTGCGGGCGCTGATCCGGCGCGGTCATGATCTTGCCAGCCCGGAAATTGCCGTGGGAGATCTTGTGCTGAACAGCGCTTCGCGGCAATTCCTGCTGAAAGGCGAGGTGCTGGCGCTGACGCCGCGTGAGCATTCGGTGCTGGAATATCTGATGCTGAAGGCTGGCAGCACGGTGACGAAGGCAGCGCTTTCCGAAAGCGTTTTCGGCTTCGATGCCGAAACCGATCCCAGCGCCATCGAGATCTATGTGCATCGGGTGCGCAAGAAGCTGGAGGGCGGCGCGGTGCAGATCGCCACACTGCGCGGCCTGGGCTATATGCTAAGAGCGGCCTGACATGCGGCTTTCCGTGCTCCGCTTTTCCGCGCAATCTGCGGCTCATGCTCTGCGGCAGATGCGTCATAGCCTGCGGGCGCAGCTTCTGGCCTGGATCATGGTGACGCTGATGGGCGTTGTGGGTTTCAATCTCTATTCCGGCCTGTTGCAGGCCCGCGCCACCGCCAGCCTGGTGACGGATCGCATCCTGCTCGGTTCCGCCCGGACGATTGCCGAAGCCGTGCGTGTCGATGCCAGCGGCACGATCGAGGTGGACATTCCACCGGCGGCGCTGGAAATCTTCGATACCGGCTATGGAGACCGCGTCTATTACCGCGTCATGACCCCCTGGGGCAATCTGGTCGCCGGCTATGGCGATCTGCAAGAGCCGGATGTCGAGGGCAGGGGGCAGGATATCGTCTTTCGCAACAGCAATCTGCGCGCCTTGATGATTACCCATCCGCTGGTCGGCCTGCCTGCGGAATATCGTGTGTCTGTGACGGTTGCCGTGACGCGCTTCGGCCATCAGGCCATGCGTAATGATTTGTGGCTGTCGAATTTCAACGATCAGGTCCTGCTGGTCATCGTGGCGGGTGGGGTGACACTGGTTGGCCTGCAATGGGGGTTGGCCCCCGTGCTCAGGCTGCGCGATGCCGTGCGGCGGCGCCGCCGCGACCAGTTGCAGGCCTTTGACGAAACGCTGGTGCACACCGAGCTTCGCCCGCTGGTGCTGGCGCTGAATGATTACATGACGCGGGTGCAGGGCCAGATGGCCGCACAGCGCCGCTTCGTATCCAATGCCGCCCACCAACTGCGCACGCCGCTGACGCTGCTCTCCACCCAGGCCGGTTTTGCCATGCGCGAAACCGATCCGCAGCGGCGCGGTGAGGCACTGCAGGCTTTGCTGCGCTCCACCCGGCAGATGACAAGATTGGCCGAACAATTGCTGACCCTGACCCGGGCTGAACCCGGAAGCCGCGCGCCGCGCGCCGAGCGCATCGACATGGCGGCGGTAGCCCGTCAGGTGCTGGAGGCCCATGCCGAAATCGCCCTCAGCCGAGGCATCGATATCGGCCTGGAAGCGGAAGAGGAGGCCGTGGTCATCGGCGACGGTACCATGCTCAAGGAAATGCTGGTCAATCTGGTGGACAACGCGCTGCGCTATACGCCAGCCCCCGGAACGGTCACCGTCAATGTCCGGCGCATGCAGACGGCGGTGCTGCTGACGGTGGAGGATAGCGGTCCCGGCATTGCCGAGGCGGAGCGGCAGCAGGTTTTCGAGCGCTTCTATCGCATCATCGGCACGCAGGCCGAAGGCAGCGGGCTGGGGCTCGCCATCGTCCGCGAAGTGGTGGAAGGGGCCGGAGGCAAGGTGACCCTTGGCACTTCGGCGGAGGGCGGGCTGAAGGTGGAGGTCAGGCTGCCGGGGGCTGTGTGAGGAGAGCGCGGTCAGATGGGAGATAAACAAAAGGCCCGCGAAGTTTTTCGCGGGCCTTCTTTCTTGGGAGTTTCAGAGTATTTCCAGGAAAAGTGGAATCCGGTTTTCCGTCCGGAAATACCTAAAAACAAAGATTTAGAGCGCTTCAGTGTTTCCATGAAACAATGAAACGCTCTAGAGATCAATGCGTATCGAGGCTCTGCTGCGGACGCCACTTGGCAAGGCGGTTTTCCACCAGCGTCATCACATATTCCGCGGCAAGCGTGACGATCATCACCAGCACGATGGCGGCGAACATGCCGGCGGCGTCGAAGGTGCCCTTGGCAATCGAGATCAACTGGCCGATGCCGAAACGGGCGCCGACGAACTCCCCGACGATCGCGCCGATGATGGCAAAGCCGAAGGAGACGTGCAGGCTGGCGAAGATCCAGCTCATGGCCGAGGGAATGATGACGGCGCGCGTCACCTGCCAGTCGGAGGCACCGAGAATGCGGGCATTGGCGATCATGTCGCGGTCGGCTTCTCTGACGCCCTGGAAGGCATTGGCGAAGACGACGAAGAACACCATGATGAAGGCGAGCGCCACCTTGGAGGCAAGGCCCAGGCCCATGATCATGATGAAGATCGGCGCCAGCACCACACGCGGAATAGAGTTGATGGCCTTGATATAGACCGAGAAAATGTCCGACAGCAGCTTGTTGCGGCCAAGGCCGATGCCCACCACCACGCCTGCGATGGAGCCGGAGAAGAAGCCGATCAGCGCCTCTTCCATGGTGACGCCGAGATTGTACCAGAGCGAACCTTCGGTGGTGCCGTTGACGGCCCAGTCATAAAGGCGTTCAGCCACGGCGCTGGGGCTGGCATAGAAGAAGGGGTCGATCCAGTTGCGGCTGGAGGCAAGCTCCCACAGGCCGAGCGAGGCGATGAGAATGGCGACCTGCCAGAAAAGCACCACCTGCTTGCGGCGCTTGATGGCGCGAAGGGCGGCGGCTTCGATTTCCTTGTCGGACGTGCCGGGGCGGAAGGTGGCGGCGGGGGTGTTCATGGTGATATTGGCCATAGTGCTCTTCCTTAAGCAGCTTCCGAAGCGCGGCGATAGCTGGTTTCCACCTCTTCGCGCAGGTCGTCCCAGATGGTCTTGCAGTAATCGATGAAGCGCTGCTCGTAGCGGATTTCCGAGACGACGCGCGGCCGTTCCAACTCGATCCGGTAGACGGATTTGACGGTGGCGGGGCCTGCCGTCAGCACATAGACCTTGTCGGCCAGCGCCACGGCCTCTTCCAGATCGTGGGTGACGAAGACCACCGAGGCCTGACGTTCGGCCCATAATTGCAGCAGTTCCTCGTGCATCACCGTGCGGGTCTGCACGTCGAGCGCCGAAAAAGGCTCGTCCATCAGCAGGATTTCCGGCTCGTTGATGAAGGTCTGGGCAAGCGCCACGCGCTTGCGCATGCCGCCGGAAAGCTGGTGGGGATAGTGATGCAGGAATTTGCTGAGCCCGACGCGGGCCAGCCAGTCCTTTGCGGATTTTTCAGCCTCCGCCCGCGATTTGCCACGGAAAAGCGGCCCGGCCATGACGTTGTCGATGACGTTCTTCCACGGGAACAGCGCATCCTTCTGGAAGGCGAAGCCCACACGCGGGTCGATGCCGTTGACCGGTCCGCCCATCACCCGCACTTCGCCGGCGCTTGGCCTGGCAAGACCGGTGACGAGATTGAGCGTGGTGGATTTGCCGCAGCCCGTAGGCCCGACCACGGCAACGAATTCGCCGCGCTCCACCGTCATGTTGAAATCGCGAAGCGCCGTCAGCGTCTTGCCCGTGGGCGACACGAAGCGGCGGGTGACATTGATGAGTTCAATCGCCGGCGAGCGGCTCTGATCCTTGGCCATGGGTCATCCTTTCGGCGGGAAGGGCCCGCAGAGGCAATGGTGGTCTCAGGCATTTCCTTCGGAAATGCGTGGATTCAGTGGGTTAAAGCAGAGATAGTCTCGTGCAGGCACCGCCGCCCTGACGGGACGGCGGTGTTTAGCTCAGTTTGTCGGCGCGTTCTTCACGAATTCGGTCGTGTAGGTCTTGGCCAGATCGATCTGCTTGCCCTTGACGTTTTTGGAGAATTCCGAGAGCACGGCAAGAACGGTCTTCGGGCCGTCTTCCGGCATCACGCCATCGGGCGTGAACATGCCCTTGCCGGCGTCCAGAGCCT
Source organism: Allorhizobium paknamense (assembly GCF_030815125.1). Classification (GTDB taxonomy): domain Bacteria; phylum Pseudomonadota; class Alphaproteobacteria; order Rhizobiales; family Rhizobiaceae; genus Allorhizobium; species Allorhizobium paknamense. Next base: position 41,480 of record NZ_JAUSWH010000002.1, read on the forward strand.
TGATATAGCCTTCCTTGTCGCCGACGTAGAAATCCTTCGGCATCTTTTCGGCAATTTCGGCAGCGGAATGGGTGTTGATGAAGCGCAGCGTCTTGACGAAGGCGTTGGAGAGCTTCTGCACCTCTTCCTTATGGGCATTGACCCAGGCGGTTTCCATGTAGAGCGAGGCGGCCGGATAGGTGCCGCCCAGCGCTTCCCGGGTCTTTTCGACCGTGCGCAGATCGACCAGAACCGAAGCTTCGCCGGTCTTCACCATGCGGGAAATGGTCGGCTCCGTGGTCATGCCGCCCTGGATGGTGCCCTGCTGGACGGCGGCGATGAAGGTGCCGCCCGCGCCCACCGGCACGGTGGTGATCTCACCGGCTTTCAGCCCGGCCTTGGAGGCCATGTAAAGCGTCAGGAAGTTGGTGGAAGAGCCAAGGCCGGTCACGCCGAGGGTTTTGCCCTTGAAATCGGCGAAGGACTTGATTTCGGGATTCTTGGCAGACACCAGTTCCACTTCGCCGGGCGCCTGGCTGAACTGCACGACGGATTCAACGAATTTGCCCTTGGCCTGCAAATCGACGCAGTGATCGTAGAAACCGACAACGCCCTGAACGGCGCCAGCCAGAAGCTGGTTTTCCGCATCAACGCCGGCGGCTTCGTTCAAAAGCTCGACCTCGATGCCTTCTTCCTTGAAATAGCCCAGGCTCTCGGCCAGCTTGGCAGGCAGGTAGATCTGCTTTTCATAGCCGCCGACCATGATGGTGATCTTTTCGGCAGCCTGCGACAGGGCCGTGGTGGCCATCAGCCCGGCAGCGGCGATGGTGGACAGCGACAGGGCGCGCAAAATGGTGCGGGTGGTAGGCATGGATGAACCTCCTCATCTTTTATCATGCCGTTGGCGCGGGCCCCCTCGGCACGCGTCTCCTCCACGGCATGTTGAAACCTAGAGCATTTCCAGGAAAAGTGCAGTCGCGGTTTTCCGTCCGGAAATGCTTAAAAACAAGAGCTTAGAGAATGTCCGATGAACACCTGTTCATCGGACATTCTCTAGTGTTAACACATCAAGCTTTCAGTCAGCTTTCAGAGAAATGCGTGGTGTGAAAGGTTGTGGGCTTGCTGCCTTGAAAAGGATAAAAGCCGCTATTGCGGCTTGCTCGCCACGCCTGCCACGTAGGTTTCCACCACAACCCGGTCGTCGCCCAGTGTCTGCATCAGGAAAAGCTCCTCATGCAAGGCGTTGACCGCCTCCATCTTCAGCGCCATGGCGGGGGTGGCGCTGCTGTTCAGCACCACGAAATCGGCTTCCGTGCCGGGGTCCAGCGTGCCGATTTTCTCCACCAGAGACAGAGCCTCGGCATTGCCGCGCGTCATGTGCCAGAAGCTTTCCAGCGGATTGAGCCTTTCCCCCAGCAATTGCTGGATCTTGTAGGCCTCATCCAGCGTGCGGAGCATCGAATAGCTGGTGCCGCCGCCAATATCGGTGGCAAGCGCCACGCGCACCGGCTTCTCCCGCCGCTGGATCAGCTTCAGCGGAAAGAGGCCGGAGCCGAGAAAGAGATTTGAGGTGGGGCAGTGCACGGCCACGCATCCCGTTTCCGACAGCACATCGGCCTCGCGTTCTGAGAGGTGAATGGCATGGCCGAACAGGGTCTTTTTGCCGAGCAGGCCGTAGCGGGCGTAGACATCGGTATAGTCTTCGGCTTCCGGGTAGAGCGAGGCGGTGAAATCGATCTCCTCGCGATTTTCCGAAAGATGGGTCTGGATATGCAGGCCGGGAAATTCCGCCGCCAGCGCCTGCACCTTTTCCATCTGCTCCGGCGTGGAGGTAATGGCAAAACGCGGGGTGATGGCCACCAGATTGCGGGCGCGGCCATGCCAGCTTTCGATAAGCTCGCGCGTCTCGTCATAGCCCGATTGCGGGGTATCGATCAGGCCCTGCGGGGCATTGCGGTCCATCATCACCTTGCCGGCGATCATGCGGGTGCCGCGCCTTGCGCTTTCGGCAAAGAAAGCATCCGCAGACGTCTTGTGCACGGAGCAATAGGCCACCGCCGTCGTGGTGCCCTGGCGCAGGAATTCATCGAAGAAATGCGTGGCGATCCGTTCCGCATGCGCGGTTTCCACGAAGCGGCACTCCTCCGGGAAGGTGTAGGTGTTCAGCCATTCCAGCAGATTGGCGGCATAGGAGCCGATCACCTGCATTTGCGGGAAATGCACATGACAATCGATGAAACCGGGCAGGATGAGATGCGGGCGGTGATCGATCTCGATCACGTCCTCACCGGCGGGCTTGACGCTATCGTAAGCGCCGCTGGCGAGGATGACGCCGTTTTCCAGGAGAAGCGCGCCATCGGTTTCATAGAGATAGCTCTCCCGGTCCGTGATGTGCTGCGGTTGGCGGTGGAAGGAGAGGAGGCGGCCACGGATCAGGGTTTTGGTCATGTATCTTTATCTTTCAGGGCTGGCTTCGCCCGTTCACGGCGCTTTCATACCAGGCCACCAGCAGGCGGCGTTCGTCCGGGGTGACCTCGGACACATTGCCGGGGGGCATGGCATGGCTGCGGCCTGCCTGCAAGTAAATCTCGCGGGCATGGGCGGCGATCTCGGCATCCGTCTCAAACTTCACATTCTTCGGCGGGCGGGCCAAGCCCTCCCACACGGGCTCTGCCGCATGGCACATGGAGCAGCGGGCCTGGATGACATCGCGGGCGGCACCGAAATGTGCATCCGCCATGAAACGTTCCTGAATGGGGGAGAGGCTCGCCTTTTCCGTTTTTTCTTCCGGACGCGGCACGGTGGAAAGCCACATGATGACGATGAAGATCACCGTGGTCGCCATCCAGGTCCAGATCGGCTTGCCCTTGCGGGCGTGAACCGTGTTGAACCAATGGCGGATGGTGACGCCCATCAGGAACACCAGCGCGGCGATGACCCAGTTATAGGCTGTCGCAAAGGCCAGCGGGTAGTGGTTGGAGAGCATGAAGAAAATGACGGGCAGCGTCAGGTAATTGTTGTGCAGCGAGCGCTGCTTGGCGATGCGGCCATATTTCGGGTCCGGTGTGCGTCCGGCGATCAGATCCGCCACCACGATGCGCTGGTTGGGCATGATGATGAAGAACACATTGGCCGACATGATGGTGGCGGTGAAGGCCCCGAGATGCAGGAAGGCGGCGCGGCCGGTGAACACCTGCGTATAGCCCCAGGCCATAGCGACCAGCACGCAGTAAAGCAGGATCATCAGCCCCCAGGTATTGTTGCCGATGGGGGATTTGCACAGGAGATCGTAACAGATCCAGCCGATGGAGAGCGAAACGATGGAGATGAGAATGGCCTGCCACGGCTCCAGCGGCAGCACATGCCGGTCGATCAGGAAGAGATCGGCGCCGCCGTAATAGACCACGCACATCATGGCAAAGCCGGAAAGCCAGGTGAAATAGCTCTCCCATTTGAACCAGGTCAGATGCTCCGGCATGGAGGCGGGCGCCACCAGATATTTCTGGATATGGTAGAAGCCGCCGCCATGCACCTGCCATTCCTCGCCATAGGCCCCCACCGGCAGGCCGGGACGCTTCACCAGCCCCAGATCCAGCGCGATGAAATAGAAGGAAGAGCCGATCCACGCGACCGCCGTGATGACGTGCAGCCAGCGCACCGCAAAGGCAACCCATTCCCAGGCTATGGCGAATTCATACATGACAGGTTCCTTGTTCCCGCATCTTTCTCGGAGCGCTTTTCGATCTGATGGAATCAGAGTGGCGCTCTTACTTTTTGTTTCTCCGCATTTCCGGACGGAAAACCGCGACGGCGCTTTTCCCCGAAATGCTTTAGGCTCACATTGCAGAATTCTTGACGTCAAGAAAAGTGGGATCGCCCATCCGGCGGTATTATTTTGTGCGTGGCTGAAAAATGGGCGTTTCAGCCTGTTTCCGTCAGCCCTGCTTCGGCGAGGATTTCGATCATCGGGCCGAGGTGCTGGCGGTAATGCTGCGTCTTGCGGTCACGACCGCTATACATGCCCTGGCGCACCTGAGCGCTGCTCAGGGTCTTCACCGGCCGGTCTGAAAGGTGGAAGTCAAGGCAGCGCCGGTCGAAGGGCAGGCCGCAGAAATCCAGCAGGCGCCGCGTTTCGGCCTCCTGGTTTTCCGTCAGGTCTTCATAGGAAAAGATCAGCACGTCATCGGGAAACAGGCGCTGCCACTGATCGCCAAGCTGCCGCTCGGCCACGATATAGCGCGCGGTATCCGCCAGATCGTAACCATAGACCGTGCCCTGGCTGGGGAAGTAGGTGGAATAGATCGCAAAGCCATTGGCCAGCGCATCGCGCCGGGTGATGACGATCTTCGCCTTCGGAAAGATCAGCCGGATGAAACCCACCCAGAGCAGGTTGATCGGCATCTTGTCGGCAATGCGCCTGCCATCGGCCTTGGCCCGCAGCGGTGCAAGATAGGCTTCGCCCGCAGCGCTCAGCATGTCTGCCCGGAGATTGGCGGGGCCGCGCGGTGCGCTGCGGTCCGGTTCGCCCTTATCCTGGAAGCACTCCGGGAAAAACCGGGCGATCACATGGCTCAGGCTTTCCAGCTCGCCTGCGCCGTAGATGTCCGGATGGCTCGCCAGGATCTGCTCGGTCAGGCTGGTGCCGGAGCGCGGCAGGCCGGTGATGAAAACCGGCGCTTCCTGTCTCGGCGAAAGCCCGCAATGGCTGGCCACAAGCTCCGGCGTAAACAGCGCGCGCATCGCCTTGATCAGCGCAAGATCATCCTCCAGCCGGTAGGCCGGAAATTCGAGGCGGCGCAGGGTGTTTGCCTGCGCCAGATAAGGGAAGGCCGCCTCATGCTGCTTCGTTTCATCCAGCGCCTTGAAGAGTGCAAAGCCGAGCTTCAATTGCCGCGCGGGTGCATCCGCAAGCCTTTCGTAAAGCGCCTGCATGGTGGCAATGCGCGGCTCGCCTGGCTGGTATTTCTGCAGCATGCCGGAGAGCAGGAAGACATCGCTGTTGTCGGGATCGATCTCCAGGGCACGGTCATAGGCAGCCTTCGCCTCTTCCGTCCGGCCCAGACCCTGCAAGGTCTGGCCGAGATAGAACCAGGCGGTAAAATCCGACGCTGCGGCCTCTGTGGCGCGGCGGGCAAATTCAAGAGCGGCCTCGAATTCTCCCTCCATCAGCGCCCGGAAGGTGGTTTCGTTGAGGGCTTCGAGATGGTCTGGCGCAAGCGCCAGCACGGCGTGATAGGCCCTGTCAGCCTCCGCAGCCTGTCCCAAGCGTTTGAGCGCGCGGGCAAAGGCGAGACGTGTGGCAAGATCGTCATGCCCGCTTTCAATCGCTGCCCGAAAATGGCGGGCCGCTTCGCTCCATTGGCCTGAGGCCGCCAGAACCTGCCCCTTGCGGGCCAAGAGCGCAGGCGTTGCCTCAAGGCTCAGCGCCTGATCCAGCAGCTCGCAGGCGGTCTGATGGTCGTGAAGGGCAATCGCCACATCCGCAAGGCTGGCGGAGGCCTTGTGAGCCACGGTGATCATCTGCTGCGCCTGCGCTCGCTGTTCGGGCTGAAGCCGGTCCAGTCCCAGCGTCAAGGCCTGCCGCGCCGCTGCATAAATCGGGGCGAGCTTCTGCCGTTGCGCTGCAAGAACGGAATGATCTGCCATGCTGAACCCTGCCTGTCTGAATGTCTCCCATCGCCAATAGGATAGCGAGCCTGCCCCAGGCTCACCTGAGGAGGCGTTGTAAAAGCTCCGCCGCCACCAGTGCTGCAATCACCGCCGGGCGTTTGTCGCGGACGGCGCTGGCGCCAATCGGCAGGATCAGCCGGTCAAGATCCACGGTGTCGCGGTCTTCCTCCCGCAGCCAGCTTGCAAAGCGCGCCCGCTTGGTGGCCGAGCCAATCATGCCAATATAGGCGAGATCCTCTCGGGCAAGGGCGGCGCGGCCAATCAGAAAATCCTGCGCATGATCATGTGTCACGATCACCGCCGCACCGCCGGCGGGAAGAGCGGCAATCTCCGCTTCCGGCAGGGCTGTGCGGCAAAAAGCAATGCCCGGCGGCAAAATCGGGTCCGGCTCGTTGCGGCTGTCGATCAGCCGGATGCGAAGCGGCAGGGGCGAAAGCGCCAGCGCCAGCGCCAGCCCGACATGGCCTGCTCCGAAAATGAAGACGGCAGGATTGGCCGCCGCTTCCGCCGCCAGCCGTGCCTCAAGTGAAGCCTGGCGCTCCGGTGTCAGCCGCTCCAGCGCAAGCCGCACCCGTCCGCCGCAGCACTGGCCGATTTCCGGTCCCAGCGGCACATCCATTTCGGCATGGTCTTCGCCGCTCACCAGCAGGTAGCGGGCCTTCTCAATGGCCATCCACTCCAATTGCCCGCCACCGATGGTGCCTTCTACGCTCACGTTATCCACCACCATAAAGGCCCCGGCCTCCCGCGGCGTAGACCCTTTGGCTTCGGTGATGGTGATGAGGATGCGCCCCATCACACTCCCGCCTTCAGCCTTTCCACGGCCATCAGCACCCGTTCCGGGGTGGCGGGGGCGTCGAGGCGGGGGCAGAGGCGGTAATCGGCAACGCTGGCCACCGCCATGGAGAGAGCCTCCAGCACGGAGATGGCCAGCATGAAGGGCGGCTCGCCCACCGCCTTGGAGCGGCCAATGGTGGGTTCTGAGTTTTGCGACCATTCCGCCAGTTGCACGTTGAAGATCTTCGGGCGGTCGGAGGCGAGGGGGATCTTGTAGGTTGAGGGCGCGTGGGTGCGCAGCCGCCCCTTGCCATCCCACCACAATTCCTCCGTGGTCAGCCAGCCCATGCCCTGCACGAAGCCGCCTTCGATCTGGCCGATATCGATGGCCGGGTTCAGCGAGTGGCCCACATCGTGCAGAATATCGGTGCGCTCCATCAGATATTCGCCGGTCAGCGTATCGATGGAGACTTCCGAGCAGGATGCGCCATAGGCGAAATAATAGAAGGGCGTGCCACGACCGGAAGCCCGGTCCCAGTGGATCTTCGGCGTCTTGTAGAAACCCGCGGCGGAAAGCTGCACGCGGGCAAGATAGGCTTCCCTGATGAAATCCGGGAAGGGGATTTCTTCTGCGCCCACCCGCACCCGGTTGGGCAAAAACACGACGTCGGCCGGGGATACGCCCCATTTTTCGGCAGCGAAAGCGATGAGCCGCTCCTTGATCTGCCGCACGGCATCGTAGGCGGCCATCCCGTTCAGGTCGGAACCGGAAGAGGCGGCGGTGGCGGAGGTGTTGGGCACTTTGCCGGTGGTGGTGGCGGTGATCTTCACCTTGTCGATATCCACCTGGAAGCCATCGGCAATCACCTGGGCGACCTTGGTGTAAAGGCCCTGGCCCATTTCCGTGCCGCCGTGGTTGAGGTGAATGGAGCCATCCTGATAGACATGCACCAGCGCGCCCGCCTGATTATAGGCGGTCATGGTGAAGGAAATCCCGAACTTCACCGGCGTCAGCGCAATGCCCTTTTTGATGACGGGGCTCGTGCGGTTGAAATCGATGATCGCGCTCCGCCGCGCCTGATAATCCGACGAGGCCTCAAGCTCCGCCACCACGCGGGCAATGACATTGTCCTCCACCTGCTGGTGATAGGGGGTGAGATCGCGGCCCGAGCCCTTCTCGCCATAGAAATTGGCCTTGCGCACCTCCAGCGGGTCCTTGCCCAGCGCATAGGCGATTTCCTCGATCACCCGTTCCGCGCCCAGCATGCCCTGCGGCCCGCCAAAGCCGCGATAGGCGGTGTTGGAGACGGTATGGGTTTTCAGCGGCTGCGAAGTCAGCTTCACATGCGGGTAGAAATAGCTGGAATCGGCGTGAAACAGTGCCCGGTCCGTCACCGGGCCGGAGAGGTCGGAGGAATAGCCGCAGCGGGCGGCATAATTGGCCTCGATGGCGTGGATGCGGCCGTCATCGTCAAAGGCCACATCGAAATCCATCTTGAAATCATGCCGCTTGCCGGTGATCGACATGTCCTCGTCGCGGTCCGGGCGGAATTTCACGGCGCGGTTCAGCTTCTTGGCGGCAAGCGCTGCAAGGGCGGCAAACTGGTTGCCCTGGGTTTCCTTGCCGCCGAAGCCGCCGCCCATGCGCCGCACATTCACGGTAATGGCGTGGGAGGGGATATTCAGCACATGGCCGACAATATGCTGGATTTCCGAGGGGTGCTGAGTAGAGGACCAGACGGTGACATCGTCATCCTCACCGGGAATGGCCAGCGCAATATGGCTTTCCAGATAGAAATGCTCCTGCCCGCCGATGCGCATGCTGCTTTTCAGCCGGTGCGGAGCCTTGTCGAGTTCCGTTTCCGGCTCGCCGCGCTTCAGCACCATGCCGGGGGTCACGAGCGGTGCGCCGTTTTCAAGCGCGCCGTCAATATCGGTCCAGAAGGGCAGGTCGCGATAGTCCACCTTGGCCAGGCGCGCCGCCTTGCGGGCGGCATCGCGGGTTTCGGCAATCACGGCAAAGAGCGTCTGGCCGTGAAATTCCACCCTGTCATGGGCAATCAGCGGCTCGTCATGACGGCCACCGGAGGAGACATCGTTGACGCCGGGAATATCCTTGGCCGTCAGTACCGCCACCACGCCGGGATAGGCTTCGACGGCGGAAAGATCGATGGAGACGATTTCCGCATGCGCCCGGTCGGCAAGACCGAGCCCGCCATGCAGAAGGCCGGCGGGTTCTGGAATATCGTCAATATATTCCGCCGTGCCTGACACATGCTTGTGGGCGGAGTCGTGCCGGAGCGACTGGTGCATCGGGCCTTTGATATAGGCATTGGTTTCGTAAGTCGGCTTATCCATGGGTCTGGTCTCAAGCCTCCTCAAATCGCTGCAATTCCTGGCGGGTGCCGGATGTTTCGAGGAAGAAGCGGGTCAGCAGGTTTTTCGCCGTCAGTTGCCGGTACTCCGCCGTGGCGCGCCAGTCGGTCAGCGGCTGGTAGTCGCGGTCGAAAGCGGCGCGGGCCGTTTCGATGCTGTCGCTTGTCCATGGCTTTCCGGCAAGGGCTGCTTCCACTGCCTGTGCCCGTTTTGGCGTGCCCGCCATACCGCCAAAGGCGATGCGGATATGGGTGACGGTGTTTGCCGCATCCAGTTCCAGATGAAAGGCGCCGCAAAGGGCGGAAATATCCTCATCCCGGCGCTTGGAAATCTTGTAGATGGCGAAATGGCTCTCGGCCTTCGGGTGCGGTACGTGGATTGCTTCCACGAATTCTCCCGGCTGGCGATCCTGCTTGCCGTATTCGAGGAAATAGGCTTCCAGCGGCATCTCGCGGCGGCCAGCGGCAGAGCGCAGGGTGAGCGTTGCGTTCAGCGCAATCAGCGCCGGAGGCGTGTCGCCAATCGGCGAGCCATTGGCGATATTGCCGCCAATCGTGCCCATATGGCGCACCTGCTGGCCGCCAATGCGCTCGATCAACCGCGCAAAAGCGGGGATCTCCTTGCGCAACGCCGTCAACGCCGTGGCGTAGCTGACGCCTGCGCCGATGGTGATGCCGGTTTCGCTGACCGTCATCTCCTGCAACGCTTCCAGATGGTTGATGAACACCACCGGGTCCAGCACCCGCATTTGTTTGGTGACCCAGAGGCCGACATCGGTGGCGCCAGCCACGATCACCGCCTTTTCATGCGCGGCCAGCACATTGGCGAGCGCCTCAACGCTGTTCGGTACGATCAGGCTGCGGCCATTACCCTCAACAACAATGGTGTCCTTGGTCTGCATCGCTTCAAGCTTTGCCGTCACCGCGGCGCGTTCCCGCAAGATCGGGTCGAACAGGGCGGAAGGTCGCGTTTTTGCCGCCTGTTCCGCCGCCTTGACGATCGGCTCATAACCCGTGCAGCGACAGAGATTGCCTTGCAGGGCGCGCTCGATCTCGGCGCGGCTGGGATCGTCGTGGGTCAGCCACAGTCCGTAGAGCGACATCACGAAGCCGGGGGTGCAGAAACCGCATTGCGAGCCATGACAGTCTACCATGGCCTGCTGCACCGGGTGCAGCGTGCCATCCCTGGCCGCCAGATGCTCCACCGTCACCACATGGGTGGCGTTGAGCGAGCCGATGAAGCGGATGCAGGCATTGACGCTTTCATAGACAAGGCGGCCCTTGACGAGCCGCCCGACCAGCACGGTACAGGCCCCGCAATCGCCTTCCGCGCAGCCTTCCTTGGAGCCGGTCAGGCGGCGGGCAAGCCGCAGATAATCCAGGAGCGTGCCGGTGGGGTCGGCGCGTGTTAGCGCCACCTCTTCATCATTCAGCAGAAAGCGGATGCGGTCTGTCATAGGGGCCCTTTAAAAGCAAAGTCCGATTCGTAAGCTTATTGCGCCGTCCAGCCGCCATCAATGCTGATGGATGTGCCGGTGATCTGCTTTGCCGCATCGCTGGCCAGATAAAGCGCGGTGGCGGCCACATCCTCGATGCTCACGAATTCCTTGGTGGCCTGCAGGCGCAGCATCACATCGGTCTTCACCTGCTCTTCGGAAATGCCGCGCGCCTTGGCCGTGTCGGGAATCTGCTTTTCCACCAGCGGGGTCAGCACATAGCCGGGGCAGATGGCGTTGACGGTCACGCCGAATTCCGCAAGCTCAAGGGCTGCCGATTTCGTCAGCCCCAGAATACCATGCTTTGCCGCGACATAGGCGGATTTAAAAGGCGAGGCCACCAGCCCATGCGCCGAGGCGATGTTGATAATGCGGCCCGCCTTCTTTTCCTTCATCGCCGGAATGGCGGCGCGCATGGTGTGAAAGGCGCTGGAGAGATTGATGGCGATGATCTGGTCCCATTTTTCGATGGGAAACTCCTCCACCGGCGCCACATGCTGCACACCGGCATTGTTCACCAGCACATCCACGCCGCCGAAGGTTTTCACGGCGGTAGCGATCAGGTCGGCGATGTCCTGCGGTTTCGTCATGTCGGCCTTGTGGTAGAGCACTTGCACGCCCTTGGCTTCCAGGCCCTTGACCGCCGCCTCGATGGCGGATGCCTCGCCAAAGCCGTTGATGACGATGTTGTCACCGGCCTCCGCAAAGGCCGTGGCAATGCCAAGCCCGATGCCGCTGGTGGAACCGGTCACGACGACGCTTCTCTTCATAATCCACTCCCTGAAATGATGAGAAAGATGCTATGCGCAACTCTGTTGCGGTGCAATTCAGCTTTTTAACAAACAGGCATGCAATATCTTCGCTTATCTTCACAGCGAGCTTTTGACAAAATCCTTGGGTTTCGTATGATCGAAAAACGAAATTAAAACGAATATTCTGGGAGGAATATCATGGGTGGATTTGTGCTGGCCATCGACCAGGGAACGACGTCGAGCCGCGCCATCGTCTTTGACCGGTCCATGCGCATTGTCGGCGTCGGACAGCAGGAATTTCCGCAGATTTTCCCGAAATCCGGCTGGGTGGAGCATGATCCCGAGGCTATCTGGGCAAGTGTGACCCATTCCATTCACGATGCGCTGGCCCGTGCTCGCATCACCGCAGCCGATATCGCCGCCATCGGCATCACCAACCAGCGAGAGACCGTGGTGGTGTGGAATCGCGCCACCGGCAAGCCCATTCACAACGCCATTGTCTGGCAGGACCGGCGCACCGCCTCGACGTGCGAAAAGCTGAAGGCCGACGGGCTGGAAAAGACCTTTACCGAAAAGACCGGCCTGCTGCTCGATCCCTATTTTTCCGGCACCAAGCTTGCCTGGTTGCTGTATCATGTGGAGGGCGCGCGGGCACGGGCGGAAAAGGGCGAGCTTTGCTTCGGCACCATCGATAGCTTCCTGATCTTCCGCCTCACCGGCGGCAAAAGCTTTGTCACCGATGCCACCAATGCCTCGCGCACGCTGATCTTCAACATCGCCACACAGGACTGGGACGGCGATCTTTTGAAGCTCCTCAACATTCCGGCAAGCCTCCTGCCGGAGGTGAAGGACTGCGCCGCCGATTTCGGCGTCACCACCACCGAAAGCTTCGGGGCGGAAGTGCCGATTCTCGGCGTGGCGGGCGACCAGCAGGCGGCCACCATCGGTCAGGCCTGTTTTGAGCCCGGCATGGTCAAATCCACCTATGGCACCGGCTGTTTCGCGCTGATCAATACCGGCGAAGACATGGTGCGCTCGAAAAACCGGCTGCTGACGACGGTGGCCTACCGGCTGGACGGCAAGGTGACCTATGCGCTGGAAGGCTCGATCTTCGTGGCCGGGGCCGCCGTTCAATGGCTGCGCGACGGCATCAAGGTCATCGGCGATGCCGCTGAGACCGGCAGGCTGGCGGCGGAAGCCGATCCCAACCAGCAGGTCTATCTCGTGCCTGCCTTTACCGGCATGGGTGCGCCCTGGTGGGACCCGGAAGCGCGTGGCGCAATCTTCGGCATGACGCGCAATACCGGCCCCGCCGAATTTGCCCGCGCCGCGCTTGAGGCCGTGTGCTACCAGACCCGCGACCTTCTGGACGCCATGCAGAAGGACTGGGCCAAGGATGGCCGCGAAGCGGGCGATCAGGCCATGGTGCTGAGGGTGGATGGCGGCATGTCGGCCTCCGACTGGACGATGCAGCGCCTGTCCGACATTCTCGACGCGCCGGTGGACCGTCCGGCCATTATCGAGACCACGGCGCTGGGCGCAGCCTTTCTGGCCGCCAGCCGGGCAGGACTCTGGCCCGGATGCGATGATTTCGCCAAGGCCTGGGCGCGGGACGAGCGCTTCACCCCCGCCATGGATGAGGCAACCCGAACGCAGAAGCTGCGCGGCTGGCGCGAGGCGGTGAAGCGCACGCTGACGCATTCTTGAGGGATGGATGCAGAAAGTTGAGTGAAGGGATTGCGAAATTGAGTCCGGTTTTGCCGCCAATACCCTATAAAGTTTGGGAAAATTCACTTTTCTTCATAAAGTGATTCAAGCACTGAACACTGTGTTTTCGCTCAGTGCTTTGTACTTTTTCAACCCTAGCTTATATCAGGGGACATTGAAAATGACCCCTGACATTCCCTTTTCGAATATCTCAAGCCTTTGAAGCATTTGAGGTATTCGAAATTCTGGCAAGGCGAGGAGGCTTAAGTATCTTCGAGCCTTGGTCTGATGTGAGGGGCATGCAACCATTATGCCCCATGGCCGTTTTGCCGGGGCAGGAAGGACAAGCCATGGAACTCGGGCTTTATACATTTGCCGATGTCGATCCCAATGCCGCCAACAAGGGGCAGGAGGCAAAGCGCCGCGTCGATGAACTGCTCGCCGAAATCAGGCTGGCGGATGAGGTGGGGCTCGACGTGTTCGGCCTTGGCGAGCATCACAGGCCCGATTACATGGCCTCATCGCCGGCCACCATTCTGGCGGCAGCGGCTGTGCAGACGAAAAACATTCGCCTGACCAGCGCCGTCTCGGTGCTCAGCTCCGACGATCCGGTCCGGGTCTTCCAGCAATATGCAACGGTCGATCTGCTTTCCAATGGCCGGGTGGAGATCATGGCGGGGCGCGGCTCCTTCATCGAAAGCTTTCCGCTCTTCGGCTATGAGCTTGATGATTATGATCTTCTCTTTGCCGAGAAGCTGCAATTGCTCATGGATATCCGCGAGAACGAGGTGGTGAACTGGGAGGGGGAGACCCGCAAGCCCATCAAGGGTCGCGGCGTCTATCCGCGCCCGCTGCAGGACCCGCTGCCGCTGTGGATCGCGGTGGGTGGCACGCCGCAATCGGTGGCGCGGGCCGGCTATCTCGGCCTGCCGCTGGCGGTTGCCATCATCGGCGGCGAGCCGCGCCGGTTCGCACCCTTCTTTGATCTCTATCGCCAGAGCGCGGCCAAGGCGGGCAATGATCCGGCCAGCCTGAAGACCTCGATCAATGTCCACGGCTTCATTCACGACACGGTGGAAAGTGCTGCCGACATCTTTTACGCCCCGCAGGCGGAAGTGATGGACCGGCTGGGCCGCGAGCGCGGCTGGCCCCCGACCAACCGCGCCCATTATGACGCGATGCGCGGCCCGCACGGGGCGCTGTTCGTGGGCGATGCCGAGATGGTGGCGGAGAAGATCATTGCCCATCACAAGATCTTCCGGAACGACCGTTTTCTGCTGCAAATGGCAATCGGCCCCATGCCTCACAAAGATATTATGCGGGGTATCGAGATTTACGGCACGAAAGTCGCGCCGCTGGTGCGCAAGGCGTTGACGCCGGAGGGGGTGGCGGCGTAAGTCCGCCATAACAGCATAGTCCGACCGGGGTAAAACGGGGATCGATAAGATTATGCTTTAAAAATAATAAGGTAGAGCGCCGATCGGAATTGCCTGATCAACAGGCGCTCTCCCACTGACGAAAGACATTGCCATGATCATTTCCAGCGACGAAGACCTTCAGGCCCTCAGGGATGTCGGGAGAATTTGCGCGCTGGCGGTGAAAACCATGGGAGGGGCTCTGGAGCCCGGCATCACCACGCGGGAACTGGATGCCATTGGCCGCAAGGTGCTGGAAGAGCACGGCGCGCAATCGGCGCCGGAGCTCTGCTATCAGTTTCCCGGCGCCACCTGCATCAGCGTCAATGAGGAAGTGGCCCACGGCATTCCGGGTGACCGGGTGATTGCGGCAGGCGATCTCGTCAATATCGATGTCTCGGCTGAAAAGGCGGGTTTCTTTGGCGATACCGGCGCATCCTTCATCGTGCCGCCGGGCAAGCCGAAGGTGGAAAAACTGCTGCGCGATGGCAAGCGGGCGCTGTTTCTCGGCATCAACCAGGTGAAGACCGGCACGCCTTTTTCCCGCATCGGTACGGTGATTGGCGCGTTTGCCCTGAAGAACCGCTATACGCTGATCGGCAATCTCGCCAGCCACGGCATTGGCCGTTCGCTGCATGAGGAGCCGAAGGAGCTTTCCACCTGGCCCGATCCGGAGGAAACCCGCATCATGGAAGAGGGGCAGGTCTTTACCATCGAGCCCTTCCTGTCCCTGGGCGGGGAGTGGGCCGAGGATGGCGACGACCCCTGGACGCTCTACAGCGATCCGCAGGCGCCCACCGTGCAATTCGAACACACGGTGGTGGCCACCAAAAACGGCCCAATCATTCTGACGCTGGCGGATTGAAGGTTTTGCCGGGCGGCGGCTTTAGAGCATTTCCAGGAAAAGTGTAGTTGCGGTTTTCCGTCCGGAAATGCGTAAAAACAAAAGCTGAGAGCAAGTCCGGTGAACCCGTGTTTACCGGACTTGCTCTAGCCAGTAAAGCCGACGGCCACGCCCTTTTTCTTGAAATAGGCCTGCATCATCTTGCGGCCCTGACGGTTTGGCTGGGCAAGCTTTGCCGTTTCAAATACGGCTTCCTTCACGCCTTCCCGCGCCATGGCCGCCTTCAGGGCGGCGATGTGCAGGTCGATCTCTTCATTGTTGTTGTTGATCGAGGCGTAGATGTTGTCGATGGCCTGGGCGACGCTGACGTCGGTCATGGTGCACTCCTTGAGTAATGTTCCGGGAATGGCCCGTTGCGACCTTCCCTCAAAAACGTTGGGGGCCTGCCTACAGCATCGGCGACAGGATTCAAATCGGCAAGCACGCGCTGGAGGCCTTTCTGCTTGAAAAACTGTGAGAGACGGGGAAAGTATTGAAGGCTGCGATCATTATTTTTGGTTTGTTCGGCCAGTCTGGCGGTGCCATAAGCCGGTCATGACCATCGCATCCTACCGGCCTGTCAATCTGTCTTTCACGGCCTTTGCCGGGGCGCTGGCCATGGCCGCGGCCATGGGCTTTGGCCGTTTTTCCTTCACGCCAATCCTGCCCGGCATGATGACGGATCTTCATCTGTCCCCTGCCGATGCCGGTCTGATCGCTGCTGCCAATTTCCTGGGCTATCTGACCGGAGCGCTTGTGGCGGGGCAGGGCTGGGCGGCGGGACGTGAAAGGCTGCTGTCCCTCTCGTCGCTTCTGGCAACCAGCCTGCTGCTGGCCGCGATGGCGCTGACGGAGCATGTGGGCCTGTTCATGCTCATCCGCTTTCTGTCCGGTGTGGCCAGCGCTTTCGCCATGATTTTTACCAGTTCCATCGTGCTGGCGCATGCCAGCGCTCACGGAAGTGAACATGCGCAATCCACGCATTTCGGCGGGGTTGGCCTTGGAATTGCGTCTTCGTCCCTTCTGGTCTTTGCCCTGTCGCAATGGCACGGAAACGCTGGTCTTGCCGGTTGGCGGCTGGATTGGCTGGCCGGTGCGGCGCTGACATTTGCCGTTTTTCTGGCCGTCAGCCTGCTTCTGCCCGGGGTGCGTAAAAACGAGGCGCGCAGTGAAAGAGAGCCGCCGCTCGTCTGGAGCCGGCCCTTCCTGCTGCTCTTTGCGTCCTATAGCCTTTTTGGCTTCGGCTATGTCATCACCGCCACCTTTGTCGTCACCATGGCGCGCATGGCCAATGCCGGACCTGTGGCGGAATTTCTGGCCTGGTTTCTGGCGGGCCTGATGGCGGCTGCATCGCTCTTTGTCTGGCGTCCGGTTCTGGGCCAACTGGGGCTTGCGGGCGCCTACAGCCTTGCCCTGCTTCTGGAGGCGCTGGGTGTCTTTGCCTCGGTCGGCCTGCCCGGCATGGCAGCGCCGCTCACGGGTGCAGCCCTTCTCGGCTTTACCTTCATGACCATCACCGCCTATGGCCTGCGCCTTTCCAGAAGCCTTGCGCCGCAAAGCCCGCGCAAGGCGCTCTCCTTCATGACGGCGGGTTTCGGCGTCGGACAAACGGTTGGGCCACTGGTGGCAGGCTGGCTTGCTGCCCTCAGCGGCAGTTTCGCGCTGCCCAGCCTCGTGGCGGGCGCGGTCCTGCTGGTCAGCCTCATTCTGGCCGCAAGCCTGTGGAGAAAGACAGGGTAAGGGCAGGGCCAGCGATGACAATTCGTGAGAGCCTGATCCGACCGGAGTGAAACGAGGATCGATAAGATCATGCTTGAACAATTACACCTTGAAGCGCCGACCTGATTTCATCAGCTCGAAAAGCGCTCCAAGGTCTTGTGAGCGCCATTGCCGCACCGCGGCAACTACCCTAGTTTGCCGACTCACCTGTTGGCCTCATCTCATGGGAAACGCCCGTGTTTCATTCTTTCTTCCCAAAGCCCAAGCTGTTTTTCACGTCGGCGATTGTCTGGGCCTTCGTTGCCGTCTTTGCGTGGTATCTTCTGGTGGAAGGTATAGGCGCACGCCTCGGCTTTTCCAGCGGAGGGCCGGAACCCTATGACCTCAGTTATTTCCTCATGCCGGAAAATCTGTGGTTCTACGGATACTTTGTTTTCTGCCTTGGGGCCTTCGGGTGCGTATGGCACATCGCTGCCCGTGATCATGAGTGGAAGGTCTGGTCTATCTGGGGGTCCATGCTGATCATCGCCGTCACCTATTTCGGTGTGCAGGTCTCCGTGGTCATCAATAATTTTCGCCGGCCTTTCGGGGATCTGCTGCAGAATGCCCTATCGCAAAAGCCTGGCATTACGGTCTGGGACTTCTATAGCCTCCAGATTATCTTCGCGAAGATTGCTTTCCTGAGTATGGCCGTTTCAATTCTCACGGACTTTTTCACGAGCCATTACATCTTCCGTTGGCGCACGGCGATGAACAATTTCTACATGTCCAAATGGGAAAAACTGCGTCACATCGAGGGGGCTTCGCAGCGCGTTCAGGAAGATACGATGCGATTTTCCTCCACGCTCGAGGGGCTGGGCATTACGCTCATCAATTCAGTGATGACGCTGATCGTCTTCCTGCCCATTCTTTTCTCACTGTCCAGCTATGTCTCGGAATTGCCAGTCATTGGCGAAGTGCCGCATGCGCTGTTCTGGCTTGCGATTTTCTGGTCTGCTTTCGGCACAGTCTTGCTTGCAGTGGTTGGTATCAAGCTGCCGGGATTGAATTTTCGCAACCAGCGTGTCGAGGCTGCCTATCGCAAGGAGCTTGTCTATGGGGAGGATCACGCTGACCGTGCCCAGCCAACCACTGTAAAGGAGCTGTTTCGCAACGTGCGGATCAACTACTTCCGGCTCTATTTCCATTACCTTTATTTCAACGTCGCCCGCTATTTCTACATTCAGGCAGATGCCGTGTTTCTGCTGACCATGCTGGTTCCAACGATCGTTGCTGGCAAGATTACCTATGGTATCTATCAGCAGATCGCCACGGCCTTTGGACAGGTCAGTAACTCCTTCCAATACCTGGTGAATTCCTGGACCACGATTATCGAACTGCTTTCCATCCACAAGCGCCTGAAGGCCTTCGAGGCCGCCATTGACGATCAGCCTCTCCCGGAAATCGACCAACGTTATCTGGCGCGGGAAGAGCATGACGGGGAAATCGCGGCGGACAAGCCGTAATACGAAGAGTCATTGAAAATGACTCTTCGTATTCCTTTTTCGAATATCTCAAGCCTCTGACGCAATTGAGATATTCGAAATTTCTTCAAGGCGAGGATGCGTTAGCATCTTCGAGCCTTGGTATAACAGACACATGACGCTGAGGCGGGGTGACCCGCCTCAGCTTTTTCCGGCATCCTGTTTCTTCAACATCTCCACCGCTTGCGAATAGCTCACGCAGGCCACATCCTCGCGCAGGCACACATCCGTCACCAGGCGCTCCATGGCGCGCCAATAGGCGCCGGCATTCATTTCCACGAAATGAAAGCCGAACTGCACCGGGTTTCGCGGGCCATTATATTCCGCCTCGAAGGCGGTCTTGAAGGCCTGATAGGTGCGTTCCTCGTAGTCCGCGGATTTGGAAGGGTTATCGAAACCTGCCGAATGGCGGACGAAGAGGTTGTAATCCATGCCGATGACCCTGCGGTTTTGCGGGCCTTCCGGGATCAGCGGCAGGCCGAAGCGGGTCAGCGCCCCATCCTTTTCCGGCTGCTGCGGCCCCTTGGTGACGAGGCTTGCATCATAGATCAGGCCGGCCTCCTTCTCCGCCTGGGGCAGGGTCTCGCTGGCGGAAAGATAGGGCGCGCGGAAGCCGGGCGGCCCCTTTTCGGCAAAATCTGCCCAGCCGTCGGGCTCCTTGTCGCCAACCCCGTTTTCCTTCCAGGCATTTTTCATTACCGCCCGGAAGGTGGAAAATTCCTGGAGCCAATCGCCCTTCGACCAGTCCTTGCCGTCGAAATGGCCGCAGGCATGGCTGGCAATATCATGCCCTTCCAGATGTGCCGCCCAGATATTCAAAAGCCGTGCGGCGACATCCGCCTCGGTCGGGGCAAAGCCGACATTGGATTTTCCCGCCGCCTGATGCGGGCCCTGATAGGCCTTCGAGGCCGGGCCGCGCGCCATCAGCATGGTGCAGGAGAGGAAATAGGTGAAATGCGCCTTCGACCTTTTGGCAATGTCGCGGCTCTTTTCCCAGAGCCGGTTATCCGCCGCGCCATCGAAGGAGATCAGCAGCAGTTGCGGGTGTTTCGCGCTTGCCTGCGGCTCTTCGGCCAGCGCGGTGAGCGGACTGGCAAAGGTAAGGCAGGCCAGGGCATAGCTTGCGAGAGAACGGCAGAAGGGCAAATCACACCTGAAAATCTGGACATGGAAAGGTATCATGAACCCTGCTGCTGTCATCGAAATGCGGCGAAGCTTTGAGCAGATCCAATTTTGCCCGGCGTGAAGGCTTTCCCAAACCTTTGAATCATTCTATGAAAAAGCGTTCCCGTGGAGGCATCCCATGATCCTTTTTCTGATCGGACTTGTTCTTTTTCTCGGTTTTCATTCCCTTCGTATTTTTGCGCCCGCACATCGCGAGCAAATGGTCAGCCGTTTCGGCGAGCAGGGCTTCAAGATCATCTATTCCGTCCTGTCGGTGCTCACCCTCGTTCTGCTGATTTTCGGCTATGCGCATGCACCGGTCATCAATGTCTGGTTCCCGCCCGCGGGCATGAACCATCTCACCATCACCTTGATGCTCTTTGCCTCGATCTGTCTGTTCGCCAGCCTCATCCCGGCAGGCCATATTGCGGTGAAAACCAAGCATCCGCTGGTGCTGTCGGTGAAGATCTGGGCCTTCGCGCATCTGTTCTCGAATGGCGATCTCGTCTCCATCCTGCTTTTCGTCGGCTTCCTCGCCTGGGGCGTGGTCATGCGCATTTCGCTGAAGCGTCGCGAACGGGCGGGCCTGCCCGTGCTGCGGCCCTTCGTCGCTGGCCGTTATGATCTCTATGCGCTGCTGCTCGGCATCGTCTTCTGGGCGGCGATGATCTTCAAGCTGCATGAACTGCTGATCGGCGTCGCGCCGCTGCCGATGTAAGGCGTATTTGCGGGGAGGGCGGATCAAATCCTGCCTCTCCCCCTTACAATAGCTGAAAAATCGGGTAGAAGGCGGCTCGGATCAAGATAAAGGCAGGCCCGGACCCCGATCATGGCAGAACAGCACAACGACAGTTTCATTCGCGAGGTGAACGAGGAACTCCGTTCCGAGCAGATGAGCCGCGCCTGGCGCCGTTTCGGCCCGGTGATCATCGCTGTCGCCGTTCTGATCGTGCTGGGCACTGCCGGTTACCGCCTTTACGATTACTGGACGGATGATCGCGCCTCGCAATCCGGCGACCGGTTTCTGGCCGCCACCAAGCTTGCCCGTGATGGCAAGACCGATGAGGCGCTCTCCGCGCTCGGCGCTCTGGAAAAGGAAGGCTACGGCGCCTATCCCGTGCTGGCGCGGCTGAGAGCGGCAAGCCTGATTGCGGAAAAGGGTGACGCCAAGGGCGCCATCGATGCCTTCACGGCCATTGGCAAGGACATGAGCGTGCCGCAGGTCATTCGCGATGTCGCGCATATCCGCGCTGGCTGGCTGCTGGTGGACAATGGCACCTATGAGCAGGTGGCGGCTCAGGTGGAAAGCCTGAGTGCGCCTGCCTATGCACTGCGCCAATCGGCCCGCGAGGCGCTGGGCCTTGCCGCCTACAAGGCCGGGCAGATGGAGCGGGCGCGGGAATGGTTCCAGCAGATCACCGAGGATGCCGATGCGCCGCGCAATGTGGCCAATCGCGCCCAGATCATGCTGGACAATATCAACGCCACCACCAAGCCGAATTCCTGAGCCTCTCGCCGGGAATTTCAGATGCAATATTTTTAGGGCGCAAGGCCGCATGCGGCGTTGCGCCTCTGCTGTTATAAACGGAACGACACCATGACCTTCACCGTCGCCATCGTTGGCCGCCCCAATGTCGGCAAGTCCACGCTGTTCAACCGTCTGGTTGGCAAGAAGCTGGCGCTTGTGGACGACACGCCCGGCGTGACGCGCGACCGCCGCCCCGGTGATGCCAAGCTGGTGGATCTGCGCTTCCGCATCATCGACACCGCCGGTCTGGAAGTGGCCGCGCCCGATACGCTGGAAGGCCGCATGCGCGCCCAGACGGAGCTTGCCATCGAGGAGGCCGATCTCTCGCTCTTCGTGGTCGATGCCAAGATGGGCCTGACGCCGGTGGATCAGATGCTGGCCGAAATGCTGCGCAAGAAGGGCAAGCCCGTGGTGCTGGTGGCCAACAAGGCCGAAGCCCGTGGCTCCGACGGCGGCTTTTACGATGCCTTTACGCTCGGCCTTGGCGAACCATGCCCGATTTCCGCCGAGCATGGCCAGGGCATGATCGACCTGCGCGATGCCATCGTCGCGGCCATTGGCGAGGAAAAGGCGTTTCCCGAGCCGGAGGACGAGGCGGAAACCGATGTGGTTCTGGCCCCCACCGATGGCGAGGATGAGGAAGAAGAGCTTCCCTATGACGACAGCAAACCGCTGCGGGTGGCCATCGTTGGCCGCCCCAATGCGGGGAAATCCACGCTGATCAACCGCTTTCTCGGAGAAGACCGCCTGCTGACCGGGCCTGAGGCGGGCATTACCCGCGATTCCATCTCGGTGGAATGGGACTGGCGCGGCCGCACCATCAAGATGTTCGATACGGCGGGCATGCGCCGCAAGGCCAAGGTGGTGGAGAAGCTGGAAAAGCTCTCCGTGGCCGATACGCTGCGGGCCATCCGCTTTGCCGAAACGGTGGTGATCGTCTTCGACGCCACCATTCCCTTCGAAAAGCAGGATTTGCAGATCGTCGATCTGGTGCTGCGCGAAGGCCGTGCGGCGGTGCTGGCCTTCAACAAGTGGGATCTGGTGGAAGAACCGCAGCAGGTTCTGGCCGATCTGCGCGAAAAAAACGAGCGGCTTCTGCCGCAGGCGCGGGGCATTCGCGCCGTGCCGATCTCCGGCCAGACCGGCTACGGTCTAGAGAAGCTGATGCAGAACATCATCGACACTGACCGGGTGTGGAACAAGCGCATCTCCACCGCCCGGCTCAATCGCTGGCTGGAAGGGGTGCAGGTGCAGCATCCGCCACCGGCGGTGTCCGGTCGCCGCCTGAAGCTGAAATATATGACGCAGGTCAAGGCCCGCCCGCCTGCCTTCATGATTTCCTGCACCCGGCCGGATGCCGTACCGGAACATTACCTGCGCTACCTCACCAATGGTTTGCGCCTGGATTTCGACATGCCGGGCGTGCCGATCCGCATTCATCTCAGGGCAACGGAAAACCCGTTCGAACACAAGAAAAAGAAGCGGTAATGATCGAGGCGGGATGGAAATCATCCCGCCTTCTTTCACGCCGGGATTTCCCTTTTTCGTCTTACCCCTTGTTTTCACTCCGGTCGAATTATGCAGTAGACTTTTCCTGAAAATGCTGCAGACCGCCGATCACCCATCCGGCAAGGGTCAAAAGGGCCGGATAAAGCAGCGAAGCCGACTGGAAGACCATCAGGCCCGCCACCACGGCAAGGGTTATCAGCGCCACCAGCCGATCCGCATGGCGCGGGGAGAGCCTGAGCAGCGCCAGCGCGGTGATGCCGTAGAGCAGCAGGAAGTTCTGTCCCGCCAGCGCCAGCATGGCGTTGATGTTCAACAGGCCGAACGCATCGAGCGTCAGCCCGATGAACAACACGAGGCTGGTGATGAGCACGGCGCTGAACGGCGTTCCCTGCGCATTGGTCTTCAGTCTCAGCGGCAGCAGCCCTTCGCGGCTGAGCGAAAATACCAGCCGGGAGACACCCCAGATCGCGCCCATGAGATTGGCGAGAATGATCAGCGCCGCGAGACAGGCCATCAGCAGGCGTCCCATTTCGCCAAAGGCAAGCGCCAGCAGCGAGGCGAAAGAGGCTTCATAGGAGCCGGTGATCGGCACGGCCTGAATGGTAAAGGCCATGGCGAAATAAAGCAGGCAGGCCGCCACAAAGGAAAGCGCCATGGCACGGGGAAAATCCCGCCGGGGATTTTTGAATTCCTCGGAAAGCCCTGCTGCCACTTCCCAGCCGGTAAAGGCGAAGAAGATCATCATGAAGGGATGAAAGAGGGTCTGCAGCGAAAGTTCGGCGGGGGAGGCGATCGTATCAGCCGCGCCGGACCAGTCGATGACCGAAAAGCCGAGCCCCACCAGCCCCAGCAGGCAAAACAGGATGATGGAGGCGATGGCCGAGGAGATGCGTCCGGCCATTTCGGTGGAGGTGAGATGTGAGAGCGCCGCCAGAGCCACCAGCAGAATGGCGTAAAGCGCGGGCCGCCCGCCGATGGCTTCGGCGATGTAATGGCCGCCGGTGAGTGCAATGCCCGGCAGGCCGAAGACGACCGCGCCGAGAAAGATCAGCGAGGCGATGGCATAGGCACGCGGCCCGAAGGCGGTCCGCGCAAAATGGGCAATGCCCCCGGCATCGGGAAAGCGCTGGCCCATCAGCAAAAACACCAGAAGCAGCGGCAGAGCGGCCAGCGCCGCCACGCCCCAGGCCCAGAGCGCCTGATTGCCCGCCTCCTTCACCACCAGCCCCGGCAGCGCCAGCAGGCCCGCCCCGACGACGATATTGAGCATCACCGCCGCGCCACGCAGCGTTGTGAGCGATTTTGACAGCGCCATGGATTAATGTCCGGAAAATAGAGAGTCTTCAACAGAGAGAAAAGCTTCTCTCTTATCGTGTTTGCGTGTTTCCGGACGGAAAACCGGGATCCACTTTTCCTGGAAACACTTTAAGAAGCGATACCAGAACAACCGAAACGTGCCAGAGAAGAAATGGCCCTATCAAAACTATTGTTTTTGAAATCTCGGATTTTGATGGGAGGATAGAGCATCGGACCGAAAAGTGGGAGCCGGTTTTCGGTAAAATCCGATGCGAAAACAGAAAGTAAAGCATCGGTCCGAAAAGTGGGAGCCGGTTTTCGGTAAAATCCTTTGCGAAACAAAAGCTTGGAGCATGTCCGGTAAATCTGTGTTCACCGGACATGCTCCAGTTCAGGCAGGCTTTCTTTGCAGACGCCGCAGGCGCAGCAGGCGTCGCCGTCCTTGCGTCTTGGCCTCGATGACATTGTCGAGAAACTGACGACTGGCCGCCGCCCAGGAAAAGCCTTCCGCCACCTGCCGGGCTTGCTGGCGCGAAGCGGAAAGCGCTTCAAGGCAGGCGATGCGCAAATTCTCGTTCAGCGCGCCCGCCTCGGGCCGGTCCTTCAGAATATCCTTCGGCCCTGTGACCGGATAGGCCGCCACCGGCACGCCGGAAGCCAGCGCCTCCAGAATGGTGTTGCCGAAGGTATCGGTGCGGGAGGGGAAGACGAAGACATCGGCCTCGGCATAGGCCTGCGCCAGTTCGGCTCCGAATTTCACTCCGGTAAACAGCACGTCCGGATAGCGTGCCTGAAGGTCGGCGCGGGCAGGGCCATCGCCCACCACCACCTTGGAGCCCGGCAGATCGAGATCGAGAAAGGCGGGCAGGTTCTTTTCCACCGCCACGCGGCCCACGGTCATGAAGATCGGGCGCGGCAGACCGAAGGGCGTTTCGCTCAGCGGGCGCGGGTGGAACAGTTCTGTGTCGATGCCCCGGCTCCAGAGGCGAAGATTGCGAAGCCCCCGGCCTTCCAGCTCCGCCTTCAGGCTCTCGGTTGCCACCATGCAGGCCCCGCCGGCGCGGTGAAACCAGCGCACATAGGCATAAAGCCAGGAGAGGGGAATGGGTGCGCGCGCCGCCACATATTCGGGAAAGCGGGTGTGATAGCTGGTGGAAAAGGCCATGCCGTTCCTCACGCACCAGCGGCGGGCCAGAAGCCCCAGCGGGCCTTCGGTGGCAATGTGGATGAGTTCCGGGTTGCTGGCGGCGAGCGCCTTGCCGATGGCCCGGGGCGTTGTCAGCGACAGGCGGATTTCCGGATAGGTCGGCATGGGAATGCTGCGAAAGGCCTCCGGCGTGATCATGGTGATCTCCACGCCCATGCGTTCAAGTTCCGCATTGGTGTTTTCAATGGAGCGCACCACGCCATTGACCTGCGGATGCCATGCATCGGTAATGATGGTCAGTCTCATGGCGTAACCCCGATGTTGGAAGGCTAATCCCGACGCTTGCCCACAGCATGTCGCGTTTAATTGCCCTCAATTAAACGATAACGCACATGCGACAAACTAAGAGGTAAAGCATATCGCGGTGAATCTCATTCACTGCGGCATGCTTTAGGGGGCTTATGCGACAGGAACGTAACAGGGCGATGAACGTTGACGCTGTATTTGCCGGAGAAAAGCGCTGTTCAAGCGCCCCGCGATGAGCTCAATTGCATCCGCAGAATCTAACCGCCTAATCCTTTTCTCGAATAGCCATAAAGGTCAGGATCAAACATGGAAAAGACGAAGATCGTTCCACAGCGCCCTTCTTCTGGCAAAACCGATTGGTGGCGGGGGGCCGCGATCTACCAGATCTATCCGCGTTCCTTTCAGGATGTCGATGGCGATGGCATCGGCGATCTGAAGGGCATTACCAAACATCTGCCCTATGTAGCATCGCTTGGCGTGGATGCCATCTGGCTCTCGCCCTTCTTCACCTCGCCGCAGGCCGATATGGGCTATGACGTTGCCGATTACTGCGATGTCGACCCGATGTTCGGCACGCTGGCCGATTTCGATGCGCTGGTGGCGGAGGCGCACCGGCTGGGGCTGAAGGTGATTATCGATCAGGTTCTGTCCCACTCCTCCGACCAGCATCCCTGGTTTATCGAAAGCCGCACCAGCCGCACCAATCCCAAGGCGGACTGGTATGTCTGGGCCGATCCCAAGCCGGATGGCACCGCGCCCAACAACTGGCTTTCGGTCTTCGGCGGTCCGGCCTGGGAATGGGATGGCGTGCGCAAGCAATATTACATGCACAATTTCCTGGCCTCGCAGCCGGATCTCAATTTCCACAATCCGCATGTGCAGGAAGCGCTGCTTAAGGCCGTGCGGTTCTGGCTGGAGCGTGGGGTGGACGGTTTCCGGCTCGATACCGTCAACTACTATTTCCACGACAAGGAATTGCGCAACAATCCGCCGCACCGGCTGCATGATGGCGATGGTGCGGGCCTCGATGCGCCGGATGTAAACCCTTACGGCATGCAGGAACATCTGCACGACAAGACCCAGCCGGAAAATATCGGCTTTCTGCAAAAGCTGCGCGCTCTGCTCGATCAATATGAAGGCCGCACCACCGTTGGCGAGGTGGGAGACGGCGCGCGCTCCCTCAAGACGGTTGCCGCCTATACCACCGGCGGCGATAAGCTGCACATGTGCTATACCTTCGACCTGCTGGGGCCGGAATTTACCCCCCGCCATATTCGCGATTGCGTGACGGCCTTTGCCAGGAGCGTCAAGGATGGCTGGATCTGCTGGGCCTTTTCCAACCATGACGTCAACCGTCATGTCAGCCGCTTTGCGCAAGGGAAGGAGCATCATGCACCGGTGGCAAAGCTCGCCATCAGCATTCTGGCCAGCCTGCGTGGGTCCATCTGCCTTTATCAGGGCGAGGAACTGGGCTTGCCGGAGGCGGATCTCGCCTTTGAAGACCTGCGCGATCCCTATGGCATCCGCTTCTGGCCCTCCTTCAAGGGCCGTGATGGTTGCCGCACGCCCATGCCCTGGGAGAAGGGCAAGAAGCATGGCGGCTTTTCCACCACCAGGCCCTGGCTGCCGGTGCCGGAAGAGCATTTGCCGCTGGCCGTCGATGCGCAGGAAAAGGACAAGGCCTCGGTGCTGGCCCATTACCGCGCAACGCTTGCCTTCCGCAGGGAGCATCCCGCCCTGATCGACGGGGCCATGCATTTCCTGGAGGTTCAGGAGGATGTGCTGGCCTTCCTGCGCGAGGAAAACGGCGAAAAGCTCGTCTTCCTCTTCAACATGCGCCACGGCCCGCAGGAGGTGGCATTGCCGGAGCACCTGACGGTGAAGCAGGTTTTGCCCATGCCGGGCATGCGCGGCCAGTTGGAGGGTGACAGGGTCAGGCTTGAGTCGCTGGATGGATTTTGCGGACGGGTGTAAGCCCGCCGCCCTGCGACCCTTGATATAGGGGGGTGTGGACAACAGCTCACATCGGCGTGAACGCCATGGCGCTTCTCCGTGTCATCGGCCTGCTTGCCACGATCCGGTCCCATTTTTGCCATGTCCACGGGCACATGTCGGCACGTATTCGTGAAGGAGACATGTGTCTATGGTGGTTTTTGAATCGTTGCGGTCTGGGGGGACCGTTGCCGGCAGTTTCGGCACCATTCCCTACAGCCATACGGTTCACCGCTTTTCCCTCGGCAATCACTGGCGTCTGATGGCGGTGCTGGCGGCGCTCAGCGTTGCGCCCGCCTGTCTGCTGATCAAGGGCATGGATGGCAAGCCCGTCAGCGTCCCGGCACGTCCGGCAACGGTCGTTCTGGCCAAGCGGGGCCGGCAGATGGCCCGCAAGCAGCCGCGATTGCGGGTGCCGGTGGCCCTGCAGAAAACCGCAAAGCTGGAGATGATCGAAGACCGGATGGATGGCTCGGTCACCAGCAATACCTATTTCTCGGCCTCGATCGATCTGTCGGACGATGCCGCTCCCAAGGTTGGGGACAAGGCCTCGGACAAGGCTGGGAACATGATTTCTGGGATGACCTCTGAGATGCCGGGGCTGGCTGCCGGCTACGGCAATGCCGCGCCGATCCGGCCCGATCCCTTCACGCTGATTCTGGGTAGCAAGGATCAGCCTCCGGCAAGACCCGGTCAGAAAAGCACGGGCGCGCGCGGCGTGCCGATCAATGTCAGTATTGCCGCCGAAAGCCCGGCGCCTGCGGTGAAGCGGCTGGTGGCGATGCCGCGAAAACAGCAGAACCTCAACGATATCGAAGGCACGCTGTCGATTTCGGATGCGGACTGGGATGCGCTTGGCCATCAGCTCGGCACCGATCACCTTCAGGCGGGCGAGCGGCTGGAAATCATCTATACCGACGGCAATGGCGGCGAGGCCGGCTCGCATATCCTGCTGGCGCGCTACGTGGACAAGGCCGGGCAGGAGCGCCTGATCGCCCGCCAAAGCAACGGGCAATGCCAGGAAATCCGCAACCGCGCCCTGTATGACCGGCTGGTGGCGGAAGCTCTGGCCCGCCATGACGATGAAGCGGTGATCGAGGATGACGCCGAGCCGGTCAAGGCCGCAGCTCTTGCCCGGGCCAAGGCGGATTATCCGCAGGTGATGGCGCGGATGAAGCAACAGGGCGTGCCGCAGGCGGTGGCCCTGCAGGTGGTCGATCTGCTGAAGATCAACGATCTTCATGTGTCGGACGACAATGGCAGCCTCTCCAGCCTGCATGTGGTGTTTCGCAAGACGGAATCCGGTGCCGTCGAACTGGTCTTCCTCAGCGTCGATGACCATGGGGAGGAAAAGCGCTTTTACCGCTACCGCGATCACGATGGACATAAGGCCGAATTCCTGGACGAAAGCGGCCGCTCGGCCTCGAAACCGCTGCTCAGCAATCCGGTGCCGGGCGGCCGCAGCAATGACGGCTTCGGCTGGCGCATGCATCCCATCCTGCACCGCCCGGAATTCCACAATGGTGTCGATTACGATGCGCCCATGGGTGCGCCCATTCTGGCGGCGGGCGATGGCGTGGTGATCAAGATTTCCTCGGAGCCCGGCTATGGTAAATATGTGCGGGTGAAGCATGATTTCAGCTACACCACCACTTACGCGCATATCTCCGGCACGGCCAAAGGTCTGAAAGTGGGAGACCGCGTCACCCAGGGGCAAGTGATCGCCTATATCGGCTCGACCGGCCTTTCGACCGGCCCGCATCTCTATTACGAATTGCGGATGGGCGACAAATATGCCGATCCCACCAAGACCAGGGTCGCCGCTGGCACGGTCTTGCAGGGCGATGCGCTCTCGGCCTTTCACAAGGATATGGAGCGGGTCAACGATATCGCCCGATCCGTGGTGGACGAGGCGAAATCCGTTGCAACGGCGGTGGGCGACGGCATCGGCAATGTCGTGGTGCGACCCGCGAATGGGGGGTAGGGCTGTTTCCTGCCCGATTTCGTTTCCTCAATAGTGATAACGGCACTGCGCTACGATCAGAACCTGATCGGCGTCATTACCCTTGACCGTGTAGACCAGCCGATGCTCCTGGCTGATCCGGCGCGACCAGAAGCCCTTCAACTGACCTTTCAGGGGTTCAGGCTTGCCGATGCCTGAGAATGGGTGGCGTTTGGCATCCTTGAGCAGCGCGTTGATCCGTAAGACAGTTTTCGGATCGGTCTCCTGCCAGAAGCAGTAATCTTCCCAGCCTTCGTCGGTAAAGGCGATCAGCATGGATCAGGCATCGTCCAGATCGGGGAGATTGCGCGGCTGAAAATTGCCTGCCTCAATGGCCTGCCTGGCCTTCAGCAACCGGCTGGCATTGGCGGGGGAGGAAAGGAGATGCAGTGTTTCCACCATGCTCTCATATTCCTCCTTGCTCATCAGCACCGCAGAGGGCTTGTCCCGACGCACGATCTCCACCGCCGAGGCATCCTCATTCACCTTGTCCAGCAGGCCGGCCAGTTCGGCCCGGGCCTTGGAGAAAAACACCGTGTCCATCGCTTATGCCTCGGCTTGTTGACTTGTACAGAATCTAGTACAAGTTATAGCATTTTTCAATCCGTCACCCGATCAGCGCGAATTTGTCGACATCCACCATGCCCTTGTCGGAAATCTTCAGATGCGGGATGACCGGTAGTGGCAGGAAGGCCACTTGCAGGAAAGGTTCTTCCAGCGTCGTGCCCAGCGCATAGGCCGCCTTGCGCAGATGGTGCAGCGTGTCGCGCACCACTTCATAGGGCTCAAGGCTCATCAGGCCCGCCACGGGCAGCGGAATTTCACCCGTCACCTTGCCATCTTCCACCACCACAAAACCGCCCTTGATGTCGGAGAGGCGGTTGGCGGCGATCGCCATATCCTCCTCGCTCACGCCCACCACGCAGATATTGTGGCTGTCATGGCCGACGGTGGAGGCAATCGCGCCCTTTTTCAACCCGAAGCCCTGCACGAAGCCATTGGCGTGGTTGCCATTCTTGCCGTGGCGCTCGATCACGGCGACCTTGATGATGTCGCGGTCGAGATCGACGCTGGTCTGGTTGCCGGAAGAGGGCAGGCGGTAACGGCGGTGCTCAGTGATGATCTTGCCCGGCAGCACGCCGATTACCGGCACTTCGCCTTCGCTGACCGGCACGCCGAAATCGGCGGCCTTGACGATCCGCGCCTTCACACTGTCCAGACCCACCGGGGCCACGGGCTTGCGGGTGGCGAAAAGCGCAGCCGTCACGCGGCGACCGGCGGCAAAAACCATGTCCGCCTTGCAGTTTTTGAGACTGTCCACCACCACCAGATCGGCGCGCCAGCCGGGCGCGATAAGGCCACGGTCGCTGAGGCCGAAGGCGCGGGCAGCGGAAATCGAGGCGGCACGGTAGACCGCAAGCGGCTCCACGCCATGGGCGATGGCCGTTCTAATCATATAATCGAGATGGCCCTGTTCGGCGATGTCCAGCGGGTTGCGGTCATCGGTGCAGAGCGCCAGGAAGGGCGAAAGCCGTTCGGTGAGGATCGGCATCAGCGCGTGCAGATCCTTGGAAACAGAACCCTCGCGCACGAGAATATGCATGCCCTTGCGGATTTTTTCCAGCGCCTCTTCCGCCGTGGTGCATTCATGCTCGGTGCGGATACCGGCGGCGAGATAGCCGTTCAGATCCTTGCCGAGAAGCAACGGCGCGTGACCGTCGATATGGCCGCCCTGAAAGGCCTCGAGCTTGGCCATGCAGGTGGGGTCCTTGTGGATCACGCCGGGAAAATTCATGAATTCGGCAAGGCCGATCACCTTGGGATGGTGGCGGAAGGGCAGGAGCTTTTCGACCGGCAGATCGGCGCCCGCCGTTTCCAGATGGGTGGCGGGCACGCAGGACGAAAGCTGCACCCGGATGTCCATGATGGTTTCAAGGGCGCTATCGAGGAAGAAGCGGATGCCTTCCTCTCCCAGCACATTGGCGATTTCATGCGGGTCGCAGATCACCGTCGTCACGCCATAGGGCAGGACGCAGCGGTCGAATTCATGCGGGGTAACCAGGGAGCTTTCGATGTGCAGATGCGTGTCGATGAAACCCGGCACGACGATGCGGCCGGAAATATCGACGGTCTCCTTGCCCTCATAGGTCCCGCAGGTGCCGATAATGGTGTCGCCGCACAGGGCGATATCGCCTTCCACCAGCTCGCCGGTGACCAGATCGAAAAACCGCCCGCCTTTCAGAACCAGATCGGCGGCTTCCCGCCCCACGCCCTGATCGATGCGGTCTTCCAGTCTGCTCATGCGTCTGCTCCGATTCGTTGCTTCCAGTAAGTTTACTGCATCATGCCTCGATGCTCACCGAAAAGCTGTAGCGGGCGCTTTGATGGGTTTCCAGCGTGCTGGTATAGGGGCGCGAGGCCAGTGCATCGCTGCCGCCCTGTTCCGCCGCCATGCCGTGCCAGGGCTCGATGCAGATGAAGGGTGCGCCCGGCTTTTGCCAGATAGCGAGATTGGGCAGGTTTTCGAAGCTGAAATGCAGCTTCGGCGCACCGGGAGCGCTATAGGTGAGGGCAGAGCCTGCGCCTTCGGGAAAGATCATCGCGTCCTCGGCAAACTGGCTGAAATCCAGCACCAGCTCTCCCGCCTTGAAGGGGGAGGGATGGCGGGTTTCGCCCAGCAGACCGCCTTCCAGCCGCACAAGCTCCGGCTCCGCGCCATTCTTCAGCATGATGCGGTGCGGGCGGCCCTCCGCCCCCGGCAGCGGCCAGAGAAAGGCCGGGTGAAAGCCAATGCCATAGGGCATGGCGCCCTTGCCGCTATTGGTGACGGTGGCGGTCACGGTCAGGCAGTCGTCGCGCAGGCTGTGTTCCAGTTGCAGGCGAAAATCGAAGGGATAGACGGCACGGGTCGTATCATCGGCCAGCAGTTCATGGCGGCAGCTTTGCGCCGTCTGCTCCACCAGCGTGAATTCCCGCCGCCGGGCCAGCCCGTGCTGGGCCATGGCATAGGTCTCGCCATTGATCGTCAGCCGGTCGTTCGGCGCCTTGCCGACAATGGGGAAGAGGATGGGCGAGCGCCCCGTCCACCATTCACTGTCGCCATTCCACAGCAGGGATGCACCATCCTTTGTCACGAGAGATTGCAGCTCGGCGCCCAGGCTGGAAATCTCGGCACTGAGCTTGCTGTTTTCAATCCGGACAATGCTGGGCATGGGGTGGGCTGGCTCCTGAACGATCAAAATACAGCCCGGTTAAAGCAGATTTAGAAGGCTTGGACCACAAAATAGGTGAGGGTCGAGATGATTGCCGCCGCAGGTAGTG
Source organism: Allorhizobium paknamense (assembly GCF_030815125.1). Classification (GTDB taxonomy): domain Bacteria; phylum Pseudomonadota; class Alphaproteobacteria; order Rhizobiales; family Rhizobiaceae; genus Allorhizobium; species Allorhizobium paknamense. The sequence continues at coordinate 74,041 of NZ_JAUSWH010000002.1, forward strand.
TCACTACCCAGGCAATGACGATATTGCCCGCCAGCCCCCAGCGCACGGCACTGGCGCGCTTGGCCGCGCCCACGCCGACAATCGCGCCGGTAATGGTATGGGTGGTGGAGACGGGAATGCCGAGCCATGTTGCACCGAACAGCGTCAGCGCCCCGCCGGTTTCGGCGCAAAAACCCTGCATCGGGTTGAGCTTGGTGATCTTCGACCCCATGGTATGGACGATGCGCCAGCCGCCGAACAGAGTGCCCAGAGCCATGGCCGACTGGCAGGTCAGCACCACCCAGAGCGGCACATGAAAATCGCTGCCGAGATAACCCTGGGAAAACAGCAGAATGGCAATGATGCCCATGGTTTTCTGCGCATCATTGCCGCCATGTCCCAGCGAATAGAGCGAGGCGGATACGAATTGCAGCAGGCGGAAGCTGCGGTCGACGGCAAAGGGTGTCTGGCGCACGCAGATCCAAGAAACGACCAGAATGAGCAGCAGCGCCAGCAGAAAGCCGATCATCGGTGACAGGAAAATGGCGCCGATGGTGGGCAGAAGTCCGCTCCAGACCACAGCCCCCATGCCGGCCTTGGCAAAGCCCGCCCCCACCAGCCCGCCGACGAGCGCATGCGAGGAGGAGGATGGGATGCCGAAAATCCAGGTGATGATGTTCCAGCTGATCGCCCCAACCAATGCGGCAAAGATGATGGCGGGCGAGACGATATGCGGATCGATGATGCCGGTGCCCAGCGTCTGCGCCACATGCAGGCCGAAGAACATGAAGGCGATGAAGTTGAAAAAGGCAGCCCAGGCCACCGCATAATGCGGCTTCAACACCCGGGTGGAGACGATGGTGGCAATGGAATTGGCCGCATCATGCAGCCCGTTCAGAAAATCGAAGAACAGGGCGACGCCGATCAGCGCCACGAGCAGGGGAAAGGCAAGCGAGGCGTCCATCAGACATTCTCGATCAGAATGCCGCTGATTTCATTGGCAACATCCTCGAACCGGTCCACCACCTTTTCCAGTTCGCCATAGATTTCGCTGCCGATCATATAGGCCATGGCATTGCCGCTGGCGCCATGACGGCGATAGAGATCCTTCAGCCCCTGGTCGTGCAGGTCGTCAGACCGGCCCTCGACGCGGGTTACCTCCTCGGCAATGCTGCTGAGGCGATGGGCATTGGCGCCCAGCTTGTCCAGGAGCGGAATGGCCTCGGCGATCAGATGCGCGGCCTCGACGACGGCGCGGCCCATCTCCTGCATGCCGGGCTCGAAGCTCTGCTGCTCGAACAGCCGGATGGTCTTCACCGTCTTGTGCATCATGTCGATGGCATCATCCATGGACTGGATGAGATCCTTGATATCGCCGCGGTCGAAGGGGGTGATGAAGCTGCGCCGAACGGCGAGCAGCACGTCGCGGGTGATGTTGTCAGCCTCGTTTTCGAGAGCGACGATGCGGGCGCAATTGCCTTCGATATCCTTGCCGGAGAGAAGGTCGTTCAGCGCTTCGGCTGCGCCCACCACCGTTTTTGCATGGGCCTCGAACATGTCGAAGAACCGGTCCTCGCGGGGGAGCATCTTGCGAAACAGGGTGAGCATTCGTGTCGTCCACATCCGGAAATGGTTATTTTCGGCTGTCATATAAATGACATGAAACGCAAAGGAAACCGCCCGAACCTTGGAAAAGGTCCGGGCGGCTCGGATTGCGGGATGGATTCGGTGGATTATCACAAGGGTTTTTGAAAACGACCCTGTTATTACTCGGCAGCGACCGTCTTACCGTCCTGCCACTTGAAGACGGAGAAGCTCTGCGAGGTCAGGTCGCCGGTCTGGCCGTAGGTGACTTCGCCGATGGCGGTGCTGATCGGCGCGCCCGACTTCAGCGCCTGGGCCACGGCTTCGGTGTCTTCGGCGCTGCCGGCCTTGGCGATCCCGGCGGCAATGACTTCCACGGCGGCAAAGGCGTTTAGCGTGAAGGCTTCCGCCGGAATGTTCTTGGCGGCGAGAAGATCGGCGGCATTTTTCGACAGCGGGTTCTTCGTGGCGTCCGAGGCATTGGTGTAGAGCGTGCCATTGGCCGCTGCACCGCCGACATTGGTGTATTCGCTGTTCGAAAGGCCGTCACCGCCGAAGATCTGGGCGTTCAGCGCGGCATCCTTCATCTGCCGGGCCAGAAGACCGGCCTCCGGATGATAACCACCGAAATAAATGACCTCGACCCCTGCGGCTTTGAGACGCGTGACCAGCGCGCTGAAATCCTTCTCGCCCGGCGTCAGCGCGTCGTTGAACACTTCCTTGACGCCACCGGCATTCAGAGCGGCCTTGAAGGCATCCGCCAGCCCTTTGCCATACTGGCCCTTGTCGTTGAGAATGGCGATCTTCTTGTCCTTGTAATGGGCAAGCACGTATTTCGCCGCCACTTCGGCCTGCTGGTCATCGCGGCCGCAGGTGCGGAACACGGTGGCAAGGCCGCGCTTGGTCAGGTCGGGCGCGGTGGCCGTCGGGGTTACCATCAGCACGCCGTTTTCCGCAAACACGTCAGAGGCCGGAACCGCAACGCCGGAGGTGATGGGGCCGACAACGTAACGAACGCTCTCGCCCACCAGCTGATTGGCCACGGATACGCCCTGCTTCGGCTCGCCGGCATCGTCGGCGGTCTTCAGCACCAGCTTTTCACCATTGACGCCACCCTTGGCGTTGATGGCTTCGATGGCCGTTTGCGCGCCGTTCTTCACCTGCGCACCAATGGCGGCCAGCGGCCCGGTCATCGGGGCAACGAGGCCGATGGTAATATCGGCGCGCGCGGGCGAGGCTGCAATGAGGGCGGCAAGGGCCGCACCGGCGAGAAGCTTGATCTTCATGGGTCTCTCCTTGGATGGGCAGGCGGCAAAGCCATTTGCCGCAGGCCCGTCTTGATCTTGTGTGTCCTCCAACCCCCTCCGGGGCTTTTTTGTTTGCCGTTCTCTATCCAAATTGCGTCGCAAGAAAAAGGCTGCGGAGTGCGGCAGCCGGGTCATTTTTGCAATGTTTTTGCTTGGAGCTTGTCTATTTATCATCATGCCCCAGGGGCTTCGCGCAATTTTTGGAAGAGGGCTGCCTGATCAGGGGGGATGCGGACCGAGCTTCAGCTTGTCCGCAGGACATAATGCGCAAGAAAAAAAGGCGGCAGAAGACCTGCCGCCTGGGATCAGGATAGCGCCGCAGCCACCTCAGATATTGTTCATCAGCACCTTGCGCAGCTTATCGAACAACTCGTCAATCTGGGCCTTGGTGATGATCAGCGGCGGCGAAAGTGCGATAATATCGCCGGTGGTGCGGATCAGCAGGCCATCCTCATAGGCCTTGAGGAAGGCGTTGAAGGCGCGCTTGGTCGGCTCGCCGTCCAGCGGCTTCAGTTCGATGGCGCCGATCAGGCCGATATTGCGGATATCGATGACGTTCGGGCAGTCGCGGAGCGAGTGCAGTTGTTCTTCCCAATAGGGGGCAAGCTCGGCAGCGCGGGTCAGCAGGCCTTCGTCGCGATAGGTGTCGAGCGTGCCCAGGGCCGCGGCGGAGGCGATCGGATTGCCGGAATAGGTATAGCCGTGGAAGAACTCGATCAGATGGTCCGGGCCGTTCATGAAGGCATCGTGGATTTCCGAGGTCACGAACACCGCGCCCATGGGGATGACGCCGTTGGTCAGGCCCTTGGCGGTGGTGATGATATCCGGGGTGACATCGAAATATTGCGCCGCGAAGGGCGCGCCAAGGCGGCCATAGCCGGTGATGACCTCATCGAAAATCAGCAGAATGCCGTGCTTGGTGCAGATTTCGCGCAGCTTTTGCAGATAGCCCTTCGGCGGAATGAGCACGCCGGTGGAGCCTGCCACGGGTTCGACGATCACGGCGGCCACGGTGGAGGCGTCATGGAGCGTGACGATGCGCTCCAGCTCGGCGGCGAGATCGCCGCCATGCTCCGGCATGCCCTTGGTGAAGGCGTTCTTTTCCGGCAGGTGGGTATGGGGCAGGTGATCCACGCCCGTCAGCAGCGTGCCGAACATCTTGCGGTTGGAGACGATGCCGCCCACCGAAATACCGCCGAAATTGACGCCATGATAGCCGCGCTCACGGCCGATCAGACGGAAGCGCGAGCCATTGCCCTTGGCGCGGTGATAGGCCAGCGCCACCTTCAGCGCGGTTTCCACCGATTCAGAGCCGGAATTGGTGTAGAGCACATGGCTCATTCCTTCCGGCGCAATATCGATCAGCCGGTTGGCCAGTTCGAAAGCCTTGGGGTGGCCAAGCTGGAAGGCGGGCGCGTAATCCAGCTCGCCTGCCTGTTCGCGAATGGCCTCGGTGATCTGCGGGCGGCAGTGACCGGCATTGACGCACCACAGGCCCGCGGTACCGTCCAGCACCTGCCGCCCGTCATGGGTGGTGTAGTGCATGTCCTTGGCGCCCACGAAAAGGCGCGGTTCCTTCTTGAACTGCCGGTTGGCGGTAAACGGCATCCAGAAGGCGCGCATGTCGTTGGGAATGGTGGTGCGGTTGGACATGATGATCTCCCATGGCCTGAAGTGAAATGCGGGGGCCATACCCGGCAGGTTTGACGTGACGCGAAACTACAGCATGCCATCGCGGGGAGGAAAGTGGGTTTGCGACGAAAACCGGTGTAATTTCCGTTCGTCGACGGGTGCCTGACAGGCGTAGCGAGAGAGAAGAAGGCGGGATGGCATTGAAAGCGTGTGTTTCGCTTTATGGCTGCCGATTATGGGAGGACAAGTTTTACGCAAGTCAGCGCCGCCATATATGCCATCATGATCAGATGCGCATGGTCGAAGGGCAGTTCGATCCGCAATCCGGTCGCAGTTCGGCAAAACAAGACCCCGCTCAACGTCCGTTGAGCGGGGTCTTGTTCTTTGAACCAGCACCATTCGGGACGCCGTCACTGTCCCACGCTGTGTGATCCCGTTAAAACACCTTGCATGAGGCTGATAAGCTGCAATGTGCTTCAAGTTCTTGTTTTAACGCATGTCGTGATCGCAAAACCGCTGCACACTTTTGCGCGACCAGATTCAGGAGTTCATGCGAGAGGCGTGCGGTGATGATTCTCCCCAAAATGGTGGTGTCCCTACGCCGCAGAGCCGGAGTTTGCCGTTGAATTCCCTATATTATCATCTAGTAATTAAAATGAATAAAGCGAGCTCTATGGAAGGGCGCTCGGGCCTGAGACTAGGCCCTTCCATGTGAGCGTTATCATCAGGCAGCGTTGCGAGCCGCTTCGTGCTGGCAGAAAATGTCTTCCAGCGTGCCGAGCACCTTGATGACGGCGTCGGACGTGCTGGAATAATAGATGGTCTGTGCATCGCGACGCGTCTTCACCAGCTTCTGCGCGCGCAGCTTGGACAGGTGCTGTGACAGCGCTGACTGGCTGAGGCCTACCTGGGAGGCCAGTACGCCTACCGGGACTTCACCCTGCACGAGACTGCACAGGATCATCAGGCGCTTCGGGTTTGCCATGGCCGTGAGCAGGCCGGCGGCGGCATTCGAATGATCGGATAAGTCGTTGGCTTTCATCTCAGTCTTCCTTAGCGATTGAGCCTCGAAGGCTCTTCGTTGCAATCCCACACGAACCCTACACATAAAGTCTACCCATATGAGCATGATTGTATATGCCTAAATTTAAGGTATCGGTTATCCTTAAATTGACAGGCGCTGTTGGACCTCCTCAAGAGTGGTTGCAGGTGCGGAAAATTCCCAGCGAAGGGCCGAATTTCCCCAGAAAAGGTCGATTCCGGCGGCATCAAGGGCGAAAATCCGCATTTCGCGTCTTTGGCGGTTACCCCCAAAAATGTGCAGGTGTGGCGGAAGCGTACCCCCCCGATACCCTAAATCTTGTATGGCCTCGGCCTCGCTCATGCCTTCCGGCAATCGCAGGTTTTGTGAAATCCGGAAATCCTCGCCTTCCAGCAGGAAGGCTTTTCCGAAGCCGCCATTCAGGCTTGCAGCCTCTGGTATAATCCGGAAAAACAGAAAATCGGGAAAGTCGATGTAGAGTTTCGACTTCGGATGCCGCGCCAGAAACCGGGTGCGCATCGCTTCATGGATAGCGCTGTCACGCTCGACCGGCTCGGCGAGACCCTGGACGGTCAATCGCGGATGGGCAAGCGGATCGCCCTTGCCGGGCTCTCCCGCCAGGATCGACAGCCGGGGATCGGCGAGAAGCGCCTTGGTATGGGTGGAAAGCCGGGATGCCAGAATGCTGAGCGAACCATCGGGCTGCGTGCCGAGCAGAACACGGCTGACGAAAGGTCCGCCGGTCAGTGGATCAAGAACCGCCAGCGCCACATGCCGAGCCCCGCGCAGCAGGGTGCGCGCCAGTCTGCGCGCATCCTCATCCGTGGGTCTCAAAAGGGCGGATCTGTCGTTCATGCTTTTGTAAACCGGTGAACCGAATCAGTTTTATAATACAACTTTATCTTGGCTGATAAATGTTAATATAATGTATTATGTGCGCATATTATAACTCACAACTTCAACCGCAAGGTTGAAGCCCGTTTGCCGTCTTCAGGCATGCGTCCCGTCAGGCTATGCGGTGCCTGACGGGGAGGAGATCAGGCCAGGCTGGCCTGACGGTGGCGGGTCAGCGCCGCCACCACGTCCTGGGCGTCGATGCCGCCGATCACCGACCCCTGATCGACCACGCCAATGACGCCGGGCTGTCGGGCCATGGCGTCCAGCACATCCACCAGCGGCGTTTCCGGGCTGGCGGTGGCGGTGATGCCGTTGGCGGGGATGGTGGCGAGATCGGCGCGCATGACGTCCCGCGCCGTCAGCATGGCGATCGGGTTCATGTTGCGCACGAAATCGGCGACATATTGATCCGCCGGTTTCTGGACGATCTGCTGCGGCGTACCGCACTGGATGATGCGTCCGCCTTCCATGATGGCAATGCGGTTGCCGATGCGGAAGGCCTCATCCAGATCGTGGCTGACAAAGAGAATGGTCTTTTTCAGCCGCCGCTGGAATTCCAGCAATTCATCCTGAAGCCGCGTGCGGATCAGCGGGTCGAGGGCGGAGAAGGGCTCGTCCATCAGCAGGATCGGCGCGCCGGTGGCAAAGGCGCGGGCAAGGCCGACACGTTGCTGCATGCCGCCCGACAGCTCATTGACCTTGCGGTTGGCCCATTGCGTCAGGTTCACCAGCTCCAGCTGCTCGGCCACCACCTGGCGCCGCTCCTTTTCCGGCACGCCGGCAAGCTCCAGTCCGAAGCCGACATTTTCGGCGACGCTGCGCCAGGGCAGCAGCCCGAACTGCTGGAAAACCATGGAGACCGTGTGCATGCGCAGATCGCGCAAGGCCCGGGGACTGGCGCGATAGGGATCGACCGCCCCGGCCTTGGTCTTCACCGAGACATTGCCGCGCACCACCGGGGCCAGCCCGTTGACGGCGCGCAGCAGCGTGGACTTGCCGGAGCCGGAAAGCCCCATCAGCACCAGGATTTCGCCTTCCTTGACGGAGAGCGAGGCATTGGCAACGCCCAGCACAAGGCCGGTTTCCTTGCCGATCTCGTCCCGGCTCTTGCCGGCATCGATCATCGGCAGGGCGATTTCCGGCTGGTTGCCGAAGACGATGTCGACATTTCCAAAGATCACTGCGTCGCTCATGCATCATCTCCCGCTGAGGAAATCCTGAACATCCGGTCGAGAATGATCGCCAGGATGACGATGCAGAGACCTGCCTCGAAGCCCTTGGCGATGTTGACCGTGTTCAGCGCCCTGACCACCGGCACGCCAAGGCCGCTGGCGCCGACCAGCGCGGCAATGACCACCATGGACAGGGACAGCATGATCGTCTGGGTGAGGCCCGCCATGATCTGCGGCAGGGCGAAGGGCAGTTCCACCTTGCGCAGCACCTGGGTGGGCGTGGCGCCGAAGGCGATGGCTGCCTCGACCAGGGCGGGCGGGGTGGAGATGATGCCGAGCCGGGTGAGCCGTACCGGCGCGGGAATGGCGAAGATGACCGTGGCGATCAGGCCGGGCACCATGCCGAGGCCGAAGAGAATGAGGGCCGGAATGAGATAGACAAAGGTGGGAATGGTCTGCATCAGGTCGAGCACGGGCCGCATGATGGCATAGATCCAGGGCCGTCTGGCCGCTGCAATGCCGAGCGGCACGCCGATCACCATGCACACGCCGGTGGAAGCCAGCACCAGCGCCAGTGTTTCCGTCGTTTCCTTGAAGTAGCCCTGATTGATGATCAGCAGCAGGCCGATAAAGGTGAGCGCCGCAACCGCAACGGAACGCCGCAGCAGAAAGGCCAGGGCCGTGATGGCCAGCACCACCACGAGCGGCGGCGGGGTCTGCAAGATGAAAAGAATGCCTGCAATGGATTTCGAGAGAAGGAAGGACAGCTGGTTGAAAAACCATTGGCCATTCATGGTCAGCCAGTCCACGGAGACCTTGGCCCAGGGGCCGATGGGAATTTTATAGTCTGTAAGCCACTCCACGTCGCGCCATCCGAATGTCTAGAGCAATTCCAGCAAAGTGTACCGCGGTTTTGCGGCGGGAATTGCGTGAAAACAAGATCATGCCGTGCAAGGAAAAAGGGCTGCAAAAAAGGCATGTATCAAAGCAAAGGCTGGAAGTGCAGAGCATGCGGCCAGTCCCTGGTGACTTGCGCCATTGGATAGGGCCGGTTCGCTCTTTCGCTTCGAGCCAGGCGGAGGTGGCGTCCCGGCAGGTCCGGAACGCCTGATACCAAGCGTCATTGAAAATGACTCCTGGTATTCCTTTTCGAATATCTCAAGCCACTGTCGCAGTGGAGATATTCGAAATCCCTTCAAGGCGAGGAGGCTCACGCATCTTCGCCTTGGTGTGGGCTTCAGATCTTACAGGCCAAGGGCGGCCTTCACCGCCGGCAGGGCGTCCTTGCCGTCCTTGGTGGTCACGCCGGCCAGCCAGGGCTCGATGGTGGTGGGGTTGGCCTTCAGCCATTCCTTGGCGGCGGCATCGGGCTCCTTGCCGTCGTTGAGGATCTTGCCCATCACCTCGTTTTCCATGGTCAGGCTGAATTTGAGATTGGTGATGAACTTGCCGACATTCGGGCACTCGCTGGTATAGCCCGCCCGGAGATTGGTGAAGACCTGCGCGCCGCCGAAATTCGGACCGAAGACGTCGTCGCCGCCCGTCAGGTAGCTCATCTTGTAATTGACGTTCATCGGGTGCGGTTCCCAGCCGAGGAAGACAACGGGAGAGCCTTCCTTGTCGGCGCGGGAAACCTGCGCCAGCATGCCCTGTTCGGAGGATTCCACCAGCTCGAAGCCCTTGAGGCCGAAGGTGTTCTTCTCGATCATTTCCATGACGAGGCGGTTGCCGTCATTGCCGGGCTCGATACCGTAGATCTTGCCGTCCAGTTCCTTCTTGTGGGCGGCAATATCCTTGAAGTCCTTGATGCCGAGGGCCGTACCCTTGGCATTGGTGGCCATGGTGTACTTGGCGCCGGTGAGGTTCGGTCCGTAGGATTCCACTGACTTGTCGGTGGTGTAGGGCTTGATGTCGTTGCTCTGGCTCGGCATCCAGTTGCCGAGGAATACATCGATGTCCTTGTTCTTCATCGAGGTATAGGTGACCGGCAGCGACAGAACCGTGGTGGTCGTGTCATAGCCCAGCGCCTTGAGGATGACGGAGGCCGTGGCCGTGGTGGAGGTGATGTCCGTCCAGCCCACATCCGAGAAGCGCACCGGCGAACAGCTTGCCGGTTCTGCCGCATGTGCCGGCAGGGCGGCAAAAGCGGTTGCCGCCATCAGCGACGCGAAAAAGGTCTTGCGGTAGCTGAAAAATTTCATAAAAGGCACTCCCGTTTTTTTAAGTTCCCAAGTCAACACCTATAACGGAGATTTTCAAGCGTGCCGCGTGCGTTTGCGGCGCTTTCCGACCCCCGTTTGCGACGTAACGACACAGGTTGTGACGTTTTTGGGAAAGTGCATGTCGCACATAAAAGCTTGAGGACGGAGAGTCAAATCTCTGGCCAAGGCCGCGATTTTGCGCCAAGAGGCGGCCATAGAAACTCTTTTCCCCCGCGCCCCAGAGAAAGACATGGCCAAGCTCTATTTCAATTATGCAGCGATGAATGCCGGCAAGTCCACCATGCTGCTGCAGGCCTCCTATAACTATCAGGAGCGCGGCATGCGCACGGTGATCTTTACGGCTGCCTTCGATCACCGGGCAGGCGAGGGCAAGGTGGCATCCCGCATCGGGCTCTCCAGCCCGGCGCAGGTCTTCGAGGACGGGACCGATCTGTTCGAGACCATCCGCGCCATGCAGGCCGAGGCGCCGCTCGCCTGCGTCTTCATCGACGAGGCGCAATTCCTGACCGAAGACCATGTCTGGCAACTGACTCGCCTCGTCGACTGGCTGGACATTCCCGTGATGACCTATGGGCTGAGAACCGATTTTCAGGGCAAGCTCTTTCCCGCTTCGCAACTGCTTTTGGGGCTGGCCGATGAATTGCGGGAAATCCGCACCATCTGCCATTGCGGGCGCAAGGCCATCATGAACGGCCGCTTCACTGCCGAGGGAAATATCGTGCGGGAAGGTGCGCAGATCGATGTTGGCGGCAATGAAAAATATCTGTCGCTCTGCCGCCGCCATTGGGACGAACTTTTCAACGGGCCGCCGGAGGGTCTCGCGCCTGCACCATAGGGTGGCGTCGGCGCGATTGGCGGCAGCCTGCGCTTTTGTTCCGGGCTGTTATTGTCTTGTCACCGGTGCGGTCATATCTCTGAGTGGAACAATGTGCGACCTGCAACGATTGCCGCGCTGTGACGATGAAAGAGGAGAAATGCGAGGATGAACTGGCTGTCAGCGTTTTTCAGGCGGCTTGTGGCCGCACTGCGCCGCTCTGCGGAACTGGCCTATATCGCGGTCTCCTGGCCTTTCCGGGCGCGGCACAGCGAAGCTGGCAAGAAAAGCCTGATCTTCCGTCTGGCCGTCTCCGCTGTCGTTCTGGTGCTGATTGCGGCTTACGGCCAGTTTCTCTGGCGCACCCAGGTCTGGTACGGCTTCGACCCGGAATTTGCCAAATCCTATGGCTTCGCCGATCGCAAGGTGGCCGCTGGACAGCAGATTGCCGACAAGCCCGGCAGTTGCCAGAACTCCGCCATCGTCACAACGGTGGCCGACCTCACCGACATGAATGTCAACCAGAACATCTGGGTTTCCTCGACGCTCCTCTACAAGCTCGGCTTTTTCGGGCTGGATTGGGACGATACGCCCTTCTTCGACAACAAGGCCTCCTTCCAGCGCGGGGTGAACCAGGTGGCGCGCCGCGTGGCCATCGAGCTCGCCGATAATCTTGGCCGCGTGCGTGGCACCTCAGGCATCAACAGCGATCTTCAGGATGCGCGCGGCAACATTCAGTTCGATGAATTTACCTGGTATTTCGGCGCCAATCCCTTTGGCTTCAAAACGCCGACGCCGAGCTATTACCGTGCCGCCATCCGCAGCTGGCGCCGGTTCAATTCGGATCTGGAAACCTGCAAGGCCGTCTTCGATGCCCGCGCCGACAACCTCGTGCAATTGATGGACCGCGCCGCCAACGATCTCGGCAATACCTCCGATATCCTGCGCCGCCGCTCCGAAGACCACAATGCCGGTTGGTTCGATACCCGGGCGGATGACCGCTTCTGGTTTGCCTATGGTCAGCTTTACGCCCAATACGCACTTTTCCAGGCTGCCCGCGCCGATTTCGGCGATGTCATCCGCGAGCGTAACCTGACGGCCATCTGGACCGAGATGGAAAAGCAGATGGAAGCGGCCCTGCGTATTCAGCCGGCCATCATCTCCAACGGCAGCGAGGATGGCATCATCATGCCCAACCACCTCTCGACCATGGGCTTCTATATCCTTAGGGTCCGCTCGAACATGGTGGAACTGCGCTCGGTGCTGGAGCGTTGACGTTTAATACCAAGGCTCGAAGATGCTCACGCATCCTCGCCTTGAAGGAATTTCGAATATCTCAATTGCGTCAGAGGCTTGAGATATTCGAAAAAGGAATACGAAGAGTCATTTTCAATGATTCTTCGTATAAGGCGTCTCAGGCCCGAACGGCGTCTGAAGGCTCTCCGTCAGCTTTCCTGAGAAAGGTGGCGGTGGGGACTTGCGGCAGGATTTCATGGATAATGCCCTGGAGTTCTCCTGAACCCTGCCCGGTGGCGCGAAAGCGTCCGATCACCCGGATGAATTTCGTGCAGCCGCAGCGGGTGATGAGCCGGTGGATATTCTGGTAGGTCTCACCGGTGCTGCAGGCGCGCTGATAGGTTTCCAGCAGCATGTCCCGGTCATCGGGATGGATGCGTTCGGCCAGCGCCTTGATGTTGAGCGGGCCGGATTGCGGTTCGACCTCGAACAGACGATAGAAATTCTCGGTCGCGAAAAAATGCCCGCGATCGATGTCGATCCTCCAGAAGCCGCAGAGCTGGAAGGTCTGGACGAGATCCATCACGTCCTTTTCCGTCAGGCCCATCGTGTCGCACGCTTCCGGCAACCTATGGTTAATCTCCTGGATGATGAAGCTCAAGGCCTGCCTCCGCTGTTGACGGTGGCTGAAGCGGGGGCACGTTCAATCGATCAACTTCAGCCGAATGGCTTTTGCTACCAATTGTGTGCGGTTTACGCAATCCAGCTTCTTCATGGCGCTCGTTAAATAGGCATTTACGGTATGATCGGACAAAGACAGGATCTGGCCGATCTCCACGGAGGTCTTGCCCTGGGCTGTCCAGCGTGCAACCTCAAGTTCTCGCGCGGAAAGCGTTTCGGCGTGGGCAAGCTCGGTGCGGCGCAACCGGTCGTACTGGTCGAAAATCGCCAGCGACAGCATGCTAAGATCGTTGACCTCCCGCTGGGTCAACCGCTCGCGATCACCATCCAGCCGCACCAGATAACGGCGCGTATCGAGCGAGGTAAAGGGAAAGAGCGCGCCGGTCACCAGCCTGTAGCGCATCATCAGCGCCTTCATGTCCGCTGGCCAGTTTTCCGCAAGCCCGGATTCCTCCGTATCGTGAAGACACCAGATATAGGGTACGATGGAAGCGGCCAGCTTGGGAATGATCGGACATTGCCGCACGAATTGATGCCGGTCGAATTCGCGGGCAAAATCGGCAGGCAACGTGCTTTCCAGCACCAGCGGCCCCAGATAGACATCCGCCGGGCCAGGCGTCAGCGTGATCGAGGCATGCTGAAGACCGAAGCTGTCAGCCACCTCGCGCAGCATGGCCATGCAGTCGGCCCGCGTCTTCGCAGCCGTCAGAGTGGTGCTGGTCGATGATGGCCAATACATGGTTGTCATGGAAGGTGACGCTGCCGATCGTGATAAGGTAGGGGTAGCAAATTCGCCTGCTTCTGCAAAGGGTTTGACCCCCCATTATTGTAGGTAATAAAAATTCTTCCGTATATTATGGTAAACTTAAATTCCTTGCGTATGAGTGCCTGGATCCACCGTTAGCGCTGTTGTTTTGATAGAAGCTTAAACTTATAAGCCAGCTTTTAATGGCTGCACTCCCTTTCGCCAAGGGCAGTGAAAACAGAATAGCAATTTCTCCCGATAAAGGGGAGGGGTGTCGTCTAAAGTTCAACGTCAGGCTGTCCGTTTTCCGCGGTTTCTGTCCATATTGCGCAAGAAAACATACAAAATCAGTCATGTTTTACGTTCTTGCAGATGAGGATGCTTCAAAAGCCTGGCTTTCCATATACTCATTTTTGGTTGTGTTTTTTGTCTGCTAATCGGCGTCCTGACAGACGCGATATTCATTGCGCCGCTTGATCAGGTCGAGATGAAGATGATCCTTATGGGTCTCGTCGCTTCCGGGCGCCAGCACCGTGGTGAAATAGAGGCAGGCAGACGCATTCAGCGTGCGCTGGAAAGCGCCGGGAAGGGTGGGGTCGCTGTCCGGCACGATCTTCATCGGCACCTCGCCGCCTTCGAAGGTGAAGCCGGCGATGTCTATGGCATTGCCGCGGGCGTGTTCGGACATCTTGCCCGTCGCCTGACTGTTGCGGTTGCGGCAGATATAGGAGGAGGCCTGATGCACCGTCTTCAGGCGTCCCTTGTCCGGCAAGGCCTGATCGGCGGCGGGGATGGCGACGGTTTTCAGCCAGCGGGAAAGCTCCAGCGCGGCCTCGCAGCGCAGTGTCGCCTTTGGCTCCAGCGTAACCTCAGGCAGAATGCGGGTGACCTCCACCGGCTTGTCGATGCCGCAGCCATTGCCATCATCGATGCGTGGCTTCGGTTCGAATACGGCACCCTCGGCTTTCAGATCCGTCAGGCATTGCTGATAGGCGGCGGGATCTTCCGTCATGATTGGTGGCGGCGGCGGTGGGGCCTCGGGCTTGGCATCTTCCCCCTGCTCAGCGGGCTCAGCGGGCTTGCCTTCCTCTACAGCAGAAGGGGGCGTTGCCGGTTTCGGCTCCGGCACGGGCGGGTTTGCCGGTGGGGCGACTTTTTCCTCAGCCGCTTGTGGGGCCTCCGGGGTTTGAGGGGCGCGGTTGCTTTCCTGCCCGGATTTTTCACCGGGCCGCTGTTCCGGCATGGGGCCTACCGGTGGCAGCGCTGCCCCCAGCAGGAAAAAACCTCCCAAAACCATCAGAAAGCCAGTCCGTTCCATGCCGTCATCCTCAATCTACGCCGCAACGGGCAACGCGTGAGCGCCGAAATGGTTTCGAGCCGTCCTTGCGCGCCTCAAAATGCCGCTTGCGCGTTTTCGCCCGCCGGGTTATGCATAGCGCCATGAAAATCGCTCTGAACATGATTGCTTGGTGGTGGGCTCGCTAACGCGGCCTTGACCAGTCATGTCCAAAGAGTGATTGACCCCAAAGCCGCCCGGAAATCCTGAGGCGGCTTTTTTGTGTTCAGGGCCTGCCAAAAGCATTTCCAGGAGAAGTGGGAACCGGTTTTCCGTCCGGAAATGCGAAAAAACAAAGATTTAGAGTATTTCAGGGAAATACTCTAATACAGCCCTTGGAGGAGAGACGACATGGTAACGATAGTCAAAGACGACGACAGCGAGATCTACGAAACCCGGGGCGGGATCACGGTTTCGCGGCAGCGTCGCGCAACGCCCTATCAGGATGCCGTTTCCAGCTATGTCGAAAAACTCGACGAGCGGCGCGGGGCGGTCTTCTCCTCCAATTACGAATATCCGGGCCGCTATACCCGTTGGGATACGGCCATTGTCGATCCGCCGCTCGGCATTTCCTGCTTTGGCCGCAAGGTCTGGATCGAGGCCTATAATCCCCGCGGCGAAGTGCTGCTCTCCTTCATCTCCGAGAAGCTCAAGACGGTGGCTGATCTGACGTTGGGCGATCGTACGCCCACGCGGCTCGATCTGACGGTCAATCAGCCTGAGCGCGTCTTTACCGAGGAAGAGCGCTCCAAGGCGCCCACGGTGTTCACCGTGCTGCGCGCCATCACCGATCTCTTCTATTCCAAGGCCGATAGCAGCATCGGCCTGTTCGGTGCCTTCGGCTATGATCTCGCCTTCCAGTTCGATGCCATCGATCTCAAGCTGAAGCGGCCGGATGACCAGCGTGACATGGTGCTGTTCCTGCCGGATGAAATCCTGGTGGTGGACCACTATTCCGCAAAAGCCTGGATCGACCGCTATGATTTCGAAAAGGGCGGCCTGACCACGGCGGACAAGGCTGGCGAGATTGCGCCGGAACCCTTCCGCCATACCGATGCCATTCCGCCGCGCGGCGATCATCGCCCTGGCGAATATGCCGAACTGGTGGTGAAAGCCAAGGAAAGCTTCCGGCGCGGCGACCTTTTCGAGGTGGTTCCCGGCCAGAAATTCATGGAGCGCTGCGAAAGCAAGCCTTCCGACATTTCGAAGCGGCTGAAGGAAATCAACCCTTCGCCCTATTCCTTCTTCATCAACCTTGGAAACCAGGAATATCTGGTGGGCGCTTCGCCGGAAATGTTCGTGCGCGTCTCCGGGCGGCGCATCGAAACCTGCCCGATTTCCGGCACCATCAAGCGTGGTGACGATCCGATCGCCGACAGCGAGCAGATCCTGAAGCTCCTGAACTCCAAGAAGGACGAGTCGGAACTGACCATGTGCTCCGATGTCGACCGCAACGACAAGAGCCGTGTCTGCGAGCCGGGCTCGGTGAAGGTCATCGGCCGCCGTCAGATCGAGATGTATTCGCGCCTCATTCACACGGTTGACCATATCGAAGGCCGTCTGCGCGACGACATGGACGCCTTTGACGGCTTCCTGTCCCATGCCTGGGCGGTCACCGTCACCGGCGCGCCGAAGCTCTGGGCCATGCGTTTCATCGAATCCCATGAAAAGAGCCCACGCGCCTGGTATGGCGGCGCCGTCGGCATGGTGGGCTTCAACGGCGACATGAATACCGGGCTGACGCTCAGAACCGTGCGCATCAAGGATGGCATCGCCGAAGTGCGGGCCGGGGCAACGCTTCTGAACGACAGCGACCCGCATGAGGAAGAGGCCGAAACCGAACTGAAGGCTTCGGCCATGATTGCCGCCATCCGCAATGCGAAAAGTGGGGAGAGCAAGGTGGGCAAGGCAGGGGTCAATCAGGTGGGGCAGGGCGTCAATATCCTGCTGGTGGATCACGAAGACAGCTTCGTCCACACGCTCGCCAACTATTTCCGCCAGACGGGCGCAACTGTCAGCACGGTGCGCACGCCGGTGCCGGAAGAGGTGTTCGACCGGCTCAATCCCGACCTCGTCGTGCTCTCGCCCGGACCGGGCTCGCCCTCCGATTTCGATTGCAAGGCGACGATCAAGAAGGCACGGGACCGCAAGCTGCCGATCTTCGGCGTCTGCCTCGGTCTTCAGGCGCTGGCGGAGGCCTATGGCGGGCAATTGCGGCAACTGGCCGTGCCGATGCATGGCAAGCCTTCCCGCATTCGCGTGCTGGAACCGGGCGTGGTGTTTTCCGGCCTGGCCAAGGAGGTGACGGTCGGTCGCTATCACTCGATCTTCGCCGATCCCTCCACCCTGCCGCGCGATTTCATCATAACCGCCGAAAGCGAGGATGGTACGATCATGGGCATCGAACACGCCAGGGAGCCGGTGGCTGCCGTGCAGTTCCACCCGGAATCCATCATGACGCTCGGTCAGGATGCGGGCATGCGAATGATCGAAAACGTCGTCTCGAAGCTTTCCCGCAAGGTGAAGGAAAAGGCGGCGTGAAAACGCGTTTCACGGTGGCGGCGCTCCTCGTGGCGTCCGCCGCCTCGTCCGTGGATGCAGACGACCTGACCAGCACACCTCCGGACATTGCCTGCCGCGACGAGATGATCCTGCTTGAGGTGTGGCATGCGCAAGGCGTTGTCGGATACGTCGAATATCCTCAGAAGGATGAGGGTATTTTGCATGTGTATGTCCGCGGCTGGGACAAGACTGCCATGGAGCACAGACGCCGTATCGTTCTCGCCGCCTATTGCCCGATTGCTGTGCAGGCGGGCCGCGGGCGACTTTGGTGGGGAAGCCAGGATGGCCGGCTGCTGGTGGTCGATGGGCAAATTCAGCCTTTGGATTTCCGGTGAGGCGTGCTTGGCTGGAAATGCAATGAAGTGCTAATATTCTTTCTGTAAGCTCTGAACGAACCGTTTTTGCGGTTTGACAGGGCGGCCATTTTTCAGCATATGGACCGCATGAACCGTCCGAACCCCGCTGGGGGCCGGGCGGTTTTGCCGTTTTTACGGCGAAAATTCTGCAAGTGGTTCGCAAGAGCAGGAGTGGCCGATGTCCGACCAGGATCCGATTGTCAAGAAACTCGCCTTTTGGGGCATTCCGCTGTCTTTCGGCGTTTTAGGGCTGAAGCTGCTGGCCTGGTGGGTGACGGGCTCGGTGGCGCTGTTGTCGGACGGGCTGGAATCGACCGTCAATGTCGTGGCGGCCTTCATTGCCTATTTCGTCATTCGCTATGCGCAGAAGCCGGCGGATGAGGATCATCCCTATGGCCATCACAAGGCCGAATATATTTCCGCCGTGCTCGAAGGCGTGCTGATCGTGATCGCAGCGCTGTTGATCATCAAGGAGGCGGTTCCGGCGCTGGAAAGTCCGCAGCCGCTTGAAGCGCCGGTGCTGGGCCTTGCCATCAATTTCGCCGCTGGTGTCGTCAATCTCGTCTGGGCGCAGCTTTTGATCCGGGAGGGTCGCAAGCATCGGTCTCCGGCGCTGACGGCGGATGGACAGCACATCCTGTCGGATGTCGTCACCTCCATCGGCGTTCTGGTGGGGCTAGTGCTGGTGGTGCTGACGGGCTACGCCATTCTCGATCCGCTGCTGGCCATTCTCGTGGCGTGCAACATCATCTATCAGGGCTGGAAGGTGATTTCCCATTCCGTTGCGGGCCTGATGGACAAGGCGGTGGAGCCGGAGGAGGAAGAGGCGATCAAGCAGGCGATTTCCGAAAACGCCACGGGCTCCATCGGCGTGCATTATCTGCGCACCCGCCGCGCCGGTGCCGCCACCTTTGTCGGCTTTGATCTCGTCGTGCCCTCCGCCATGCCGGTCGGCGCGGCGCATGAGATTTGCGACCGGCTGGAGGCTGCGATAAAGAAGGCCCAGCCCGGCGCGCGGGTGACCATCCATGTGGAGCCCGAGAGCGAAAAGGCCCATGGCGTGGGCGTGAAGGTTGAAGGATAAGACCATGAGCAAGACCGATGTATCCGGCCTGTCCATGCTGGGAAGCCAGGTGGAAGCCCCGACGAGCCCCGAAACGGCGGTGCTGGAAAAAGTGCCGAACAGCAATGCCGGAACCGATTATGTGGTGCGCTTTACCGCGCCGGAATTCACCTCGTTGTGCCCCATGACCGGCCAGCCGGATTTCGCCCATATCGTCATCGATTACATTCCCGGTGACTGGCTGGTGGAATCCAAGGCGCTGAAGCTGTTTCTCACCTCTTTCCGCAATCACGGCGCCTTCCACGAGGATTGCTCCGTTTATATCGCCAAGCGTCTGGTGGACCTGCTCGCCCCGAAATGGTTGCGCATAGGGGCCTACTGGTATCCGCGCGGTGGCATTCCCATCGATGTCTTCTGGCAGACGGGTGAGGCGCCGAAGGGTGTGTGGCTGCCGGATCAGGGCGTGCCGACCTATCGCGGGCGCGGCTGATCCGCAACCTCTGTCGTGCCTTTTCCAGAGCGCCGGTTTCCCGGCGCTTTTATGGTCTGTCAGGCGAAGCTTGAGTCGTCGCCGCTGCCGAAATCGCTGTCATCATAGCCATCATCGGCGCTGTTGTCGTAATCGGCCTGCTGAAAGCCGTTATCGTCATTTCCGGCGGTGTTGCGATCATCATTACTGCCGTTATCGTTGATGTAATAGGTATTGTTGTTGACGATGGTTTCCTCCACCGGCTGCGCTACCTGTCCACCTGCGCCCAGCATGTTGCCGAAACCGGGATTGTGGGTGGTAAAGAGGTCGCGCACGGCATCTGCCACCAGCACGCCGCCGGCAACGCCAGCCGCTGTGGTCAGCGCGCCACGCAGGAAGCCGCCGCCTGCGGGCGCTGCGGCCGGTTGCGCCCAGCCTGCCTGCGTGGCCGGCCCACCCCAGGGACCGGACTGCTGGGAAGCCATCTGCGGGGCGGGGGCATTGCGGGCATAATCATCATAAAGCCTGCCGCTGGAATTGCCGGGCTGGCCCCATGGGCCGGATTGCCGGGCCGGTGCAGGAGGCTGGCCCGCATTGCCGCCGCCAAAAATGGAACTGAGGCCGCCAAGGAAGCTGCCGCCCTGCTGTTGTGGGGCGGGCTGGGCGCGTTCCTCGAGCTCGCGGACCCTTTCCTCCAGTTCGCGAATGCGCGCTGTGGCGGCTTCAAGTCCCTTTTCCTGAATGATGACAGCCTGCGCCATCACATAGGGCGCATGCGGTTGCCGCTGCATTTCAGCGGCAATCAGATCTTCGGCCTCGCGGTCTCGCGGGCCATTGCCTGCCTGACGCAGGCGGTCGAAAAGCTGGGTCAGTAACTGGCGTTCTTCGGGCGACATGAGCCTCTCCTGTCGAAATTCTACATTCGACTTAGGAAGCAGATCGTGGCGTTTCGAGGTCAGCCAAATTACAAATGCGTAACAAAAAGGGCGGGTTTGCGCCCGCCCTTCATTCATTTGCCGATGGACCTGATCAACCGAACATCAGCGCCGCGCCGCCAACGGCTGTGGCAAGGCCAAGCGCGCGGGTGACGGAGGGGCCGAAACGGTTGAGCGCGAGGCCAAGGCCGATGCCTGCCGCATGCAGGAAAGCAGTGGCGATCAGGAAGCCCACGCCGAATTCAAGCGCCCCGGCGCCTGCCAGTTCCGTGCCATGGGCATGGCCGTGGAAGAGGGCAAACAGGCCGACAACGGCAGCAGCGCCAATGACCGGCAGCCGCACGGCAGTGGCGACCAGCAGGCCCAGACCCATGACCGAGGCGAGAATGGCAGG
Organism: Allorhizobium paknamense; assembly: GCF_030815125.1. Classification (GTDB taxonomy): domain Bacteria; phylum Pseudomonadota; class Alphaproteobacteria; order Rhizobiales; family Rhizobiaceae; genus Allorhizobium; species Allorhizobium paknamense. The sequence continues at coordinate 94,467 of NZ_JAUSWH010000002.1, forward strand.
CTCGACGAAGGGCAGGTGCACACCCGCCAGCGCCAGCAGGAAGCCGACGGCCATGGTGCCGACAAAGGCGGCGGGCACGGCGATCAGCGCCTTGCCGCCCTGCTGCGAGGCCCAGAGGCCGACAGCCACCATGGCAAGGATATGGTCAGCGCCGGTCAGCGGATGCGACAATCCTGCCATGACGGAGCCATGGGCCAGCGGATCGAGATGGGCGAAGGCCGGGGCAGCAGCGCTTGCAAAGGCAAGGGCGGCAAGCGAAAGGCGTTTGAACATAAGTGAGAGTCCCTCTGTTTGGTCAACTGTGGCGTCCGGGTTCGGTCCCGCCGCCGTCTGTTTATGTCATTGGTGAGATTATCGTAAGAGGTTTTTTCCTGTCCATGGAAATTTGCAGCGCAGCAAGGCTTGTCCATAAGCCTGCCCATGTCCCATATCATCAGGAATAAAAAGGGAGACCACCATGGCATTCGACAATCATTACGCCCGCCTGCCGGACCGTTTCCATGCCTCCCTGCTGCCCACGCCCGTCAAGGCGCCAAGGCTGATCCGCTATAACGGGCGTCTTGCCGAAGAACTGGGGCTGGATCTCGATCCCGCTGATCAGGGGCGGCTTGCCGAGATCTTTTCCGGCAACCGCCTGCCCGAAGGGGCCGAGCCGCTTGCCATGGCCTATGCCGGTCACCAGTTCGGCAATTTCGTGCCGCAGCTGGGCGATGGCCGGGCGCTGCTTCTGGGCGAGGTGGTGGATCGCCATGGCCAGCGCCGCGATATCCAGTTGAAGGGGGCAGGGCCGACGCCCTTTTCCCGCAATGGCGATGGCCGCGCGGCGCTGGGACCAGTGCTCAGGGAATATATCGTGTCCGAAGCCATGTATGCGCTGGGCGTGCCCACCACCCGGGCGCTGGCGGCGGTTGCGAGCGGCGAGCCGGTGATCCGCGAAACCGTGCTGCCGGGCGCGGTGTTTGCCCGCGTGGCCTCCAGCCATATCCGGGTCGGCACCTTCCAGTTCTTTGCGGCCCGGGGCGATGAGGAAGGACTGTGGCTGCTGTCCGATCACGTTATCGAGCGGCATTATCCGGACCTGAAGACGGTGGAAAACCGGGCTCTTGCCCTGTTCAAGGCCATCTCGGCGCGGCAGGCGGCGCTGATTGCCCGCTGGCTGTCGCTGGGCTTCATCCATGGCGTGATGAATACCGACAATATGACCGTGTCCGGTGAAACCATCGATTTCGGCCCCTGCGCCTTTCTGGATGAATATGATCCGCGCAAGGTGTTTTCCTCCATCGACCGGCAGGGGCGCTATGCCTATGCCAACCAGCCGGGCATCGGCCAGTGGAACCTGGCGCGGCTGGTGGAATGCCTGCTGCCGCTGTTCGAAGGCGGCGAGGAGCAGGCGGTGGAGGACGCCAATGCCGCGCTAAAGGCTTTTGGAGAGACATTCCAAAGCCATTGGCTCACGAATTTCCGCGCCAAGCTGGGCCTGCAGGGGGAGGAGGCGGATGATCCTGCGCTGATCAACGATTTCCTGTCGCTGATGCATCAGGGCGAGGCGGATTTCACGCTCACCTTCCGGGCGCTCTCCAAGCTCGCGGGCGGTGCCGATGTGCAGACCCTGATTGCGCTCTTCAGCAATCCCGCAGGGCTGTCGGACTGGATCACCCGCTGGCGCGGCAGGCTGTACCAGGATCACACCGGGGCCGAACGGCAAAAGGCGATGGAAGCCGTCAACCCGGCATTGATCCCCCGCAATCACCGCATCGAGGAAGCGATTGCGGCGGCGATCTATGATGATTTTTCCTTCTTCCACCGCTTGGTCGATGCGCTGGCGAGGCCTTACGAGGATAATCCCGATCACGCCGATCTGGCGCTGCCGCCCAAGCCGGATGAACGGGTGCTGCGCACCTTCTGCGGGACGTAAAGGCTTCTGCGGTTTGGTCGTGTAGCATTTGACAAATGTCGCATCCAGGCTGTTCCCGGCGCGCGCCACGTCCTAAACTCCCGGCAGCTTTCATTTCCATCGAGCAGGATTTTCAAAGGCCATGGCAGAGTTTCCGACAAAGGCAAAGGTCGTCATCATCGGTCTGGGGGGCATTGTCGGCGCCTCCATCGCCCATCATCTGATCGAGCGCGGCTGGGACGATATTGTCGGGATCGACAAGTCGGGCATTCCCACCGATATCGGCTCCACGGCGCATGCGTCGGACTTCTGTTACACCACCAGCCACGACTATCTGTCGGTCTGGACGACGCAATATTCCATCGATTTCTTCGAGAAGATGGGCCATTACGCCCGGATCGGCGGGCTGGAAGTGGCCCGCACCGGCGATGAAACCTGGATGGAGGAAATCCGCCGCAAGGTCACATCGGCGCGCGCCTTCGGCACCCGCGCCCATCTGGTGACGCCGGAAGAGATCAAGGCGAAGTTCCCGCTGATCGAGCAGGATCAGGTCATGGGCGGCATGTTCGATCCCGATGCGGGTCTTGTCATTCCGCGCTCGCAGACGGTGGCGGGCAAGCTGGTGGATGCGGGCGAAAAATCCGGCAAGCTCAAGGTCTTCGCCAATACGCCCGCCAAGTCGCTGATCGTCGAGGGCGGCCGCATCAAGGGTGTCGTCACCCATCGCGGCACCATCGAGGCGGATCATGTCATCGTCTGCGCCGGTCTCTGGGGCCGTCTGATCGCCGAAATGGTTGGCGAGGATCTGCCCGTCATGCCGGTCGATCACCCGCTGACCTTCTTCGGCCCCTATAACGAGTTTGAAGGCACGGGCAAGGAAATCGGCTATCCGCTGCTGCGCGACCAGGGCAACTCCGCCTATATGCGCGACACCGGCGATCCGAAGACCACCGAGGGCGGCCAGATCGAGTGGGGCTATTACGAAACCGACAATCCGCGCCTGTGTCATCCGCGCGAGCTTCTGGAGAAGCACGAGGCACGCCTCTCGCCTTCGCAGCGCGACCTGGAAATGGACCAGATCATCGGCCCGCTGGAAAAGGCCATCGAACTTACGCCGATCCTTGGCGAGCTGGGCTATAATGAGGGCCATAGTTTCAACGGCCTGTTGCAGGTCTCTGCTGCCGGTGGCCCTTCCGTCGGCGAAAGCCAGAAGGTGCGCGGGCTGTGGTATTGCGTCGCCATCTGGGTGAAGGACGGTCCCGGCTATGGCAAGCTGATTGCCGACTGGCTGACCGATGGCCGCACGGAAATCGACCACGCCTCCATCGATTATTCCCGCTTCTACCCACATCAGCTGGAAGAAAAGTTTATTCAAGGCCGCTGCTATGAAGCGGCGCAGAAGATCTATTTTCCGGCGGTGCATCCGCGGGAGCCCTATGCCTCTGGCCGCAATGCCAAGCGTTCGCCTTTCTATGAGCGGGAAGTGGAACTGGGCGGCTATTTCATGGAGCTTGGCGGCTGGGAGCGTGCCCATGGCTACAAGGCCAATGAGCATCTTCTGGAAAAATACGCTGACCGCGTGCCGGTGCGCGAGAACGAGTGGGACAGCCGCCATTTCTGGCGGGTCTCCAATGCCGAGCATCTGGCGCTGTCGGAAGATTGCGGCATCATCAATCTCAGCCACTTCTACATTTTCGACGTCGAAGGCCCGGACCATGTGGAACTGATGGAATGGCTCTGCGCCGCCAAGATCGGCGGCGATGCCAATATCGGCAAGGGCATCTACACCCATTTCCTCGATGACGAGGGCATGGTGCGCGCCGACCTCACCGTGATCCGCATGGCCGACCGCTGCCGCATCATCGACGGCGCCGATGCCGGTCCGCGTGACTTTCATTATGTGAAGCGCGTGGCCGAGGATAAGGGCTTCGACGTCACCGTCACCGATGTCTCGGAAAAATACGTGACCATCGGCATCTGGGGTCCGAATGCCCGCGAGAAGCTGAAGACCATCGTGGCCGATCCGGCAGGGCTCGATCCTGAAAACTTCGCCTTTGCCGCCATCAAGCCCATCGAGATTGCCGGCAAATCCGTCACCGCCTTCCGCATTTCCTATGTGGGCGAGCAGGGCTGGGAACTGCATATGAAATATGAGGACGGCCTTGCCGTCTGGGATGCGCTGCGCTCCACTGGCGCTATTGCCGTGGGCGTGGAAACCTATGCCAATTCGCGGCGCATGGAAAAATCGCTGCGTTTGCAGAATGCCGATCTTCTCACCCAGTATAACCTGCTGGAAGCCGACCTTGCCCGCCCGAAGGTCAAGGAGGCGGATTTCCGCGGCAAGGCCAAGCATCTGGAATATAAGGCGCGGGACCGGCAGCCTGCCATGCTCTGCACGCTGGTGATGACGGAAAACACCGATTCCCATGGTGTGAAGCGTTATCCGGTCGGCTCCATGCCGGTGGTCGATCCGGCAACCGGCGAGGTGCTGGTGGATAGCCTGGGCCGGCGCTCCTACACCACTTCTGTCGCTTACGGCCCGACGATCGGCAAGAATATCGCGCTTGCCTATCTGCCGCAGGACTATTGTGAGGTGGGCCGGAAGCTGAATGTGGAATATTTCACCGAGACCTATCCGGTGGAAGTCGTTGCCGTCGGCTACAAGCCGCTCTACGACCCGGAAAACGTGAAGCCGCGAAGCTGATCCTGCTGTTGTAGGCCTCGCTCCAGCGCGGAAATGCAGGCGGGATCCAGCGCAAGCCCGGCATCCCGCCACAGCAGCGTCAGCGCTTCCGTTACGGGCAGGGCAGCGCGGTAGGGGCGGTCGGCGGTCAGCGCATCGAAAACATCCGCCGTTGAGAGGATGCGGGTGTCGAGATTGATCTCTGCGCCTTTCAGCCCGCGCGGATAGCCCTTGCCATCCAGCCTTTCGTGATGGGCGCCGCCCATGGCGGCGATATCGGCGAAGGCCGCGATATGCGACAGGATCTCCTCGGAAAACTCCGCATGGCGGCGCATGGCCTGCCATTCGTCCTGGTTCAGCGGGCCGGGCTTGTCCAGCACGCTGTTGCTGACGCCGAGCTTGCCGATATCATGCAGCAGGGCAGCGCGCTTCAGGCGGCGGCGGCGGGCCTCGGTCAGCCCCATCTGTTCGGCAATGAGATCGGTAAAGGCCGCCACCCGGCTGCTGTGGCCGGAGGTATAGGGGCTCTTGGCGTCGATGACCCGGGCAAAGCCGAGCGCGATATCGTCCAGATAATCCTCATCCGCCATGATGGCCTGATGGCCCGGCTCACTGCCCAGCACGATCTCTTCAAGTTCCGGCGAGGCGAGATCCTGCCAGAAGCGGGTGTTTGCCGCCACTTTCATGAAGGCATCCACCACCTGCGGATCGAACCAGGTGCCGCGACGCCTGCCGATTTCGTCCACTGCGGCCTGCGGACCATGCTCGTGGAAGAACACCTCGACCACCTGGGCCAGAAGGGCGATCCGGGCAAAGAGATGGATGGTCTCTCCCACCTTGCCGAGCGGATGGCCGGAGCCATCGAAATGCTCATCGAGATCGCGAATCCCTGCAGCCACGTCATCGGAAAAACGCATCTGCCGCGCAATGTCAGCACCGTTTTCGCAGCGGGTGCGGATCAGTTCCACCGTGTTTTCAGCGCCATTCTTCATCGCTTGCAGCAGGCGTTTAGCCCTGCGAACAGGACCGGCCTCGGCGGCTGTGTTACGGACCAGAAAACGCAGCACCTCCGCCAGGCTGCCATCCACCAGCTTGAAATTGCGCTTGAAGCGAATGTCATCCGTTTCATAGATCTGGCAGATGCGGGCCGCATTGCTGGTACAGCCCAGATCCTTCAGCATCAGCGTGTAATAGAGGTCGCGCAGTTCAGTTTCGCCAAGCCCGAGGCTGTGCCCGATCGCCGTGCCGATATGGCAGCAGCCGATGCAATGGCCCGGTGGCTGGCCCTCCGTCATGTCGAGCGCGCGGCTGAGGGCCTTTATGATTTCGGCAAGACGCACGCGATGCGGCATGAACACTCCATGTCAGACAAGCCTTCCTGGAAGCAGAAGGCTCCGCTTTTCCCGATCCTGAGCAGGCTGACGGCGGACCGATACGGCTTCCCTACAGCAAGCTTGATAAAAAACCCTAAAATCATAGGGGTATTTGCCGTTTTATGCCCGATCAGGAAAAGGCGGCAAGACGGCAAGGGCAGGTGCATTGCCTTTCTGCGGTGGTTTGCGGGGGAAGGCCCCAAAAAAGTCTGCGTTGCACCCGTCAAACATAGATATAGCAGAGATTGCTAAATAAGTTACTATCGATTTCCTGTGGGTGGGTTTTCTACCTGTGCGGTCAACCTCCTGTTCACCGCTTCCGTGCTTGTCTTTTTCTGTCATTGTTTTAGACCTTGAGACGCACTATGTGCGGGTGAGAGAAACGCAAGCGAGGAATTGCCGGATGAACGAAGAAGACGACGACAAGAGCAAGGAACTGCCCCTCGGCAAGGAAACGGAAGCGAATCTTTTCAAGTCGCGTTCGATCTTCATCTATGGCGGCATCACCATGGAACTGGCGCAGAAGGTCTGCACCCAGCTCGTGGCGCTGGCGGCTGCATCGGATGAGGATATCCGCGTCTATGTGAACTCGCCGGGCGGCCATGTGGAATCGGGTGATTCCATCCATGACATGATCAAGTTCATCAAGCCGAAGGTCTGGATCATCGGCACGGGCTGGGTCGCCTCCGCCGGTGCGCTGATCTATGTATCGGTGCCGAAGGAACGCCGTATCTGCCTGCCAAACACCCGCTTCCTGCTGCACCAACCGTCTGGCGGCACGCGCGGCATGGCTTCGGATATCGAAATCCAGGCCAAGGAAATCATCAAGATGAACAAGCGGCTGATCAAGATCTTCTCCAAGGCCACCGGCCAGTCGGAAGACAAGATCGCCAAGGACATCGACCGCGATTACTGGCTTTCCGCCGAGGAAGCCAAGGAATACGGCCTCGTCAGCCGCATCGTCGAAACGCAGTCGGACATCTGATTGCCGGGTGATAGCAATGAAGAAGGGCGGCCTGCCTAAAACGCTATGGGAGGCCGCCCTTCTTGATTCATACTCTGCCAACAGGCCTGAGCTTGGCCGTGACCACCGGCAGGGCAACCTGAAACAGAATGGCGCTCATGATAATAGCGCAGCCAATGCCTTGCATGAAGGTGAGGCTGGCGCCCAGAAATGTCATGGCAAACAGCATGGCCCAGACCGGCTCCAGGCACATGATGACGCCCGCTCTTGCGGTTCCCACCAGCACATTTCCCCTGAGCTGCGCCAGAAAGCGCAGGCATGTGGCAAACACCACGCTGCCGGCAACCCACAGCAGGCTGGAGAGCGGGATCATCGTGTGGGGCAGGGGATCGAGCGCCAGCGCCACCGGCAGGCAGATCAGGCCCGTCATGGTCAACTGGATGGCGCTGACAGCCAGGGCGCCATAATTGGCGGAATGGCGGCGTCCCAGCGTGACGCTGATCGCCCAGCAGCAGGCGGCAATGGCAAACCAGATATGGCCGGGATCGACATGCGAATCGGGGTTGAGAAACAGAAAGCCCAGCCCGAACATGGCCAGCGCAATCGAGCCCCACATGCTGGAGGTGACGGGCCAGCGGTAGATGATCAGCCCGAAGACAGGCGCCAGCAGATTGCCGCAGGCGGTGATGAAGGCGCCGACCCCTGCATTATGCGTATGCTGCAGGCCGGTGATCCAGGCCATCATCGACAGCGACAGGGCAAGGGCCGCTGGCATGAGCTTGAGCGCGGCCTGCATAACCTGCCGCGACGGATGAATGCCGCCGAAAATGCCCAGCAAAAGCCCTGCCGATAGAAAACGCAGCGAAATGAACAGAATGGGCGGCAGGCTGAGCACCGCCTTGGCGGAAAAGAGCCAGCCGGTGCCCGCCAGGAAGGCGGCGGCAAACATCAGGAGATCGCCCTTTTTCTGGGCGGTTTTCGGCATAAGGGAAAGTACGGGCGGCATAAGATCAATCGGGGCTTGGGGGATCGCTGCTGGTCGTGATGCAGAACATCACTCATAGCTGAAATTGGCAGGGTTTCGTCCGCCAATCTTGCAGACCTCGTAGGCAGGAAATGCACGGCTTTATGGGAAACTGCCGCTTTTCCCGCTTGCAACCGTCCATTCGCGCGGCTATAGGCTTTGATCATGAAGACTTTGAGCGCATCCTTTGCTGGTTTCCATCAGCACCTGCCGATCTCGGCGGGCCGTGATGCCGTTGCTCTTTCCTCGCTTCTTCTTCTCGGCCTTACTGGCGGTTGCCGGGTCCGTTGAGGGGCGCCCGGCGGCCGGTTTGCCGTCAGGCGGAAATGCTCCTCGAAAGCCACCCGTAAATCCTGAAATACGCCCGAAAAGGGCAGATTCGTCTATCGCAACGCGCGTTGCATCGGCTATAAGCCGGACGAATTCAGCACGAGAAGAGACGCAAGATGAGCACTCACTCCGCCGCCGCCAAATCCGCCGCCAGCAGCCAGACGAGCGCAAAGGGCATGGCTGACGCCTCGGTGAAATACCGCCCCTATCCGCAGGTCGATATTCCCGACCGCACCTGGCCTTCGAAGGCCATCACCAAGGCCCCCATCTGGTGCTCGGTCGACCTGCGTGACGGCAACCAGTCGCTGGTCAATCCCATGGGCCATGACCGCAAGGCCCGCATGTTCCAGCTCCTGCTGGAAATGGGTTTCAAGGAAATCGAGATCGGCTTTCCCTCCGCCTCGCAGACGGATTTCGATTTTGCCCGCTGGTGCGTAGAGCAGGGCAATGTGCCGGACGATGTCTCCTTGCAGGTTCTGGTGCAGTGCCGTCCCGAACTGATCACCCGCACCTTCGAGGCGCTGGAAGGCGCGCATCAGCCGATCATCCATTTCTACAATTCCACGTCCGAATTGCAGCGCCGCGTCGTGTTCGGCAAGGATGTGGCGGGCATCCGGCAGATCGCCGTCGATGCTGCGAAAATGATTACCGATATGGCCGCCAAGGCTGGCGGCGGCTACCGTTTCGAATATTCGCCGGAAAGCTTTACCGGCACGGAGCTTGAGGTGGCGCTGGACATCTGCAATGCCGTGATTGCCGAAGTGAAGCCGACGGCGGACAACAAGTTGATCCTCAACCTGCCGTCCACCGTGGAAATGGCAACGCCCAATATCTATGCCGACCAGATCGAATGGATGTGCCGCAATATCGATAACCGCGAAAACGTGATCATTTCGCTGCATCCGCATAATGACCGCGGCACCGGCATCGCCGCCACCGAACTCGGCCTGATGGCCGGCGCGGATCGCGTGGAAGGCACGCTGTTCGGCAATGGCGAGCGCACCGGCAATGTCGATGTGGTGACGCTGGCGCTCAACATGTATACCCAGGGCCTGGACCCTGAGCTGGACTGCTCGAACATCGAGCGGATCAAGGAAGTCTACGAATACGCCAATGAAATGGCGATCCCCGAGCGTCACCCCTATGTCGGCGAACTGGTCTACACGGCCTTCTCCGGCTCGCACCAGGACGCGATCAACAAGGGCATGAAGGCGATCAAGAAGGCCAATTCCCCGGTCTGGGAAGTGCCTTATCTGCCCATCGACCCGCAGGATGTGGGCCGTTCCTACGAGGCGATCATCCGCATCAATTCGCAGTCCGGCAAGGGTGGTATCGCCTATGTCCTGCAGCAGGATTACGGCCTGAACCTGCCGCGCCCGTTGCAGGTGGAGTTCCGCGAGGATATCCAGCGCATCACCGACGAAGAGGGCGTGGAACTCCCGTCCAGGCGCATCTATGAGCGCTTTATCGAGCGCTATATCGATCAGCCGAATGCGCCGCTGAAGTTCGTGGACCACCACACTTATCCCGATACGGCGGTGAAGGGGCAGCGCATCGTCGCCGCCGAAATCACCGACAAGGGTGAGGTGAAGCGCATCGAAGGCAAGGGCACTGGCCCGATCGACGGTTTCGTGGATGCCCTCTCGGCCTATCTCGGCTTCGAAGTGTCGGTGCGCGATTATTCCGAACACTCGCTGCAGCATGGCTCCAACGCCGCGGCTATTGCCTATGTCCAGCTCGATTATCCGGGCGGCACGCTGTTTGGCGCTGGCATCAACAAGAACATCGTTACGGCATCGCTGGAGGCCATTGTCTCTGCTGCGAACCGGGTTCTTGAAGAGCGCAAGGTCAAGTAAAGCCTGACGGATGTAAAAGCGTCCCGGGCGGCGATTTGCCGCCCGGGATTGTTTCTGGGAGCCATGTGTTGAAGAGCTTTGAGGATTTCCGTGCAGCCTTGCTCGGTCAGGGTATTTCCCATGTCTGGCGCGGTTATGGTTCAGCCATTTTTCTGGAAATCGGGACGTTGGTGGCGAGCAAGCGGCGCAATGGCGAGCCGGGCGAGCCGCATGGCAGCGTGACCGTGATGATCCAGGGGGACTGGCGCGTCGAGGATCAGACGTCCATCATTTGCGGCAGCGGAGATGACGAAAAGCTTTGGCTTCAGACAGTGAAAGGCTTCGTCGGTCGTGCGATTTCCGAGGTGGAGCTTTCGGGCCGCCTGCCGGAACTGGCTGTGACACTGGATGACGGGTTGAGGCTGCACTCCTTTTGCACGGCGCAGGGGCAGCCTGAATGGACGATTTTCAACAATCGCAGGGGGCGGGAAAACGCCGATTGGCTTTCCGTCGAAAACGGCCGTCTCGTCTTCCAAAGCGCGTGACGCGTTTTATCCCAGCAGCGCCTGCTTGTGGCTGATCGTCACGGCGGTGCCTTCCCGAGAAAGCGCGTGGCGCTCCCAATCCAGGCTCCAATCGCCCTGACTGCCGGAAATATGGAAGAGATTATAGGCCGCAATCGGCTTCTTGCCGCCCGCGCCCTGGCTGGCCGAGGCAATGCCGATCACCGGTACGCGCCTGCCGCCTTTTTCAATCCAGTTCAGTGTGTTGAGATGGGTGTGGCCGTGCAGCACGAGTTCTGCACCGCCCAGTGAAATGGCGGCGGCAAAGCGTCGGATGCCGATCATCCGCTTGTGCTGCGCGGCGGCGCCGCGAATGGGCGGGTGGTGGATCATGACCACGCGGAAAAGCCCATCTTCTCCGGCTTTTTTCAGCAGTTGCGCGGTTTCGCGCGCCTGACGGGCGCTGAAAAAGCCGCCAGCCGAAAAGGGCGGCGTGGCAAGCGAGGTGGAGCAGCCGATCAGCGCCACCTGACCACGGCGGCGAAAGGTCGGCCATAGCTTGAAATCCTTGCGCCATTCGGCAGGATCGTCATCGCCCCGCACATAATCATACCAGGCCTGCATGGCCTTTTCATGCGCCCCCGGCACATAGGCATCATGATTGCCCGGCACCACCGAAGTATGCAGCGGGTCGCCCAGGTCGCGCAGCCATTCAGCGGCCTTCTTGATTTCCAGCCCTGAGGCGAGATTGACGAGATCGCCGGTGACCGCCGTGTGATCCGGTGTCTTGGCCTTCATATCCGCTACCAGCATGTCCAGCGTGTTGGAGACCATGTGCTTGCGGCGATTGCGGTGCCAGTTCACATAGCCGGTGATGCGCTTGGAGGCGAGCTCACGAAAGGTCAGCGAGGGCAGGGGACCGAGATGAATGTCGGAAATATGCGCAAGTGTGAACATTCGGCCTTTTGCCTTGGAGTTATGATTTTGAAGCGGATCGTCTGGCGGGCGTTCAAGAGTGGATATAGAGCATAATACGAAAAGTCATTGAAAATGACACTTCGTATTCCCTTTTCGAATATCTCAAGCCCCTGATGCATTTGAGATATTCGAAATTCTTTCAAGGCGAGGATGCGTTAGCATCGTCGATGCCTTGGCATAAAGTGATCCAAGTGAAAGCAGGATCACTCGCATGATGCTCTGAAAACAACACTCATGAGGCCAGCAAGCCGGATGCAGTCACAATTCAAAGATGAACCCATCGGTTCCTTCAAAAAGCGCGTGATTCGGCTGCTGCATGCCTATTTTGCGCTCTCACGCGGCATGACGTTGGGTGTGCGGGCAGCCTGTTTCGATGCAAAGGGCCGGATTTTTCTGGTGCGGCACACCTATCTTCCCGGCTGGTATCTGCCGGGCGGCGGGGTCGAGCGCGGCGAAACGCTGCTTCAGGCGCTCTCCAAGGAATTGCGGGAAGAGGGCAATCTCGTCATGGAAGGCACGCCCCGGCTTCTCAATCTCTACCTCAACACCAGCGCCAGCAACCGCGATCATGTCGCTTTCTACCGGGTCGAGGTGCGCCAGACGGAGCCGAAACGTCCCGATCGCGAGATCGCCGAAAGCGGCTTCTTTCCCCTCGACGCCCTGCCGGACGGGGTGACGCCCGCCACCCGGCGGCGGCTGGCGGAGCTTGCCGCGGGCGGGCCTTATGCGGAAATCTGGTGATTACAGCGTCTCGCGCCCATGCGGACTTTCCAGATCGAGGGCGGGACCAACGGGAATGACCCCGGTGGGGTTGATGGTTTTGTGGCTGCCATAATAATGCGTCTTGATATGGGTGAAGTTCACCGTCTCCGCCACGCCCTCATGCTGATAGAGATCCCGGAGATAGGCGGCGAGCGCCGGATAATCGGCAATGCGGCGGATATTGCATTTGAAATGGCCGACATAGACGGCATCGAAGCGAATGAGCGTGGTGAAGAGCCGCCAATCCGCCTCCGTCAGTGTTGCGCCGAACAGATAGCGGCGGGTGGAAAGCCGCGTCTCCAACTCATCCAGCATGGCAAAGAGCGGGGTCACGGCGCTTTCATAGGCTTCCTGCGTGGTGGCGAAGCCGGCCTTGTAGACGCCGTTGTTCACGGCATCGTAGATTCTGGCATTCAGTGCATCGATTTCGTCGCGCAGGGGCTCGGGGTAGAAATCGTCCCCGGAGCCGGTCAGCCCGTCAAAGGCGCTGTTGAACATGCGGATGATCTCCGCCGATTCATTCGAGACGATGGTGCCCTGCGCCTTGTCCCAGAGAACGGGCACGGTGACGCGGCCTGAATAGTGCGGATCGGCCTTCGTATAAATCTGCCAGAGATAGTCGAGACCGAACAGGCTGTCGCCGGTTGCTCCCTCGAAACTGCCAAAGCTCCAGCCATGTTCCAGCATCAGCGGATGCACGACGGAAACGGAAATGAGGTTTTCCAGCTTTTTCAGCTTGCGAAAGATCAGCGTGCGATGCGCCCAGGGACAGGCGAGCGAGACATAAAGATGGTAACGGTCAGCCTCCGCCTTGAACCCTGCCTTGCCGCTCGGACCAGCACTGCCATCCGCCGTCAGCCAGTTGCGGAATTGCGAGGCGGAGCGTTGGAAATGCCCCTTGCTCGCCTTGGTGTCGTACCAGACATCTTTCCAGACGCCATCCACCAGCATGCCCATCGTCTGATCCTTTCGCTTTTTTTACGCATTTCCGGACAGAAAGCCGGCTTCTAAAGCCCGTTGCGGCTCATCAGCCTCATGCAACGTGCTTTACATTCTTGTTTTAACGCATGTCGTTCTCGCAAAACCGCTGCACACTTTTGCGCGACATGCTTCATTCCTGGAACTGCTTCAATTTACATACGATCAATGGTGCAAAAGGCGAGGGCGGATTTTCTGAACACTGCGTTTTTCCGATAGACGCCGGAAAAATTTGTTGCTAAGCAAATCGCCAATCGATTTTGAGGCTCATTTCGCCATGATCATCCGGACCCTGCGACGACGCTGATGCTGCCAAGCCACTTTTCCGTGGCCGTTCACGCTCGCTCATTTCGCATAGGGTTCTGGTTTCCATGAACAAGCACGACCTGGTCTACCTCACCGAGGATGCGTCGCACGACGCCATTATCGAACTCATCAACGAAGAAGCTTTTGGCCCGGGCCGTTTTACCCGCTCCTCCGCCCGCATCCGCGAGCAGGGGCCGCATGACCGGTCGCTCTCCTTCATCTGCGCCGATGATGGCGAAACCATCGCCTCTGTCCGGATGACCCCGATTCTGGCCGGTTCCGTCAAAGGCCATCTGCTCGGTCCGCTGGCGGTGCGGCCCTCGCACAAGAACAAGGGCATTGGCCGGGAACTGGTGCGTATCGCCGTCGAGGCTGCGCGGCGTGCGGGCTCTGAAGCCGTGATCCTGGTGGGCGATCCGCCCTATTACATGCAGCTCGGCTTCGAAAAGGTGGCCTGGAAGGCGCTTGCCTTTCCCGGGCCGACCGATCCCGGCCGGATACTCGTTTACCCCTTGGCGCCAGATGTCCATGCCCGCATCCACGGCGTCATCGGCTGGCGTGATCCCGCCGATGTGTCCGCCTTCGACGCCGTTGACGAGGACGAGGATTACGAGCCGCTGCTGCTTGTGGCTAATGGGTGATTGTTGTTTTACCGCACAATTCCTTAAATCGGAATCGATTTAAGGAATTGTGCGGTAAGCGGCATCGAACCGGAAAGCTTCACCGTCCCGTTTTACGAAACCTATGCCCGGATAGGGCAGATGGGCGGCAGCGATCAGCGCCTGCTGCTGTGCGGCCTCCTCGAACACCAGCGCCCGTGCCTGGGCTGCACTCACCTGATCATAATCGAAATCGATGGTGATTTCCGGTTGGCGAAACTGGACGCTGTCACCATGGACGATATCGCCGACGAAGAGCAGTGTCTTTCCGGCGTTTTCAGTGCGAATGACCAGATGGCCCGGTGTATGTCCGGCCCTCAAGGTCGCGGTGAAGCCGGGAAGCACCTCGCCCTCATCCTCAAAGATCGCCAGCCGGCCTTCCGCCTCGTAAGGGTCGAGGCAGAGATGAGCGCGCCCGATCTGGCCCTTTACCCGCTCGCTCACCCCCTGCCGCTCCGCAGCGCCGGGGGCGAGCCAGAAGCCCGCCTCGGTTTTTCCCGCATGGACGATTGCCTTTGGGAACACCGGCTTTCCATCCTGCACCAGTCCACCGGTATGATCTGCATGGATATGGGTGAGGATGATGTGATCGATATCGGCGGGCGTCAGACCAATTGCGGCCAAGCCGTTCGGCAGTTTGCCATGCTCCGGCCCGAACAATTGCCCCGATCCGGTATCAACCAGAATATGGCGTTTGCCATCCCTGATGAGGAAGCAATTGACGGAAAGAGAACCGGGTGACTCAGCGGGCGGTGCCGCCAGAGCCTCGCCCAGATGCCGGTAAAGCTTGCCAACCTCCGTATGGAGAACGCCATCCTGAAAGGCATGGATCTCGGCGGTGCCGAAGGTGAGATGAAAGGCAGTCGGGTTCGAACGGGGCTGGTCCATGGCGATACTCAAGCGTTCATCACATCGTTGATCGGGAATGGTCTGCGGCAGAAGTGAAAATCGTCGCCGCATTCTTATAAATTTCTTTACCTGCCCTCGCGCCACCACATGGCGGAAACGGCGAAGAGCAGAATGGCAAGGCCACCAAAGCCCGCAAATAGTGGCAGGGTTTCAATGCCCTTCAGCACGCTTTCATTGGTCAGGCGAATGGTCAGGCGCTCATTGTCGGTGCTGCGCACCTCTCCGCGCACGGGCAGGATGTCGGGCAGGCGAATGCCGCCGCTGCCATTGTCCAGCCGGGTGATCATGCCATGGGTGGCATCGGCCACCGGCTTCATTTTGTCCGCTGTCGAAATCATGCCCTTGAATTCCGGCGCATTGATCGTGCCGATATGGACGAGGGTGGAAAATTCACCATTGGTGATGGTGAAAAGGCCGGTTTCGCTCATCCGCCGTTCCGCCGTAAAGCGGCCGGGCTCACTCTGGGTCAGCGCGATCTCCTCACGCTTGCCGGAAGGGGCGGTGACGGTGGCGGGGCCGGGATTGTCGCCGATCGTCTGGCGGGTGATGATGAGGTTACGGCCTGAGGCGCGCGCCGTCAGCGCTTCTTCCTCCAGCTCCGGCTCCTTCATCAGCCAATGGGCAATGCGGCGGTAAAGCGCCACATGCGGACCGCCGCCTTCGAAGCCGCGCGCCCACAGCCAGCCCTGATCGGACAGCAGCATGGCGACGCGGCCCTTTTCCACCCGGTTCAGGATCAGAAGCGGATGGCCATCGGCGGCATTCATGACTGTTTCGCCCTGCGGCTGTTCCACGTCGACGCTGCGGAACCAGCGGCCCCAATGTGGCGGTTCGCTGCCGGAGCCGTCGAGGTCGCGGGTCACGGGGTGTTTCTTGCCGATCTCCGACAGGCGCGGATAGAAGGCGCCTTCCACCATATTGCCGGTGGGGGCGGCGGGAAGCACCTGTTCCAGCGGGGTCAGCGCAATCGAATCCTCGCCCGCATGTTCGGGACCGGCGGCAATCAGCAACGCGCCGCCGTTTTTCACATATTCCGAGATGTAATCGTAATAGAGAATGGGCAGCACGCCGCGATGCTGGTAGCGGTCGAAAATGATCAGGTCGAAATCATTGATCTTTTCCACGAAGAGTTCGCGGGTGGGAAAGGCAATCAGCGACAATTCGTTGATCGGCGTGCCATCCTGCTTTTCCGGCGGGCGCAAAATGGTGAAATGCACCAGATCCACCGAGGCATCGGATTTCAAGAGATTGCGCCAGGCGCGTTCCCCGGCATGCGGCTCGCCGGAAACCAGCAGCACGCGCAGGTTCTGGCGAATGCCGTCGATCTGGTGAATGGCCTTGTTGTTGACCTCGGTGATCTCGCCGGCCAAGGCAGAGACGGTGAATTCGAGAATATTGTTGCCGCCGCGCGGCACGGTGAAGGTGTAGGGCACATCGCGTCCGGGGACCGCCTGAACCGTGCCATCCTCCTCGCCATTGATCCGCACCTGAATGGTGGCGGGCTGGGTGGAGCCCGTCTGGCCCTCATCGATCACCCTGAGCGTCACCTGCTGGTCCTGTCCGACAATGCCGAAGCGCGGCCCGCGCACCACCTCGATCCGGCGGTCCACTTCGCCCGCCTTGCCGGTCAGCAGCGTATGGACGGGGGCGTTGAAGCCCAGCGTGTTCACATTGCCCGGCACATCATGCACCTGCCCGTCGGTAATGAAGATTGCCCCGCCGATGCGGGCGGGCGGCACATCGGAAATGGCAGAGGACAGCGCCTCGAACAGGCGTGTCGAAGGCGTGTCGCTGTCTTCCGGCGTCTTCGCCTCGACGATGCGCGGCTCTATGCCGGGAAATCTGGAAAGCCGGTCGCGGATACCGGCCAGCGCCGCATCCGTCATGGCGGTGCGGCCCGCCACATCCTCCTGGCTCTGGCTGCGGTCCACCACCACCGGGACGATGGTGGAGAGCGCATCGCGATCTTCCATCAGAAACTGCGGATTGGCCAGCGCTGCAATCAACGCCGCAAAGGCGGCAAGGCGAATGGCCGCGCCGCGCACGCCGCGCGAAAAGCCGATGAAGGCGATGGCAAGCGCCAGCACGGCCAGCACGGCCAGTGCCCACCAAGTCAGGAAAGGGGAAAAGGACAGGGTCATTGGCCAAGCCTTTCCAGGAGGGCGGGCACATGCACCTGATCGGCCTTGTAGTTGCCGGTGAGCATATACATCATGATATTCACGCCGGCGCGGTAGGACATTTCCCGCTGGGTTTCATCCGGCGGCACGGTGGGCATGACCGGCAGGCCGTTGCCGTCCACCGCCCAGGCGGCCAGCAGATCGTTGCCGGTGATCATGATCGGCGTCACACCGTCGCCGGAGGAGGAAACGCCGCTTTTGCTGCTGCGGGCCTCCTGGCGCGATTCCACCCAGAGCGGACTGCCGCTGTAGCGGCCCGGAAAGCTGGTGAGCAGATAGAAGGAGCGCGTCAGCACATGATCCTTCGGCACCGGCTCCAGCGGCGGAATATCGATATTGGCAAGGATCTGCCGCAGCCGCTCGCCATTGGCGCTCACCCCGCCATCACCACCAAAGCCCTGCAACTGGTCGCGCGTATCGAACAGCACCGTGCCGCCCGCGCGCATATAGGCATCGATCCGGCTGATGGCGGCAGCACTCGGCATCGGGGCGCTGGCGGAAATCGGCCAGAAGATGATCGGGTAGAGCGAAAGCTCGTCGCGGGAAATGTCCACGCCCACCGGTGCGCCGGGCTCCAGCGTCGTGCGATAGGTCAGAAATTCCGTCAGCCCTTGCAGGCCGCGTTCCGATAATTGATCGACATCGGCTTCCCCCGTCTTCACATAGGCAAGATGGGTGGTGTCCAGCCGCGTCAGAAGCTGCTCGTCGCCGGGTCTGGCGTCGTTGGCGCGGGCGTGATCGGCAGGCGTCGCCAGTATCAGCCCCAGGCCGATCAGCGCCGCTGTTGCGCCTCGCCTGTCGATGCGGGCAAAGGCGCCGCCCATGATCAGCACGATCAGGCTGTCCAGCAGGAAGAGCGCCAGCGCGATGGTCAAAAGCGGCGGCTTCAGCGCCACGGCATTCTGGCCGGAAAGCGCCTCACGCACCAAAGGTGCAGTGCCGCCCTCGGTATTGAGCGGCTTGAGTTCGGCATTGCGCGGCAAGAGGTTCAGGGCGGAATAGCCGTCTTCCGAGCCGTAGAGACCGGGGGGATTGTCGAAGCTTGCGGCCTGCGGCCGGCGGGGGCCAAGCTCCATGGGCCGGGCCATGGCGGTTTCCGCCGTCAGTGCCCCATTGGCGGTCAGGAGCCGGTAGGGCGGCAGGCTGGGAGCGCTGACACCATTATTCTCAGCCACCGCGCCACCGGCATTGGCAAGCTGCACCACCCGGCGCAGCATTTCCACGAATTCGCCGGTGATCGGCAGGTTGGACCAGGTGGCCTCGGCACTGACATGGAAGAGTACGATGCGCCCTGCGCCGGTATTCTTTTCCGTCACCAGCGGCGTGCCATCGGCCAGGCTTGCCCAGGTGCGCTCGGCCAGATCCGGCGTCGGCTCGGCCAGAACCTGCCGCTTGACCAGCACATCCTTCGGTGCAGAGAGCCCGGCAAAGGGGCCATTGGCCGGAAAATCCGCCAGCGGCTGCGGCTCGGCCCAGGAGAGCGCTCCGCCCAGTTCCCGCTCGCCCTGCCTCAGCGTCACCGGCACCAGCGGATCGCCCGCAGGTGCTGCGGCAAGGCGCGGGCCTGCGAAACGGATCAGCATGCCGCCCTTGTTCAGCCATTGCTGCATGGGCTCATACATATCCTGCGGCAGGCGGCCGATATCGGCCATGATGATGGCGGAGGGGTTCTGCTGCAAAAGCTCCGGCAGGGAAACGGCCAGATCCTTTTCCTGCGGCTTGATGATATCCGCATAGGGTTGAAGCGCGCGCTCGATATAATAGAGCGGCGAGAGCAGGGGCTGGAATTCATCGCTGGCGTCACCGCTCAACAGCGCCACGCGGCGGCGGCGGAAACCGTCATCCAGCAGATGCACGGTGCCGGCATTGGCAAGGCCCGGAATGCTGAGACGGGCAAAATCATTGCGCAGTTCGAAGGGGGCGGCAATGTCCGCCGTCGCCGTGGTGGCCTCGGGCGCAAAGCTTGCCACGCCGGAGGCCAGCGGCCGTCCCTGCTGGTCCTGTGCGTCAACCGTCACCTGCTGCGGCGCTCCTGCCGCAAGGCGGGAGACCTTGACGCTCAGGCTGTCGGCCTTGTTGTCCGCTCCCGTCAGCGCCAGCACCTTGCTGCCATCCTCGGCAATCAGCCGGATATCCTGTGGCGACAGCTCCGAAAAACGCGCCATGATCCGTTCATCCTCGCGGGCGGCAATGCCGTCGCTGATGAAAGCGATGGTGCCCGGTCGCACGCCTTGAAGCGCGGCCTGGAGCGCCACAAGAGCGCGGTCGCGGTCCGGTGTCAGCGGACGCGGATTGGCTGCTTCCAGCTTTTCCCGTGCGCTGGCGGCTGCGCCCGGCACGGCATCCTGCTGCTGCTCGGCGGTGAAGATGAGCGAGACCGGCACATTCTGCTTTTCGGCCTCGTCGATCAGCGTCTCGGCCATGGTCTTGCGGTTCGGCCAGTCATTGGCGCTGGCCCAGCCATTGTCCATGACGATGGCCAGCGGCCCGCCTGCGGTAATGGTGGTGGTGCGCGGATTGAGCACCGGCTCGGCCAGCGCCAGGATCACCAGCGTCGCCATCAGCATGCGCAACAGCGTCAGCCACCACGGGCTTTTGGCGGGCGTTTCCTCCCGCTTGATCACCCGCGCCAGAATTTTCAGCGGCGGGAAAACCTCCTGCTGCGGGCGCGGCGGCGTAAGTTTCAGCAGCCACCAGATGGCTGGAAGCAGAACGAGCGCGCCGAGAATGGCGGGGCTGGCAAAGGCGAAGGCTCCCATTACGCCCCTCCGCGATTGGCGCGCTGCGGGGCGCCCGAAAGATGCATATGCACCTTGACCAGCGCTTCCGACGCCAGCCTGTCGGTGAGGTGATGGGTGAAGCTCCAGCCAAGCCGTCTCAGCGCGTCGCTCAAGGCATCGCGCCTTGCAAAATAGGCGTTGCGATAATCTTCCCGCACCGTTTCGGCGCGGCCTGACGTCAGTTTTTCGCCGGTTTCGGGATCGGTAAATTCGGTGCGACCGGAATAGGGGAAATCCTCCTCCGCCGGATCGGCGATTTCGATGACATGGCCGCGCAGGCCCCGGCGGGCCAGCGGCGAAAGCCGCTCCATGATCGCATCGGCATCATCGAGAAAATCGCCGATCAGCACGATATCGCTGGCGTTGCGGATCATCCGCGTATCCGGCAGGCCGCTCGTTTCGGCCGCATGGATCAGCGCGGTCGCCAGCCGTTCGGCGGCATTGCGGGCGGAAACGGGTTCCATGATGCCGGGGCAGCCGATGCGCTCGCCGGACCGCGCCAGGATTTCCGCCAGCGCCAGCATCAGCACCAGTGCGCGGCTTTCCTTGGAAACGCTGCCGAGTTTCGACTTGAACATCATCGAAGGAGAAAGATCAGCCCAGAGCCAGACGGTGTGGGCCGCTTCCCATTCCCGGTCACGGATATAGAGATGATCGTCCCGGGCGGAGCGGCGCCAGTCGATGCGGGAGAAGCTTTCGCCTTCGGCATAGGGGCGGAACTGCCAGAAATTTTCGCCAATGCCGCGCTTTCGGCGGCCATGCCAGCCGGCAATTACCGTATTGGCAATGCGGCGCGCCTCGACCATGCAATCGGGAATGAGCGCTGCACGTTGACGTGCGCGGGCCAGCACATCGCCCGTCGGTGTTCGCTCAACGATCTGTCCTAGTGCCGCCACCTGAAGCCTTTCCTCACGCCTTTGCCTGCCGCACCAGCGCGGCAATCACGTCGCGCACCGTCATGCCCTCGGCGCGGGCGGCAAAGGTCAGCGCCATGCGGTGTTCCAGCACGGGTTCGGCCAGCGCGTGCACGTCATCGATGGAGGGCGCAAGGCGGCCTTCGTAAAGGGCACGCGCCCGCACCGTCAGCATCAGCGCCTGGCCTGCGCGGGGACCGGGACCCCAGGCCACATGCTTGTCGGTCTCGGCATGACCCTGGCCGGGACGCGCCGAGCGCACCAGCGTCAGAATGGCATCCACCACCTTTTCGGAAACCGGCATCTGGCGAATGAGCCGCTGGATCTCGATCAGCCGACCCGCATCCAGGACGGCGCTGGCCTTGGCATCGGAAAGGCCGGTGGTTTCCAGAAGGATCTGCCGTTCGGCAGCCAGTTCCGGATAATCCACGTCCACCTGCAGCAGGAAGCGGTCCAGCTGGGCTTCCGGCAGTGGATAGGTGCCCTCCTGCTCCAGCGGGTTTTGCGTGGCCAGTACATGAAAGGGCTGCGGCAGGTCATAGCGCTGGCCCGCCACGGTGATGTGGTATTCCTGCATGGATTGCAAAAGCGCCGATTGGGTGCGGGGGCTGGCGCGGTTGATCTCGTCAGCCATCAAAAGTTGCGCGAAGACCGGGCCCTTGACGAAACGGAAGGAGCGGCGGCCATGCTCGTCCTGATCCATGACTTCGGTGCCGAGAATATCCGAGGGCATCAGGTCCGGGGTGAACTGGATGCGGTTGGCATCGAGGCCGAGTGCGGAGCCGAGCGTCGTGACCAGCTTGGTCTTGGCCAGACCCGGCACGCCGACGAGCAGCGCATGACCGCCGGAGAGAATGGCGAGAAGCGTGTTCTCCACCACCTTTTCCTGGCCGAAAATGACCTTGGACACTTCACTGCGGACGGTGGCGATATCGGCCAGCGCCTGTTCGGCGGCGGCGATCATGGCCTTTCCATCCAGTCCGGTGTCCGGGGTGTTGATCATGCCCATGATGGTCTCCTCGGTCAAACTGCGCTGTCTTCAGCTCATCGAATCGTGACGTCCGGAGACGACTTTATCCTTCATCATAACTTATTGCGCTGCTTATGGCTGACAAGCGCGTTTCAAATGACTATCTCGTGACGGTAAGGTTAAAGACGAAGCAGGTCACAATCATGGCAGGCGAAGAGGACAAACAGGCGGGCGAGACCGGCGATCTGGCCGCGCTGATTGCCCGCGCCGCCGAGCAGAGGGCAGGCGGCAAGGACGGTCTGCCGCCCGTGGACCGCTGGAATCCGCCCTTTTGCGGCGATATCGACATGGAAATCAAACGCGACGGAAGCTGGATCTACAATGGTTCGCCGATTGGCCGCGCGCCGCTGGTGCGGCTGTTTTCCACCGTTCTGCGCCGGGATGAGGATGGTGAGACCTATCTGGTCACGCCTGTGGAAAAACTGCGCATAAGGGTGGAGGACGCGCATTTCCTGGCTGTCGAGATGACGGTGAGCGAGCGGGAAGGCGAGCCCGTGCTGACCTTTCGCACCAATGTCGGCGATGTGGTGGAGGCGGGGCCGGAGCATGGATTGCATTTTGCGATAAGCGATGACGATCAGGCGGTGAAGCCCTATCTCAGAGTGCGCGGGCGCCTCACAGCGCTGGTGTCGCGGGCGGTGACCTATGAGTTGATGGAGCAGGGAGAGAGCATGGTGGTGGACGGCGTTGAGATGTTCGTGATCCGCTCGGCAGGCGCGGTTTTCCCGGTGATGGCCGTGCAAGAACTGGAGCGTCTCAGCCAATGACCAGCCTGACCCTGCCGCAGTTTACCGCAGACGAATTTCGCCGCCGCGCCGCCCACCAGAAGGGTGGCCCGCTGGATGAGTCCTGGCGCGACCATGGCGATCATGTGTTGAACACGGACATGTTGTTGCAGCTGGAAAACATGCGCCTGCGCGATGCCGCCGTGCTGGTGCCGGTGGTGGATGACGGTGCCGAGGCGCGGGTCATTCTCACCCAGCGCACCATGACGCTGCGCAAGCATTCCGGGCAGATCGCCTTTCCCGGCGGCGGTATCGATGACGAGGACAAGAGCGCCGAGGATGCCGCGCTGCGCGAGGCGGAAGAGGAAATCGGCCTTGAACGCCGGTTTGTCGAACCGGTGGGGCGCTTGCCGCAATATCTTGCCGGAACAGGGTTTCGCATCACGCCCATTCTCTCCGTGGTGCAGCCGGGCTTTACGCTGACGCCCAACCCGGACGAGGTGGCGGATGTGTTCGAGGTGCCGCTTTCCTTCCTGATGGACCCCGAAAATCATCGGCAGGAATCCAAGGTCTGGAATGGCGTTGTCCGCCATTTCTACGTCATGCCCTATCAGGAGCGCACCATCTGGGGCGTGACGGCGGGCATTCTGCGCACATTGTATGAAAGGCTTTATGCATGACCTCTGTTGCCGACCAGCCCTGGTTTACCGATGCCGCCTTGCAGAAGGTGCTGGCGCTGCTGAACAGCGACGGCGGCGAGGGGCGCGTGGTGGGCGGCGCGGTGCGCAACAGCCTGCTGGGGGAGCCGGTGAGCGATGTCGATATCGCCACGACGCTGACGCCCGATGTGGTGACGGCACGGGCGCTGGCCGCGGGCATCAAGCCGGTGCCAACGGGCATCGATCATGGCACGGTGACGCTGGTGGTGGAAGGCAGGCCCTTCGAGGTCACGACGCTGCGCCGTGATGTCGCGACCAATGGCCGCCATGCAGACGTCGCTTTCGGCACCGACTGGCAGGCCGATGCCGAGCGGCGGGACTTCACCATCAACGCGCTCTATGCCGATCAGCAAGGGCAAGTGATCGATCTTGTCGGCGGCCTTGCCGATATCGAGAGTGCCACGCTGCGGTTCATTGGTGAGGCGCGTCAGCGCATTGCCGAGGATCATCTGCGCATTCTGCGGTTCTTCCGTTTCTTTGCCTGGTATGGGCGCGGCAGGCCGGATGCCGAAGGGCTGCGTGCCTGTGCCGCTGCCAAGGGCGATCTTGCCAGATTGTCGGCGGAACGTGTCTGGTCGGAGATGAAGAAGCTCTTGTCCGCGCCCGATCCCGGCCGCGCGCTTTTGTGGATGCGGCAGGTGAGCGTGCTGACGGCTGTGTTGCCGGAAACCGAAAAATGGGGGATCGATGCCATGCCCGGCCTGATTGCCACCGAGCGGGCGCTGGGCTGGCAGCCGGATCCGCTGTTGCGTCTTGCGGCCATCGTGCCGGATGATGCCGAGAGGCTGAAGGCAATGGGCGAGCGGCTGCGGCTCTCAAAGGCGGAAGCCGACGTGCTTCGGCAGTTTGCCCTCGCGCCGAAGATTGCAGCGGAAACAGGCGAACGTGCGCTGGACCGGCTGCTCTATGATCACGGCACCTCCGGCATTGTCACACGGCTCAAGCTTGCCCTTTCGCTGGCGCGCAGCAAGGCTGAAGGGGATATAAAGGCGATGGGCGAGGCCGGAGCGTTTTCAAAGCATCTGGCGCAGGCCAAGGCCTATCAGAAACCGAGCTTTCCGCTTTCAGGCAGCGATGTCACCGGCACGGGAATTGCACCCGGCCCCGAGGTGGGACGGCTGCTGGGGCAATTGGAAAAAGAATGGGCGCAAAGCCATTTTACTCTCAGCCGGGAGCAGCTTTTGGCCCGGCTGAAGGAATTGTCGCTGGGGTGAAGCCTACTGCATAATTCCTTAAATAGGAATCGATTTAAGGATAAAATTATGCAGCAAATTTAAAGCGTTACAGCGAACCTTTGTGCGCCATATATGGCGCACGGCGCTGTAGAGGCATCACGTCATGCACTCTGGCAGATGAATAAAAACGACCTCAGGCCGCCTTTTCATCCCGGCTTTCGGTGATCCGTGCCTTGATATTATCCACCATGTTTTCGCGAATGATGGTTTCGCCGTGGACAGTGCGCATGTGCTCGACAGCCCTGCGCACCACCTCCGCCTCCTCATTGGCGCGGGTATGCCATTCGCAACCGGGCACCAGGGTGCCGCAATGGAAATGTTTCATAGTTTCCTCCTGCTTTTTGACCGGCGGGATTTAAGTGCTTTTTTCAGATATCGCCGATCTTACTAATAAAACAGAATGATCCCGCCGGTTGTTCCGGCGGGGGTGTGTTTCGATGAGAGCATTTCCAGGAAAAGTGGAAACCGGTTTCCGTCCGGAAATGCGTAAAAACAAACACTTAGAGCGCCGATCTGATTCAATCAGATCGGCGCTCTAAGATTTGTTGTGCCTATTCCGGCATCGCCCAGGCGTAAAATACCGAACTGCTGGCGTAGACAGCGGTTTTCGGCATCTGCCTGGCGGCATCATTGGCCGCGCTGCGCTCCGGGCGGTGTTGGCCCGCAAGCCGAAGCCTTGCCTGTTCCACGAAATAGCAATGCGGAAGATCCGCATCACTCGTGGCTTTCAATTCATGGGCAAGGCGGTCGATCAATTCAGCCGTATCGAGGTGGCGTTCCACGGGGCTGCGGTCTGCGGGGGTGGACATGCTATGCTGGGCCATGCTTTCCTCCATCCGTATGTATGAAGGATACCACTGCTCGGCATTAATCCAATATTAATTTTTTCACTTTGGCTCACAAACCTGCGTTTTTCTAACCAAAGTGAGACTGAATCCTGGAAGATTGTGCCGAACAGAGATTATCCGGCGCTTATTCGTAGATTGGCTCAGTCTTTGAGCTTTTACTCACAGTCTGTTCAAGAATTGCTGCTGGCCTGGTGAAAATGGGGATTTCGAGAACCGGAACGGAGCGTACTTAGAGCGCTTTTCGATCTGATTAAATCAGATCGGCGCTCTAGGGTCAAAACTCAATCAGGATGGGTGTTCTGTTGAACGGGATGGGATTGAATGGCCGCGAACAAGCGCAAGGCAAGGCCCTGAGGCCTTGTCGAGCATTGTTCGCAATCAGTCGGCCCATCCCGTTCAACCCTTCGGGCAAGGCGTATTTTGCGTCTGCGGGCGTCGGAAAGGTTTGAAAATGATCGGCATTTCCTTCACCTTTCCTCCTACTCAGACACAAAATACGCCTTGCAGAACACCCATCCTGATTGAGTTTTGACCCTAAGCTTCTATTTTTGAAGCATAATCTTGCCGATCCTCGTTTCACTCCGGTCGGATTATGCTCTAACGTACGTGAGGACCGGAAGCGTAGAAATTGCCATTTGCAGACGGCCAGCGGCGATTCTTGGACGGACTGTCAGGGCCAGCGCACCATGGGCGGCAGGGAAGAGAGGATCGACTCGACATTGCCGCCCGTCTTCAGGCCGAAGATCGTGCCGCGGTCGTAGAGCAGGTTGAACTCGACATAGCGGCCGCGGCGGACCAATTGCTCCTCGCGGTCGGCGTCGGTCCAGGGCGTATTGAAGTTCCGGCGCACGAGTTCCGGATAGACCTCCGCAAAACAGCGGCCTACATCCTGCACGAAGGCGAAGTTTTGCGGCCAGCGGTCAAAGGCCTCGCCCGCATGCAGCCAATCGAAGAAGATGCCGCCAATGCCACGCGGTTCGTTGCGGTGGGGCAGGAAGAAATACTCGTCGCACCAGGCCTTGTAGCGATCGTAATCGGCAATGCCGGGATGCGCCTTGCAGGCTTTCTCCATGGCCGCATGGAAGCTTTGCGTATCGGCATCTGTCTGGGTGCGGCGGCGATCCAGCACCGGGGTCAGGTCTGCGCCGCCGCCAAACCACTGGCTGGTGGTGACCACCATGCGCGTATTCATATGCACGGCTGGCACATGCGGATTGCAGGGATGGGCGATCAGCGAAATGCCGGAGGCCCAGAAGCTTGGATCTTCCTCCGCGCCGGGCATCTGCTTGCGAAATTCCGGCGAAAACTCGCCATGCACGGTGGAGGTATGCACGCCGACCTTTTCGAACACCCGGCCATGCATCATCGACATGCGCCCGCCGCCGCCCTTGCCATCCTCGCGCAGCCAGTCCTTGGCTTCGAAACGGCCCGGCTGCCGATCGCTCAGCGGCCCGGAAAGTTCATCTTCCAGCGCCTCGAAACTCTTGCAGATCTGGTCCCGGAGGCTTTCAAACCAGGCGCGCGCGGTGGCCTTCTTGGTTTCGATATCGGCAGGCAGGCCTTTCGGCAGAACGGGACGTTGCATGATCATCTCTTGAAAAATCCGGCCCTCCCATAGCATTCTCCGCCACGATTATCCATCAGCCGGATGCTACTTCAGCATTCTCTGGAAAAAACCGTGAAACCGGCCTATCTTCAGATCAAGACGGAGAATGCCATGGCAAAACGGTTTCCGCCGCCACCATTGCAGGGTTTGAAACGGCAGCTGGATCGCGCCCGAGGAGGCGAGGCCACGCCTTCCGGCTTCGTGCGCCAGACCTTTTGCCTGACGCGGGAGGAAGCCCGCGCCAAGGCGCGGGAATGGTTCGATGCCTATCCCAAGGCTGCTTACTGGACCGAAGTGGAAAGCTGGCGCCAGCTTGAGGGCGACCGCATCGAATTTACCATGCGGCGTCTGTCCAGCGCGGATTAATTTGCTGTGACGACTATCGCTTGCGCACGAATTCCGTGCGCAGCACCAGGCCCTTGATGGTGTCGTGGCGGCAGTCGATTTCCTCCGGATTTTCGGTGAGGCGGATCGAGCGGATCACGGTGCCCTGTTTCAAGGTCTGGCCGGCCCCCTTCACCTTCAGATCCTTGATCAGAACCACGGAGTCGCCATCGGCAAGCACATTGCCGGAGGCATCATGCACCATGGCTGCCTTGGCTTTTTCCGCCGCCAGTTCCGAAGCCGGACGCCATTCGCCGCTGGCCTCGTCATAGATATAGTCGTCATTCGTGTCGCTCATCGCGTCACCCCCGTTTCTCTGTCAGGGCGATGTACTGTGAATGGCGGGGCGATGCAATTTGAGGACGCGCGAAATTATCATTCACTTAAAATTTTAGAATTGCCGTAAGTAAAAATGAAACCTGTCATTGGCATGGTGGATGGCGGGGTAGGGTATGGATTGCGGTGATGCCTCCTGAAAGGCATGTATCGCCGCACTCGGCAGGCCGCATGGCCCGGTCCTAATCGCACTGCCTCCTCTATTCTTTTACCGCATCTTGCCGGATACCCCGTTCGGGTGAGCCGGGAAGAGGTGTCACTTCGGGGCTATCTGTCGCGCATGGCGTTTGTTTCCAGTCAATCCACCTTGTCATCGGCACTCTCTTCCGCGCGCAGCGTTTCGGCTGCACAGGATGCGAGCCTGAAGCGCATCTCCACGGGCAGGAAGGTGGATGAGGCCAGCGACAATGCGGCCTATTGGTCCATCGCGACCACCATGAAATCCTCCAATCTCTCGCTGTCCAGTGCGGAAGACGCTACCGCCATGTCGGCTGCCGTGGCGGATACGGCGGGGCTCGGCCTGGAGCAGGCGGGCGATCTTCTCTCGCAGATCCAGTCGCGGTTGATCCTCGCGAAATCCGTGGGCGCGAACAGGGATGCGATCAACGACGAGATCACCCAGCTCAAGGACCAGTTGGTGAGCGTGAGCCAATCCTCCAGTTTCAGCGGGGAGAACTGGCTGGCGCTGGGCTCGAACGGTCAGCCGAAAATCAAATCCATGGTTTCCTCGGTTGGCAGTGACGCCAGTGGCAATCTTCAGGTCAACGTCACGGATTTCGATACGGCGCAAAGCGTGCTGACCAGCCAGAACGACGCCTCCGATGGCATTTTGACACGCTCTTATTTCGGCGTCACGAAAAGCGGTAGCCCCTATGAATACTACCTGCTGGATACCGGCTCGAACACGCCGGCCTCGCCCACGGCTTCGGAAATTTCGGTGTCCGACAGCACCAGCAATGACCAGATCGACGGCATGATTTCGGCGGTGAGCGCCATGCGCTCCAGCGTCACCACCGCGACTGCCGCCGTGGGCGCCACCCGCAACACCATCTCGGCCAACAGTGATTTTCTCAATGATCTGCAGGATATCAACCAGATCAGCATTGGCCGCATGGTCGATGCCGATATGGAGGAGGAATCGGTGAACCTTGCGTCGGAAAAGGTGCGAGGCCAGTTGCAGACCATTGGCCTCAATATCGCCAACAGCCAGCAGAAGAGCCTGACCCAACTGTTCCTGTAAGGATGTTTGCAGGTCCGGGAGAAGGCCGCAAAAGCCTTGACCCGGATGATTCTTCAGTGACCGGAAAATTCCACCAGCGTGCGCACTTCCACGCCAAGCGCCTCAAGCTTCTTGCGGCCGCCGAGATCCGGCAGGTCTATGACGAAGCAGCAGGAGATGACATCGGCGCCGATCTGGCGCAGCAGTTGCACCGCGCCGACGGCCGTGCCGCCGGTGGCGATCAGGTCGTCGACCAGGATCACCTTTTCCCCCGGCTGTACGGCATCGATATGCATTTCCATTTCATCCACGCCGTATTCCAGGCTGTAGGCAATGCGCACCGTATCATGCGGCAGCTTGCCCTTTTTGCGGATTGGCACGAAACCGGCGGAAAGCTGATGGGCCACGGCGCCGCCCAGAATAAAGCCGCGGGCTTCCATGCCGGCGATCTTGTCGATCTTCAGACCCGCATAGGGCTGCACCAGTTCATCGACAGCCCGGCGAAAGGCGCGCGGGTTGCCAAGCAGCGTGGTGATATCCCGAAAGATAATGCCGGGCTTGGGATAATCGTTGATGGAGCGAATGGCGGCGGCCAGTTCGTGGGCGATAGTGGACATGAACGAAACTCTCAAATTCCTGTTTTTTACGCCGGACCTTATCAAGAAGCACCGCCGCACCAAAGAAAAAAGCGGCCCTGAGGCCGCTTTCACTCGGATCTTTGAACAGGAAGCTCAATGCCCCTTGTTGGCATAGACCGATTTCTTGGTGAGATAGAGCAGGGCCGAGAAAATCAGCAGGAACACCATGACCATGAAGCCGGTGCGCTTACGCTCTTCCAGATGCGGTTCCGCCGCCCACATCAGGAAGGCTGACACGTCCTTGGCGTATTGGTCGAGCGTCTGCGGGCTGCCATCGTCATAGGTCACCTGGCCGTCGGTGATCGGCTGGGCCATGGCGAGTGAGGCCGCATTGGCGAAATAGGGGTTGTAATGCGTGCCTTCCGGCACCGTTACGCCCGCCGGCGGCTGCTGATAGCCGGTGATGAGCGAGTAGATATAATCCGGCCCGCCCTCCTGGTACTGCGTAAAGATATCGAAGATGAAGGTCGGAAAACCGCGCTCGATGCCGCGTGCCTTGGCCAGCAGCGACATGTCCGGCGGTGCCGCGCCATTGTTGGCGGCGGCAGCGGCTTCCTGGTTGGGGAAGGGCGAGGGGAAATGATCCGAAGGCACGGCCTTGCGGGTGAACATTTCGCCCGAGCCGTTCGGCCCGTCCTGCACTTCATATTCGGAGGCGAAGGCCTTGACCTGCTCTTCCGAATAGCCGAGCCCTTCCAGCGTGCGGAAGGACACGAGCTTCATCGAGTGACAGGCCGAGCAGACTTCCTTGTAGACCTTCAGACCGCGCTGCAGCTGCGCCTTGTCATACTTGCCGAAGGGGCCGGCAAAGCTCCAGTCCACATTCTTTGGCTTGTGGATGGGGTAATGCGGGGTTTCACCCTCGGCATGTTCCTGGGCGATGGCAGCCGACAGTCCAAGCCCGGTGGCGAAGGCCAGGGAAAGGATGCTTGTTGCAAGCTTTTTCATGTTTTTATCCTCAGCCTTGGCCGTTTCACACTTCATGAGCCGCAGGGCGGCCTGCTTTTTCCAGAACGGCCTCGGTAATCGAGTTCGGAATGCGCCGGGGCGTTTCGAACAGGCCGAGCAGCGGCATGATCACGATGAAGAAGCCGAAATAGTAGAGCGTGCCGAACTGCGCCATGGTGGTGTAAAGATCGGTCGGCTGCCGCGAACCCAGCCAGCCGAGCAGGATGCAATCGGCCACGAAGACCCAGAAGAACAGCTTGTACCACGGGCGGTAGACGGCGGAGCGCACCTTGGAGGTATCGAGCCAGGGCAGGAAGAAGAGCACGATGATGGCGCCGAACATGGTCAACACGCCGCCGAGCTTGGAATCGATCGGGCCGATGTTGAAGGTAATGGCGCGCAGCATGGCGTAGAAGGGCAGGAAGTACCATTCCGGCACGATATGGGCCGGGGTCTTCAGCGGGTCCGCCATGATGTAGTTGTCGGGATGGCCGAGGAAATTCGGCATGTAGAAGACGAACCAGGCATAGCCGATCAGGAAGATGGCGACACCGAAGGCATCCTTCAGCGTGGCATAGGGGGTGAAGGGCACCGTATCGGTCTTGGACTTTACCTCGACGCCGGTCGGGTTGGTCTGGCCGGTCACATGCAGCGCCCAGACGTGCAGGATCACCACGCCGGCGATCATGAAGGGCAGCAGGTAATGCAGCGAGAAGAAGCGGTTCAGCGTCGGCTGGTCAACGGCAAAGCCGCCGAGCAGGAAGGTCTGGATCCACTCGCCCACCCAGGGGAAGGCCGAGAAGAAGCCGGTGATGACGGTGGCGCCCCAGAAGGACATCTGGCCCCAGGGCAGGACATAGCCCATGAAGGCGGTGGCCATCATCAGCAGGAAGATCACCACGCCCAGCATCCACAGCACTTCGCGCGGCGCCTTGTAGGAGCCGTAGTAAAGGCCACGGGCAATATGCAGGTAGACCGCGATGAAGAAGAAGGACGCGCCATTGGCATGCAGGTAGCGCAGCAGCCAGCCATGATTGACGTCGCGCATGATCTTCTCGACCGAATTGAAGGCGACGCTGGTTTCGGCGGCGTAATGCATGGCCAGCACCACCCCGGTCAGGATCTGCACGACCAGCATGACCGAGAGCATGGCGCCGAAGGTATAGGCGTAGTTCAGATTGCGGGGAACCGGATAGGCGACGAAGCTGTCATAGACGAGACGCGGCAATGGCAGCCGCGAATCGATCCATCGCGTCACGCCATTGGATGGCTGGTAAGTCGAATGCCCACTCATGAAATCCCCCCTCAGCCGATCTTGATGACAGTATCGGACGTGAATGCGTAATTCGGAATATGCAGGTTTTCCGGCGCCGGACCTTTGCGGATACGGCCCGCGGTGTCATAGACCGAACCATGGCAGGGACAGAACCAGCCACCATATTCACCGGCCTGACCGAGCGGCACGCAGCCGAGATGCGTGCAGGAGCCGATCATGACGATCCAGTTTTCCTTGCCCTGACCTGCGGAACGCGCAAGGTCGGTCGCCTGGGCGCCGTCCTGGGCGTTGGCGTTGCGCGCCACCGGGTCCTTCAGTTCGGCGATCGGAACGGCCTTGGCCTCTTCCACTTCCTTTTCGGTGCGGTTGCGGATGAAGACCGGCTTGCCGCGCCACTTGACCGTCAGCGACATGCCGGGCTGCAGGGCCGAGACGTCCACTTCGATCGAGGCGAGCGCCAGCGTCGATGCATCCGGGCGCATCTGGTCGATGAAAGGCCAGGCCACGGCGGCCGCGCCGACCACGCCCGCCATGCCGGTGGCCAGATAAAGGAAATCGCGGCGAGTGGGCTCGCCCGTGCTATCGCTATGTGTATGTTGTTCGCTCACGGTCCAATGATCCTCTTCGCATGGAATGCGACCAAGCGTTGTAGCCTCCCGGGCGGTCAAATTTTCGTGCGCCGCAATGCCGCCACAGATTCACCGCCTCCAAGCCAATTTCTACGTGCCGTTGGGAAATCTGTCCAGTCTCAAGCAGCAATCAGAGGCAACATGTCGCGGAAAAGTTTAGATATTCGCGATAGGCGCTTTTGCCCGCATTTGCAGGGCCTTGCGCTTGATCAAAAAGCCGGTCTGTCCCAAAACTCAACAGCAGACCCCGAATTTTCTCGGAATCTGCGCAAAGGAAATCTGTCAAGTGTCAAGGACCTTGCACTGCACACTCCGGTGTTGCACTGCGATCCGAACTGGACCATGGTGGCGCCGCACGGGAGGCCGATCTGCCGGCCGGCGGGAAGGATGATGCATGAGAGACGGGTTCCGGCATGGGGTGGGTGTTCTCCTTCTTGTCGCCTTTGGCATTGTCTGCCTGCGCGGCCTAACCGGTTTCTGGCCTCCGGGTTTCATTCATAGTTTGCAACTTCATGTTGGCCTTGCCATGCTGGCCGGCGCGGGGCTGATGGCGCTGCTCCGGCGCGGGTGGCTTGCCCGTCTTGCCTTTCTGGCGGCACTGATCGTCACGGCCCAGGCGGTGTGGCTGATTGTCCGGAGCCTGCCGTCCGCCCCGGCCGTGACCGCTGAGGCCGAGCCGCTGAAGGTGCTTTCCTTCAACGTTTTGGGGGATAATCTCGAAAACGGGGCGGCGATTGCCGATTTCATCCAAGCCTCCGGCGCGGATGTCGCCTATGTCATGGAGGCCGAACCCGTGGGCCTGCATCTGGATCGCCTGAGCAAGACCTATCCCTATCGCATCGGCTGCGGCGCTCATACAGATACCTGCGATCTGCTGCTTCTGTCGAAATATCCGCTGACCGATATCTTTGTCGGCTCCCTCAGCGATCTCAGGCGTGACCGCTTCGCCATGGCGAACATCAATGTCCGCGGTGCGCCGCTGCGATTGGTCGCGGCCCATCTGAGCAAGCCTTATTTCGACGATTATCACCTGGAGGAGACGGAGGAACTGGCCGATGTGCTGGAAGACTTCGATGGCCCGCTGCTGCTGGCCGGGGATTTCAACGCCTCGATCCTTGCGCCCGACATGCAGCGCCTGCTGGAGCGGACCGGCTTGACCACCACGGGGCTGGAGCCCGCCACCTGGCCCATCAGGGCAGGGCGGTTTGGCGTGCCCATCGATCACATATTTATCCGCGCTCCGCTTTCCGCCCGCAGCCTCACGCGCATACCCTCCAATTTCGGCTCCAATCATTACGGGCTGATGGCGGATCTGCTGCTGCCGAAATCGTCACCGTAACCGGAACCGATCAGGCGTCTTCCTCCATGGCGATTATGCCGCCGGACTGGCGCGCCCAAAGCTCGGCATAGAGGCCGCCTTTCGCCAGAAGATCCGCATGGCTGCCTTCTTCGATGATGCGGCCCTTGTCGATCACCACCAGCCGGTCCAGGGCGGCGATGGTGGATAGCCGGTGGGCGATGGCAAGCACGGTCTTGCCCGCCATCAACTGGTCGAGATTGGATTGAATGGCGGCCTCCACCTCTGAATCCAGGGCTGAGGTGGCTTCGTCCAGCACCAGGATCGGTGCATTTTTCAGCATGACGCGGGCAATGGCGATGCGTTGGCGCTGGCCGCCCGAGAGCTTGACGCCGCGTTCGCCGACATGGGCGTCGAAGCCTTTGCGGCCCCGCTGGTCCATCACTTTTTCGATGAAGGAGAGGGCTTCCGCCCGGTCGGCGGCGGCGCGCAGTTGGGCCTCATCGGCATCCTCGCGACCGAAGAGAATATTGTCCCGGATGGAGCGGTGCAGCAGGGCGGTGTCCTGCGTGACCATGCCGATGGCAGCCCTGAGGCTTTCCTGGGTGACATCGCGCAGATCCTGGCCGTCAATGGTGATGCGGCCCGCCTCGACATCGTAAAAGCGCAGCAGCAGGTTGACGAGCGTTGTCTTTCCGGCCCCCGAGCGGCCGACAATGCCGACCCTTTCGCCGGGCTTGATGGTCAGCGTCAGCCCGTCGATGGCGCCCTTGCCCCGGCCATAATGAAAGGAGACGTTCTCGAAGCGGATGTCCGGGCCGGTGACATTGAGCCTGCGGGCATCCTTCCGGTCGGTCAGCGCGATGGGCTGGGAAATCAGCTCGGCGGAATTCTGGATGGTGCCGATATTGCGCATGATGCCGTTCAACTGGGTCATCATGCGGTTGAGCAGCATGGTCAGCCGCAGCACCAGCCCCAGCGTGAAGGCCACGGCGCCGGGTGTCATCGCACCGCGAAACCATAAATCCATGCAGATGGCGGCAATGAAGACGATCATCAGCCCGGAGAGCAGCGCCAGCGATGACCGGACACCGGTGATCAGCCGGGCAAAGGGGGTGAGGGCCGCCTGAAACCGCTCGAAGCCTTCGCGGATATAATGATCGTTCTGCCGTTCCCGGCCAAAGAGCTTCAATGTCTGGATATTGGCATAGCTATCCACCATCCTGCCGTTGAGGGCGGAGGCGGCCTCTGCCGTTTCCCGCGCATGGCGGCGGATGCGCGGCACGAAGAGCCGGGCGAGCAGGCAGAATATGCCGATCCATCCGCCAATGATCGCCGCCAGCCGCCAATCGAGCTGCGCCACCAGCGCCATGGTGGAGATTGTGTAGATGATCATGAACCAGGCCACCTGCAGCAGCGAGGTCAGCAGATCGCCCACCGCCTGACCGCCCGACCAGACCTTGGTGACGATGCGCCCGGCAAAATCATTCTGGAAAAAGCTTAAGGCCTGACGGCTGGTATGCACATGCGCCTGCCAGCGGGCGAGATTGTAGAAATTGACGACGACGACCTGTTCTTCCACCAGCGCGCCGCCGGCAATCACCAGCAGGCGGACGATCAGCACGAAGGCCAGCATGCCGATCAGTTCCAGCCCATGCGCGGCAAACAGACCTTGCCAGCCAGCCTCGCGCGGCACGGTGCCGAGAAGATCGACCAGCCGCCCGGCAAACCAGAACAGCCCGGCCTCCACCACCGCCACCGCGCCGCCAAACAGCGCCATCATCAGAAAGGCGCCCTTGGCCTGACGCACATAAAACCACACGAAGCCCCAGACACCCGCAGGAGGCCGAAGGTCCTCCTTCTCAGCGAAAGGATCGATCCAGTTTTCAAACAGGCGGGCGATGTGACGTGTGAACATGAGGGTGATTTAAAGCATTTCCAGCAAAAGTGTACTCACGGTTTTGCGTGCGGAAATGCGGGAAGGGAAAAAGCATTTCCAGCAAAAGTGTACTCACGGTTTTGCGTCCGGAAATGCGCCACGGAGAAAGCATTTCCAGCAAAAGTGTATTTACGGTCCTGAGTATGGAAAGATCGAAAAAAAGAGGCAGCGGATTACTCCGCCGCCGCTTCCGTTTCTGTTTCCGTCTGGTCGGCCAGGAAGCCGCCGGACTGGCGGTTCCACAGATCGGCATAGATGCCGCCGTGGGAAACCAGTTGCCCGTGATTGCCGGTTTCGACGATGCGGCCCTTGTCCAGCACGATCAGCCGGTCCATCTGGGTCAGCGTCGAGAGGCGGTGGGCGATGGCGATCACCGTCTTGCCTTCCATCAGCGAGAACAGGCTTTCCTGGATGGCGGCTTCCACTTCCGAATCGAGCGCCGAGGTGGCTTCGTCGAGGATGAGGATCGGCGCGTTCTTCAGGAACACCCGGGCAATGGCAATGCGCTGGCGCTGGCCGCCGGAGAGTTTCACGCCGCGTTCCCCCACCTGGGCGTCCAGACCCTTGCGGCCCTGCATGTCCACGAGGGTTTCGATGAAGTCCCAGGCATTGGCGCGCCGGGCCGCCTCGATCACTTCCGCATCGCTTGCGTCTGGACGGCCATAGGCAATGTTGTCGCGGATCGAGCGATGGAGCAGCGAGGTATCCTGCGTCACCACGCCCACCAGAGACCGCAGGCTTTCCTGGGTGACCGTGGAAATATCCTGCCCGTCGATGGTGATGCGGCCCTTCTCGACATCGTAGAACCTGAGAAGCAGGTTCATCAGCGTCGTCTTGCCAGCACCGGAGCGGCCGACGAGACCGATCTTTTCACCCGCCTCTATGGTGAGCGAAAAGTCCTCGATCACGCCCTTTGCCTTGCCGTAATGGAAGCGCACCTGCTCATAGCGGATTTCGCCGCGCGGGGCGGTGAGCGCCTTGGCGGCGGGACGGTCGGTAATGTCATGCGGCTTGGTCATCATCTCCATGCCGTCATAGACGGTGCCGATGTTTTCGAAGAGGGCCGAGACTTCCCACATGATCCATTGCGACATGCCGTTGACGCGCATGGCAAGGCCGATGGCGACAGCAATCGAGCCGACCTCGATCGAGGCATGCAGCCAGAACCAGATGGAAAGCGCACCCACCGCAAACAGCACAAGGCAGTTATTGGCGTAGATCAGCACCTGAAACAGGGTGATCATCCGCATCTGGCCATGCACGGCGCCCAGAAATTCGTCCATCGCGCCCTTGGCATAGGCCTCCTCGCGGCCGGTATGCGAGAAGAGCTTGACCGTGCCGATATTGGTATAGCTGTCGACCACGCGCCCGGTCATGGAGGAGCGGGCATCGGCCTGTTCGGCGGAGATCTTCTGCAGGCGCGGCACGAAATAGGTGACGATGCCGATATAGATCAGCAGCCAGACGACGATCGGCACCACCAGACGCAGGTCCGCCGCGGCAATGATGACGATCATGGTGACGAAATAGGTGGTGACATAGACAAAGACGTCCAGCACCTTCATGGCCACTTCCCGCACGGCCAGCGAGGTCTGCATGACCTTGGTGGAGACCCGGCCCGCAAACTCATTGGCAAAAAAGGTCATGGAGTGGCGCAGCAGATAGCGATGCATCTGCCAGCGGGCAATCATCGGGAAATTGCCCATCAGCGTCTGATGCATCACCATGGAATTGAAGGTGGCGACCAGCGGCAGGGCAATCAGCACCACGAAGCCCATGCCGAACAGCTTCCAGCCATCCGTTTGCAGGAAGGTGGCGCGGTCGGCATGGGAGAGCCAATCAACGATATCGCCCAGAAAGCGGAACAGCATGACCTCGCCCAGTGCGATCAGGGCGCTCATGCTGGCCATCAGCACCAGCCAGAAGGCCACGGGACGGGTGTAATGCCACATGAAACGCACCAACCCGGCGGGCGGCGTCTGCGGCTCTTCCGCAGGATAGGCGTTCACGCGACGTTCAAACCAGGAAAACATGACAGGCTCCGAACTTGAAAAGGCACCCGTCCGCCAAGCTCCAGAGAGCATCGAACAGGCGGCACCTTGTTTAACGCCGCCAAGGCCGAAATGCGCCATGAACGGCAACGCGGACTTCACCTTGGCCACGTCGGCACGCGACAGGGGCAAATCCGTGAAGGGATAGGCGGGGAAATGATCCCCGGACGTTACAGGAGAAAAGGACCGGCTTCCAAAACGCCTTCAGGCGTGGCGCACTCGATCGGGAAACCACATCGCGCGCGGGAAGCGTGTCCAAAGAATTACATTCATCCGGGCCTCCCTCGTTTGCGGTTGACAGTACGGTTTTGAATAAAGGCGTTATCGGCAAAATAAAAGCCGCAATCTGCCCGTTGTGCGGATGCCGGCAGACTGTTGCTTATTGACAACAGCAAACGGCATAGGCTCTGGTGCGGAAACCGGAAATCGGCTACCACCGCGCCATGTCAAACCTGCGCATCGCCCTTTACCAGCCCGATATTCCCGGCAATACCGGCACGATCCTGAGATTGGCGGCCTGTCTTGGCCTTCAGGTGGATATTATCGAGCCTGCGGGCTTTGTGCTGTCCGACAAGAACCTGCGGCGGGCGGGCATGGACTATCTGGCCAGCGTCACCATGACGCGGCATGTCAACTGGAACCGTTTCGATGACTGGCGGGTTGGTGAGGGCCGAAGGCTGGTGCTGGCCTCGACCAAGGCGGCCAGTCCCTATTGGGATTTTGCTTTCCGGCCCGATGACGTGCTGCTGTTCGGACGGGAAAGCGCAGGCGTGCCGGATGATGTGCATGACAAGGCGGATGCCCGCATCCTCATTCCCATGGTGGAGGGGCAGCGGTCCATCAATGTCGCCATGTCGGCGGCGATGATCGCGGGCGAGGCGCTGCGTCAGACGCGGTGATTTCGCCTCATCTGCATTTCGTCAAAGAAGTGTAGCGCAATCTGATGTAATCTCATCCTGATTATCGCGATCCGCCGC
The DNA here is from genome assembly GCF_030815125.1 of Allorhizobium paknamense. Taxonomy (GTDB): domain Bacteria; phylum Pseudomonadota; class Alphaproteobacteria; order Rhizobiales; family Rhizobiaceae; genus Allorhizobium; species Allorhizobium paknamense. Next base: position 133,396 of record NZ_JAUSWH010000002.1, read on the forward strand.
GGCAGACGTCGCGGTCCTTCTGCGGGTCGGTTGTGTTGTTTGCGTGAATCCTGTTTTATAGGTTGCATATTTGCTGATCCGATTTTATGTTGCAGCGCAGCAAAATACGGGGAGAAAAGCATGTTCGATACAGCCTTCACCTTCGGCCTGACCCAATTTGCCCGAAGCCTGTCCTTTCCGGAGCGGCTGCAGAATCGCCCCTTTCGTAACGCGGCGCTGGAGCCCTGGCGCTGGCGCAATACGGGCCTCGATGCGCTGTTTTACGATATCAAGGCGCTGACGGCGGAAGAAACCTTCTACATCAGCGACAGCCTGGCGGCGGAAGGGCTGATCATGATCGTGCCGCCGAGCGGCCAGGGCATGCTGACGCTATGCGACAGCCTGGATGAATATCTGTTGCGCGGTGGCCGTCAGGTCCGGGCGCTGGCGGTGGCCGGTATTGGCGGTTCCGCCATTGGGGCCGCGGCTTTTGCCCGCAATATCGCCAATGCGCTGGATGCGCCGGTGGCGGCTGTGGTTTCCGGCTATGGGCTGGGCGACGTGGTGACGGAGGCCATGGGCGGGCTGTTCTTCTTCGGCCCGCTCGGCTTTCTGCGCAACAGTTTCGAAGCCATCGACGACATGGTCGGTCGCCCGCAATTCGGTGCCTATCACCGCCGCATGGCCGCGATGGGTGAGCCCCGGCGCGCCAGCCTCGACGCCGATACGGTAGAGGCCTTGCTTGGCCATGAAAGCCTGCGTTTTGACGTGATCGCCACTCATTCCAAGGGTAGCCGCACGGTGTCCGAGGCGCTTTCCGCTTTGGAAAAGGCCGATCCGGCCCGGCTGGCCGACCGGCTTGGCCATAGCCTGATCGTCACCTTCGGCGCCCGCGCCGCCCTTCCGGCGGCAGTGCCCCCGGCGCTGGCGGTGATGGGAGAGCTGGACTGGTATGGCGAGATCAATTCCAGCACCGGCGCGGCGAGCCTGACGCGGGTTGCGCTGTCTGGCCACTCCACCAACACCGATGTTCCGGGCGCCTTGCGGGTGACGGCGTTGATGCGGGAGATTCTGGCCTCACGCAGCAGCACGGAAGAGGTGGAGGAAACCGTTTCTGCCGCCGTGATCGACTTGCCTGTCGTTGCGGCTGAACCCGTTGCCGAAGTGGTCGAGCCCGAGCCTGTGCAACAGGACGCCGCTCAGGAGGATGCAAAGCCAGCGGAGACGCCCGAAGCGGTTGTCGAGGCTGAAGCCGCGCCGGTGATCAGCCAGGCAGCGGAGCCTGAACCCGAACCCGTGTTGGAGGCCATCGCCGCCGTAGCTGAGGTAGAGCCCGTGCCCGCTGCCGTCGATCCGGTTGTTCCGCCTGTTGCTGCAGCCAAGCCTGTTGCAGTGCCGCCACCGGCCAAGGGGCGCGGGAAGCCTCGCTCGCCGCGTCGCAGGCGTTGATGAAAAGGGCAAGGCTTAGAGCGTTTGAATGTTTCACGGAAACATTCAAACGCTCTAACTCTTTGTTTTTACGCATTTCCAGGCGGAAAACCGGATTCCACTTTTCCTGGAAATGCTCTAGGCGCCTTTGTCCCTCAAGGCATGCCGGTCAATAAGAGTTGGTAAAGGCCCTCGATCAAAGGGCCTTTTCGATATCCTTCTCAATCTCTTCCGGCTTGGTCATCGGCGCATAGCGGGCAAGGGGCGCGCCGTCGCGGCCCACCAGGAATTTCGTGAAATTCCACTTGATCGCTTCGGTGCCGAGAATGCCGGGCACTTCATGCGTCAGATATTTGTAAAGCGGGTGCGCGTCCGCGCCATTGACGTCGACCTTCGAAAACATCGGAAAGCTGACCTGATAGTTCAGGTCGCAAAAGGTTGCGATCTCGGCTTCCGTTCCCGGCTCCTGACCGCCGAACTGATTGCAGGGAAAGCCCAGCACCACCAGATCGTTGCCGAAGCGTTGCTGCAGTTTTTCCAGTCCCTCATATTGCGGCGTCAGCCCGCATTTGCTGGCGGTGTTGACGATCAGCAGCAGCTTGCCGGCGAAGTCGGAGAGCTTGCGCTCTTCACCCTTGATGTCGCGAGCGGAAAAATCATGCACGTTCATCATCGCTCTCCTGTTCCAGAACCATGCTGGTAAAGCGCAGCACGCTTTCGCCCTTCTGGTTTTCGCCTTCGGCAATGCTGGTGTTCAGCCGCCAGCCGGGGCGGGAGTTCAGCCTGCGGGTTTCGCTGGCCGTCAGGAAATAGGTGACCTCATCGCCTGCAAACACCGGCTTGCCCCAGACCATATCCTTGAAGCCCGGGGAGGGGCCAAGCACCGGCGGCGTACCGCCTGATGCGGAAATTTCCGCGCATTTGCGCGTCCAGTACCCATAGAACACCCGCATCCAGGAGGAAGACGTGTGCCAGCCTGAGGCGCAAAGCGCCCCGAACACGAAATTGCGCGCCGCTTCCGGATCGGTATGGAAGGGCTGCGGATCATAGGTGCGGGCAAAGCGCAGGATGTCGTCGCTGCTGAACTGGCGGGTGCCGAGCAGAATGCGTTCTCCGGCGGGAAAAACATCAAGCATGCGCATTGGCGTCTCCTCCTGCCTTGGTCCGCATCATCACCGCATTGCGGCAGGCGCAGACCAGTTCCCCGGCCTGATTTTCCAGCTCATGGCGGAAGGTGACGATGCCGAGTTGCGGACGGGAACGGCTGATGCGCGCTTCCTCGACAATGGAACGGCCTTGCAGCGTGTCGCCCGCCAGCACCGGCTTCTTCCATTCCACGAATTCGATGCCGGGCGCGCCCTGGCAACTGGAGCGCAGGATATAGCTGTCGCACATCATCCGCATCAGCATGGAGGCGGTGTGCCAGCCGGAGGCGGCAAGCCCGCCGAGGAGGCTTGCCTTGCCATCTTCTTCGGAAAGATGCATCGGCTGCGGATCGAATTCCCGGGCGAAGGAGATGATCTCTTCCGCCGTGACGTGTTTGGGTCCCAGGGCGAGGCTTACTCCTGGCGTAAAGTCCTCGAAATAAAGGCGATCCTCTGGCACTTTTTCCTCCGCATGCTGTGCTATCGGATTACAGCGTCGAACCGGCCGGTTCAACGGAAAATTGATCCTTGTCCAAAATGGGTCAAGACGGACAGGCCTGAAATCAGAAAAGCAAAAGCCGCCCTTTGGCAAGGACGGCTTTTGTAAATCGGCGCTCAGATCATCAGGTGTTGAAGCGGAAGTGGATGACGTCGCCATCCTGCACGACATATTCCTTGCCTTCGTCGCGGGCCTTGCCTGCTTCCTTCGCGCCCACCTCGCCATTGTACTGGATGAAATCCTCGTAGGCGATGGTGTTGGCGCGGATGAAGCCGCGCTCGAAATCCGAGTGGATGACGCCTGCGGCCTGCGGGGCCTTGGTGCCGCGCTTGATCGTCCAGGCGCGGCATTCCTTTGGGCCAACGGTGAAATAGGTGATGAGGTCGAGCAGCTTGTAGCCGGCGCGGATCAGGCGGTCGAGGCCTGCTTCATCCAGCCCCAGTTCCGCAAGGAATTCAGCGGATTCTTCATCCGGCAATTGCGCCACTTCCGCTTCGATGGCGGCGGAAATCACCACGGTTTCAGCGCCTTGCGCCTTGGCCATTTTTGCGACTGCCGCCGTGTGGCTGTTGCCGGTGGCGGCATCGCCTTCCGCGACGTTGCAGACATAGAGAACCGGATGGGCCGTCAGCAGGTTCAGTCCCTGCAGAATGCGGATTTCTTCCGCATCCAGCGTTTTCAGCAGGGTGCGCACCGGCTTGCCTTCGTTGAGCAGCTTCAGCGAGGCTTCCATGATCGGCAGTTGCGCCATGGACTCCTTGTCCTTGCCGGTGGCGCGCTTGCGGGTCTGTTCGGTGCGGCGCTCCAGGCTTTCCAGATCAGCCAGCATCAGCTCGGTCTCGATGGTTTCGGCATCGGCCACGGGATCGATCCGGCCTTCGACATGGGTGATGTCGGTGTCTTCAAAGCAGCGCAGCACATGCACCACGGCATCCACTTCGCGGATATTGGCGAGGAACTGGTTGCCCAGTCCTTCACCCTTGGAGGCGCCGCGCACCAGACCGGCAATATCCACGAAGGAAATGCGGGTGGGGATGATTTCCTTGGACTTGGCGATATCCGCCAGCTTCTTCATGCGCGGATCCGGCACGGCCACTTCGCCGGTGTTCGGCTCGATGGTGCAGAAGGGATAGTTTGCCGCCTGGGCGGCTGCCGTCTTGGTCAGCGCGTTGAACAGGGTGGATTTGCCGACATTCGGCAGGCCCACGATACCGCATTTGAAGCCCATGGTTTCATTCCGTCGCGTGCGAGATAATCTTTGCCTTGCCTATGGGGGAAGGGGCGGCGCGGGTCAAGGCATGATCCGTATATTGGCCGTGAAGCACGTCCGCGGTCGTGCTGTGGTCTTTAGTTTCTACGCTTTTCCTGCAAATGCTCTGGACGGTTTTCCTTCGCACTGCATCGCACTATATTCATGCTTTCTCCCGCAATAATGAGGCCCGCCATGCCGGACAAGAATGTTGTCCTGAAGCCGAAGCTTGAAACCACGCCCAAGCTGGAAAAGCCAAAGCTTTACAAGGTCATTCTGCACAATGACGATTATACGCCGCGCGAATTCGTGACGGTGGTGCTGAAGGCTGTTTTCCGCATGAGCGAGGAAACCGGCCACCGCGTGATGATGACCGCACACAAGTTCGGCTCTGCCGTGGTGGTCGTCTGTCAGAAGGATATTGCCGAAACCAAGTCCAAGGAAGCCAATGATCTGGCCAAGCAGGCCGGTTTTCCGCTGCTGTTTACCACCGAGCCGGAGGAATGAACGCTCTGGGAGAAGTCCGAATATAAACCAAAAGGTGATTGCGCTATCATTAAAGCAACCAGGAATTTATTTTCCTTCTTATACATAGACATGATAAATGTATAATATAATAGACTGCAAATAATGTAAAAAATTGTATTTTTTCTTTTTCATAACATATTGGTTGAGTGATTTTAAGCTTTTCTTCATTAGCAGAAACATAACTCGGCCAACCGTTTTTTATTTCTTCATGGGAAGTTTTCAGTGAAAAATCTCCAGATCAAGACTGCCATGCCGGGCATTTTCGGCCTCATCCTGCTGCTGACCCTGCTGATGGGTTTCATGGCGATCACCGGCCTTGCCAAGACCCACAAGGCAACGGAGGATCTGGCGATGAACTGGATGCCCAGCATTGCGGTGGTCGGGACGATCAATACCAATATCTCGGATCTCAGGGTTGCGGAAAGCTCCCGCCTGCTGGCGACCACTCCCGAAAGTATCCAACGCGCGGAGACCGATATCACGGACGTTCTCGCCGATTTCAGGAAGAATCAGAAGATCTATGAACCTTTGATTTCCTCCGATGCGGAGCGAAACTCCTATCAGGAGTTCCTTGCGTCCTGGGCGGAGTATTTCAAACTGCATGAGGCATTCATCGCGCTTATCCGCGATAACCACATGGAGGCCGCCACCGCGCTCTTCAAAGGCGATATGCTGACGGTGTTCGACAGAATGTCGGATGTTCCAGACCGGTTGTTGGCATTGAACAATGAAGGTGGGCAGGATTCTTTTGCCGAAAGCTCCAAAAGCTACCGCAATACGGAGTTGCTGACCTATTCTTCGCTGGCTGGGGTGCTGGTCACGTTGCTGCTCTCAACGGTTTTTGTTCTGCGATCGATCACCGCTCCCATCGGCAGGATTACCGAATCCATGGCGCAATTGGCCGCAGGCGATACCGGCACGGCGGTTCCCTTTGCCGGGCGCAAGGATGAGATCGGCGCCATGGCCGCTGCGGTCGAGGTGTTCCGTCAGGCCGCTCTCAACACTATCCGGCTGGAATCCGAAGCCGCCACCGCCCAGGCTGAGCGCGAGGCGCTGGAGGCCGAAAGCCGTCAGCGCAAGGAGGAAGAGGCCCGGCAACTGGCGTTTGCCACGAAAAATCTGGCGGAGGGGCTGGACCATCTGGCGAGCGGCGACCTGACCTACCAGATCGCCCAGCCCTTCGCCGAGGCTTACGATGTGCTGCGGCAGGATTTCAATCGCTCGGTCCAGCAACTGGCCGCGACGCTGGGCGAGATCGTGGTGGCGATTGCCACGGTGGACGAGGGCACGCGGGAAATTTCCAGCGGCGCCACCGATTTGTCGAAGCGGACGGAGCAGCAGGCGGCAGCCCTTGAAGAAACCGCCGCAGCGCTGGAACAGATCACTGCCAATGTGCAGAACTCCAGCAAGCGCACTGAAGAGGCGCGCTCCGTGGCGGGCCATGCCAATGCCGCCGCCAGCGAATCCCTTGCCGTGGTGGGCCGGGCCGAAAGCGCCATGCGCAAGATCGAAGGATCTTCGCAGCAGATTTCCAATATCATCGGTGTGATCGATGAGATTGCCTTCCAGACCAATCTTCTGGCGCTGAATGCGGGCGTAGAGGCGGCGCGCGCCGGTGAGGCTGGCAAGGGCTTTGCCGTGGTGGCGCAGGAGGTGCGGGAACTTGCCCAGCGCTCGGCCACCGCCGCCAAGGAGATCAAGGCGCTCATCCATAATTCCGCGCAGGAAGTCAACGAAGGCGTGAGCCTCGTGCAGGGAGCAAGCGAGGCGTTGACCACGATCGGCAGCTTCATTGCCCAGATAAACGAGCACATGGAATCGATCGCCACGGCTGCCCGCGAGCAGTCAGTGGGCCTGACGCAGGTGAATGTTGCGGTCAACCAGATGGATCATACCACGCAGCAGAATGCGGCCATGGTGGAAGAAAGCTCCGCCGCTGCCAGCACGCTGGCCGCCACCGCCGCCCAGCTTCGCGATCTGGTCGGGCAGTTTTCGCTAACCTCTCAGAACGGTCGTCGCTCTGGCGTCCGCTATGCCGTCGCCAAGGCTGCCTGACCCATCCGGGTCAGGCCTGCCGCCGCACCTGATAGCCGGTTTTGTTCTGCACAAAGCCACAGCTTTCATAAAAACGATGAATGGACGCATCCGTGCGGCCAGTCAGCAGCATCGCTTTGTAGCATCCCGCCTGCCAGGCAGCCTCGATGGCATGAATAACCACGGCCTTGCCAAAGCCCTGACTGCGATGGCTCGTAAGACAGACGACATTTTCGATGAGTGCGTAGGGGCGCCCATTTCGGGTGAGATTGGGAATGACATTCAGCGTGGCGGTTGCCACGGCACCTTGCCCGCTTGACGCTACAAAGACAGTGAGGCCCGGATGGGCGAGCACACTCGCGAAGACAGGTCCGGCGGTTTCCAGTGACAGGCTGTCATCATCGCGGTTGAGTTCGCGGTAAAGCGCCAGCATGTCTGGAAGATCATCGGCCGTGGCCGGGCGGATGGGATGCATCAGGCCAAGGCTTTTGCCGTGATCATCTGGCATTGATCACTCCTTTTTATCACCGAACATCTTCTTCAACATCTCTGCCATCGGGCCGGTTTCCGGCAATTTCCTCGGCTGGGCAGCGTTGCGCGCCTGATGGATATGCGATCTTTGAGGTTTGGCCGGTTTCGGCTTTTCGTCCTCCGCCTTGCCGCCGGTGGCCAGTGCCAGCTTGTTCATCAACTGGCTGTCCTCTCCCCGCACCAGCATGTCGGCATTGCGGGCCAGCGCGTCCAGAAGCGGGTCCAGCCAGTCCTTGTCAGCCTTGGAAAAATCGCCCAGCACATGGCCCTGAACCCGGGATTTATCGCCTGGATGGCCGATTCCAAGCCGTAGCCGCCGATAGTTCAGGCCGCAATGGGCGTCCAGAGATTTGATGCCATTATGGCCGCCATGGCCGCCACCGGTCTTGATGCGGGCCTTGCCGGGGGCAAGGTCCAGTTCGTCATAGAGCACGATCAATTGTTCGGGACCGAGCTTGTAGAAACGCAGCGCCTCGCCCACGGCCTCGCCGGAGAGGTTCATATAGGTTTGAGGCTTGATCAGCAGCACTTTTTCACCGGCGATCGTGCCGTCGGAAATCTCGCCCTTGAACTTCTTCGACCATGGCGAGAAGCCATGGGCATCGTGGATGGCCTCCACGGCCATGAAGCCGATATTGTGACGGTTTCCGGCATATTGCGAGCCGGGATTGCCGAGGCCGGCGATAACGAGCATGGGGCGCATCCGCAGTGAACCAGTGGTCTTTGTTCACGACCTTGAAAACATCGGGATGTCAAGCTGTTTAGTTCAGCACTTCCATGCCGTACCGCACGAAGATCTCCCGCTGGCGGCCATCGGCGATGATCGCGTTGAGATTGGCCTGCATCTGGTTGATCAGGCTGTCGGGTACATGTTTGTTGCAGGCCACGGCGAATTTCTGCTCCGTTAACACGAACTGGCCTTTCAGCGGGTGGCCGTCGCGCTGCAATTTGGTGAGGAATTTCTCCGAAATCGGCATGAGGTCGATACGACCGCTTTCCAGCTTCTTGATTGTCAGATCCAGATTGGCGGCAAGATCGATCTTGGTGAAGCCATTCCGCTCCAGCAGGGCCTGGGTGTAATCGTCGCGCTGGGTTCCCACCGAGTAGCTGCGCGCCTCCTCGATGTTTTTAACCCTTAGCGCTGCATCGGCGCGGCTGACGACGATGTTGCGGTCAACGGCAAGCGGCTCCACCCATTTGAACAGGCCCTCGCGTTCGGGAATATGGGCCGTGGTGAAGACGCAGGTCATGGGATCGGTTTCCGCCAGGGCATAGGCACGCGCCCAAGGCATCATTTCCACCGTGTAGGAGGTGGAAATGCCCTGCATCATCATCACCACCTGCTCATAGCCCACGCCTTTGTAGGTGCCGTTTTCTGTAAAATTATAAGGAGGGTAATCCTCGGTGGTGAATTTCAGCGCATCCTCTGCGCTGGCAAGCGCGGGGCAGGCGAGCCCGGCGAGGAGGCAAACCAATCTGCGTATCGATAGTCTTGCGATTGCCGTCATGGCATCCTGGCCCTTTTCTGGAAAAACTCGACTCTATCCTGTGCTTGATGGCGCTACTGCATAAGTCCTTAAAACGGAATCGATTTAAGGAATTATGCAGTATATTTAAGGTGTTACAGCGTCCTTTGTGCGTTTGATAAAACGCACGGCGCTGTAATACGAAGAGTCATTGAAAATGACTCTTCGTATTCCCCTTTCGAATATCTCAAGCCATTGGTGCAGTTGAGATATTCGAAATTCTTTCAAGGCGAGGATGCGTTAGCATCTTCGAGCCTTGGTATAAGCAGCCATCGGGGCATGCCACTCTTTTGAACCGGTTCACTGTCAGGCGCGGAGCTTTGCACTTTGCTCTGTGAGAAAACGGTCCCGCAGTTCCTCGAAGGACAGCGGGCGGTCGAACAGATAGCCTTGCCCGTAATCCACGCCGATGGCGTTCAATTCCTGCCTTTGCACCTCCGTTTCCACGCCTTCGGCCACCACATGGCATTTCATCTTGTGGGAAATGGCGGCGATGCCTTCGATCAGCATGCGGCTGCGCTGGCGCAGTTCCTCGGTCTCGGCGGTGATGGCGCGGGTGAAGGACTGGTCGATCTTGATGATATTGACCGGGAAACGGCTGAGATAGCTGAGCGAGGAATAGCCGGTGCCGAAATCGTCAAGCGCGATGCGGCATCCGAACTGGCCGATCTTGCTGAGGATCATCTGGATCTGCGGATTGTCGTGCAGCAGCGTCGCCTCGGTGATTTCAATGATGATGCGCGCCGGATCGAGGTTGAACAGATGCACCGCACTGGCGAGCCACACTGGCAGGCTGGCATCGATCTGCAGGGGAGAGAGGTTCAGCGCCAGATAGGAACTGTGATCGCCGCTGATCAGCGACAATTCGGTGAAATGCTCCAGAGCCTTGCCGAAAACCTGCTTGCCAACCTCGTGGATCGCGCCGGTTTCCTCGGCGACATTGATGATGTCGAAGGGAGAGAGAACGCCCTTCGTCGGGTGGCGAAGCCGCATCAGCGCTTCATAACCGGCGACCCGGCCCGTTCCGATGTCGACGATGGGCTGCAGGAAGGCGTCGAACCAGTCATTCTCCAGGGCCTGATCGGTTATCAGCTCGATATCCGCCCGCTGTCTGGCGGTGCTGCCGATGCTGTCATCGAAGAGGCGCAGGCCGTTCTTGCCGTCGCGCTTGCGGTTATACATGGCCATATCGGCCTTCTGCAGCAATTCCTCCGCCGTTTCCGCGTGCTCGGGATAGAGCGCGATGCCGATGCTGGCGCTGAGCCGCGTGGCCATGCCCTTGACGACAAAGGGCTCATCGAACAGGGCGCAGATGTTTTCCGCGGCGGTGCGGGCTGTCTGCTCCGCCTTGGGGGAGCGCAGCAGGATTGCAAATTCATCGCCGCCGATGCGTGCGGCCACGGCCCCTTGCGGCAAGATCGGCAGGATGAGATCCACCAGCTTGCGCAGCGCCATATCGCCCGCATGATGGCCGAGATTGTCGTTGATCCACTTGAAGCGGTCGAGATCGACGAAAAGGCAGGCGAGCGAGCCGCCGTCACGGTCTGTTGCCTCGATTTGCGCCTGCAATGTCTGCTCGAAACCCTGCCGGTTCATCAGCCCGGTCAGGTGGTCGGTAATCGCCTGACGGCGATTGCGCGCTTCCGACTGCTTGAGCGCGGTCACATCCGTCATGACGCTGAGCGACAGGGTGCCGCCACCATGCTGCGGGGCGCGGGAGGATTCGACGATCAGCACGTCCATCACCCGACCATCGGCGCAGACGAATTTGGTCGTGCATTCCCAGCCCAGAATGTGATGGTCCATCCGGGTTTTGCGCTCGCGATAGGCCTCGCGCGCCTCGGCGTTGATCAGATCGGCAAAGGCCAGGCCGATGACGTTTTCCCGCCGGTAGCCGGTGGCCAGCAGCCAGTAATCGCTGACGCCGGTGATGCGATCATCGTGATCGACGGAAAACAGCATGGCCGGGGTGAAATTGTAGATATCGGTCGCCAGCTTGTGGGCATGCTTCAATTCGGACTCTTCTTCCTGAAGCTGCATCTGCATGGCATTGAAGCTCTGGGCCAGACGGCCCATCTCGTCCTGCGAATCCCAGTCCACAGAGTGGCGCGAGCCCAGCCGCCGGGTTGCCTCGATGGCGGCGGTCAATTTCAGCAGCGGCTTCATGATCATCAGCCGGTTGCCGAGGAGGGCGGCGGCAAAGATGATGCCGACCGCCAGCATGAAGATCAGCATGAAGATCGCATCGGTCCGCCGCAATTCGGTAAACAGCCCTTGCTTGCGGAACTGCACCCGAATGACGCCGACTTCCTTCGGGCCTTCGATATGACGGTAGACGATCGGCCGCGACAGTGTGGTCAGGTCTTCATGGGCGGGCGCGATGCTTGGAAAGGCCACATCGATATCGCCGGTCATGTCGCGCACTTCCACCCGCACGATATCCCGGTTGGAAATGATGGTGGCGGTGATCTGCTTGACGCTTTCGGCGTCGAAATCCCAAAGCGGCTTGGCCAGCGCCTGCGCATTGGCTGTGAGAAGCAGCGAAACGGTGTTTTCCAGCTGCGCGGACGCCCGCTCGGAGGAAACGGCCAGAAGCAGAATGAACAGGGGAACGATGCAAACGAAAACCGTGCCGCCGACAATGGCGAGAAAGCGTTTTTCCACGGAGCGCGGCATCATGGCTGTGGTCTCCCGGCGTCATGCAGGAGAGCGCTACCATATAACATGGCAGGCAAGCACATAGCCGCTGAAAAGAACGATCCTGCGCGGATCAATTGCCTCTGCATTCCGCCTTACCCCTCGAACCCCACGAAGCCATGGCTTTGCTTGGATCGCAGCCTGGCTTTTCGTTTTTGTCTGACGCGAACGGCGACATGCTGGCAAGCGTGCCCGTCCGTGTTCGGGATCATGCTGTTCAAAGCTTCGTGGCCCTGCCGCCTGCATCCCCGCGACGCTTGAAGCAAGGCCAGAACGTATCCTGCCTGCCCCCACGCCTTTCTGCGTTTTGGGGCGAGCATGCCATCCATATCTTAATGCAGGTTGAATTCCGCCCAAATTTAACAGCGGCCTTTTAGCTGAAATTTAATAAAAAAACCCGCCTGGAAGGGCGGGTTTTCAAACGGATGCAGCGATCACGCCTGACAATCAAGGATTGGCAGGCGTGGCTGTCGTTTCTTATTCTTCAGCCGGAGCTTCTTCTTCAACGCCAGCTGCCGGGGCAACGATGGTGGCGATGGTGAAGTCGCGGTCGGCGATGACCGGGGAGGTGCCGGCGGGCAGCTTGACAGCGGAAATATGCACGCTGTCGCCAACCTTCAGGCCTTCGAGGTCAACGGTGATGAATTCCGGGATGTTGGAGGCCGGAACATGCAGTTCGACTTCGTGACGAACGATGTTGAGAACGGCGCCGGTCTTGATGGCGGACTTCTCTTCGTTCACGAAGTGAACCGGAACGGCAACCGTGACTTCGCTGTTGGCGGACACGCGCAGGAAATCGATGTGCATGGTGAAATCGCGCACCGGATCCAGCTGATAATCCTTCGGCAGCACGCGGATCTTTTCGCCGTTGAGGTCGATGATCGCAACCGTGGTCATGAAACCGCCGGCGTGAATGCGCTTCGTCACCTCGTTGGTGTTGAGCGCGATGGAAACGGGGGCCTGCTTGTCACCATAGATGACAGCGGGAATGGAACCGTTGCGGCGAAGTTCACGGGAGGACCCCTTACCAACCCGTTCGCGTGCGACGGCCTTGAGCTCGTAAGATGCGTGGCTCATGGCTTTTCCTTTTCAATGTTACTGGAGAGCCCGGGGCTCGCGCCTGATCCGGACTTGAAGCAATGAAATGTCACGGCTTCATCCGCGTTGCCTCCAAGGGTGTCTACGCGGACGGGCGCTCCTTACAGGAGATCACCCGGAAACGCAAGCGCTGCCCCTGGAAACATCTGCTCCCAGAAACAGGTGATTGCCATAGCGGCTGCAACCGGTCATGATGGCATCAAGATGTCGTCTGCTTTGGGAGGAGCAAATGAACGTCGCGCACAAGCATTCCGACAAGGTTTATTCCGTGGCGCTGGAAGGCTCAAGGGCCGCCAGTTCGCCCATTGCCGCCTCGTGGCGGCGCTGCCTCGATCTTCACCACCTGACCCCTGACGAACGCCGAAGCCCGCAAACGCTGGAGGAGGCTGAATTTCGCCGCATGCGTGAGCGCATGGCCCATCTCGTCAGCGCCAGTTCCGATGAGATCGACCGGCTTTTCACCATGGTCGGACGATCAGGCTGCTGCCTCGTCCTGGCGGATCGTCATGGCGTGGTGCTGGAGCGGCGGGGCGTTGCCGGCGATGACAAGGATTTCCACCGTCTCGGCCTCTGGCAGCAGGCGGTGTGGAGCGAGGCGAGCGCCGGCACTAACGGTATCGGTACGGCGCTGGCCGACGAGCGGGCGGTGACCATTCATCGCGAGCAGCATTTTCTGTCCGCCAATATCGCCTTGAGCTGCGCCACCGCGCCCATTCGCGATCATCTGGGGCAGGTGACGGCAGCGCTCGATATTTCCACCTGCCGCAACGATGTCACGGATCTGACGCTCGCCATGCTGTCACAGGCTGTGCGCGATGCGGCATTGCGGGTGGAAACCAACCTGTTCCGCCTGGCTTTTCCAAAGGCCCGCATCGTCATGCTGCCCAATGCAGGATCGCCCTCAGCGCTTTTGGCGGTGGATGGCGACGATCTCATTCTCGGCGCCACACGCTCCGCCCGGCAGGCCTTGCAGATCGATGATCAGGCCATTGCCCGCGGCCTTCCTGCCTCGGATGCGCTGCACGAACGGCGCGGGGAGGAGGGCTCCGATCTTCTGGAGGCGGAGCGGGCAGCTCTCAGGCGCGTGTTGTCGCGCACCGGCGGCAACGTATCCCAAGCCGCCCAGCTTCTCGGCATCAGCCGGGCGACGCTTCATCGCAAGATCAAGCGGCTGGAACTGCATTAGAGTATGTCGCGCAAAAGTGTGCAGCGGTTTTGCGATAACGACATGCGTTAAACCAAGAAAGTAAAGCACGTTGCATGAGGCTGATAAGCCGCAACGGGCTTTAGGGTGTTTCGGTGGTTCTAAGCAGCAGACCACTGTCGCAGCGTTGAGACAGTGTGCGTTGCGGTATTCCCGGCCTGGACTGTTCACGGCCGGCTTTCGGTTGGATCATCCCGCCCAAGGTTCCGCAAGGAACTGTTCATTCGGGAGGAAACACAATGAACATTCAGGTTCAGAACATCGCCAGCAGTCCGTTCAAGCTGAAATACGGCAATTTCATCGGCGGCGATTGGCGGGAGCCGGTGGGCGGGCGCTATTTCGAGAACACGACGCCGGTGACCGGTGGCAAGCTCTGCGACGTGGCGCGCTCGGATGAGCGGGATATCAATCTGGCGCTCGATGCCGCCCATGCCGCAAAGGATAAATGGGGCCGCACCTCGGTGACGGAGCGCGCCAATATTCTCAACAAGATCGCCGACCGGATGGAAAGCAATCTGGAACTTCTGGCGCGCGCCGAAACCTGGGATAACGGCAAGCCGCTGCGCGAAACCATGGCAGCCGACATTCCTCTCGCCATCGATCATTTCCGCTATTTTGCCGCCTGCGTGCGTTCGCAGGAAGGCTCGATCGGTGAGATCGACCACGATACCGTCGCCTATCATTTCCATGAGCCGCTCGGCGTCGTCGGCCAAATCATTCCCTGGAACTTCCCCATTCTCATGGCCGCCTGGAAGCTCGCGCCCGCACTGGCCGCCGGCAACTGCGTGGTGCTTAAGCCTGCCGAACAGACCCCGTCCTCCATTCTCGTCTGGGCTGAACTGGTGGGCGACCTTTTGCCGCCGGGCGTTCTCAATATCGTCAACGGCTTCGGCCTCGAGGCTGGCAAGCCGCTTGCCTCCAGCCCGCGCATCGCCAAGATCGCCTTTACCGGCGAGACCTCGACGGGCCGCCTGATCATGCAATATGCCAGCCAGAACCTGATCCCCGTGACGCTGGAACTGGGCGGCAAGTCTCCCAACATCTTCTTCGCCGATGTGATGAACGAGGATGACGACTTCCTCGACAAGGCGCTCGAAGGTTTCGCCATGTTCGCCCTCAACCAGGGTGAGGTCTGCACCTGCCCCAGCCGTGCGCTGGTGCATGAAAAGATCTACGATCGCTTCATGGAAAAGGCCGTCAAGCGTGTGGAAGCCGTGGTGCAGGGTCATCCGCTGGAGATGTCCACCATGATCGGGGCGCAGGCCTCCAGCGAGCAACTCGAAAAAATTCTCTCCTATATCGATATCGGCAAGCAGGAAGGGGCGGAAGTGCTGACCGGCGGCTACCGCAATGACCTCGGCGGTGACCTGGCGGGCGGCTATTACGTCAAGCCCACGGTGTTCCGCGGTCATAACAAAATGCGCATCTTCCAGGAGGAAATCTTCGGGCCGGTGGTCTCTGTCACCACCTTCAAGGATGAGGCGGACGCGCTGGCCATCGCCAATGACACGCTTTACGGCCTCGGCGCCGGTGTCTGGAGCCGTGACGCCAATACCTGCTACCGCTTTGGCCGCAATATCCAAGCCGGACGCGTCTGGACCAATTGCTACCACGCCTATCCGGCCCATGCGGCCTTCGGCGGCTACAAGCAGTCCGGTATCGGCCGCGAAACCCATAAGATGATGCTGGACCATTATCAGCAGACCAAGAACATGCTGGTGAGCTACAGCCCGAAGGCGCTTGGGTTCTTCTAAAATCCGGGCGTCCAGACGGCGCTTTTGCTTTCGGCATCGCGGAGCAGGTTGTTTCGCGGTGCCTTCTGTTTTTAAAGCACGTTGCGGCTTATCAGCCTCATGCAACGTGCTTTAAGGTCTTGTTTAAAAGCATGTCGTTATCGCAAAACCGCTGCACACTTTTGCGCGACATGCTTTAGTGGCGATCTTCGAGGTGAGGCGATGATGGGCGAATTTCAGGACGGTGAGCCAAGGGTGGTTGCCACGGAAGCGGCGGTCACGCTGATCCGGGAGATCCGGCAGGAGTATCCGCAGATCCTGTTCCACCAGTCGGGTGGCTGCTGCGATGGGTCTTCGCCCATGTGCTATCCGGCGGATGATTACATTGTTGGTGACACCGATGTGAAACTCGGTGAGATCGATGGCGTGCCTTTTTACATCCATCAGAGCCAGTACGAGGTGTGGAAACACACGCAACTGATCATCGATGTCGTACCGGGGCGAGGCGGCATGTTTTCCCTCGACAATGGCCGCGAGCGGCGGTTCCTGACACGCTCCCGGCTGTTTAACGGCGAAGCCTGCCCGTTGCCGGGTCTCTAAAGCATTGTCCCGAGAAAAGTGTAGTTACGGTTTTCCGTCCGGAGATGCGTAGAAACAAAGAGTTAGAGCGTTTCAATGTTTCCGTGCCACAGTACACGACACTAAGGTTTGAGCCTGCCGCTCACCCCCCTCTGCCTTGCCAGGCATCTCCCCCTCAAGGGGGGAGATCGGCAAGATAAACCCATCCTGAACTTTCTCAACTCACGGCAATTGCCTGTATCGGAGAGATTTCTGGAGTTTGAGAAGCTGGCTACAAAGCGATCTCCCCCCTTGAGGGGGAGATGTCCGGCAGGACAGAGGGGGGTATGCTACCCGCCTAAACTTTTGCGTCGTGGACTGTGTTTCCGTGAAACAAGGAAACGCTCTAAGAAGAGAAGGGGCCGTCAAGACGCCGGATCGGGCGTGCGGATCGGCAGTCCCGCCTGCGCCCAGGCGGCGTCGATGATCTCAAGCTTGACGGTCTGGGCTCTGGCATATTCCATCCGGAAATCGTTGGACACCCAAAGCGTCGAACGGCCTCTGACACCTTTCCAGCCGATAGTCTTCATCTGTTCGGCTTCCAGCAGTTTGCGCGTCAGGTGGGTGCGGGACAGGTGGAAGGTTTCCGCCATGGCCTGGATGGAAACAATGGCCGTCGGCACTTCCGCTATCCCGGCCTCCGTCGGCACCGTATTGGCGATCATCCAGTCGATGATGATGCTGCCATTGTTGAGCCAGACGAAGGGTTTGAAAATCTCCGGCTGTTCGCGCATTTCCGGTGTCACCAGAAATGATCTGGCGATATGCGGATGGATGCGCGCCATGATGTCATGGGCGTCGGCATTGAATTGCTCCAGCCGGTTGCCGCCATCGAAATCATCCAGGGTCTGAAGATGATTGATGAACCAGCCGCCCACGGTTGCCAGCGTCAGTTGTGACGGCACGGTCGGACGGCTGCGGCGATCGTCGGAGCCGATCTGTTCCAGGATATGATAGGCTTCCAGTTCCTTCAGGAAGGCATCCGCAGTATTGCGGCTCGCAACATTCTGGCTTTCGACCTGCTCGAAAAAGCGGGCGGAAAGAACGCGCCCATTTTCAAAGTAAAGCAGCAGTGCCAGGTGTGCCAGCAACCATTTCTGATGACTGGCAAAAATGCGCCCAAGCTGCGGACGGTCCTGAAACCTTTCCAGAAATCCATGAGCCTGACGCCGGATCAGATCATGGACGTTGGGACTGCTCAACATGTCCTTTTGCGTTAACGGCATAGGCTCTCGGGTCAATGATTGCAGCATGGGCGGAAGAGCAGATGAAACGATCATGAGATTTCAGGGCCGTGGTTTTCTTCAGGATTATCCCAGTTTTGTGCAGAAGTGCTATCAGAAAAATGAATATGCTAACCGTGAGCGTGGATTTGGTTAACCGCTTGTCGCGATATTACACAATCTATAGTGGATAACTCGCCGCTCGGGAAAATCGGCCATTCGGCTTTATCTCTCACTCCCTCAAACCTGACAGATATTAGAATGTTTCTTTTGGCATAAAAATAAAGGGCGTATCCCGAGGAATACGCCCTTCATTATAGTATATAATCAATCCGGCGCACAGCCGAAAGTAGCATTTGCTTCAGTCAAAAAGACTGGAGACAGACGCTTCCGCGCTGGTACGATTGATGGCTTCGCCGAGCAATGTGGCGGTGCTGAGCACCCTTATATTGTGCGCCGACTGGACTGCGGTGGTCGGCTGGATCGAATCAGTGATCACCAGTTCCCGCAGTTTCGAGGAGGTTACGCGGGTCACCGCGCCTCCGGACAGCACGCCATGGGTGATATAGGCGGTGACACTGGTGGCGCCACGGCTGAGCAGGGCTTCCGCCGCATTGCAGAGCGTGCCGCCGCTGTCGACGATATCGTCGATCAGGATGCAGTCCTTGCCCGAGACATCGCCGATGATGTTCATCACCTCGGATTCGCCCGGGCGCTCGCGGCGCTTGTCGACGATGGCGAGAAGACAGTCCAGCCGCTTGGCAAGCGCGCGCGCCCGCACGACGCCGCCGACATCCGGGGAGACGACCATGACGTTCTCAAGCTCGTAATGGTCTTTCACATCGCGGGCGAGCAGCGGAGCGGCAAAGAGGTTGTCGGTCGGGATGTCGAAAAAGCCCTGGATCTGGCCGGCATGCAGGTCCAGCGTCAGCACGCGGTCGGCACCGGCTTCGGTGATCAGGTTGGCGACCAGCTTGGCCGAGATTGGCGTGCGGCCAGAGGCACGGCGGTCCTGGCGGGCGTAGCCGAAATAGGGAATGACTGCCGTGATGCGCCGCGCCGAAGACCGGCGGAAGGCGTCGATCATGATCAGCAGTTCCATCAGGTGGTCATTGGTCGGGAAAGAGGTGGACTGGATGACAAAGACATCCTCACCACGCACGTTTTCCTGGATTTCAACGAAAATTTCCTGATCGGCGAAGCGCCTTACACTGGCTTTTCCAAGGGGAAGATTGAGATAATTACAGACTGCTTCAGCAAGTTGCCGGTTTGAATTACCTGCGAAGACCTTCATTTCTTCCCGCCTGTCCCGTGCTGCGGCAAGATCCGGCGGCGGCCCGCCCGTCTGTCGCAAATACCAAAAGAACGCAGCGCTCCGGTGCCGATGAAGGAGGTGCCGCGCTGCAATGGGCGCTTTTTAGCGCCCTTGCCCTCGAATGCAAGTGGTTTGACAGGTTCCATCCCTTGAAATTCGCAGGAGTGGCAAAAAACCCCGGATGGCGCTCCAAAACCGCACAGCCACTGTCAGCTTCGGCTGTGGTTTCGCCAATCCAGATAGTCCTCGATGGTGCGGGTTGCGATCAATTGCATGATCGAAGCCGGAACAGCGGCCCAGGGGTCGGCGGCCTTGCCGGGAATGGCCTGCTGGCCCTGGATGCGGTGCAGGCGGTTGCCGCTCGCATCCAGCACATCCCAGACATAGACAATGTTGACCGTGCTGCCCTCGCCATAGGCGGACAGATAGCCCTTCAGCACATACTGGCTGGGCTGGTCCGCCGAAAGCAGAATGGTCAGCCCTTTGGCTCTTGCCTCCGCCGCCAGTTGCCGCGCCAGCGGTGTCAGCACCGGTTCCGGCGCGCCGATGATCGGCAGGAAGCGGATGGCATTGCGGTCAGCCGCGGGCAGGGCGGCCTCGCGGGTGGGCGGGGCGGCTTGGGCAGTGGTTGTTGGGGCAGTGGTCGTTGGGGCCGGGTCGGTTGCTGTCTGTTCCGGCTGCGGTTCAGGCTCGGCCATCGGCTGCGAGCGCGGTTGATGCTGATGTGACGATTGCCTGTGCTGGCGTGCCGGCGCATCGGACACGGGCGTATCCAGCGGCTGTGAAGCGGCGGGGTTATAGCCCTGTTGCAGCGCTTCGGCCTGGGCTTCCAGCGTATTCTGGGGGCCACGCGTGGTGCTTTCGGCAAGGTCCGGCGCAGGCTGCGGTGGGCTCACATAAGCCTGTGCGTAGGGGGCTTGGGCATAGGTCTGGCGACGCGGCATCTGGCCACCCGGCACATCTTCAGGTGGGATCGGTCCATGCTCATTCTGCCGCATGGCCGTCTGCATATCGGCCTCGGTGAGAGGTGAACTGGAGATCGATCCGCTGGTGCCGACATCCACCTGCGGGGTCAACGTGTCATAGGTGCTGCAACCGACAAGCGCTGCAAGCGTTACGGCCATGGCAGAGCGATCGATGCGCATCGGCTGGCTCCTCGATAGGACAGGATATCGCCGTCACGCACCCCGATGCCGGCGACTATTGTGCCAGCCTCGCAGAAAACAGTTAAATTTTTAAACACAGGGGAGCAACTGCCCCGATTATCGCAGCAGCAGGTCGAGGGAGTGGCGCGAAAGTGCCTTCGGGGCCTCTTCCGTGGTCAGATAGGTCTGGCCAAGCGTCATTGCGGCATTGCGGTCGCTATCCAGCAGGATCACATGCAGGAAAAGCGCCATGTTCGGGGCGATCGGCTGGCTGTTGCCCGCCATGAACATCTGCGGTTCCATCCAGGTGGGGGCAAAGCGGGCGCCGAGAGAATAGCCGCAGGCATTCAGCCTGTGGCGGGTCAGCCCGCTGTCATCCAGCATCCGTGCCTGGATCTCGAAAATCTCCGCGAAGGTCTGGCCGGGGCGAAGCTTGCCCTCCATGGCCTGAAGCGTGGCGAGTGCTGCCTCATAAAGCTCCAGATGGCGGCTGGTCGGTTCGCCGATCAGCACGGTGCGGCGCATTGCGGCATGATAATGGGCATGCACACCCGCCCATTCCAGTGTCAATTGATCGCGCGCGCCCAGCCGGCGGCGGCTGGAAGTATAGCGGCAGAGGAGCGCTTCCTCGCCGGAGCCAAGGATGAAGCCATGGGCGGGATAGTCGCCGCCGCCTTTAAGCACGGCTGCCTGCATGGCGGAGAGAATGGCGGCTTCGTCGGCATCGGCGCGGATCAGCGGCAGGGCGGCATCCAGCGCATCATCCGCCAGTTCG
This sequence comes from Allorhizobium paknamense, assembly GCF_030815125.1. Classification (GTDB taxonomy): domain Bacteria; phylum Pseudomonadota; class Alphaproteobacteria; order Rhizobiales; family Rhizobiaceae; genus Allorhizobium; species Allorhizobium paknamense. The sequence continues at coordinate 154,123 of NZ_JAUSWH010000002.1, forward strand.
GCGGCGCGCTGGATATGCGCCATCTCGGCAGGGCTCTTGATCAGCCGGAGATCGCTGACAAGGCTGGAGGCATCGATCAACTCGCCGAAGCTCAGCAATTGATTGTCCACCAGCCTTGCGGTGCGGCCGGTCATGCCGTGGGTGTCATATTCCACGCCGATCCGGCAACCCAGCAGGTCCATGTCGCTCAGCAGGTTTTTCAGGTCCATGCTGGGATCGGCATTGGTGCGGTCGACCCAGATGACGATGTTTTCGATGATCGAGGTCAGCCGCGCCTGTCTGAGATCCGGTGAGCGGGTGAGCAGCGCCATCTCGCCATTGGCTTTCACCACCAGCGTCTGGAAAAAACAATAGCCAAAGCTGTCATAGCCCGTCAGCCAGTACATGCTTTCCTGGGCAAAGAGCAGCATGGCATCCAGCTTGTCCTCGCGCATGCGGGCCGTCAGCCTGCCCAGTCGGGTGTCATATTCTTCCCTGGCGAAATGCAGCATCATCTTTGCTCCATAAGGGCAATGGCCGAAACCTGACGTCCGTAATCCGGCTCTTTGGCATGGGTGGTGCGGCGATAGGAAAAGAAGGTGTCCGGATCGGCATAGGTGCAGAGCCCCAGACTGTCTGCCTGCACCCCGGCCTTTGTCAGCCTTTGCACGGTCAGCCCCGGCAAGTCGAAATAGGCGTGGCCCGGCTTTTCCGACGGCCGGAAGAAACGGGCATAGTCCGCATCATGCGCCAGAAAGCGCTCCACGAATTCCGGCCCCACTTCGTAGGCCGCGCCGCTGATGGAGGGGCCAAGCGTGGCGATGATTGCCTCCCGCCGCGCCCCCAGCGCCACCATGGCCGCGATGGTGTTTTCCAAAACGCCGGTCAGCGCGCCCTTCCAGCCGGCATGGGCCGCGCCGATCACCCGCGCTTCAGCGTCTGCAAACAGGATTGGCCCGCAATCGGCAGACAGCACCCCGAGAATGACGCCGGGCGTGCGGCTCACCATGGCGTCCGCCTGCGGGCGCTCGCTGCCGAACGGTGCTTCGACGGTGACGACGTCGGCGGAATGGATCTGGTGGACAGTGGCGAGATTGTCCTCGCCAAGCCCGAAAAAGCCTGCGACCCGGCGACGGTTTTCCTGCACATGCGCGCGCAGATCCTGCGAGCCGATGCCGACGTTCAGACCGGCATAGATCCCCTCCGAAACCCCGCCCTGGCGGGTGAAGAAGCCATGGCGGACGCCATGCGCCTCGGCCTTGGCAAGCGCCGGGCCCATGATCGGCCGGGGCGAAGACACGGTTTCCATCGGCAATCCTCCGCTTGAGGTAAGAGGGGTTTTTCAGTGTATGCGGAGATTACTCCGTAACAGGCCGGAACGGGGAAAGCGCCAGCGCCGGGCTTGAAACGGCCAGCACCTTGAACAGTTCCCCCATGCAGCCTTCTCCGGCACCCGCCAGCCGCTGCACGGCCTCGGTCAGTTCCTTCTGCACGGCTTCATCCTTGCCGCGCCCAAGCGCGCCCGCCCGGTCGGCAAGACCGAGGCCCAGCAGGAAATCGCCCTGGCGGAGGCAGCCATTGACATGCACATTGCTGGCCATCGCCGTGCGCGCCAGATCCTCGAAATCCACATGGCTGGTGAGGTCTGCCCGGCCGGGGCTTGCCAGCGGCGGATCGTAGCTGTGGTTCTTCACCGCCTGCAAGGTATCGCCGAAGCCGGTGGACATGTGGCCATAATCAATGATCAGCGCCGTGCCGCCTTCGCTTTTCAGCCGCTCGCACATGGCCTGCATCACCGCCTGCCGGGCAGGCGCGATCTCGAAGATTGTGCCATCCGGCGGCATGCTCGTGCCCGCGGGCAGAAGGGCCGGGTCCAGCGTCGCCACGCCAGTGGTGAAGGACAATTCGTTGTCGAGCCCGAGGCTGACCATGCGCTCACGGAAGCCGCCCGGCGTTTTCACGAATTGCCGGATCGGAATGGCGTCGAACAGTTCATTGGCCACCACCAGCACGAAACCATCCGGCACTTCATCGAAACTGTCATGCCAGGAAATCTTTTCGATATGCTGCTCCAGCGTCGCATGCTGCACCTCGCGCAGCCGGGCGCTGGTTTCCACCAGATGCACGGTGGAATCGCGGTAGAGATCGGGCGCAAGCCTTGCAATCACCCGCAGCATGTCGCTCATCATCGTGCCGCGCCCGGGGCCGACCTCGGCCAGCCGCACCGGTGCGGGCAGGCCGTGGCGCTGCCAGGCATGCACGATGAACACGCCGATCATCTCGCCGAACAACTGGCTGATCTCCGGCGCGGTGATGAAATCGCCGCCGGTGCCGAAGGGCTCGCGGGTGCGATAATAGCCGTGCTCGGGATCGGCCAGGCACAGCGCGAAATAATCGGTAACGCTCAGCGGTCCGTTCATGCGGATCAGCGTCTTGATCTTGTCTGCGAGCGGGGTGGACATGACCGGCGGCTCCTTGTTCATCCCTGTTTCACCGCCCGCTGTGCCCGGACGATGGCCCAGAGGCCGAGCGCCAGCATCGGTGTGGACAGAACCATGCCCATGGTCAACCAGTTTCCTGCCAGATAGCCCAATTGCGCATCCGGTTCGCGGAAGAATTCCACGAAAATCCGCGCCAGCGCATAACCGCAGATGAAAATGCCGCTCACCGTGCCCGGCGCCTTCAACAGGCCACCCTTGCGGCCCGCAAGCTGCACGACGATCAGGAGAAGGATGCCCTCCAGCGCCGCTTCGTAAAGCTGGCTCGGATGGCGGGAGAAGGGGCCGCCTGTGGGAAACACCATGGCCCACGGCACATCCGAGGCGCGCCCCCACAATTCGCCATTGATGAAATTGGCGATGCGGCCGAAGAACAGCCCGATCGGCGCCACGCTGGCGACAAGGTCGAACAGCGACCAGGTGGGCAGGGCATGGCGGCGGGCAAAGAGGATCATCGCCAGCGTCGCTCCGGTCAGCCCGCCATGGAAGGACATGCCGCCATTCCAGACCTGCAGGGCCAGCAGCGGATTGGCCAGCACGGGATCGAGATCGTAGAACAGCACATAGCCGATGCGCCCGCCCAGCACGATGCCGACAGCGGCCCAGACGAGAAAGTCATCGAGATGGCGGTCGGTGATGGCGATGCTGTTGCCCGGCCAGAGGCTGGCCTTGGCAATCATCCGCCGCGCCAGCCACCAGCCGATCAGAATGCCCGCCACATAGGCCAGCCCATACCAGCGTATGGCAAGCGGCCCGATGGCGATGGCCACGGGATCGATTTCGGGATAGGCCAGCAGGGCGGCGTAATTGGCTATGGTTGTCAATGCTATGCTTTCAGGTGTTTGCGGGAAAATGGCGGTGCGCGTTGCACCGGTCAAGATGAATCTCTGGTGAGTGTCTCCGGGCGGGCCGTCATCCGCATTTTTTTCCTTGCAACGGCTGCCCACACTCCCTACCTCAAAATCAGGTGGAATGAAGACGCCGCCAAGGATAAGCGATGGCGGTTACCGTTTTTCGGCGGAGGATATCCGCCCGACCAGCACAGATGGAGCACCAGGATGAGCACCGGAACCAACCGTTTCATGGATGAGTTCGCCAGGCTGATGACCGACGCCGCCGGCGCCGCCCAGGGCATGCGCAAGGAAGTGGAGCAGGCTTTTCACGCCCAGGCCGAACGCTGGCTGAACGGGCTCGATGTCGTGCGCCGCGAGGAGTTCGACGTGGTGCGCGAGATGGCGGTGAAGGCGCTGGAGGAAAACGAGGCGCTCAAGGCGCGCATCGAGACCCTTGAGGCCCGCCTGAATAGCCCGGCCACTCCCACCGAAGGCTGATTACGGAAAAGGGCGCGTTTCACGCTCGGCTGCCGTAGATTCTTTCGCAAATCAATAATCACGTTGAAAAACGGTCGCAGGGCTTGCGGCCGTTTTTGTTTTGATTCGAGACACTTAACGGGACTCGTTTCCGGGCGCTCCAGGCCCTTGTTAAGGATTTTTTTTCCACATGTGGAGATTGCCAAAAAAGGCAGTTGGCAGAGTCGGTTAAGCCGCAATCACGAAGTAGCGCACCAAGCCCTGTCCACAGCGCCGGAGGGGATTTGCCCGGCAGGGGGCTGGCGTCGACTCCGCCCCGCTATACACTGATTTTAAATGATGATTCGAAACGAGCCCGGCAAGCTTCGGGCAGGGTGCCTATGGGTATTCTGGGGGTGCGGGCATCATTTCGAAGCGTGTTTTCCGGTTAGTGCGTTGGTTTCGTCGATGGTCGTCGCGTTCATCGTCACTCGTCATTCCGGATCGAAAAGGTGCTGCATGAGCCTGATGGAATTGCAATTTGAACGCCAGTCCAACCCGGTCGACATGATCGAGTTCGTCGCCTCCAGCAATGACTGGTCTTTCGAGCGGTCGGGCGAGGATGAGATCGCCATGACCGTGGTCGGGCGCTGGGCCTCCTACCAGGTCTCTTTCTCCTGGATGGAAGAATATGAGGCGCTGCATTTGGCCTGTGCCTTCGATCTGAAGGTGCCGGAAAAGCGCGCCATCGAAATCCTGCGTCTTCTGTCCCTGATCAACGGTCAGGTGCTGATGGGCCATTTCGATCTGTGGAACCAGGAAAACGCCGCGATTTTCCGCCAGTCCCTGCTTCTGGCAGGCGGTGCCGAGCCTACCAACCAGCAGGTGGAAGTGCTGCTGTCCAGCGCGGTCGAGGCCTGCGAGGCCTATTATCAGGCCTTCCAGTTCGTGGTCTGGTCGGGCATGGACGCCAAGTCAGCACTTGAGGCGGTGCTGTTCGAAACCGTCGGCGAGGCCTGATCCATGGCAGGTCCCATTGTGCTCGTCGGCGCCGGCAATATGGGCGGCGCCATGCTCACCGGATGGCTCAAGGCCGGTCTCGGCGGCGACCGGGTGATCGTCATCGATCCCGGTCCGAGCGAGGCCATGGCCGCGCGGATCGCCGAAAGTGGCGCCCGGCACATGACCACGGCACCCGCAGGTGTGACGGCGGGCATCCTGTTCCTGGCGGTGAAGCCGCAGGTGATGGAGGCGGTGCTGCCGCCGCTGAAAGGCCTGGTGGGTGAGGGCACGGTCGTCGTTTCCGTGGCGGCGGGCAAGACCATCGGTTTCCTGGAGAGCCATCTTGGCTCCGCCGGCATGGTGCGCGCCATGCCCAATACGCCTGCCATGGTGGGCCGGGGCATTACCGGCGCCTATGCCAATCCCCGCGTGACGGAAGCCCAGCGCGCCGAAGTGCATGATTTGCTCAAGGTCAGCGGCCCGGTGGAATGGGTGGCGGAGGAGCGCGATATCGATGCCGTCACCGCCGTCTCCGGCAGCGGCCCGGCCTATGTTTTCTATCTCGTGGAGTGCCTTGGCGAGGCGGGCCGCAAAGCCGGCCTGCCGGCGGACCTCGCCATGCGCCTCGCACGGGAAACTGTCGCGGGGGCTGGTGAACTGCTTCACCAGTCCCCCGACGACGCTGCCATTCTGCGCCGGAATGTTACCTCTCCGGGCGGCACAACCGCAGCAGCCCTGGCCGTGCTGATGGCCGAGGACGGTATGCAGCCTTTGTTCGACAAGGCAGTCGCCGCCGCCAAACAGCGCGCCGAGGAACTGGCATCGTGAGCGAGCCGACCGAACAGCTCATCAGCTTTGCCGATTTCGAAAAGGTCGATATCCGTGTCGGTACGATTATCGAGGCGGAGGTTTTTCCAGAGGCGCGCAAGCCTGCCTACAAGCTGCGCATCGATTTCGGCCCGGAGATCGGCATCAAGCGCTCTTCCGCGCAGATCACCGTGCATTATACGCCGGAAACCCTTGTGGGACGGCAGGTTCTGGGCGTGGTCAATTTCCCGCCGCGCCAGATCGGGCCTGTGCGCTCGGAAGTGTTGACGCTGGGCTTCGAGGATGAAAACGGCGCGATTGTACTGGCGAGCGTCACCGGCCCGGTGCCGAATGGGCGAAAGATGATGTGATCGAGCAGATCGGCACGTCGAAAGCTGACCAAAATAAAAGCCCGGCGGTGATGGAGATCACCGCCGGGCTTTTCATAATCAAGGAATTACCGGCAAGCGGCGCAGAAGCGCTGGATGCGCTTGCAGGCTTCTTCCAGCAGTTCTTCCGAGGTGGCGTAGGAAATGCGGAAGTTCGGGCCGAGGCCGAAAGCCGAGCCGTGCACCACGGCCACGCCTTCCGTTTCAAGAAGTTCGGTCACGAAGTCCTCATCCGTTTCGATTACCTTGCCGGAGGGTGCGGTCTTGCCGATCAGCCCTGCGCAGGAGGGGTAGACGTAGAAAGCGCCTTCCGGGCAGGGGCAGGTGATGCCCTTGGCCTGGTTCAGCATCGAAACCACCAGATCGCGGCGGCCCTCGAACACCTTCTTGTTGGCGGCGATGAAGTCCTGCGGACCGTTCAGCGCCTCGACGGAAGCCCATTGGGCGATCGAGCAGGCGCCGGAGGTCTGCTGGCCCTGGATCATGTCCATGGCCTTGATCAGCGCCAGCGGCCCGGCGGCATAGCCGATACGCCAGCCGGTCATGGCGTAAGCCTTGGACACGCCGTTCATGGTCAGCGTGCGGTCATAGAGTTTCGGCTCTACTTCCACAGGGGTGACGAATTTGAAATCGCCGAAGGTCAGGTGCTCGTACATGTCATCGGTCAGCACCCAGACATGCTCGTGCTTGACCAGCACATCGGTCAGCGCCTTCAGTTCGTCATGGCTGTAGGCCGCGCCGGACGGGTTGGACGGCGAGTTGAAGATGAACCACTTGGTCTTCGGCGTAATGGCCTTTTCCAGGTCTTCCGCCGTGAGCTTGAAGTTGTTTTCCTGCTTTGCCGTCACGAAAACCGGGGTGCCGCCGCAAATGGAGACCATTTCCGGATAGGACACCCAGTAGGGCGCGGGCACGATGACTTCATCGCCGGCGTTCAGCGTCGCCATGAAGGCGTTGAACAGGATCTGCTTGCCGCCGGTGCCGACAATGGTCTGTTCCGGCTTGTAGTCCAGGCCGTTCTCGCGCTTGAACTTTTCGGCGATGGCCTTGCGCAGTTCCGGAATGCCGGAAACCGGCGTGTACTTCGTTTCGCCGCGATTGATGGCGTCGATGGCCGCCTTCTTGATATTGTCCGGCGTATCGAAATCCGGCTCGCCAGCGCCAAGCCCGATCACGTCACGGCCTTTCGCTTTCAGTTCCCGGGCTTTCTGGGAAACTGCGATGGTCGCGGAAGGCTTAACACGGGAAAGAGCGTCGGCGAGGAATGCCATTGGTCTGGGTCCTGAAGCTGTTGAAAGGGGAAGCCGCAAATGCTCCGGCTTCAGGTTCTAGCTCTATGACAATTCCGCCCCCCCATAGCAAGCGGAAAGGCACCCCGAATTCGCTTTTCTTGCGCAGTGCAAAAGCCTGTCTGATACGAAGAGTCATTGAAAATGACGCTTCGTATTCCCTTTTCGAATATCTCAAGCTCCTGATGCATTTGAGATATTCGAAATCTCTTCGAGGCGAGGATGCATTACAGCGCCGTGCGTTTTATAAAACGCACAAAGGACGCTGTAACGCTTTAAATCTGCTGCATAATTTTCACCTTAAATCGACTCCGATTTAAGGAATTATGCAGTAGCATCTGCGAGCCTTGGTATGACGGGTCTCGGTGCCAATTTCACGCCAGATCTTAACGCCTTGTCTACAAAAGTTAACCTGCCACAATATCGCCTTATTTTTTGCGGTGCAGTGCCGCATTTCGGTCCACTTCCCGGCCATTTCGGCAGGCTTTTATCGTCTCGCGGTTGAGCGGAAGGAAGCGGTGTCATGGGTCGGGCAAAAGCGGAAAATGCGGTGTTGGTTTCGGGCACGCTGCCGGGTGCGAATCCGGTGTCGGTCAGGACTGCCGGTAAGCGCCCGGAAACACGTCAAAGCAAAGCACTCAAGCGGCTGATGGTCGCCTGGCTGCTGGCGGCTGTTTTCACCGGTCTTCTGGCTGTCGGCGTGCGCCCGGTGGAAGCCTCGGTGGAAGACGATGCAGCCCGCGTCGACACTGTCGAAACCGGCAGCATCGCCACCGCCACACACGCTGCTGGCCACGCCATTCAGGCGCAGGCCGCCGGGTCGCTGCATGTGCCGGATTCGCTTTCGGTGCTGGCGGATCGACGCCTTCTGGTTGTGCTGGCCGGGCTTGGGCTGGCACTGGTGTGGATCAATCGCCTGCCGCCCAGCAAGAAGGATGGCCGGTGATCCTGTGCCAATGATCTTCTGCCGATGATCCTATGATTGTGTGCGGCTGCCATCTGCCGCGCCGGGTTGCGGGGATAGGTTAGGGCTGATAAGTGCGCCGGAGAAACGAGGGCGCATCGCATGTCACGCATTCAGGCCAATTTATTGCTGCTTCTGGCCGCTGCCATCTGGGGCGGCGGCTTTGTGGCCCAGTCTACCGCCATGGGGCATATGGAGCCCAACTGGTATAATGCGCTGCGCTTTCTTCTGGCCTCGCTGGCGCTTCTCCCCTTCGCCCTTTACGAAACGCGCCGTGCGGCAACACCGCTGACCCGCCGCCAGCGGCTGGGTTTTGTGGTGACCGGGATCGCCTTGTTCATTGCCCAGACCTTCCAGCAATTCGGTCTGAAATATACCACCGTCACCAATGCCAGCTTTCTCACCGGGCTTTACGTGGTGATGGTGCCGGTGATTGCGGTGGCGGCGCTGCGCCAGAAGCCGCACTGGATCATATGGCCTGCGGCGCTCGCCTGCCTCATCGGTATTCTGCTGCTGAGCGGCGGCAGCTTGAGCAGGCTGAACGGCGGCGATGGGCTGACCATGATCTGCGCGCTGTTCTTTGCGGTGCAGATCACCATGACGGGCCGGTTGATGGCGGGGACACCGCGCCCCATGACGCTTGCCTTCATCCAGTTTGCCGTAACCGCCGTCTGCGGCCTGATCACCGCCGGGGCGCTGGAGCCGATCCGGCTTGCCGATATCGAAAACGGGCTGGTGCAGATTCTCTATGGCGGTCTCCTGTCCAGCGGTGCGGCCTTTACGCTGCAGATCGTCGGCCAACGCTATACCACGGCCCCGCAGGCGGCGATTTTTCTCTCGTCGGAGGCGCTGTTCGGGGCGCTGCTCGGTGCTTTGCTGCTGGGGGAAAGCCTGCCCTTCATTGGCTATATGGGCTGCGGCCTGCTGTTTCTGGCCATGCTTTCCGTGGAAATCGTGCCGGAATGGAGCAGATTCCGCATGGCATCTTCATAAAAATTTAAGATATCGACCAAGTTCCCCCATTGGAAAACTTTACCGCTCAAACGCTTGATTTCAGGGAATTTCAAAGGCCGTCACCGCAAACAAGGCAAATTTTTGGCCCAATACCGGGAAAAACCCGGATGGACGGCGTATTTCATCTCCTGCTTGCACGCCGGAATTGAGCGAATGGTAAAAAAACTTTCTCTTGCCAAGTCGCCACAAACCTAGCACTCTCACGCCGTTCGGGCATTTTTGCGCGCGGAAAGACCTTATCATTTCGAAGCACCGGAGACGCAGAAGTTCCGGGCATCCACAAGGGGACACGACCTTAGGTCGCACTGATCCGGTGGCTGCGGTAGCTGGGACCTTTCCTCACGACAGGATTGCCCGTCTAACCCCTTCGGGGACTGAGCAATGCTGTCCGCCGATCCCGGACAGAGAGAAAAGGACCTAACGCATGGCCGAAACTGGCATTGTAAAATTCTTCAACACCGACAAGGGCTTCGGCTTCATCAAGCCGGACAATGGCGGCGCCGACATCTTCGTGCATATCTCTGCCGTTCAAGCATCCGGTCTTTCCGGTCTGAGCGAAAACCAGAAAGTCAGCTTTGATACGGAACCGGACCGCCGCGGCAAAGGCCCGAAGGCTGTCAATCTGCAGATCGCAGGCTGATTGCCTGGTTCATTTGTCAAGACAAGCAGCGGCCCGGCAGTTTTGCCGGGTTTTTTTGTCGACGTGATGTCGCTCAAAGACCCTTCAGGAAGGGGTTATGGCGGCGCTCGTCGCCAATGCGGCTGCCGGGGCCATGGCCGCAGATGAAGCCGACGTCGTCACCGAGCGGCAGAACCTTGTCGCGGATGGAATCGAGCAATTGCTGGTGATTGCCGCCGGGCAGGTCGGTGCGGCCGATGGAGCCGTTGAACAGCACATCGCCGAGATGGGCAAAGCGTAAGGTCCGATTGAAGAAGATGACATGGCCGGGCGCGTGGCCGGGGCAGTGATAAACTTCGAAACGGTGCTCACCAAAGCTTAGCACCTCGCCGTCCTTCAGGAAGCGATCCGGCACGAGATTGCGAAGCTTCAGCGGAATGTTGAAACGCGAAACCTGCGCTTCCAGCGTTTCCAGCAATATCCGGTCATCCTCATGCGGGCCGATCACCGGCACGTTCAGCGCCTCGCGCAGATCCTGCGCGCCGCCGGCATGATCGAGATGGCCATGGGTAATCCAGATTTCCTTGATCGTCAGCCTCTGCTCGGCAATGACGCGCTGGATTTCCTCGACATCGCCACCCGGATCGATCACGACACCTTCCCTGGTCTCCTGATCGAAGAAAATCGTGCAATTCTGCTGAAACGGCGTAACCGGAATAATGGCGGCTTGAAACTGACCCATGACGTCCTCTCGCTTTGACGTCTTTTGCATAAAGCAGGTCCAGGAAAAGTGGCAACCGGTTTTCCGTTCGGACCTGCGTGAAGAAAGCCAGGTCCAGGAAAAGTGGCAACCGGTTTTCCGTCCGGACCTGTAAGGCAAGATGTCAGGGTGCAGTCGTGGCCGCAACGGCCAGTTCCGGTTCGCTCATCAAAAGCGAGGGCAGGGCGAGGTTGCCGAGAAGCAGGGCCGTGACGGCAATCTTCAGGGAAAACACCAGGATCATCACCGGCTTGAGGCTGACCTCTACCGATTCGTCTTCCTGTGCCGGGCTCAGCTCGCTCATTACCGTCTCCTGTCCGCTTCCTGCCGCATAAAGGCCTGAATCGGATTTTGGTTTCATCGATCCTGCAATTTTCAATGATTTGCGTCCGGACAAAGGCAGATGACCGGTTCTGTCGCGGTTGCCAACTGCTATCTCGGGCTCTGTTGCGCTTATGCAGCATTTTCTGCCGGGGTCTGTTTTCCTCCCAAACCGGCTTTGCCGGGGAAAAGCCTTTTTCCGCATGGAGTTTTGCCCGTTACAGCCGTAAGTTTGCCGTGAAAACGGGCTACTGCATCATTCCTTAAATCGGAATCGATTTAAGGATAAAATTATGCAGCAGATGTAAAGCGTTACAGCGAACCTTTGTGCGCCATATATGGCGCACAAAGGTTCGCTGTAGGCTCATGAATGAGCGAAGCCGGTCCAGACAGGGAAAGAACAACGTGCAAAAACGGGCACCTGCGAACGCCGCCCCGAAACCGCTGCCGGACCTGCCGAAGGTCGACGACAAGAGCATCGATTTCGAGACCATCGAATTGCTGTTCTTCGCCTATCGCGATTTCATCTCCGATCCGGACGGCATTCTGGAAAAGATCGGTTATGGCCGGGCGCATCACCGGGTCGTCTATTTCGTTTCCCGCAGGCCGGGCATGACGGTGGCCGATCTTCTGTCCATCCTCAGGATCACCAAGCAGAGCCTGGCGCGGGTGCTGAAGGAACTGATCGATGCCGGCTATATCCGCCAGATGACGGGGCCTGCCGATCGCCGGCAGCGGCGGCTTTACCCGACGCTGGCCGGGCGGGAACTGGCGCTGGCGCTCAGCGATCCGCAATCGCGCCGGGTCAGCCGGGCCTATGAGACCCTTTCCGAGAATGAGCGAGCCGGTGTAAAAGCGTTTCTGGCCGCCATGCGCAGCGGGGATGACGCGGACAAGACCGCCCTGGAGGAATGAGCAGCATGCGAAAGGTGCATTTGACCGACGATGCCCCCCATCTTCTCGTGGTGGATGACGATACGCGCATTCGCGATCTGCTGCTGCGCTATCTGACAGATCAGGGCTTTCGCGTCACCGTTGCCGCCGATGCACAGGAGGCGCGCCGCAAGCTGGAAGGCTTAAGCTTCGATCTTCTGGTGCTGGATGTGATGATGCCGGGCGAAAACGGCCTGTCGCTGACCAAGTATATTTCGGCCCAAAACCGTGCCCCCGTCATTTTGCTCACCGCCCGCTCCGAGGCCGATTCGCGCATCGCCGGTCTTGAGGCCGGGGCCGATGATTATCTGGCCAAGCCTTTCGATCCGCGCGAACTGGTGCTGCGCATCAACAATATCCTGAAGCGCAATGTTCAGAACGAAACACCGAAGATCGAGCAGGTGATGTTCGGGCCTTATAACTTCTCGCTGTCGCGCAAGGAGCTGAAGAAGGGCAGCGAGGTCATTCACCTGACGGATCGCGAGCAGGAGATCATGAGCCTCTTCGCCGGGCGGGCGGGGGAGACCATTCCCCGCCATGAACTGGTGGGGGAGGAGGCGGATGTGGGTGAGCGCACCATCGACGTGCAGATCAACCGCCTGCGCCGCAAGATCGAGGAAGACCCGGCCAATCCGGTCTGGCTGCAAACCGTGCGCGGCATCGGCTACCGCCTCAGCCGGGATTGACCGGCATGACCTGGCGGGATGCCCTCGGACGGCTGTTTTCGCGGCGGGTGTCCTGGCTGGACCTGCGCTGGTTCAGCCGCTGGCTGCGGCGGCAATTGCCGAGCGGCCTGTTTGCGCGCTCGCTGCTGATCATCATCCTGCCCATGCTGATCTTGCAGACGGTGCTGCTCTTCGTGTTCATGGAGCGGCACTGGCAGATGGTGACGCAGCGCCTTTCCGCCTCGGTCACGCGCGACATTTCCGCCATTATCGAGCTTCTCGATACCTATCCGCAGGATACGGAGAAGACCTTGCAAATGGCGCGCCAGCGGCTTGGCCTGATTGCCTCGCTGGAGAAAAATGGTGAGCTTCCGGCCCCCCGGCCACGGCCTTTCTTTTCCATTCTCGACCAGTTGCTAAGCGATGAGCTGCGCAATCAGATCAAGCGGCCCTTCTGGATCGACACGGTGGGCGATTCCCCGCTGATCGAAATCCGTATCCAGCTCGATGACCGCATTCTGCGCATCTTCGCCCGCCGCAACCAGGCCTATGCGTCCAACACGCATATCTTCCTGCTGTGGATGTTCGGCACCTCGCTGGTGCTGATCATCATCTCCACGCTGTTTTTGCGCGGCCAGATCCGTCCGATCCTGGCGCTGGCGGAGGCGGCGGAAAGCTTCGGCAAGGGCCAGCCCATGCCGCAGCAGTTCAGCCCGCGCGGCGCCGATGAAATCCGCCGCGCCGGCATGGCGTTCATTCTGATGCGCGAGCGTATCGAGCGGCAGATGGAACAGCGCACCGCCATGCTGAGCGGCGTGAGCCATGATTTGCGCACCATTCTCACCCGGTTCAAGCTGCAACTGGCCATTGCCGGTGACAATCCCGATCTTGAGCCGCTGCATGAGGATGTTGAGGCCATGCAGTCGATGCTGGAGGGCTATCTTGCCTTTGCCAAGGGAGAGGCCGAGGAGGATTTCGGCAGCTTCAACCTGCGCGACATGCTGGAAAAAATCCGGGACGACTTCGCGCTGCACGGCAAGAGCTTCGATTACCGGCTGGAGGGGGATGACATGGTGCGGGTGCGCCCGCAGGCCTTCTGGCGGCTTGTCGGCAATATCGCGACCAATGGCCGCCGCTATGCCAATCATGTTCAGGTGGAGGCGCGCCATACGGCGAAATGGCTAGTGGTGGTCTTCGACGATGACGGCCCCGGCATTCCGCCGGAAGCGCGGGAAGATGTGTTCAAACCCTTCTTCCGGCTGGATGAGGCTCGCAATCAGGATGCCTCCGGCACGGGCCTTGGCCTTGCCATTGCCCGCGACATCGCCCGCAGCCATGGTGGCAATGTCACGCTCGGCGACAGCCCGCTGGGCGGCCTCAGGGCCACCATTCGCATTCCGGTGTGAAGGAAAATCCCCGGCGCACAGCCGGGAATGATGATCAGAGCTTGCCGGGAACCGCGCGCCCCGTGGGCGCGGTTGCTTTTGCCGTGGCAGGCACAGGCACCTTTTTCGGCTCGGGAGCCGGGGTGAAATAGGTTTCCCGCTCGCGATAGATTGCCGGGATCGCCAGCAGCGAGACGCAAAAGACGGCGATCAGCGTCTTGGAGGCTTCCGAGAAGGGGCCGATGCGGCCATCGATGTATTTGACCGCAAACACGATCAGCACATGCCAGACATAGACATGCAGGGAATGGCGGCCGATAAGCTGCAGGAAGCTTAGCGAAAACACGCTGTTGATGCCCCCGGCAATGCGGCGGATGAGAGCGCTGTCATGGCGCGGCCCCGCAATCAGCAGCCAGGCGATCACGAAGGCGAGCGAGGCAAAATTCAACAGGTAGACCGGGCCGAAATCGGCGCGCACTTCCATGCTGCCGAATTTTTGCAGCACGAAGTCCGGCAGCCAGCCATGGGCCGTGAGGATACGCAGCGGCAGGAAGAATAGCAGTACGGCAGCCGCGGCCTTCACCAGCAGCGTATTTTCCGGGCTGAAGACCTTCTGCCATTCGATCTGGCGGGTAGCCGTCAGGCTGCCTGCGATCAGGCCGGAGAAAAACACGATCTGCCAGCCCAGCAGGTTGAAGCTGGCGCGAATGCCTTCGCTTTCCGACTGCGACAGCAGCCCGTCGATGGGATAGGTGATCATCCGGTGCAGACCAAGCTGGCCAGCCATCCACACGATCAGCGAGCCGATAGCGACAGTGGCCCAGCGCCCGCTGATGCACAGCCAGATCAGGCCCGGCGCGAAGATCATGTAAACGATATATTGCGGCAGGATATCCATGAAGGTCGGCTGGAACAGGAAGGTCGCGATGGAGCCCAGCCGCAGCGGATCGTTGAGATGGGTGACACCCAGCCAGTCCTGCCAGATGGCGGTGGCCCCCGGCAGCACGAAGCGCGCCGCCAGCACGATCAGGATGATGCCCATGGCGTAACGGTAAAGCTCGAAGGCACGAGCCCAGATGCGCTCGCGGGCGCTGTCATAGCCGCTCTTGATCATCTTGCGGCCATAGACCATGCCCACCAGCAGGCCGGACATGAAGACGAAGCCCTGTGCATCTTCCACGAAGGTGAATTGCCGATGGTTGATTTCCACCAGCAGGTAGCCGCCTGTGAAGATCAGGTGGTTGAGCATCATGAATACGAGGAAATATCCCCGCATGCCATCCAGAACATCTAATCTTTTCACGGCTTTGGCTCCCGCGTTCCATCCGGCGGGCTGATTGCGCGACCAGCCTTGCCCTTGGTTGTCTGATGTCGGATGCCATGGCCGAGAGCATCTGGCTGCAGCATCCGGACCTGTCCCCGCGGCCCTTGATCTGCCTTGTCGCTTCGTATCGTGGTGACATTACGGCAAACCGGCTATAGGACGGAGCAGGCGAGAGGACAACGGGGATTTGCGTCAAAGGTTCCGATTTCAACTGCTTGTGAGCAGACGTGTGAAATCGCGAGCAGGCCTGATTACAATCCCAGCGCCGAGAGCATGATGAAGGTGGCGAACAGGATGAAATGCGTCATGCCTTCGATAGCGTTGGTCTCGCCATCGTTGAGATTGATGGCTGCTGCAATCAGCGTAATCGTCACCATCACCGTCTGGACCGGGCTCATCGCCATGGTGAAGGGCTGGCCGGTATAAAGCGCAATCGCCTCCATCACCGGCACGGTGAGAATGACCGTGGACAGCGATGCCCCCATGGCAATGTTGACGGTGGCCTGCATGCGGTTATGCAGGGCGGCGCGCAGTGCCGTCATGATTTCCGGGGCGGCGGAAATCGCAGCCACGAGAATGGCCATGATGGCGACCGGCGCGCCGGTTCCCTTCAGCCCTTCTGTGAGGAAGCCGGACATGAATTCCGCCAGAACGCCGATCAGCACCACGCCGAACAGGATGACGCCGATGGAAAGCGCCAGCGGCTCGTGTTTCGCCTCGTGACTCGGGTTCTCAGCGGTGGGCGTATTGCGGCGCGGATAGCTGTAGCTGAAGAAATAGCTGTGTGGCCCCACCTGCATGCGCAGAAAAAGGCCGTAAAGCGCCAGCATGGCGGCGATGGTAAAGGCGGAATAATAGTGCCATTTCTCCCCCGGCACGAATTCCGGCACGATCATTGAAATGCCCATGGCGGTCAGGATCATCACCCCATAGGTCTTGCCGGAATCGTCATTATAAGGCTGCTCGCCATGGCGCAGTCCGCCGAGCAGGGCGGCAAGACCGAGAATGCCGTTGATATCCAGCATCACCGCCGAATAGATCGTATCCCGCACCAGGGTGGGAGAACTTTCCCCCTGCATCATGATGGCGAGAATCAGCACTTCCACCGCCACTGCCGAGAGCGTCAGGATCATGGTGCCATAGGGATCGCCCACCTTATGGGCCAGCAATTCGGCGTGGTGCGCCACCCGCAGCGAGGCGATCAGAATGCCCCCCACCAGCACCGCCGCCACGGCGATCAGCACCAGGCGGCTCTGTTCGGCCAGTTGATGTTCAGCAAGAAAGGCTGCAAGCGCAAGACAAAGGGGGAGGAGGAGGGATTTTTCCTTGGTCAATGCGGTCACTTTGGGCGGGCCTTTCTCAGAGGGATTGTTGAAAATGGCGTGGTTTTTTCGGGGTTCAGGTCTGGAATATGCATTGGCGGCAAACGTCCGAGCACAATTTGCAGTTCCGCCGAGAAGATGAGATAGTCTTGTTGCGGGAGGATGATGCGGTCAATATTAGAGCATTTCCAGGAACAGTGGAAACCGGTTTTCCGTCGGGAAATGCCTAGAAACAAAGAGTTGGAGCGGCGATCTGTTTCAATCAGATCGAAAGCCGCTCTAAACAAGGAGGATATCATGGTGAAAGTGACCTATGAGATCGTACCGCATGACGAAGGCTGGGCCTACCGGCTGGACGGCGCCTATTCCGAAACCTTTGCCAGCCATGACGAGGCACTGGAAGCCGCGCGGATCGTGATGCGCGAATTGCAGATTTCCGACGAGCCGGTCCGCATTGTCTATCAGGATGAAAAGGGCCGCTGGCATGCGGAAATGAGCGATGGCCGCGACCGCCCGGAGGTTGAGATTCTCGACAGCTATTCCGGTGCGCTCTCCGCGACCGATGCCCCGCCCGCACGATAACGCAAAAGCCCTGCGACCAGCGCGTCGAAGGTGGCGCGGCAGGGCGGATGGGTTTTCAGGTTTTCATGCATCACCACATAGGTGGGCAGGGTGAGGTGCAATTGTCCGCTCAGGACTTCCTCCAGCGTGTCATCCCGCCGGGCTATCCCGGCTTGGCACATGCCGATGCCGAGCCCTGAGCGAATGGCGGCCAGTTGCGCCAGATTGCTGTCGGCGCGAAAGGCGAACGTCAAGGCGGCAAGATCGGGCCTCGCTTCCAGAATGGCGCGGATATAGGGAAGCGGACGATCATAGCCGATCAACCTGTGCTGACGCAGATCCTCCAGATTTTCTGGCCTGCCGTTTTGATCGAGATAGCGGCGATGGGCGTAAAAGCCGATGTCGAGCGCGCCGATCGCCCGGCTCACCAGCGCCTTTTGCCGGGGCGCGACCATCCGCACGGCAATATCGGCCTCCTGCTGCAACAGATCCTCCACCCGGTCCGAGACGGAAAGCTCCACATGCAGCCCCGGATGCGCCGTCTGCAGGCGGCTGAGTATGGGCGGCAAGACTTCCACGGCCATCACATCGCTGGCGCTGATGCGCACCACGCCCTCCACATTCGTCTGCGAGGCCGTCGCCAGGCGCGAGAGCGAGCGACTGCTTGTTTCCATGCTTTCGGCAAGGGGCCGCATGGCAAGGGCGGTTGCGGTGGGCAGCAGGCCTTGGACGCTGCGCAGAAATAACGGCGCGCCAATATTGGCCTCCAGCGCCTCGATATGCCGCCCGAGCGTCGGCTGCGTCAGCCCCAGCGCCCGTGCTGCCGCAGACAGCGAACCGCTTTGCAGCACGGCCAGAAAGCTGCGGTAATGATCCCAACTCACATCGTTTCTCATGCAAAAATGTATAGCAGTGATAGATAAATATACAATTTTTAAAAGCGGTCTCACCCGGCATGATCCCGGCATCGACAGGATCGAGACAATAGAGCATTTCCAGGAAAAGTGCGCAGCGGTTTTCCGTCCGGAAATGCGTAAAAACAAAGGTTTAGAGCGTTTCAAAGTTTCCGTGAAACAATGAAACGCTCTAGGACGGTGAGATGAACATGCGAAGCGAAGGCGTGGGAAAGACGGTGCTGGTGCTGGGCGCCACCGGCGGCATTGGCGGGGCGCTGGCGCGCACTCTGCAAGCGCGCGGCTATGAGATCGCGGCGCTGCATCGGCGGGCGGCGGAGATGGCAATCCATCATCCCGATTATCGCTGGCTGGCTGGCGATGCGATGAAGGCCAGCGATGTGCTGGCGGCGGCGCAGGGCGTGACGGCCATTGTCCACGGCGTCAACCCGCCCGGCTATCAGCGCTGGGCCGAACTCGTGGTGCCGATGATCGACAACACCATCGCCGCCGCCAAGGCCGTGGGGGCCACCATCCTGATGCCGGGAACCATTTACAATTACGGGCCGGATGCCTTTCCGCTTCTTTCCGAAGCCAGCCCGCAGCATCCGACAACCCGCAAGGGCAAGATCCGCGTGGCCCTGGAACAGCGTCTGGAGCAGGCGGCAGGGCAGGGCGTGCAGACCATTCTGGTCAGGGCAGGCGATTTCTTCGGGCCGGGGGCGGGCAATAACTGGTTCGCGCAGGCGTTGGTCAAACCCGGCAAGCCGGTCAGCGCCATCACGCTGCCGGGCCGTCGCGGTACGGGCCACAGCTGGGCCTATCTACCGGATGTGGCGGAAAGTTTTGCCCGTCTTTTGGCCCTGCGTGAAAGCCTGCCCGGCTTTGCCCGGTTTCATATGCGCGGGGTTTATGATGCGGATGGGCTGGTGATGGCGCGCGCCATTGCCGAAGCGGTCAACATGCCGAGGCTGAAGACACGGCGCTTTCCCTGGCCGCTCGTGCCGCTGATGGCGCCCTTCCTGCCGCTGTTTCGCGAGCTTGCCGAAATGCGCTATCTCTGGCGCGAGGACCTTCGCCTCGACAATCGCCTGCTGGTCGAAACGCTCGGAGAAGAGCCGGAAACGCCCTTGGCCGAGGCAGTGCGCACGACGCTCGTCAGTTTGAAATGCTTGCCGTGATTTACGGACAGGGGCTCGACCCCAGCCCTTCGGGGAAGGGCCGGGATATTTCTAGGATATGTGATCAATCCAGCGTCGGATAGTCGGTATAACCCTTTTCGCCGCCGCCGTAGAAGGTGGACTGGTCACCCTGGTTGAGCGGTGCATTTTCCTTCAGGCGGCGCACCAGATCGGGATTGGCGATGAAGGCCTTGCCGAAGGCCACCATGTCGGCCTTGCCGCTTTCCACCGCCTCAATGGCCAGATCGCGGCTATAGCCGTTATTGGCGATCCAGGCGCCCTTGCCGCCAGCATTGCGATAGGCGGCTTTGAAACCTGCCCAATCGAAGGGCTTGCCGCCCATCTGCTGATCGCGCGGGCCGCCGGTGGCGCCCTCGATGACATGGATGAAGGCAAGGTTATGGGCCGCCAGCTTTTCCGCCAGCAGGTTATAGCTTGCCTGCGGATCGGCATCGGCATTGTTGTTGGCAGGCGTGACGGGCGAGAGGCGAATGCCGGTGCGGCCACCGCCGATTTCCTTGACGATGGCCTCCACCACTTCCAGCGTCAGCCGCAGGCGATTTTCAACAGATCCACCATAGGCATCGGTGCGCCTATTGCTCTCGGAGCTCATGAACTGCTGGAGAAGATAGCCGTTGGCGGCATGGATCTCCACGCCGTCGAAACCGGCTTCGATGGCGGCGCGGGCGGCCTTGCGGTAGTCCTCGATCAGGCCGGGGATTTCCGAAAGCTCCAGCGCGCGGGGCTCGGAGGTTTCTACGAAGGCGCCGGTGCCATCGGGATTGATGATATAGGTCTTGGATTTGGCAGGCACGCCGGAAGGCGAGACCGGCTGACCGCCATTCGGCTGCAGTGAGCTATGGGAAATGGCGCCCACGTGCCAGAGCTGCGTGACGATCTTGCCGCCTGCCTCATGCACGGCCTTGGTCACGGCCTTCCAGCCTTCGATGGCTTCCGGCTTGTAGAGGCCGGGCACATCGGCATAGCCCTGCGCCTGATGCGAAATGGCGGTGCCTTCCGTCACCAGCAGGCCTGCGGTGGCGCGCTGGGCGTAATAGGTGGCGGTCATCGGCTTCGGCACGGCCTGGGGCGAGCGGTTGCGCGTCAAGGGCGCCATCGCAATGCGGTTTGCAACCTCGATATCGCCGACCTTGAGGGGATCGAACAGCGTAGCCATGGAATGTCCTTTCAAATAGGAGGAGTCTCTGGAGGGGGGTGTCAGAGGGCCGTGGACAGGCGCGAGACGAAGGCGGCAATGGCCTCTTCATTGCGCTTGTAATAATTCCACTGGCCCAGCTTGGAGGAGGTGATCAGCCCGGCGCGCTGCAAGGTAGCAAGATGGGCGGAAACGGTGGATTGCGAGAGCCCGCAACGCTCGAACTGCCCGGCGCAGACCCCAAGTTCCGGCGAGCAGTGCTGCGGGCTGAAATGGAGCTGCGGCTCCTTCAGCCATTGCAGCATGTCGCGGCGCACGGGATGGGAGATCGCTTTCAGGACCTCATCGACATCGGGGGCTTGGTTGGTCGGCGCCTGATCGGGCAGGGCTTGGTTAAGCTGTATATCGTTCATGACCGATATGTATATCGGGAATTTTCGATATCAAGGGCGGCAAGGGAAGGAGCAGGCAAAAAAAAGGCGCCACGAGGCGCCTTGAGTTGAGAAGGTCTCTAGACCTCCAGAGGGGAACAGCTGAAGAAATGCTACCGAGAGGGGCACTCGCGTTCAGCTACACTTGAAGATAGTTCAATCCCCGCCGATTTCAAGAGGCGGTGCAAAACTTTGTTGCATCTGCGCACATTCACCGCCTGCAACAAGGGCAGGATCTGTCTGAAAAAAGCACAAGGCGAAAAAAAAGGGCCACCGGATTGCTCCAGGGCCCATAAAGTTTGAAGGTTATAAACCTCCAGAGGGGAACAGCTGGTGCGGTGGAACTGGGAGGAAAGCCACCGTGTGCATCAGCTGTGAGCGATATGGTGGTTTTTTGTGCAGCGAACAATGCTTTTTTGTGCATGGGAGGCATGCGGATGCCGCATGTCTGCCGTTCCTGTCGTAATTAGAATACTATAACGTGCCGAACTGAAGCTGAAAACCCCTTCCAATTCAGGGGTTTTGCAGATTTCTTCCGGTCAGAAACTCCAATTGCGCGCCTTGGAGACGATGAAATCGCGGAAAACTTTCAGCTTGGCGGCATTCTTCATTTCATCGGGATAGCAGAAATAGGTGTCGAAGGATGGCACGTCTGCATTGATCGGCAACTGAATCAGGCCCGGGTCGCGCCCGACGATATAGTCCGGCATGCAGGCGATGCCGATTCCCAGCAGGCAGGCCCGCTTGATCGAGGTCTGGCTGTTGATCTGCAGATGCGGAATGCGGCGGTTGTCGGAAGAGCGGCCCGCCACTTCCAGCCAGTTCACATCGAGCAGATAGTTCGGTGCCGGTTCGCCGAAGGTGATGATGCGGTGATTGTCCAGATCTTCCAGCGTCTGCGGTTCGCCATGCCGGTTGATATAAGAGGGCGCGGCATAGACATGCATGTGCACGGTGAAGAGCTTGCGCTGGATCAGGTCCGATTGCTGTGGCTGGCGCAGGCGAATGGCGCAGTCGGCATGGCGCATGTTCACATCCAGTTCCTCGTTGTCGAGGATGAGCTGGATGGACATGTCCGGGTAAAGCTGCAGGAATTCCTGGACCTTGTCGGTCAGCCAGCCCTGGCCGAGACCGACAGTGGTGGTGACGCGCAGCTTGCCGCTCGGCTTTTCGGTCGCCTCCGTCAGCTGCATCTTTACCGTTTCGAGCTTCAGCAGCACGTCATGGGCGGTGCGATAGAGCAATTCGCCCTGTTCGGTCAGGATCAGCCCGCGCGCATGGCGGTGGAAAAGCTTGACGCCGACATCCTGCTCCAGCGCGCTCACCTGCCGGCTGATCGCCGATTGCGACAGATGCAGCTTGTCGGCGGCGTGGGTGAAGGAACCGGCTTCGGCGGCTGCGTGAAAAATGCGCAGCTTGTCCCAGTCCAGCGGCATTCCTCCACCTCGCATCATTCGCTTACTCCGCGGCTTGGGCGGGCGCCGTGACAGCCGCCAGATAACGTTCTGCTTCCAGCGCCGCCATGCAGCCCATGCCGGCAGCGGTGATGGCCTGGCGATAGACATCGTCGGTCACATCGCCCGCGGCAAAGACGCCGGGCACATCGGTGGCGGTGGAATCGGGGGCGGTCCACAGATAGCCGTTGGACTTCAGCTTCAGCTTGCCCTTGAAAAGCTCGGTGGCGGGCGCATGGCCGATTGCCACGAACACGCCGTCAATAGCCATGTCGGTCACGCTGCCGCTGACCATATCCTTGAGTTTCACCCCGGTGACGGAGGGCGGCATGGGCGGCTTGGCGGGTGTGCCGGTGATTTCATCCACCACCGTGTTCCACAGCACCTTGACGTTTTCCTTGGCGAAGAGCCGCTCCTGCAGGATCTTTTCCGAACGGAAACTGTCACGCCGATGCACGACGGTGACGCTTTTGGCGATATGCGAGAGATAGAGCGCTTCTTCCACGGCGGAATTGCCGCCGCCAACCACGATCACATCCTTGTTGCGGTAGAAAAAGCCGTCGCAGGTGGCGCAGGCGGACACGCCGAAGCCCTGGAAATGCTGCTCGCTCTCGATGCCGAGCCACTTGGCCTTGGCGCCGGTGGCAATGATCAGCGTATCGGCGGTCCAGACATGGCCGGAATCGGTTTTGACCGTGAAGGGACGACGCGACATCTCCACCTCGGTCACCAGATCGTTGACGATCTCGGCGCCGACATGGGTGGCCTGCTTGAGCATCTGCTCCATCAGCCACGGGCCCTGGATGGGATCGGCAAAGCCCGGATAGTTTTCGACATCCGTAGTGATCATCAATTGTCCGCCCTGTTCCATGCCGGCGATGAGAACCGGCTTCAGCATGGCGCGGGCGGCATAGATGGCGGCGGTGTAACCGGCGGGGCCGGAACCGATGATCAGCACCTTGGTGTGACGGGCAGACATGACAAATCCTTTCAGTCGGCACGGGATCTCGTGGGAGGCCTGATATAGGCGATGAACCGCGCCGGCTCATCCCCCATTTATGAATGATCCATGCATTAGTTCAAGGGCTGCCTTGCGTTAATAACAGGGCATTGGGAAGAGCTATCATTCGCGGGAGCCGTGATTAACATTTTTGTGCGCGGTTTCGACATAATCTTGCGCCACAGGCCGGTGCAGGTCATAACCGCTGACAGTCTAGAGCGTTTCATTGTTTCACGGAAACATTGAAACGCTCTAACTCTTTGTTTCTACGCATTTCCGGACGGAAAACCGGTTTCCACTTTTCCTGGAAATGCTCTATATGGAAAGGGCCCCTGGTGTTTCGCGCCGAACTCGATGCCATCGATCTGAGGATCCTGCGGGAATTGCAGCGGGATGGCCGCATGACCAATGTGGAGCTTTCCGAGCGGGTGGGCATTTCAGCGCCGCCCTGCCTGCGGCGGGTGCGCAAGCTGGAAGAAACCGGTATCATCCAGGGCTATCATGCGCTTCTGAACGGCCCGAAGCTCGGCTTCGATCTCGTCGCCTTCTGCATGGTCGGGCTGAAGCACCAGTCGGAAGCCAATCTCAAATCCTTCGCCGCCGCCACGGAAAACTGGCCGCTGGTGCGCCAGGCCTGGATGGTGAACGGTGAAAGCGATTTTCTGCTGCATTGCGTGGCGGAAAATCTCACCCGCTTTCAGGATTTCGTCATCGAAACGCTGACAGCCAACGAACATGTCGACACGGTTCGCACCATGCTGACCATCCGCCAGGTCAAGCGCCTGGGACTGGTTGAAATCTGACGTTTGTCAGGGACCCGTGACGCACTTTGTTGCTGAAACGACTCAGCCCGCCAGCGAGAGCCGTTGCCGCTGGACGAAGGCCGGAGCGCCTTTGGTCAGGCACTGGCTGATCACGGCATCCACGGAATAGAGCGCCTTGATGGCGGGATCGATCTCCACGAAAGGCTTTGCCATGAAGGCTTCGATGCCCTCGAGCGAGTTGAACGTGTCCAGCACGAAGATATTGTTGGGGTGATAGAAGGCTTCGCTGACGATGTGGCGATTGTTGGTCAACAGCTTGCGCCCGTAGATCATCGCTTCCAGAGGGCGCAGTGTCAGCCCTTCCTGTCCGCTCTGGAGAATATCGATGATGCAGCGTGCCGAAAGGTTTTCCGCCAGATAGTCGGGATAGGGCACGGAGCGCTTGTCACGTCGGGTCTTGCTCCACCAGTGCTTTTTCTCGATCTTGCGATCGGTGAATTTCAGGGAGACGCTGAACCCCTTTTCGCCGAGCCGCCGTCCCAATCCCTCGATCAGCCGGCTGCGGCCCTTTTCCCGTCCGAGAAAGGAAAAGTCCGTCATCTGCTCCCGATGCGGAATGGCGGCGACCGGGGCGATATATTGCCGGTAGGGTTCGAAACCATAGGCGCGGCAATCCTGCGGGTCGAAAGAGATGACCTTGTGCCCCGCCGCGATGATTTCCTTGAGAAAGGGGATGATCACTCCCTTGGCCGCCACCGGATTGCGGATGATGATCGAAATCGGTACCGCCGGCTTATGCGCAACGATATAGCGCAGCACTTCCTCACGTTCGTTGACGATGAAATGCGCATTCGGAAAGCGCGCA
Organism: Allorhizobium paknamense; assembly: GCF_030815125.1. Taxonomy (GTDB): domain Bacteria; phylum Pseudomonadota; class Alphaproteobacteria; order Rhizobiales; family Rhizobiaceae; genus Allorhizobium; species Allorhizobium paknamense. The sequence continues at coordinate 178,988 of NZ_JAUSWH010000002.1, forward strand.
AACACCTGCGCCATGACCTGATAATAAAGCCTGTGGCGCTGAAAGGCGGGCGTTATTTTGTAAAACGGATTCTTCTGGGCCAGCTTCTTGATATGCAAAACCGTCACGTCGAACCGCGTCTGGTCTGCCTGCTGCCAGAAGAAGTCCTCGTAATCTGCCCACATGCCGAGGCAGACGATTTGCGTGCGCTGACGGTTGCTGTTGTCGACCTTCACATCATTCCCCGAATGCCAATGTTTATAGGACCGCGAGATGAAGCCGGTCCCACATTCGGCATCTTTTCCAACGAGGTCCCTCGATATGGTCCAGGCCTGAGGCTGATTTATGGCAAGCGACAGCATGTCGCGCAAAAGTGTGCAGCGGTTTTGCGAGAACGACATGCGTTATACGAAGAGTCATTGAAGATGACTGTTCGTATTCACTTTTCGAATATCTCAAGCCCCTGATGCATTTGAGATATTCGAAATCTCTTCAAGGCGAGGATGCGTTAGCATCTTCGAGCCTTGGTATTAAAACAAGAATGTAAAGCACGTTGCATGAGGCTGATAAGCCGCAACGTGCTTGAGTGGTCTGATTTTGATATGTGTGGCCGGTCGCTCAAGGCAAATGTCCGCAGCTCCTCGTTTATTGGATAAAGCCGTTTATGGATTTCGCCGCCCGATACATCTTGCTAAAAGAGGTGCAAGCGAAAGATGATGAGGGATTGAAACATGCAGATCGAGAGGTTTTTGGGAGGCATTCCGCTCAAGAAAGCGGAGGGACCATTTCCCGATGCCTTGCATCGATTGGCGCATATTCGCCATCCGCACGCGGGCGATAGCGTTGCCTGGGCCGATTTGCCCCAGATGATCGACCGGCTGGATGCTGGCGAATTTTCCCGCAACGCGCCTCTCTATATCTCTTATTATACGGCCAATACGCCTTACGAGGCGCTGGCGGACAGCCTGCGCCGCTCGCTGGACAGGCTCGGCCTTGAACACCGCATCGAGGCCATTCCCTCCCTCGGCTCCTGGGTGGCGAATACCGGGCTGAAATCGGCCTTCATCGAACGGGTCTGGCAGGAAAGTGACAGGCCCATCTGCTGGGTGGATGCGGATGCGGACGTGCTGCGACGCCCGGATTTCCTGAACGACAATCCCTTCGATATCAGCCTCGTCTGCCGCCACGGCTGGTATTTCATTTCCAGCTTCGTCTATCTGAACAAGACCCCGGCGGCAGGGCTGATCGTCAAGCGCTGGGCGGAACTGGCGCGGGAAAATCCCCATGTCTGGGATCAGGTCCTGCTGACGCTCGCCTGGTATGAGGTGGCGCGGGGCGAGCCTGTGTCCTCACTTTTCCTGCCGGATGGTGTGTTCCGTTTTCCCCGGCCCTGGCTGCGGGATTTGCGGGACAAGCTGATCTACCACCCGTTGAAGCGCAAGATGCGCCCCTTCATCGATCAGAAACAGGCATCGCGCAGCCTCAAGTCCTTTGTCGACGGCTCGAAGAAGCGGGAAAATGAACTTGGCAGCGATGATGTCTCGCCGCATTTCCGTGAGGCGTTGACGCGGCATGATTTCCGCCGCGTCTATCCCGTCGAGCAGATCTTCGCCTGATTGTGGACGGTTCAGGGTGTTGCCACTTTTCTCAGGACAATACTTTAGGAGCTAGCGAAGATATAGGCCCCCCGCTCCAGGGCGCGCTTATAGGCAGGGCGCGCGCGGATGGCGTCCAGATAGCGGCGAATGGCGGGGATGGCGAATGATTTCGGCAGTTCGGTCATGGCCGCTTCCACGGGAAAGCTCATGGCAATATCGGCCCCGGTCAATGTGCTGCCGGTGAAGAAGCCGTCCTTCGACAGTTCCGATTCCCAGAAGGTGAGATGATCAACGACCTGCGGATCGATGAAGCCGTTGACCATCGCCTTTGAGATCATTCGCGCCAGCGGCCTCAGCAGCCATGGCACCTGGCGCGGCATACGGGCAATGACGATTTTCAGAAAGAGAACCGGCATGGCGGAGCCTTCCGCATAATGCAGCCAGTAGCGATAGCGCGTATAGGCCTCGCTTCCGGCTTCCGGTTTCAGCCCGGCACCGCCATAGGTATCGATCAGATAGTCGATGATGGCGCCGCTCTCGGCGTAAATGCGCCCGTCATCCTCGATCACCGGCGATTTGCCCAGCGGGTGCACGGCCTTCAGCTCGGAAGGCCCCCTGAAATCGGCGCCACGGCGATAGGTCCTGATCTGGTAATCGATCCCCAGCTCCTCCAGAAGCCACAGGATGCGATGGGCCCGGGAATGCTGGAGATAATGGACTGTGATCATGATATCCATCCTTCTGTCTGCGCCCCACATCAGGATGGTTCATCAACCCTTGATGTAAATCAAGAATGATATTCAATCCAGAATTACGACCTCCTCAAAGCGCGTCATGTCTTCGAAGGTGGAAAAAGCGGGCGGATCAAGCTCCAGACATGCGAACTTAGCCTGAAAATGCCGGGTTTCGCGCTGCAGCACCTCCTCCCAGTGACAGAGGGCTGTGTCAGAAAAACGGCTGAGGACGTAAGCGAAACCTACGTGGAATTCATAGGTCTCGTGATCGGGATGGCGATAGCCGAACAGCCTCGCCAGCCGGTCGCGCCAGTCGGCGAGGGCGGCTTTGTCTTCTTCATCCACGGGTTCGAGGATCATGGCGGTGGGTGTGAGCGCCGTCAGCCCCAGGCGAAACCCCGGGCCCGCCCGGAAATGCTTCAGTCTTTGGCAAAAGATCTCCGTCACGTCCTCGATGGGCGTATCCAGCGGCAGATCCTGCGGCCAGTAGGGCAGGGCGCGGCGCGTGTCGATCACGCCCTGAAACAGCGTCATGTGCAGGCTGGAGACGGGCGTGAAGGCGAGCTTATCAGCCTCCGGCAATTCCTGATAGAGCGCCCGCAAGGCGATGATGGCGCCCTGGCTGGCCGAGCCTTCGGTGAGATGGCAGACCACGCTGTTGCCAGGTTCCTTGAGGAAGCGGCCCTGTGCATCGAAGCGGATGCCCATATGGGCAAGTGGCTCCGGATTGCAGCTTGCGGAAAAACCGGCAAGGCGTGCGGGCGGATTGACGGGGAATGTCATCTGGAACTCCGGCAAAAGGATTGGTATTCATGGCGCTGCGCCAGTGTGGGCAAGCCCCGCGGAGCAGCCGTGATCCTTGTGAATGCGGTGGGTTTTTGTCGCGCGGTTTTCTAAAGGTGATGCGCGACGCGCGTGTGACAGGGACGGCGAAAGGCGGGCGCTTTCCAAATTGTTGGTAAAGGTGAAGATTCGGGGTTCCGCTCGGCAGAACTATTGCCTATAAGCCGCGTCTAGCCTGAAAAGACCAAATATCTGCGCCCGGCCGGCAATCTCTTGCCCTGGCTGGCTTTTCGCGCAGGTAAAGAGAACGGATAGAGCCATGCCAAAGCGCCAAGATTTGAAATCCATCCTCATCATCGGCGCGGGGCCGATCGTCATCGGCCAGGCTTGCGAATTCGACTATTCCGGCACCCAGGCTTGCAAGGCGTTGAAGGAGGAGGGCTACCGCGTCATTCTCGTCAACTCCAACCCGGCCACCATCATGACCGATCCGGGTCTGGCCGACGCCACTTACGTGGAGCCGATCACGCCGGAAGTGGTGGCCAAGATCATCGCCAAGGAGCGTCCCGATGCGCTGCTGCCCACCATGGGCGGTCAGACGGCCCTGAACACGGCGCTGTCGCTGAAGCGCATGGGTGTGCTCGACCGCTATAATGTCGAGATGATCGGCGCCAAGCCGGAAGCCATCGACAAGGCCGAGGACCGCGCCCTGTTTCGCGAAGCCATGGCGAAGATCGGCCTCGAGACGCCGCGCTCCATGCTGGCCAACGCCACCGAGATCAAGGACGCGGACCGCAAGAAGCATGAGGCTGAGCGTGCCAAGCTGCGCGAGACGCTCACCGGCGATGCGCTGGACAAGGCCCTGGATGAGCTGGAAAACCAGTGGAACCTCGGCGAAACCGACCGCAAGCAGCGCTATATGAGCCATGCCATGGCCATCGCCGCCCAGGCGCTGGACCATGTCGGCCTGCCCGCCATCATCCGCCCGTCCTTCACGCTCGGCGGCACCGGTGGCGGCATTGCCTATAACCGCTCGGAATTCTTCGACATCGTTTCCGGCGGTCTCGATGCCTCTCCTACCACCGAAGTGCTGGTGGAGGAATCGGTGCTGGGCTGGAAGGAGTATGAGATGGAAGTGGTCCGCGACAAGGCGGACAATTGCATCATCGTCTGCTCCATCGAAAACATCGATCCGATGGGCGTGCATACCGGCGATTCCATCACCGTTGCCCCGGCGCTGACGCTGACGGACAAGGAATACCAGATCATGCGCAACGCCTCGCTTGCGGTGCTGCGCGAGATCGGCGTCGAAACCGGCGGCTCCAACGTGCAGTTTGCGGTCAATCCGAAGGATGGCCGTCTGGTCGTCATCGAAATGAACCCGCGCGTCTCGCGCTCCTCGGCGCTCGCTTCCAAGGCCACCGGCTTCCCGATTGCCAAGGTCGCGGCCAAGCTTGCCATCGGTTACACGCTGGATGAGCTGGAAAACGACATCACCGGCGGCGCGACGCCCGCCTCCTTCGAGCCGTCCATCGATTACGTCGTCACCAAGATCCCGCGCTTTGCCTTCGAGAAATTCCCCGGCGCAAGCCCGGTTCTCACCACGGCGATGAAGTCGGTCGGTGAAGTCATGGCCATTGGCCGCACCTTCGCCGAATCGCTGCAGAAGGCGCTCCGCGGCCTCGAAACCGGCCTGACCGGTCTCGACGAGATCGAAATTCCCGGCATCGGCCAGGGTGACGACAAGAACGCCATCCGCGCCGCCATCGGCACGCCGACGCCGGACCGCCTGCGCATGGTGGCGCAGGCGCTGCGCCTTGGCATGTCGGAAGCGGAAGTGCACGAAGGCTGCAAGATCGATCCATGGTTCATCGCCCAGTTCAAGGCGATCGTCGACATGGAAGCCCGCATTCGTGAGCACGGCCTGCCGCAGGATGCGGAAAACCTGCGCATGCTGAAGGCCATGGGCTTTTCCGACGCGCGCCTGGCCTCGCTGACCGGCGGCAAGCCCAAGGATGTCGCCATGCTGCGCAACGGGCTTGGCGTGCGGCCGGTCTTCAAGCGCATCGATACCTGTGCGGCCGAATTCGCCTCGCCGACGGCCTATATGTATTCCACCTATGAAACGCCGTTCGTCGGGGCAGCCCGTTCCGAAGCCCAGGTTTCGGACCGAAAGAAGGTGGTTATTCTCGGCGGCGGTCCGAACCGCATCGGCCAGGGCATTGAATTCGACTATTGCTGCTGCCATGCCGCCTTCGCGCTGAAGGATGCCGGCTTCGAAGCCATCATGATCAACTGTAACCCGGAAACGGTTTCCACCGATTACGACACGTCCGACCGGCTCTATTTCGAGCCGCTGACGGCGGAAGACGTGATTGAAATCCTGCGCGCCGAGCAGGAAAAGGGTGAAGTTGTCGGCGTGATCGTGCAGTTCGGCGGCCAGACGCCGCTGAAACTGGCCGAAGCACTGGAAAAGAACGGCATTCCGATCCTCGGCACCGCGCCTGACATGATCGATCTGGCGGAAGACCGCGACCGCTTCCAGAAGCTGCTGATGAAGCTGGACCTGACGCAGCCGAACAACGGCATCGCCTATTCGGTCGAGCAGGCCCGCCTCGTTGCGTCGGAAATCGGCTTCCCGCTGGTGGTGCGCCCCTCCTACGTTCTGGGCGGCCGCGCCATGCAGATCATCCACAATGAGAGCATGCTGCAGAGCTATCTGCTCGACACCGTGCCGGAACTGGTGCCGGAAGACATCAAGCAGCGCTATCCGAACGACAAGACCGGCCAGATCAACACGCTGCTCGGCAAGAACCCTCTGCTGTTCGACAGCTACCTCACCAATGCCATTGAGGTGGATGTCGATGCGCTCTGCGACGGCGAAAGCGTCTTCGTCTCGGGCATCATGGAGCATATCGAGGAAGCCGGTATCCACTCCGGCGATAGTGCCTGCTCGCTGCCGGTGCGCTCGCTGCCGAAGGATCTGGTGGACGAGTTGGAGCGCCAGACCACGGCGCTGGCCAAGGCGCTGAATGTCGGTGGTCTGATGAACGTGCAATATGCCATCAAGGACGGCACGATCTACGTTCTGGAAGTCAATCCGCGTGCCTCGCGCACCGTGCCCTTCGTCGCCAAGACCATCGGCGCGCCGATTGCCAAGATCGCCGCCCGCATCATGGCTGGCGAAAAGCTGGATGCGGCGATCCATGCCTATGGCGAAAAGCCCGATCCGCGCAATCTCAAGCATATCGCCGTCAAGGAAGCCGTCTTCCCCTTCGCGCGCTTCCCCGGTGTCGATACGCTGCTCGGCCCGGAAATGCGCTCCACCGGCGAGGTGATCGGTCTCGACCGCAATTTCGCGCTCGCCTTCGCCAAGAGCCAGTTGGGTGCAGGCGTGGAACTGCCGCGCGAAGGCACGGTCTTCGTGTCGGTGCGCGACGAGGACAAGAGCCGCGTCCTGCCCGCCATCAAGCTCCTGGTCGCCATTGGTTTCAGGGTGCTCGCCACCGGCGGCACGCAGCGCTATCTGGCCGAACAGGGCATCGAGGCGGTGAAGATCAACAAGGTTCTGGAAGGCCGCCCGCATATCGAGGATGCCATCCGCAATCGTCAGGTCCAGCTGGTGATCAACACCACGGACAGCAACAAGGCGATTTCCGATTCGAAATCGCTGCGCCGTGCGGCGCTGATGCAGAAGGTGCCGTACTACACCACCATGGCTGGTGCGCTGGCCGCGGCGGAAGCCATCGAGGCGCTGAAGAAGGGCCAGTTGGAAGTTCAGCCGCTGCAAAGCTACTTCTGAGATCGAGAATTGCCTGACAGAAAACCCTCCGGCCTGACCGCCGGAGGGTTTTTTTATGTCAATTCAGCCCATCGAGTGTTTTTACCTATTTCCGGGCGGAACGCCGGGTTCCCCTTTTCCTGGAAATGCTCTCAGCTCGTCCATTTTGTAAAATCAAGATTGTATTTTTATAATTTGCAACCATGATGCTGGCCATGGTCAAGGGGGCGGCTTATGGGCAGAAATATTGTTATCCTGTTTGATGGAACATCCAATGAAATCTCGGCGGACCGGACCAATATCGTCCGCCTGCTCGGCTGCCTGAAGCGCGGAGAGCAACAACTGGTCTATTACGAACCGGGTGTCGGCACTTTCGGCGCCGACGACAACTGGTTTCGCGGCATCCGCAAGCTGACGGAAACCTGGGGCCTCGCCACCGGCTGGGGGCTGGATCACAATGTCAAGCAGGCCTATCGCTTTCTGGTGGAGAATTACCGTGCGGCTCCCCGCAACGACAAGGGAGAGAAGATGGGCGAGGACGACCGGATTTACATTCTCGGCTTCAGCCGCGGCGCCTATACGGCGCGGGTGCTGGCCGGTTTCATCCACAGCCTCGGTATCATCGCGCCGAATTTCATCAATCTCGTCGAATTTGCCTACCGGACTTACAAGACGATTCCCCCCGAACAGCGGGATGGCCGCACTGCCGAGACGGAAGGGCGCGCCCCTTCGGCCTTCGCTGCCATGCGCCTTTACGAGCGCACCCTGCGGGGCGTGCGTCCGGCCATTACCTTTCTCGGCGTTTTCGATACGGTTTCCACCGTCATCAACCAGACAAGCCGTGGGCTGACCTTCCAGACCTTTCCCTTCACCACCACCAACCCTAGCATTGCCGCCGTGCGCCATGCCTGCGCGCTGGATGAGCGGCGCACCATGTTCCGCCCGGTCTACTGGAAGCCGGATCAGGACTTCTGGGGCGGCCCATTCCGGCCGAAGGACCCGGACAAGATCAGAAAGCAGGATTTCAAGGAGGTCTGGTTCGCGGGCGATCACTGCGATGTCGGCGGCGGTTATCCGGAGGCTGAAAGTGCGGCGGCAAAAATTCCGCTGTCCTGGATGATCGAGGAAAGCCGCCAGTTCGGCCTGCTGTTTCATGAAAAAAGCGTGCAGGATCTGGTCTATGCCTGCAATCCCGCCCATGGCCGCGTCAAGCCCAGTCCGCTGGGGCGCCTGCATAATTCCATGACGCTCGCCTGGAAGGTGCTGGAAATCCTTCCGCGCCGCATTCCCTGGTCGTCCTGGCGGCGGCGCAAGGATCCCCATGGCTGGTATATTCCGCTGTGCGACCCGCGGCTGGTGCGCGATCCTGCACGGATTCACCAATCTGTTCTGGATCGGATGAAGCTTTCTCCCGCCGCTGCGCCCTATCATCCAATCAATATGCCGGAGTCGTACCAGATTGAGCCATGGACGGGGCCTGTGGTGGCTGAAATGCTTCAAAATGAGGCAGAAACTGCCTGAAATGTTCAGTTTTTGATTACCTTTACCAAAGGTTAAGCACACAGGAGCAAAATGAGCGGTTAAATGGCGTCGATGGCCCCGCAGACGCGGTGGTACGCTATTATCCGTGATCCCGATGACGCGACGCATGAAATATCTGCTGCTGGCCTTCGCCTTGTCCCTGTTCATCTGGGTGGCGCTGCTGGGGGTTGTTCTGCAGATTTGGCGCCTTATATCGCCATGAACTGCGACTTTATGGCGGGTCCGGGCGGATTTTCGAATTCTCTGGAAATTCGCAGCCGCGTTCTGCTATAGTTTGCGCAGGATGATTTGCAACTGGTTCCGTGGCTTTGCTCCGGAACCTGTTTTCTTTTCATGGCCGCCCTTGTGGCCGTGAGTGTGAAGGAAGAGGAAATGGTTGATAAGGTACCGATGACGCAGAACGGCTTCGCCAAGCTTCAGGAAGAACTGCGCTGGCGTCAGCAGGAAGAGCGTCCGCGCATCATCGAGGCAATTTCGGAAGCGCGCGCCCATGGCGACCTCTCGGAAAATGCCGAGTATCACGCCGCCAAGGAAGCGCAGAGCCATAATGAAGGCCGCATCACCGAGCTGGAAGACCTGATCGCGCGCGCCGAAGTCATCGATCTGTCGAAAATGTCCGGTTCCAAGATCAAGTTCGGCGCCACCGTCAAGCTGGTCGATGAGGATACCGAGGAGGAAAAGATCTACCAGATCGTTGGCGATCAGGAAGCCGACGTGAAGGCTGGCCGCATTTCCATTTCCTCGCCGATTGCGCGTGCGATGATCGGCAAGGAGGCTGGTGACAGCATCGAGGTCGTGGCGCCCGGTGGCTCCAAGGCCTACGAAATCCTCAACGTCAGCTGGGGTTGATTGCAGCCGATCCCGCCCGTGCAGAGCCTTTCCGACATCCGGGTGATTGCGCCGCATTTTAAGCGGCGCCTGTCCGGTGTGACCTCCACCCTGGTTCAACTCATTCCGGAGCAGCGCCGCCGGGGGCTGGGCATCGTCACGCTCGGCCCCGGCCTGCCGCCCGGCATGCCGGCCCTGTCCTGGGCAGCGCTTCCACGGCTGTGGAAGAGGCCGCAAGGCGCATCGCACCGCATCTGGCATGCCCGCCGCAACAATGAAATGCTGGCGGGCATCGTGCTCAAGCATGTCCTGCGCATGCCGCTGAAACTGCTTTTCACCTCCGCCGCCCAGCGCCACCATACCGGCTATACCCGCTGGCTGATTGCCAGAATGGATGGCGTGGTCGCGACCAGCGCCAGATCCGGCTCCTTCCTCAAGGTGCCGCACCGGGTCATCCGCCATGGCGTGGATACCGCGCTCTTTCATCCGCCCGGCCCGCAGGACGCGCTCGAAGGCACCGGCCTGCCGGGACGCTATCTCATCGGCTGTTTCGGGCGCGTGCGGCACCAGAAGGGCACCGATCTCTTCGTTCAGGCGATGATCGCGCTTCTGCCGCGCTATCCGGAGTGGACAGCGGTGATTTCAGGGCGCGTGACGGCGGAACATACCGGCTTTGCCGACGACCTGAAGCGACGGATCAAGGCGGCGGGGCTGGACAGCCGGATTGTCTTTCTGGGCGAGGTGGATGACATCAAGCCCTGGTACAGGCGGCTGACGCTCTATGTCGCGCCCTCGCGCAACGAGGGGTTTGGTCTTACGCCTCTGGAGGCCATGGCCTCGCAAACCGCAGTGGTCGCCTCCGATGCGGGGGCCTATGCCGAACAGATCGCCCCCGGCGAAACCGGCGCCGTGGTGCCGGCTGGCGATGGCGGGGCGTTGCGGCAGGCGCTGGAACCTTATCTGGCCGACCCGGCCTTGGCCGAGCAGCATGGCCGCCGGGGTCTCGATCATGTGCGCCAGCATTTTGCCCTTGCCCGCGAGGCCGAGGCGCTGGAAGAGGTCTATTCCAGCCTGCTCGGCCAACCTGTTATCGGCCAAACTGTTATCGGCCAACCTGTTATCGGTAAGAGCCGGGCGTGATGGCCATGCAGGTCTTCGTCATCAATCTTGCCCGCGCCACCGACCGGTTTTCCTTCCAGACCCGGCAACTAACGGCCCTCGGCCTTGCCTTCGAGCGTGTCGAGGCGGTGGATGCGGGCATGTTGGACGGGGAGTGGCCGCAAGGCTTCTGGACCGGCTGGGAACGGCCGATGAGCGATGTGGAAAAGGCCTGTTTCCTTAGCCATCACCGTCTCTGGCAGCGGATTGCCGAAGGCAGCGGCCCGGCACTCATTCTGGAGGATGATGCCATGCTCTCCTCCCGCCTGCCGAACCTTCTTGCCCAGTTGCAGGCGGCCTCTGGCCTTGAGCATGTCACGCTGGAAACCCGCGCCCGGCGCAAGCTTCTGGCGCGCAAACCGCATCCGCAATGGCCGTTGAAACGTCTTTATCAGGATCGCTCGGGTGCTGCGGCCTATGTGCTGTGGCCGGAAGGGGCGCGCAAGCTTCTGGCCCGCACCGCCCGCCATGCCGCCATTGCCGATGCGGTGCTGTGCGCGGCTTACGAGCTTTCCTCCTGGCAGGCGGACCCGCCGCTTGCGCTGCAACTGGATCGCGCTGCCCATTACGGCCTGCCGCAGCCGCTGCAAACGCAGTCTTCAATCCTCGACAGCCGCCCGAAGGTGAAGCTCCCTCTGCCTTATCGCCTGCGCCGCATCAAGGCGCAATTGCGCATGGGGCTCCGGCAGCTTGCGCACAGCCAGGATGGGGAGCGGCGCGACCTTCGGCCTGATCCGGCGGATTTTGCCTATCTGAATGCGATATAAAGCATTTCCAGGAAAAGTGTAGTTGCGGTTTTCCGTCCGGAAATGCGCAGAAACAAAGAGTTAGAGCGTTTCAATGTTTCCGTGAAACAATGAAACGCTCTACAGCGCCGTGCGCCATATATGGCGCACTAAGGTTCGCTGTAGCGCTTTAAATCTGCTGCATAATTTTATCCTTAAATCGGTTCCGATTTAAGGAATTATGCAGTAGCTATTGAGACCACCAGCCGGTGCGTTCGCGCTGGTGTAATTCCTTCAGCCGGTGAAAGGCGGTGTCTTCGTCCTGCAGCCGGTCAAACACGGTTTTCAGGATCATGCCCACCGGTCCGCGCGCCATCAGCGGATCGAGCCGCCAGCGGGTATTGCGCCAGGTATCGTCCGTGCCGATGGTAAAGCAGGAGAGGCCGGAAAACAGCGGCACCAGTTCCCGCTGCACCAGCGCCACCTTGTCGGAAGAAAGCGGTGCAGGGGCCGGATCGGCCAGCACGCGCTCGGTTTCATAAATCTTCACCGTGTTGACCAGCGTCGAGATCAGTATGGCAATCGCCCGGTTGGCGGGATCGGGGTCGTGATCGGCAAAGGTATCGGCGGCGGAAATCAACCAGCGCAGATTGAGATGCTCACAGAGAAATTCTCCCTCCGCCTCCCACAAGGTTCTGAATTGCAGGAAGGTGTCCGGCAGTTGAAACTCCCGCCGGATCAGCACGATCAGCCGGGCGTGGTGAAAGACCAGTTCCGGCTGCCCGGAAAATTCCCGCCTGAGATTGACCAGATGCAGATCCAGGGATTTTTCAGAGCCCCGGGTCTGCACCGGCTGATCGCCATCGATGATTTTGGTTTTCAGGATCTCGGTATCCGTCACCGGTTGCGCATGTCGTCCTGCACCCCAGCGTTTGCGATGCTGGTTGAAGGACAGCAAGCGTTCCAGACGAGACTTCTTGCGGGGCATGGCAGATCCTGACGGCTTTGTTCGTCTCCGTCTTATCCGCTTGGCCCCGCGCCTGTCAAAAGGTCACCGTGGGGGCGCTTCATTCCCGTCTTTTGCTGCGGTTACATTTCGCTCCGAGACGCGTCTTGGGAACAGCCATAAAGGCGCAACCGATCACCGCAATTGATGCATCCACGCGTTTTTTTGAACAAAAGCTAATCGTCTTGAAAACGACATCGGTTTGACGTAACCACCATCATCGCCGCTCACCAGCCCCTGGAAGCGGCTTTTTGTTTTGGAAGTTCGTCATGTCCGCCATATCGTTTCAGCAAGGCTCTCAGGCCGTCTCCAGTTGGTCCTCGCATTTCAAGGCGACGCTGTCGCTCGGTGTGCCGTTGATCGGGGCGCAGCTTGCCCAGCTTGGCATCCATACCACCGATGTCGTGATCATCGGTCAGTTGGGTGCGGAGCTTCTGGCCTCCATGGTGCTGGCGGCGCAGTTCTTCTTCGTGGTCTTCATTTTCGGCTCGGGTTTTGCCATGGCCGTCATGCCGATGGTTGCCAATGCCTATGGGCAGGATGACGTGCGTTCGGTGCGCCGCGCCATCCGCATGGGCATGTGGGTGTCCATCGCTTACGGCCTGCTGGTCATGCCGCTGTTTTTCTATGCCGAGCCGATTCTGCTTTCGCTCGGTCAGGTGCCTGCCGTGGCGGCGGTCGCGGCGCATTATCTGCACATCGCCCAGTTCGGCATGTTCCCGGCCCTGCTGTTTGCCGTGCTGCGCGGCGTGGTCAGCGCCTCTGGCCGAGCCGGGGTGGTGCTGTGGATCACCATCGGCATGCTGCTGATGAATGCCCTGCTGGCCTATATCCTCGTGCTCGGCCATTTTGGTCTGCCGCCGCTTGGCATGACAGGGGCGGCCATCGTGGCGGCCAGCGTGCAATGGGCGGGCTTTCTGGCCATGGTGGCCTATCTGCAATGGCGGCCGGATACGCGCAAATACGAACTCTTTGTCCGCTTCTGGCGGCCGGACTGGCATGCGCTCTGGGATGTGATGCGGCTTGGCCTGCCGATCAGCGTCACGGTGCTGGCCGAAGCCGGGCTGTTTACGGCGGCCTCGCTGCTGATGGGCAGCATCGGTACGGTGGAGCTCGCCGCCCATGGCATTGCGCTGCAACTGGCTTCCATCGCTTTCATGATCCCGCTGGGTCTTTCCCAGGCGGCCACGGTGCGTGTCGGCGTTGCCCATGGGCGCGGTGACTACGGCGATCTCGTGCGTGCCGCCGTCTCGGTGACGGCGCTGGCGGTGCTGATTGCGCTGGCAGGGGCAACGCTGTTCATTGTGGCCTCGGATGAACTGAGCGGGCTTTTTCTCGACCGCAGCCGCGCCGATGCCGCCGCCGTGCTCGATTATGCCGGTCCGTTGGTGGTCATCGCCGGTATCTTCCAGCTTGTCGATGGCTTGCAGGCCATCGGCGCCGGTCTGCTGCGCGGGCTCAAAGATGCCCGGGTGCCGATGATCCTGGCGCTGATTTCCTACTGGCCCATCGGCTTCCTGCTTGCCTGGGTCATGGGCTTCCCGCTGGGTCTGGGCGGCGTGGGCGTCTGGTACGGTTTCCTCATCGGCCTGACCAGTGCGGCGGCGCTGCTGCTGGGCCGCTTCCATCTTCTCCTCAAAAAGGAAATGCGGGGCAGCGCGGCCTGATACGAAGGGCCATTGAAGATGGCAGTTCGTATTCCCTTTTCGAATATCTCAAGCCCCTGATGCATTTGAGATATTCGAAATTCCTTCAAGGCGAGGATGCGTATGCATCTTCGAGCCTTGGTATGACAAAGAGAGTCAAGTCTTTCATAAGCTGAATCGAAAAGGCCAGCCAAGAGATTGGCTGGCCTTCATTTTTTGTGTTATCGACCTCGTTTTCAGGCGCGCTCGGCCAGGGCCGGTTCGCCCTTCTTTTCACGCACCAGATTGATGAAGCGGCGGAAGAGGTAGTGGCTGTCCTGCGGGCCGGGCGAGGCTTCCGGGTGGTGCTGCACGGAAAACACCGGCTTGCCGGTCACGCGCAGGCCGCAATTGGTATTGTCGAAAAGCGAAATGTGAGTCTCTTCAACGCCTTCCGGCAGCGACTTCGAATCCACCGCGAAGCCGTGGTTCATGGAGACGATCTCCACCTTGCCGGTGGTGAAGTCCTTGACCGGATGGTTCGCGCCGTGATGGCCCTGATGCATCTTTTCCGTCTTGGCGCCGAGCGCCAGACCCAGCATCTGGTGACCGAGGCAGATGCCGAACATCGGGATATCGGTCTTGATCAGCGTCTTGATCACCGGCACGGCATATTCACCCGTGGCCGCCGGGTCGCCGGGGCCGTTGGAGAGGAAGATGCCATCCGGGTTGAGTGCCAGGATTTCCTCGGCGCTGGTGGTGGCGGGCACCACGGTCACCTTGCATTTCAAGCCGCTGAACAGGCGCAGGATGTTCCGCTTCACGCCGAAATCCACGCAGACCACGTGATAGTCTTCGTCCTTGTCGGCCAGTTCGCTGAAGCTTTCATTCCAGACCCAGGGCTTTTCGCTCCAGGTGGAGGATTGGCCGGAGGAAGCAACCTTGGCAAGATCGAGACCGACGAGCCCGCTCCAAGCCCGGGCCTTCGCCTTCAGCGCCTCGATATCGAAATTGCCGTTCGGGTCATGGGCGATGACGGCATTCGGGGCGCCATGCTCGCGGATCCAGGCGGTCAGCGCGCGGGTGTCGATACCGGAGAGGCCGATGATGCCGCGAGCCTTCAACCAGGCATCCAGATGCCGGGAGGCGCGGTAGTTGGACGGCTCGGTGATGTCGGCTTTGAAGATCACGCCGACAGCGCCGTGGCGGGCGGCAGGCGTCAGGTCTTCAATGTCTTCCTCATTGGTGCCGACATTGCCGATATGCGGGAAGGTGAAGGTAACGATCTGGCCGAGATAGGAAGGATCGGTGAGGATTTCCTCATAGCCGGTCAGTGCCGTGTTGAAGCAGACTTCGGCTTCCACGGCGCCGGTCGCGCCGATGCCGCGGCCTTCGATCACCGTGCCGTCAGCCAGAACGAGGATGGCGGTGGGCTTGGCAGTCGTCCATGGGGATGTCGCGGTCATATCCATTCCTTTTCCAGCCGGGCGCGCCGGTTTTCACCGCAGCCGCGAGGCTCTAGATGTGGCAAGTGTCGCCGCGCGGATGGTCACCGCGCGTTTTGCCCTGATGTCGATGTGTGTGCAGGCGATGGTACATAGACGAGAAGCCGGGGGGCGGTCAATTGTTCCGGCAGGCTTTTCCCGCATTTCTGCCCTGCGTGAACAGCGGTGCACCATTGCAAGCCATCGGCCCCGTGGCTATTTAGCGGCTTATCAAAACACGTCGCCCGGCTTGCTCCGGGAAGGAGAACACCATGCTACGCGAAACCCTGACCGCCGCCCTGAAAGAGGCCATGAAGGCCAAGGATAGCCGCCGTCTGTCCACCATTCGCCTGATGCAGTCCGCTATCAAGGACCGCGACATCGCCAATCGCGGCGAGGGCAAGGCGGAAGCCAGCGATGACGATATCCTGCAACTCTTCGCCAAGCTGGTGAAGCAGCGCGACGAATCGGCGAAGATTTACGAGGAAAACGCCCGCCCCGAACTCGCCGCCCAGGAGCGCGAGGAAGCCGCTATCATCAAGGGCTTCATGCCGGAGCAGATGAGCGATGAAAAGGTGCGCGAAGCCATTGCCGCCATCATCGCCGACATCAATGCCGAGGGTGTGCGGGACATGGGCAAGGTGATGGCGGCGCTGAAAGAGCGCTATGCCGGCCAGATGGATTTCGCCAAGGCCTCCGGCACGGTCAAGGAATTGTTGAGCAAGTGATATCTCCGGGCGAGAGGCGGCTACTTCGTGAGCCGCTTCTGCTCGTTCAGGAAATGACGCAAGACCGCATTGATGCGCGTCTGATAGCCCTTGCCGGAAGATTGAAAATAATCGACGATATCTTCGTCAAGGCGGATGGAAATGGCTTTTTTCTTCTGCGGGTAAACCATTTTAGCCTGTGACCAGTCGATGTCGATATGGTCTTGCCAATCAGCATCGTCGCGCATGGCGCGTTCGATATCCTCATCAGTGAGCGCATCGACACGCTGCCAGTCCGTCAGGCTTTTTTGGCCTTGCTTGCGTTTCTCAAGAAGCTCTTCAAGAGTAACGTGCGTAATATTCTCTTCGCTCATTGGCTCTTGCTGCACGTGCGGAAATGATCCGGCACTCGTGTCCTCTCATTGTATAAATGACCGCGATCAGCTTGCCTGTAAAAGGGCATATAGCGACGGTACGGTATTCATCGCCTCGGATGGAAACGTATTCGTATCTTGGCTGGTTCAACGCAATGGCTGCATCCTCAAAGTCGATGCCATGTTTGTGCAAATTTATGACACGTTTTTTTTCATCCCACTTGAACTCCTTGAGTTCTAACTCTGTTTTCATTTCCAGTCCTCACAGCGTTTCTAAGGTACGAAATCATCGTCTGTCGCTCCTTGATTGGCCGTGATTGGCCTGGTTGCATTGCCTTCCATAAGGGAACCAATGCTTTCTTGTATATACACTTGTATTTCATGTCAAGCTGTGAATAACGGGGCTGACCTTTCAAGCCCATGGCGTCCAGCCTCTGGCCGCACTATATAAACAGATCACCCTCAAGGTACGCTCATGCGCTTTTCCAACGACTTTCTCGACGAGATCCGTGACCGGGTGCCGATTTCGGCGCTGATCGGTTCGCGCGTCGCGTGGGATCGGAAGAAAACCAATGTCTCGCGCGGCGATTACTGGGCCTGCTGCCCCTTTCATGGGGAAAAGAGCCCGTCCTTTCACTGCGAGGACCGCAAGGGCCGCTATCATTGCTTCGGCTGCGGGGTGTCGGGCGATCACTTTCGCTTTCTGACCGATCTCGAGGGCCTGAGCTTTCCCGAGGCGGTGGAGCGTGTGGCCGACATGGCGGGCGTGCCCATGCCCAAGGTGGACCCGCGCGCCGCCGCCCGCGCCGAGGAGCGCACCGGCCTGCTGGACGTCATGGAAATGGCCACGCAGTTCTTTCAGGACCAGTTGCAATCGGCCAATGGCGCCAAGGCGCGGGCTTATCTGAGGGAGCGCGGGCTTTCCGGCCGCACCATAGAGACCTTCCGGCTGGGCTATGCACCGGAGGGCCGCAATATTCTCAAGGAATATCTGGCGGGCAAGGGCGTGCCGAAGGACCAGATCGAGGCCTGTGGCCTTGTGGTGCACGGGCCGGATATTCCGGTCTCCTATGACCGGTTTCGCGACCGGATCATGTTTCCCATTCTCAGCAGCCGCGACAAGGTGATTGCCTTTGGCGGGCGCGCCATGTCGCCGGATGCGCCGGCGAAATATTTGAACTCCAACGAAACCGAACTTTTCCACAAGGGGCAGGTGCTCTACAACTTCTCCCGCGCCCGGCGCGCCCTGCAGGGAGCGGATGGCGTGGCCACGCTGATTGCCGTGGAAGGCTATATGGATGTGATTGCCCTTTATCAGGCGGGCATTGAAAATGCCGTGGCCCCGCTCGGCACGGCGCTGACGGAAAACCAGCTGGACCTGATGTGGAAGGTAACCGCGCAGCCGGTGTTGTGCTTCGATGGCGATGGCGCTGGCCAGCGCGCGGCTTTCCGGGCTGTGGATCTGGCGCTGCCGCATCTGAAACCTGGCAAGAGCGTGCGTTTTGCCATGCTGCCGGATGGCAAGGACCCGGACGATCTCGTCAAACAGGACGGGCGCGCGCCCTTCGACAGGGTGATGGCCGAGGCGCGTTCGCTGGATGACATGGTCTGGGCCAAGGAAGTGGGGCAGGGCAGTTTCGCCACACCGGAGCAACGGGCCGAGCTTGAGGCGCGGCTGAAGCAGGTGGTGACGGTGATTGCCGACGAAAATGTCCGCCGCCACTACCAGCAGAATGTTCGTGACCGGCTCTATGCCTTTTTCCAGACGCAGGGCGGCCAGCGCGCGGGGCGGGGAAATTTCGAACGTGGCGGGGCAAGAAGCGGTGGGCGGGGCGGCGGCCCGCAGGCGGCGTCGCGGGCGGGGGCTGCGGTGTCCGACCGGCTGGCGCGTTCCGGCCTCGTTAACCGGCAGGCGTCGCAGCCGACGCTGCGGGAAAGCGTGCTGGCGCTCACCATCGTCAACCATCCGGAATTGCTGCAGGAAGATTATGACGAAATCTCCGTCATCGATTTCGACAATCGCGAGCTTCAGCGGCTCTGGCCGGCGCTATTGACGGCGGTGGCGGAGGCGGGCTCCCAGTTGAACCGGGAGGAACTGTCCGAACGGCTGCAGGCGGCAGGCTTTGCCGATCTCGTCAAGGCGCTGGACCAGCAGATCCGCAATGCGCGGCTTTGGACCGCCACCACCGTGGCCGCCTTCGAGGATGCCCGCGAAGGCTATCGACAGGCGCTGTCGCTGCACAAGCGCGCCAAGGCGCTGAGGCGGCAGAAGGCGGAGCTGGAGCGCGACATGGCCGAGGCGGTGGAGGCTGGTGACGCCGAGCGTCATGACAGCGCCATGGCGGTGCTGCGTGAGGTGCAGACCGAAATCGTGCGCATGGAAAATCAGGAAGCGATCATCGATGGTTTCGGCGTCATGTCGGGCCGGGTGAAGGGGCCTGCCTATGGTCATGGCAACTGAAGCGTGTGTTTGTTGGGGTGGACCTTTTTGGCTTGCCCCTTGTTTGACGCCGGATTGCTCCTACATCTTGACGGAAAGCCGAGGGAAGGGCGATTGAAACGGCAGTCGTCAAAGTTGGACAATCGGCAGTGTATTGAGGACCGGAAATCGTTTTTCCGCGATTTCAACAGGCTCCAGAGCTATTAACGCTTGACGTGGGCCGAAATTGTGGGAATCACGATTTCAAGCAGAAATGGGTGACGAAGGTGGCCAGGTCTCGCCTGTGCGATCCCGTTGCCTATTTGTGTGAAAGCGCCGCACTCGGCGGGAGCCATCGTGGTTAATCGGGAATTAAACATCACTCCGTTACAGCAATTCGAGATGAGGTGCGCCGCGGTTTTCCCAGCGGATTGTCAAGGCAGCATCGATTTTACGTTTTTTGCCGCCAAGGCGGGTAAAAGCGATCAAGCTCATCAGCAGTGATTCGCAGCGGGCGGATCGGGGCGGGCCTGCCCTCGGTCTGACATGCAGCGGAAAATGGAAGCGCCAGAGAAAGCGACGAGATACATGGCAACCAAGGTCAAAGAGAACGACGAAGCTGAGAACGAACGCGATGGCGCTCCGGACGGCCCGCTTCTCGATCTTTCGGATGACGCCGTCAAAAAAATGATCAAGGCCGCCAAGAAGCGCGGCTATGTCACGATGGACGAGCTGAACTCGGTTCTGCCCTCGGAGGAAGTCACCTCCGAGCAGATCGAGGATACCATGGCCATGCTCTCGGACATGGGCATCAACGTCATCGAGGATGAGGAAGCCGAGGACGCCAACGCCGAGGAAGGCGAGGCCGAGGAGGAGGGCGAATCCGAAGGCGGCGAACTGGCGACCACCAGCGGCACGGCGCTGGCCGCCACCAAGCGCAAGGAGCCGACCGACCGGACCGATGATCCGGTGCGCATGTATCTGCGCGAAATGGGTTCGGTGGAGCTTCTGTCCCGCGAGGGCGAAATCGCCATCGCCAAGCGCATCGAGGCCGGCCGCGAAACCATGATCGCCGGGCTCTGCGAAAGCCCGCTGACCTTCCAGGCGCTGATCATCTGGCGTGACGAACTGAACGAAGGCACGACGCTGCTGCGCGAGATCATCGATCTCGAAACCACCTATTCCGGCCCCGAGGCCAAGGCTGCCCCGCAGTTCCAGAGCCCGGAAAAGATCGAGGCCGACCGCAAGGCCGCCGAGGAAAAGGAAAAGGAAAAGGCAAGCCGCCGTGGCCGCGCCCCGATGGGCGAGGACGACATCACCGATGTCGGCGACATGCCCATGCCGGAAGAAGAGGAAGAGGACGAGGACGAATCCAACCTGTCGCTGGCCGCCATGGAAGCGGAACTGCGCCCGCAGGTCATGGAAACGCTGGACCTCATTGCCGACACCTACAAGAAGCTGCGCAAGCTGCAGGACCAGCAGGTGGAAGCCCGCCTTGCCTGCGCCGGTACGCTGTCTTCCGGTCAGGAGCGCCGCTACAAGGAGCTGAAGGATCAGTTGATCACGGCGGTAAAGTCGCTGTCGCTCAACCAGAACCGTATCGACGCCCTTGTCGAGCAGCTCTACGACATTTCCAAGCGCCTCATGCAGAATGAGGGCCGCCTGCTGCGTCTGGCCGAAAGCTATGGCGTGAAGCGCGACGACTTCCTGACGCAATATCAGGGGGCCGAGCTTGATCCGAACTGGATGAAGTCCATTGCCAATCTGGCCGGTCGCGGCTGGAAGGATTTCGCCCGCGAGGAAAACAGCCGCATTCGCGAAATCCGGCAGGAAATCCAGAATCTCGCCACGGAAACCGGCATTTCCATCACGGAATTCCGCCGAATCGTTTCCATGGTGCAGAAGGGTGAGCGCGAAGCCCGCATCGCCAAGAAGGAAATGGTCGAGGCCAATCTGCGTCTCGTCATCTCCATTGCCAAGAAGTACACCAATCGTGGCCTTCAGTTCCTCGATCTTATCCAGGAAGGCAATATCGGCCTGATGAAGGCGGTCGATAAGTTCGAATATCGCCGTGGCTACAAGTTCTCCACCTATGCGACATGGTGGATCCGGCAGGCGATTACCCGATCCATCGCCGACCAGGCGCGCACGATCCGTATTCCGGTGCATATGATCGAAACGATCAACAAGATCGTTCGCACATCGCGCCAGATGCTGCATGAAATCGGTCGCGAACCGACGCCGGAAGAACTGGCTGAAAAGCTGGCCATGCCGCTGGAAAAGGTACGCAAGGTTCTGAAGATCGCCAAGGAGCCGATCTCGCTCGAAACCCCTGTGGGCGACGAGGAAGATTCGCATCTCGGCGATTTCATCGAGGACAAGAACGCGCTTCTGCCCATCGATGCCGCCATTCAGGCCAACCTGCGCGAGACCACGACCCGCGTTCTCGCCTCGCTCACGCCGCGTGAAGAGCGCGTGCTGCGCATGCGCTTCGGCATCGGCATGAACACCGACCACACCCTGGAAGAAGTAGGCCAGCAGTTCTCGGTGACGCGCGAACGTATCCGCCAGATCGAGGCCAAGGCCCTGCGCAAGCTCAAGCATCCCAGCCGCTCGCGCAAGCTGCGCAGCTTCCTGGATAGCTGATCTTTCAAGCTCAACAAAAAACCCGGCGGTGACGCCGGGTTTTTTGTTGGAAGGAACAGTTATTTTTAAACCTGAACCGTATCCGTATAGGCCTTCAGCGCCGTGCTGCTATCGGTCGTGCTGCTGCTCGCACTGTCGCTGGAGGCGGAGTAGAGCGAAAGCTCGGCGATGGAGGATGGCACATCGGCGGCGGAACTGGTTTCCACCGAGGGCGGCGGCGGTGGCGGCGGTGGCGGTTCCTTCGGCGGCGGCGGGGGTGGCGTGCGGTCTACCGTGGAAGCGGAAGAGGCGCTGGTGGCGCTGACACTGGTCATCACGATCTCCTGGTGCATTTCAAGGGCGGTTCTCGCTCATCCCTTTTGAAATGCTTTAAGCCATGGCCTCGGCGTCATGCGTCGGTGCTGGCCGCAGGCAGAGCGCCCTCATGGCTCTGCCGGGTGGGAGAGGGTTTCGTCTCTCTGTGCTCCACTTTGACGGGTAAATTTAAGAAAAGCCTGAGAGAAATATTTCTGATTTTAGTTATGTGGAAAAATTATTGGTACCATCGATCCA
Source organism: Allorhizobium paknamense (assembly GCF_030815125.1). Classification (GTDB taxonomy): domain Bacteria; phylum Pseudomonadota; class Alphaproteobacteria; order Rhizobiales; family Rhizobiaceae; genus Allorhizobium; species Allorhizobium paknamense. The sequence goes on from NZ_JAUSWH010000002.1 coordinate 200,929, forward strand.
AATCGGCTCAGTGAGAGCGCTTTTCGATCTGAATGATACAGGCCGGAGCGCTAAACTTCTCTTTTTGAAGCATAATTTTGTCTACTCTCGATTCACGCCGGTCGTATCATGGTGTGATATCTGCATTTTGCTTTGGCACGGCGTCCCCCGGCGTGTATGGATCGGACCATGGCAGATCTGGCACAATTGCCGCCGCGGCGGCGGGCATGGTTCTTCTGGGGGCTTGGCGCTTCGCTCCTGCTGCATGCGCTTTTCGTTCTGCCGCTGTTGATCCATCCTCCCAAGCCTGCCCAGGATCCTTCGAAGGAGGAGAGTATTTCCGTTTCGCTTGTGCCGCCTGAGGAGAAGAAGAAAGAGCCGGAAAAGCCGGTAGATTTCGATTTCAAGGTCAGTGAAAAACCGGAAAAGCCGAAACCCGCCCCTGCAAAGCCTGAGGCGGCAAAACCCGCTGAACCAAAGCCGCCAGCGCCAAAGCCCGCAGCCGCAAAGCCGCAAGCCGCAGCCGCGCCGCAAGCCTTCGAATCCGCTGCCCGCGATGAACAGGCGGAAAAGAGCGAGGAGACGCCAAGCCAGTCCCAGAGCGACACCGAAAAACCGGGTGAGGGGATGGCGAGCGAGGCAACAAAGGGTCAGGCCGCCGCCGGGCTGCCGGACCGGCAGACCCCGCCGCAGCCGCCTGCCTTGCCGCAGGATGTGAAGCCCCCCGAAGCCTCGCTGCCGCCGCAGGCGACGGCTTCGCCGAATACGGCGCAAACCGGCGGCGGCATTGTTACCGAGCAGCGGTTTTCCGTGTCCGAAGAGGGCAGCGATGTTCCGCCCGTACCGCAGGCCAAACCGGCGCCACAGGCAGGTGGACAGAAAGCCCCGGCCCTGAAACCGGCAAAGCGCGTCTATTCCAAGGATATGCTGTCGGACCCGCATGTGCGCGAAGCCCTCGGCAAGCTGCCGCCGCAGCGCCGCATCGTGCAGATTTGCAGCATCGAGATGCTGGAGCAGATCCGCCGCTCGGTGCCGGGCTCCTTTCCGGATGTGATTACCGGATCGCCCGGCACGCAGGAAAAGATCAGCGCCCGGCTGATGGATGTTCAAGGTGCTGCCTATCGCAGCCAGGGCCGCTGGTTCGATATCAGCTATCGCTGCGAGACGGATGAAAAGACCAGCACGATTACCGCTTTCAGCTTCCAGATCGGTGCGGAAATTCCGCGATCCGCCTGGCAAGCCCGCCGCCTGCCGACGCATTGACGCTTTTCATACCAAGGCTCGAAGATGCTTACACATCCTCGCCTTGAAGAGATTTCGAATATCTCAAATGCATAAGGGGCTTGAGATATTCGAAAAGGGAATACGGTGAGTCATCTTCAATGACCCTTCGTATCACTCGATGATCAGCGATGCCGCAATAAAGACCATCAGCAGGGCAATCGCGGCGTCCAGAATGCGCCAGGAGATGGGCCGGGCAAAGAGCGGTGTCAGCAGCCTTGCGCCATAGGCGAGCGTGAAGAAGAACAGAAAGGAAGCGGTCATCGCGCCAGCGGCAAAGGCAGGCTTGCGGCCTTCGAACTGCGATGCGATAGAGCCGATCAGCAACACCGTATCCAGATAGACATGCGGGTTGAGAAAGGTGAGCGCCAGACAGGTGATGAGCACCGCCTTCAGGCTTTGCGCCTCGCCATCGGTCACGGTCAGCGCCTCGGCCTTTCCGAAGGCGGCGAGAGCATGCTTCAACCCGTAATAGACGAGAAACACGGCGCCGCCATAGCGCAAGAGAGGCTCCAGAAGCGGCAGCGCCCTGGTCAACGTGTCCAGCATGCCCACGCCGAGGCTGATCAAGAGCGCATCGGAAAGCCCGCAGAAAACTGCGACCGCAAACACATGCTGCCGCTGCAGGCCTTGCCGCAGCACGAAGGCATTTTGAGCGCCGATGGCCAGGATCAGGCTGAGGCTTAGGGAAAATCCGCTGAGGAAGGCTGTTTGCATGAAAAGGCTCCACCGTGTGGGGCTTTGACTAGCAAACGCATTCGGATTAGAAAAATGAATAAATTTTATCTTGTATAAGAGATTCGAATGGCGCTGGATGGCGAACAGTTGCAGACACTGGCGTCAGTGATCCGCTGCGGCAGTTTTGAAAAGGCTGGTGAGCAGCTGGGGATCACGCAATCGGCGGTCTCGCAGCGCATTCGCCAGCTTGAGCAGCGTACCGGGCTGGTGCTGGTGGTGCGCGGCCAGCCCTGCCGGGCGACAGAAGCCGGGGAACGGCTGTTTCGCCATGCCGAGGAAGTGGCGCTGATGGAGCGGGATCTCCTGGTCGATCTTGGCCGGGCTCCGCTCTCTGCCTGGCCGACGCTTCGGCTGGCGATCACTGCCGACAGTCTCGCCACATGGTTTGCCGAGGCGATGGCGGCTGTGGATGGCCTGCTGTTCGATGTCATTCTCGATGATCAGGACCATAGCGCCGAATGGCTGCGGCGCGGCGAGGTGCGGGCGGCGGTCAGCGCGCTGGCCGAGCCCGTGCATGGCTGCGATTGCCTGCCGCTCGGCGCACTGGTTTATCGCGCCACGGCAAGCCCCGCCTTTGCGCGGCGCTGGTTTGCCGATGGCGTGACTGCCGAAAGCCTGAGCCGCGCCCCCTGCCTGACCTTCAATGCCAAGGATGGTTTGCAGGCGAGTTGGCTTCGCCAGGTGACGGGCCGCGCCTTGCAGCCGCCCACTCACTGGCTGCCTGCCTCGCAGGCCTTTCTGGATGGTGCGCGCCTCGGCCTCGGTTGGGGCATGAACCCTGAAAAACTGGCCGCACCGCTGATTGCTTCCGGCGCTCTCATCGATCTGCGCCCCGAGGCACCGCTGGCCGTTCCGCTTTACTGGCATTGGAGCCGGTCGATGTCGAAGACGCTGGCGCCGGTGACCGGGGCCGTTCTCAAAGCGGCGCGTGCGACTTTAAGTTTTGTTTAAACATGGCACGAAAAAGTTATGAGAGAAGAAGAATGCGCTAATATTTGAGGGGTAATCTGTCCCTCAGCCCTGTGTTGGGAGAAGCAAAGACCGGAGCCGCTGAGGTTCAGCATTGGCATGACGGTCGGCCATGCACATTGGGGGGACGGATGAAGGGTATTGTCTTTACGGAATTTCTGCAATTCGTCGGCGACGTCTGGGACGAGGACATGGCCGACGATCTTATCGAGGCGTCAAACCTGCCGAGCGGCGGCGCCTATACCTCCGTGGGCACTTATGATCATCGGGAGATGGTCAGCCTGATCTCCGCGCTTTCCGCCCGCACCGACATGTCGCTGGAGGATCTGCTGTTTCGCTTCGGCGAGCATCTGGCCGGGCGTTTTGCCGCCCTTTTTCCGGTGTTCTTCGAGCGCGTGCCGAGCCTTTTCGACTTCCTGGACAGTATTGACGCGCATATCCATGTGGAAGTGCTGAAGCTTTACCCCGATGCCGAACTGCCGCGTTTCGAAACCCTTGAGCGACATCGTGACCGGATGAGCATGCTTTACACCTCAACCCGCCACATGGAGGCGCTGGCCGTCGGCCTCATCCATGGTGCCGCCCGGCATTTCGGGGTGGAGGTGGCGGTGGCGGCGCGGGCCGAGGGGCCGCAATCGACTGTGCTCGATATCGGATTGTCGAGGTGATGGCGAAATGACCGACGACGACAAGCAGGCCCGCATCGAAAGATTGACGCGGCGGCTGGAGCGGGAGCGCCGGGCGCGGCAGGAAGCCGAGGCCCTGCTGGAGGAGCGTGCCCGCGAACTCTATCTGGCCAATACCGAGCTTGCACATCTGGCCAGCGCGCTGGAAAAACGCGTGGAGGAACGCACCCAGGAACTGGTGATGGAGCGGGAGCGCGCCATGGCGCTGGCGCAGCAGGATCAGCTGACCGGCATTGCCAACCGCCGCAGTTTCACCTCCTTTCTCTCCGCTGCCTGCCGCAAGGCCTGGGCGCATAATGGCCGTGTCTCCGTCTTTCTGCTGGATGTCGATGACTTCAAGCGCATCAACGATGTCAGCGGCCATGAGGCGGGGGATGCGGCGCTCACCGAGGTGGCGCGCCGGCTTACGCCTTTCAGCGGCACCGGCCAGGTGGCGCGGCTGGGCGGCGATGAATTCGCGCTGCTGCGCCACGATCTCAAGGATGATGCCGCGGATGCAAAACTCGCCGCGCAACTGGTCGAGTGCCTGAAAGTCCCCTTCGTCTTTGGTAGCCGCACGCTGGATATTTCCGCTTCGCTCGGCCATGCCTGCCTGCCGGATCAGGCCAACTCCTCCGCCGAACTGTTGCGTCACGCCGATATGGCGCTGTTTGCCTCGAAGAAACTTGGCCGGGGGGCTGCCACCGCCTTCAGCGACGAGTTGCGCGATGAGGCCGAGGAACGCCGCATTCTGGAGCTGGAACTGGTGCTGGCGCTGGACAGGGGCGAAATCCTGCCCTGGTATCAGCCGATCGTTGAAAGCATCAGCGGTCAGGCCAAGGGCGTGGAAGTGCTGGCCCGCTGGCACCATCCGCTGCGCGGCGTGGTGCTGCCTTCGCTGTTCCTGCCGCTGGCGGAAGACCGGCGTTTGCTGGGGCCGCTGTTCACCCAGATCCTGCAGCGCGCCTGCACGGAACTCGGACCGCTGATCAAGGCCGGCCGCCTTTCCTATGTGTCGGTCAATGTCTCGCCCAGCCAGTTCCGCTCCGGCGGATTGTCTGCGCTCATTCAGGTGGTGCTGGAGCAGACAGGCTTTCCGCCGCATGCGCTGGTGGTGGAAATCACCGAGGACATGATCATGGCCGATATGAGCCGTGCCGCCCGCGAACTCGATGAACTGGCGCGGCTTGGCGTGCGCGTGGCGCTGGATGATTTCGGCACCGGCTATTCGAATATCGCCTCCCTCAGCCGCCTGCCGATCAACTGGCTGAAACTGGACCGCAGCCTGATCGCCTCGATCAGCAACGGCCATGTGGAACAGGCCATTGTCCGGGCGGTGCTGGATATGGCCAGGGCGCTCAAGATCGACGTGGTGGCGGAAGGCATTGAAACGGCTGCCCAGGCGGCCTGGCTGACAAAGGCTGGCTGCATGCGGCATCAGGGCTTTTATTATGGCCGTCCTGCGCCGCTTGCGGTGTTGCAGTCCAGCCTTGCGGATGAGCCACCGGCAAGAACCGGCAAAGCTTGATGTTTTTCCGCTTTCCGCCCATGTCTCTGATGCGCTCATCACAGACAGGAGGCACTCTTCATGCCACAGAAAATCATCACGCTGACGACGCGGGGGCAGGGCCTCTATGAATTCACGCGCGAAGTGGAGGCTTTTGTTGCGGAGGCCGGGCAGGAAGAGGGGCTGCTGACGCTCTTCGTGCGGCATACCTCCGCCTCTCTGGTCATTCAGGAAAATGCCGATCCGGATGTGAAGCGCGATCTCATGGAGTTTTTCCGCCGTCTCGTGCCGCCCACCACCGCGCCCTCCATGGATTGGGTGGTGCACCGTCAGGAGGGGCCGGATGACATGCCGGCGCATATCAAATCGGCGCTGACGCAGGTTTCCCTGTCTGTCCCCGTGGCCGATGGCAGGCCCATGCTGGGCACCTGGCAGGGAATTTATCTTTTTGAACATCGCGACAGCCCGCATAGGCGGCAGGTGGTCATGCATCTTTCCTAAAGCGCGAATATTTCACCGCTGAGATGAAAATCCGCGTAAATCATGCCTTCTCTGGGTTGAAAATACTGAATCCCCGCTGAATGCGCGGTTCCGTTTGCGTTCACACCAACTCTCTTACATTGCCCTCCATCGCCACAAGGGCGGCGCTGGAAACGATGAAATGCATCCGGTTTTCCTCCTGCCCGAGGTGACAGACAATCTCCCGCGCGCAACGAGCGTGAGGGCTGCACTCCAAGGAGGAATGCAATGAAGAGCATGTTGGCAAAAGCGGTTCTGGTCGGTCTTGCGGGCCTGACGCTGACCGGTGCGGGCCTTGCCCCTGCAAGGGCTGGCGATGTGAGCATCGGCTTTTCCGTCGGGTCCGATGAACCTGCCCTGGCTCAGGTCTGGGGCGATGATTACGATCGTTACGACCCGCCGCCGCCCCCGCCGCGCTGGCAGCGTTACGATCCGCCGCCGCCCCGTTGGGATGGGCCGCCGCGCCGGGATCGCGGCATGGTCATCGAAGGCTTCTGCAACCCCGGCCAGGCCATGGAAAAAGCCCGCTGGCAGGGATTGCGCCGCCCGAATATCGAGCGTGTTACCCCGCGCCGGGTGATCGTCGGTGGCTGGCGCTACGGTGAATATGACCGGATTGCCTTTGCCAATCGCCCGGGCTGCCCGTTTGCCCGCTAGAGCATTGTCCTGAGAAAAGTGGGAACCGGTTTGCCGTCCGGAAATGCGTAGAAACAAAATCGTCATAAAAAAACTGGCCCGCAGCGTTTCCGGGCCAGTTTTTTATGCGTTATGGGCGTGCGCAATTTCGTCATCCTCCAGCGCCATGCCCTTGGTCAGCTCCAGCGCCTGCCGTTCGAACAGGTTGCGATAAATGCCGCCCTTCAGCCGGATCAGGCTGGCATGGGTGCCTTCTTCCACCACCTTGCCATGATCGAAAACCAGCAGCCGGTCGAGGGCGCGCACGGTGGAAAGCCGATGCGCCACCACCAGCGTGGTGCGGCCCTGCATCAGCCGTTCCATCGCCTGCTGGATGAGCATTTCCGATTCCGAATCGAGGCTTGACGTTGCCTCGTCCAGAATGAGGATCGGCGCATCCGCGAGGAAGGCACGGGCAATGGCGATGCGCTGGCGCTCACCGCCGGAAAGCTTGATGCCGCGCTCGCCCACCAGTGTCTGATAGCCCTTCGGCAAGGCCTCGATGAACTCATGCGCATTGGCCAACCGGGCTGCGGTTTCGATCTCCTTCTGCGAGGCGCTGGGCCGCGCATAGGCGATGTTTTCGGCCAGCGACCGGTGAAACAGGATGGGCTCCTGCTGCACGATGGCGATCTGCCGCCGCAGGGAGGCCTGCTGCACCTCAGCCACATTTTGCCCGTCAATGGTGATCTGCCCACCCTTGATATCATGCAGCCGCTGGATCAGCTTGATGAAGGTGGTCTTGCCGGAGCCGGAATGGCCGACGAGACCCACCCGCTCGCCCGGTGCGATGGTGACGGAAAAATCCTTATAGAGCGGCTTCAGGTGGTTTCCATAATGGAAGGTCACCTTCTCGAAGGCGATCTTGCCGTCGCTCACCGTGAGCGGTCTGGCGCCGGGAACATCATCGACGCCCAGCGCCTCGTCATGGAAGGAGACAAGCTCTTCCATGTCGTTCACCGAACGCTGGATGTTGCGGATATGCTGGCCGATTTCCCTCAGATAACCCTGGAGAATGAAAAAGGACGTCAGCACCAGCGTCATGTCTCCGGCATTGGCCAGCCCCTTGGCCCAGAGCCAGAGCGCAAGACCCAGCACCGCCGCACGCAAAAGGCTGAGCAGCGCCATTTGCAGCGTGCCATTCAGTGTGCCGCGCGTCCAGGTGCGGTCTGTCCGGTCCCGCCACTTGCGCAGGAAGAAGGTCAGCCGCAGGTCTTCCCGCGCTTCTGCGCCAAAAGCCTTGACCACGGCATTGCAGGTCACGGCATCGGCCAGCGCGCCGCCGAGCCTCGTATCCCAGCCATTGGCAAGGCTTGCCATGGGCGCGACGAAACCGAGCGCCATGGCGGCGGTAAAGGCGATGAACAGCACGGAGCCCAGCCCGATCAGCAGGCCCATCAGCGGCCAGTGCCAGGCCAGAAGCGCGGTGGAGCCGATCAGCATGATCAGGGCCGGAAACAGCGCGATGAACACCGTATCGTTCAACAGGTCCAGCGCCCACATGCCGCGCGTGATCTTGCGCACGGTGGAGCCTGCGAAGCTGTTGGCATGCCACTCGCTGGAAAAACGCTGGACCCGGTAAAAGGCGTCGCTTGCAATGTCCGACATCGATTGCAGCGTGAAGCCGATAATGGTGTTGAAGCTGAAATAGCGCATGACCACGGACGTGGCCGAAAGGCTGATCAGCCAGAGGAAAGCGACGATCGCGCCATTCCAGACAGTGGCGTCCTCCGCGCGTCCTTCCACCAGCGCATTGACCAGCCGCCCGGAATAAAGCGGCGTCAGCACATCGGCCAGCGTCGACAGGAGAATATTGAAGAGAATGACAGACATCCGCCCCGGCTGGCGCTGCCAATGCAGCCAACAGAAGCGGAAAACACTGCGAAAGGCCGCGCTGCGGCGGCGTTTTATCCCGAAAGCCATGGATCATTCCGGCCAAGCCGGCTCCGTCGATCAGGAAAAACAGGATCCGCGCGTCACGGCGCGAAAGGGGTGGTCAGAAAGGTTGACTGAAAACGGCGTAAACGCCCATCAACACGAAAAACGAAAGCCTAGTGGCTTTCAGCCTCGGGGTGCGGCTGGAACCGGGGAGACAGAAAAATATGACATTCATGACCTCCCTTGTGCGCGTTGATGATGCTCGAACCATAGCCGCCGATATGGTCCGCGCAAGATGGAAAAGGGCTGCTTTGCCTCCAAAGCGACATTTCACCGCCGGACTGCGGCGATCTTGCCACAGCCATTTCCGGGTGCTTCAAAATTTCAGGTTGAAATTAAAGATTCGTACACGCTAAAAATCGAACGGGAAATGTTCCCAACACCCAGAAATGATGGATTCCAGGCTCTGGACCCCTCAAAATATATGGGATTTTAATAGGAAACGTTACGAATCATTTAGAGACTCAGGAATGTCTACAACTCCGAATTACATGCTCATCGGCATTCTTGCCATCGCCTTCAGCGCCGCCACCGTTCTGCTGCTGTCTTCGGTCTGATTTTTTCCGCCTCTTCCCGCTTTCCATCCTTTGGCGCATTGCGCATGATGGCTCCTTGAGAGTTTTTCTATCATGGAGCAGGCTCAATCATGCGCGGACCCACCATTCAGGATCTGGCGAAAGCGGCCAATGTCAGTGTCGCGACGGTGGATCGCATCCTCAATGGCCGGGCCAGGGTTCGCGAGGAAACCGTTCGCAAGGTGCAGGAGGCGGCCCATCGCCTCGGCTTTTACGGCGCCAACGCCATCCGGCAGCGGGCGCTGTCGGACCGGCCCGAATTGCATTTCGGCATTGTCCTGCAAAAGGAACGTCACCACTTCTATCAAAGCTTTGCCAGCCTGCTTCAGGAAAAGGCGAAAGCCCTGACGAACCGGCGGGTGCGCCTGACCTTGCGCTTTGCCCAGAGCACGGTGCCGCGGGATCTGGCCGATCTGCTCGCCTCCATGGCAGGGCATGTGCATGCGGTGGCGGCAACCGGTCTCGATCACCCGCATGTAACCGCCGCCGTCGCCGATCTCAAGGAGCGGGGCATTCCCACCTTCTCGCTGCTGTCGGATTTTGCTCAAGGGGTCCGGGAAAGCTATATCGGCGCCAATAATCTCAAGGTCGGCCGTACCGCCGGCTGGCTGACCGCCAGCATTGCCCGCACCCCCGGCAAGATCGGCGTTTTCATCGGCGGGCATCGGTTTCACGGCCACGAACTGCGCGAAACCGGCTTTCGCAGCTATCTGCGCGAATATGCGCCGGAATTCGAGCTTTTGAACCCGCAGGCCAATCTGGAGACGCGGCAACTGACCTATGAGGCCACCTGCGATCTTCTGGAAAAGCATCAGGATCTCGTGGCGCTTTACGTGGCGGGCGGCGGCATGGAAGGCGCGATTGCCGCCATGCGTGAGATGCGCAAGCCCGGCGAGGTGGTGCTTCTGGTCAATGAACTGACGCCGGAATCACGCCAGGCGCTGCTGGACCGCCTGGTCAGCATCGTCATGGCCACCCCGCTTTCCGAGCTCTGCGACGAGTTATTGGCCATGATGATCCACAGCGCCGAGCAGGGCATGGCGGAGACGCCGGGGCAGCGTTTTCTGCCCATCCAGCTGCTGACACCGGAAAGCATATAAGCATGATGTTTTTCTATCATCGCTCTGATGATTTTCTATCACGTTTGATTTGTTTGCGCTGAAATACACGATTGACCCCCGGCACCATTCGGGGAAAATCAGGGCTCGAAAGCGCGGTTTGCAAGGAGGGCCGCGCCTTCGATCTGGCCCTGGCTTATCCCGAAAAAACAAGAGGCCGGGATTGTTCGGCGCGGGGGCGCGCCTGATTGCAACGGAGGAGAACACCATGCGGAAAACACTTCTCGGTGCGGCCGTGGCCGTGCTGATGACCACGGCTGCCCATGCCGAAACCATTGGCGTGTCGATGGCGCTGTTCGATGACAACTTCCTGACCGTTCTGCGCGGCGGCATGCAGGATTATGCCAAGACGCTGAAGGGTGTGACGCTGCAGATCGAGGACGCGCAGAACGACGTTTCGCGCCAGCAGAGCCAGATCCAGAATTTCATCGCCGCAGGCGTGGATGCCATCATCGTCAATCCGGTGGATACCGACGCCACCGCCGCCATGTCGAAAATCGCCGCCGATGCCGGTGTGCCGCTGGTCTATGTCAACCGTCAGCCGGTCAACGTCGATGCGCTGCCGGCCAAGCAGGCCTTCGTGGCCTCCAACGAAGTGGAATCCGGCACCTTGCAGACCAAGGAAGTTTGCCGCTTGCTGGGCGGCAAGGGCAAGGCCGTGGTGATGATGGGCGAATTGTCCAACCAGGCCGCCCGCATGCGCACCAAGGATATTCACGACGTGCTGTCGACCGATGCCTGCAAGGGCATTTCCATCGTCGAGGAGCAGACCGCCAACTGGTCGCGCACGCAAGGGGCGGACCTGATGACCAACTGGCTGTCCGCCGGGGTGGAATTCGACGCCGTCATTGCCAATAACGACGAAATGGCCATTGGCGCCATTCAGTCGCTGAAGGCGGCTGGCAAGGATCTGAAGAAGGTGGTCGTTGCAGGGATTGACGCGACGGCCGATGCCCAGGCGTCGATGGCCGCAGGTGATCTCGATGTCACGGTCTTCCAGAATGCTGCCGGTCAGGGCCGAGGCTCGGTGGATGCAGCCTTGAAGCTCGCCAAGGGCGAGACCGTGGACAAGAAGGTCTATATTCCCTTCGAGCTGGTCACACCGGACAATCTGGCCAAGTACAAGAGCAAGTAAACCCGCTCGGCTTTCTCTTTTTTCACCAACGCAACAACAGGGATGGCGAACGCCCCGGCATCCCTGGCTGGCAGTTCATGCTCTTGTGGCGCTCCCCGCCCCAGGGGCCTGGCTGCCTCTTTTCCCTATTATCCCATTGTTTTTCAGGTGTTTGTCTCTTCGGGAAGACCGGCTTCCACTTTTCCCTGACAAACGCTTAGGCCGGATGCACCGGCACAGGAGCAAACCGATGAGAATAGCTATCGACCCTTTCATGCATCGCTTTCTGAGCCTTGAGGACCTGCCTCGCAAGGTGCGGGAACTGGGCTACGACTGGATCGAACTCAGCCCGCGCGGCGATTTTCTGGAGTGGTTCAAGGCGCCGCGTGTCTTTCCGGCCCGCATCAAGGCCTTCAAGCAGGCTTTGGCGGCGGAGAATGTGAAGATCGCTTCCTTGTTGCCCATGTATCGCTGGGCCTCCAATGACGAGACTGAGCGCAAGGCCGCGGTCAAGCATTGGAAGCGGGCCATTGAAATCTGCGTCGAACTCGAAGTCGATACGATGAATTCCGAATTTGGCCGGGGTCCGCATCCTGACAAGGGGTCCTGCTATTGCTGCCATACCGGCTCGATGATCGAGGCCTGCGAGGATGCCTGGTGGCGCTCCATGGAGGAACTGGTGCCGGTCTTCGAGCGCGAGGGTATCCAGCTCAATGTCGAGCCGCATCCGGAGGACTGGTGCGAGACGCTGCAACCGGCGCTGGACATTATCCGCACGGTGAATTCGAAGAATGTGAAATTCCTCTATTGCGCGCCGCATACCTTTTATTTCGGCGATGACACCAAGGCCATGCTGCGGGAGGCGAAGGATGTGCTGGCGCATGTGCATGTGGGGGATACCTTCAATCACAAGGCGTCTTCCGGCCTTCGCTATATCCTGAACCCGCCTGGCACGCAGGCGCGCGTGCACCAGCATCTCAATATCGGCCAGGGCGAGGTGCCGTGGGACGATTTCTTCGGCACGCTGGCCGAGATCGGCTTCGACGGCATCATGACGGCCTGCGTTTTCGCCTGGGAAGACAAGGCCGATGAAAGCGGTCGTTTCATGCGCGCCGAGATGCAGCGCTACATCGATACATACTGGAAGTGAGGTTTGACATGACTGTGAGAATTGGTGTGATTGGCACCGGTGCCATTGGCCGCGACCATGCGCGCCGCATTGAAAAAGTGCTGCAGGGCGGCCGTATCGTGGCGTTGTCGGATGTGAATGCGGCTTCCGCCGAGGCGGTGCGCGCCGATATCGCCCCCGATGCCAGGGTTTTCGCCAGTGGCGAGGAGTTGATTGCCGCGCCGGAGGTGGATGCCGTTCTGGTCACCTCCTGGGGCGCAACCCATGAGCAATATGTGCTGGCGGCGCTGAAGGCAGGCAAGCCCTGCTTCTGCGAAAAGCCGCTGGCCACCACCGCCGAAGGCGCAAAGCGCATTGTCGATGCCGAGGTGGCGCTTGGCAGCCGTCTGGTGCAAGTCGGCTTCATGCGTCGCTACGATGCCGGTTACGTGGCGCTGAAGAAGGTGGTGGACAGTGAGATCGGCGCGCCTCTCATGGTGCATGCGGCCCATCGTAACCCTACCGTGCCGGAACAATACGTCACGCCGATGGCCATCCACGATACGCTGATCCACGAGATCGACGTGCTGCGCTGGCTGCTGAACGACGAGTATGTGTCGGCGCAGGTGGTGTTCCCGCGCGTCTCCAGCCATAGTCACTCCCAATTGCGCGATCCGCAGATCATTCTTCTGGAAACGAAGAAGGGCGTGCGCATCGATGTCGAGGTCTTCGTCAATTGCCGCTACGGCTACGACATTCAGTGCCAGGTGGTGGGCGAGGAGGGGCTCGCCAACCTGCCGGAACCGATGAGCATCGTCATGCGCAAGGATGCCCGGCAGCAGAACGCCATTCTGACAGACTGGAAAGACCGCTTCATCGCCTCCTATGACGTGGAATTGCAGGATTTTCTCAAGGCTGCCGCCAATGGCACGGCGAGCGGCCCGTCCTCCTGGGATGGCTATGTCGCCGCCATCTCTTCCGACGCCTGCGTCAAGGCGCAGGAAACCGGTGAAATCGTGCCGATTTCGCTGCCCGAGCGCCCGGCGCTCTACAACTGATCAGGTTCTCCTATGAAATTGAAATTCGCTCTCAATCATATCACTGCACCGAAGCTTTCACTTGAGGAGTTTATTGCGCTTGCCGCCAGGCTCGGCATTCGCGACATCGAGATCCGCAACGATCTTCCCAATGAGCTGAGCCAGTTGAAACCGCAGGAGGTGAAGGCGATTGCCGCGGCGCATGGCGTCACCATCATCTCCATCAATGCGCTTTATCCCTTCAACGTCTGGTCCGGCGACCTGCCGGAACGGGCGCTGGCCATGGCGGATTACGCGGAAAAAAGCGGCGCGAAGGCGCTGGTCATGTGCCCGCTGAACGAGGGCCGGCCAGTGGCGTTCAAGGATCTCGTCCAGGCGCTTTCGGCAATGAAACCCATTCTCGAAGATCGTGGCCTGACGGGTCTTGTCGAGCCGCTCGGTTTTCCCGTCTCTTCGCTGCGAACGAAGGGTGAGGCGGTGAAGGCCATCGATGAAGCGGGCGGCCAGTCCGTTTACAAGCTGGTTCACGATACCTTCCATCACCATCTTGCCGGCGAAACCGAATTCTTCCCTGAGAAGACGGGGCTCGTGCATATTTCCGGGGTCGTCGATCCGGCGGTCCGTGTCGATGCCATGCTCGATTCCCACCGCGTGCTGGTGGACAAGGCGGACCGGCTGGAAAACATCGCCCAGATCAAGGCTCTGCTGGCGGCAGGGTTCGAAGGCCCTTATTCCTTCGAACCCTTTGCCGAGGAGGTGCATGCGCTGGCCGATCCGCTGACGGCAGTCGGCGAGAGCATGGCCTATATCCGCAGCGCATGAGGGTGACCGTTTCACCGGACAGGGACGGTGATCCGGGAACTTCCCGCTGATCCACAGGTTGGAGAAAGGCACCGGTCAACCGGCCGGTGCCTTTCAGGAGGATCGACATGGCCAATCCCAGCGACAAGGACCCGGCGGAAGGCTCCCGCGAAACCGTGGACAAGGAGCTGAAGCGGCAGGACGACAAGAAGAAGGACGAGGCCGGATCAAACCATGAGCCGGGAAAGCCCCGGCCCATGTAGATGCCGTTTAGGGTCAAAACTCAATCAGGATGGGTGTTCTGCAAGGCGCATTTTGTGTCTGAGTAGGAGGAAAGGTGAAGGAAATGCCGATCATTTTCAAACCTTTCCGACGCCCGCAGACGCAAAATACGCCTTGCCCGAAGGGTTGAACGGGATGGGCCGACTGATTGCGAACAATGCTCGACAAGGCCTCAAGGCCTTGCCTTGTGCTTGTTCGCTGCCATTCAATCCCATCCCGTTCAACAGAACACCCATCCTGATTGAGTTTTGACCCTAGAGCGCCGATCTGAGTGAATCACAGTACACGACGCTACGGTTCTACGTGTGGTTTACCCCCCTCTGTCCTGCCGGACATCTCCCCCTCAAGGGGGGAGATCGGCAAAATGAAGGCCCTGTTTAAATTCTGGAAAACGCTGCAATCGCAGATATTTATGGAAGGATGACGCTTTTTCCGCATTGTAATCTCCCCCCTTGAGGGGGAGATGCCTGGCAAGGCAGAGGGGGTAGCCCGCACGACATACCTGAGCGTCGTGTACTGTGTGAGTGAATCAGATCGGCGCTCTAACTTTTTGTATTTACACATTTCCGGACGGAAAACCGGCCTCCACTTTTCTCAAGATAATCCTCTCGGCTTCATGACCCCTCCCGCCGCCAGATCAGGTAAAGTGTTGAAAGCGGCGGCAGGGTCAGCGACAGCGATTGCGGGCGGCCATGGGCGGGGTGATCTTCTGTCCAGGCTTCCACATTGCCGAGATTGCCGCCGCCATAAATGGCGGCGTCACTGTTGAACACTTCCCGCCAGCATCCGGCTTCCGGCACGCCAAGACGATAATTCTGGCGGGGCACCGGTGTCATGTTGGAGACAGCAAGCACGATGCTGGTGCGGTCGGCGCTGTAGCGCAGCATGGCGAAGATCGAGTTTTCGGCGTCGTCGGCGCTCGCCCATTCAAAGCCTTGCGGATCGAGATCGCCGAAGTGCAGGGCGTTTTCGCTGGTATAAAGCCGGTTGAGGTCTGCAAGCAGTCTTTGCAGACCGGCATGGGCGGGATCGTCCAGCAGATCCCAATGCACCGAGGCATCGTGGTTCCACTCGGCATGCTGGCCAAGTTCGCTGCCCATGAACAGCAGTTTCTTGCCGGGATGCGCCCACATGAAGCCGAAATAGGCGCGCAGATTGGCGCGCTTCTGCCAGTCATCGCCGGGCATCTTGCCAAGGAGCGAGCCTTTGCCATGCACCACTTCGTCGTGGGAGATCGGCAGGATGAAGCGCTCCGAATAGGCATAGACCATGCCGAAGGTCATCGAGCCGTGATGGTATCGGCGATAGACCGGGTCTTCCTGCATGTAATGCAGGCTGTCATGCATCCAGCCCATGTTCCATTTGAAGTCGAAGCCAAGGCCGCCTTCCTCGGTCGGGCGGGTGACGCCGGGCCAGGCGGTGGATTCCTCCGCCATGGTCAGCGCCGCCGGGCAGCGGGTGCGGATGATGCTGTTCAGATGCTTGAAGAACTCCACCGATTCCAGGTTTTCCCGCCCGCCGTAGCGATTGGGAATCCATTCGCCGTCATTGCGGCTGTAATCGCGGTATAGCATGGAGGCGACAGCATCGACGCGCAACGCATCGACGTGAAACTCCTCCAGCCAGTGCAGGGCGCTGGCAATCAGGAACCCCTTCACCTCATTGCGTCCGAGATTGTAGATCAGCGTGTTCCAGTCGCGGTGAAAGCCCTCGCGCGGGTCCTCATGCTCGTAAAGCGCGGTGCCGTCGAAGCGGGCAAGCCCCCAGACATCGGTTGGGAAATGCGCAGGCACCCAGTCGAGAATGACGCCGATGCCGGAAGCATGGCAGCGGTCGATGAAATAGGCGAAATCCTCCGGCGTGCCGTGGCGGCCTGTGGGCGCGAACAGGCCGAGCGGCTGATAGCCCCAGGAGCCGCCAAAGGGGTGCTCCATGATAGGCAACAGTTCGATATGGGTAAAGCCCATCTTCACCACATAGGGAATGAGCCGCTGGCTGAGTTCCACCCAGTCCAGCATGCGGTTGCCGTCTTCGCTGATCCTGAGCCAGGAGCCGGCATGAAGCTCGTAAATCGAAATCGGCTGGGTGAGCCGGTCTTCCCCATGATGGCGGCTTAGCCAGTCCCCGTCCGTCCAGGGGAAAGGGTCGGCAGAGGCCACGACCGAGGCGGTGCCGGGGGCCGCTTCGGCGGCGCGCGCCAGAGGATCGGCCTTTTGCGGCAGTGGCGTACCGTTGGCATCGAGGATTTCGAACTTGTAGCGCTCGCCCTTGCCGAGGCGGGGAATGAAGAGTTCCCACACCCCTGCCGAGGCTCGCAGCCGCATGGGGTGACGCCGTCCATCCCAGGAATTGAAATCGCCCACCACGGAAACCCGGCGTGCATTCGGAGCCCAGACGGAAAATCGGACACCGCTGATGCCATCGACCCGCATGGGCCGGGCACCGAACACCCGGCCCATTTCATAATGCGTGCCCTGGGAAAAAAGGTGCAGGTCGAGCTCGCCGAGCAGCAGGCCGAACGCGTAGGGGTCTTCGGTTTCCTGAACGGCATCCGGCCACTGGATGCGCAGCCGGTAGCGCGACAGGCCGGGCAAAGTGCCCGCGAACAAGCCGCCCGGATGGGCCGGGTCAAGCCGTTTGACGGCAGCGCCGCTTTCGGTGTCCACGACCTCCACCGAAACCGCGCCGGGATAAAGCGCGCGGATGACGGTCAGGTCGCCGAGATGATGGCGGCCGAGGACAGCGAAGGGATCGCCATGGCGGCCTTCCACCAGGGCATCGGCGGCAGACCGGTCGATGCCGGTCATGGGGTCCAGTCGTTCCAGCATCAAGTGCTTTTCTCCAGAAGTCTGTTGGCGATGGCCAGGAAGCCACCGAGGGGAATGGGCAGCCATTTCGGCCGGTTTCGGGCTTCGTAGACGATCTCGTAGGCTGCCTTTTCCAGAAGGAAGAGATCGAGGATGCGATTGCGCCGCCGCTCCGGCATGTCGAGCGCCGGGCAGCTTTCGGTGGCGGCGAAATAGTTCTCGAGAAAGCGCTGTTCGGCGCGTTCGGCAAAGCGGCGGATGAGGCGTATGCGCCGGTCGCTGTCCGGGTCCGTCACCGCCTCGTTTTCCAGCTCCGCCGTGGCGGCCAGATAGCTTAGCGAGCGCAACAGGCCTGCCACGTCGCGCATGGGATGGGCCTTGGCCCGCCTTTCGGCAAGCGGGCGGGCGGGTTCTCCCTCGAAGTCAATGATATAGGCGTCCGCTTCCGCCACCAGAACCTGGCCGAAGTGGAAATCGCCGTGATGGCGGATCATCAGCGTATGGCGCGCGGCCTCGGCCTCCCCCCTGGCGGCTTCGAGCAGCGGCTCATGCCGGGAAAGAAGCCGCGCGACCTGCCCGGAGAGCCCATCGCCAAGGTCCAGATCCTTTTCGGAAAGCACGGCGAGACTGGCCTCCAGCTCCTGCTCGATGCGCGCGCGCAGGCTGGAAACATAGTCTTCCCCGGCCTCTTGTGGCGAGAAGGCGGGATCGTCCACCGGCGTTGCCAGCGCCACATGCAGCTCGCCCAGACGGGTGCCGACGGTGGCGATGAATTCCGTGAGCGGGCGCATCATATCGTCCACCTCCTCCGGCTCGCCGGGGGAGAGCAGCAGGTCATCCAGGCTGCGGCGCAGATTGGCAAGCAGCCAGTTCCAGGCATCGCCCTGATTGCGGATGGCACCTTGCACGATGATCAGCGTCGAGGGCGTCCCGTCCGGAGCGATACGGCGCACTTCGCCCAGAAGCGGCGCGGTATTGGCATAGCCAAGGGCGGTGAGGTGGCGCGTCATCTCCACTTCCGGATGAATGCCGGGAAAGATGTGGCGAATGAGCTTGACCATGGCCATATCGCCGACAATCAGCGAACTGTTCGATTGTTCGGCGGAAAGCCAGGTCACGGCCATGTCGTCGCTGACGGCCAGACAATCCAGCGCGTCGGTGCCGAGGAACTCCAGCGTGCCGCTGCGGCTGGACAGGCGCGCCCGTTCGCAAAGCCCGCGCAGCACGCCGCGCGCCAGACCTTCCATGGCAAAGCCATCGGTGAGAAAGCCCACCCGTCGCCCCTGCCGGATGCGGGCCATGGCCAGTTGCTGCGCCAGCACTGTTGGCTGGGCATCATCCCAGGCGGGCGAAAGCGGCAGGAGATAGGTTTCCGTATGTCCTTCCAGTTCCGCTTCAAGCTCGCCCAGCAGAATATTGTGCGGATAGCCGAGCGGCGTGGCCGAGACCAGCGTTGCCCGCTTCAAGGCTTCGCCCTTGGAGCCGAACCAGCGCCGCTTGGCGAGATAGTTGGGCAGGATCTCGCGGGAGAGCGTCCCGGCCAGCCGCGGCTCGTCCACCAGTTCCGTCAGGTCGCGCCGCAGCACCATGGTGACGAAATCCGGCAATTGCTCCGGCGGTTCGGTACGCCAGACCGGGCCATCGGCTTCCGGGGCAAGGCGGAACCAGTAAAAGCCATAGGGCGGCAGGGTAAGGAGATAGGTAAGCTGGCCGATCGGCGGAAAGGCCGACATGCCGGTAAGCTCGATCGGCACCCGGCCAGCAAAGGCGGAAAGATCGAGCTCCACCGCCTGCGGCAGCCGGGAGAGATTGAAGACGCAGAGCAGCGTCTCCTCCTGATATTCCCGAAGATAAGCGAGGACGCGGCGATTGGAGGGGGCAAGAAAGGTCTGGCTGCCGCGTCCGAAAGCGTTGAACCGGGTGCGCAGCGCCAGCATGTGCCGGGTCCAGTTGAGAAGCGAGTGGGCATCCGCACTCTGCGCCTCGACATTGACCGCCTCATAGCCATAGAGCGGATCCATGATCGGCGGCAGCACCAGCCGGGCAGGATCGGCGCGGGAAAAGCCGCCATTGCGATCCGGCGACCATTGCATGGGCGTGCGCACGCCGTCGCGGTCGCCCAGATAGATATTGTCGCCCATGCCGATCTCGTCGCCGTAATAGAGCACCGGCGTGCCAGGCATGGAGAGCAGCAATGCGTTCATCAGTTCGATCCGCCGCCGGTCACGCTCCATCAAGGGTGCGAGACGGCGGCGAATGCCGAGATTGATGCGGGCGCGACGATCGGCGGCATAGGTGGTCCACAGATAATCACGCTCCGCATCCGTCACCATTTCCAGCGTCAGTTCATCGTGATTGCGCAGGAAGATCGCCCACTGGCAGGTGTCCGGGATATCCGGTGTCTGGCGCATGATATCGGTGATGGGAAACCGGTCTTCCTTGGCGATCGCCATGTACATGCGCGGCATCAGCGGGAAATGGAACGCCATGTGGCACTCGTCGCCGTCGCCGAAATAGTCGCGCGTGTCCTCCGGCCACTGATTGGCCTCGGCCAGCAGCATTTTTCCGGGATGGGTGGAATCGAGGGCGGCGCGGATGCGCTTCAGGATCGCATGGGTTTCCGGCAGGTTCTCGTTGTTGGTGCCTTCCCGCTCCACCAGATAGGGAATGGCATCCAGCCGGAAGCCGTCAATGCCGGTTTCCAGCCAGAAGCGCATGACCTCCAGCAATTCCTGCATGACCAGCGGATTGTCGAAATTCAGGTCCGGCTGGTGGGAATAGAAGCGGTGCCAGTAATAGGCGCCCGCCACCGGATCCCAGGTCCAGTTGGATTTTTCCGTGTCGATGAAGATGATCCGCGTTTCCGGAAAGGTCTGGTCGGTATCGGACCAGACGTAGAAATCCCGTTCCGGCGAGCCGGGGGGCGCATGGCGCGCCCGCTGGAACCAGGGGTGCTGATCGGAGGTGTGGTTGATGACGAGTTCGATGATCACCCGGATGCCGCGCTCATGGGCGGCGGCCACGAAGGCGCGAAAATCCTCCATCGTTCCGTAATCGGGGCTGACATTGCCGTAATCGGCAATGTCATAGCCATCGTCCCGGCGTGGCGAGGGAAAGAAGGGCAAAAGCCAGATGGCCGTGACGCCCAGCGAAGCGATATGGTCCAGCTTGGCATGCAGGCCGGAAAAATCGCCGATGCCATCGCCATTGCCGTCATGGAAGGATTTCACATGCAACTGATAGATGATGGCGTCCTTGTACCACAGCGCATCGCCCGCGCCCGCCGAACCCTTGCCTTGAACGCCGTTGTCCGCCTGATCGCGATCCGTCATCATGTCCATGATATTGATCCTTTTTGAGTGTTTCCAGGAAAAGCGGGAACCGGCATTCCGTCTGGAAACACGGAAAAACAAAAGCTTAGCGTACGCGCCAGATTGCGAAGGGCTGCTCGGGGGTCAGTCGCAGGTGTTGCCGCTTGCCGGTCCAGGTGAAGTGGCGGCCTGTCAGAAGGTCTTCCATGGGCAACGAGGCGTGGTCCGGCAGGTTCCAGGACCAGAGCGGTATTTCCACATCCGCCTCCTGTGCATGGTGCGGATCGAGACTGATGGCGATCAGCAGCACGTTTTCGCGCCCGGCGCTGGCCTTTTCGAAGAACATCACCTGATCGTTCCAGGCGTTGAGCAGCGTCAGTCCGAGATGGCTGTGCAATGCCGGATTGTCGCGGCGAATACGGTTGAGCTGGGTGATTTCACCCTTGATGTTGCCGGGCCGGTCCCAGTCCCAGGCGCGGATTTCGTATTTCTCGCTGTCGGCATATTCCTTGCGCTTGGCGTCGGGGCGGCCTTCGCAGAGTTCGAAGCCGTTATAGACGCCCCACAATCCCGAAAGCGTGGCCGCCAGCGCCGCGCGGATGACAAAGGCCGGGCGCGGGGCATTTTGCAGGAAATCCGGGTTGATATCGTGGGTGTTGACGAAGAAATGCGGGCGGAAAAACTCCTTCGGCGCTTCCTCGGTGATCTCGCGCATATACTGCTCAAGCTCCCACTTGGCATTGCGCCAGGTGAAATAGGTGTAGGATTGCGAAAAGCCGATCTTGGCCAGACGATACATGACCTTGGGCCGGGTAAAGGCCTCCGAGAGAAAGATGACCTCCGGATTGCGGGCGCGGATTTCCGCAATCAGCCACTCCCAGAACGGAAAGGGCTTGGTGTGGGGATTATCCACCCGGAAGACCTTGACGCCCTGATCCACCCAAAGCTCGACGATCTCCTTCAGGCTCTGCCAGAGCCCCGGTACCGCATCGCGGGCGTAGAAATCGACATTGACGATGTCCTCGTATTTTTTCGGCGGATTTTCCGCGTAGCGAATACTGCCGTCGGGCCGCCAGTCGAACCAGCCGGGATGTTGCGTCAGCCAGGGATGGTCAGGCGAGGCCTGGATGGCCAGGTCGAGCGCGATTTCCAGCCCGTGCTCGCTGGCGGCAGTAATCAGCCTGCGGAAATCCTCGAACGTGCCGAGCTGAGGATGAATGGCGTCATGGCCGCCCGCCTCCGAGCCGATGGCATAGGGGCTGCCGGGATCTTCCGGCCCCGCTTTCAGGCTGTTGTTGCGCCCCTTGCGGTTGGTGGTGCCAATGGGGTGGATGGGCGGAAAATAGAGCGTGTCGAAGCCCATGGCACGAATGGCGGGCAGGCGGGCGATCACGTCGTCAAAGGTGCCGTGCCGGTGCGGATCGCCGCTCTGGGAACGGGGAAAGATCTGGTACCAGCTGGAAAAGGAGGCTTCGCGCCGCTCGGCATCCACCGGGACGGCGGCTGAGCGCAGCCGGAAAGGGCGGCGGTCAGCCTGCTGCATCAGGGCAAACGTCCCGGCATGCAGGAGCAGGCTGGTTTTAGCCGCAGCATCGGCCTGTTCAAACTCATCGATCAGCCGTTGCAGAGCGGTCTTCACCGGATCGGTGGCGGCCTCCATCGCCTCGCGGATCAGGATCAGGCCTTCCTGCTGTTCCAGCGTCAGATCGAGGCGCGCCTCATGCTTTTTCTGCAATTCGGAGCGGAAAATCGCAAAGGGGTTGCGCCAGCATTCCACCGCGAATTCGTGCCGCCCCAGCCGCTCCAGCGGGAATTCCCCGCGCCACCGATCATTGACCAGCAGCTGCATCGGCACCTCCGTCCAGTCCGGCTGATCGGCGGCGCGCCACAAAAGGGCAGCGCTGATCGGATCATGACCTTCGCCGAAGAGATCGGCTTCCACCGTCAGCATCTGGCCGACCACACGCTTGACCGGAAAGCGCCCGCCATCGACGCTCGGCGTGATGTTTTCGATCACCAATCTCGATGTTCTTGCCGCTTCTAGCGCCGGGGTACCCGCCGCCATCCGCACGGCACTGGCGGGCGTGCCTTCAAAAATGCGGACATCTCCCGGCGCAAGGCGCAGATCGGCGGTGAGCTTCTGCTCCGGTCTGCCGCTTTCGGTCAGCGGCAGGAAGCGGAAACAGGTCTCGCTCAGCGCCTGAAAAGGAACGGCGCTGCTGCGGCGCAGGTCGCGATTGAAGAGAATGACCCTGAGCCGCTCGCTGTGACGCAGATCCGGATGATCGCCGGTAATCAGCGCGGCTGTGGAGGTGCCGCTGGCGCTGATCAGACGGGAAGGCGGGGGCGTCAAGGCCGAGCGTGCCAGGCTTTCATTGGTGCGGCGGATGCTGCCGGAGAGGTCGAACGCCTGCCGGTCGCGCAGTGCTTTCAGCCCCAGTCCCTCGCCATGCAGCGGATCGAGCGGGGTGGCAACGCCAAATTCGAAACCCATGGGCACCATCAGCCCGCCACCATGGGCGGCCGCCAGTGTGAGCGCCTGACGCGCGCGCCGCTCCAGCACCTCCGTTCCCTCGGCGCCATGGGCGACGCGTGGGCCAAAGGGCGCTTCCGGCATGGCGATCTGCAAGGGGAAATCCCGCTGCACTTCGGTTTCGTCGAGAAGCCACCGCTCTTCTCCATCCCACCAGGCCAGCGATGAAAAGGCACCCGCAAAACCGGCATGCGCCAGGCTCCGCCTCAACTCGAAGGGCGTTCCCGGTGTCCAGGCATAGAAACGGCATCGCGGATGGCTGGCGGTAACCCCGGCAATCAGGGTGCGCCATTCCTGCGGCGCCAGCGCCAAAAGGTCGAGACAGCGAAAGCCGGCAATGCCGCTCTCCGCCAAAGCAGCAAGGCGGATGCGCCAGGCGGTGAGATGATTTTCCCGGGCTGTTTCGTCCAGCCCCTCAAGCCCATGGCTTCCGGCCATCTGCGGGGCCGGGCGCGGGTCTGCGGCAATGGCGGGGGAGGGATCGGGCAGACGGCCGGGAGCGACGTCCATGAAAAGATCGATGCCGGTTTCCTGCTGAAGGGCGCGCAATTGCTGAAGCCCTGTGCGAACATCCTCGCCCAGCCCGAGCGCCGGGTCGAGCCGCTCGAAATCCTCGCTGATGAACAGGCTGGTTCCTTCGCGCCGTTGAAACAGGGGGGCGGTCAGCACGCTGTCAAAACCAAGGCTGCGGGCATGGTGGAAAAGCTCCCGCCAATCCGCAATTCCTCCCAGCATCAGCGGGTGCACATAATAGAGGCGCGGGGCTTCCCCGGCACCGGCCTTAACACCGCCGCGTGCATGAGCATCCATGGATCATCCTCCCAAGGTTTTGCTGTTAACCCTTGGAGGCAGGGCTTGTTCCTTCGTCGAGCCGCGCGGCGCATGGCCGAAACGCGTCATAAACGTGGCGCAAGGGCAACTGTCATGTCGTTTTTGCGGCAAGCTGTCGCTTTTGCATTGCGCTTCACGGCGCGCCTGCTATTGATTTTTCTCAAATGATTCTCGGTGCTTCTGGCTTTTGGGCAGGGTCGGAGCTTTTTCCATATTTCAGGCATCCGCGCGGGATGTGTTTCGGCGGTTGTGGGATCCATTTCGTGAGCGGAGATTGGGGCATGCGCAAGGTTCTTTCGGTCCTTCTGGTGGCGCTGTTGAGCAGTTGCGCAAAACCATCGGACGGGCCAAGCGCCGGCAGCATCCGCGATGCGAAGTTCCCCCACAGCAATGAGCGCGTGCCGGTGATCGAACTGGCCAATGCGCCCGCCGTAACGGCCGCGCAGCCGGTCAATCCGCATGCCAACGACGCCGGGCTGACGGCCTTGCGCGGCGCCTATAACCAGCAGCGCCTGCGCCCCGGCGACGTGATCGACGTCACCGTGCTGGACACAGGCGAGGAGGGGCTGTTTTCCTCCACCAACAGCAAGACGCTCAATCTCGGCCGCTTCACGGTGGATCAGTCCGGCTATGTCTCCATGCCTTTCGTGGGCCGCCAGCGCGTGACGGATTCCACGCCGGAAGGCCTGCAAAGCCGCATCGTCGCCGGTCTCAAGGGGTCCTCGGTCAATCCGCAGGCGGTGGTGACCGTGGTGGACAAGCCGTCCAGCGCCGTCATCGTCAGCGGTGCGGTGAAAAGCCCGGGCAAGGTGGCGCTCACGGCGCGCAAGGAAAAGGTTCTCGACATCATCTCGCAATCCGGCGGCGCCTCCGTGGCCCCGCCTGCGGCCATGGTGACGGTGGTGCGCGGCAAGGAACGCGCCAGCGCCGCGCTCGACCGTATCATGAACGACGAAAAGCAGAATATCGTGCTGCTGCCGGGCGATCAGGTGATGGTGGATGGCGATGCCGCAAGCTTTACCGCGCTTGGCGCCTTCAAGAGCGCTGGCGAATTCCAGTTCGAGCCCGGCAAGCTGACGCTCGCCCAGGCCGTTGGCCGTGCAGGCGGACTGCTGGACGACCGCGCCGATGCCCGCAATGTCTACATCTTCCGCAACCAGCTCATCCAGGTGCCGCAGGCCGCCAGCGGCGGCAAGGGTCCGGTGACCATGGTCACCACTGCCAAGCCGGTGATCTACCACGTCAACATGAAGGATGCTTCCAGCATCATGCTCATGCAGCTCTTCCAGATGCAGAAGGGCGACGTGATCTATGCCAGCAATGCCGGTCTGGTGGATTCCGCCAAGCTGCTGACGGTCTATCAGAAAGTGCCCAATACCGCAGCCGCTCCGCTGCCGGGGGCCGGTTCGGCGCAGTGATACAAAGAGTCATTGAAAATGACTCTTTGGATTCCACTTTCGAATATCTCAAGCATTTGACGCGATTGAGATATTCGAAATCACTTCAAGGCGAGGATGCGTAAGCATCTTCGAGCCTTGGTATAAATCGCTCATAACAACAGCAGCGCCTGCACCGCGCTGCGGTCTTCCGCGCTGTCGGGTGCCTCAATCAGCCACTCGGCAAGCGCTGTTAGAGCGCTTTTCGATGTGATTGAATCAGATCGGCGCTCTAACTTTTTGTATTGACACATTTCCGGACGGAAAACTGGTTCCCACTTTTCCTGGAAATGCTCTAGCTTTTCCGGCACATCCTCCAGCCCGTCCAGCATCCCCTGAAGCAACAGGCCTGAAGCGTGCAGGTCCTGAACAGCGCGGGCGGGACGGGCGGCATCCTGCCGGTCTGCCGCCACCAGCGCCGGGCGCGCCTGCGCAAGGCCCAGAACCGCATGGGTTTCCCCTTGCCGGAGCGCAATGCCGAAATCTCCAAGGCGGATATTGCCTTTTTCATCCAGCAGCAGGTTGCCGGGTGCGATGTCGCCATGCACCAGCCCCAGGCCGTGTAGATAGGCGAGCGCCGAAAGAAGGGCGGTCATGATGTCCCGGCATTGCCCGGCATCGGGGCGCGGCAGGGCGGTGAGCGGCTCTCCTGCCCAGTCCTGAAGAATGGCGGGCCGCCCGTCACTCAGCCGCAACAGCATGCGGGTGGTTACGATCCGGGGATGCGATAGGGTGAGGCCGATTTCGGCCTCACGGCGCAGAAGCTCGGCCCGGCTGACGGCATGGGCCTCTTCGGGCTTGAGGGTTTTCAGCGCGTGCAGTGTGCCGAGATCACGGTGGCGCAGTTTCAGCACCTCGTGCCAGGCGCCAGTATGGATGGTGTCCTCGACAAGGAAGGTTCCGGCAATCTGGCCGGACTGACCCGGATTGAGCCTGTCGGAGGCCCGGTCCATCGCCCCGCGCAACTGGTCCAGCAGGAATTGCTGGTCCTCGGCGCTGCGGGCATGGCCATCCTGATCGCGCACCGCAGCCATCAGCGCGGCGAACCGCTCGGCAATCAGCTTATGGGGATCCACCGACATGGCTATCGCTCAGGCGGATGACGATGGCGCTGATGTTTTCACGGGCATTGGCAATCAATCCTTCCTGTATCAGCGCTTCTGCCGGATCGTCTCCGGCATGGTCCAGCAGCAGTTCCGCAACCGCCCGTTCGCCGAGCAGATGGATCAGCGGATAGCTGCACAGGAAGAGTTGATCGCCCGGCTTTGCGGCTTCCATAAGGCTTTCCGGCAGGAATTGCGGCTCAAGCCCCAGCCCGCGCCGAAGACGTTTCTGCAAGCCCAGGCTGACATGGTCGCGGGTCAGCGGACGCATGGTGCCATCGCGCAGCAGGTAGGCGCGGGCATCGCCGGCCCAGACGATGAGGATCTGTCCCGCCACCACCGAGGCGGTGACGATGCTGGCGGCGGGCGGTGGCAGGCCGTTGCCCGGCGGACGGGCCAGCAACAGGCTGTTGGCCTTGCCAAGCTTGCCCTTGATTTCATGCAGCATGTCTTCTGCCGTCTCCACCGGGCCGATGGTGGCTAGGCTGTTGGCGGCAAGCTTGGCGGCAGCCTCGGCGCTGCCATGATCGCCAACGCCATCGGCGACGGCAAAGAGCGGCGGTGCGGCGGAGAGAAACAGCCCGTCGGCATTGATGGAAAAGCGTGTCCCGGCATGGGTGGCATAGGAATAGCCGAGCGCGGGTGCTTTAAGCGGTGCGGGCTGAACCGCAAGCGGTGCTTTGGGTTGCGGGGTCTCAGCGGGCTGAACGGTCGGCTCCGGTTGCGGCGGCACCGGTTTTTCCGCCGATTGCGAGACTTCCCGGAAGAGCTTCAGGAAATGCTCCGCCTTCAGCGGCGCGGAAAGCCGCAAGCCCCGCGGCTTCATGGTTTCCTGATCGATATACCACCACAGGCCCGAGCGGTCGGGGGTGGCGGGCGTCAGGCCCTCGTCCTCCTGCGGGCGGGGCAGGCGCATCCGTTTCAGGCTGTCGATGAAGCGTCCGAGATCGAAATCGCGGGTGATCGAGCTTTCCGCCAGCCCTTCGGCGGCAATGAACCAGTTGCGGTCGAGATAAAGCGTGCGGGGATGGTAATCGAACTGGTTGAGCTGGGCGGCGATGATCAGCGGAAAGCTTCGCCCCACCCGGTCATGGCTGGGCAGCAGCACGCCGGCAAAGGCGGCCCGTCCCCAGATGCCCTTTTCCACGATGAAGCGCCAGGGCGGGGAGGCTGCGAACAGCTTTTCCCAGCCCGCCCCGAAAGCCATTTCGCATGCATGCAGACCCTCGCGGCACCAGCGGTCCAGCGCTTCGATCGTCTCCCGTTCCAGCCCGTCGGAGATGAAATCGCCATGGCTCGGCAATTTCCCGAAAAAGCCGATCCGGTCTATGGGGGTCATCTTCACGCTGGGCTGGGGACGGGGGGCCATGGCGTCTCCTCAAAACTGCGCCGGGCAGCTGAAATCCGCCAGCGCCTTCAGGCGGAAGGGATTGAGCACCGAGCCGAACTGCACCTCGAATTCCGCCGTCTGGCCACCGGTGGCAAAACGCAGGCGGAATGTGTCGCTGGCCTCATTGCTGATCTCTGCGTCATCAAAGAGGCGGAAGGGCGACCAGTCGCCATTTTCCGTCTTGGCCTGCTGCCAGCCGCCCGGCTGGAAGGCAATGCGCGACATATTGGCCGCCTGCCGTGACGGCCAGGTGATGGATTTCGCCTGGATCGGCCCGTGGAAATAGACGACGCGCTCGCCCTCGATTTCCAGCATGACCGCATTGGCCTGGTCCGATAGCGAGACCGGCTTGACGTTCAGGGTAATGGCCGGGGTTTCGCTGCCATTGGGGAAGAAGGCCCGGGTGATCTGGTCGGCCTTTTCGAAAGAGGCGATGGCGTCGCTGGGAATGCCCGCGGCGCCGAATGTTCCCTTCCAGCCCCAGGGCGAGGCGGCCTGATCGACAAAGGGCGCAAGCCGCTGGTCGAAGAAGCTGCGGAACAGGCCCTTCGGACCGAAGAGGCGGATGAAATCATTCATCGCCACGTCGCGGTTCGAACTGCGGTCGAAAGGATAGCGGCCGGTGACGATGGAGCTGCACAGGCTTGCCCCTTCCGCCGACCAGAGATCGGCTATGCGGCTGCGGGCGGATTTGACCGCCAGCGAGCCGATATCGGCGGCAAGCCCCGCCACCCATGTGTCCAGCGGTGCGGGCAGGCGGCGGGCATCCTGCAACAGGTCCTGATTGGCCTTGGTCAATTGCCCGTCGACATCGAACACCTTGGCGACCTCCGCCGAGGACGTGGCCGAGCGCGCCAGCTGGTCATGCAGCGTGTCGATGCGTGGCAGAATGGCATCCACCTGCGAGACCGGCTTCTTGCCGTCGGTGGCCGATTTCTCGCTCTCCGCCGGGGGCTGAAGCGCATCCCTGAGCTTGCCATAGGGGTCCGGCGCTTCCATGGAGGTGGCGAGCATGGCGGCCACCGTGTCGCCGCTGGCCGAGGAGACGAGGGTGGCGACGCCGCTGACATCGCCCTTCGGCCTCAGATCGGTGGCCTCGGCGATGGAGCGGGCCGCCTGGCCGATGATGTTGCGCTCATTGGCGAGGATACGCGAGGTTTCCGCCGCATCGCCGAGGCTTTGCGAGGGCTTCACGGTGATGTCGCTGAGCACGCTGGCCCAGCGCTGTTCGAAGCGGTCGAAATAGATCTGGAGCGCTGCCTGCGAAACGCTTTCCAGGGTCTGGCCGCGCAGCGCTGCCGGAGAGCCGCGCACCCATTCTTCCTGAAGGGCCTCGCGGGCCGCATCGGCGATTTTCGGCAGCACCACCTGCCGGTAGCCGGTAGCGGTGAAGAGACCTTCCACGCCTTCCGTGAGCGGCGCGCCGGATTTGCGCTCGAACGCCTTGTCGGCCAGCGGACCGAAGGCGGCAGAGGGTGTCCAGGGGGCAGCACTGCGGGCAGCGCGGGACCCGGCCAGAATGTCATAGGCACGTTCGGCCACCGTCTGGTCGCGAATGATGTCGCGGGCCTTGGCCATCAGGCTGCGGTCGATTTCAATCGGCGGCAGGGCGCCGCCCGCCATGGCGCGGGCATGGGCAATCAGCGCCCGCCGGGCCACGGCCCGGCCTTCGCCGGGATAGAGCCGGTTGAACATCTGCTCGGCCTGATAGGAGACGAAATCCGGATCGAGACGGCCAAGCCCGCCCAGCATGGCATAGAGCTTCAGGCCGTTGAAGGCGCGGGTCACGTCCTTCTCGTCCGTCAGGTCCTTTTGCAACTGCACCAGCATGCGCGGCAAAAGCAGCCCGTTCAGCGCCCGCTGATAGGCATCGCGCTGGCGGCTTTCGATCTTGCTGGACTGGTTGAGGCCGAAGCTTGCGATCCACAGACGCCCCTCGCCAAATCCTTGCGGCACGGCGCGCAGATTATCGAGGGCAGGAAGGATGCGCAGGAAATCGGCATCGTTGACATCGCGCACGCCGACGCCCTGGATGAGCTTGTCATAGGCGTTCAGCCGCTCATCGGCCTCGGCCAGCGCCTGCCGGTTCTGGATGAAGGTCAGCGTCCAGCCGGAAAACACCAGCGCCAGCACCGCCACCGCCACACCATAGGAGACCCGGCGCAGAATGAGCTGGCGGCGTGACAGGCGCTTGTCGCGGGCCACCAGGGCGGCCTCGTTGAAGATCACCTGCTTGAACAGCCGCGGCAGGAAGTAGCTGCGGCGGCTGCGCTTGGCGGGGCTTGCCGAAAGCGCCTCGTCCGGCTGGGTGGCGGAGACGAAATAGAAGCCGCGAATGAAGGGCGCTTCGATCAGCGCCGAGCCGGAGGCAAGCTCCGTCACCGCCTCGTTCAGCCTTTCCTGAAGGGCTGCAAGCTCTGCCGGAAAGCGGAAGATGCGCCCCCGGATTTCGGCATTCTGCTCCTGTTGCAGCCGCTCGATCAGCATGGCATCGACGCGCTGTTGCAGAAGCGCGAATTCTTCCGCGAAACGCTGCGGCAGATCGGCGGCCTTGTCGCTGTCTTCCAGCGAAAAGGTCATGCCCCAGACCTGCTCGCGATCGCTCTTGTTGAAGCCTTCGAAAAACTCAACGAAGCCGGTGAGCAGGTCGGCCTTGGTCAACAAAAGATAGACCGGTACGCGCGCGCCGAGCTGCTCGTCCAGCTCGGCAAGCCGCTTGCGGATGGCACGCAATTCCTCGCGCTGGGCTTCCGGGTCGCGTGTCATCAGATCGCCGATGGACAGCGTCACCAGTGCGCCATTCACCGGCTGAGCGCGGCGATAGCGGCGGATGAGGTTGAGAAAACCGTCCCAGCCCGCCTTGGAGGAGCCGTCCAGATCGTCCTGCGTGGTGTAGCGGCCGGCGGTATCGATCAGGATCGCCTCGTCGGCGAACCACCAATTGCAGTTGCGCGTGCCGCCAATGCCCTTGACCGCCTCGGTGCCCAGCGCATCGCCCAGCGGAAATTGCAGGCCGGAATTGGTGAGCGCCGTGGTCTTGCCCGAACCCGGCGCGCCGAAGATCACATACCAGGGCAGGTCGTAGATATAGCCGAACCGCTTTCGGGTGATGCGCTTCAAAAGCGCCAGCGCTTCCTTGAGGCGATTTTCGATTTCGCCGACTTCCGCCTGACGGGTGGCCAGCGCCTGCTGCTCGATGCTGTCGACCAGTTCCTGATCCTGCTTGCGGGCGCGGATCAGGGTGACGGCCATATAGATGGCCCAGACGGCGAAGAGGGCGATGATGGCCCAGATGCGGGCCGGGACGCTGGCAAAGGGCTTGAAGGTGCCGAAGGCCAGCAGATAGCCGTAGAACCAGATGACGACGGCGAGTGCGATCACCCAGATCAGTGAAATGAAGCGCCGCCCGACGATCCCCGCATAGGAATCGACATAGGAGCGGATGGAGTAGAACCAGCTGAGCGGATTGATCATTGGCCGCCTCCGGCCTGCGGGGTGGCCTGAACCGGCGGG
This sequence comes from Allorhizobium paknamense, assembly GCF_030815125.1. GTDB lineage: Bacteria > Pseudomonadota > Alphaproteobacteria > Rhizobiales > Rhizobiaceae > Allorhizobium > Allorhizobium paknamense. The sequence continues at coordinate 232,159 of NZ_JAUSWH010000002.1, forward strand.
GCGAGAATGCCCGCGTCATTCAGTTTTTCATCGGGATTGGTCAGCACGAGAATTTCCGTCCGTCGGTTCTTTTCGCGGCCTTCTGGGGTCGAATTGTCGGCAATGGGGTCGCTGTCGGCGCGGCCTTCAGTCAAAATGGCCTCCGGTCCGGTATAGGCGGCAAGAAGATCGCCCACCGCCTTGGCGCGGGCCTCCGACAGGTGCCAGTTGGAGGGAAACTGTACGGTCTTGATCGGCACGTTGTCGGTATAGCCGATGACCACGGCGCGGAAATTATCCGCCGCAAGCGCCCCGCCGATCCGTTGCAGCAGATCGCGGAACTGTTCCTTCACATCGGCACTGCCGACATCGAACAGGCCGGAATTGTTGATGCGCACGCGCAGCCGCCCATTGGCGTCGGAAAGCGTCACCAGTTTCTTTTCCACCTCCGGCTGGAGGAAGGTCAGAAGGTTCTGCAGGCGGCTGGGCGGTGGCGGCGTGGCCGGTGGCGGCGGGGGCGGCGGCTCCTCTGCCTTCACCGGCGGCTTTGGTTCTTCCGGCGGCGGGGCAGGCGGTGCTGCAATCAGCACGCTCGGCGTCTGACGCGGCTCAAGCGCGGCCAGCCTCTGGAAGGTGCGGTCGGAACTGTCGTTCAGTGTCAGCGTGAAAAAGAGGTAGCCGAGCGCGAAGGCCAGCGCCACCAGCGACAGCAGCGTCCACAGCGCGGCCATGGTGCGCAACGGCTTGTGGCGGGCATTGACCCCCTGCCAGTGCGGCGAAAGCTCGCGCTCGAACACGCCGTATTGGCCAAGCAGCGTCTTGTAGAGGCTGTCGCGGATGCGCGACAATTCCAGAGCCCCGCGCGAGGACACGCGCGTGCGGCCCTCGAAGGCCAGCGACAGGCAGAGATAGATCAGCAGCAGCAGATCCTTGTTGGCGCCCGGCGACTGGTGGAAATGGTCGAGAATGTCGAAAACCCGGTCGCCGCCTGTCACGTCATTATGGAAGGTGGAGACCAGGCCGGAGCGCGCCCATCCGGCGCGCACGCCCCAGGGCTTTGACAGCACCACGTCATCCACGGTGGCGCAGATGACATAATGGGCGGCCCGCGCCCGTTCCGGGCTGATGCGAGCGGCGGCGAGATCACGCTCATAGGCGTTCACCGCCTCGATGGCGGCGCGGCGCAGCTCGGCAATATCCGGCTGGCCGGCGTTGTAGCGCAGCGCATGCGCAAGATTGAGCAGCGGCGCTGCGGAGCGCACGATGACGGGCACGTCGGCCCCGCCGAACCGGAAGGTTTCCAGCAGCCGCGCCACCGGCAGGGCAGCACCCCCTTCCGTGGCGACGGGCGCCTCGGCTGCGGTATCGAGCAGCTCCGAGATATTGCGGGATTTCTCGTCCTGAACCCGCTTTTCCTCGGTAACCTCGACGATGGTGGGAAGATCCTGCCAGGCCGAGGGAGAGGATGGAATATCCTTGTTCATTCGCGAAGCCCCCAGAGCTCCATTTCAAGACCGGGGAACTCCCCGGCGAGGTGAATGGCAATGGCGCCGGAGCTTTCGAGCTGCTTCCACAGCGGCGATTTCGTATCCAGCTCGAAATAGAGCGTGCCTGCCCGGTAGGGCAGCTGGCGCGGCAGCACCGGCAGCGGCCGCACCGGAATGCCGGGCAGCGCCACATTGACCAGTTCGGCGATGCGCTCCACCGGTCCGACCTTGATCTGCGCCGGCAATTTGCGGCGAATATCCTCGGCGGGAAGCTCCGCCCTGACCGCCAGCACGAAGCCCGCCTCGCGGAACAGGCTGCGGTCGTTGATGGTGCCGACGCGCACGCCGTGGCGGCGCTCCACAAGCTCGATGGCGATGGCTGCCTGTTCCAGCACGGCGGAGAGCGAGGTGCGCAGATCGTCGAAGACGGCGGAAAAGGTGGCCTTCAGATCGTCATGGCGGTAGGCGGGAAAATCGCTGGCCCTTTTCCTGTCCATGGTGAAGGTGGCAAGCTCTCCCGCAAGTTGGATGCAGTGCTCGTAAAACACCATGGGGTGCAGCCGCGTGGCGTTGGACAGAACGTGTTTCAGCAGCGGATCGGCGCGGTTGAGAATTTGCAGCAGAAAATAATCGCCCACTTCCGCCGTGCCGCGCACGGTGGGGTCGCCAATGCGCTCGGCAATGGCTTCCGCCCGGTGACGAACGATGCCGAGCAGTTCCGTCAAGAGCTCATTGAGGCGGGAGGAGGCGGTGCAGTTGAGGCTTGGCGGAATGAAATCCGGGTCGAGAACGACGGCACGGTCGGAGCGCACCTCGATGACGCGGGCAAGGCCAAGAAGCTCGTACCCGGCAAGATCGTCGCCCGTCTTCAGAAACTTCATGTTGAGCCGCCCGACATCGATGGGGGCCATGAAATCGGTTTCGACATTGGCGTCGGGGGCCTCGTAGGGCGAGGCGATGATGCGCACGCCGTTCAGGCCTGCGGCCCCGTTGGCGCTCCCATTGAAAGCCCCATTGAAAGCCATGTCCGCGCGCCCCGGCTGGCGGGCGGGCAGCGCCAGATAGATGGTGGCGTTCTTGACGCTTTCATCCAGATCCAGCGGCGGCGGCAGGTCGGTGTCTTCCGGGGCGTCGAAGGGCGTACCATCCGGCAGGATACCGCGCAGATTGGACAGCGCGAACTGACCGATGGCGAGCGCCGAGCGGTCGATGCCGATTTCCGCCAGACCCCAGGGATAGGCGGCGATGCCACGGGCGATGGAGCGCACCAGCCTTTCCGTCCAGCGATCCGATTGCTGAAAATGTTGCACGCGAAGGAACATGCCTTCACTCCAGGCAACGCGATTTTCATGTCTCATGCGAGTGGATACCCCCTATGGATGGCGTTGCGCCGTCAACCGGTGCGGGGGAGGGTTCCTCACCCGTCGCGGCCCGGCGCAGAAAATCCCGGAAGGAGAGAAGTCTCTCTTCCGCTTCAAATTCCTTTTTGTATGCAGTCCAGTAATTGCGTCTGCCGATGAGGCTGAGGCGGTTTTCCGCCGCATCGACACGGGCTTCGAGAAGGCGCGGATCGAGCCTTTGCGTGGCTTCGCGCAGCGCCTGCTCCAGCATGGCATTGAAGCTGCGCTGGGCCTCCGTCAGCGAAGCAAGGCGGGAAAGCAGGGCGGCCTCGCCATGACCGCGAACACCTGCATTGGCAGGGGATGGCAGGTCGAGCAGGCCGAAACAATCGGCCAGCAGCTCTTCCATTTCGCTCACCTGCTCGGCCAGCCGCTCGGGAAAACGGCTGGTGGCTGCAGGCGGCGGCTCCGGGGGCTCTTCCCGCGGTCCATCGGCAAAGACGGCGTCGAAATCATGCTCGTCGGCCCCGTCGCGACGGCGCAGAGGCTGCACGGTCACGGCGGTACGGCGGGCATCGCGATGCTCGAAGACATGGGCTTCGCTGACCACCTCCTGAAAGCTGAGACGCGGCTCTTCCCGCGCCTCGGTCTCGTCATCTCCCTTGGTCGGGGCAAGGTCTTCCTTGAACCAGTCTTCCGGCAGGACCACCGAGCCGCCCTTAATCTCCGGCGGGCCGGACCAGCCGATATCGACGTGGCGCGACAGGCTCTTGCCCTTGGGCTTCGTCTCGTCCGCCAGCCAGGGCTCATCGCCGCCGCGCTCGCCCAGAATGCCCTTGGCCACCCGCCCGCCGGGGGCGATGTCGGAGAGAATGGCGGAGATCGTCAGGTTTTCGTCGCTCAGCGCCAGTCCCGGATCGGGATCGGCGGCGGGGCGGTCGGCCTCGCCACTCACGCGCACCCGGAAACGGTGGCCGCGAATATCGATGGTGGCGCCATCGTCAAGGCGAAGGCTGTCGCCCTCCAGCAAAAGCTTGCCATTGACCAGCGTGCCATTGGCGCTCTGGTCGGTGAGTATGAAGCCTTTGGCATCGCGGCTGATGGTGCAATGCAGCTTGGAAACGCGGCGCTCGGCATCCTCGATCTGCCAGTCGCACTCGCGCGAGCGGCCAATGCTGCGCTTGCCATGTTCCAGCACCCAGATCTGCCGGCTATTGCCTTCCGCTTTCAGTTCCAGCCTCATGCCGTCACCTCCAGCGGCGAGGCGCGAAGGCCTTGCGCTTCCGTCACGATGGCGTCGCGGCTGTCTTCCTGTGCAGGCGCGCTGCGCGCCCAGCTGTTCCAGCCGAGACGGGCGGGCATGTCCGGCGCGCCAAGCTGGCAGAACGGGATATGATCGCGCGCCAGCACCACCTGCACGTCGATGTCATAGCCATTGCCGAGAAAGGCGCGGCTGAGAGCAAAGATTTCCCGCAATCTGCGGCTTCCGGGCGAAAGGCTCAGATAGTCCTGATAGGTGACCGGGCCGAGCACGATGCGCAGGCCCCCCGCCAGATCCTGCACGGCGCTGCCCGCCATGGCGCTGACGCCGAGGCGCGGGGCGTTGCGGGCGCCCAACTGGCTCAGTTCTTCCGGCGGAATACTCACCCAGCGCGGGCGGAACTGCTCGATCTGGACCGCAAGCCCGGTAAAGCTTTGCAGCATGGCGGCAAGGTTTGCGCCATTGCGGGTGCGGTCGGCAAAGAAACCGGCAAAGCGCAGCAGCACGTCTTCCGGCACGCCTGCCTTTTCCACGAGTTGGGCGGTGCCGAAACCGGCCAGCGACAAAATCGCGGTGCGAAAGCCCGTTGCCTCGCGCGGCGACCAGCGCAGGCGGCGCGCCAGCCGGTATTTCTCGTTTGCCGCGACGAAGAGTTCGGCAAAGCGGGCGGAAAACAGCGCCAGAAAGCTGGAAAAAGCCCGCGCCCGGCTGCGCTCCTGCTTCAGCAGCAGGTCGTTATACTGCGGCGGCAGCGCGCCGAGCGGGCCGACAAGGGCGGCAAACACCGTCTTTAGCCGGTTGCTTTGCAGTTTGCGGCGAAAACCGCTGACGGCAAGTGGCGTCGGGGCAATGCCGAGATGCGGGGCAATCTCCAGCTCGCGTCCGCCGGACAGATGCTGGGCGACGCGAAAGGCGGTCGTGGGTTCGAAGGCGCCGGGGTCGCGCTCCAGAAGGGCTGAAATCGGGTCCTGGTCTGTTTTCATCTGCATGTTCATGGAAGGGGCCTCACACCAGGGGCCGGTCTGCGGCGCGGGCGGGCCAGCGGATAATGGGTTGCGACTGGCCGCGCAGCGCGATCGTCAGCCGGGTAAAGCTGTTGACCGAGGTATAAAGCCCGAAGAAGTGGTTGAGCACCGCGCCAAAGACGAAGGCCGCGGCCCGGTCGATCAGCGCGGGGTCGAATTCGATGGTCACATCCGTGCCCGGCACCATGGCAGGCCCCAGCCGCGCCAACGTGTTCTTCGCCTCCACCCGGCTGATCGCGTCGATCAATTGCCGCGTTTCCGGGGCATCGCGGAAGGCGTAAAGGGTGAGAATATCCTTGAGCGCCGCCCCGCCATTGTCGAAGAGCGACAGGTGGTTGAAGATCAGATGCGAGACCAGGCGCCATTGCCTTGCATCCTTCTCGTTCATGCGCAGCGTTGGTGTGGGCGGGATCAGCGCCTGTACCGTGGCAATGCCATCGCTGCTTTTGACGAGATCGAGATGCGGATGGCCGCCGCCGAAGGGCAATTGCTCGGCGAGATCGCGGTTGAGGCAGAGCGTATCGACGCTGGCGGTGATGTCGGTCGGTCCCAGCGGTCCGCGCTTGCGGTCGATAAAGGCGATATCGGTATCGGAGGTCTCGTCCTCATCGAAGCGGCGGTTGATCTGCCAGTAGATTTCCTGGTTGCCGCCACGCTGGGTGCGGCCGAAAAACGGCTCGGCGCGCCATTCCTCGCCCTGGCGATTGGCAAGCCGTACTTCCTCGACGCAATAGACCTCGCGCGCCCGCTGGCGGCGGCTATCGGGCAGCAGGCGATATTCCGTGCGGCTGCCATCGAGCTTCAGCGGCTCGGAGGATTGAAGGAAGAGATTGACGATGGGCGTGGCGTTGAGCGCGAAATCCTGCGCCGAGATCAGCCGTTCCAGCCGCGCGTCGCTGCTGTCGAGATAGATGTAAAGCTCGCAATCGCCGCCCTGCCAGCGGTTGAGGCCGTCAATGGTCAGAAACAGGAATTTCTGCGGCAGGGCGAAAAATTCGGTGAGCAGCCGATAGCCGGTAAAGCTGCTGACGGGCGTGGGCAGCATGGCTTCATCCGCCGAAAAGCCGGTGGGGCTGAGATGACTGGCGGGCAGGAATACCGCCTCCCGGTCTTCCGCATGGCGGGCAAGCGCCATGCCGAGGCAGTGATTGGCCAGAAGCTCGAACAGCGCCGTTGCCTGCTGCCAGGGGGACGCAATGAACAGCGACAGCTTGCCAAGCCCGATTTCCGGAAAGCTGAGCCCCCTCGGCGCGGTGGTTCTGAGCGAGAGTTTCAGGCAGCCCGCTGCCCCCTGGAAAGGCGCGGGCGGGGCTTCGATCGGCAGGCCGGACAACGTGGCGGCGGCAATCTTCAGCGGCGCGACATCCACATCCTGTGTGGTGCGGAAATGGCATTCCTCGCCGCCCACCGCCTCGCTGGTGATGTCGCTGAGGCGCGGCAGGCGCTGTACATTGGTCAGCATCGGGCTCGGCTCGAAGCGCACGATGCTCATCGAGGGTACAGGGGCGAGATAATGCGGATAGAGCGTTTCCAGAAGGCTGTCGGTCAGCTCGGGAAACTCGTCATCCAGCTTCTGGCGGATGCGGGCGGCAGAATAGGCAAAGCTCTGGATCAGCCGTTCCACATGCGGATCGTCCGCCACATCGCCGGTCAGGCGCAGGCGCCCGGCAATCTTGGGAAAGGCGCTGGCGAATTTTTCGGCGCGGCGGCGCAGCGCGAAAAGCTCGTCATTATAGCGGTCCAGAAAGCTGTCAGCCATTGGCGCCCTCCAGTACGAAGGATTGGGTGGCCGGATCGATGCGGGATTCGAAGCTGATCGGTGGCATGCCTTCCTGCAGGCGGAACATGCCCTCGATGCGCATGCGCAGCGCCCGGTCACCCTCCATGCGCGGCTTCAGAATCGTCACCCGCACATCGCTCAGCCTGCTTTCAAACAGCGCGATACGCCGCTCCATCAGCCGCGCCAGGCGGATTTTCGACTGGTCGGTAACAAGACTTGCAGACAGCATGCCATCGACCCCGTAGGAGACCAGCGCATCCTTCAATTCGGCAAGCCCGTCCGGCGGCGCCTGCGTCGGGCGGCGCGTATTCAGCAGCGCTTCGAGATCGCGGCGGATCACCTCCCGCATCTCGCGCACCTGTTCGGTCAGCGACAGCAGCGGATCGGTCTCCATATCCGGCATGTCATCCAGCAGCCGGTCTAGGATCGAGCGGTTGAGCAGGCGCTCGCTCGGGCGGTAGCGGTCCAGCGGATCAGCCACGGGCAGCCTGCCTTTCCGCCTTGTCCTGAACGGCTTCCAGACTTTCCAGTTCGTGCAGGCTGACCATGTCATCGCCGTTGAACAGCGACCGCTGGCCGCGCCCGATGGTAAGCCCCTCCGCCAGCTCCACCCATTCGGTCTGCCGCCCCAATGCCAGGGCTGAATCCTCGTAAATGCCGGGATAAATGGCCGGCAGCAGCACGGAGGCGCTGGCTCCGCCGGCAAGCGTCAGTTCCGCCCGGCGGAAGGCGAGATCGCGAGCGCGGGCGATGGGCTGCAGCACCAGGCTTTCGATGCGGGCGATATCCACCCAGAGATAGGCGCCGCCATTGGTCAGCACTTCCAGCGCATGCGGCAGGCGGTCATCGAGATCGCGAAGATCGGAAATGGCAGCGCCATTCCAGTTCATGGGCCGCTCGCCGCGCGCCTCGTCCAACTGCCGCACCAGGCTGGCGGCTTCGCCATGGGACTGTTCGCGGACGGCAAGCCCAAGCTTCAGCGCTATTTCATCCAGCGGGCCGGGGCCGCCGGGAAAGCTTGGCATGGCGCCCTTGTCGTACCAGTCGGCGCGGGCGGCCATGGCGCGGATTTCCCGGCGCAGCAGCGCGTAGCCGAGACCGTCGGTCGCCTCGAAGCGGGCCGCCACATCGCATTGGGCATCGGCGCGCTCATAATCGCCGGAGAGCACCAGCAGGTCGATATAGAGATGGCGCAGCGCCTTGTCGGCGGGCTTTGTCTTCACGGCAGCGCGGGCCTCGTCCAGAGCCGGGGCAAGCGCGTCTTCAGCAAGGAGGTCCATGATCATGCGGTTATCGAGGCTCATGCGGAAATCCTTCTCTGTTCGGCGGGGGTGGTCATGCCGATGGCAGCAGGCGAGGTCTCGGCGATGAGGTGGAAGCTGGTGGAAACGTCATCCAGCTGGAAATGCGGCTGAAGCCGCACGGTGCAGGAAAAGGAACCGGGCTTGCCGGGAATTTCGAAAACGGTGATGCCCGCGGAGCGCAGCGGATAGCGGGTTCTGAGAGAAACCTCCGCATCGTCATTGCCGAGCGTGTAGCCGGAGAGCCAGTCTTCCAGCTTGCGCTGGATGGCCGAGGCGGTGGACAATTGCCCGATGTGATCGCGCATGATGACCTTGAGATAATGCGAAAAGCGCGAGGCGCAGAGCACATATTGCAGCATGGCGGCCAGCCGCGCATTCTGCCTTGCCGTTTCCGTCGGATAATGCGGCGGCGCATGCAGCGACTGGTTGGCATTGAAAATCGCCGAGGATGACAGATAGGTGGTGGCGATCGGCACGATGCCGAGATCGGAAAACTGCAATTCCTGTCCGCGCGTCAGGCGCACCTCCACCGGCGGCTGGGCCGACAGGCCTTCGCTTTCCACGCCAAGATCCAGCCCCGGCAATTGCCAGGGGGCCACCAGCCCGCCATCCACCTCGTTCTGGGTTACGCCGCGCATATCGGCAAACCAGCCGGATTCGATGAAGGTGCGGATGGTGATGGCCGCAAAGGCAAAGGCGCCATTGCCCCAGAGCAGGCTGTCACCCGTTTCGGCCACGGTCTCGCGGAAGGGAAAGCCATCCTGCCTGCGGCGGCTGAAAGGCCGGTAGGGCGGGCGCATGAGAATGCGCGGCGCCACAAGGCCGAGAAAGCGGGTATCTTCCCGCCCGCGCAGGCTGTTCCAGCGCAGCCGGTTCTTGTCCTGCTGCAGCCAGGAAAAATCATGGACGCGGGCAAGCTCCTGAAAGCTTTCAAGCCCAACCGTTTCGGCGGCGGCCCCGGCAACGAAGGGGCAGAAGGCGGCGGCGGCCACCATGGCGACATGGGTGAGCGCGCCGATGGAATCGGTCTGGTCCTTCGGTGTCGGGGAAATCTCGTAATCGCCCACCAGCAGGCCGAAGGGTTCACCGCCCGGCATGCCGAATTCGCGGTTATAGACCAGTTCGAACAGGTGGCTCTGATCGAAATCGGTGGCGCGCTCCATGCTGCGGCCAAGCTCTTTCCAACTGACAGGCAGGAGCTTGATCTTCACCTCGCTGCTGCGGGCCGCTTCCCGCACCAGCATGGCAAGCCCCAGCCATCGGGATTCCATGGCCTGGAATTCCGGGTGGTGCAGAATGGCATTGACCTGACGATTCAAGGCCTCGTCGATCAGGCTGATCACCTGATCCGCCAAGGCCCTTGGCGATAAGCTCACAATACCCCCCAATGGATTGCAGCAACGGAACGAACAGGCCCGGCGGCGGTTATGGGCCGCCGCCGGAATTCAAGCTTCAGTTTTTGGAGGGAATGCGGGCGACCATGCGCAGCGAGGTGGTGAGTTCTTCCATCTGCAGCCAGGGGCGCATCCAGGCCACTGCATTGTAGGAACCCGGCTTGCCGGGGATTTCCTGCACGGTCACCTTGGCGTCGCGCAGCGGATATTTGGCGCGCGATTCCTCGCCTGCGTCGTCATTGGCGTTGACATAGCCGGAGATCCAGCGGTTCAGCCAGACTTCGCAATCGCTTGCTTCCATGAAGGAGCCGATCTTGTCGCGGCCCATGACCTTGAGATAATGGGCAAAACGCGAGGTCGCCATCATGTAAGGCAGGCGGGCGGAGACGGCGGCATTGGCGGTCGCTTCCGGCTTGTCATAGATCTTCGGCTTGTGCGTGGTCTGCGCCCCGAAGAACACGGCGTAATCGGTGTTCTTGTAATGGCAGAGCGGCAGGAAGCCGAGCTTGCCGAGTTCGGCATCGCGACGGTCGGTGATGCCGACTTCCGTGGGGCATTTCAGATCGAGATCGCCATCATCGCTGGCAAACACATGCATCGGCAGGTTTTCCACCTTGCCGCCATTTTCCGCGCCGCGAATGGCCGTGCACCAGCCGGAGCGGGCAAAGGCGTCGGTGAGCCGCGTGCCCATGACATAGGCGGCGTTCATCCAGCAGTAGTTGTCGTGCGGCAGTTCGCCTGTCATCGACCCGCTGGTCTCATCGAAGGCGAATTCGTCGATGGGATTGGTCTTCGGCCCATAGGGCATGCGGGCCAGCACGCGCGGCAGGGCCAGCGTCACGAAGCGCGAATCATCGCTTTCGCGGAAGCTGCGCCACTTGGCATATTCCACCGTTTCGAAAATCTTCTCGAGATCGCGGGGGCGCGACAGTTCGCGGAAGTCCTCGAAGCCGAACATGCGGGGGCTGGCTGCCGAGATGAAGGGTGCGAAGGAGGCCGCCGCAATCGAGGAAATGCCTTGCAGCAGCTGCACATCCTCGAAACTGTTGTCGAATTCGAAATCGCCGATGATCGCGCCCATGGGCTCGCCGCCCGGGGTGCCGAATTCGTCTTCATAGATCGACTTGAACAGGCGCGACTGGTCGAATTCCACCGCCTTGGCGAGATCCTTGGACAGTTCGCGCTTCGAAGCGTTCAGCACCCGGATCTTCAGGTTGACGCTGGTTTCGGAATTCTTGGCCAGGTAATGCAGGCCACGCCAGCTGCCTTCCAGCTTGGTGAATTTTTCCGCCTGCATGATGGCGGAAAGCTGGGTGGAAATGGCCTTGTCCAGTTCGGCGATGGCGTTGTTCAATGTCACCGTCAGGTTACGGTCGTATTTCACCGTGCCCTTCAGCGCCTGATCCGTCAGCGTGCGGATGAGGTTTTGTGCCCGGTCCGGCTCGGTCTGGCGGGTGGCGGCGACGACCTTGTCCAGAAGGCTTGCCGCCTCCTGGGTTTCTGTCGCCTGATCGGTTTTCAGCAGACTTTCTGCGGTCATGATCTTGATCCTTCAGGAGGCGCGACCGGCTCTTGGGTCGCTGCCGTCGAAAATGGAAAAGGGTTAAGTTCAGGCCTCAGGCGCTTTCTTCGCCTGCAATTCGCCGACGAGCTTGGAAAGATCGCCCTTGTTTTGCAGGATGTCTTCCAGCATGCGCTCCAGGTCTTCCGAGCGGTCGGCCTTGCTCAACAGGTCGCGCAGCTCGTTGCGCGCATCCAGAAGCGCCTTCAGCGCCGGTACCTGCTCAACGATCGCCCCAGGCTCGAAATCCTGCATGCTTTCGAACTTCAGTTCGACGGCGAGATCGGTGCCGTCATTCTGCAGCGTGTTCGGCACGGCGAACCGCAGGCCGGGCGCCATGCGGCGCATGACGTCATCGAAATTGTCACGGTCGATCTGTACGAATTTCCGCTCGCCGAACGGTTTCAGCGGCTGGGTGGGATCGCCGGAAAAATCCCCCAGCACACCGACGACGAAGGGCAGTTCCTTCACCACCATCGCGCCTTCGGTTTCCACCTCGTACTTGATATGAACCCGGGGCTTGCGCACCCGCTCCAGCTTTTCATGAACGCTTGGCATATCAAAAACCTCCTTATAGCCCCTTCAGCATTTCCGCCTCGGGAAATGCGTAAAACCCTTTGAAGTCGCCCGTCCGGTTGCAAGATCCTCTTGCCCCGGACATGCGCGAAAGCCCGGTGGCCGAAGCCGCCGGGCGTTTTTAATTTCCGTTTTCCCGCGCGGGCTTGATGCCCGCTGCAATAAGAACGGCCTGTCTTGCCTGCGGTTCCGGCAGGAGTTCCGCCAGCAGTTCTGAAAAATCCATGCGCCCGCGCCGCACCAACGTCTCGATGGCCAGAGAAATCGGTGAATGCGGCTCCGTTCGCCGGAAGTAACGCGCGACATTGAGAAGAGTTTCAAACGCATCTTCACGCGATGCGATTCCCTCCGGAGAGACCGGCGCCACGGCCGCCGGCGCTACGGGAGCGGGCGCTGCCTCTCCCGGTTCAGCGACCGGCTGCGCTGCGATTTCCGCCTCGTCACGGCCGCCGAGGCTGCGCATTGCGGCGGCAATTTCCATGAGCACATTGCGGATATTGGAGCTTGGCGGCGCGTTTTGCCCCAGCTTTTCCGTCAAAAGCGCGTTGAACGCGTTGAACGCCTCCAGGCAGCGGTTGACCTCCGAGAGTCTTGCGGTCATGGCGGCCACACCGGCTTCCGTCGCCGCCTTGTGGATCGCCTCGCGCCGGTCCGCCTCCTGGGTGCGCAGGCCGAGCTGAAAGTCCCAGAGGCTGTGTTCACCAAATTTTGATTGCGGAATCAACGAGACGAGCCTCAGCGGCTGGATCAGCGTGCCTTCTGTTCCAAAACCGTTCAATCCGGCGAAGGGCGCTAACTTCTCCTCAATATCGTCATCATCTATCGAGTGAATTTCATCCCAATAGCTGCTTAAAAGCGACGTGGTTGCGCCATAGATCTCTGCAAGACCCTCAAAGCCGCGAAGTCGCAAATGAGCTTCCGCCAGCCAGGCCAATACTTCGATGTCCTTGCTGACAGAAGAAACAATCTGCAACCCTAGATTGCTAACAAGATTCCACTCTTGGGAAGCTTTAGCAGTTTCGTCCGGCGTTACATTTCTTTCTTCCGCTCTTGCTTGGTTTCTTGCGTCTTTAATGCGGTAGTATAGCTCGCGATAATCTGCATCCACGCGAATATTGTTGCCGCATGGACCGGCTTTTTCTATCGGATTGGTTAGCTCGACTATGCCCACGATAAGTCCTGAAGCTCTATGAAACGCTAATATACGCTAGTTATCAATTGTGAAACTTGCTGATAGCTTTGTCAACCGGTGGTCAACTCCGCCACAATTGTGATGGTCTGTCATCTTCGTGTATCTTAAAAAAATTTAACAGACATCTGGACACTTCATCCTGATCGCCTTAGTTGTTCCTCGTGACTGAACTTGGAGCTCGTTGTGGGAGGCCCCCTGCATGTCGCAGATTGACCTCAATCGCTTGGTCGCAGCGTTTGAGCCTGATTTACGTGTCGCGCTTGAGCAAGCCGCCCAGCTGGCTGCAAGGCGGGGTCACGGGCAGGTGGATCTTTCTCATTTCTTAAGCGCAATCCTCGCAGCCGCGTCATTCCAGAACATTTTTGCCGAGATTGGCTTGCCGGTTGCCGCTTTGCAGCGGGAGGTGGAGCGCGCGCTGGAGGATGTGGCTGTGACCGGTGCGGAAGGTTTGTCGCTTTCGCAGAACATTCTGACTCTGGGGCAGGAAGCCTGGGTGCTGGCCTCCTTGCAGGCCGGACGCCGCAGCATCGGCCTTGCCGATCTGCTGAACGCCATGAATGAGGAGCCGGGCCTGCGCGCCACCACGCGCGGTCTGTTTCCCTCACTGAAGCAGATTGACCGTGCGGCACTCAATGCCCTTGCGGAAAAGGGCGGTGACGCATCGCCGGACATGTCCGCAACCGCCGCCCAGCCGGGCTCCGCTTCGGGTGACGACGCCTTGCGAGCCTATACCCATGACCTGACCGCCGATGCGCGCGCGGGCCGCATCGATCCGGTGATCGGTCGCGACATGGAATTGCGGCAGATGATCGATATTCTGCTGCGCCGCCGCCAGAACAATCCCATTCTCGTGGGCGAGGCAGGCGTCGGCAAGACCGCCGTGGCGGAAGCGCTTGCGTTGGAAATCGCCGAGGGCCGGGTGCCAGACAAGCTGAAACCCGTGCGGCTGTTGATGCTGGACCTGACGCTGTTGCAGGCCGGGGCAGGGGTCAAAGGCGAGTTCGAACGCCGCCTGCATGGCGTGATCGAGGCGGTGAAACGGTCGCCCGAGCCGATCATCCTGTTCATCGATGAGGCGCACGGCCTGATTGGTGCCGGTGGCGCAAGCGGGCAGGGCGATGCCGCCAACATTTTGAAGCCTGCGCTGGCGCGTGGCGAGGTGCGCACCATCGCCGCCACCACCTGGAGCGAATACAAGAAATATTTCGAAAAAGATGCCGCGCTGACCCGCCGCTTTCAGCCGGTGCTGGTGCGTGAGCCCGATGAGGAAACGGCAATCCGTATGCTTCGCGGCGTGGCCGAGACCTTCATGCAGCATCACGGCGTGCGCATTCGCGATGAGGCCATCGTGGCCGCCGTGCAGCTTTCCGCCCGCTTTCTGCCTGCGCGGCAATTGCCCGACAAGGCGGTGAGCCTGATCGATACCGCCGCCGCTGCCGTTTCACTGGCGCGGCAGACCCTGCCGGAACAGTTGCAGCGCCTGACTAGCGAGCGCGGCCATCTCGACGTGGAGGCCGATTGGCTTTCCCGCGAACCGGCAAGTGACGAGATTGACGACCGGAGGGCAGCGATTTCCGAGGAGATCGAGCGGCTTAACGGCGAAATCGAGGCGCTGCAGGCGCGGTACGATGCCGAAGTGGAAGCCCTGGCGGAGGATGCCGGAACGGAGCCCTCTGAGCCGCAGGAAAAGCCCGCCTCGAATGTCGCCCCGTTGCGGCGCCCGGGCCTCGGGCGCAGGGCGGCCTCCTTCGTGCCGGTGAAGGGCGAGGGTGAAAAGCTCATCCCGCGTGAGGTGGACCGGCATGTGATTGCCTCGGTCGTCTCGCGCTGGACCGGAATTCCGCTCGGCAAGCTGATGGCCGACCAGATCGAAAGCGCCAAAAGTCTCGATCAGCGGCTGAAGGAGCGGGTGATTGGCCAGGATGCGGCGCTAACCCGCATTGCCGATGCCATGCGTGCCGCGCGCGCCGGTCTCTCCGATCCGCGCCGTCCACCGGCGGTCTTCCTGCTGGTCGGCATGTCGGGCACCGGCAAGACGGAAACGGCGCTGTCGCTGGCGGACCTTCTTTATGGTGGCAGCCAGCATCTGACGACGATCAATCTTTCGGAGTTCAAGGAGGAGCACAAGGTATCGCTGCTTCTCGGTTCGCCGCCCGGCTATGTCGGCTATGGCGAAGGTGGTGTCCTGACGGAAGCGGTGCGCCGCAGGCCCTATGGCGTGCTGCTGCTGGACGAGATCGACAAGGCGCATCCCGGTGTGCAGGACATTTTCTACCAGGTCTTCGACAAAGGCACGCTGCGCGATGGCGAAGGCCGGGACGTTGACTTCAAGAACACCACAATCGTCATGACCGCCAATACCGGCTCGGAATTGCTGACAGCGCTGGCTGCCGATCCCGACACCATGCCGGAAGGCGAGGCGCTGGAAGTGTTGCTGATGCCCGAACTGCAAAAGCAGTTCAAGCCGGCCTTCCTGGGGCGGACCATCATCCTCCCCTTCATGCCGCTTGGCACGGAAGCGCTCTCGCGCATCGTCGATATCCAGATCGAGCGCATCCGCGAGCGGGTGATCGCCGCCTATGGCGTCGATCTGACGCTGACGGAAGAGGCGCGCGCCGCGCTGGTGGGGCGCGCGGGCGCCAGTGAGATTGGCGCGCGCGCCATTGAAATCATGATCGGACGTGACCTTCTGCCGCCGCTCTCTTCCTTCTTCCTCGATCGGATTGGATCGGAAGAACGGCTGGACGGGGTGGAGGTGACGTTTGACGATGGTCGGTTTGGCGTGCGCGAGGCCGCCGCCGGACATCAAGAAGATTCCCCGGAGCCGGTCAGGCTTCGGTGAATGCGGATATCGCAGCCCGGGAGCAATCCCTGCGGCTGCGGTAGCGAAGGCAGGGGATGGGGGTGAAAGACCAATCAGGTTGGACAAACCGCTCATGCCTGCGACGTAAGCAGGGAGGCCGTGGCCGGTGTGGCCAGGGCTTTTATGAAAGGTAAACCGCCTCGCAGCCAACGAGGTATTTTAAACATTGCAGGAGAAGCGACTATGCCGATTTATCTGAAGATCGACGGTATTCAGGGCGATGCCACCCATGAAGAGCACAAGAACTGGATGGATATCGAAGCTATTCATTGGAATGTCAGCCGCAACATGAATACCACGGCTGGCTCTACCGCCAACCGCGAAGCCTCCGAGCCGATGGTGTCGGAAGTCATTCTGACCAAGGTCAGCGATTCCTCCTCCACCAAGCTTTTCCAGGAAGCCTGCGCCGGCCGTACCGGCAAGACGGCGGTGATCCATCTCGTCACCACGGGCAACCCGGGCAATACCTATATCGAATACAACCTGACCAACACGCTGATCGCCAACTATTCGGTGGATTCCAGCGGTGACCGTCCGGTTGAAACCATCAAGCTGAACTTCACCAAGATCGAAGTGAAGTACACGCCGTATGACGAGAACAACACGGCAAAGTCGCCGATGATCGCGTCCTACGACCTCTCCACGACCAAGGCTGCCTAAGGCGGCTTCCACACCCCCAGGGCAGTATCTTCGCCGCCCTGGGGGAGTGATCGTGCAGTGTTGTGAATGATTGATTGGTTTTGAAATTTCCCACTTTTGTCACACCTGCCAGATCATGTCCGGCGGGACAGTTCAGAGCATTTCCAGGAAAAGTGGGAACCGATTTTCCGTCCGGAAATGCGCAAAGATAAAGTTTCAGATCGAAAAGCACTCTAAATCCGATCGAAAGCGCTCTCATTTCGGCTTGAAGCCGTTTCCATGTTCGCCCCTTTCAAACAGGAAGCCGCCATGTCTGCTGCCAAGGACCGTCTCAACGCCATTCTCATCGATCTTCCCGCCAAGAATTCGCAGTGGGAAAAGAACGTCGTCAATCCTTATGTCCGGGCTTATGACATGGCCTATGGCAATTACCAGAAAACGCTTGCCGCGCAGGCCGCGCATGACCGTATGGTGGCCGAACTCTTCGTGCTTGCTGCCTCCGTGCTGACCGGCAGCGTGATGATGGCAGCTTTTGCCAGTTCCTCGCTGCGGGTGCTGGCGGGCAGGGCGATGCTGCAAACCATCTGCAACAACAATCTCAATCGCACCTTCAACGCAGTTCATGCTGTCAGCAACAGCCAGACGGCAATGTTTGCGCTGGGCGGTGTGCTGGATGCCGCCAAAAGCCTGGCGGGCAAGCAGGTTCAGGCGGCGGTGGAAGATCTCACCAAGTCTCCGCCCATGGCCGCATCTCCCAGCGCTCTGACTTTCCTCACCTATATGTCGGATTTCGTCTACACCAATCACATCACCCTGCATAAGCTCGTTCGCGGTGTGCTGGACGATGCTTCAATCACTGACGACAACAAGCAGAAGATCGCCGATCTGGTCACCCGGACCCCCTATTGGAACGCGCCGGAAAACCGCAGGGTGGACGAGACCAGCCTGTCCCAGAAAATGGAACTGCTGTTTTACATGCAGGCGGTGCTGGATTCGGACTTTTTGGTGGATACGATCAGTGTTCCTGTCACAACGCCTTATATGACACAATCCCAGATTGTCGAAGTCGGTCGTAAACCAATCGAGATCATGCCGTCGTCACCGAACTATCCCAAGCTGGGTGCGCAAAAAATTGGCGGTTCAAGAGGAATGGATCGCACGCGTTCCGTTGAATACAATAGTCTCGGTTCTGCTATCCGAAACAGGATCAATGTCGTTAGCCAGATGGCAGTTGGAGCGCCGTTTTATGCAGAAAACGGTATGATGGCCAGTATGTTTGAAAAGAACTCGGACCGTCGTGATCAGTTGCTGAAAGCGGAGCAGATTATCACGCGTCTTGCTTTGCAAACACGGCCCAAGCAGTTCACCGATGTGGTTATGTTGTGAGAATGGCTTGGATGATGTTCAGAGGGAAATTGTCGCGATCGTTCCGCTGGCTCGGTATCACACTGATTATCAGCGGACTTTTGGCGAATACGGCCTATGCTAGAGATAAGCCTCAGACGGTGGATGAGGCATTGATGGCCATTGAGTCCGTGGATGGTTTCCCCCAGGCTATCGGACCAATGATCGATGCCGCCAAACAGCATGTTGCTGTTGTTGAGAATGTGGATGCATCAAAACCGGCTGCTTTACTAGGGGAGGCAGCAAAACCGGCTTTCGATCCGGCAACGTGGCGTGACAATATTCTGGCGAAAATTGCTTCCCCGTCGACGGGTTCGTCTGTGGATGCTGACGCTTTCATCAAGGCTAGTCAAAATCTCGTAGAAAGCTACGGCAAAGCTGCTGAACTTTTTCAGAAGGACAATAAGGCCAGCACGGATAGCATCGCTGATCGCTTGAAGAGTAGACCGGACAATGCCGATTTAGAGGCGCTTGTCTCTTCAATGGCGCTGCCGGATATGGCGGCTGAAACAACGACGACCACAATGGCCATGACGAAGGCTATCGAGATCTTTTTCAATGAAGATCCGGCACAATTCGCGAAGCTTACAACTGCGGATATTGATGGGTTGGTGGCAACCTATTTCCAAAAATTCAATGTCGATAATGAGGACATCAAGCCCCAGGCTGATCTCGTTAGACAGTCCAAGAAAATTGCGGTGGAATATGCCCTTTCCGAGCTTTCACAGGAGGATATCAAGATTTTGCTTGATTTCTATAAAAGTGATTCCGGTCAGGCGAAACGTGAGGCGTTGATAAAGGCGTTTAACGAACAATTGCTTCAATCGAATAAGATCATGCTGAAGTCTTATTTCGTTGAAGTATCCGCCTATTTTCGTTCCAAGGCGCAGCAATAGACGTTGATGTTGGACGGTCTGCTGTTGCACGGCATTTCTGTTCCAGCGCAAAGTAGAAAGACTTGAGAGTGCGCATCACGTCGCGTCTTTCTCCTCCGTGTCTCTCTTTCTTTCGATCGTGTCGAGAACCTGTTCCGGGACGACGTCCTCGGTGAGTTCGTGGATTTCGGTGTCGTGGCTGAGGTCGATGTCGAGTTTTCCGGCGATGGTCACCAGCAGGGTCAGCATGCGGGTGGCCTCGTGTTCGGCCAGAAGTGAGATCTGCAGGTTGAGATCGGCGCGCTTGTCGGCGGATTTGGTCATGCGGTTCTGGCTGATCAGCACGAAGGTAGAGATGAAGATGGCTTCGACCGAGGCCACCATGGCCAGGATGACAAGGGAAGGGTCAAAGGCGGGCAGGAGCGGCACGAGGCCGAGATTGATCAGGATCCACAGGCCGAAAATGATCGCGTGCAGATAGACGAAGGTCATGGAGCCGGCAAAGCTGGTGATGCGTGCGGCGATCCTGTCTTCAAGCGAGGCCCGTCTTTCTTCCTCCCGCCGCCGGGCAATCAGCGCTTCGATATTTCGGTCAAGATGGCTTGCAACGGGGGTGGAGGGATCTGGCATGGGTTCTCATCCTGCGCGGGGTCGCCCGTCGAACCTCGGCCCGATAGGGAAGTTCCAAAAGTCGTGAGGATGGAGGTGCGATTTCCGGCGCGTCATCGCCGCAAGCGCGGAAAACTGCCTTTTGTGATGTTTTGCTACAATACCCCCAGCACGTAGCCTTCGCCGCGGATGGTCTGGATGATCCGGTCGGATTTACCAAGGCGGATGGCCTTGCGCAGGCGGCCGACATGCACATCCACCGTGCGTTCGTCTACGGTGGTGTCCTCGCCCCAGAGTGCAGTCTTGATTTCGCTGCGCGAATGGACGTGGCGGGGCGCGCGCATCATCAGTTCCAGCAGCCTGAATTCCATCATACCCATCCTGATCTCCCGTTTCTGCCGGTAGATGCGATAGGTCCTGAGGTCCAGCGACAGATCGCCTACCACCAGCCGTTCGGCCAGCAGGGAAGGATTGAGGCGCTGGAAGAGGTTCTTGACCCGCATGACGATTTCCACCGTGGAGACGGGCTTGACCAGGCAATCATCGACACCGGCGGATAGTGCCGCCAGTTTCTCGGCCTCATCGCCCTCCGGCACCAGCATCACCACCGGCACGCTTTCGGTGGAGGGGCGGGCGCGCAGGCGGCGACAGATTTCGATGGCCGACAATCCGGCGATCCAGGCTCCCAGAATGATCAGATCGGGCAGGGCCGGGCTGAAGAAATCATCCATGCCAGCGGCTTGTGTCAGTAGGGATACTGCAAAACCCTCATTGGCCAGCCTGAGCGCCAGGGTCTGACCGAGAATGGCATCGCTTTCCGCGACAAGGATGCGTCCTGGCATGGCTTCGAGGCTCCGGTCACGTCTCCATGGAATAGCCCGCGCCGCGCACGGTGCGGATCACATCCTGCTGGTTGCTGCCGTTCAGCGCCTTGCGCAGGCGGCCCACATGCACATCCACGGTGCGCTCATCCACATAGATGTCATGGCCCCAGACACCATCGAGAAGCTGTGAGCGGGAAAACACCCGGCCGGGGGACGACATCAGGAATTCCAGCAGCCGGAATTCCGTCGGCCCCAGCCGCACTTCACGGGTCTTGCGGTGCACGCGATGGGTCTCGCGGTCCAGCTCGATATCGCCGCAGCGCAGAACGCTGGAGAGAACCTCGGGCTTGGCCCGGCGCAGCATGGCCTTCACCCGCGCCATCAGTTCCGGTGTCGAAAAAGGCTTGACCACGTAATCGTCGGCGCCGGTGGAAAGGCCGCGCACCCGCTCGCTTTCCTCGCCGCGCGCCGTCAGCATGATGATCGGCAGGCGTTCGGTGTCTGGCCGCATGCGCAGGCGGCGGCACAGTTCGATGCCGGAGACGCCGGGCAGCATCCAGTCGAGGATGAGGAGATCGGGTACGCGCTCCTGCAGGCGGATCTCGGCTTCGTCGCCGCGCAGGATGGTTTCCACCTCATAGCCTTCCGTTTCCAGATTGTAGCGAAGAAGCACGCTCAGCGCTTCTTCATCTTCCACCACGGCAATTCTTGGTAGCATCGGATTCCACTCCCCTGTTTATTCGCTGATGGAACCCAGCGTATTGGAAGTATCGTCCTTCGGGCGCTCGCCCTCCGGCTGCGAACCAGTCGCGATATAGTAGATGGTTTCGGCGATGTTGGTGGCGTGATCGCCGATGCGCTCGATGTTCTTGGCGCAGAACAAAAGATGCGTGCAGGTGGTGATATTGCGCGGATCTTCCATCATGTAAGTCAGAAGTTCGCGAAAGAGCGAGGTGTAGATCGCATCGATCTCCTCGTCGCGCAGGCGGATGGCTTCCGCCTTCTGGGCCGAGGGGTTGGCGAAGACATCCAGCACTTCCTTCAACTGCACCAGCGCCAGTTCGGAGAGATGCTCCAGGCCGCGCGCCAGCTTGCGCGGCACACCGGTGCCCTGTACGGCAATCACCCGTTTGGCGGTGTTCTTGCCGAGATCGCCGACGCGCTCCAGATCGGCGGCGATGCGCAACGTACCGATGATCTCGCGCAGATCGGCGGCCACTGGCTGGCGGCGGGCAATGGTGACGATGGCCTTTTCCTGAACCTCACGCTCGGCGCTGTCCAGGATCACGTCATCGGAAATGACCCGCTGCGCCAGTCCGCCATCGGATGTGACCAGTGCCCGCACGGCATCGGCGCACATCTGCTCCGCCAGCCCGCCCATCTCGGAGATGCGGCGGTTCAGATATTTCAGGTCTTCGTCATAGGCCGAAAGAATATGCGAGGGGGACATGGGTTTTCCTTCCGGAAATACGTAAAAACAAAAGCTCAGCGCATGGCTGGCCGATGATCAGCCGAACCGGCCCGTCACATAGTCCTGGGTGCGCTTCTGCTGCGGCGAGGTGAAGATCTTCGAGGTGTCGTCGAATTCCACCAGTTCACCCAGATACATGAAGGCGGTCTGCTTGGAGACGCGGGCCGCCTGCTGCATGTTGTGGGTGACGATGACGATGGTGTAATCGGCGCGCAATTCGTCGATCAGTTCTTCGATCTTGGCCGTCGACAGCGGATCGAGCGCCGAGGCCGGTTCATCGAGCAGGATGATTTCCGGCTTCACCGCCACTGTGCGGGCAATGCACAGGCGCTGCTGCTGGCCGCCGGACAGGCTGAGGCCGCTGGCATGCAGCTTATCCTTCACCTCGTTCCACAGTGCGGCGCGGCGAAGGGCGGCTTCCACCCGCTCGTCTATGTCCGCCTTGCCGAGTTTTTCATAGAGGCGAATGCCGAAGGCGATGTTTTCATAGATCGACATCGGGAAGGGGGTGGGCTTCTGGAACACCATGCCCACCTTGGTGCGCAGCAGGTTCAGGTCCTGCGTGCGGTCGAGGATGTTCCTGCCGTCCACCACCACTTCACCCTCGGCGTGCTGGCGCGGGTAAAGCTCGTAGATGCGGTTCAGCACGCGCAGCAGCGTGGACTTGCCGCAGCCGGACGGGCCGATGAAGGCGGTGACGCTGCGCTCGGGCAGGGTCATGGAGATGTCTTTCAGCGCCTTGGTCGAACCATAGTAGAAGTTGAGGTTCTTGATTTCGATCTTGGCACGGGTTTCGGTCTTGGGGGCCTGTTCTACTCTGTCCATGGGAATCATGTGCCTTATCTATCCTCTTTGCGTCCGGTGAGGCTGCGGGCGACGATGCTGAGGCCCAGAACCGTGAAGGTGATGATCAATGCCCCGGTCCAGGCCAGTTGCTGCCATTCCTCATAGGGGCTGAGAGCGAACTGGAAGATGGTGACCGGCAGGCTGGCCATCGGCGCGTTGAGATTGCTGCTCCAGAACTGGTTGTTGAGCGCGGTGAAGAGGAGCGGCGCCGTTTCGCCGGAGATGCGCGCAATGGCCAGCAGCACGCCGGTGACGATGCCGGACAGGGCGGCGCGATACGCCACCGAGCGGATGACGATCCAGCGCGGTGCGCCGATGGCGGTTCCGGCTTCGCGCAGCGCATTGGGTACCAGGTTCAGCATGTCCTCCGTGGTGCGCACCACCACCGGAATGACCAGCACGGCCAGCGCAAAGGCCCCGGCAATGCCGGAGAAATGCCCCATGGGCCGCACGACCAGTTCATAGACAAACAGGCCGACGACGATGGAAGGCGCCGATAGCAGGATGTCGTTGATGAAGCGCACTACCACGGTCAATCTGGAAAAACGGCCATATTCGGCCATGTAGGTGCCGGCCATGATGCCGATCGGCGTGCCGATGACGATGGCGATGATGGTGATGAGGAAGCTGCCGGCAATCGCGTTCAGCAGGCCGCCGGCATCGCCGGGCGGCGGGGTCATTTCCGTGAAGACCTGCAGCGAGACGCCTGCAAGCCCCTTGTAGATCAGTGCGCCGAGAATGAGCGCCAGCCAGAGAAGACCGATGGCGGCGGCAACCACGCAGAGCGCCATCATCACGGTATTCCTGGTCTTGCGCCTTTGGTAGATCGAGGTCATGGGATCAGGCTCCCGCCTTGCTTTCGATCCGCATCAGCATGATGCGGGCGGCTGCGAGGATGATGAAGGTGATGATGAAGAGGATGAGGCCAAGCGCGATCAGCGACGAGGTATAGAGCGCGCCGTCCGCCTCGGTGAATTCATTGGCGATGGTGGCCGAGATGGTGGTGCCCGGCGCAAACAGCGAACTGCTGATGCGGTGGGCATTGCCGATGACGAAGGTGACGGCCATGGTTTCGCCGAGCGCCCGGCCAAGGCCCAGCATGACCCCGCCCATGATGCCGACCCGCGTGTAGGGAATGACGATGCGGCGAATGACTTCCCAGGTGGTGCAGCCAATGCCATAGGCCGATTCCTTCAGCACCGACGGCACGGTATCGAACACGTCCTTGGTGATCGAGGTGATGAAGGGCAGCACCATGATGGTGAGAATGAGCGAGGAGGTAAGCACGCCGATCCCGTAGGGCGGACCGGCAAAAAGATCGGAGAGAACCGGAATATTGGCGAAGGCATCGATCACCGCCGGCTGGACCACCGTCTGCACGAAGGGCGCGAAGACGAAGAGGCCCCAGATGCCATAGATGATGCTGGGAATGCCCGCCAGCAATTCGATGGCGATGGCAATCGGGCGGCGCAGCGGGCGCGGGCAAAGCTCGGTCAGGAAGACGGCAATGCCGATGCCGATCGGAACGGCAAGAACAATGGCGATGGCCGAGGTGACGAGCGTGCCGTAGATCGGAGCGAGCGCGCCGAATTTTTCCGTGACCGGGTTCCAGCTCTCCGTCACGAAGAAGGACAGGCCGAAGGCCGAGAGCGCCGGCCAGGCGCCGATGACGAGAGAGAGCGCCACACCGCTCAGGAGAATGAGAACGAGAATGGCGGCGGCGCGCGACAGCGCATGGAAGATCGCATCCGTCAGGGCAAAACGGCGCACCACCCTTTCACGCTGCAAATCCTGACTTGGCATCGTGGTTGACGTCATGATCGGTTCTCCACCGGGCTATGGGCAAGGGGGTGGCAGGGGGCGTGCCCCCTGCCTTGCAGTCACTTGGCGGAGAAGAGCGGCTTGCCGTCCTTGCCGACGACGTCCTTTTCCCACATGGCTTCAACGCTCTTGACGACCTTTTCCGGCATCGGAACGTAGTCGAGTTCGGCTGCCATCTTGCCGCCCTTGGCGTAGGACCAGGCGAAGAACTTCAGCGCGTCGGCGGTGGCGGCGGTGTCCTCGGGCTTCTTGTAAACGAGGATCCAGGTTGCAGCGGTCATCGGCCAGGAGCTGGCGCCCGGCTGGTTGGCGAGGATGACGCCATAGCCCGGCTGCGAATTCCAGTCGGCATTGGCGGCAGCCGCGGAGAAGGCTTCCGCCGTCGGAGCGACCTTCTTGCCATCCTTGTTGACCATGTCGGTGTAGGTCAGCTTGTTCTGCTTGGCATAGGCATATTCGACATAGCCGATGGAGCCGTCCGTCTGGCCGACATTGTTGGCAACGCCTTCATTGCCCTTGGCGCCGATGCCGACCGGCCATTCCAGGGCGGTGTTCACGCCGACCTTCGACTTCCAGTCAGCGCTAACATCGCCGAGATAATAGCTGAAGTTGTAGGTGGTGCCCGAGCCGTCCGAGCGGTGAACGACGGCAATCGCCTTGGAGGGAAGCGTGAGCGAGGGGTTCAGCTTCTTGATGGCGGCATCGTCCCACTTGGTGATCTTGCCCATGAAGATATCGGCAAGGGTGGCGCCATCGAGAACGAGTTCGCCCGGCTTCACGCCTTCCAGCTTCACGACCGGCACGATGCCGCCCATGACCATCGGGAACTGGGCAAGACCGGCTTCGTTCAGCTCGTCACCCTTCAGCGGCGCATCGGAGGCACCGAAGGTGACGGTCTTGGCCTTGATCTGCTTGATGCCGCCGCCAGAGCCGATGGACTGATAGTTCAGGCCAATGCCGGTTTCCTTCTTATAAGCATCGGCCCACTTGGCGTAAATCGGATAGGGAAAGGTGGCACCGGCGCCGGAAATGTCGGCGGCCTGGACAACGCTCATCAGCGGAGCAGCCGTCATCATCGCGGCAGACAGCGCCAGGGTGCGAAACAAACTGTTCATTGGGGGGTCCCTCTTCCTCAGAGTGCATAAGACGACGCTTTCTGCGCCAAAGGGACGATTATTGCAGCCAGATGACAGCTGGATGACAGGTTTGAGTAAGATCTGTGATAGTATGGGGGTTTAGATACTCTTGAGCGTGTGTGTTGGCGAAGCAGGGAGCCGCCGAATACCGCAGAGGATTTGGATCTTTATGCTTGGCAAGCGTTGATTGCATTTCTTGCCGCAGGCAGAAAACGCTCTCCATTCGTGCATTTCGGAAAATTCATGTGCTGGTTGAGGGTCAGAGCGGTCAGCCCGTGTGCGAAGGGCGGACTGTAAAATGTGCATGAGAGAGCGGTACCGGCCTGTCCCTCATCTGGAAGATTGTCCTTCCCAAGGCCAGGACTGTGCCGCAGAAGGTCAATTTGAGCCGTCTTTATGCTTCCGAGAAATATCGATGCAGGCGCGGATCATCGCCATGATATGGGCGAGGACGGGGCATCCGCCCCACAGCGTCTTGCAAAACCGCTGCCCACTTTTGCGCGATATGCTCTAGGATGTGTGGGGATTCAGTTTTGGGTGAGGCGAAAACGGTGATTTTCGAGAACCGGAGCTTAAGTAGTACTTACGGTACATGAGCCTAGGTAAGCGCAGGAAATTGCCGTTTGCAGCCCGCCCAAAGCTGAATACCCACACACTCTAGCAAGCCCCGAGGGTTTCACGGCCGTACCGGCTGACCGCAAGACCCTCTTCAGACAGGCAAAGTTGCCATCTTCCGCCTATTTCCAGCTTTGGAAATCGGACGCCACGCAGCCGAAGGGGGCGTTGCCCTGACCGAACCGTTTTTGCAACTGCGCACAGCCCCAGGCATTTAGAGGGGCGGGCATGGCATTGTTGATATCCATGCCCGGAGATTGAAAGGGCGTCTTGGAGGCGGTCACATACCAGAGCCAGAAACCGATCACGGCCACGGCAATCATCAGCAGACCCCCGGAAAAGACCTGCAGCCCCCGCAACAGGGGCGAGGCTTTTCGCTGAGCCGTTTGCCCCGAAACCGGCGTTATGCCCGCCTCTGTTGCAGGCGCAAGAGATGCCAGAGCTGCGGCCCGTTCTTCGTCTGTCATGGAAATTCGCTCAAGCTTCGCATCGAGAAGCACCGGAAGGCTCACCCCTTCATGCCGGACTGCCAGCGCAACGGACTTGCCTTTGCCCCCGCCGATCATCAGCGGTTGCTGCCCGTCGCGCAGGGTCGTGAGACCATGCCGTTTGCTCGCATCCTTCGCGATCTTGTCGCTGTAGCTGACGGTAAGACTGTTTCGCCTGCGCCTGATATTGGTAATCTTGACAGGCACCGGCGTCAGGATCGCAGCGCGGCCCAAAACCACCTGTTCCCGGCGTGTGCGCAACGCCCCAAACCCAGCGGCAATTCCACCGCCGAAGAACAGAAGCACGAAAACCGTGAGCGTTATGATCCTGTTCCACAGTTCATCCAGCCCCAGGCTGAGCGTTGCCATCTCTGGATGATCTGCGGAAATCACCACGCCGGTTTCATAATCGCCAAAATGCAGGCTGGCGAACATGATCTCCACCTTTGAGCTGTAGCGATGACCGTCAACCTCATAGACCAGATCGGCCTCGCAATCTGTCAAAAAGCCTTTGCGCGTCTGGCATCGGCCATTCTGCACCTCGCTGCTCTCCGGCACCAGCGGATGCTGGCTGATCTGCCAATCATGCAGGATGCCCGGCAACTGCATATAAAGGAAGAATGCGCCGAGCAGCGGAAAAACGGGCAGCACCCAAAGTCTTGCCTTCGAGCTGGAATAGGCGCTGGGCACCAGGGAAAGCGGACGCTGAGGAAGACGAAGCGCTGGGATCAAGGCGGAACCTTCCATGTTTTCTTCAATAAATTCAAATTGGTAACGGTTTAAATCCTGGAAGGGCTCGTACCATCAACCCTTTGCTCCCGAATTTCTTGTTTTCCACCGCGCACGCCTGCTGGTGCAAATATCCACAAGATGTTGCAGATCGTTCGCTCTTTCCGTGAGTGAGGCCAGTTCTTTCGGGATAAAATCATAGACAGGCATGTTGCGAGCGTCCACAAAGGCCGGATGAAGCCCCGTAAAACACCGCTTACGAAACCTGGTGCCGGGCGGCCAAATGTCAACTCTGCGGAATACCCGCAGTTCATAGATAGGCTCAAATTCCAGATCACCAGCCGCCGCGAGTTCGAACGGCTGAAGGCCTGCAACCCGTCAACGCTCACCGATCTCGAACGCGCCGCCCGCTTCATATACCTGCAAAAGCTCGCCTTCGGCGGCAAGGTCGCAGGTCAGAATTTTGGCGTGCAGCACAACGGCAGCGCCCGGTTCAACCTGACGCGCCTCGCACCGCTGCTCGAAGACGTCCACGAGCGCCTGGCCGGTGTCATCATCGAAAACCTGGACTGGCTGGCCTTCATCAACCGCTATGACCGGCCCGGCGTGCTGTTCTATCTCGATCCACCGTACTTCGGATGCGAAGACGACTACGGAAAAACGCTGTTCGGCCGGGATCAGTTCGAGGTTCTTGCAGGGCGTTTAAAGAGCCTTCAAGGGCGGTTTATTCTGTCCATAAATGACCGGCCGGAGGTCCGTAAGATCTTCGCAGGGTTTCCGGTTGAGGGGGCGGAGTTGAGCTATTCGGTCTCTGGCGGGAAAGGGACAGAGGCAAGGGAAGCGATTTACTGTGGGTGAGGGGCGAGCGATGCGGCAAGAAAACTTGGAATGACATTTTGTCAGAATCGGGCTCTGATGGCTGCTTCGCGCCCACATATCGGCCGTTCCTGACTTTCTAGCGTACTCCCAGCTCCTGTCCTTCATTAATGATGGTTCATCACACCTAGCCCACTGACAGTTTTTTATGCTTATTGCAGACTGTCAACCGTGAAAATTAACTGGATATCTGTGAGACGCAAGGTTCTAGGCTAGCGCAGCTACAAGCCCGCCAAAATACCCGAGTAGGATTGTTCTGATTGACTCGTTCTCGCTAACCAACTTACGAACTGCGGCTTCGTACTGATCCAGGCTCTTGAACTGAAGAGCGGCCACGACGGCGGCTCTCGCCATCGTCTCGCGAATTGGATAGCGTCCCACGATCTTCTCAACATCCTTAGCGGCAATCCAGGACTGCAATCGTGCTTTCTCGTCTTGGTACATCGCCTGTGCATCAACGATGATATTGACGTTATCGCCGTGCTGGATTGCCTTCCAGTCAGGCATTTGCATGCCAATCCTATCTTTGACAGCCTGTTCCGTCATCCGCGCGGCTAGCCGGTCAACCTCGGACGCAACCGCTGCAAGCAGTTTCATGCTAGCTGTTTGTATTACGTCGGCGGGGTCACCTCCGATAACGGCACATTGCCGCTCAGCGATGGCTGCAATGATCACAGGGCTGTAGTAGAGGGACTCAACTGAATATACGGAGAGTGGATAAATCCCTTTCGCATTAAAAGAAGAATGTTGATCAGGAGAAATCTGATCTTGATCGACTATGCCGAATGCTTGCACCCAACTGACGGTCTCAGCATCGCGGATACTGACAACAGCATGCTCAACCTCTCGGCAGCTCCGACGCGGGAAGATAGATACGCCGGGGAAGAGCAATTCATAAAGCGGTTTGTCAAGGCTGGTAGAAGTGCCTTCAATAAACAGCATCTTCCGGCGCGAACCAATGATAGCCTTCTTGGTGGCATCATCAACCTTAACGTCCGGTTCAAGCACGTCTAGGTCCCATGCCGTGACATCATCGCCTGTAGCCTTGGAATCGCGAACCAAAACGGTTTTGGCGGTCGGTATGCCAACTGGCAGACTGAGTTCATGTGTAGAAACAACAAAATTACAGTCTGGACGCTTGCCAAAAAGTTGCAAAAGCAGTGGGGTCACGATCGAAGCGTGGAGGTGGCGCTCTGGCTCATCCACGAGTATCAAAGCGCCTTTTTTTGCGGTCAGGACCGTACCCGCAATTAGCAATGCGGCTCGCTCGCCGTCCGAGAGCAGCGCTATACTGTAAGGCGGTCCTCCATTTTTGCTAGCAGTAATAGTGCTGTTCTCTCCAATTGCCAGTCTGATCAAAATGCCCGACCCGGCAAATAATTCTGTGATCTGGGCAAGTGGCTGGGGTTCTGCTGCGAGCTTGACAGCCTCCTCCTCGTTGCCTGATCGATATGCGTCTGCCAGTCGGCGCGCGAGCTTATTGTCCTCATCGATAAGGTCAGCAATTACAAATCCTGATCTAATGGCGGCATTCCACTCCTTCCAACGTGCGTCGGGCTGACGGTCTTGTCCTCTCACGCTCAGCTCGTAGTTGATCCTATCTTGGGGTGAGAATGGAACCGTATTACTTTCCATCCATGTTTGACGGTGAGCTGAAATACGAACTGCATGGGCGTGATTGCGGCGGAATAGTGTAGATATCAGGCCGGATTTGCCAGCGCCGTTTGGACCGACCACAAACAGCGGAGTCGACGAAGATACGGGAAGTGTCAATGTTGACCCATCAATCAGGGGTAACGTCGTGTCAAAGGTGGGCAGTGCAGTCTGGGAAGTGTTTGTCACGTCTTTATCTCGAGTAGAAACCGAACTGTTGTGCGCAACTCTAGCAAATCTGTTTGACCTTGGAATAGGCTTTCCAAACTGCGGATTTGCGCTGCCGGGTCAGCCTTGAAGCGCAATGAGCCCGGGCGCCGCCCCCGCTTTCGCTCGCCGACATTTTAAACACGGGCAGACTGTTTCATCCTGCTATTGAATGTCGGATTCAATCGAACGATTTGCATTGACATAGCAGATTTCATTTTTCCGGTTCTTGGTGTCAAAATTCCGGTGTTGGATGACATATGCACCCGGAATTCGCGGGAATATCTGCAATTGACCGGGAGCAGCTGGATGCAGTTGTTTTGAAAAGATATTCTGCCGTTCTTTACGAAGGCTTATGCGTGTCATACGGCTGTGCAGTGACCTTTTGAAATGCTTCAGACCAGGGTGGTCTCATATCTGTCCATCGCTTTCAAACAGGCTTCAAACGATCAGAAGTTCCCCTTCAAATGCCTGGTAGCGCGCGTTCAGCAGGAAAGTCGGGTGAGTGCTTTTGCACTCCGGACATTCTCGAAGGCCAAAAGCAAAACTTTCACACCACGATTATTGGCTCCGGCTGAATATCTATTTTTTATCAAAATCTTATTTCGCCCAGAGAGCCGTCAGCAAATTTCACCCGCCGTGCCCCTGACATCGGTCGCCTACGCCTTTTGCGAAGTCCCATATCTGGATATTATCTGATTTTCGCTCCGGATCGTTCTTAGCCGGTCGCTCGGTCAACGACATCATTTGGTAAAAAGTCGTCAGCTTTGCGCCACATTGCGGTCATTGCAACTAGCAGCAGCTTAGGTTACGCGTAGCTGCAGCAACTCCTTTGTCGGATGATCTGCGCTTTGAAATATATTCAGTCCCTCCGCGCAAAGATAGGTCGCGATCTCATTATGCTGCCAAGTGTCGCAGCGGTCATTTCCGACGCCGAAGGGCGGTTGCTTCTCCAGCGCAAGGGGCAAGGCGAAGGGTGGAGCCTCCCTGCGGGTGCGGTCGAGTTAGGTGAGACGCCACAACAGGCAGTGGCTCGCGAAGTCCTGGAAGAGACGGGGCTGACGGTCATCGAAGCGGAAATCTTGGGGGTATTTGGTGGCAAGGATTTCCGGTACGTGTATCCAAACGGGGATCAGGTCGAGTATTTTGTCGTGCTGTTCAGATGTTTAACTATGGGCGAGCCGGGAGGTTTCACTGATCCGGAAACGGTCAGACTCAAATACACCCCCTTCAACGAGATGCCGAGACTTGCCGTTCCTTATCCGATGGAACTTCTGTTTCCCGATGGAAGATGACTGCTCTGCCTGTGATGTGAGGCGATGCAATCGTAGTGGCTTAGAAGCGCCAGTTGCGGTCATTCGCCGGAGTGACAGTGAAGGTCCATTGCATGCGTTCTGCCTGACCATTTGCGTATACCGAGTTTCCCTCGTACACGTCGTTTGAGTGGGAGAAATTCGAAGATGTTCGGCGGATTGGCGCATGTGTTAAGAGCCTTCGGCACAAGCAGTGTCGATGTATATGAATGGGCCGAGGCAGACGTCCGGAAGGGTCGCCTCCCTAATAAGCCACTCTGGAGCGAATTGGCTACTCCGCACCCCGCTATACAGTTCACGGGCTGGCAACTCGCCCATGCCGTCATCAAGGCAGATTACCTGATCGAACGGGACTGGTTGCTTCCAAGTCTTGGATTTATCCTGCAGATCGACCGAATTGTCGATCTTGGGGCGAGACCCAACCTTAGACTTGTGACGGGCAGTCCAGCGACCCTCAACGACTTCACGCGAACGAGTCTCGCGGGACGAATTGGTCAAGGTCTGTCTCTACTCTTCGCACATAGCAAGGGATATAGCTTTGTCTGTCACCTAGCATCCGATCCTGAGGTCATCGCTCATATCGCGGCACTTCCAAAGACAGCCAGGAAAAGGGCAGCAGACTTTCTGTTCGAAAGTCAGGATATGAACCGCATGATCTTGGAATCCAAAGCTTCATTCACTCAGCCGGAAAACGAGCCGAGCCCCATTAAATCTAAGCTAAGGGACGCCCTGACCGGGCAAGTCGACTATTGGATGGCTCGAATTTCGCCTGCGGCTCAGAAGGGTTTCGCGGTCTATTCGTGTTTACGTGAGTCCGGGAGCCTTGTCCCGTCAGCGCTGATATTCGTGGACCCACCAAGACAGTTGGTTCGTGACCCAATCGATTTTCCCGAAAGCCTAGTCCGCCGACGCAACTACGCAGCGTGGCTGACGCTGATGGGCTTGCAAGAATCTGCGCGTACCCTCATGGGACCCGGCAGGCGTGACACGAGAGCGATTGACGTCCCGGTCATTCGTATCGGCACGCGAAAGTTCGCAGTCTCATTCCAATCCATTTCGCAAAAAATGCATCAATGGGTATGTGCTGGATTGGACGTCGAGGCCCTCGCAACAATAGGAGCAGCAATCGACGGTGACGATGGCCCGCTGCTGGCATATGGCCGAGATGCTTCTGATGGCCTTGCGACAAGCGCCGGCGGCGTTGAGTACGGAAGCGTCTTTCCCGATGGATCGTACTTTGGAGTTTTCGATGAAAGTTCGCGTGTCCACCGCTTTGAAGGCTACCAACAATTTCTGCTTTGATCGGCTCAGCGCCTAAGCCCTATGCGTGGCGTACGATGACCGCTTCGGGCCAAAAGCGGACGGTATTCGAAACCGCAATTGATATAGCCGCCGCTCATCATCTCAATGGACGTGCTCTGATGCAGTTCCATATTTGCCCCTTATCTGATTTCAGGGCACGTCCCGTGTGGCCTCAACTAGTGGGAATTGGCCAGTAGATGGTGTTGCGGATCAACGATGGAGCATTAAGAAAGGCGGTGCCGATGACAGAAGGTGCAGTCCATCAATAAAGTTGGATGCGCTTGTCAACACCGCTTTTGGAGGGGGGACGGCTAATAGGCCGCCTGTTCGAAGTAGCCTGGCGCTAAAGTTGTGATTTCTGCAGGCAGTATGCCGTGGACAACCTTCGCTCAAGCTCAAAACCTGTAGCATGAAACTATCGAATCACAACTATTGGTAATTCTAGATAATGAGGTATGGGGAGATTGATGGGCCGAAGGTTACTTCTTACGAAATTCAAAGAGCTATCAATTGATGATCCGTTTTTTGATAGCCTGAAGGCCGGCTATGACGAATTTCCCGTCTGGTTTAACGGAAAGGCTCAGGAAAATGTTTATGTCGTAGTAGATGACCATAGCCGCTTAAGCGGTATGATTTATCTAAAATCGGAAGATGGTCCGGTTACCGATGTGGTTCCCCATCTTTCCGATGGACACTGGCTAAAGGTTGGTACGCTTAAAATTGAGGGTAAGGGTACTAAGCTCGGTGAACGTGTTATTAAAAAGATATTTGACACAGCTTTAGATGTGGGCGCGACGGGAATTTACGTGACGGTCTTCGAAGTCCACGAAAGCTTAATAAACCTGTTTTCCCGATATGGCTTCCAGCAGACAGGAACTAAAACGACAAAAAACGGTGTCGAGCTGGTTTTGGCTCGTTCGTTGACAACGCATTCAACGGATATGCTGAAATCTTACCCTTTTATTAGAACAGCGAACGCTAACCTTTGGCTTCTGGCGGTCTATCCAGAGTTTCATTCCCGATTCCTTCCAGATTCAATCCTGAACAACGAGCCCAAGGAGATCGTCCAAGACGTATCCTATACGAATACCATACATAAGATCTATGTCGCAAAATTGCCGCTTACCCGTATGAAAAAGGGTGATGCGGTCGTGATGTACAGAACCACCGACGGTAGAGGGCCCGCGTTTTATCGCTCCGTTGCAACTTCGATATGCGTTGTGGAGGAAACTCATCGACGCGAAGATTTTGCTTCCCTTGAGGATTTCCTTGAGTACACCAAGCCGCACAGCGTCTTTACCGAGGATGAGCTCAAAGACATGTATGCCTCTTGGACCAGGCTCTACACGGTTAAAATGACTTACAACATTGCATTTAACAAAAGGATTACCCGTGGGAACCTGATGGACTTGGCCGATGTACCGGAACATCCGCGTTGGGATTTAAAACCCTTGAGTAAGGTTCAGTTCCAAAAAATCATCGAAATGGGGAAGGTTCATGAAGGTATTATTGTCGATTAATCCTGAGCACGTGGAAAACATATTCAGGGGTGTTAAAACATTCGAATTCCGGCGAAAAGTTTTTGCTCGGAAGGATGTCCGTACTGTTGTCGTTTATTGTACAATGCCTGTGGGCAGGATTGTTGGTGAATTTGACATTGATACTATACTGGAGGATGCTCCTGATGAAATTTGGGAAAAGACGCAGTTTGGTTCCGGAATTACAAAAGATTTTTTTGATCAATACTTTTCCGAGCGGAAGGTGGCCTATGCATTAAAAATTGGTGAGGTTAGGGAATACAAGGAATACATAGATCCGAAAGAAGTTCTCGACAATTTTAGTCCACCTCAGTCGTACATGTATATGAAGGAGGAGAGACGAAAACTGGATTGTAGTGATCAACTGGAGTTTTGGTGATGTCCAAAACGCGACTTGTAATCGTTTTTGGAGTATCTGGAGCAGGTAAAACTACCGCATGTGCAGAATATGTAAGTTGCAGCAGGGGCGTCGTCCACTTTTCTGCTAGTGCGCTTATGAAGCGGCATCGTAAAACTGCAGGAGCGCGTTCCATCAATGAGGTGATGCAAGATCAGCATCTTCTTGTTGAGCTGGTGCATGCTGCTAGATCAGGCGCTTCTGCATCACTCATGCTTCTGGATGCGCACAGCCTGATCGTCGTCGCGGGAATAGAATTTATCATTCCGGCCGATATCATAAGGGATATGAAGCCAGATGGCCTTATTTTTGTCAAAGCTGAAGGAGAGTTAATTTTTCAACGGCGCGTTGCTAGAGGAGATGCAAAAACTGATCTTCCATTGGAAATTGAGATCTCACAGGATAAGGCATTAAAGGCGGCAAAAAATTATGCGGATCAGCTCTCTTGCCCGCTTCTGATCGTTGATGGAGCTCAAGGTATTGATTTGGGTGAAGCTATAAAGGAGTTATTATGAACCGGCTGTAGAATCTTACTCCGCTTACCTTTTGAAAAAACTGCATTATTATAACCTATCTCCTGCTTTCCGGGCACGTAGAGGCCATTTTCCACCCCGGTGAGCTTGAATCCGTACCAGTTAAATATTTTTTCAAACGCGGAAAGCTTGCTAGCGCTGACGGTAAGTCCGGGTTGGTCATCATCTAGCCACTTTAGAAGGCCGTCAAAAACTCTCAGGCCCAGCCCTCTCCCCGCGTGGTGGGGCGCTACGCGAACCGTACAAATCTTTCGCTCAATGCCATCGTTTTTTGCTATGCCGACCGCTACCAAACTGCCTTCACGGTGTATGGGAAGTAAAAATCGCGTTCCCTCTCGAAGGCCCGGTACTACTTTATTAATGTACCAATTTTCTATATCGGGATAATCCTCCGATAAAATGCTGATAAAAGATAAGGCTTCCTGCTCGAGGCTCGTCAACGACAGGCTCCACACGGTCTGAGTGCTCACCTTCAACGGCACCATTGATGTCGTATCTTTTATCAAAACCATTCGCGGGATATTCCTAATGTTTCGAGTAAACGGGTGATGTTGCGTTTTGGTCTATATTAGCCCTA
The DNA here is from genome assembly GCF_030815125.1 of Allorhizobium paknamense. Taxonomy (GTDB): domain Bacteria; phylum Pseudomonadota; class Alphaproteobacteria; order Rhizobiales; family Rhizobiaceae; genus Allorhizobium; species Allorhizobium paknamense. The sequence continues at coordinate 267,774 of NZ_JAUSWH010000002.1, forward strand.
AACGCATTTCAAAGCCATTCCTGAACGGCTGCCGCTGCTAAATTGCCGAGCAATCCGAAAAAAAATGCGATAGCCAAGTAAGTCACCAATATTTTCCTGCCGCTTCTACGAGTGTGAAGCTTAACGAATGATGAAAAGTCGGTTACTCCATGTCCATTTCCCCCTTCTTTCTTCCAGTGGTAAACTACCATCCCCCCTGGAATGCCGCTGGGTACGTAATTATCCCAAGGATCATGTTCGAGAAGTCTGTTCTTGTGCCATTGTATACTGCTGGCGGCGAGTTCGGAATGTACTGGCAATGCAGTAAGAAACGCTAAAAGGCTAATTTTTACTTTATTGTCTTTCTCATCCGATCGAATCCTGTTTTCAATTTGCGGTGGGAGTGTGCGGATCTCATTAAAGCGAAAGTCTATGTATTCTATTTCTTCGAATCCGCTTTGGAAGTTACGGTCGATCGGCCTAAGTACCTGAATGAACGAGTTAGCCTCTCCGGTCGGCAGATAAATTCTTAGCCTAAAATAGATACGTTCATTTGCTTTAATCTCATGGCTAACGGACTCAATAGCTGCCTTTTTGATTGATAGAAGCGTTCCTTCTGGGAGTTTTTCCAAAAACAAATGAGAGGGGTCCAGGCGGTCATCCTGCTTGATGAACTTGTGCACGCGACAAAATAGGTTTTCGCTATTTTTAAGTTCAATGCGTGCTGGTGGTGGTGTCGTTGCGCACTGAAGTTTTTCGTTAAATATGCCCTGTGCGACCGATGTCTGGTCTAATTGCGCGCCCGCATCCTGAATTGAATCTATCTCCACCTTTACAGGTAAATATACGCATATTTGTCGTAAAGGCTTTGGGTTTGTTACTAAAAGGCCAATCTCCAAAAAATCTCTAGGTGGATGGTTGTCACGACCTTTGAAATCCCTGTCTCCAGCTATACGCCAAAAATTAAAATGAGTTTCCATAGACGTTTTGGTTACATCGCCATCCGAGATGCACCAAACTGCCATGCTGCCTGCTTTTTTTTGCAGCTTGTTATTGCGTTTACCCACTCCTGTCTTCCCCGTCCTATCCGAATCTTAAGGTGCAATTATAGATAAATTTCAACCAAATGCATACAATAATGACTTTTCAATTTTGGGGAATAGGATTGGGAGATTTCGAGAAAAATATTCATTTCTTCGCTGTTATGAAGGTTCGAATGCGATCCTTGAATAAATATTAATCAGACTGGAAAACGTCCCATATTTAAAAAAGAAAATTCATGCCGGGGTTTGATAGACTTTGTTTGTTAATGGCGTATTTTTGTAAAAACTCTCACTTTTAATTTTGCTTTCTGAATTTAAAAAATATCGCGAACCGATTTTTTCCTCCCGTTGAGCATTTTATTAAGGCGGATGCCCCACAAAAATAACCCGGCCCACCACGGCCAGATCCTCCACCCGGTTCGCGTCAAATGTCTCGACCGGGTATTTTCCTGCGGTGTTGTCTGAGATCAGCTCCAGCCTGCCGTCCATGCGCCAGTTGGCGCGTTTGACCAGGACGGTGTTGCCGACGTTGAAGACGTAGATGCGGCCGTGGTCGACGGTGGTCTGGCTGGCGTCGACGATGAGCAGGGAGTTGTCCGGGATCGAGGGCAGCATGCTGTCGCCCGTGGACCACATGAGGAAGCAGTGGTCGGGGGAGCCTCCGAGATCTCTCAGGAACTTGCGTTCAAATGCGGTTTCGCTGGTGGGCATCTGGTGGATTGCGATCAGCCCGTTTCCGGCCGAGGCGCGGACATCGTATTCCGGCATCAGCACCAGATCGTGCTTCGATTCCCTCAACTGCTCAGCGCTGGGGGGGCTTATGAACATCTCACCCTGGCCGGTAAATAACCAATTGAGATTTACGTTCTTTTCGCGTTGTAAGGTGGCGAGAAACGACCAGTCGGGCGACCTGTCCCCACGTTCGTAATTCCCCAGCGTACCATCATTCACGCCAATGCTTTCGGCGAATTCACGGCGATCCATACCCTTCCGGATCTGCGCCAGCCGCGCTCCGACGCCATTAGCTATTTTTGCAGGTCTTCCCATCAATAAACCATCGAATGGGGTTTACTAAATCCCAAACGATGATATTCTCCTCTATAAATACAGACCAAATCACCCATGAAAAAGGAGGCCGGTCAGGGCCTCCCCGTTCACAACGAGGACCTACTATGCACCGTGCCCGTATTGCGGACAAGGCAGCGAAACTGCGCCTTGATGAGATAAATCGCATAAAGGCCAAACTTAATCTGGCCGGTCTCACCTTACTGGCGATCGACCGGGAATATGGGCTGCCGCGCGGCACGGCTGGAAACACGTTGCAGCAGGCGAACCTCGCCGGTGAACGCGCCATTGCAGCCGCTTTGAAAACCCGTCCGCATCTTTTGTGGCGCAGCCGTTACCATCCGAGTGGCGAGCGGCGCGCACCGCAACCGGCGGAGAATTATCGCCGGCCTCCCAGTATGCTTGATCGGCGTCAGAAGCATGAAACCGATGGCTCTATGGAGGCTGCGTGATGGCCCCGCCATTCAAATTCGACCCCGATTTTCTCGACACGTTGATCGATGCGATCAACATGCACCGTAGTGAACTGTCGGCGGAAAAAGGCAAGCGGTTGGTTTCCGCGCTTAAATCCCGCTTGAGCAAGGACCTTCTGGAGGAGCATGCGGAACGCTCTCTGATCGATGCCTATAGTGTCGCCCGCCGCCGGCTTTCCGTCGAGCAGGCAGATGCTGCGATTGAGCGGGCAGAGCGCCGGATCACTCGTCTCAAGCTTTATCGCCGCCGTCTGGCGCTTTCGGCACAAGAGTTGGCCGAAATCTTTCGGTCTGCGCAGGCTCGTGCCGAGGAAGAGGGGCAGGAATGAGCCCCGCCATGATCCGCAACATCCTTTGCCGGTCACCGGTTTCGTTTCTCTCTATCAACGCGTCGTCAATGCGCGGCAGCGCCTTGCGAAAGCCCTCGATTGAGAACCCGGGAAGAAGAACGTCGAGCGTTATCAGCAGATGCCTGATGATCCTCTCCTGTGCTGCCAGCATTTCCTTGATCGTCGGGTCCTCCACGTCCGGCAGTTCCTCGTCAGTGTGGCAGCCGGTCCAGTCCTCCATGTGGTGCATCTGGCGCTCAAGTTCGTTCAGTCTCAGCTCATTTAGGCGGCTCGCCTTCCTGCACCCTCGTCTGATCATCGTCGCACTCCGTCATTTAAAGCTGGAGCCAGTTTTCCCGCAAAGAAAGCCCCCGTTCCGGCTGTCCAGTCCTGCTGTCCGCGCCGCACACCAAGAATTCTCGAAACATCCGAGTCCCGCAATGACAAATCAACAATCCAGAATTGTCATCCAAATCCGGCTTCTGACGGTACTGAAGAGGATGAAGCCATGCTGAACCTGTACTCCCAGGCGTCCCTGCATGACGGTGTCTTTCATGCCTGCGTGATGGCGGTGCGGGACGGTTTTCCGCATCTGACGGCCCAGGCGATCATCGATCCGCCGCATGAATGGTTCGATGCGGCGCTGGCGCGGCAGGTGGTCATTCACCTGATGGTTCGGGTGTTTCTGATCCCCAAGCGCCGCGTGGTGGAGCAGCAGGAGCGTTCCCGCGAGGCCGTCAACCGGGCGCTTCGAACCATAGATCAGCGCCTGAACACCCCCAGATTTGAAACCCATTACTGCAGGATTGCGGCTGCGGCCCGCGCCTCGCTGACTGCCCGCATGGAGGACGCCGCCTGATGGCCGAGTTCAAAACCATTCCTATCGATCAGATCGTGGTTCCGGAGCGCCTGCGGGCGGTGGAGGAAGATCACGCGCTGGCCATTGCCCAGAGCATTGTCGAACACGGTCTGCTCAACCCGATCACCGTTCGCAGCACGCCTGCGGCCAAGGGCGGCAATTATACGCTTGTGGCCGGAGCGCATCGTCTCCGGGCCATGGTGCTGAATGACGAGAGCACGATTGAGGCCATGGTGGTGGAGGCCGACAAGGCCGAGGCGCAATTGCTGGAGATCACCGAGAACCTGTTTCGCAACGAGCTTTCGGTGATCGACCGGGCGATTTTCGTGCAGAGCTACCGCGATGTGTGGGAGCAGAAGTATGGGAAAATCACTCCCGGCGGTGACCAAAAATCAAAGCGACAAGTTGTCGCTTTGGTCGGCAACAGAGCAAATCTGGCGCTTTTGTTTCAAGAGGAGGCTGGGCAAGGCTTCTCTGAACATGTTGCCGAACGCCTTGGCTTTTCAAAGCGGTCCGTAGAGCGTCTTAACCGGATTGCGCAGAGCTTATCTCCCGGTCTCCGCAAGGCGCTTCGCGGCACGCCTGCCGCCGATAACCAGTCCTTGCTGCTCAAGCTCGCCAAGGCTGGCCCCAGCAAGCAGGCGGGTATTCTGGCCGGGCTGGAGAAGGAGCCGGATATCAAGAAGGTTCTGGCCTGGGCGAAAGACCCTGCGCCGCCGATCTCGGATGCCGACAAGCAGGCGATCTTCCTTCACCAGTTGAAGACGGCCTGGAAAGGGGCCGATGAGGCGACGCGCCAGCGGTTCCTGCAGTCCATCGGGCTGGCAGACGATGTGCAAGAGGCTGCCCAATGAGCAAGCCCGATCCTTCCCAACTCGACTTTTTCGCCCAGCCGGTCTTTCCGGTGCGCGACGGCGCAAAGCAGGTCGATATCGACCGCTACCGCGCCAAGATCAAACGGGCGATGGCGCGCGCCATCCGCGAATGCGACCATGACCGGCCGACCATCGCCGCCCGCATGGCGCAATATCTCGGCCTGCCGAATATCAGCAAGGCCACGCTGGACGCCTACACCGCCGAAAGCCGCAATGGCCACGATGTGACGCTGATCCGTTTCACCGCTTTCGTGCATGCCACCGGGGCGCTCTGGCTTTGGGATGAGGTGGCCTCCGTGCAGGGCGTGACCGTGTTGATCGGTGACGAGGCGCGGCTGGCCGAGATTTCCCGGCTGCGGCAGGAGCGCAAACGGATCGAGGCGGAAATCCGCCGCCAGAGCGCCCGCCCGGTGACGCTGGTTCCGAGGGGGCGGTCATGAAGGAGTGGTTTTCGCTGGCCGAGCTTGCGGAACTGAACCTGCCGGGGTTGCCGGGCAATGCTGCAAGCCTGCATCGTCTCGCCGTCAACCAGAATTGGCGCCACCATCCCGGTCTGGCGCGGCAGGTGAAAGGCACGACCAAGAAGATCTGGGAATATCATGTTTCGCTGCTGCCGCATTCGGCGCGGACACGGCTGACCATTGCCTCCGGATCGCAAACGCCCGAGCAGTGGCAGGCGATGATGGCGCGCAAAAACCGCATTTGGGCACGGTTTGAAAGGCTTTCAAACGAGCATCGAGCGATCTGTAAAACCCGTTTCGAGGTGCTTTGCCGGGTGGAAGCGCTGGCGGCCCAGCCGGGTGTCAGCCGCGCGGCTGCCATTGCCATTGCAACGGCCGATGCCGGTGTTCAGAAGTCTGCCTATTATGCCTGGAAGGCGCTGACGAAGGATCTCAGCCGGGAGGACTGGCTGGCCGCGCTTGCGCCATCGCTGTCGCCCAGCTTTACGATCATGCCGGAGATGGCCGATATCCATCCCGAGGCCTGGATTTTCCTGAAATCCGATTACCTGCGGCCGGAAAGGCCCGCCTTTGCCGCCTGCTATCGGCGGATGATGAAGGTTGCCAAGCGGGAAAACTGGTCGCCGATCCCCTCCGAACGGTCGCTGCGCCGCCGTTTCGACCGCGAAGTCGGCAAGGCGGTCACGCTTTTGAAGCGCGAGGGCAGGGACAAGGCAAAGGCGCTCTATCCTGCCCAGCGCCGCAGCCGTGCGGATCTGCATGCCATGCAGATGGTCAACATGGACGGCCACAAGATCGATGTGTTCGTTTCGGTGCCCTGGGCGAAGAAGCCGGTGCGGTTTTTCCTGATCGGTATTCAGGATCTCTATTCCGGCAAGATTGTCGCCTGGCGGCTTTCCGAATCCGAAACCTGGGAAGCGGTGCGGCTGGTGATCGGCGATATGGTCGAGACCTTCGGCATTCCCGAAGACATCTATATCGACAACGGCAAGGCCTTTGCCAGCAAGTGGATCACCGGCGGTACGGTCAACCGGTTTCGCTTCAAGGTGAAGCCGGAAGATCCGCGCGGTCTGCTGACGACGCTCGGGATCGAGGTGCACTGGACCCGGCCTTATTCCGGCCAGTCCAAACCCATTGAGCGCGCCTGGCGGGATCTGGCGGAAAACATCTCCAAGCATCCCTTCTGCGCCGGGGCCTATACCGGCAACAAGCCGGATGCCAAGCCGGAAAACTATATGGAGCGGGCCATTCCGCTCGAAGATTTCCGGGCGCATGTCGCCGCGCAGATCGTCGAACACAATGCGCAGGAGGGGCGGCGGGCCGAAAACTGCAAGGGCCGCAGCTTCGACGAGACCTTTGCCGCCTCCATGGCCGCGCCGACCACCATCGTCCGGGTGCCGTCCAGGGCGCAGGCCTCGCTTTGGCTTCTCGCCTCCGAGGCGATCAAGACCCAGAAATCGAATGGCGGGGTGCATTTCCAGGGCAATCGATACTGGCATCCGGCGCTGAACGAATGGGCCGGAAAGCAGGTGATCATCCGCTTCGATCCCGATGCGCTGCACAAGCCGATCAAGGTCTATGACCTGAAGAACCGGCTGATCTGCGAAGCAGGCTGCCTGGACGATGCAGGCTTCAGCAACAGGGACGATGCCCGTTCGCATGCGCGGCTTGCCAAGGCGCACCAGAAGGCGGTGGCCGCCAAGGCCGAGGCGGAAGCGGCACTCACGGCCCAGCAGCTTGGCGAGATCTATTACAAGGGATTGAAGCCGAAGCCGGTGGACGCGCCGGAGATCATCCGGCCTGCGGTGACGCGGTTGATTACCCGCACCCAGCAGGTGGAAGCGCCTGTCGAGGCAATTTCCGATCAGCATTTCGAAGACAGTTTTTCCCGCGCGCTGGGCCTGATCCAGGGCGGCGGGATCATTGAATTCCCGCGAGGGAATAGCCTGGCGTCGCGTGTTGCAGACGCCGGAAACAACGAGCCGAAAAGTAAAGCGTACGGTTCCGGAAAAAAGAAGGGCAGTCCGAAGACTGCCCGATAACAGGCCCGAATGGGCACTTTGACGGAGCTATAGTTAGATGAACAAACATGTTTTCACAAGCCCATCGCCCGGCCATTATCAGGCCTCATCGTGGGAGCGGCCCCTGCAGGCCCCGGAGGTCTCGGCAAACAAGAGCGAGGCCGATATCGCCAAATGGGGGGAACTGGTCGACCGGGTGATTGCCGTTGCCCGCCAGTATCGCTGGTCGAAGGCGGAGGTGACCCGCCGGGCCGGGATGAAGGACGCGACCTTCCATCAATGGTTTTCGGGGCGCTACGAGGGGCGTCTCGATAACCACAACGCCATCATCGAGCAATGGCTGGATGCTTTGGAGGCTGCGGCAAGCGTGGCCGCGATCATCCCGCAATCGCCTGCCTTCATGCCGCTGCGCGCCTCGACCGAGGTGGTGGAAACGCTGGCCTGGGCGCAGATCTGCCCCGATCTGGTTATGATCACGCTGGGCGCGGGCATGGGCAAGACGGCGGCCTGCGAATATTTCGCCAACACCCGCCCGCATGTCTATCACGCCACCGTTTCGGAAAGCACCAAGACCGTGCACGGCATGCTCACCGAGCTCGCCGAACAATTGGGGGTGCAGGAGAACAATCCCGCCAGGCTGGCACGCGCCATCGGCGGCAAGGTGAAGCGTACCGGCGAAGGGACGCTGCTGATTGTCGATGAGGGCCAGCATTTGAACGACGAGGCGCTCAACCAGCTTCGCCATTTCGTCGATGTTTACAAATGCGGGGTGGCGGTGGTCGGCAACTCCGAGGTTTACAGCCGTTTTACCCGAGGCAGGCAGGGGCCTTCCTATGCCCAGCTGAAGAGCCGGATCGGCAAGCGTCTCCAGCGGGTTCAGCCCTATCCGGAGGATCTGGAGACCTATATCGCCGCCTGGGAGGTGAGCGAGCCTTCCTGCGTCAAGTTTCTGATGGGCATCGGCATGAAGGGCGGGGCCTTTCGCCAGATCGAGAAAACCGTTCGCATGGCGCGGATGGTGGCAACGGGCGAGGGGGCCGAGGTCAGCCTCAAATACCTTCAGGCCGCCTGGAAAAACCGCGATGTGGAGGACATGGCATGATCAGCCTCCAGAGGGAACTTCACGCCGCCGCCAGACGCATCCGCCAGATGGGCGAGCAGCCGGTAATCGAGGAAAACGTGCTCGATCGCGAGGCCGATCTGCTCGACGGGCTCGCCAGGCTTGCCCGGAATATGGAGCAGGAACTGGCGGTGCATCGGCTGACAGAAGCCGGCAAGGCCGGGCGGCAGATTGTCGATGCCCTTGCCAGCGAGCAGTTTGCGGATCTCGCCAAGGATGCCGATGCCAAGATCATCCGCCCGGATTTTGGAGGCCGCTCATGAACTGCGCTCCTCTTCCTTCCGATCTGATCAACGCCATTTGCCAGCGGCTGCGTGAGTTCGAGCAGACCGGCCTGCAACTGGCTCCCGCCCATGTCTCCCGGCTTTTGACCAATCTCCGGACCGTTCGCGAACTGTCGCGGGAGATGGAAGACGATATCCGCATCCTGGAGCGTCGCCTTCAGGAGGCCGGTGCGCAGGGCACGGGCGGGCGCAAGCCGGGGCCGGTCATCGATATCTCTGCTGGAAATGTGGTCCGCTTTCCGACCCGCATGCGCGCCGTCACGCCCCATGACAGCGGACCTTATGACGGTGGAGACGCGGCATGAAAAAGCTCGTCGTTCCCGTGGAGATCCCGGTCGATCAACTGGCCGATGCCGTCGGTCCGCTGGTGATCAGGGCTCTGCGGGCGGCGGAACGCGAGGAAGAGGCGGCCGCTCTGCACCGCCCTCCCATGCAGGCTTTGACGCAAGCAGCCCGCGCGCTTTGGCACGCGCTGAACAGGTACGAAACCAGCCAGGGAACGCGGGATGAAAAGCGTGCGCTGAACGCGCTCCTGGCCGCCTCGAAAGGCGTTCGAAACGCCATCAGAACCATCAAGGATTAGCGACATGGAAGCCATCATTCTCGAAGAGCCCCGCAGCGACGGGATCACCTTCATCAACGGCCGTCCCTTTATGGAGGATGCGAAGGGCAATCTTCTGCCGACCGCCAATATCAAGCCGGAAGACAAATTGCAGGATGAAACCGTCCGCAAGATCATGAAATACGCCATGGAGCTTTCGGCGCAGGTCGCTCGGTTTCGCGGTCATACCGTTGCCGATCTCGGCGCATTCGATGCGCTGCTCGCCCAGGAATACGGGGCAAAGATCGGCGGCCAGAAGGGCAACCGTACCTATCAGACCGTCGACGGCAAGATGAAGGTGGTGGTGCAGGTCTCAGACCAGATCAGCTTCGGGCCGCAATTGCAGATCGCCAAGGGGCTGATCGACGAATGCCTGACGGAATGGTCGGCGGAAAGCCGCCCGGAGATCCAGGCCATCGTCACCCGCGCCTTCAACACCGACAAGGAAGGCCAGATCAACAAGTCCGAACTGTTCATGCTGCTGCGCCTCGACATTGCGGACGAGCGCTGGAAGCGGGCGATGGAGGCGATCCGCAATTCGATCACCGTCACGGGCTCCAAGGAATATGTGCGCTTCTACACCCGCCAGAGCGCTGCCGATGCCTGGCAGGCCGTGACCATCGATATGGCAAAGGCGTGAGGAGAAGCGCGATGACCGATCTTTACGCCATGCTGAAAACAAGGAAGGCCTGCCCCGTCTGCGGGCAGGCCGCCATGCCGGTCAACGCCCGGCAGGAGCAGATGAAGTTGGTACGCTACGAATGCGGCGCGGCCTTCGGGGTGAGCAGCATTCTCAATGTGATCGACGCCAATCAGCCTTGCCCGATGCCGTCGCAGGCGGCAGCCGGGCAGATGATGGTCGAAGCGGATCTGGTGGGGTTGGTATGAGCTTGGTTTTGAACCCGTCCTCGTTTGGGATCCTTGTTCTCAGATATCCGATACGATGCTCAAGAACCGATCTCGATCGAGTAGGTTTCACCCAACTTTTTCAGTCCATCAATCAGTTCGTCCAGCGCTTGATAAGATGCGCATATTGTGGCTGGATAAACTGTAATCTCAAATTCTTTGTCGGCCATTGCATTTCCCCGTCGAATTATTTCGCTGGGATTACAATCTCGTATTGCCTTTGCGGAATTATACAACGTTCCCACTTGATCTTGAACTGCGGTCATTTTTGTCGCTACATTTGCATCAAAAAGATCTATTACATTTTCCCATTCTGTGGCGTCATGCAAAACCATATTTGCTGTTTCAAAGCATATGTGTACTTCCCTTCGATAATCGTTCAACTTCGCGGCAAGGGAAGAATTTTTCTTGATAAGGCGCTCATATATGTCCTTCAATTGCTCACTACTCCCACGATACAATCTCAACGCAGGTATAAGTCGACGTTCGAGTTTCAGCTTGTCAGGTCTCATTTGGAGCTGAATTTGATCGCGATGGCGTTGCTCAGCCAGGCGATCCGTTTCCTGCATTTGCCTTACAGTGAAATAGGCTGCAGCAACGGCCAATACGCCGGTAATCAGTGTTTGAAAGTCATAAATATAATTTCTTATGCAGCTCTGATCTGCTGTTTCTGGTTTCGATGTCCATCTCCCACAAACTAATTCATGAGTTTCGTGGTAGTTCAGAAGCACAGTTGCGATTATCGCTGTGAAAATTGCGCCCGCGATTGCAGTCCACGGAAACTGCTGTTCTGGATCATTCTTCCTCATGCGTCCCCCGGCCAGCGTTCTAACGAGTCACCACTTGCAACTTTTAGAAGTGTGGAGGTTAACATATGACCTCCTCCATTGCCGCCATTCATGTCGCCAAGAAGCAACTCGGCCTGGACGAGGACACCTACCGCGCCAAGCTCGAAAAGATTACCGGCAAGGCTTCGGTCAAGCTGATGACCGAGGCCGAGCGCCAGGCAGTGCTAACGGTGTTTCGCAAGGAGGGCTTTGGCCCGGCCGGGACGTCCAGGCGCAAGCCGCTTGCGGGCCGGTATGCGAAAAAGCTTCAGGCCTTGTGGATTGCGGGATGGAACCTCGGCGTTGTCGCGAACCGGGACGATCAAGCGCTGATTACCTTCGTCACCCGCCAGACTGGCCTCGACCACGTCCGCTTTCTGCACCATGCCGACGATGCCCGCTCGGCCATCGAAGGCCTGAAGCGCTGGCTGGCGCGCGAGGCTGGCGTCGGCTTCGGCAACACCAATGGCTATGAGTGGCTGTCGAGCGACGGGGCGAAGATTGCCTGGGCGCAGTGGAAGCTCCTTTATCCCGGCTGCAGCCTGATCGTCCGTCAGGGTTTTGACCAGGAGGTGTTGGCGCTTGCTGGTGGCGAGGTCCGGTGGATCGGCGATCTGAAGGCCGGGCACTGGCAGACGGTGATGAACGCGCTCGGCCAGCGCATCCGGGACCGGGGAGGGGCGGGACATGGCTGAAATCCGCGTGCCTGCCCATATCCAGACCTATGTCACGGCCATCGGCATCGAGAAGACCGTGCAGTTCCTGCTGGCCTTTGGTGGCTCCTATGTCTACCTCTCGGAAAATCCGCAGGATCGCTCGCCCGTCGCGCTTGCCATCGGTGCGGCTGCCGCCAGAAAACTGGCCCAGCAGATCGGAGCAGGCGGGTTTCGCTGCCCGACCGGCAAGCCCTTTATCGCCGCACATTTAAAGTATAATAAGGGCTTCACCATCAACGCCATTGCGCGCCAGCTTCATACGACCGATGTCACGGTCCGCGCCTGGCTGAAAGCCGGCGAAAGCACCCAGCTCGACCTTTTCGGCACCTGACCCGCAAACCCTTGTGGCTGTTTTGGTGCGCCCATAACGCGCACAGTCGCTCCCAGCAAAGCCGGTTTTGCCCGGCGTTTTCTCAAGCTGGGACCGATCATGACCAACTGGCCGCAACAGTCTGCCGCTGCCGATTTCTACGGCGCAAATCTCAAAATCACCAAGGGTGTCGCCGGACCTGATCCGGCCTGGGAAAAGGCAAACCTCGTGCTGGTGCCGATCCCGTGGAAGGCGGTTGCCGCCTGGGATGCCTCGCTTACCATCAAATCCTTCCGCGTTCATGCCAAGGTGGCCGAGAGCCTCGGTCGGGTTCTCGGCACTGTCTGGGAGGGTCTCGGACGCTCGCAAAAGGCCGCCGAGGCAAAGAACCTGCAGCTGATCGGCGGCGGCTATAACTGGCGGCAGATGCGCGGCAAGCCCGCCCTTTCCATGCATGCCTATGGCTGCGCCGTCGATATCGACCCGGCCCATAACGGTCTCGGCGATCCCACACCCGACATGGACAGCTGCGTCGTCGCCGCTTTCGAGGCCGAAGGCTGGATCTGGGGCGGCCGCTGGTCGCCGCAGCGCCGCGACGGCATGCATTTCCAGGCGGCAATCGTATGAAGATCAGCCTCAAACGGAAGATCGCTATGACGGCGGTGCTGGCCGGGATCTATCTCGGTGTCTCTATCGTCTCGGGCTTCATCGTCGGTAACGGCCTGCTGCATGTCGTGGCGGGGGCGCTTCTGGCCATCCCCTTCGGCTGGCTGATCCGCGAGACCTGGAGCGACGACTGATGCAAAAGCCGTCCTACACCACCTCGAAACAATGGCTCTGGTGCTCCGGCGCTCTCGCCTGGGCGGTGATCCTGGCGCTGACGCTGTCTGCCTGCCTTGGCTCGACCCAGGCGGTTGCCTTCGGCACCATTGCCGTGCCGAGCATGGTCGGGCTGATCGTGGCGCTGCTCGGCGTGCACCGCGCTTTCGGTTCTCTGGACATGCGGGCGATGACACGCGGCCCGAAGCCCGATCCGCCTTGCATTGATCCTCCCGCCGGAGGTCAGTCATGAGCCGTTATCTCGTCATCGGCCTCGGCATTCTTGCGATTACCGCCGCTATCGTCTGGGGCGCGGTGGCTGCGATCGGCAAGGTCGAGCATCTGGTGGATCAGGCCGCCGCCCTGGCCCGCAGCGAGCGCGACGCCCATTGGCGGGCGGAGATCGAGGCATCGAACGCCGCCACGCAAAAGCAGATTGCCGAAACCCTCAAGCAAACCATGGCCGCCGAGGACGCGGCCCGCGATCAGATCGAGGCCGCCAATCAGCGCGCCGATGCCCTGGAGAAGAAGAATGCGTCTCTGCCGGATGATGGCACTGGTGGCATTGGCCGCGCTCGCGTCCGGCTGCTCAACGCGCGGTGAGGGGCCGGTGATCAGGACCGCCTTTATCGAGCGCGAGGTTCCCGCCTTAGCGAAGATCAGATGTGCCGACCCCGTGCCCCTGCCGGACCGGACGCTTTCCGAGGCCGAGGCCACCCGCTTCTGGGGATCGGACCGCACGGCGCTTCGCACCTGCGAGGCCCGCCGGGCCGCTGCCGTTTCGGGGATGGCGCATGTTCAGTAACGTCCATTTCGAACTGGCCGAGGAGCGGGTGGAGCGGGAGCGCGACGCCAAGGTCGCCGCTGCCCGTGCCGCGCTGAAAAAGCTCGGGGAGATGCAATGTCTCGATTGCGGACTGGCCATCGCCCCGGAGCGGCGGCTTGCCTATCCGGCGGCCAGCCGTTGCCTTGATTGCCAGATCCATGTCGAGCGGGAGGCGATAGGCCGATGATCCTCGATATGACCGCCATCGGCGTCCTGATCTCGCTGGCTCTCAACAGCATCAACCTGCTCACGCAGTTTCGCACCATGCTGTCGACCGGCGAGAAGAAGCTCGAAGAGCGGATGGTGAAAGTGGAAGCGAAGCTCGTCGAATACGACCGGCGCATCCAGTCGCTCGAAAGCGAGCTCAAGCATCTGCCCGATCGCGGCACCACCCACCGTCTGGAACTGTCCATGGCGGAAATCGCCGGGCGTCTCAACACCATCGAAGTCGCCCAGGCAGGGCGATTTTCCGCCATGGAGCAGAAGCTCGCCCCCATCCAGGCCATGGGTGAGCGGCTGAACGAAGTCCTTTTGGAGCAAGCGAAAAATGAACAGCATCGCAGTTGATTACGAGAAACTGACCAGGGAGAAGGCGCGCCTCGTCATCCTTCAGGAACTGGCCAAGCAGCCGAGCGAAAGCCTGTCGTCTGCCTTGCTGTCACCGGCGCTGCGCCTCAACGCGATCTATCAGGATCGGCCCTGGCTCAACCAGCAGATCGAATATCTGCGCAATCTCGGTGCGCTCACCGTGATCGACATCGATGACGAGATCAAACTTGCCACGCTCTCCGATTACGGCAAGCGGCATCTCGACCGGGAAATCACCATTGAGGGCGTTGCCCGCCCGCGCCGTCCGGGGATCTGACCATGGGACGCGGGCGGCTGAGCGGCATTGAACTGTTGCCGGAGGAATGCGGACCGATCGTCGCCTGGGCGGCCGAGGCCTTGCAGGACCGCGACCGGACCCAGACCGATATCTATCAGGAATTCGTCTCCAGGCTTCAGGCGCTCGAACAGGAATATCGCGGCGAGCTGGAAATCCGTATTCCTTCCTTCAGCGCCTTCAACCGCTATTCCGTACGGCTGGCGGAGATGACACGGCGGCTGAACGAGACCCGCGATATCGCCACTGCCATTGCCGGAAAGTTCGATGCGCAGGCAAGCGACGACCTGACCCTGATCGCGGCGGAAGCGATCAAGACACTGATCTTCGAACTTCTGACCGGCAAGGGTGAAGCCGGGATCGATCCGAAAGGTGCCATGGCGCTTGCCAATGCGCTGCGCGCCTCCGCCCAGGCGCAATCGGTTTCCTCCGAGCGCCGCCGCAAGGTCGAGGCCGATTTCAAGCAGAAGGCGGAAAAGGTGTTTGCCACGGTGTCCACCCAGATGGACGCCCAAGGCAAGCCCGACGGGCAGGAGGTGCTGCGCAAGATCCGCGAAGATATTTACGGGATCTTCGAATGAGGCCGTCGCCCGCCGTTCCCCTTTATGGCTATCAGCAGCGCTGGCTGCGCGACCGCTCCCGCTTCAAGCTTGGCATGTTCGCCCGCCAGACCGGCAAGACCTTCACCACCACGCTGGAAACCGTCGATACCTGCTTTGAGGCGGCCGTCTCCGGCAAGCGCGAGCGCTGGGTGGTGCTGTCGCGCGGGGAGCGTCAGGCGCGCGAAGCGATGAACGAGGGGATCAAGGTCCATTGCAAGGCCTATGATCTCGCCTTTCAGGAGGCCGAGTTCGATTGGGAAGGCGAGAGCGGCACCCACAAGGCGCTGGAAGTGACGCTGCCGCATGGCTCGAAGATCACGGCGCTGCCGGCCAATCCCGATACGGCGCGCGGCTTTTCCGCCAATGTGTTTCTGGACGAGTTCGCCTTTCATAAGGACAGCCAGCAGATCTGGCGGGCGCTCTTTCCCGTCATCTCCAAGGGCTGGAGCATTCGCGTCACCTCGACCCCGAACGGTAAGAGCAACAAGTTCTACGAGCTTGCGACCGGACCGGAGAGCGATCCCTGGAGCCGTCATATCGTCGATATCTATCAGGCCGTCCGCGACGGGCTGCCGCGCGACATCGAAGAATTGCGGGCAGGTCTGGCGGATGAGGATAGCTGGGCGCAGGAATTCGAACTGAAATGGCTCGATGAGGCGAGCGCCTGGCTCTCCTACGATCTGATTTCCTCCTGCGAGGACGAGAAGGCCGGTGACCCGGAAGGCTATCAAGGCAATGTCTGCTTTGTCGGACGCGATATCGGCCGGCGTGAAGACCTGCATGTGATCTGGGTCTGGGAGCAGATCGGTGACGTCCTTTGGGAGCGCGAGCGCATCGAGCAGAAGCGCGCCACCTTTGCCGAGATGGACGAGGCCTTTGACGATGTAATGCGGCGCTACCGGGTCGGCCGGGCCTGTATCGACCAGACCGGCATGGGCGAGAAGGTGACCGAAGACGCGCAGCGCCGCTATGGCAGCCGCGTCGAAGGCGTGCTGTTCACCGCGCCCAACAAGCTCGTCATGGCGACACGCGGCAAGGAGCGGTTCGAGGATCGCACCGTGCGTATCCGCCAGGGCGACCAGAAGCTTCGGGCCGATCTGCACAAGCTGCGCAAGGTGGCGTCTGCCACCGGCGCGCCGCGCTTTGTCGCCGAGCGCGATGACGACCATGCCGACCGCACCTGGGCGGCCTTTCTCGGCATCCACGCCGCCGATGGGCTGGTCGGCGAATATGCCTATCAGCCGGCCCCTGCGCCGAAATCCCGATTTTCCGAAAGCCAGACCGCGGATGAGCAGCCCTACCGGATGGCGTCGATGCGTAACAAACGCGGAGGCTATTGATGGCCCAGCTTCTCGACCAGTATGGCAACCCGATCCGCCCAACCCAGATGAAGCAGGAGCAGGCTGCGCCGACCGTGATCGGCGTGCGCCGCCCGGTCGGCAATCATCAGGCTCCGGGTCTTACCCCGCCCAAGCTTGCCCGCATCCTGCGCGAATCGCTCGACGGCGATCCGGAGCGCTATCTGGAACTGGCCGAGGATATGGAGGAGCGCAACGAACACTATGCCGGTGTTCTCGGTGTCCGCAAACGCCAGGTCTCGGGGCTGGAGATTACGGTGGAGGCGGCAAGCGATGCCGCCGACGATGTCGCTGACGCCGATCTCGTCCGCGAGGTTGTCGAGCGTGACGATCTCGAAGACGAGCTTTTCGACATTCTGGATGCGATCGGCAAGGGCTTTTCCGCCACGGAAATCCTCTGGGACACATCGGAAAGCCAGTGGACGGTCGATACTCTCAAATGGCGCGACCCGCGCTGGTTCGTCTTCGATCAGGCCGACAAGGAAACCATCCGGTTGCGCAGCCCGGCAGGCGAGGAGGATCTCTGGCCCGGCAAGTGGATCGTACACCGCGCCAAGATCAAGTCCGGCCTGACGATCCGGGGCGGGCTGGCGCGCTCTGCCGCCTGGGCCTATCTCTTCAAGGCCTTCACCGCGTCCGATTGGGGGATTTTCTGCGAGGCCTACGGTCAGCCCTTGCGGCTCGGCAAATATGGAGAAAATGCCTCCGAGGTTGACAAGGAGGTGCTGCTGCGCGCCGTCAGCAATATTGCCTCGGACTTTGCCGCCACCATTCCCGAAAGCATGGTGATCGAGTTCGTCCAGGCGACCATCACCGGCAGCATCGATCTTTATGAACGCCGCTCCGACTGGCTGGACCGGCAGATCTCCAAGCTGGTGCTGGGCCAGACGGCGACCACCGATGCGCAGGCCGGCGGCTATGCGGTCGGCAAGGTGCATGACGGCGTGCGCGAAGATATCGAGCGCGCCGATGCCCGCCAGCTGGCCGCCACGCTGAACCGCGATCTCGTCATTCCGCTGGTCTCGCTCAATCGCGGCCGGCGCAAGAAATATCCGAAGATCCGCATCGGCCGACCTGACGATATCGACATCGACAGCCTGGTCGGCAATGTCGTCAAGCTGGTGCCGCTCGGGCTTAAGGTCGGCATGTCCACCATGCGCGACCGGATCGGCCTGCCGGACCCCGGCAAGGATGAGGAACTGCTGGCGCCTGCCGCAGCCCCGGAACCGCCGCCCGCCGATCAGGCAAAGGCAAAGCCGCCCGCCATCGCCACCCAGAGCCAGATGGGCTTTGCCGCTCATGACGCCATCGACCTGGCCGCCGCTAGCATCACTGCCGAGAACTGGCAGGAGATGACGCCGCCGGTGGTCGACGGGCTGAGCGAGGCCTTGAGCCAGGCGACGTCCATCGAAGACGTGCAGGCCATCCTGGCGCGGCAGGTCAGTACCATGGGCGTCAATGCCTTTGTCGAGCTTCTGGCGCGTGCGGCTTTTTCGGCGCGGATCGCAGGTGAAGCCGATGAGGCCTTGTCGTGACGGCGACCATTCAGGCGATAAAGCCTGAAGACGCCATCAAGGCGCTGAAGGCGCGCGGTCAAACGCTGGCCCCGTCCTTTTCCTGGCAGGACGTCTATGCCGAGGAACACGCCCGGCAGTTCACGGTCGCCAAGTCTGCCGGTTTCGACATTCTGACCGATCTGTTTGACGGCGTTCAAACGGTTCTGGATGAAGGGATTGCGGTCGAAAAGGCGATCAGGACGATTACGCCGATCCTGCAGGCCAAGGGCTGGTGGGGCGTGCAGCAGGTCACCGATCCGCTGACCGGCAAAACCGGTCCGGCGCAGCTTGGTTCGCCCCGCCGCCTGCAACTGATCTTCGATGCGAACCTCCGGGTGTCTTATGCTGCCGGTCATTGGGCCGCCTTCGAGCGCAACAAGGCGCGCCGTCCCTGGCTGCGCTATGTCTGCGTTCTCGACGGACGCACCCGGCCGGAGCATCGCAAGCGGCACAATCTCTGCCTTCCGGTCGATCATCCCTATTGGGACACCTGGGCACCGCCTTGCGGCTGGAATTGCCGCTGCACCTTGCAGAGCTTGTCGGACCGCGATGTCGATCGCATGCGCGGGCAGTTGACCTTCACGCCGCCGGACGACGATCTGGTGACTTTCACCAACAAGCGCACCGGTGAGGTCCGGATGATCCCGCGCGGCATCGATCCGGGCTGGGACCATAATCCCGGCAACGCCGGATACCGCGCTTTCGATGCGGCCGAGAAGCTGATCGATGCACCGCCGATCCTGGCCGCGCAAGTAAACAAGGACCCGGACTGGCTGGTAAAGCCACTCGGCGATGATTTCGCCCGCTGGTTCGATGCGGCAATGGCCGGCGGCCGGGTCGACCGCTCCATCGTCGTCGTCGGGGCCTTGTCCGAGGAGGTTCTGGCCGCGCTCGCAAGGACGGGCATCGCGCCCGGGAGCGGGGCGATCACGCTCACCCAGCAGACGGCGCTGCATATGCTGCGCGATAGCAAGGCGAGCGCGGGCAGGGGCGTCGACGCCGCCGTGCTGCGACAGCTACCGGCCAATCTCAGCCGTCCGAGGGCGGTGCTGCGCGACAGACGCGACGGTGCGCTTCTTTATGTCTTCGACAGCGGACACGATCCGCGCCTGGCCAAGATCGTCGTGAAGGTCGATTTTGAGACCAAGGCCCGCCCGCCTGGCGGAAAGCCGCAGTCGATCAAAACCAATTCGATCCGCACGGCGGGTCTCGTCGATGCGGTGACGCTTGCCGATCCGTCTGCCTATGAGGTGTTGTCGGGGAAGATTTGATGGCCACCGGGGGGTACGCCACCTTCCCCGTAACAGTGTCGCCGTTGCCAGGACGGGATCACTGAACCGGACCGGCGATTTCCCGGTTGTCGCGGCGGCCATCTCCTCCATCATACGCCGATGAGGCGGGATTTCAACGGGGCGCACAGAAGGCCACAGACGCGCAGCAAGCGTTCGGATGGGCGACGACACCGGCAAGCCCCCAGAAACGCGCCCACGGAGTTTGAAGACGGTTTGAATTCGAAGCCTTGTCTCTCTCCCGCGTCGTGTTATGTCTTGAAGGACCGTCTCATTGCCACCGGGCCTTATCCGCAAACCCTTGTGGCTGTTTTTGCTTAAAGCGCCGGGGCACTCTTGCCCCATGACGAAAAACACCCAAACCCACCCTTCGAGCCTTATCGCCACCCATGCCGTCATGCTGGGCGGTGCCGATGCCGTTTCGCCGGAAGAGGGCAGCACCGGCCACTGGACCCTGCTGATGCCGCTCGGCTCATTTTCCGGCCGTGACGGTCGCGGTCCCTATTCGGTCAACGGCATGGACGGCATGCAGGCGGTGATCGCCGCGACCGCCCAGCGCGCCGGCACCACCGATCTCGTGGTCGATTACGATCACCAGACGCAGTTTTCCGCCGTGCCGGGTGTCGGCGGCCAGGCACCGGCCGCCGGCTGGATCAAGCAACTCGAAGCGCGGCCCGACGGTCTCTACGGCCGGATCGAGTGGACGGAAAAGGCCGTCCAGAGCATCCGCGCCGGGGAATATCGCTACATCTCGCCCGCCTATCACCACGATCCGAGCGGCCGCGTGCTGCGGCTGATTTCGGCGGGGCTCACCAACGTGCCCAATCTCGACCTCGCGGCGGTTGCCGCCAGCGCCCAGCAAACCCGTGCTCAACAGAACCAGGAAAACGATATGAAGACGATTGCCGCCGCCTTGGGGCTTTCCGAGGACGCGGATGAGAGCGCCATTCTCACCGCGATCAACAGTGTCCTGACCGGCAATGCGGCCATTGCCGCTGCCGCCGGGCTTTCCGCCTCCGCCAAGCCGACCGAGATCGTCACGGCGATCCAGTCGGCCCGCAGCGAGGTTGACCCGACGCGCTTCGTGCCGATCGAGCAGGTCACGGCCCTCCAGAACGGTTTGAAGGCCCTTCAAACCAAGATTGAAGGCGAGGAGGCCGAAATCGCCGTCCACCGCGCCATCACCGAAGGCCGTCTGGCACCAGCGCTCAAAAACTGGGGCCTCGACCTTCACAAGAAGGACCCGGCCGCCTTCAAGGCCTTTGCCGACGCTTCTCCGGTTCTGACCGCCACGCAGCGCGCGGGCGTTGCCCCGCCCGGCACGGGCGCGGACACCGATCTGACGAGCGAAGATCTGGCGGTGATGAGCCAGATGGGTCTCAGCAAGGAAACCTTCCTCAAGGCCAAGAAAGGCGGTGACGCATGACGGCGTTGACCATCGACCGCAACACGCCCCAGCGCTCGGGCGATAACCGCAACTTTCCGGTCAAGGGGGCAACGACGCTCTTCGCCGGATCAATGGTGGCGCTCAGCGAAAACGGCTTTCTGGTGCCGGCCAGTACCCTTGCCAATCTGAAGGTCGTCGGCCGCAACGAGCGGCGGATCGTCAATCAGGGCGCGGACGGCGACCAGCGCGCCGATGTCAAGGCTGGCATCTTCCGCTTTGAAAACTCCACCGGCGGTGACGCCATCACCCTGGTCGATATCGGATCGGACTGCTTTGCCGTCGACGATCAGACGGTCGCCAGAACCTCCAATTCCTCCGCGCGTCCCGTGGCCGGCACGATCTTCGATGTCGACGATGACGGCGTGTGGGTCAAATTCTCCTGAGAGGACGTCCATGCTGATTACCCGCCAATCGCTCCAGTCGGCCTATGTCGGCTTCAACGCGGCCTTCCAGGCTGGCCTTGGAATGGCCACCTCGCAGTGGTCGCGGATCGCGACCCTGATTACCTCGACCACCAAGACGCAGGAATATGGCTGGCTCGGCCAGTTTCCGGGCATGCGCGAATGGATCGGCGACCGCGTGGTCAACGGTCTTGCCAGCCACGGCTATACGCTGACCAACAAGTCCTATGAAACGACGATCGGCGTCGACCGTGACGATTTCGAAGACGACAATCTCGGCATCTATGGGCCGATGTTCCAGCAGCTTGGCCAGAACGCAGCGCTCTTTCCCGACCAGCTGGTCTGGGGGCTCCTGAAGAACGGTTTCGGCACGAAGTGCTATGACGGCCAGTATTTCTTCGACACCGATCATCCGGTGCTCGATGCCAAGGGCAACGTCAATTCCGTGGCCAATACCGATGGCGGCAATGGCACGGCCTGGTTCCTGATCGACGATACACGCGCCTTGAAACCGCTGATCTACCAGAGCCGCAAGCCCTTCACCAACCTGATCCGCAAGGACCAGGAGAGCGACGACAACGTCTTCTTCAAGAAGGAATATGTCTACGGTCTCGACGGTCGCTGCCAGGTCGGTTTCGGCTTCTGGCAACAGGCCTGGGGCTCGAAGCAGACGCTCGATGTCACCAGCTACGAGGCGGCCCGCGTCGGTCTCGGCAGCCTGAAGGCCGATTACGGCAATCCGCTTGCTATCAATCCGCGCCTTTTGATCGTGCCGCCGTCGCTGGAAGGGGCGGCCCGCAAGATCGTCGGTAACCAGCTGACCGACAATGGCGGCACCAACCAGTGGTACGGCACGGCCGAGGTGCTGGTTTCGCCCTGGCTTTCCTGATCCGTCATCCCCGCAATGCCTCCCAGGGCAAGGGCCGTCAGCTTCGGCTGGCGGTTCCTGATGCAAGCGCCGGCTTCGACGGCTTTTCCATCAGGAACCGAAAAGGACCCCATCATGGCTTCGAAGAAAGACGAGACCGCCGGCACGGAAAAAAGCTGGCTGGACGAATTCCGGACCGTCACCGAGGACGAATTCAAAAAGCTCTATCCGTTGACCCATGCGCTGATGCGCGCCTGGGATAGGGCGGTGGAGCCGGTCTTGCGGGTGGTCTCCACGGATGCCGGTTTGCGGCGCGGCGATCTCGCGCATCCGGCGACGCCGGTGCTGCATGATCTCAAGACCCTGCATCCGGCCAAAATAGAGCAGATCCTGGCTGAGCCCGCCCTGATTACCGAACTGGTGGAAAAGCCGGATGAGCCGGTCCCGGCTGACGATGCCAAGTCGGCGCAAGGCTGAGGCGGGTCCATGGCCTATTGCACCAAGCAGGATCTGATCGAGCGGTTCGGGGAGCGGGAACTGATCCAGTTGACCGATCGCGCCACGCCGCCCGCCGGGGCGATGGACGACACGATCATTGCCCGCGCCATTGCGGATGCCACCGCGCTTGCGGACGGCTATATCGGTAAGGCCTACAGCCTGCCGCTGGTGACCGTGCCGGAGGTGCTGGTGAAGCTCACCGCAGACGTCGCCCGCTACTATCTGCATTTCAAGGGCGTCGAAAGAGACAGCCCGATCCAGCGCAGCCATGACCAGGCGCTTTCCTATTTCCGGGATGTCGCCAGAGGCATCGTGCAATTGATCGAGACCGAAACCGGCGAGACGCCGCCGGTCTCCGGTGGCGGTCAGGTCAAGGTCGTGGCTCCGGACCGGACCTTCTCCCGCAAGACGCTGAAGGGCTATTGAGATGGCCGGGACTTCCATCGAGATCCGGGACGGATTGACGCCGACGCTGGAGCGTCTCGTCAGCGTGTCAGATAATCCGGCTGCGATCATGAGCGATGTCGCGGCCTATCTGCTCACCTCGACCCAGCAGCGCTTCGAGCAGGAGATTGGGCCGGACGGGCAGAAGTGGAAGCCGCTGAAACCCCGCACGGCGGCCCAGAGGATCGGCAAGGGCCGCGTGAAGCGTGGCAGCGAGCATATTCTCGTTCGCACCGGGCGGCTGAAGAACAGTCTCACCGCTGCCTCCGATGCCGTCAGCGCGACCGTCGGCACCAATGTTGAATATGCCGCGATCCACCAGTTCGGGGGCGTGATCCGTCAGACGGCCCGATCCCAGACGCTCAGCCTGAAGCGCATTCGCGGCTCAAAACAGGTCCGTTTCGTCAGGGCCGGAGCCAAGGGCGCGGTCGAGCGCGAGGTGACGATCGGCGCGCGGCAGATCGTCATGCCAGCCCGTCCCTATCTCGGCATCAACGATGCCGACCGGGCCGAGATCGCCACCATCATCATGACCGACTTCGGAAAGGCTGTGGAATGATCGTCTTCGAAATCATCGACCGGCTGAAGCAGGCAGGCACGCCCTTCGTCATCGTCGAAGGGGCGAACGAACTGGCGGAGGTCAAGGACCGGCCGGGGAATACGCCTGCGGCCTATGTCTTCGTCAGCGGCGAGGCCTCGGAAGACAATCAGCGGCTGACCGGGCCGATCCTGCAGCGCACCGCCGTCGACCTCTCCGTGGTGATCATCACCGAGAATGCCGGCGGCGCGGAAGATGCGGCCCGCGACATCGAGACCCTGAAGGCGTTCACCCGTGGCTTGCTCCTCGGCTTCACGCCCGCCGATGCCGAGCCGCTGGAACACATTACCGGGCGGCTGCAGCAGGCGAGAGACGGCATGGTCTGGTTCGAGGATGTTTTCGGCACGGCCTTTTATCAGGAGGAACAGCCATGACGAACCCGCAGACGGGCGGCAGCTATCTGCGCAATCCGGACGGCAGCCTGACCCGAATCGAGATTGCCGCCTTCAAACCAGCCGAGCCGGAACAGCCCGCCGCCCAGCCTTCGAGCGAAACGCCGGAGGCGCAAGACGAGACCAGCGCCAAGAAGGGAAAGGCCTGAGCCATGACGAAATACGCACGCAACAAGGCCCTGCTGGTGAAGCTTGAGGCGACCTATGGCGAGGATGCCGCCCCGACCGGGGCGGCCAATGCCATGCAGGCGGGGAATTTCAACTTCGAGCCGCTGCTGGGCACTGATGTCAGCCGCGACCTGATCCTTCCTTACATGGGCCATCAGGGCGTGATCCTGACCGGCAACTATGCCCGCCTCGCCTTCGATGTCGAGGTGGCGGGATCGGGTGCGGCCGGAACCGTACCGGCCTGGGGCGTTCTGATGCGGGCCTGCGGCATGGCCGAGGTGATCACGGCGGCAACGGATGTCAAATACACGCCGGTTTCCCGCGATTTCGAGGCCGCCTCGATCTATTTCGTCAATGACGGCATCAAGCATGTGCTGCTCGGCGCACGCGGCACCTGGAAGCTTTCGATGCAGCCGAGCCAGATTGCCCGTTTCAGCTATACGCTGACCGGTCTTCTCGGCACGATCACCGATGACGCCAACCCGGTAATCGACCTCACCAAATTCATCAAGCCGGTTCCGGTTTCCAAGGCAAACACCACGTTTTCGCTGCTCGGCTATGCCGGGGCCTGCGAGGCGTTTTCCTTCGATCTGGCGGGCGATATCCAGCCGCGCCTGCTGATCAATGAAGAGAGCATCGAATATACCGACCGGCAGATGACCGGCGAGGCGACGATGGCCGCGACCTCGCTTGCCACCGTCGACTGGTTCGGCAAGGCGCTTTCCCACGAGACCGGCGTATTGGCTGCCCAGCATGGCAAGGCGGCGGGCAATATCGTCCAGTTCGATGCACCGCGCGTGCAGATCGGCCGCACGACCTATGAGGAGAACCAGAAGATCCTCAACAACAAGATGCCGATGATGTTGCTGCCGAGCGCCGGCAACGACGAATTCACCATCACCGTCAAGTAGGCCCTGAAGGGCGTTCAAAGAGGCTTTGAAGCATGTTCAAACTCGTACCCACCCTGACTGCCTGGTGGCCCGTTTCCGTGCTGGAACCGGATAATGACAATCCCGGCACGCTGAAGGAGGCGACGTTCGAGGTCGAACTGGTGATCCGGGGCAAGGACGAACTGAAGCCCTATGACGATCAGCGCGCCGACCTGATCAACCGGCTGCCGTCAGCCGAGGATTATGCCACCGATCTGAGGGCTGCCTCCGACGCGGCGACCCGGGTGAGGGCAGAGATCGAGGATCATGACCGGCGCATGTTTCACCTGATGGTCAGCAACTGGCGGGGCGTGGTCGATGCCGATGACCAGCCACTGCCGTTCAGCCCTGATACTCTCGACATGGCGCTCGGCTTTGACCGTATCCGCGTGGCGCTGAACCGCGCCTATGAAGAAGCCGTCTCGAACGACAAGGCCCGATTGGGAAACTTGAAGAACTAGCCCAAAGCTGGGCGCGGCATCGGACCGGCAAGATCGACCGGACGAAGCCGCAGATCGTGACCGAGAGCGTGCGCGACGAATTCGCGGCTTTCGGTCTGGTGGTCGAGGTGGAAGAGGCGGGCGAGGTGATCCATCCGGTCGCCGCCTGCAATTGGCAAAGCCTCACGGCCTTTCTCGCCTGTGACACGCAATGGCGGGTCGTCGGTGTCGGGCTCGGCGGCATGATCTGGATCGGCCTCGATTACACCGCCTGCGATGTCGTCTTCCGGCGCGGGCACTTTGCCGATCAGGCCTGGGACGATGTGCGGGTGATGGAGGAAGCGGCGCTGCCGATCCTCAACAGCGGAGAGGAATGATGGCCGCCCCTTTGAAACTTGGCATCACCGTCGCCATGGATGCAAGCGGTGTTACGGCCGGTGCGCAGGCCACCCGGCAGGCGATTGCAGGCATCGGCACGGAAGCTGTCACCAGCGCCACGAAGCTGCAGAAGCTGGTCGATGCCGAGCTCGGTCTTGCCCGCCCGGCGGCCAATTCCAATTCGCGCGCCGCAGACATTGCCGCCTATGGTGCCGAGCTCGACCGGCTGCGCGCCAAATTCAACCCGCTCTATGCCGTCACCGCCACCTACAAGACGGCGGTGGCCGAGATCCGCCAGGCGCATCGGCTGGGTGCGATTTCCGCCGATGAGATGACGGCGGCGATCAGCCGGCAGCGGCAGGCGACCCTTGCCTCGATCGATGCGATCAAGGGACGCAATGCCGCGATCAGGGCGGGGCAGGGTGGTGGTGGGGCAAACACGTCCTTTGCCGCCACCAATACGATGTATCAGTTTCAGGATATCGCCACGACCGCCGCCATGGGGATGAGCCCGGCGATGATCGGCCTGCAGCAGGGCAGCCAGATTGCCGGTGCCTATGCCGGATTGTCCCTGAAGGATGCCGCCAAGACCACAGCCTCGGCGCTGACCTCTCTTCTCAGCCCAACCTCAATCGCAGCAATCGCGCTTACCGCCGGTGCGGCTGCCGCGATCCAGTTCGGCATGGGGCTGTCGCAGTCGAGCAGTGACGCCAAGAAGCTTGAAGAGGTGCTGGGCAGCCATGCGGAGACGGTCGAGCGGCTGAAGAAGCAATATGGCGATCTGGGCTCGGCGATCAAATCCGCCATGCCGATCGGCGGCGCGGGCTTTACCGACGCCTCCGCCCGAAACGAGATCGCCACGCTGGAAACGGCGATCAAGAAACAGTCGGAAGACCTTGCCACGAGCTTCGGCGGTTTCTTGAAGGGCGGCCTGCTCGGCTCTTCCACCGCCGGGCTCGACGCGCTCCTTTCCACCGATGCCTCGCCGTTCCAGAAACAGGTCAACGATCTTTTGACCTCGGTGCGGGCGGGCAAGGGCGATCTCAGCACCTTCCAGACCGAGATCGAGAGCGCCTTCGATGCGCTTCGCCAGTCCAGCGATGCACCGGCCAAACTGAACGCGGAGATGGAGCGGCTGACGGCCGCCGCGCAGGATGCCTTTTCCGTTTCGCCGAAGTTCGAGCCGTTCCAGGCCGAAATCGCCAAGCTGACCCTCGGCCTTAAAAACGGCAATGCCGACCTCTCTGACTTCGCGACTAATGTCAGCCGGATCGGGCAGTTGAACGGCCTTCAGAAGGTGGCCGACGAGGTGATCCTCGCCTCGAAGGGGGCCGTAGAGCTGGCCGAGACCTTGCGCGAGGTCCGGGCGATCATCCAGCAGATGGATCGGGAGGACACGCGCTCCGGCCTGTCCGCCCAGCGCGAGACGGCACGCTATGTGAACCTTCGGGCGGCGGCTCTGCAGGACGCCAATGCAAAGTTTGCCGCCGATCAGCAGTTGATCCTGGCTCAGACCAATGCCGAGAAGCTTGCAGCGATCGAGGCGCGGGTGCGTGCCTCGGCCAGAGAGGACGGCGACAAGGATGGCGGCTTGCAGGCGCGGATCGACCGGGAACTGACCGCCGAGCGCAACAGGCAGGCGGTGGAGGCGCGCAATGCCACGCTCGCGCGGACCGAAAGCATCCAGCAGACCATCGCCCAGCAGCGGCTTGAGCTTTCTCTGATCGGTCAGACGACGGCGGCGCGGGAAGAGCAGCTTTTTGCCGAACAGCAGATTTCGACCATCCGGCAGGAGGCGGCCCGGACGGGTGCGGCAATCGACGAGCAGGAAATCAGCCGTATCCGCCAGAAGGCTGCCGAATACGGGCGGCTGAAGGCCGAGATCGAGGCGGCCAATTATCTGCAGAGCCAGACCGCAAATCTCGACCGGCTGCGCTATCAGACGGCGATCGCCACGCAGCCGGTATCGCAGCAGTCGGCGCTTCTGGCGCAATATGATGCCGAGGTCAAAATCCGCGAGCTTGGAGCCGATCCGACATCGGACCGGGCCGAAGCGATCCGGCGGGTGGCGCGTGAGACAGCCGCCTGGAACACTCAGCTTGCCAGAACCACCGAGGCCTGGAACGCCGTCCAGCAATCGGCCGGCAACACCATCGACAGCATTGTCGACGGTCTTTCCTCCGGCAATATCAAGGATGCCCTGAAGACCATCGTCAGCGACATCAACAAGACCTTTCTGGAACTGGCGATCAAGAACCCGATCAAGAACGCCTTGCTCGGCACGAGCTCCGGCACCTTGAGCGATGTCGGCGGCATCGGCGGCATCTTCTCCCGGCTGTTCGGCGGCGGCTCGTCCAGTGCCACGTCGCTTGCCAGCAAGGCGCTCGGCCAGTCGGTGGGCACCATGCAGGTGGCGGCCGGAACCGTGATGCTGAATGGCGGGGTGACCGGCGGCCTGACCACTTTGCTTGGTGGCACTCAGACTGCTGCCAACAGCAATTCCAGCCTTCTCGATCTTTCCTCCTATCGCAAGGCCATCTCCTCGATCGAAAGCGGCGGCAACTATTCCGCGCTCGGGCCGCTCACCGCCTCCGGCGACCGCGCTTACGGGGCCTATCAGGTCATGGGCGCGAACATTCCCTCCTGGACGAAGGCAACGCTCGGCACGTCGATGACGCCGAACGAATTCCTGGCGAGTTCAGAAGCGCAGGATGCGGTGTTCAATAAGTATTTCGGGGCCTCGGTTGCCAAATACGGCAATGCCCAGGATGCCGCCTCGGTGTGGTTTTCCGGCCGTCCGCTGTCGAGTGCCGCCAATGCCTCGGACGCTCTCGGCACGACCAGCACCGCCTATGTCGACAAGTTCAATTCAGCGCTCGGCAATGTCACCGGATCGACCAACAGCGCCGCTTCCGGGCTGAGCGGTCTGAACAGCGCCACCGGCGTTGCCGCCAAGGGGCTGGACGGTCTGGGCTCCGGCCTCGGCAAGTTCGGCCAGATCCTGGCGCAGGCACAGGCCTCCGGCAATGGCGGGCTCGTATCGCTCCTCGGCAGCCTCACCTCCTACGGTCAGTCGGTCTTCAATTCGTCGAGCCAGTTCCAGTCGGCGATCTTGAATGGCGGTATCGGGCTTTATTCCAGCGGCGGCTATACCGGCGACGGTGGCCTCTATGAACCGGCCGGTGTTGTCCACAAGGGCGAAATCGTCTGGAGCCAGGCCGACATTGCCCGTGCAGGCGGCATGCATACGGTCGAGGCCATGCGGCTTGGCAAGCGCGGCTATGCCGATGGCGGTGTCGTCGACAGCTATCCGACGCCGAAGCGCCTCTGGTCGCCCGCCAACGGCAATGACGGTTCCGGCAAGAGCCTCTCGATGCCGCGCAGCGCCACCATCACCCTCAACATGGCGGGAGCCTATGGCAAGGACGAGATGCGCGCCGAAGCCTATGCCGGCATGCAGGCGGCGCTCGATGAATATGACCGGGCGATGCCGGACCGCATGCAGGAGATCAGCGCGCATCCGAGGTGGCGATAATGGCGGCCCTTGCCCTTTCCGAATTGTTCGATCTTCTGCCGATTGCCTCGGTGACCTGGTCGATCCAGCGCAATGACGAGTTTGACATGCTGGGCTCCGGCGATGTCTGGCAGGCCGAGCTTGCTGTGCCGCTGTGGACGGCGGAGATCTCGCTTGGGACCTCCAGGAACGACGAGGCGACAGAGGTCGCGGCGCTGATCCGCAGCCTGGACGGGGTGCGCACGGCTTTTCTGGTTTGCGATCCGATCCGGTCCTATCCGCTGCTCGATCCGCAAGGGGTGAGCATTGCCGGTCACGCCATCACCATCCGCGAGATCGGCGCGGATCGGGTGACGGCGCGTATGACCGGCTTTCCACCCGGCTATACCCTTTCCAGAGGCGACAAGCTGCAGATCACCTATGGCGGCCAGATCGCCTTTGTCGAGGTAAGCCGGACGATGGCTGCCGATGCCGAGGGTCATCTCG
Source organism: Allorhizobium paknamense (assembly GCF_030815125.1). GTDB lineage: Bacteria > Pseudomonadota > Alphaproteobacteria > Rhizobiales > Rhizobiaceae > Allorhizobium > Allorhizobium paknamense. The sequence continues at coordinate 297,539 of NZ_JAUSWH010000002.1, forward strand.
ATGCGCCGATCTTCCCGCGCCTGCCGCTGGCGATTGCTGCCGGCATGGCAGTGACGCTCGCCCGGCCGGCCTGTCCGATGATCATCGTTCCCGAAAGCCATAATCCGGGCGAGGCCCGCCGGACGACGACATCCGGGGCAGGTTTCAAAACCATGCAGAAGCGGAGGACCTGATGCGGGATATCGATAGCGCCACCTTGACCGCGCTGGAGCGCGCGCCGATTGACGGCTTTGCCCCGAGAACGCTCGCCTGGTTCACCGCAAAGGAACGCACGACCGGCAATTCTGTCGGGCGCGGCTTCTGGTCCGGGGATGAGGATCTGAACCTGACGGTGTTCGGCGGCATTGACGGGTCGCTGGTCAGCCGTCCCTATCTTGCGGCGGGCAATCTCTTGAAGATCAGTGATATTCCGCAGACCTCGGATTTTACCGTCCAGACGATCACCATCGACATTTCCCAGATCGCTACCGCCGCCCGCCAGCTGGTGCGCGAATACGATTTGAGGCTCGGCAAGATCGAGATCCACGAATTGCTGATCGATCCGAAGACCGGCGAACAGATCGCGCCGGGCATGATCATCTTCATGGGCGAGATCGACGGCGCACCGATCAAGACGCCACGTGCCGGCGGAACGGGATCGGCCTCGATCAAGGCCGTTTCGGATGTCATGTCGATGCTGACCCGCTCCAATCCGGTCAAAAGCTCCTATGAGGGCCAGAAGGTGCGCCAGGACGACCAGTGGGGAAAGGACACCGCCGTGATCGCCACCTGGAAGATCGCCTGGGGCCAGAAGTCCACCTGAGCATGCCGCTTGCGATGTGAGCCCGATTTGCTATGTATTTGAAAGGTTCTTGAAGGGTGTTTGAAGCCCCTTCAAACCGCCCCCACAAACGCTTGTGGCTGTTTTGCCGCCATGCCTTGAGCCAGTTTGCTCGGCATGCACCAGATCCGCAAAATCCACTCTGCCTTGCCTGATCACGCTCCTTCGGGGGCGCGCTGATGCAGACGCTTGTGCGGGTGAAGGACTGGCGGTCACGGTTCGAGGCGGCAATCGACGAGATCAAGGCGCGGCCTTTCGAATGGTCCGTCCATGATTGCGGACCGGGCCTTGCCGGCCGTCTGGTCGAGGCGGTGACCGGTGTCGATCTGACAGCCTCCTTTTCCCCCATGCCCTATCATGACGAGGCGAGTGCCGCCGCCGTCATCCGGGCGGCGGGCTTCGAGACGCTCGGCGCGCTGGTCGCCTCGCTGCTGCCGGAGATCCATCCGAGCCAGGCGCAGATCGGCGACATTGCGGCCATTGCCTATGACGGGCCGATCGGCCATGCGCTGGGCGTGGTGAACGGCGAGCGGATCTTCGTGCTGCGTCCGCAGGGGCTCGGAACCGTCAGCCTGCTTCAGGCGACGATGGCCTTCAGGGTGGGCTGAATGGTCTTCAAAACCGTTTCCATTCTGCTCTTCCTGCTGATCTCGGCCGACGCCGCTTATGCCGGGCCGGTGGGTGCGGCGGTGGCCGCAGTCGGCTCGTTCTTTGCCACCGGCATCGGCAGCATGGTCGGCCGGGTGGTGATCGGGCTTGGCCTGTCGCTCTTGCAGAAGGCGTTGACGGGCAAGAACAAGACCGCTGCCGCCGGCCAGGTGCTGGAAATCAAGATGGGCGAAGACCAGCCGATGAGCTTCATCATCGGCTCGCGTGCCGTGGGCGGGCGGCGGAAATATATCGGCACCTGGGGCAGCGACGGCAGCACGCCGAATGCGTTTCTCACCGACGTCATCGAGCTTTCCAACCTGCCGTCCTATGCTGGGCCGCAGGGCCTCAACAGTGTCTGGATCGACGACAAGAAATGCACCGTCGACTGGTCGCGGCCGCATGCCGACGGGCGCGGCTATCCGATCACCGAGTTTCGCAAGAACGGCAAGGATTATCTCTGGCTCAAATATTATGACGGCACCCAGACGGCAGCCGACAGCTTTCTGGTCGCAAAATTCGGCGGCAATGCCGACCGGCCCTATGCCTCCGACCGGATCGGGCGCGGCGTGCAATACATCATCCTGACGGCCCGCTATAACACCGACCTGTTTTCCGGCATGCCGACCGGCATTTATGAACCGAAGCCGACGCCGTTTTACGATCCGCGCAGGGACAGCACCAATGGCGGCAGCGGCACGCATCGCTGGAACGATCCCTCCACCTACGAGCCGACGCTCAATCCGATCACCGCCGCCTACAACATCGCACGCGGCATCTATTATGACGGCGACTGGTTTTATGGCGGCCAGAATGTCTCGGCGCACCGCCTGCCGAATGCCTCCTGGTTTGCCGCCGCCAATGAATGCGACCGCACCGTCAACGATGCCGCGCAGTTTCGCTGCGGACTGGAAGTGACGCTCGATACCGAGCCGCTCGACGTGCTGGAGGATCTGCGCATTGCCTGCGCCGGCCGCTTTGCCGAGGTCGGCGGCTTCATCAAGCCGCTGGTCGGTGCGCCGGGCTCCGCCGTCTATTCCTTCGACGACGATGGCATCGTCGTCAGCAAGGATCAGGATTTCGAGCCGTTCCCGTCGCTCAAATCCACCCATAACCGGGTGGCCGGCACCTATCCGGAGCCGGAGGAGAAATGGGCGACCAAGGACGCGCCGGAAAGCCGCAACCTGACGCTCGAAGCAGAAGACGGCAATCGCTCGCTGCCGGTCTCGGTCTCCTTTGCCGCCGTGCCCTATTCGGCGCAGGTGCAGTCGCTGATCGAGACTATGGTGAAGGAGCAGCGCCGCTTCCGCACCCATGTTGTGACCCTGCCGCCGCTGGCTGCCGCGCTGGAGCCGAACGACGTCGTCGCCTGGACGTCGGAGCGCAATGCCTATGCCAACAAGAAGTTTCTGGTCACGGCCAATAACGGCCAGTCCGGCATGCTGCGGCAGGTGTCGCTGACGGAGATCGACCCTTCCGATTACGATCCGCCGGAAACGATTGTCGCGCCGGTGATCGGCTGGACAGGGCCGGTGACCGCTCCCGTCCAGGCGATGACAGGGTTTCAGGTCGAGGCGGGATCGGTGACCGATGCCGACAGCCAGCAGCGCCGCCCGGCCATCGTCGTGTCCTGCGCCAGCGATCTCGATGATGTGGCCCGCGTCTGGATCAAGATCCGCGTCAAGGCGACCGGCATCGTCGTGCTCGACACCGATGCGCTGCCCTACGGCGCGCCGGCCCGATGGACGCTCTCCGGCACCTGGTGCCTGGCGCTAACCGAATACGAGGTGCAGGGCAAGCTGGTGCCGGTGACGGCGCGGGAAACCGACTGGTCTGCCTGGATCGACGTGACGACGCTCAATCTGTCGGAATCCTCCGATGTGCTCGACGGCTCTATCGTCACGTCAAAGCTCGCCGATGCGGCGGTGACGGCCGCCAAGATCATGGACGAGGCGATCACCAGCCTGAAGCTCGCCGACGATGCCGTGACCACCGCCAAGCTTGCGGTCGCAGCGGTGACCTCCGAGATCCTGGCCGCCGGTGCGGTGACGGCGGCGAAGCTCGCTGATGCGGCCGTAACGGCCACTGCCCTGGCGGCGGGTGTGGTCGATGCCACCAAGCTTGCCGCGAGCATCGAAGCGGTCAAGGTGGTCACGGCGCTGCCAACCAGCCGGGTCGCGGCCTATGTGACCTATAACGGCGTGAGCTATCGCTGGAACGGTTCGGCCTATGTCAATTCGGTGGCGACCTCCGAACTGACCGGACAGATCATCAGTTCGCAGGTGGCGGATGCGGCCATCCAGGCGGCAAAGCTGGCCGACAGTGCGGTGACCACGGTAAAGATCGCGGCCAATGCCGTGACGGCGGATCAGGTAGCGGCAGGCGCGATCACCGCCAAGCACCTGGTGCTGACGGATTTCACGAACCTGGTGCCGGACAACCAGATGCAGGACCCCGGCAATTCCTGGTCCGGCGCGGGCTGGAGTTCGTGGAGCGATGCCTATCTCGGCGGCATGGCCTCCAAATCCCAGATGGTCTACACCTATGTGGCGGGCCAGACCGGCTATAGCGCCGCGCTGATCAGCCGGATGTTTCCGGTGGTGGCCGGGGCGCAGTATCGCGTCACCGGCTCCAGCTATTCCAATGGCAAGCAGGCCCCGCTGCTGCGCATTCACTGGTTCACAGTGACGGGCGCGGAAATCTCGTTCTCGGCCATTCTCGATGTCAGTGGCGGTTCCACCTCCAGCTATCTGACGGCGACGGTCAATGTCACGGCTCCAGCCGGCGCAGTCTATGGCCGTATCCAGGCCTATGTGCAGCGCTCGAACATCAACAACCACGTCTATGTCGGCGGCTTTGTCGTCAACCGGCGCAATGCCGCCGAACTGATCGTCGATGGCTCGATCACCGCCAATGCCTTGACGGCCGGGGCGGTGACCTCCGACAAGATCGCGGCGAATGCCGTGACGACGGCGGCAATTGCAGCAGGCGCGGTTTCGGCCGATCAGATTGCGGCGGGAGCGATCACCACCGACAAGATCGGCGCTGGGGCCGTGACCACCGGGAAGCTGGCGGTCGGCACGGGGGCAAACTGGTTCGTCAACTCCGATTGTCAGGCGGGAAAGACCTATTGGCTGCTGGCCGGGACCAGCGGCGGCACCTGGGAGTTTTCGGTTCGGACCACCGACAATTGGGCTCCACCGGGCGGAGCCTTCCAGATCGTCCAGACGGATGCATCCACGGCAAGCTATTATGCCGATCTGGTGCAATGCGATGCCAATGGCGCGACCAAATATTGGGATGTGGTGGCCGGGAACTGGTATGAGGTTTCCTGCTACAGCTACGGCCATAGGGGCAGCGGCTTCTCCGCCTATCTCGTCTTCACCAAGGCGGATGGGACATGGGTAAGCGCCGGGCAGTTGTGGGGCGTCGGCGCAGCGCAGAATGGCGATCCGCAAAACAGCCTTGCCAGCTATCTGCGGCCCTGGGCGAAGGCGCAGGCTCCAGCCGGGGCCGTCAAGGCCTATGTCATCTTCCGGGCGCAGGGCTCGGCCACGGCTGGGGTCATCAACTCCTTCCTTTGGCTGACCCGGATGTATTTCGGGGAGGCGACGGCCAACCAGTCGCAGCCGTCTGCCTGGCAACCTGCAGGGGCAACGCTGATCAATGGCGGCAGCATCGTCGCCTCGGCTATCACCACCGATCTGCTTGCAGCCAATGCCGTCACGGCGGCAAAGCTGGCTGCGGGGTCGGTGACAGCGGACAAGATCGTGGCGGGGTCTGTTACTGCAGACAAGATTGCGGCATCCTCGATCACGGGCGACAAGATCGCCGCCAATACCATCGGCGCGAACAACATTGCAGCGAACGCGGTCACCGCCAAGCAGCTGGTGCTGACGGATTTCACCAATCTGGTGCCGGACAACCAGATGCAGGACCCGGGCAATTCGTGGTCCGGTTCGGGCTGGAGTTCGTGGACCGACGCCTATCTGGGCGGCATGGCCTCGAAATCGCAGATGCGGTTCATCTACGCGGCAGGCAGTGGTTACACCGATGGGCTGATCAGCCGGTTATTCCCGGTCACGGCCAATGCGCAGTACCGCGTCACCGGCTCGGCCTATTCCAACGGCACTCAGGCCCCGTTGCTTCGGATCATCTGGTATAATTCCGCTGGTGCTCAGCTGAGCTATATCGACTTCGGAAACTGGGTCGGAGGCACCGGCTCGGGCATCGTGACAGCGACGATGAACGTGACCGCTCCAGCCGGTGCCACGCAAGCCCGCGTAGCGGCTTATGTCTACCTGCCGAACACCAACAGCGATGTCTATGTCGGCGGCTTCGTCGTCAACAAACGCAACGCCGCCGACCTGATCGTCGATGGCGCGATCACCGCCAACCAGCTTTCCGTCAATTCGCTCTCCGCCATTACCGCCAATCTGGGAACCGTCACCGCCGGGGTCATTCAGGCGTCGAACGGCAAGATGGTGATCAATCTCGGGGCAGGGTCCATGGAGTGGTACGAATGAGCCGGGGCTTCATCAAACCGGTCAACGGCTCTTTCCGGATGCGGATCGTGAAGGCGGGCTATGACGCCAACAACTTCTCCATTCCGCAGAATGCCGTGGTCTTTGACAGCGACGCCTTGAGCTATCTTCAGGTTTTTCTGAGCGGCTCGCTTTTGATCTCCAGCGCTCAAGGAGCGGCCAAGCTGGTGACCTGGCCGTCGCTCGGCTTCATTCCCATAGCCTGGGCAGCGCACAAGAAGGACGGGGCCTATATCGCGCCGATCACCACGAACCGCACCGATTACAATATTGGCGAGGTGCTGGTGGAGGCGGATGGGCTGACGGTCGAGACCCGCAGCCTCAATTATCCGGTCTATCTCGATTATGTCGTCTGGAGGAGCCAGGCGCTATGACCAAGCGGGCCGTCTTCAATCCGTCCATTCCGGTTTTCCGCGTTTCGGCTCCCGGTGTCGATGTCGACAGCGCCAGCCAAAGCCAGCTGCTGCTCGATGAGCGGGTGTTTTCCGGTCAGCTTTATCTCTCCGGCTATGTGGCGCGCAATTCCCAGACCGCCCTGACCATCACCTTTCCCTCGCTCGGCTATGTGCCGGTGGTGGTGGTCAACAACGTGTTTTCCGATGGCCGGATTACCTATCCCACCGGCTACAAGACCCAGAATGGCGGGTCCACCTTTGTCGTGCCCGTCATCAACTACACGGTCACGGCGTCTGCCATTACCTTCAACTTCGTTTCCGATGCCGCGATCACCGGGGCCTATTACATGATCTTCCGGAGGTCGCTCTGATGGCGCGGGTTCGGATCGATGCCTCCGGGATCAGGATTGCCGTTGCAGGCCACAGCGTCGATGACGGCGACCAGTATCTGGCCTTTTCCAGCGGCGCGGCCTGTCTTGCAATCTATATGCGCGGCGTGGCGGCGATGAGCGGCGCGGAGACCGTGAAGATCGGCAGCGGCAACAGCGCCTTCAACTGCCGACGCCTGACGATCAGCTTCGGCAAGACCTTCTCCGCTCCGCCCATCGTGCTCTTCGGCTTCAAGATGCCGAATTACCCGCAACTGATGCTGCCGACCTACGCGATCATCTTCAGCGGCGTGGTCAGCGGCTCCACCTACTTTTCCTATCTGCCGAACTTCGTGAATGTCGGGACCAGTGCCTTCGAGTTCTGGACCGGCGTCACCAACATGGAAAGCCTCTCTTACGTCGTCCTGGAGAACACGCTGGCATGATCGTCTGTCACACGAACGGAACCATCTTCAACGTCCTGTCCGATCCCATTCCGGAGGGCATGGCCGAGCATCTGAGCCAGCAGGGCATCAGCTTCATTGAGGTGGAGAGCACCGAAAGCGCCCAGCATGTCTGCGCCCATTACCACGTCTTTGAAGGGTGTTTGAACCCGCTTCAAGAGATGGACTTGCCCGCCGCAATCACACTGCAGCCGGGCGGCACCACGGTGTTCGACGGCCTGCCTGATCCGTGCACGGTGGCGATCGATGACGAGGCGCAGACGGTGAGCGGCGGCCATCTCGAATTCGAGGCCGCCGATGCCGGGACTTATCTGCTGGTGTTCACGGCTTCCGGCTACCGGCCCAGAACGGTGGAGGTGACGGTCGATGAAGCTGCTGCTTAAGAAGGACCTGGCGCAGGTGAGGGCCTTGGCCATCGAAGGCATTGAAGAGGCCTTCGCCGCTCTGCTCGAAGAGGTCTATCCGTCAGCCAAGTCGAAGATCTACGCGCTGAAGGAGCGGGCAGCGACCGATCTTGTCCGGTTCGGGACCTCCTCTGTTCTCACGCAATCGGAAGCGCAGCGCACGGGCTTAAGCGAGGCCGCAGCAGCCGCACTGATCCTGGAGCGCCATGCCGAAACGGCGGCAAGGATCGCCCGCATCGAGGCGGCGCGGCTGAGCACCAAGCGCGAGATCGAGGCGGCGACATCTGCCCCTGCCATCACCCGGCTTATCGAGGCCGCCCATTCCTTCATCCAGCAACAGCGAGGCGAGAATGTATAGTGTGAACAGCATGTATGAAGCCATGGTCGATGGCGTGATCGTCGAGGTCACGGCTGGACGCTCCAGTCGCTGGGCTGCGATGGCGGCCTGGTGGCTCGGCCGCCAGCAGATCCTGAGCGCCCGCGACTTCTGGTACGGCGTCGCCGCCCACATGACCAATGGGCTTTCGGCGGAAGAACAGCAGTCGATCCAGGATCAGTTGTTGAGCGACGAGAAGGCCTATCTGTCCACCGTCACCGAACTGCCGGCCATTCCGGCCTTCGTCACCAGCACGATCGACGGCTGGGTCAACGTGCCGGTGTCGGATGAGGTGCTGAAGCGTCGCTACCAGCTGGCGATCCAGGAGATGATGAACGCCAAGGCGCGCGAACGCGGCTATGACAGCATGACCACCGCCGTCACCTATTCTGGCGACAAGAATGCCACCTTCGCGGCCGAGGCTGCGGCGCTCAAAGACTGGCGCTCCGATGTCTGGGTCTATTCGCTGGCCGAGCTTGAGAAGGTGATCGCCAAGCAGCGGCCGATCCCGACCATCGCCGATTTCCTCACCGAGCTTCCGGCCTTCTCCTGGCCGACCACGCAAAGCGGCGAGGGCTGAGCCATGGGCATTCTGGAAACGGCACTGCGAGAACGCAACCGGCTGCTGGAACAGCAGGCCGATCACTATGCTGGGGCAGTCGACAGCCTGTCGAACCGGCTGGCCGAGGCGCTGCGGCGGCTGGCTCCGCATGATCCGGACTATGTGCGTGCTGAAGCGCCGGACCTGGTGCCGGTCGCGAGCGACCCGCCGGAAGACACACAGGCACCATGAACGTGCATCCGGCTGATGCCTCCATAGGAAGCAGCCGGGTGGTGGGGTGCTGAAACACCCCAACGACGGGCCAAAGTTTGGCGACCTAACCCGTCCGACAGCGTCAAACGATAACCGTCGCACCCGTACCCTGCAGGGCCGGACCTGTGTGACTGAGTCGTGAGAACTTGGAAATGGCGAATCGTGAGGCCTTCCGGCCCGTTCCGAACACCCAGCCGCCGGCCGCATGGATCGGCGGCAAGCGCAGCCTTGCCCCGCGCCTGGTCAAGATGATCGAGGCCATACCGCATCAGACCTATGCCGAACCCTTCATCGGCATGGGCGGTGTGTTTTTCCGCAGGCGATCTGCACCGAAGACCGAGGTGATCAACGACCGCAACGGCGAGGTCGTGAACCTCTTCCGCATCCTGCAGCGGCACTATCCGCAGTTCATGGATACGCTCAAATTCCAGATCACCAGCCGCCGCGAGTTCGACCGGCTGAAGGCCTGCGATCCGTCAACGCTCACCGATCTGGAACGAGCAGCGCGCTTCATCTATCTGCAAAAGCTCGCTTTCGGCGGCAAGGTCGCAGGCCAGAATTTTGGCGTGCAGCACAATGGCAGCGCCCGGTTCAACCTGACGCGCCTCGCACCGCTGCTCGAAGACGTCCACGAGCGTCTGGCCGGTGTCATCATTGAGAACCTCGACTGGCTGGCCTTCATCAACTGCTACGACCGGCCCGGCGTGCTGTTCTATCTCGATCCGCCTTATTTCGGTTGTGAGGATGATTACGGCAAAGCGCTGTTCGCTCGGGATCAGTTCGAGGTTCTTGCAGCGCGTTTAAAGACGCTTCAAGGACGGTTTATCCTGTCGATAAATGATCGTCCGGAGGTTCGGGAGATCTTTGCGGGGTTTCCGGTGGCGGTGGCGGAGTTGTCGTATTCGGTGTCTGGCGGGAAGGGGACGGAGGCGCGGGAGTTGATTTATTGGAGTGAGGAGGGGTGAAATTGGAAGCGCATGCTTGAGAACAGCTTTGCCTTTTCATATCGGACATAACGGGCATCCTCTAAGGAGCCAGAAAACGGACGTGCCTCTATGCGGTATCATGTCGGCTGTGCGCCAACACCGGACATTGTGCCTGCCGCAAAACTCCCTATTCTGCGTCGGCACAAAAGTCAGGAAAACAAGTGTCGCTTTAATCAGGATTTTTGCGACACCGAAAACAGGGAATCGCCCGTAAGACCATGATCGACGCAGCCGCCTGCATCATAGACCTTTATCGTCGCCATGCTGGTGCATGGGCAACCGCGCGCGGCACGGTGTTGTTGGAGCGCGCATGGATCGAGCGATTTGCCGATATGCTGCGGCGAGGGGCGGCGGTGCTTGACATTGGATGCGGATCGGGCGAGCCGATCGCCCGTTACCTTGCCACCAGAGGTCATCCGATTACTGGCGTGGACAGCTCGCCCGAGATGATCGACCTATTTCGAGCAAATCTACCAGGCGAAACGGTGGAAGTGGCCGATATGCGCTCGCTGAAACTAGATCGGAGATATGGCGGGCTGATCACTTGGGATAGCTTCTTCCACCTTGCGCCTCACGATCAGCGCATGATGTTCCCCATCTTCCGGGACCATGCCGAACCGAAGGCTCCATTGCTATTCACAAGTGGCCCCGTCTTCGGCGAGGCCATCGGCACGCTGGGAGGGGAACCCCTCTATCATGCCAGCCTCGACCCTGAAGAATACCGCCTGCTGCTCGACCGGAACGGCTTTGAAGTTGTGGCCCATGTTGTGCAAGACGCTGACTGCGGCGGGCGCACAGTCTGGCTTGCGCGTCAGCGGTAGCCGTAGGATTGTCACGCAATTCCTGACAATCGCGACAGATCTACCGCGCCTAAATATGAAGAGGGAATTTCTGTCGCGCAACTCGGGTGCAAACATCAGCGTTTCGCGACCGACTTGTGCGATGGCCAATGACCGATTTGGCTTGACAAGCGTCTTCCGCTTCGCGCCATCAGCGGACGTTGCCCTGGTCCTAGATGTCGCTATCTCTGCTATAGAGAAAACTGGCAATCTTGGTATTTTTAGCGAGGGAAAAATGCATCCTGAGGAAACACTCAAGCAGTATCAAGCCAATATCAATTTGCATGATTTTGAGAAGTTGGTACCGATAATCTCTTCCGATGCGATATTCTGGTTCAATGACGGATCATTTTGTGGACTGCAACAGATACGCCAAGCTTTTGAGGCGACTTGGCAAAATTTTCCTCTTGAAAAATATTGGTTGGAGAACCTCAAATGGGCAACCTACTCTGACGATGCTGCCGCCTGCACTTATCATTTCCGCTGGAGAGCAGTGATTGAAAATAGACCGATTGAAGGCGGCGGCCGAGGCACCACTATTCTTCGGAGAGAAAAGGATATTTGGAAGATCGTTCACGAACACCTGAGCCAGTTCCCTAAAGAATGACCGCTTTGGGCCGAACCCGGACAACTGCCTCTGATGCCTGAGTGTCGGTTTACGGCTTGCAACTCCCCAATATCGGACAGTCCACTTCTATCGGCCCTAAACGGTCTTTATATGGGCTTCAAATACCCTTCAAACATTCTTCAAAAGAACCGAAACTCTTTCAAAAATCGTCGGATTTGAAGCCAGCAAGGATTTTGCTCCGGTGATTCGATATCGTCGGCGTGCAGCCAAAGCAGTTCTGGAGGGGCCATTCAAAGAAAGCCGATTGCTGGGCTTCGAGCGATTGTGGAGCGATGGTGCTGTCATCAACACAGGAGATGACAATGACCGACGAAAACAAGAAAATAGCCTTCACTTCGATGATCAAGGCCATGCAACATGAAGCGATGGACTTGATAAACCGGATCGACATTGCAGCCGTCGATATGGAGGAAAAGCGCTGCAACAGCGCTGTTGGGGCTTTATGCACGGTGGATGAAAGCCTTGAGCGCATTGCCGCCCTGCTTTCCGGTGTCAGGGCCATTCACCGCATGACGCCATTCTGAAACGACCGAATCGTAGAACGAAAAGGCCAAGACCGGGGCTCTTTTTTTGGATCGGGCTACTTTGATAGCCTTTTTACAAATTTCATTTTTCCGGTTCTTGGTTGTTGTCTGACAAATAGAATTGGAAAAGGCGGGATTATCCGGGAATAACCGGGATCAACTGGAAAAGGCCGAAAATACAAGACGTTGTGCGGAAGCAGGTGAAATCCTGACATCGCGGTTTTGACAGGCCGAACTGGAGAAAAACCGACCGCTCCCTAAGCGAGCGGCGAAATCGGGCCGATCTTCAAAGACACCTTCAAAAACCCTTAGAACGGCTTTTAGACGGCTTCAAACCGTTGAAAATCAACAACAGTGCTTTTTGGCGAGGACATCGGCGTTGGATTTTTGCAGGGCGATTTTTTGCCTGAACGTCAATTTGAGGTTCCGCACTTGCGCGGAACCTCAATTTTTTTGCGAAAAATGCAATTTTATCAGATGGATAGAAGGTTTGAGAGTGAAAAGAGGGTTCCGCACAATTTTTATCCCGGCCGGTTAAGCCGCAAGAGCTCTTAACCATCCGCTTTTAGGATGAGCCGCCAAAGTTTTCAGATGGAGGGAATTGTGAAAGCGAGCAGCGGAATAGCAATCTTGGGCGCGGCACTGCTGGCGGGCTGCCAGGCGCAACTGAATGTCCTTGAAGCGCATGGAAACCTGAGGGTTGAAAAGTCAACGCTGCAGGGAAGCGACTATGCCGTTTATATCAAGAATGTCGTCGATTTCGGTCTGAACCCTGACGATCGGGAAACACGGTTCAAGATTGCGACGGACTATATGAAAGCCCAGTGCCCAGCAGGCACGGTTGTCTCCAGCGATGAAATTACAACTGGACGCTACTTAACGGGCCGTGCTGCCAAGACATATATTGTCTATATCCGGTGTAGATAAATGTGATGAATGGGCCAGCAGAAATATCAGATCAAGGCCTGGAGACGGGCATATGGCATGAAGCAGGAGGACCTGGCTCGTCGAGCTGGGTTGTCCGTCCCCACGATCTCGGCTGCAGAGCGGGCTAGGCGTGAGCCGCATCCATCCACGCTGCAGGCCATCGCCCGTGTATTTGGTCTGGACGATCCTGCAGCGCTCCGGCAGGAGCCGCCGCGCTCGGCGCCAGTGAGCGACACGCTCAGTGAGGATCTTGCGCGAGCGAGCCGGGTTATCGGCGCTTTGGCTGAGATCGCGGCCAATGACTATCGGCGAATTCCATTAGTGATGCGGGATCTGCAGAGAATGCGTGAGCAGTCTCGCATACGCCGATAAGCCTGCACCGGTGGCAACCAGCAATCACCTCAGCATATCGCAGCTCGTCGCTGGATAGGGTGCCGGCAAACTCGATGATGCTGTTGTGCAGTTCCATAAATACCCCTTTATATATGGGGTATATTAAACATCACTAATTGATTAGCTGTAACTTATGTTGGAAAAAAAACTTAAAACATTTTAGGGCGATTTTCATGAATTGCCCTCACTTTTCACGGGATTTCGACTGAGAAATTTTAAGTGCCGAATCGCTCATAAATAGTTGTCTTCTAAAAGCTTTTGACTCGGTAGCAATTGCGCGATTTAAGACACGTAAGGCGCGCGCCCCTTTGAAAGTATTGGGTAAAAGTAAGGGGTAACATGCATAGACGTGAGTTTATGCGGCTATTGGCCATGGGGCCAATCAGCCGTCGGGTACATTCGCAATTTTCAACGACGCTGGGCGACCTGGAGCGGACGGCGAGGGCGGTTTACGGGCCGCTGTCGCTAAACATCGTCCACTGTAGGGACGAGCCTGTACCGCTGGTTATTTATGCAGTTCGTGATTGACGATCGACCGCATCATTCCAAGCACAAGCTGCTGCCTCGCAGGCGGCAGCTTTCTTATTTCAACTGCCAGCTCAGCCACAAGGCCAGCCTCGGCAACACCTTCGGACGAGAGCATCTCTCCCTGTCCAGTAGCCAGCCAATTTAGATTGATGTTGAGCATCTCACGATAGGCCGCGAGAACGCTGGCCGTTGGCTCCGTATCGCCACGTTCATACGATGCCATCGTGTTTTTGGCGACCCCCAATCGGGCAGCCCATTGATCTCGTTCTGGATCCCCAAAATGTCGCCGGATTTCTCGCAAACGCGCCCCGAGCGGCGTTTTCGGCGCTGCCTCTGGTCTTGCCAAATTATCTCAAATTAAACCCTAAACTCAGTTTACAAAACCGAGATATTGGTTTAACCCTTTCTGTGTTCGCAGAATTAACCACCCCGAAAAAGGAGGCCGTTGCAGGGCCTCCCTTCAGGAAGGATCACTTATGCATAATACCGCCCAAACCGGCAAGACCAGCCGCGCGGAGCGCCTCCGGTTAGAAGAGGTTGCCCGTGTTAAATCGCTGCTTATCCGCAACAAACTGACGCTGACCCAGATCGATCAGCAGTATGATTTGCCGTCAGGCACCGCTGGCAACACTGTTCATGAACCGCATTTGGCGGGCGAGCGCGCGATCGCTGCGGCTCTGAAAACTCGTCCTCATCTCCTGTGGCGGTCCCGCTATTACCCTGATGGATCGCGCAAGAATCCCCAACCTGCCGAAAACTATCGAAACGGTCGCCGACAGACGACCGATGCGCAGCACCAATCCCAGGTCGCCGCATGATGTGGAGCGGAAGCGTGGCTGCTCTAGCCTGCCATTCTAGGATCAAAGGGGCCGTTGCCCCCGGCTGTCAGACATCAGCCCCGCTCCACATCACGACGATCTCGCATTTTCGAGCGTTCGCCAATGACGAAAACACTCACCCAATTTGGCATGACTGCATGGCGGCGGGCAGGGCGGCCATGATCAACCTGTATGACCAGTCTGAGGTCTATAACGTGAACCTCAGGGCCTGCATTCGCGCCGTATATGAAGGCTTTCCCCATCTAGCTCTGCGCGACATCATCGATCCGCCCCACGAAATGTTTGACGCTGCCTTGGCGCGACAGATCGTGATGCATTTGATGGTTCGCGAGTTCCACTGGCCCAAGCGCCGTGTCGTCGAGGTGGAGGGGCGGTCGCGCGAGGCCATCAATAGAGCGCTGCGGACAATAGAGGATCGGTTGATCCTGGATCGCTTCGCCACCCACTATCAATCCATTGCCGATCGGGCGCGCGACCTGTTCTCGCTCAGCCTCACCGGCAACGATTTCCCCGAATTTGACATGGACGAGGTTGCCTGATGGCTACGCTCAAGAGCCTACCTTTATCGTCGATCGCCATAGGCGAACGCGCCCGGCCGGTTGACCTGGAGCATGCAGCCGCGATTGCTGGCAGCATGGTGGATCGAGGACTGATCAACCCAATCACGGTTCGCAACACCCCGGCTGCCAACGGCGGCAAGACGCCTTACACGCTGATCGCAGGCGGCCACCGCCTGGAAGCCGCCCGGATGAACGGGTGGGAAGAAATCGACGCCATTGTGCTGACGGCTGACAGCGCCGAGGCGCAGTTGATAGAGATTTCCGAAAACCTCTATCGCAATGAGCTGTCCGCTCTTGATCGCGGCCTCTTCGTCACGAAATATCGCGAAATTTATGAGGAAAAACACGGGAAAGTGGAGCGCGGAGGCGACAGAAAATCAAAGTCCAACGATTGGACTTTGATTTTCGCCCCCGGCAAGGAACTATCCGAGCGCGTTCAAGAGCGCCTCGGGATTGGCCGGAGCACATATTTCAACCTGACCCTGATCGGTCAAAAACTGGACCCCGCCTTGCGTCAGGCGGTGCGCGGCACGGCAGCCGAGTACGACCAGAAAAAGCTCCTAAAGCTCGCCAAGCTCTCCCGTGACGAGCAGGTCAAGGTTGCGGCTGCCCTGCGTGAAGACAAGAACGTCGATGTTGTCTTCGAATGGCTGAAGGGGCCGAAGGCCACACCGCCTGCAGAGAGCGTCCAGGCTGGCATTTTGAAGAAGCTGTTGGCTGCCTGGGATGATGCCTCGCCTGAAACCCGCGACGATTTCCTGCAACAGATCGGAATGGCTGGCTCTGACGCCTTGATGCAGCAGATCCGCGAGGAGGCAGCATGAAGCCGTCTTCCTCACAACTCGATCTGTTCATTGAACAGGCGTTTCCGGTTCGCATGGCTGCGGAACGGATCGACATTGATCGGTTCCGCGCTCGTTTGAAGCGGGCGATGACCCGCGCCATCCGCGAGTGCCCCTACGATCGTCCGACCATTGCCGCTCGTATGGCGCATTATCTGGGACTGCCGAACGTTTCGAAGTCGGCGCTCGATGCCTATACGGCAGAGAGCAAGACCAGCCACGACATTAGCTTGGTTCGCTTCAAGGCGTTCGTCCGTGCCACCGGCGCGGTTTGGCTTTGGGATGTGGTCGTGTCCGACGACGGATTGCTGCTCCTGCAGGGTGACGAAGCGCGCCTCGCGGAGATTGCCTATCGGCAGCAGAAGATCCGCGAAGAGCAGGCCCAGCTGAAGGCATTGCTGGCGACCCCGGTGACGATCAAGCGGGGGCGCAAATGACGCTCAAGAAAATTTCCATCATCGGACAGATTGCCGAGATCGAACGCGAGATTGCCCAGCGGCAGCAGCAGTATCCCCGTCTCGTCCGTGAGGGGAAGATGCGTGAGGAAGAGCGCGTCATGCTGATGGACCGCATCCTTGCGGTTCGGGCCACGCTGATGTTCTGCCGTGCGCATGAAGCCGATATCCGGGCGTTCATCGCCGCCAAGAAGGCCGGGGTGTCGGCATGAAGGAATGGTTCACCCTTTCCGAATTGGTTGCCGCCCGGCTGCCTGACATGCCGGCCAGCATTGACGGCTATGATCGGCTTGTCTCCCGCCAGGGCTGGCGCGCATCACCGATGAAGTATCGCAAGGCCAGCGGTGCCAAGGGCGGTGGTGGCTATGAATACCATTATTCGCTTCTGCCGAACGCCGCCCGTCAGAAACTGGCGTTCCTGCACACGGAGATCGAACCGCAGCGCAATTCGGCTTCAAAGGCGATTTGGGCGAAGTTTGAAGCGCTGACGAACGAACATAAGGCCATCTGCCGCAGCCGGCTGAACATCATTCTCGAAGTCGAGCAGCTGCAGGCCTCCGGTATCAGCGCCATGGATGCGCTGACGCATGCCTGCAGGAAGGCCGGGATCAGCAAAGCCACCTTTTACGGGTGGCGCAAGATGCTCGCCGGTCACGCGCGCCAGGACTGGCTGGCCGCTCTGGCGCCGAGTTTTTCGGCTGCGGCAGATGGCGTGGTCAGCAGGGTTGCTGAATGCCATCCGGAGGCGTGGGCGGTACTCTGCTCCGACTATCTCCGGGCGGAGGAGCCGAAGTTCTCAGCCTGCTACCGGCGCATGATGTCGACGGCAAAGAAAAAGGGCTGGGCTCCAATCCCTTCCGAGCGGACCCTGCGCCGCCGGCTCGACCAGGAAGTGCCGGAGGCCGTGCAGACCCTCGCCCGCAAGGGCAAGGACGCCGCCAAGAAGCTATTCCCGGCTCAGCGTCGATCCGTTTCGCACCTGATGGCGATGCAGATCGTCAATACCGACGGCCACAAGCTGGACCTTCGGGTGCAGATGCCAAACCGGACGGAAGTAACCCGCATTTTCCTGATGGCCATGCAGGACGTCTACAGCCGCAAGATCCTGTCCTGGGTTCTAACCGAAGCTGAGACCTGGGAGGCGGTGCGGACGATCATCGGCAACATGATCGAGCAGCACGGCATCCCGGAGCATCTCTACATGGACAACGGCCGGGCTTTTGCGTCGAAGAAGATCTCCGGCGGAGCCAAGAGCCGCCATCGTTTCAAGATCACGGAAGACGAGGTTGCCGGTCTGCTGACGACGCTCGGCATCGAGCCGCATTTCGTGACACCCTACAGCGGCCAGTCCAAACCGATCGAGCGCGGCTGGGGCGATTTGGCCGAAGAGATCTGCAAACACCCTGCCATGGCCGGCTGCTATACCGGCCGCAGCACACAGCACAAGCCGCACAACTACGGTCAGCGGGCCGTCCCGTTCGACGAGCTGGAAGCACACGTCGCGATGTGTATCGACGAGCACAACGCCCGCGTCGGCCGCCGCACGGAGACCGCGAAGGGGCGGAGCTTCGACGAGGTCTTTGCCGAAAGCATGGCAGATCCGGCGAACCTCGTTCGGTTCGCGTCCGAGGCGCAACGGTCGCTCTGGATGCTGACCGCCGAGACGATTTCGGCCCGCAAACCCGACGGCTCGATCCACCTTTACGGAAACCGTTACTGGCATCTGGCACTCAACAACTGGATCGGCAAGAAGCTCACCGTGCGCTTCGATCCGTCCAACCTGCATGGCGCCGTCAAGGTCTACGATCCCCAAGGGCGGTTGATCTGTGATGCGGCCTGCGTTGAGGACACCGGATTCGATTGCCAGAACGCTGCCCGCGACATCGCACGCGCCCGCAAGACCAAGCAGAACGCCGACAAAGCGGCTCTCGATAGCGCACGGCGTCTGTCTGACCTGCAGCTGAAGGAACTGATGGGACGGACCCGCGACAAGCCTGCACCGGCAAAGCCCAGCCGCCCCGTCGTCACCCGACTGATCACGCGCACGCCTGTGGCGGTTGCTCAACCAGAGCCGGAGATCATCGACGACAGGCAGTTTGAAGAGAATTTCGCACGAGGTCTCGCCCGCATCGCGGGCGGAGAGGGGGCGATTATCGAATTCCCGCAGGGGGATAAAACGACGGCGGGCCGTCGCGCACGCCGGAAATGACACTGACCCGCAATGTGGTCGGCAAATCAAAAAAAAGAGCGTGCAAATGCACGCCCAAGCCAAACAGGGGCAAAGTACATGAAAAAACCAATGAGCACAAACGGCGGCTGGGACTTTCCAAATCCGTCCGCCGAGTTTTTGGCCAAACATTCGGGGGATGACGTTGAGACCTGGCGCAGTTTAGTGGCGCAGGTGATTGAGGCAGCCAATGCAGGCGGCTTTACCAAGGCGGACGTTGCGCGCCGCGCTGGTGTCGCAGAGGGAACGTTCAGCCAGTGGGCTTCGGGAAAATATCCCGGTGTCCTCGCCAATGTGAATGCGCAGGTCAGCAAGTGGCTGGATGCTCTGGAGCAAAGCGCCAGTCTGTCTGCTGCCATGCCGACGTCACCGGATTTCGTGAAAACCAGCACCGGCGTGGATGTCTACAATGTGCTGCTCTACGCGCAGGTGACTGGCGGCTTTACCATCATCACGCTGCCCAGCGGTTTCGGCAAAACCACGGCAGCGCGGCAGTTTTGCCGGACCAGGCCGCACGCATGGATGGCTACGATATCGCCGCATACCAAGACCGTGCATGGGATGCTGATCGAACTGGCCTCTGAACTGGAGGTACTGGAACACAATCCGGCGCGATTGGTCCGGGCAATTGGACGTAAGTTGAACCGGGTGGGAGAGGGTTCGCTCCTCATCATCGACGAGGCGCAAAACCTGTTGCCTGAGGCGGTAAACCAGCTTCGACATTTCGTAGATGTCTACAAATGCGGTGTTTGCCTGATGGGTAACGAGGAGACCGCTGTCGCCTTCGTAAAGGATAAGGGCACCGTCAGCAGCAGGGCACAGGTCGCCACCCGTATCGACCGTCGACTGACGGGCGGCACGCACAATCCGCAGGACGCAACGGCACTGATTGCTGCCTGGAGCATTACCGACCCCGATTGCGTGCGGTTCCTGCAAAACGTGGCGACCAAGCCCGGATCTTTGCGCAACATCGACCGCACGATCAAGGCGGCGCAGATGTTGGCCCTTGGCGACGATGCGGATCTGGCGCTGACGCATCTGACGGCAGCATGGCGCAACCGCAATATCGGAGATCTCGCATGAGGTCTCTGAAACTATCCGACGCGCTCGGCCAGCTCATGGATAATTTCCAGTGCTTTGCGGATTTGCCGGGTGGCGCGATCGCCACCATCGACGGAGACGATGCTCGCCAATTTTATGCCGTGTTGCGCAGCATGCGAGCCATGGCGCTCAACATGGAGATCGAACTGGATTGCCATCGTGACATCGAGGCAAGCCGGGATCGCCGCGAAGCCGCTGATGCCGAAGCCACCAAGGCGCTGGGTGATCTGCTGGTCGAGGCTGGTGGCAAGATCTTGCGCCCCGATTTTCGGGGGCGGACATGACGAATATCCCGAAAGCATCTGACCTGCTCCGACTGGTCTGTGACCGGATCATTGAGCAACGGCAGACGGGCCTCTCCCTGACACCCGGAGCGACAGTGGCGTTCGCCACCAACCTGCGGACAGTGCACGAATTGGTGCTGCAGTTGGAAGAAGAGGTGGAAATTCTCGAAGAGCAGGTGCGCGTCATACAGACGCGCACGGCAGCCCCTGCCGCCCAGGACCCGCTGACCAGCAATGTCGTGCCACTGCCGCGCCGTCGCCGGTTCGCGGTCGTGCCTCCGTCGGATGGAGGTGATGCGGCATGAAAAAGCTCGTCGTACCCGTCGAGATCCCGGTGGATCAGTTGGTCGAGGCTATCGGCCCCCCTGTCATCAAGGCTCTGCGGGCGGCTGAGCGTGAAGAAGAGGCGGCGGCTCTGCACCGCCCTCCCATGCAGGCACTGACGCACGCAGCCCGTGCCCTTTGGCACGCGCTGAACCGCTACGAAACCAGCCAGGGGACACGCGATGAAAAGCGTGCGCTGAACGCTCTCCTGGCTGCCTCAAAGGGCGTTCGAAACGCCATCAAAACCATCAAGGAATAGAAAAAATGGAAGCTGTCATTCTCGAAGAGACCCGTAGCGACGGGATCACCATCATCAGCGGCCGTCCGTTCATGGAAGATGCCAAGGGCAATCTTCTACCGGTCGGCAATATCAAGCCGGAAGACAAGCTGCAGGACGAAACCGTCCGCAAGATCATGAAATACGCCATGGAGCTTTCGGCGCAGGTCGCCCGGTTTCGCGGTCATACCGTTGCCGATCTCGGCGCATTCGATGCGCTGCTCGCCCAGGAATACGGCGCAAAGATCGGGGGCCAGAAGGGCAACCGCACCTATCAGACCATCGACGGCAAGATGAAGGTGGTGGTGCAGGTGGCTGATCAGATCAGCTTCGGTCCGCAGTTGCAGATCGCCAAGGGGCTGATCGACGAGTGCCTGGTGGAGTGGTCGGCCGAGAGCCGCCCGGAGATCCAGGCCATCGTCACCCGCGCCTTCAACACCGACAAGGAAGGCCAGATCAACAAGTCTGAACTGTTCATGCTGCTGCGCCTCGACATCGAAGACGAGCGCTGGAACCGCGCGATGGAGGCGATCCGCAACTCGATCACCGTCACGGGCTCCAAGGAGTATGTCCGGTTCTACACCCGCCAGAGCGCTGCCGATGCCTGGCAGGCCGTGACCATCGATCTGGCCAAGGCATGAGGAGAATGGCGATGACGAAAAGATTTGTCTTTAACGTGACGACGCGGGTGGCCGTTTACATCGAGCCTGAGAAGCTTGCTCCCCTCATGCCTGAATTTAACGCCTCGATCTCCGATTTTGGCGATGGCGAAGATGCCTTGGAGCGTCATGCAGAACACATTGCACAGTTGGCGGCTCACGGCGTGTGCGACTTCAATCCCAATGATTTCGTTGAAGGATATGGCATCGTGAAGGACGCAGGGATTGATGTCATTGTCACGAACGACGTCATCTGCGAGCGTTTAGGAGGTGCAGCATGAACCACCTTTACGCTCGACTGAAAGCGGAGACGACTTGCCCCGTTTGCGGCTCGCCCGTTATGCCCATCACCCAACAGCAGGAACAGCTGCACATCGTTCGCTACCAGTGCAGCGCTGTTTTCGGGGTGAGCGACATCCTGCAGGTCGTCAACATCTACGATCCGTGCCCAACGCCTTCCCAGGTGGCTGCCAGCCATCTGATGACTGAGGCCGAATTGGCAGCTGAAAATCAGCATGAGCAGTCTCGTCAGGAGGTCGTTCTTTGATGAGTACGATCTATCTCTGCGAGGCATCTCGCCTGAAGAAGTATTCCGCCGCTGTGAAGGGCTCCCAGGCTGTCGTCACAATCGAAATCTCGGTTTCCGACCACGGCTCCCTTGGGTTCCTCCTGGAAGAACTTTCCAAAATTGAAAAAGCACAGAAGGCATGCGGCCTGACGCCGCCTAAGCCGACGAAGCCGTGAAAGGATCCCCTATGACATCCTCCATCGCAGCTATCCACGTCGCCAAGAAGCAGCTCGGCCTGGACGACGACACTTATCGCGCCAAGCTCGAAAAGATCACCGGCAAGGCCTCGGTCAAGCTGATGACCGAGGCCGAGCGCCAGACGGTGCTGACGGTGTTTCGCAACGAAGGCTTCGCGCCGGCTCCGGCCGGCGCAGGCAAACGCAAGTCGCTGACCGGAAAATTCGCCAAGAAGCTCCAGGCGCTCTGGATTGCGGGCTGGAACCTCGGTGTTGTCGAGAACCGTGACGATGCCGCGCTGCTCGCCTTCGTCACCCGGCAGACCGGGCTGGACCATGTCCGCTTTCTCCACCATGCCGACGATGCCCGCTCGGCCATCGAAGGCCTGAAGCGGTGGCTGGCGCGCGAGGCGGGCGTTAGCTTCGGGAATAACAACGGCTATGACTGGCTGTCGAGCGACGGGGCGAAGATCGCCTGGGCGCAGTGGAGGATCCTCTATCCCGGCTGCAGCCTGATCGTCCGTCAGGGTTTTGACCAGGAGGTGATGGCGCTTGCCGGTGATGACGTTCGGTGGATCGGGGATCTAACAGCCAGACACTGGCAGTTGGTAATGAACGCATTCGGTGAACGGGTTCGAGCGAGGAAGGGCGGTGCTTGATGCTTGGAGACCCCATGCTCGCGCAGTTTGCGTCACCATCCGTGCTTAGGAGGTTCTATAATCGTGGACCCGTAACCAAGGTAAACGGTGCGGTCTCCATCCAGCAGAAACTCTCCGCGCACACCGAATTCGACCGGACGTCTCGGAACTTCACTTTGCCAGCTGCAGCAGAAGGTCAAACCAACTTTC
This sequence comes from Allorhizobium paknamense, assembly GCF_030815125.1. Lineage (GTDB taxonomy): Bacteria > Pseudomonadota > Alphaproteobacteria > Rhizobiales > Rhizobiaceae > Allorhizobium > Allorhizobium paknamense. The sequence goes on from NZ_JAUSWH010000002.1 coordinate 320,357, forward strand.
TCTGGCTGCATGTTCGGGCCACAGCCGGCGAGGCGCAACGGTATGTCAAATCTATGGGCGCGGTTTCTGGAAGCTCTAAGCAGGGAAATTATTGCGCTAGCAGTATCCTTTCCATCCTCAAACACGATGATGCCCTCACGATAATCAAGCGCCAGTTCATGGATCAACATCGGCCGACGATTATGATTCACGATCTCAATTACAATGGTGGCGTGAGAAGTAAATTCTTCGAAATCCCGTTGATAAACAGAGAAGGACGGAGGGATATCGCCGAGGACCGCGTCTGCTTGGCGCTTTGCTTGACGGGCAGAGTGAAGTGCAAAAGCTGCAGAAAGCAATGCGAACAATGCAGATGCTGCGGAAATCAGCAGATCGGGTTTAAGTTCAATCATTTCCCTGGTTTCCAAACATCTAAAGCTGTTGCCTATGATCCAGGCGCACAGCTTAAGCATAACCTCGCTCAACCCAAAGCCAAGGCTGTGGATAGGTACAGATCTCCCACAGACTCTAATCCTTCTATTTTTTCAGCAACAAGCGGAAAGGTGGATTCGTGATGGTCGCCTATGGCTTTAAATCATTTTTCGCCCCACAGATCGAGGACGGTACCAAGACCCACACGATCAGGGGCTATCGCCGCCGCCATGCCCATGTCGGCGAGCCTATCCAACTGTATCAGGGGATGCGGACACGCTACTGCCGGGCGATCATAGAGGACCCCGTCTGCATTGCGGTGTTGCCGATCGTGATCATGTCGACAGATCTGATAGATGCCGGCATTGCCTACATTGCCATCGATGGGCAGCCGCTGCATCGGGACGAGATCGAGCCTTTCGCCGCCTCAGACGGGTTTGATCCGTTGCGCCTGGCTGGCCATGCGCCGGCCAAGCTGATAGGCGCGACGGCACGCGAAACCATGGGGCGTTTCTGGCGGCAGAGCTATGGCCAAAGTGTCTTCCAAGGCGTTCTTATAAAGTGGGAGCCGCGCCCATGAGGAAGCCTCCCGCCAACCCAATGCCGGAAACCGGCTTCACCATTGCCGTCGTCACCGACCATGCTGTTCTTCGCTTCCTGGAGCGCAGGCACGGCATTGATGTCGAGGCGATCCGCGCAGAGATCCGCGACTTGTGCACCACCGGCGTCCGCTTTGGCGCTGCCAAGGTGATCGCGGATGGGATGAAGTTTGTCATCCAGGACCAAGATGTCGTGACCTGCTTCCGTGTTCAGCAGGGCAAGAGGATCTGATGATGACGCCCGCGCTGCCTCTTTTTCTCACGGACGATTTGAAGAGGCTGCGAGACCGGCGTGAAGCGCTTTTGAAGCGCCTTCAAACCATGCGCCCGCACGAGCGTGGCAGATATGAAAAACTCGGAGAATTGAAAGCCGTGACGAAGGAAATCCTGATCATCGAGCAGCAGTTGGAGGTGCGCCGTGGCTGAGATCCGCGTGCCCGCCCATATCCAGCCGTATGTGACGGCGATCGGCATCGAGCAGGCTATCGAATTCCTGCTCGCCTTCGGCGGCTCCTATGTCTATCTTTCGGAGAACCCTCAGAAGGGTTCGTCAGTCGCCGCAGAAATGGGGATGGACGCAGCTATGCGGTTGGCAGCAAAGGTCGGCTCTGGTGCTTTATACGTGCCGACAGCAAAGCCCTTTATCGCCAGCCATTTAAAGTATAATAAGGGCCTGAACACGAACGATATTGCCCGCAAGCTGCACACGACCCACAAGACAGTTAGCAAGTGGCTACGTTCCGGTGAAGCCAATCAACTCGATCTCTTCGATTATTGACCCGGTCACCCTACCGGCTGTTTTGACACGCCCATAACGAGCAAATTCGATCTCAGCAAAGCCGGTCTTGCCCGGCTTTTTTCTTTCGCTGGGAACGATCATGAACAACTGGCCGAAACAGTCCGCCGTCGCCGATTTCTACGGCAGCAATCTCAAAATCACCAAGGGTGTCGCCGGGCCTGATCCGGCCTGGGAGAAGGCAAACCTCGTGCTGGTGCCGATCCCGTGGAAGGCTGTTGCCGCTTGGGACGCCTCTCTGCCCATCAAATCCTTCCGCGTTCATGCCAAGTGCGCCGATAGCCTCGGCCGCGTCCTCGGCAATATCTGGGACGCGTTTTGGCGGAACCAGAAGAACATCGAGGGCGCTGGCATCCATCTGATCGGCGGCGGCTATAACTGGCGGCAGATGCGCGGCAAGGCTGCCCTTTCCATGCACGCCTATGGCTGCGCCGTGGATCTCGATCCGGCCAACAACGGTCTCGGCGATCCGACGCCCGACATGGATGAGCGTGTCGTGGATGCGTTTGAAGACGAAGGCTGGATCTGGGGCGGCCGCTGGTCGCCGCAGCGCCGCGACGGCATGCATTTCCAGGCGGCAATCGTATGAAGATCAGCATCAGACGGAAGGTGGCTATGACGGCGGTGCTGGCCAGTATCTATCTGGCCGTCTGCACCGGCGCATCGTGGATTGCCGGTCACGCCCTGCTGAATGCCGTTGTCGCCGCTCTCCTGGCCGTTCCCTTTGCGTGGCTGATCCGTGAGACTTGGAGCGACGACTGATGGAGCGGCCGTCCTACACCACCTCGAAACAATGGCTCTGGTGCTCCGGCGCTCTCGCCTGGGCGGTGATCCTGGCGCTGACGCTGTCGGCCTGCCTCGGCTCGGATCAGGCGGTCGCCTTCGGCACCATCGCCGTGCCGAGCATGGTTGGCCTGATCGTGGCGCTGCTCGGCGTCCACCGCGCCTTCGGTTCTCTGGACATGCGGGCGATGACGCGCGGCCCGAAGCCCGATCCGCCTTGTTTTGATCCTCCCGCCGGAGGTCAGTCATGAACCGTTATCTCGTGATCGGCCTCGGCGCTCTTGCGATTACCGCCGCTATCGTCTGGGGCGGGGTTGCTGCGGTCAGCAAGGTCGAGAGCCTGGTAGATAAAGCCGCAGCCTCGGCTCGCAGCGAGCGCGACAATTACTGGCGCGCCGAGATCGAGAAATCGAACGCGGCTGCCCAGGCAAAGATTGCCGAAACCCTCAAGCAAACCATGGCCGCACAGGATGCGGCCCGCGATCAGATCGAGGCCGCCAACCAGCGTGCCGATGCATTGGAGAAACAGAATGTGTCTTTGCCGGATGATGGCACTGGTGGCATTAGCCGCGCTCGCGTCCGGCTGCTCAATCAGCGCTGACACCCCGCCCGTCGTCAAGACAGTCTATGTCGAGCGCGAGGTCCCGGAGGCATCCAAGGTGCCCTGCGCCGCCCCTGTTTCGCTGCCGGATCGGCGGCTGAGTGAGCCGGAAAGCGCGACCTATTGGGGGCAAGATCGGACGGCGCTGCGCACCTGCGAGGCCCGTCGCGCCGCTGCCGTCTCGGGGGGCGCCAATGTTCAGTAATGCCCATTTTGAATTGGCCGAGGAACGGGTGGAGCAAGAGCGAGAGGCGCAGGTCGCGGCAGCCCGGGCGGATCTCCGGAGGGATGGCGCAGACGAGTGCGTCGATTGCGGGCAGCAGATCCCGCTGGCGCGCAGGCGCGCCTATCCGGCTGCTTCGCGCTGCATCAACTGTCAGACCGAGATCGAGCGGGAGGTGTATTGCCGATGATCCTCGATTTGACAGCTATTGCGAGCTTTATTGCCGTTGCACTTTCCGGTCTCAATCTGCTGGCCTTGATCCGCAACATGTTGTCGTCCGGCGAGCGAAAACTGGATGAGAGGATCACCAAGGTTGAGGGCACCCTGATTGAACATGACCGCCGTGTTCAGGCTGTTGAGGGGGAGCTGAAGCACATGCCCGACAAGGAGACAGTCCAGAAACTCCAGCTGGATATGGCAGAGATGAAGGCTCAACTGACTGCCATGGTGAAGGCGACGGAAGCGACGGAACGGGCGACGCGCCGGGTCGAGGATTTTTTGCTGAAGCGTGGGGCTGACTAATGAGTGATTTCAACGAGTTTTTGACGGAGGATGCGCGCCTGGTCGTTCTCAAGGCCTTGGCGCAGGAGAGCAACGCGACCCTGAATGAAACGATCTTGACCCGCATACTGGAGATGTTCGGGCATAATCGGTCGCGTGAGTGGGTGCGGACCCAGCTTTCAAAGTTGTCAGAGCTTGGGGCCGTGCGCACGACGCAGGCCGGGAGCGTGGTCATCGCATCGCTAACCCAGGCTGGTCTCGATCACGTGGAGCGCCGGTCGTTCATCTCTGGCATCGCCAAGCCGTCGCTGGGGGGCTGACGTATGGCCGGCCGAGGACGTCTTTCCAATCTCGACCAGTTGCCCGAGGAGGCGCAGGACGATCTGATCTGGGCGATCAGTGAGCTAAACCAGCGCCGGCGCTCCCAGGCTGATATCCTGTTCGAGTTCAACGATCGGCTTGAAGCCAAAGGCATCGAGCCTGTTTCCAGGTCGGCGTTCAATCGCCGCGCTACGCGTCTGGCAAGGCGAACCATGCAACTGGAAGAGCGCCGGTTTATCTATGCCGGGGTTGCCGAGCGTCTGACCCCCGACGAAGTCGGCAAGACCGATCTCGTGCTTGGTGAGTTCCTGAAAACCCTGATCGACGATCTCCTGGACAAAGAAGAGATGGGGACCAAGAACGCCATGGAACTGGCGAAGGCCTATAAGGAGACGCTGGTCGCGCAACGCCATTCAATTGAGTTGCGCCGGAAGGCCGAAGAGCAGGCGAAAGCCAAGCTTATCAAGGCCGTCGATCAGGTCGCTGGGGCTGTCCAATCTGGTGAAAAGCCGGACGGCCAGGAAGTCTTGCGCAAGATCCGCGAAGACATCTACGGGATCTTTGAAAAATGAAGTCCCCAGCCGTTCCTCTTTATGGCTACCAGCAGCGCTGGCTGCTCGATCGCTCACGCTTCAAGCTCGGCATGTTCGCCCGCCAGACCGGTAAGACCTTTACGACCACGCTGGAGACGGTTGACACCTGCTTTGAAGCCGCCGTGTCCGGAAAGCGTGAGCGTTGGGTGATCCTGTCGCGCGGGGAGCGTCAGGCGCGCGAAGCGATGAACGAGGGGATCAAGGTCCATTGCAAGGCCTATGATCTCGCTTTTCAGGAGGCGGAGTTCGATTGGGAAGGCGAGAGCGGCACCCACAAGGCGCTGGAAGTGACGCTGCCGCATGGCTCGAAGATCACTGCGCTGCCGGCCAATCCCGATACGGCGCGCGGCTTTTCCGCCAATGTGTTTCTGGACGAGTTCGCCTTTCATAAGGACAGCCAGCAGATCTGGCGGGCGCTCTTTCCCGTCATCTCCAAGGGCTGGAGCATTCGCGTTACCTCGACCCCGAACGGCAAGAGCAACAAGTTCTACGAGCTTGCGACCGGACCGGAGAGCGATCCCTGGAGCCGTCATATTGTCGATATCTATCAGGCCGTCCGCGACGGGCTGCCGCGTGACATCGAAGAATTGCGCGCGGGTCTGGCGGACGAGGATAGCTGGGCGCAGGAATTCGAACTGAAATGGCTCGATGAGGCAAGTGCCTGGCTCTCCTATGAGCTGATTTCCTCCTGCGAGGACGAGAAGGCCGGTGATCCGGAGGGCTATCAGGGCAATGTCTGCTTTGTCGGGCGCGATATCGGCCGGCGCGAAGACCTGCATGTCATCTGGGTTTGGGAGCAGATCGGTGACGTCCTTTGGGAGCGGGAGCGCATCGAGCAGAAGCGCGCCACCTTTGCCGAGATGGACGAGGCCTTCGACGATGTGATGCGGCGCTACCGGGTCGGCCGGGCCTGTATCGACCAGACCGGCATGGGCGAGAAGGTGACCGAAGACGCGCAGCGCCGCTATGGCAGCCGCATCGAAGGCGTGCTGTTTACCGCGCCCAACAAGCTCGTCATGGCGACACGCGGCAAGGAGCGGTTCGAGGATCGTACCGTGCGTATCCGCCAGGGCGACCAGAAGCTTCGGGCCGATCTGCACAAGCTGCGCAAGGTGGCGTCTGCCACAGGTGCGCCGCGCTTTGTCGCCGAGCGCGATGACGACCATGCCGACCGCACCTGGGCGGCCTTCCTCGGCATCCACGCCGCCGATGGGCTGGTTGGCGAATATGCCTATCAGCCGGCCCCAGCGCCGAAACCCCGATTTTCCGAAAGCCAGACCGAGGATGAACAGCCCTACCGGATGGCGTCGATGCGCAACAAACGCGGAGGCTATTGATGGCCCAGGTTCTCGACCAGTACGGCAACCCGATCCGCCCGACCCAGATGAAGCAGGAGCAGGCCGCACCGACCGTGATCGGCGTGCGCCGCCCGGTCGGCAATCATCAGGCTCCGGGTCTCACGCCGCCCAAGCTTGCCCGCATCCTGCGCGAATCGCTCGACGGCGATCCAGAGCGCTATCTGGAACTGGCCGAGGATATGGAGGAGCGCAACGAACATTATGCCGGTGTTCTCGGTGTCCGCAAACGGCAGGTCTCGGGGCTGGAGATCACGGTGGAGGCGGCAAGCGATGCCGCCGACGATGTCGCTGCTGCTGATCTCGTGCGCGATGTGATTGACCGCGACGACCTTGAGGATGAGCTGTTCGATATTCTCGATGCTGTCGGCAAAGGGTTTTCAGCAACTGAGATCATTTGGGACACGTCGGAGGGCCAGTGGACGGTCGACGCGCTGAAATGGCGTGATCCGCGCTGGTTCGTGTTCGACCGCAATGATGGCGAGACACTGCGCCTTCGCGGTCCAGCGGGTGACGAGGATCTATGGCCGGCCAAATGGATCGTCCATCGCTCCAAGATCAAGTCCGGCCTGACGATCCGGGGCGGGCTGGCGCGCTCTGCCGCCTGGGCCTATTTGTTCAAGACGTTCACTGCGTCTGACTGGGCGATCTTTTGCGAGGCCTACGGTCAGCCGCTTCGGATCGGGAAATACGGCGAGAACGCGTCTGAAGAGGACAAAGCTATCCTGCTTCGCGCCGTCTCTTCGGTGGCCTCAGACTTTGCCGCCACGATCCCTGAGGGCATGCTGATCGAGTTCGTCCAGGCGTCAATCACTGGCAGCATCGACCTTTATGAGCGGCGCGCCGACTGGCTTGATCGCCAGATCTCCAAGCTTGTCTTGGGCCAGACCGGGACGACGGACGCGCAGGCGGGCGGCTATGCGGTCGGCAAGGTGCATGACGGTGTGCGCGAAGATATCGAGCGCGCCGATGCCCGTCAGCTTGCCGCCACGCTGAACCGCGATCTCATTATTCCGCTGGTCTCGCTCAACCTCGGGCCGCGCAAGAAATATCCGAAGATCCGTATCGGCCGTCCGGACGAGACCGATATCAACAATCTGGTTTCGAACGTCGTCAAGTTGGTGCCGCTGGGCCTGAAGGTGGGCATGTCGACCATGCGCGACAAGCTCGGTCTACCCGATCCCGACAAGGATGAGGAATTACTCATGCCCCGCGCCGCAGCGCGCGCGCAGCCATCTGACCAGCAAGACCAGCCATTACCGACAGCCATAGCCGCGCAAAGCCAAGCTGCTGCGGCCAATCATGATGCGATTGATCTTGCATCTGCCAGGATCACGGACGACAACTGGCAGGAAATGACCCCGCCCGTAGTCGATGGCCTGGCCGAAGCGTTGAGTGGGGCAGCCTCGGTCGAGGAAGCGCAGGCCATCATGGCGCGCCACGTCAGCGCCATGGGCGTCAATGCCTTCGTGCAGCAGCTCGCCCGCGCGGCGTTTGCGGCGAGGATCTCCGGAGAAGCTGACGAGGCCCTTTCATGACCGCGACGATCGCGGCACTCAAACCTGAAGACGCGATCAAGGCGCTGAAAGCACGCGGTGAAACGCTGGCTCCATCCTTCTCATGGCAAGATGTCTACGCAGAGGAACATGCCCAGCAGCTCACGGTCGCAAAATCTGCTGGCTTCGACATCCTCACGGATCTGTTCGACGGCCTTCAAACCAGCCTTGCAGAGGGAAAGACATTCCGGGACTTTGCCAGCCAGATCACGCCGATCCTGCAGGCCAAGGGCTGGTGGGGTGTACAGCAGGTCACTGATCCGCTGACCGGCGAGCGCCGTAAAGCGCAGCTCGGCTCGACCAGTCGCCTGCAACTGATCTTCAACGCCAATATGCGTGTGTCCTATGCGGCAGGGCATTGGGCAGCCTTTGAGCGTAATAAGGCCCGCCGGCCCTGGCTGCGTTATGTGTGCATTCTTGATGACCGGACCCGACCGGAGCATCGCAAGCGGCACAATCTCTGCCTTCCGGTCGATCATCCCTATTGGGACACCTGGGCACCGCCTTGCGGGTGGAATTGCCGCTGCACCTTGCAGAGCCTGTCGGATCGGGACGTCGAACGCATGCGGGGCGAGCTGAAGTTTACGCCGCCCGATGATGACTTCGTCGCCTTCACCAACAAGCGCACAGGTGAGATCCGGATGATCCCGCGCGGCATCGATCCAGGCTGGGATCATAATCCCGGCAAGGCGGGATACCGTGCCTTCGACGCGGCCGAGAAGCTGATCGCCGCGCCGCCTGTCATGGCCGCCCAGGTCAACAAAGATCCGGACTGGCTGATCAAGCCACTGGGCGACGACTTTGCCCGTTGGTTCGATGCGGCGACGGCCGGCGGGCGCGTCGATCGCTCGATCGTCGTCGTCGGTGCTTTGTCGGACGATGTCCTGTCGTCGCTTGCCAAAGGCGGGATCACGCCGCAGTCCGGTGCGATCACCCTGACGCAGCAGGTAGCGCTGCACATGGTGCGTGACGCAAAAGCGGGCGCTGGCAAGGCGGTTGATATGGCCGCTCTGCGGCAGTTGCCCTTCAATCTCAACCGGCCTCGGGCGGTGCTGCGCGACAGGCGCGATGGTGCGCTTCTTTATGTCTTCGATAGCGGCCAAGATCCGCGCCTGGCGAAGGTCGTGGTGAAAATCGATTTTGCTGACAAGGGCCGGCCACCTGGGGGAAAGGCGCAAACGATCGTCACCAATTCAATCCGGACGGCTGGTCTGGTCGAGACGCGCGTCCTGACCGACAAAAACACCTACGACCTGATGAGCGGAACGATTTAGGAGATGTGGCCATCAAGGGGGTACGCCACTCTCCCCGTAACAGTAGCCTGCGTTGCAGGGCACCAAACCGGACGTGCGATTTCCCGGTTGTCATGATGGCCACAAAGTCAAAATACGCGTCACGGGCATGGAATTCAAGGAGGCCCGATTTAAGCGCCACAGACGCGCGTGGAGCGCTCTTTCGGGCGGTGGCGCGCGCCGAACCCGAAAGAGCGCTCCACGGGCTTCAAACCGGCTTCAAAATCGAAGCCTTGCCTCATCCCTCGATCATGATATGAGTTTCCTGTCCGCTTCGGATCAGGTCGCGCTCATCCGGTCACCCTACCGGCTGTTTTCAAATTGAGCGCCGGGGCAATCTCGCCCCATGACGAAACGCACCCAAACACTCTTTCCCGGCCTTGTCGCCGCTCACTCCATGATGCTGTCCGACACAGCGTTGCCGGCTGATGGCGCGTCGGGTCGCTGGATCATGTTGTTGCCGATCGGATCGTTTTCCGGCCGGGATGGTCGCGGTCCTTATTCGGTCGACGGCATGGACGGCATGCAGGCGGTGATCGCCGCGACCGCGCAGCGCGCTGGCAGCGCCGACCTCGTGGTCGATTACGATCATCAGACGCAGTTTGCGGCCGTTCCGGGTGTCGGCGGGCAAGCGCCGGCAGCAGGCTGGATCAAGCAACTCCAAGCCCGTGCCGACGGTCTCTACGGCCTCGTCGAATGGACGGCAAAGGCTGCGCAGTCCATTCGCGCCGAGGAATATCGCTACATCTCTCCGGTCTATCAGCACGATAAGAGCGGTCGGGTGCTGCGGCTGATTTCCGCCGGCCTTACCAACGTGCCCAATCTCGATCTTGCGGCCGTGGCCGCCAGTGCTCAACCCAACCAGGAACACGATATGAAAGCGATTGCTGCCGCCTTGGGGCTTTCCGAGGACGCGGATGAGAACGCTATTCTCACCGCGATCAACAGTGTGCTGACCGGCAATGCGGCCATTGCCGCTGCCGCCGGCCTTCCCGCCTCCGCCAAGCCGACCGAAATTGTCACGGCGATCCAGTCGGCCCGCGGCGAGGTCGACCCGACGCGCTTCGTGCCGATTGAGCAGGTCACGGCTCTGCAAACTGGTTTGAAGACCCTTCAAGCCAAGATTGAAGGGGAAGAAGCCGAGACCGCAGTCAACCGGGCGATCACCGAAGGCAGACTTGCGCCGGCGCTCAAAAACTGGGGCCTGGACCTCCACAAGAAGGACCCGGCGGCCTTCAAGGCTTTCGCCGATGCCTCTCCGGTTCTGACTGCCACGCAGCGTGCCGGCGTCACGCCACCTGTCGCGGGCTCGGAAACGGAGCTGACGAGCGAGGATCTGGCGGTGATGAGCCAAATGGGTCTCAGCAAGGAAGCCTTCCTCAAGGCCAAGAAAGGTGGTGATGCATGACGGCGCTGACCGAAGATCGCAACACGCCCCAGCGTTCTGGCGATAACCGCAACTTTCCGGTCAAGGGGGCAACGACGCTCTTTGCCGGATCTATGGCGGCGATCGATACGACTGGCATGCTGGTGCCGGCCGGCGCCACCGCCACCTTGAAGATTGTCGGTCGCAACGAGCGCCGGGTCGTCAACGCCGGTGCAGACGGCAGTGTTCGTGCTGACGTCAAAACCGGGGTCTTCCGTTTTGGCAATTCGGCATCGACCGACGCCATCACCTTGGCCGATGTCGGATCGAGCTGCTATGCGGTCGACGATCAGACGGTCGCCAAAACCTCCAATTCTTCCGCGCGTCCCGTGGCCGGCACGATCTTCGATGTCGACGATGACGGCGTGTGGGTCAAATTCTCCTAAACGAGGCCGTCCATGCTGATCACGCGTCAATCTCTCCAGTCGGCTTTTGTCGGCTTCAATGCAGCTTTCCAGGCTGGTCTTGGAATGGCTACTCCGCAATGGGCGCGGATCGCGACCCTGATTACCTCGACCACCAAGACGCAGGAATATGGCTGGCTCGGCCAGTTCCCCGGCATGCGCGAATGGATCGGCGACCGCGTGGTCAACGGTCTTGCCAGCCACGGTTATACGCTGACCAACAAGTCCTATGAGACGACGATCGGCGTCGACCGCGACGATTTCGAAGACGACAATCTCGGCATTTATGGGCCGATGTTCCAGCAGCTTGGCCAGAACGCAGCGCTCTTTCCCGACCAGCTTGTCTGGGGGCTCCTGAAGAACGGCTTTGCCACGAAGTGCTATGACGGCCAGTATTTCTTCGACACCGATCATCCGGTGCTCGATGCCAAGGGCAACGTCAATTCGGTGGCCAATACCGATGGCGGCAATGGCACGGCCTGGTTCCTGATCGACGATACCCGCGCCTTGAAGCCGCTGATCTACCAGAGCCGCAAGCCCTTCACGAACCTGATCCGTAAAGACCAGGAGAGCGACGACAACGTCTTCTTCAAGAAGGAATATGTCTACGGTCTCGATGGCCGCTGCCAGGTCGGCTTCGGCTTTTGGCAACAGGCCTGGGGCTCGAAGCAGACGCTGGATGCCACCAGCTACGAGGCGGCCCGCGTCGGCCTCGGCAGCCTGAAGGCCGATTACGGCAATCCGCTCGCCATCAATCCGCGCCTGCTGATAGTGCCGCCGTCACTGGAAGGCGCGGCCCGCAAGATCGTCGGCAACCAGCTGACCGACAATGGCGGCACCAACCAGTGGTACGGCACGGCCGAGGTGCTGGTCTGCCCTTGGTTGGCGTGATCAGGCTCGTTTGATCTCAACCATCGCCTCCCAAGGCAAGGAGCCGTCAGCTTTGGCTGGCGGTTCCTGATGCAAGAGCCGGCTTCGACGGCTTTTCCACCAGGAACCGAAAAGGAAAAATCCATGGCTGTGAAGAAAGACGACAGTGCCGTCAGTGCCCAGGAGAGTTGGCTGGAGAAGGTCGGGAACCTGACCGAAAGCGAGTTCAAAAAGCTCTATCCGTTGACCCATGCGTTGATGCTTGCCTGGGATAAGACGGTCGAGCCTGTGCTGCGGGTGATTTCGTCTGTCCCGGGCTTCCGGCGCGGCGGCATTGTCCATACCGCCGAACCTGCCCTCCACGACCTGACGGATCTACATCCGGAAAATATCGAGCAGATCCTCGCCGAGCCGGCTTTGACCGCCGAGTTGGTCGAGAAGCCAGTCGTGTCTGACGCTGCCGATACCAAGACGGAAGCCTAAGGGGCCGCAATGACCTATTGCACGAAGCAGGATCTGATTGACCGATTTGGCGAAAAGGAACTGATCCAACTGACCGATCGTGTCAATTCGCCTGCTTCGGCAATCGACGATACCGTGGTCGAGCGCGCGATTGCGGACGCAACCGCGCTTGCCGATGGCTACATCGGCAAGGCTTACAGCCTGCCGCTTGTAACCGTGCCCGAGGTGCTGACGAAGCTGACCTGCGACGTCGCTCGCTACTATCTGCACTTCAAGGGCGTCGAAAAGGACAGCCCCGTCCAGCGGGCTTACGATCAGGCGGTTTCTTTCTTCAAGGACGTTGCCAAGGGCCTCGTGCAACTGGTTGAGACCGAAACCGGCGGTGTGCCGCCCGCATCTGGCGGTGGACAGGTTAAAGTCGTTGCGGCCACCAAAGTCTTTTCCCGCCAGTCGCTGAGAGGATATTGAAATGGCCGGCGCCTCCATCGAGATCCGCGACGGACTGACGCCCACGCTGGAGCGCCTCGTCACCGTGGCGGACAATCCGGCTGCAATCATGGGCGATGTCGCGGCCTATCTGCTCACCTCGACCCAGCAGCGCTTCGAACAGGAGATTGGGCCGGACGGGCAGAAGTGGAAGCCGCTGAAGGCGAGAACCGCCAGTGTCCGCGCCGGGCGTGGACGCAAGATGCGCGGAACGGACCATATCTTGCGAGACACGGTACGGCTTTATAGCTCGCTGTCGACGAGTTCCGATGCCAGCAGCGCCACCATTGGCACCAATGTCGAATATGCCGCGATCCACCAGTTCGGGGGCGTGATCCGGCAGACAGCCCGGTCCCAGAAGCTCAGCCTGAAGCGCATTCGCGGCTCGAAGAAGGTTCGCTTCGTTAAAGCCGGAACCAAGGGGGCGACCGAGCTTGAGGCGATCATCGGCGCGCGTGAGATCACCATTCCGGCCAGGCCCTATCTCGGTATCAACGATGCCGACCGGGCCGAGATCGCCACTATCATCATGACCGACTTCGGAAAGGCTGTGGAATGATCGTCTTTGAAATCATCGACCGGCTGAAGCAGGCAGGTACGCCCTTCGTCATCGTTGAGGGCGCAAACGAACTGGCGCAGGTCAAGGACCGACCGGGGAACGCCCCTGCCGCCTATGTCTTCGTCAGCGGCGAGGCTTCCGAAGACAATCAGCGGGCAACCGGCCCGATCCTGCAACGCACCGCCGTCGACATCTCCGTGGTGATCATCACCGAAAATGCCGGCGGCGCGGAAGATGCCGCCCGCGACATCGAGACCTTGAAGGCGTTCGCCCGCAACCGGCTCCTGGGCTTCACGCCTGCCGATGCCGAGCCGCTGGAGCATATCACCGGGCGGCTGCAGCAGGCCAAGGACGGGATGGTCTGGTTCGAGGACGTGTTCGGGACTGCGTTTTACCAGGAGGAACAGCCATGACGAACCCGCAGACCGGCGGCAGCTATCTGCGCAATCCGGACGGCAGCCTGACCCGGGTCTCCACCGAGGAGGTCACAGGGGGCGAGCACGATCTTGCTACAGCCGAACAGTCGGACGAAGCGCCGGCAGAAGACGAAACCAGCGCCAAGAAGGGAAAGGCCTGAGCCATGACGAAATACGCACGCAACAAGGCCCTGCTGGTGAAGCTTGAGGCGACCTATGGCGAGGATGCCGCCCCGACCGGCGCGGCCAATGCCATGCAGGCGGGGAATTTCAATTTCGAGCCGCTGCTCGGTACCGATGTCAGCCGCGACCTGATCCTTCCTTACATGGGCCATCAGGGTGTGATCCTGACCGGCAACTATGCCCGCGTCGCCTTCGATGTCGAAGTGGCAGGCTCGGGTACGGCCGGAACCGCTCCGGCCTGGGGCGTTCTGATGCGCGCCTGCGGCATGGCCGAGGTGATCACGGCCGCCACCGACGTCAAATACACACCAATCTCTGGCGGGTTCGAAGCTGCCTCGATCTATTTTGTCAATGACGGCATCAAGCATGTGCTGCTCGGCGCACGCGGCACCTGGAAGCTCTCGATGCAGCCGAGCCAGATTGCCCGCTACAGCTACACGCTGACCGGCCTTCTCGGCACGATCACCGATGATGCCAACCCGGCGATCGACGTCACCAAGTTCATCAAGCCGGTTCCGGTCTCCAAGGCAAACACCACGTTCTCGCTGCTGGGCTATGCCGGGGCCTGCGAGGCGTTTTCCTTCGATCTGGCGGGCGATATCCAGCCGCGCCTGCTGATCAATGAGGAAAGTATCGAATATACCGACCGGCAGATGACCGGCGAGGCGACGATGGCAACGACGTCTCTGGAAACGGTGGACTGGTTTGCCGCGGCCCAGGCGCACGAGACCGGCGTGATGGCTGCCCAGCATGGCAAGACTGCGGGGAATATCGTCCAGTTCGATGCGCCGCGCGTGCAGATCGGCCGCACGACTTATGGGGAGACCCAGAAGATCCTCAACAACAAGATGCCGCTAATGTTGCTGCCGACTGCCGGTAACGACGAATTCACCATCACCGTCAAGTAGGCCCTGAAGGGCTCTCAAAAAGGCTTTGAAGCATGTTCAAACTGGTACCCGTTCTCACCGCCTGGTGGCCTGTTTCCGTGTTGGAACCGGATAATGACAATCCCGGTACGCTGAAGGAGGAGACGTTCGAGGTCGAGCTGGCAATTCGCGGCAAGGACGAACTGAAGGCATATGACGACAAGCGGGCCGCCCTCGTCAGGCAGCTCCCGACAGCTGATGAATTTGCAGCAGACTACATGGCTGCCCAGGACAAGGCCGACGCCATCGGCAAACAGATCGAGGAGCATGACCGGGACATGTTCCACCTGATGGTCACCAACTGGCGCGGCATTATCGATGCCAACGACCAGGCGCTGCCGTTCAGTTCCGAAAATCTGGATCTGGCGCTTGGCTTCGATCGCATTCGCGTGGCTCTTAATCGCGCCTACCAGGAAGCCGTTTCCAACGACAAGGCCCGATTGGGAAACTTGAAGAACTAGCCCAGAGCTGGGCGCGGCATCGGACCGGCAAGATCGACCGGACGAAGCCACAAGCCATGACCGAGAGCGTGCGGGACGAGTTCGCGGCCTTCGGTCTCCAGGTGGCATCGGATGACACCGGCGGCGACGAGGATTGCGATCCGGTCGCCGCCTGCAATTGGGACAGCCTGATGGCGTTCCTGGCGTGCGACACGCAATGGCGCGTCGTCGGTGTCGGGCTTGGCGGCATGGTCTGGATCGGCCTCGATTATACCGCCTGCGACGTCGTGTTCCGCAGGGGCAAATATGCCGATCGGGTCTGGGATGATTTGCGGGTGATGGAGGAAGCGGCGCTGCCGATCCTCAACAGCGGAGATGATTGATGGTCGCCCCTTTGAAACTTGCTGCCACCGTCACGCTCGATGCCAGCCAGGTGCCAGCCGGCGCGCAGGCTACAAAGCAGGCGCTGGCCGGCATCGGGACTGAGGCGGCGGCCAGCGCGACCAAGGTGCAGGCGCTGATCGAGCAGCAAGCCGGCCTGTCTCGTCCGGCCGCCAACACCAATTCGCGCGCCGCTGAAATCGCTGCCTATGGCGCCGAACTGGATCGGTTGCAGGCGAAGTTCGATCCGATGTTTGCTGCCCAGCAGAAGTATCAGAACGCTCTGCAGCAGATCGACCAGGCGCAACGGATGGGCGTGATTTCCGCGTCCCAGGCGATTGACCTGAAGCTGAAGGAGACAAATGCCTATAACGCGCTGGCATCGGCTGCCGGCAATGCTGCGGCCGCCAACAAACGCTATGCGGAGGCGGTGGTTGCCAAAGCCACGATTACGCCGGATCGCGGTGCGGATATCGCTGCTTATGGGCAGGAACTCGATCGGTTGCGAGCGAAGTACAATCCGCTTTATGCAGTGACAATCAATTACAAGTCGGCGGTGGCTGAGATTCGCCAAGCCCATGCGGCAGGTGCGATTTCCGCCGATGAAATGACGACAGCAATCAGCCGGCAGCGGCAGGCGACCCTTGCCTCGATCGATGCGATCAAGGGGCGTAATACGGCGATCAAGGCCGGACAGGGCGGTGCAAATACCTCGTTTGCTGCCACAAGCACGATGTACCAGTTCCAGGACATCGCTACGACCGCTGCCATGGGCATGAGCCCTGCTATGATCGGCTTGCAGCAGGGCAGCCAGATAGCCGGAAGCTATGCCGGCATGTCGATGAAGGAGGCGGCCAAGACCACCGGTGCGGCGCTCACCTCTCTCCTCAGCCCGACATCGATGGCGGCGATCGCGCTCACCGCCGGGGCTGCTGCCGCGATCCAGTTCGGCATGAGCCTTTCGCAATCCAGCAAGGATGCCAAAAAACTTGAGGACGTGCTGGGGAGCCATGCGGCGACGGTTGAGCGGTTGCGAAAACAGTATGGCGATCTCGGTTCCGCGATCAAATCCGCCATGCCGATCGGCGGCGCGGGCTTTACCGATGCCTCCGCCCGAAACGAGATTGCCACGCTGGAAACGGCGATCAAGAAGCAGTCCGAGAGCCTGGCTACAAGCTTCGGCGGTTCACTGAAGGGAGGCTTCTTCGGCTCGTCAACAGCCGGACTGGATAAACTGCTGGCAACCACCAACTCTCCTTTCCAGAAGCAGATCAATGATCTGCTTGCTTCAGTTCGGTCGGGAAAAGGCGATTTGGGTGCCTTTGAGGCTCAGACAGAAGCCGCCTTTAACGAACTGCGCAAGTCCAGTGATGCGCCGGCCAAGTTGAACGCGGAGATGGAGCGGCTGACGGCCGCCGCGCAGGATGCCTTTTCCGTTTCGCCGAAGTTCGAGCCGTTCCAGGCCGAAATCGCCAAGCTGACCCTCGGCCTTAAAAACGGCAATGCCGACCTCTCTGATTTCGCGACCAATGTCAGCCGGATCGGCCAGCTGAATGGCCTTCAGAAGGTGGCCGACGAGGTGATCCTGGCTTCGAAGGGGGCCGTAGAGCTGGCCGAGACCTTGCGCGAGGTCCGGGCAATTATCCAGCAGATGGACCGGGAAGACACCCGCTCCGGACTGTCAGCCCAGCGCGAGACGGCGCGCTATGTGAACCTTCGGGACGCGTCGGCCAGGGAGGCCGACACCAAATTTGCGGCCGAGCAGCAGATGGCTCTGGCGCGGACCAATGCGGAGAAGTTGGCAGCGATCGAGGCCCGGGTGCGCGCCTCGGCCCGCCAGGATGGCGATAGCGGCGGCGGACTACAAGCGCGGATCGACCGGGAACTGACGGCCGAGCGCAACAGACAGGCCGTCGAGGCGCGCAATGCAGCGACCGCGCGCGCCCAAAGCCTCGACCAGACCATAGCCCAACAGCGGCTTGAACTTTCCTTGGTGGGCCAGACGACGGCGGCGCGGGAAGAGCAGCTGTTTGCCGAGCAGCAGATCATGGCGATCAAGCAGGAGGCCGCACGAACCGGCACGGCAGTCGATCAGCAGGAAATAAACCTCATCCGGCAGAAGGCTGCCGAATATGGGAGGCTGAAAGGTCAGATCGAGGCGGCAAATGCCGTCAAAGATTTGACGACGACGAATGCCCGTTTGCAGTTTCAGGTCGGGATTGCAGGCAATAGCAAGGCCGACCAGGAAGCGCTGCTCGCGCAATATGATCTGGAAAAGAAGATCCGCGAGATCGGCGCGTCGGGTGACAAGGCCGAGGCTCTGCGCCGGGCGACCGCAGCACAGATCGCCTATAACGCCCAGCTTTCGCGGACATCTGAAGCCTGGTCAAAGGTGCGCTCCAGCGCTGAAGGCGCGATCGATGGCATCGTCGACGGTCTGGCATCTGGAAAGCCGGGCGATGCGCTGAAGTCTATCTCGGCCGATATCCAAAAGACGTTTCTGTCGCTGGCCGTCTCCAATCCGCTGAAGAATGCGTTGACTGGATCCAATTACGGTACTCTGTCTGACGTGGGTGGCGTGAAAGGCATTTTCGGCAAGTTGTTCGGTGGAGGCCAGTCAGTCGGCCAGATGGCGGTCACGGCCGGCACGGTGATGATCAATGGCGGAGTGTCTGGTACCGGCATTGCATCTGCCGGGCTGCAGGCGGCCAACAGCAATGGTACAGCTACAGCGCAGTCGAGCACCTTGGCCGGTCTTGGCCAGTCGATGTCTTTTGGGGGCAATTATAAGGGTGCCGGCGTCGATCCTCGTTTGACCGACATTCTCAACACGGCGGCCCAGCGCACGCCTGGGTTCAAGGTCGATGCGATTTCGGGCGTTCGCGCCGGAGATCCGCGCTTCCACGGTCAGGGCCTCGCGACAGACATCCAATTGACGGATCTTGCGACCGGCAAGCAGCTCGGCAATTACCAGGACGCCACCAGCTTCTCTGCCTATGAAAAGTTCGCCCAGACGGCGCGCGCCGTTCAGATGGAAAAATACCCGGAGCTGGCCAACCAGTTCCGCTGGGGCGGCTATTTTGGTGGAGGGAAGGGTACCTATGGTGCTTTGGACACCATGCATTTTGACCTCGGCGGAAACAAGGTCGGGATGGGTGGCGGCTCTTGGGACAAGGGCCTGACCTCGGCGCAGGCATCACTGTGGCCGGGTATCGAGTCATCTGGATCGAAGGCCGTTACGGCGTTGAATCAACTGGCAACGGGCAGCGCCGGCGCAACTCAGAACCTGGGTGTCTTTGGCAATGGTCTGAGCCAGTTGGGTAATGGGCTGGCCAGCCTGCTGTCCGGCAACGCTTCCGGCCTGTCGTCCTCGATCCTGTCCAGCCTGACGTCGAGCAGTTTCACAGCGAATACGACACTCGGCTCATTCTTGACGAACGGCTTTGACGGCGGTGGTTATACGGGTGCTGGCGGGCGGTTGGAACCTGCCGGCGTCGTGCACAAGGGCGAAGTCGTCTGGAGCCAGGACGATGTCGCCCGCGCTGGTGGTGCCCATGTCGTCGATGCCATGCGGCTTGGATATCGCGGCTATGACAAGGGCGGGGTCGTCGGTGGATCGGCGGCGAGCAGCGCGGCGTCCAATGACAATGGAAGCGGCAACATCATCGTCAACAACTATTCCAGCGCCAACGTCCAGACGGAACAGACCACGGATGAACGGGGCCGGCGCCAGACGCAATTCGTCATCTCCGATACCGTCGGGACAGCTATTGGGACCAAGGGTGGTACTGCCTCTAAGACAATCGAACGGCAATACGGCATCAAAAAGAAGGGGATTTCCCGATGACGATCCCCATCTGGCCGGAGAGTTTGCCGCGTCCGGAACGCAACACCTGGCAGCGCACATCCACCGATCCCCGTATCAAGCGACCGTCCGACAGCGCCGTGCCGAGCTATCGCCGCCGGTTCTCGGCTGTCGCGCGACCTGTCTCGCTGTCCATCCTGGTCAGTCGCGCCAACAAGGCCGTGTTCGACCAATTTTACGAGGAGAAGACCGGATATGGCACCACACCTTTTTATATGCCCGATCCGACAACGGACAGTTGGCCGCTGCTGGATGACAGTGGCAATCCGATCCTGACCGATACTGGGCAGCCGATCTTGCTTGGCGAGCAATGGCTCGTGGTGTTCGGAGATCAGGTGCCCACCGAAGCAATCGTCGGCGTCGAGTTTCGGATTTCCTTCAGCGTGACGGTGATGCCATGAGACGCGTTTCTCTCAATGCCCGGCTGGCCAAAGATGCCGGTATGACCGACGAAATCTATGTCGCGCTGTTCTACATCACCCATCCGGATCTCGACGAGCCCGTCAGGCTGTCGACCGATGCCACTGAACGGTTGTCCGATGAGCCGTTGATGTATGGCACGCGCTCGTCCTGGATGGACAGCGACACGACCACCGAGCCGTTCTATTTCGTGCTGGCCTCGACGATCCTGCCGTCTGACCTCGATGACGCGCCGACCTCGGGCAATCTCGTCCTCGAAAACGTCGACAACGACATCGCCAAGGAACTGCGATCCTTTACGACGCTGGCTACCGTCCATATGGCTGTCGTTCTGGCATCCTCGCCGAGCTTGATTGAAATCGAGTTTCGCAACATGCAGATCGTCAGCGCTGATCTGACGGCCGGCGACATCACCCTCAACTTTTCCCGCGAGGACATCGAGGAGGAACGGTCTCCTGGTGGCCGAATGACCCGCAGTCAATTCCCAGGCCTGTTTTCGTGATCCTGGCCATACCACTGGCGAGGCCCGTCGAATTCGTGTAGGGGTTTTCCATTCCCCCAAAACCGTCCTGATGGCACCCGGTCACCCTACCGGCTGTTTTGCGATGTCCCTCTCGCGCGATGATGCGACCAGTTCAAGCCGGGCATTTCCCGGCCTTTTTCATGGTTGGCAATGGCGCACTGGTCCCAAAATTATATCGGCATTCCGCACGCCCCGCATGGCGATGATCGCGAGAGCGGCGTCAATTGCTGGACGCTGGTCTGCCTGATCTATCGCGAACAGCTCGGCATCAACCTTCCCACCTACACGGGTGACTTCGTCTCGATCGACGAGGCCGTCGAGATCGAGACGCTGTTTGCCGATGAAGCGGCAATCCGTTGGAGCGAAGTCGATGCGCCGGCCGAGTACGACCTCGCCATCTTCCGGCGCGGCCGGTTCGAGACCCATGTCGGCATCGTGCTGCGGCCGGGCGTGATGTTGCATGTGGTCGGCGAGGACCAGGCCAAGATCGAGCGCGTTGACACCGGTGTCTGGAAACCGCGTTTGACCCGGTTTTTAAGGCATTTCGAACGGCTCCAGGTGACGGCATGACTGTCCCTGTCCTCGCGGTCCCATTCCTCGATCCCTCTGTCGGCCGCATTACCAAAGAACTGCCGGAAGGCCTGACGATTGCCGAGATCCTCGATACCGTCATGCCGGGACTGCCCGATGAAGACTTGGCGCTCTTGCGCGTGGTTTTGGTCAGTGATCGCGGCTCTGCCGTCATCGATCGCCAGTTCTGGCATCGCGTCCGGCCCTATGCCAGCGTGCGGGTCGTCATCCGCCTTGTGCCGGGCAAGAGCGCGCTTCGCTCGGTTCTGACGGTTGTCGTTGCGATTGCCTCGGCTGCCCTTGGCCAATATTGGGCGACCGCCATGGCGCTTGGCAGTACGACGGCGACCACGGTTGTTGCGGCCGGCATCACGCTCGGTCTGACCGTACTCGGCAACCTGCTGATCAATGCGCTGATCCCGCCCGCCAGCAACAAGAAGGACAAGCCGACTTATTTCATCAACGGCTGGCGCAATAATCTCGATCCTGATGGTGTCATCCCTGAGGTCTATGGCAAGATCCGGTTTGCTCCGCCCTTTGCCGCGACCAGCTACACCGAGATCGTCGGCGACATCCAGTATCTGCGCTCGATCTTCCTGGTCGGCTATGGCGGCGACTACGGCTTGGCTCTGTCGGACTTCTGGATCGGCGACACCAACATCAGCGAATATGACGAGCTGACCATTGAGACCCGCGAAGGCCTTGCGAGCGACGAGACCTTCAGCCTCTATTATCAGCAGGTCTTTGAGCTGTCGCTTGGCGTTGAGCTCACCCGCAACAAGCCACGCAACGACCAGGGCAAGGTCATCAGCGGTCCAGCCAAGGAAGACCCGATCGTGCGCACCACGGGTGCCGATGCATCCTCGGCATCTGTCATCATCGGCTTTCCGGCTGGCCTCGGTCGCGTCGACGACGAGGGTGAGAAGAAAAATCTGTCGGTGCAGATCCGCATTCGCCAGAAGCCTGCGAACGCGTCCGACGACGAATACGTCACAGTGACCACGATGAAGATCACCAGTCAGAAGCTGGAGGCGTTCTATCGGCAGTACACCTGGGCATTCGCCACGCGCGGTCGCTACGACATCGAGGTCACCCGGATGACCGACGAGCACACCAAGACCAGCTATCAGAGCCGCACGACATGGGTGGCGCTACAAACGATCCGGCCGGAATACCCGATCGATTTCCCGTATCCCTTGGCGATGATCGCCATGCGCGTCAAAGCCACCTATCAGTTGAACGGCCAGCTCGACAATTTCAACGTCATCGCCTCCCGCCGCTGCCTGGATTGGGACGCGGACACAGGCACCTGGATCGGTCGGGAAACCCGCAATCCGGCATCGCTCTATCGCCATTGCCTGCAATCGAAGTCCAATCCGAAGCCGGTTTCTGACAGCGAGATCGATCTGGATGCCCTGGCCGACTGGCATGAGTTCTGCACATCCAAGGGGCTCGAATACAATGCCGTCCATGACGACGATCGCACGCTGCGGGAGCGTCTGGATGATATTGCCGGGGCAGGCCGGGCGCGAGCCAGATATGATGGCGTCAAATGGAGTGTGATTATTGATCGGCCGCAGGATCTGGTTGTCGACCATATCAACCCGCGCAATTCGTCGAATTTCAAAGCCAGCCGTACCTATTTCGAACCGCCGCACGGGTTCCGGATCAAGTTCTTTGACGAAACCTATGACTATAAGCAGAACGAGCGGCTAGTGCCTTGGCCCGGTCATTCGGGTGCGATCACGCTCACTGAACAGCTGGAGCTTCCGGGCAAGACCAATCCAGACGAGATCTGGATCGAAGCGCGCCGGCGCATGTACGAGGCGCTCTACCGGATCGACACCTATGAGCTTGTCCAGGATGGCCCGATCAGCGTCGCAACGCGCGGCGATCTGGTGATGACATCCTACGACGTCCTGGAGCGCACGCAGGTTGCCGCCCGCGTCCTCGATGTCATCGGCCGCACGATCGAGCTGGACAGCGAGATCGAGATGACGGCCGGCCTAACTTATGGCCTGCGGTTTCGCCAATTCGCGGACGCCGACGACACGATCGGCAACAGTGTCCTGGCGACGCTGCTAACCGTTGCCGGCACGTCGAAAACCGTCGTCATGGCCGATTTTTCCCCTTCAGCCGTGCCTGTTGTCGGTGACCTCGTCCATGTCGGGTTGCTCTCATCGGAAAGCATTCCGATGATCGTCACCCGAGTCGAGGCCGGCGAGGATATGTCGTCGCATCTGCGCCTGGTGAACGCTGCCACCATCATCGACGAGCTGACCGATGCGGAGACGCCACCGGCATGGTCTGGTCGCGCCGGCGCCGATGTCGACACTCAGGTCGGCGCACCTCCCGTCCCGACAATCACATCGATCGACACGGGTCTTGTCGGAACCGAAGTCTCGGGTGGTTTGAGCGTGTCCGTCACTCCGGGCAGCGGTACCGTCGTGACGGCGGCCTATCGATTGCAGCATCGCAAGTCCGGAGCGAGCGCCTGGACACCCGTCGACTTTGGCGTCGGCGACGGTGCTGTCCTGGTGACGGGTTATGTCAACGGAGATGTTGTCGAGGTCCGCGTCGCGGCCCTGTCGGCGGCCGGCCTGATCAGCACCTATACATCGATCGTCACCGTCACGATCGGTGAGGACGATGGAGCGACCCCTGCGTCCCTGCCAGTCGCCAATATCACGGTCACTTCTCTCCTTGGCGGTGCAACGATCGCGCTTCAGACATCGGATGACGCGGCGACGACTGCCGTCCAGATCTACTGCTCGACCAGCAGCACACTCAATACCGAAACCGATGCGGTCGGATCGCCGATCGCCGTCGATCCCTCGCGTTCCTACACATTTGCCGTTGGCGATGCGACACGCACCAACCTGCTGTCCAGCGGCAGTTTCGATAGCGCCGGCAGTTGGACGCTCGGCTCCGGTTGGTCTGTCTCTTCGGGTGCCGCCGTCCATGCCTCGGGATCTGCCGGTAATCTCAGCCAGGCCGTGGGCCTCACGGCCGGGAGCACCTATCGCTTGAGCTATGATCTCACTCGCTCAGCCGGATCGATCCAGCCGACCTTGACGGGCGGCACGACGGTTTCCGGCGTCTCAAGATCGGCCAGCGCTTCGGTGCTGGAAAAGGTGGTCGCTGCGACCGGCAATACCGCGCTTGCATTCGTCGCCACAGACACCTTCGCGGGCCAGATCGATAACGCGGTTCTCTACCTCGAAACATCCACCTGTCTGCCGCAAGGCACCAACTACCTGTGGCTTCAGCCGCAGAACGCCAACGGCGTGAGCGGACCGGTGACCGGCCCGATTGCGATTTCGGTGAAATAGGAGCGACTATGACGGACCTCGGCGTCAGAACCCCGAACATCACATCTGCCAGCGTGCTCGACACAGTGCTCGGCAACCGTGGTGGATCATCGCGCCAGATATCTGTCGATGATCTGAACAACCAGATGGCCGGCAGCGGCGCGATCGCTGCATCGCTCGCCTCGATCGCGGCGAAGGCGGCAGGCAAGTGGATATCCTTTGACACCCAGGCGACCATGGACGCCAATCTGGCCTACGCCGCGGACACAGAGGCGCGCGTCTACGGGACCGGTGCAGGCATCTACAAGAAGGTGGGCGATTCGGGCAGCGGTTCCTGGTCTTATGTAGGGCCACTCCCTGAAGCGGATACCACCGAACTCGGGCCGATTGTGCCGGGCGTCTTTGAGAATGTGCAAGGCCAGTTGATCCTGGCTGGCGGGGTAACGCTGTATCGCGGCGACCGCAACCGGGAACTCGGTGTGGTCATTCCGGTCGGCCAAACGGCGGCTGGTGCTGCTCTCGTCTATGATTATGCGATCGACAGGCCTCTGGCGGCCCAGCTTGCCAATCGCACTCTGCGAATTACCATGGCGTTTGATGTTTCAGGTCCGTTTACGAGGACATTCACACCGGGTCTGAACATTGCCGACCAGGCCGGGAACGTCGAGGCGAACGCCTTCACTTTGATCTCGAACACATCGCCGTCGACTTATCGACGGATCGTGGTCATGGAAACGTCCATCCCGGCCGATACCACGACGATTGAGCCCTATGTATTGCTAGGCGGTTCGGCGGCTGCGACCGAAGAGTATGCGGTGCTGTCGGGGCTTTACCTCGCCATTGTCACGACGACATCGGATGTTGCGACGCTTGCGTCGGATAATGCCCAAAGCGGATACAAACTCGGTCTTATGGCAGGTATGCCGGATATAGGTTCGGTGTTCAACGATTGTCAGACCGTCATGTTTGTCAACAACGGCGGACAGTTTCGGGAGGATGCGTCGGGCAAGGTCATCGGTTGGACGATTCCCGCCGGATCGACGGGTCAGTATACGACACTGACCACCAAGCTGCCGCTGTCGGACGATGAGACGAGCTTGTTGGCGTATCAGACGATTGAGGTCGTCTACTTGCTCTCAACGAGCGTGGCCTACGACGTTCCGATGACGATCGTCTTGCAGGTTGATGGTGTATCCTATCCCAGTCAGGTCACCCGTAACCAGCGCGTTGCGCCATCGCAGCGTGTGATTTCGGTCGAGGGCGCCATCCCTGCTGATGCCAAGGTCATTCAGCCTTACATCCAGTCGACAGGGTCGGCAGCACTTGCGACTGCTCAGTGGATCGAGATCGCCGATATGAGCGTCAAGCTGACCGGGAGCCTGGACAAATCACGGCCGCCGGCGCGATTGACGGCCTACTGGTCCTCGCTGCGCAATCGGGAACGTGCGGAAACAGCCTTGGAAACAGGCGCAATTCCTGAGGCTATCAGACCGGCGAGCATTACTGTCGATCTGGCTTCAGGTGCATCGATCAGTACAGCGATCACTGCGAACCGCTCTCCGACCAAGTATCGGAGACGCCGGTTCAACCTTTCCTCCGGCACCTATGCCGGCGGTGGCCTCTTCCCCGTCATGTATGACAGCTTTGTCGGTCATGGTGCCAACCGCACTATCATTGATGGAAGCCTTGCCGCGAATACAGCACTGGCGACTATTTCCAACCAGTCCGCCTTCGAGAGCTACTACGATTGCGATTATTACGGTTTCACCGTCATCGCCAAAAACTGCCGCTACGCGATGCACAGCGATCTTGCCTATAGCGATAAGGTCGAGGATGTCCGGCAGCGCATCAAAGGCGTTCGTCTGGTCCATCTCGGGAACCAGGAAGCCATTGACTATCAGAACTCTATTGGTGGAGCGCCCACCGACGTCTGGGCATCGACCATGGCATTCGGAATTGGTGCATGGTCCGGTTGGGATATCCTGGTCGAGGACAGTGAATTAGCCGGCAAGTTCGCTGCAGCAGGTTTGCACAACAATCGCGATTTCACCCGCCCGGCCCGCTGGGCGTTCAAGAATTCCAAGCTTGTCGCCGAGACAGGCACATACGCGCTGCGGATTGGCAACTTCGGTTCGAAAATCAAGTGCAGTGTCCTGCTGGAGGGGAATAGCTTCTCTGGCGACATCCTTATGGAAACCACCCAATGGTTCCAGGACACGCTCGATTACCAGCCGGCAGACCATACCGAAATCATGGTCACCGGCCATGGCAACAGTCCGGCAGTCTTCAAGGTTAGCGATTTTGGCCGCGCACTGAAGATCGAGAGTGCAGCGACGGCCGGGGCCTCGACGATTGCCGTGTCCGGCTCTGCGGTGGCCGTCCTCTTTGGGACTGTCAACAGCAAGCCTGGCTCCGGCGGCATTAAAGGGTATGTCTACGGTGACTTCGACATCTCTGGCCATGTCGTCGGCGTCAACTCGGATCAACTGATCACGTCCCTTGGCAAGCGCCTGGGCAATTGCGCCGTCACGAACAAGATCCTGACGATCAGCGTCAATGGCGGCGTCGGCATCAATGTCGTCTTCAACGCCGACTACACCAATGCCACAAACGCGACGATCCTCGGCATGATCAACAGTGCTCTCGGATCAGCTGCGACGGCCTCCGAATACGCGATCGGCGAGCGCTATCGTCCGATGATTGCCGACGAGGAGCAGTCTCTTCAGAATGTTTCCGCCTATGGAATCCTGATGGGTATGGCCTGCGCCTATACCTCAGATGGCTCTCGCTCGATCCGGGCGATGACCTCAGACGATCCCGTTAGCCTGTTTGCTGGCGTCGCCTGGGAGGACATCTATCCCGGCTCTTACGGCCGCGTGAAAACGGCAGGCTTTCTGCCGATCGGCGATATCCTGCGCACCGATGCCGTCGCCCTGCAGCTTGGAACCGCATTGTCGATTGATTCGGCGGCGCCTGGTTACTTCAAGGCGGGCGGAGCAACTACGGTGCTGACAGCGATACGATCGGATGCGGTGCGCGTGGTGACAGCTGAGACCATGGTGGCGCTCGGCGGCAGTGTCCTTCAGGGGCCAGCCGGCGCGGGTATCCCATCGAGCGGCGGTGATAACGGTGATCTGCTAGGCTATTCCGGCGGCCAGGCTGTCTGGCGCTCACCGGCAGAGGCTCTGTCGGACATTGGGGCTGCGCCGGTTGCCAGCCCGGCCTTCACGGGCACGCCGACCGCACCGACGCCGGCAACCGCCACCAGCACGACGCAGATTGCAACGACGGCCTTTGTTCAGGCGGTCGTGGCCGCCCTGGTCAACAGTGCGCCGGCGCAGCTCGACACCATCAACGAGCTGGCGGCAGCACTTGGCAATGACGCGAATTTCGCGACAACCGTCACCAACGCACTGGCAAACAAGCAGCCGCTCGATCCAACGCTGACCGCGCTGGCGGCTTTGACTGTGGCGGCCGACAAGCTCATCTACGCGACCGGCGCGGATGCTTTCTCGACGACTGACTTTACGTCCGTCGCGCGGACTTTGCTTTCTGCGGCAACGCAGGCGGCACAAAGAGCCGCATTGGGACTCGGCACGGCAGCTACGCAAAGCACGGGCACCAGCGGGGCAAACGTGCCCCTGTTGAACGGAACCAATACATGGACCGGCCAACAGTTGATGGCTGGATTTCCGGTCAAGCAGTCAAATTCTGGAGGCGAGGTGGCGTCTGCCAGAGGCTTCCGCCAGCTTATAGATGGCAGCGAATATCTGGCACTGTATCACGACAACACCGCAGCACTGCTGACTATTCAGGGCACCAGTAAAGTCCAGATATCCGGTTCCATAAACAGCATGCTGCAGCCTCTGCAGATCCCGAGCTACACGGTGGCCACCGTCCCGACAGCATCCTCTTATCCGCGCTGCATGATCTATGTCTCTGACGGAGCCTCCAGCAAGCGGCTGGCGATTTCCGATGGTAGCAACTGGCGCTTCCCGGACGGTGCGGTCATTTCTTAACCTTTGAAAGGGCTTCAAAATGGCTTTGAAAGACGAGAAAACTCCCTACGAGATCCTTGTGCGGTTTGGTGACGATGGGCAGCCGAAGGGTGCGCATGTATTGTATCGCCGCGTCGTCACGCTCGATGACGAGGTCCTCAAGGACGAAATCCTGGCGGCCCAGCCGCTCGACCTGGAAGGGTTTCCAACCAGCGCGATCATGACGGACGCGACGCGTGATGCTTTGGCGAAGGTGAGTAGCCAGGAGGCACAGATTGCGGCGTTGACCGAGCAACTGGCGACGGCCAATGCGACTATCCAAGAACTTGAGGCGGCTGCGGCAGCGCTCCAAGCGTAGCTTGGTAGCCTGGGTGCTGCAGAGCACCCAGAGGCAGGTTAAAAGTTAATTTTTACAAGGAAAAAATTATGATGGACCGTATCAACCGTGCTTCTATCCGTTGCGAGATTCGTACTCTTGCACAGCAGCCTCTATCTGATCGGCAGCGGCTCGAAGTGCTGGAGCGAGATTTCGAGCGGCTATTGATTCGATTTCTCGATATGGAACGGCGTCTGTTTCTGAAAGAACAACGTCTTCCCAATGGAAGATGTTCGTGAATGGAATTCCATCGGCCTCCATGTCGACAGTTACCATGAACGTCGCCTTAAAATGAGCATCTACTCCCGAACTTCCAGGGTTGTTGATAGTCAAGTTACCAGTTGTTTTAGAGCTTGGGGGCACGGCTGGCACCGCACCTACGAACACGATATTCCCGTTGTTTAGAGAAACTCCAGTTATCTTCGACATGATTCCCTCTCAGATTGTGCGGCCATCACTATCCAAAGTTTTTAAGAATGAGTCGAGTCTGGTTGCAGCCTGCCGCTTAATAGATAAATTGAGTTGTGGCCACTGAGTTCACTTTGAGTGGGTGGAAATGCCATCTGCTGCAAAACGACCGAGCTCAACATGTGGGAACAAAGGTGTAGGAAATGCCTCAATTGGAATGGGGCTGGCGGTCTTCCCCAAAAGTGATCTGGATGAAACGTAATGTCTGAAACTCTGTCTGATCAGCTTGTTATTGCCGAATACAATACACTCAGATCTGAAATTCTACTGCGGTTCCAATCTTGGTGTACCTGTGTGCAATTCGGGTTTACGACGCCAGCAGTAGGTATTTTTTTTCTGATGAAAGAGGAGGAGGTTTCATCTGTCGTCTGGCTTGCGCTCGCGTTTTTGATAATTGTGATCTGCTGTCTAGCCCATATTATGGAAGCTTCCATTCATGATATAGCCTGCCAAATTGCGGCAATTGAGCAACGATATCGGGCATCTGGAGTGCAGGGTTGGGAAACCCAGCAGGTGCAAAAAAGGCAGGTAAGGCAGGCTGGACTAGGATCGCTTCAGAAGGTTCTCGTCTACACATTCCCTTTGTTTTGCGCTGCGTATTGTCTGCATCGGATTGTTCTCCCGCTCTCTTGAGGGAATGAGCCGGGCTGTGGTGCTGTGGACGAAATTTCGTTGTGTGTTACTCCGCTTCATCGGCGAGCATTCTCGGGGACAATTAAAAGGTTTTTGCATTATGCCTCGGTTTCATCCGGGGCGTTTTTGTTGGAGGGCAAATGGAAGATCTAGATGCATCGCTGCGGCTTTCGTTGGCTCTGCTGCCTAAGCCGATGAAGAACCAATATGCGGGAAAGGGCGTGTCCAGGCGTAGAGAGACGAGCGCCGCAAGGATGCTGGCCGATCGCGTCGCCGAGCATCTGATGATTAATTGGCGTTTTCACTCGCCAGAGGGCGAAGTTACGAAAACCGAAGTCAGCGCCGCGATCTTAGAGGTGTTCCTTGCTGCTCCTGATGACATTGCCAAGACTTTCGCAAACAAGCTGCCGCCTCTGGCTGAACCCGGGCTCCTTCAAATTGCGGCAGATATTGGCGCGGTACTAAAAGTGAGGTGGCGGGCTGAATATTTTGTGCCGCGATATCTGGGCTTCAAATAGCGCCTCAAACGGCCTTCACGTACACTTTGAAGATATTTCAAAGGGGAGATTTCGAAGCCTTTTTGTCACGCTTGGAAAAATCGAATTTCCAATTTCTCGTGTCAAATTTCCAAAAACGCGCGACAAGCTACACTCGTGTCAAAATTCCAAAAGTTCGCGGCGAGCTACATTGGTGTCAAAATTCCGGAAGTTCGCGGCGAGCTACAACCGTATTTTGGCAAAATGGTGGGCCCGGAGGGACTCGAACCCCCAACCAAGCGGTTATGAGCCGCCGGCTCTAACCATTGAGCTACAGGCCCTTCTGGGTCATGCCAGGCCGGCTGCGTCAATGGTGGCGGGCCGGCGAGGTTCGTCTAGCGGAAAATCGGCGCCGGAACAAGTCTTTGCCGCATTGGGCCGTAAACTGATTTAGAGCATGTCCAGCAAAAGTGCGTTAGCGGTTTTGCGTCCGGACTGCGTAAAAACAAATAGATAGAGCATTTCAGGTGATCCCTTTTTCACCGGAAATGCTCTGGGGCTTTATTCGATCACAGGTAGTGACGGTCTGGCTGGGCGCTTTTGGGTGAGGCGGCGGCCGGATCGGTGTTTTAGCACAAGGGGCAATTCATGGTTCGATCCGGTAAAATCGCATTTGGCGCCATTCTTCTGGCGTGTTGGGGAGCGCTTCCGGCGCTTGCTCAGGAGGCCGGGCGGCAGCAGCCGGTCATTATGGTAACAGGCGAGGGGGAGGCCAGCATTGCGCCGGATATGGCTGTTTTGCAGCTCGGTGTCGTGAGCGAAGGCAAGACGGCGGCGGATGCGCTGGCGGCCAATAATCAAGCCATGGCCAAGGTATTGCAGGCGCTCAAGGCTGGGGGGCTGGCGGAGCGGGATGTGCAGACGGTGGGGTTTGATATTTCGCCGCGATACCGTCAGCCGGAAGAAGGGAAGGTAAAGCCGCAGGCGCCGTTGATCGATGGCTATACGGTTTCCAATGGTCTAACCGTGCGGGTGCGGGATTTGAGCAAGCTTGGCACGGTGATCGACGATTCGGTGAAGCTAGGAGTCAATCAGGGCGGGTCCGTAACCTTTACCAATGACAAGCCCGAAGAGGCGCTGACCGAAGCGCGTAAGGCCGCGATGCTGGATGCCATGGCTCGCGCGAAGACGCTGACGGAGGCTGCCGGTGTCAAGCTCGGTCCTATACTGTCGATCAGCGAAAACAGCGTCCGCCCGATGGAGCGCGCGATGATGCTGAAGGCATCTGCCCGGGACATGCCCGCACCTGCCGTGCCCATGGCAGCCGGCGAAAACAATTACCATGTTACCGTCAATGTGACCTTTGCCTTGGGCCAGTGAAGGGAAGTGCTGCCGGGTTGCAGTCCCTACGCATAAGGCGAAGTAAGGGTATTCTGAAACAGAAAAGCCGGAATGCATGTCGCATTCCGGCTTTCTGATTTCCCGATCCCGGCAGGCTTTTCAGCCTGTACCGTGAAAGATCAGAACTTGACGCCGACGCCGAGGTTGACGACGTTCTGCTTCAGCTTGGTGTCGATGCCGCTGAGGTCCTTGCTGCCGAAATCGTTGTAACGATATTCGCCGCGCACGAAGATGTTGTTGGTGACAGCGTAATCCACGCCTGCACCAATGGTCCAGCCATTGAAGGTCTTCTTGCCGTCGGCGCCGGAGTTTTCCAGGTAGCCGCGGGTTGCCGTCCAGCCGCCTGCGGCGAAGATCAGCGCGCGGTCGAAGGCGTAGCCAACGCGGCTGCGGGCAGAGCCGGACACATCGGTGCCGATGTCGATGCCGCTGAAGGTTCTCTTGTTCCAGTCGTAATTCAGGTCGCCTTCCAGGCCGAGAACGACATTGTGGCCGACATCGAAGTTCCAGCCAACGAAACCGCCAGCGCGGCCGCCGTTGAACTTTTCGTTTGCCGTCAGGCCGCCTGCGGAAAACTTGCCGTCAAGCCAGCCGTAACCGCCATGGATACCCACATAACCGCCGGACCAGCTGAATGCCGGTGCGACTTCAACAGCAGCCGGCGGAGCGGGCGTTTCGGAAACGGCGTCAGCAGCCATGACCTGAGTGGAAATGAAAAGGGCTGCAGCCGAAGCGAGCAGGCTTTTAATATGCATTGGTAAACCCCTGTGTTTGACCAGATCTGACTAAATTATTTTGAGCTGGTTGTCTGTGATCTGTTCGCAACAATCCCCGATTGATTTTTGCAAATCGAAAATGGTGGGGGTCTGGAGGGAAAACGGCATGAAAAACGCCCTCGGCTGGGGGCTGCCGAGGGCGCAATATCACGGGTTTATCCCGTTTTGAAGCGCTTGTTTCAAAGATATTGAAAAAGCCTTGGGGTTATCGATTAGAACTTCACGCCCACGCCGACATTGATCACGTGCTGGTCGAGGTCCGTGTTCACGCCGGAAATGGTCTTGCTGCCGAAATCGTTGTAGCGATATTCGCCGCGCACGAAGATCTTGTCGGTCACGGCGTAGTCCACACCGGCGCCGATGGTCCAGCCATTCAGGGTGGCCTTGTCGTCCACTGCGCCGCTGAAGCCGGCGCGCGTTGCCGTCCAGCCGCCTGCGGCGTAGATCAGGGTGCGGTCGAGCGCGTAACCGACGCGGCCACGGGCAGAACCGGAGAATTCGGAGCCGAAATCAACGCCGGAAACGAAGTTCTTCTTGTTCCAATCGTAGTTCACATCGCCTTCGAGGCCGAGAATCACGTTGTTGCCGACATCGAAGTTCCAGCCGCCGAAGCCACCGAAGCGGCCGCCATCAAAGGTTTCAGAGCCGCCGCCGGAGAAGTCGCCGTTCAGCCAGCTATAGCCGCCATGGATACCCGCATAGCCACCGGCCCAGCTGAAAGCGGGCGGGGCAGTGTCGGTAGCGACCGGCGGCGGTGCCGGCGGCTCGGAAACGGCATCGGCCGCAAAGGCGGTGGAAGACCAGAGCGCTGCCGCAGCAGCGGCTGAAGCCAGGATCAGTTTCGTCGTCATGTTGTACTCCATCTTACAACTGGGGGCGGGGTCGAAAGTGTTTCGGAGTTTCAAGGGAAGATCCGAAACGCTTTAGCTTTCTGGTTTTCCGCATATCCGGAGGAAGCCGGGCTTCCACGTCTTCCGGAATGCTTCAGGAGGTGACGACACAGGAGGCTTGTGTCCAAAAAATGGAGGAATTGCTGCTTTTTGAGGAAAGAATAGGCAAATCCGTTCATATCTTCGTGCCACCGGTGAAACATCTCGTGAACTGCGGGGAGTGGAAGAAGTTCCATGCCCGGTCGATTTACGGGCTAAAAAGCCTGTGGAAAGGTTCTTGTCCCCTCTTGGAGCGCGATGACGCCAACCTTTTAGAAACTCTTAACCGTGATAATGCCCTCGACTTTCAGGAGCAGGTTCGCGTGACGCGCGGGTTCATCGGGCCTCTCCTCACTTTTTGTCTTTATGCATTTTCCGATGGAAAGCTGAGATGCAGTTTTTCTGGAAATGCTCAAGGAGCATGAGATGGCGACGAAGGCACGCGGGGGCAGGGGCAAGCGGCGCAAATCATCCAAGGCATCCGGAGGCGGTCTTCTGCCGCTTCTGGGTGTCCTGGCCGTGGTGGTGGGCGGCATTTCTGCCTACGACCATCGCAAGCAATTGACGGAGCTGGCTGGCACCTGGCTGGATGCGGGGCACAAGTCCGAGGCGCGTCACGCAGAGGGAAGCACACGCAGCGACAGCCGCAGCAATGGTCCGGTTCCACCGGCGCCCATCCCGGCGCGCCCGCCGCGTCTGACAGCGGAACCCTTGCCGCCCGCCGCAACGCCGGTGCCTGTCGTGGCCACCCTGCCGCGCCAGCGTGATGCCGCGCCGCTGCCGCCTGCTACGGGATCGGATGTGGATCAACAGGTGGCTTCGCTGCGTGCCGGCATGGGAGAAAAGCAGCGCTTCACCGGCAAATTCTATTATTGCGGCACCAGCGGTCTCGATAATTGCGTGGTGGATGGGGATACCTTCTGGGTAAACAGGGTGAAGATCCGCATCGCCGATATCGATACGCCCGAAACCGAGCAGGCCAAGTGCAAGTCCGAGCGCGACCGGGGCTTTGCCGCCAAGATGCGGCTGCGGGAATTATTGAACCAGGGCAGTTTCGAACTCGGCTCCTTCGGCACCCGCGACGAGGATGATTACGGGCGCAAGCTGCGCGTCGTCACCCGCAATGGCCGCTCACTCGGCGCCATGCTGGTGGATGAAGGGCTGGCCCGGCCCTGGACCGGGCATCGCAAGCCCTGGTGCTGATCTTCGCAAATTTCTGAAAAAGAGACGTGGACCGTTTCCGGGGGGGGACGGAAACGATCCACGCCTTCGGCCTGGGAGGATCAGGCCGCTTTATATGTCCATCGGTCGGCCTTGGCGGCAGCCTCCAGGCGGAATTGGGCCACGAGATCGCGCAGGCGATGGGCTTCGCCCGCAAGCGCCGAACCTGCTGCGCTCGTTTGTTCGACCATGGCGGCATTCTGCTGGGTCACCTGATCCATCTGGTTGACGGCGCTGTTGACCTCGGCCAGCGCGGTTGCCTGCTCGCGGGAGGCAAGCGCAATGGCTTCCATATGCTGGTTCATGGTGACGATGTGCTGCTCGATGGTTTTCAGCGCCGCGCCGGTCTCGCGCACCAGGGTCACGCCGCCGCCCACTTCCTCGGTGGATTTGCGGATGAGTTCCTTGATTTCCTTGGCGGCGTTTGCCGAGCGCTGGGCAAGCTCGCGCACTTCCTGGGCAACGACGGCAAAACCCTTGCCCGCCTCTCCGGCGCGGGCTGCCTCCACACCGGCATTCAAAGCGAGAAGATTGGTCTGGAAGGCAATCTCGTCGATGACGCCGATGATGTTGGAAATCTGCGTGGCGGACCCTTCGATGCGCTCCATGGCGCTAACCGCCTGTGAGACCACCTGGCCGGAATGGCTGGCACTGGCATTGGCTTCCACCGCCACATGGCGGGCATCTTCCACGCGCTTGGCGGAGTTGGAGACATTGGCGGTGATCTGGTCGAGCGCTGCTGCGGTTTCTTCCAGCGAGGCCGCTTGCTGCTCGGTGCGTTTGGAAAGATCGTCCGCGCCCAGGCTGACCTCACGTGCGCCGCCATCAATGGCGCCGGTGGCATGCGCCACTGCGCTCAATGTCTGGCCAAGCTGTTCCACGGCGGCATTCAGGTCATGCCTCAGCCCCTCGAAATCCGGGGCGAAGGCATCTGTCAGGCGGAAGGCAAGATCGCCAGAGGCAAGGCGCTTCAATCCGTTGGCAAGGCCGGAGGTGGCTTCGTTCATGCGGGCCCGGGCTTCCGCTTCAGCCTTTGCCGCAAGTTCCGCCCGCTCTGCTTCCGCCCGCTGGCGGGTTTCCTCGGCCTCGGCTTCCAGGCGCTTGTTGGCAATGGCCGCCTCGCGGAAGACTTGCACGGCCTTGGCCATTTCACCGACTTCATCCTTGCGGCCAGCATGGGGGATGGCCGATTGGGTATCCCCGCCCGCGAGCTTGCGCATCGCCCCGTTGATGGCCTTGACCGGATGAACGACCGTGCGGTGGATGGCGAAAAGCGCGACAAGAACGATGAGAATGCTGACCGCTCCACCCGCGACATTCATGAAGCGGGCATCGGCCAGTGCCTGATCGCTTGCCGCATCGCGCGCCCGTAGCAATTGCAGTTCATCCTGTTTCATGTCTTCCACGGTGGAGCGGATGGCATCCATGAACACCTTGCCCGCATTGACATTGCTCGGATCAAGCGATTCTGCCCGACGGGCCGGATTGCGCACCAGCGCGATGCGCGGTTCCATGATCTTGCTGGTCCAGTCACGGGCATTCCGTTCGACCACGTCCAGACGGGCCTGCTGGGCAGGATTGTCCGCCGTCAGCGCGCGTAAGGCGGTCATCTGAGCGGAAAAGCTGGCGGCGCCTGCCTTTTGCGGTTCCAGATAGATGTCGTCTGCTGCCAGCGTGAAGCCGCGCAGGCCGGTTTCCTGGTCCACCATGGCCAGCATCAGCTTATCCAGAGCGCCGGTCACCTGATAGGTATGTGCCATCAAGCGATTGGCATCATCCTGATTTTCGAGCGATTGCCGGTT
This sequence comes from Allorhizobium paknamense, assembly GCF_030815125.1. Lineage (GTDB taxonomy): Bacteria > Pseudomonadota > Alphaproteobacteria > Rhizobiales > Rhizobiaceae > Allorhizobium > Allorhizobium paknamense. The sequence continues at coordinate 356,710 of NZ_JAUSWH010000002.1, forward strand.
GCTGATCGCAACGCTGATGGAAAGCATCAGCAGGACGGCAAAGGCAAACATGATTTTGACAATGATTTTTTGGTTGTTAACGAATGTCATGGGTCTGTCCTGGCGGTTGCCACGACCGTGGGAGGGCGGTCCTGGGCGCAATTGAACGGGTTGATACGAAGGGTCATTGAAGATGACTCTTCGTATTCTCTTTTCGAATATCTCAAGCCTTTGATGCATTTGAGATATTCGAAATCTCTTCAAGGCGAGGATGCGTTAGCATCTTCGAGCCTTGGTATGATTGAGGCATTCAGGCCGCGATGAAGCCGCAACTGCATCCTGCATGACAGATTTGGTAGGATGAAACATCTTAACGGATGACAAATTTCTGTCGCAATTGAGCTAGTTTTATTTTCTTTTTGCGACGGAACTTCTTGGGATTTCTCGCGTTCGCGCGCGGTATTCCCGCGCCTTTGAAGATGTGGGCCGGGTCTGACGAGACGCGGCCCTGAGCCTTGAAAGCCGCGCCGATCACCTCTTTGCGAGGTCGCAAAAGCTTGCGGCTTTTGCCACTTTTCCGCCTTCTCCTCGACATCTGCCGGTAACACCATGCGCCTATGCTTCGGATCAAGACAGGGAGAAGCGTATCATGACCGAAACCAGACAGGACATGACCATTTCCGAGGTTCTGCGGGACCCGATCATTCGTCAGGTGTTGAGGGCGGATGGTGTATCTCTGAGTGCCTTTGCGCATCTCTTGGAAGATGCTGCGCGTCAGCGCCGCGCGGTGCTCGCCATGGCGGAACAGCAGATGCCGCAGCCTTACATGATCAATACGGCTGCATGTGCAGCCGTCAACCTTTGATCGACATCATCTACTGCATAATTCCTTAAATCGGAATCGATTTAAGGTGAAAATTATGCAGCAGATTAAAAGTGTTACAGCGACCTTTGTGCGTCATATTTGGTGCACGGCGCTGTAAAGGCTCGTGTTGTTTGCGGCATGGGCAGGGCTTGAAATGGTCCCGGTGACGATGTGTCACCGGGACAATCTGTATTATGTGGGAAAAAATCGCCGCTTATTTTTACGCATTTGCGGACGGAAAACCGGTTTCCACTTTTCCTGGAAATGCTCTAGCAAAGTTGTAAAGCTTTGCGAGCACAGGAGAGATTCGCATGCGCGCCTATCGCAGAATGATTGCCGTTTTGGGTCTGGTTTCCGCCAGCACCCCGGTTTTTGCCGCTGGCGTAGCGCAGCCGCAATTTGCGCAGGTGAACGGCACCTGTCTGAAGGTCAGCATCGGCACGCAGGACATGACCAAGGCCTGTAGCGGCATTCTTGGCAGAAGCCTGCATGCGGACGGGCGCACCGGCATCTATTTCTTCCTTGGCGAAAATCACATCGTCACCTTCAGCGGCACGCTGAGCACCGATCGCAAGCGCGACGCGCAGGAGGTGGACACCATCAAGGTGGACGAGATGTTGCTGAACGACGGTCGCAGCAAGGATCCGCAGCGTGTGGCCGCCAAGGGCCGCTGCACGACCTCGCGGCAGACGGAAACCACCTTCATTGTCTCCTGTTCCGGCAGCCTGCGGCAGGGCACGGCCTTTGCCGCAAGCTTCCAGATCGAGAAGAGTAAATAAGGCGGCAGCTAGAGCATTTCCAGGAAAAGTGTAGTCACGGTTTTCCGTCCGGAAATGCGTAAAACAAAAGCTTAGAGCACGTCCGGTGAACCCGTGTTCACCGGACGTGCTCTAGACCGCCTCTCTGCTCAAGGGCGAATGTCTACACACCCTAAACTGCCAGCGGCGTGGTCTGGATGACCCGGGTCAGGCTGCCCTCTGCCGGGAAAAGCGGGATGAGGCAGGCCTGTAGCGCGTGATAGATATCGCCCTTGCCCGGGAACAGCGTGTTGGCAGGGGTGAGATCCTCGGTCAGTTCCTCGTGCCAGCCGCCGAACTGTTTATCCAGGCTATGATTGCCAATGAAGTTCCAGATCCTGCGATAGCTTTCCTCATGGAAATCGCTGGGGCTCAACTGGTTGAGGAAGTGGGCAGCGGCGGCACCCTCGCACAGCGGCCACCAGAGCTTGAAGGTCTTTTCCGGGCGGTTTGCCCAATCCAGCGTGTAGTAGAAGCCGCCCTTGTCCTTGTCCCAACCAAGCGACATGGACTGGAAGAACAGCCCGCGCGCCGCCTCCGGCATCCAGTCATGCTGCCTGCCGGTCAGGATCCACAGTTGCAGGGTGAGGCGCGCCCATTCCAGCCAGTGGCCGGGCGTGGTGCCGGCAGGGCGGAACATTTCGTTGGGGTGGTAATAGCCGCGATCCACCGTCCATTCCTCGTCGAAATGCTCGGCCACGCGGAAACCTTCCTCCCGGGCGCGACGGTTGATGACGAGATCGGCAATGCGGGTTGCCTTGTCGAGATAATGCTGCTCTCCCGTGGCTTCGAAGGCGGCCATCAGGGCTTCGGTCAGGTGCATGTTGGAGTTCTGGCCGCGATAGCCGGGCACCGGCTGCCAGTCCTCTGAAAATTCCTCGGCAATCGCGCCGTGGCGCTCTTCCCAGAAACGCGTTTCCAGCACCTCGGTAATGTCTCCCAGCATGCGATCCGCCAGCGGATGGCCGACCGTCTTGGCCGAGGAGGCAGCCAGCAGCACGAAAGCGTGGCCATAGCCCTGCTTGGAGCCGTCCGCAGCGCCGTCGTCATTGGCCTGCCAGAAATAGCCGCCATGCTTTTCATCGCGATGGCGCCGCCACAGATAGGTCATGCCGTGGTCCACCACATCGGCGCTGCCGGGGCGTCCCAGAAGATCGCCAATGGCAAAGCAATGCACCATGCGGGCGCTGGCATGAATGCCGCGTGCCGGATTGTCGGTGGCGAGCGGCTTGCCATCGCGGGAAAGATCGTAAAACCCGCCCTTGGGATTGATGGCCGCCGTCTGGAAGAAATCGAAAAGGCCATCGGCCTGTGTGAGAAGCCAGCGGCGGTGATAGGGGCGCTCCACCCAGCTTTGCGGCAGGGGGCTGGCCTCGGGGGTATTGGACATGTCTTCCTCCAGTCTTTACGGTCGCGGAATCTATAGTGAGTAAATAATGGCCTGTCATGGTCTTGATTTCGAAGAACCCAAAGAGCCACATGTTGACATAAAGATATCTTTATGTGATTTGGGTTCATTGTCTGTTGGAAGGAGTACGCGCATGCTCGATTCACTGTTTGGCCGGGAGGGTGCAAAGCGGGATGGCGCGGAAATCCTGAAAGCCCTGCAAAAGGCGGCGCGCGAGCGCATTCTCATTCTCGATGGCGCCATGGGGACCGAGATCCAGCAGCTTGGACTGGAAGAGGATGATTTTCGCGGTGAACGCTTTATTGGCTGCGCCTGCCACCAGAAGGGCAATAACGACCTTCTGATCCTCACCCAGCCGGATGCGATCGAGGATATTCACTTCCGCTATGCCATGGCCGGGGCGGATATCATCGAAACCAACACCTTCTCCTCCACCCGCATCGCCCAGGCCGATTATGAGATGGAGGGCGCGGTCTATGACATGAACCGTCAGGGGGCAGAGGTGGTGCGCCGCGCCATTCTCCGCGCCGAGCGGGAAGATGGCAAGCGCCGCTTCGTGGCGGGCGCCATCGGACCGACCAACCGCACCGCCTCGATTTCGCCGGATGTCAACAATCCCGGTTTCCGCGCCGTCTCCTTCGATGATCTGCGCCTTGCCTATGGTGAGCAGATCGACGGCTTGATCGATGGCGGCGCCGATATCATCCTGATCGAAACCATCTTCGATACGCTGAACGCCAAGGCGGCGATCTTTGCCTGTGAAGAGCGCTTTGCTGCCAAGGGCATCCATCTGCCGCTGATGATTTCCGGCACGATCACCGATCTTTCCGGACGCACGCTGTCGGGCCAGACGCCGTCCGCCTTCTGGAATTCTGTGCGCCATGCGCGGCCCTTTACCATTGGCCTCAACTGCGCATTGGGCGCGGATGCCATGCGTCCGCATTTGCAGGAATTGTCCGGTGTCGCTGATACGTTCATTTCCGCTTACCCGAATGCCGGCCTGCCGAACGAGTTCGGCAGATATGACCAGACGCCGGAAATCATGGCGGAACTGGTGTCGAGCTTTGCCGATGAAGGCCTGGTCAATGTGGTGGGCGGCTGCTGCGGCTCGACGCCCGCCCATATCCAGGCCATTGCCGAAGCCGTGAAGGGCAAGACGCCGCGCCAGCCGCAGGAGCATCGCCCCTTCATGTCGCTGTCGGGGCTTGAGCCCTTCGTGCTGACCAAGGACATTCCCTTCGTCAATGTCGGCGAACGCACCAATGTCACCGGTTCCGCCAAGTTCCGCAAACTGATCACGGCGGGTGATTATACCTCGGCGCTGGCAGTTGCCCGCGATCAGGTGGAAAACGGTGCGCAGATCATCGACATCAACATGGATGAAGGCCTGATCGACAGCGAAAAGGCCATGGTCGAGTTCCTGAACCTCATCGCCGCCGAGCCGGATATTGCCCGCGTGCCGGTGATGATCGACTCCTCAAAATTCCCGATCATCGAGGCTGGCCTGAAATGCGTGCAGGGCAAAGCGGTGGTCAACTCCATCTCGCTGAAGGAAGGCGAAGAAAACTTCATTGCGCAAGCGCGGCTCATCCGCAATTACGGCGCCGCCGTCGTCGTCATGGCCTTTGACGAAACGGGACAGGCCGATACCTATGAGCGCAAGGTGGAAATCTGTTCCCGCGCCTACAAGCTTCTGACGGAAGAGGCGGGCTTTGCGCCGGAAGACATCATCTTCGACCCCAACATCTTCGCGGTGGCGACGGGCATCGAGGAGCATAATAACTACGGCGTGGATTTCATCGAGGCCACCCGCACCATCCGCCAGAAAATGCCGCTGGTGCATATTTCCGGCGGTGTGTCCAACCTGTCCTTCTCCTTCCGCGGCAATGAGCCGGTGCGCGAAGCCATGCATGCCGTGTTCCTCTATCACGCCATTCAGGCGGGCATGGACATGGGCATTGTCAATGCCGGTCAGCTGGCGGTCTATGAAAGCATCGATTCCGAGCTGCGCGAGGCTTGCGAAGACGTGGTGCTGAACCGCCGTACCGACGCCACCGAGCGGTTGCTGGAAATTGCCGAACGCTTCCGGGGCACGGGGGCCAAGGAAGCCAAGGGGCAGGATCTCGCCTGGCGCGAATGGCCGGTGGAAAAGCGGCTGGAACACGCGCTGGTCAATGGCATCACCGAATTTATCGAGGCCGATACGGAAGAGGCGCGGCAAAAGGCCGACCGTCCGCTGCATGTCATCGAAGGGCCGCTGATGGCCGGCATGAATGTGGTGGGTGACCTGTTCGGCGCGGGCAAGATGTTCCTGCCGCAGGTGGTGAAATCCGCCCGCGTGATGAAACAGGCCGTGGCCGTGCTGCTGCCTTACATGGAAGAGGAGAAGCGCCTGAGCGGCGGTGACCAGCGCCAGAGCGCCGGAAAGGTGCTGATGGCGACCGTCAAGGGCGATGTGCACGATATCGGCAAAAACATTGTCGGCGTGGTTCTGGCCTGCAACAATTACGAGATCATCGATCTCGGCGTCATGGTGCCAGCCACGAAGATTCTCGAGGTGGCGAAGGAAGAGAAGGTCGATGTCATTGGCCTTTCCGGCCTTATCACGCCTTCGCTGGATGAAATGGTGCATGTCGCTGCCGAAATGCAGCGCCAGGGCTTCAATGTGCCGCTGTTGATCGGGGGGGCCACCACCAGCCGCGTGCATACGGCGGTGAAGATCCATCCGCAATATCAGGCAGGGCAGGCGGTCTATGTCACCGATGCCAGCCGTGCGGTGGGGGTCGTCTCCGCGCTGCTTTCCGAAGAGGGCAGGGACGGCTACGTCGATGGCATTCGCGCCGAATATGCCAAGGTGGCGGAAGCGCATGCCCGCGCCGAGGCCGAAAAGCAGCGCCTGCCGCTGGCGCGTGCCCGTGAGAACGCCGTGAAGATCGACTGGAGCGGCTATAAGCCGGTCAAGCCCGGCTTTACCGGCATCAAGGTCTTCGAAGATTACGATCTCAAGGAACTGGCCGCTTACATCGACTGGACGCCCTTCTTCCATACCTGGGAGCTGAAGGGCCGCTATCCGGCGATTCTGGAGGACGAAAAGCAGGGCGAGGCGGCGCGGCAGCTTTATTCGGATGCGCAGGCCATGCTGGAAAAGATCATTGCGGAAAACTGGTTCCGCCCGCGCGCCGTCATCGGCTTCTGGCCTGCCAATGCCGTGGGGGATGATATTCGCCTGTTCACCGATGACAGCCGCGCGGAAGAGCTTGCCACCTTCTTCACGCTGCGCCAGCAGCTTTCCAAGCGCGATGGCCGCCCGAATGTGGCGCTTTCGGATTTCGTTGCCCCGAAGGAGAGCGGCGTGCAGGACTATGTCGGTGGTTTCGTCGTCACGGCGGGCATTGAGGAAGTGGCGATTGCCGAACGCTTCGAGCGCGCCAATGACGACTACTCTTCCATCATGGTCAAGGCCTTGGCCGACCGTTTTGCCGAAGCCTTTGCCGAGCGCATGCATGAGCGGGTGCGCAAGGAATTCTGGGGCTATGCCAAGGACGAGACGCTTTCCAATGAAGATCTGATCGGCGAGGGCTATGCAGGCATTCGCCCGGCGCCCGGCTATCCGGCCCAGCCCGACCATACGGAAAAGACCACGCTGTTCAGCCTGCTGAACGCCACCGAAACCACTGGCGTGACGCTGACGGAAAGCTATGCCATGTGGCCCGGCTCTTCGGTCTCCGGCCTCTATATCGGCCATCCGGAAAGCTATTATTTTGGCGTGGCCAAGGTAGAGCGTGATCAGGTGGAAGACTATGCCCGCCGCAAGGGCATGGATATTCGCGAGGTGGAGCGCTGGCTGGGGCCGGTGCTGAATTATGTGCCGAAGACTGCGGTGGATGAAGAGGCGGCTTGAGCCGCCTCGCTTTCTAATCTCAGCAGGCAGGCAAATTCGCGCCATGTCTTATCCGTAACCGATACCGGTTTCCGATAAAGTTTATAGTATATATATTATTTTATAATATTGTTTTATTAATATGTTGTCGATCTTTTCCTCCTATTTTCCCTTGGAGATTTGGAGGCATGAGGCTGAAGGATCTGTGTGGCGCTGTTCGCCACGCGGCTTGCCGAGCGCGCCGCCCTTTTGAACCGAATGCCTTCAGGGGACCATGACCGTCTCTCGGCGACAACTGACGAGACCTTGCCATGTCTTTTCTTCAGGACGCAAAAATAAGGACGAAGATTCTCTCTGTCCTCATCGCCATCTGCCTTGTTGGAATTACCGGCGTGCTATTGATGGCGCGCAATTACAAGAATGCCGATGACAGCTATTCCACTCTGATTTCCCAGAATGATGCGGCCAATATTGAAATTGCCCGCGCCAGCCAGCGCTTGATGGCGCTCAGCTATTCCGCCTATCAGATCCTTGCCTATGATTCAAAGGCTCCGGAAATGCCGCAACTGGCCAAGAACTATGAGGATAACAAGAAGGCGCTTCTGGAGCGGCTGAACAGGGTGAAAGCCCTGCGGCCCGACAAGGCTTCGGAAGCCGATAGTATCCTCAGCAAGGCGCAGACGATCACCGGATTTACAGATGCCGCTGTAAAGGCTGGCCTCATGGATGATAATCAGGCGGCATTGGCGTCGTTGAAGCAGGCCGATGTTATGATCGCTTCCGGCATGACGGATATTCGGCAATGGCTGGAGACCTCTATCCAGAACGTCAACAAGCAGAGCGATGATCTGTCCGCACAAACTGACAACACCATCTTCTACACCCTCACCACCCTGGGTGTTCTCTTTACCTTGGCCCTGATCGGCGCGCTGCTGATCGTCACGCGCGGTATCACCGGGCCGATCGAACATCTGCGTCAGCGGATGACAGCGCTTGCAGGAGGCGAGACTGCCGCGCCGGTGCCGGGCGCGGGCCGGAAGGATGAATTGGGCGATATGGCTGGGGCCGTTGCTGTGTTCCGCGACAATGCGCTGGAGCGCATTCGTCTGGAGCAGGAAGCCTCCGCCGCCCGCAGCCAGAGCGAGGCCGAGCGGGCGCGTGTGGCGGAACTGGAGCGCGTGCGCGCCGAGCAGATGGCCGAGGCCACGGAAGGGCTTGCCAAGGGCCTGAAGCATCTGGCCGATGGCGATCTGACCTTCCAGCTTCGCCAGTCCTTCGCCTCGGAATTCGAGGGTCTGCGGGAGGATTTCAACCGGGCTGTCGAACAGCTTCGCCAGGCCATGGGCTCCGTTGCGGAGGCCACCTCGTCCATCGATAGCGGCTCGCGCGAACTCAGCGCCAGCGCCAATGATCTCTCCAAGCGCACCGAACAGCAGGCTGCCTCGCTGGAAGAAACCGCAGCCGCGCTGGATCAGATCACCACCAATGTCTCGAACTCCTCCAAGCGTACCGAGGAAGCGCGGTCGGTGGCCATCGAGGCCAATCGCTCGGCCCGCCAGTCGGGCGAGGTGGTGGCGAATGCCGTCAATGCCATGCAGCGCATTGAGCAATCCTCTAACCAGATCTCCAACATCATCGGTGTGATCGACGAGATCGCCTTCCAGACCAACCTGCTGGCGCTGAATGCCGGTGTCGAAGCAGCGCGCGCCGGGGAGGCCGGTAAAGGCTTCGCAGTCGTGGCGCAGGAAGTGCGTGAACTTGCCCAGCGTTCGGCCCAGGCCGCGAAGGAGATCAAGGATCTCATCCGCAACTCTGCCGACGAGGTGGAAAATGGCGTGCAACTGGTCACGGCCACCGGCGATGCCCTGAAGGTCATCGAAGGTCACGTGGTAACGATCAACGCGCAGCTCGATGCCATCGCCACCTCCTCGAGAGAGCAGACGGTGGGCCTGTCGGAGGTCAATACCGCCGTCAACCAGATGGATCAGGTGACCCAGCAGAACGCCGCCATGGTAGAAGAGGCAACGGCGGCCAGCGCCTCGCTTGCCTCTGAAGCCGAAAAGCTGCGGCAACTGGTGGGCCGCTTCCAGCTCGGTTCCGCCGGGTCCTATTCTGCATCTGCCGGAATGGTCGCCGCAAAGCCTGCACCGGCCCAGGCCACGGACAGACCCGCGCCATCTCCGGCCCGCCGCATGGTCGGGCAGGTGGCAAAGGCCCTTGGCCTGAGCACGGCCACCAAGGCGGAGAGCTGGGAAGAATTTTGATCTCGGCCTTGCTTATCATCAGACAAAAAACGCCGGCCCGATGAAAATCGGGCCGGCGTTTGTTTTTGCGGAGCATAATCCGACCGGAGTGAAACGATGACGAATAAGATTATGCAGGAGAGCGCCGATCTGATTGAATCAGATCGGTGCTCTATGGGCTTTGCGTTTGAGCAGATCAGGCAACCCGGCTGTAGCTGCTGCGTCTTGCTCCTGAGCTCTGGCTGGCGGCGTCGGAACCCGGCTCCCGGATCGTCTGGCGGCGGTTGAGCTGGAAGCGACTGACCAGTTCGTCCAAAGTGTCCGATCCCGCAGCGAGTGCCAGACTGATGGCGTCGATGGTGGTTACCATGCTGGTGTTCTTCTGTGTCACCTGATCGAGCGAATTGACGGCAGCGTTGATTTCACCAAGGCTGGTCGATTGTTCCGCCGCAGCTGTGGCGATCGCCTCGATATTCTTGTCGATCTGCAACACGAAGCTTTCGATTTTGCTCAAGGCACTGCCGGTTTCGCCCACCAGCCGCACCCCTTCCTTCACCTCACTGGTGGAGTTGGCGATGAGGGCGGAAATTTCCCGCGCGGCCTTGGCAGAGCGTTGCGCCAGTTCTCGCACTTCCTGCGCCACCACGGCAAAGCCTTTGCCGCTTTCACCAGCGCGGGCGGCCTCGACACCGGCGTTGAGCGCCAGCAGATTGGTCTGGAAGGCAATTTCATCGATAACGCTGATGATATTGCTGATTTCCTTGGACGCTGTTTCGATGCGGCTCATGGCGGATACGGTGGTGTTGACGACCTGAACGGATTCGGTCGCTGCCTGACGGGCATCGCGTACCAGATTGCGGGTATCGCGACTGCGCGTGCTGGATTCCTTGACTGTAGCGGTGATTTCTTCCAGCGCTGCCGATGCTTCTTCCAGGGCAGCCGCCTGCTGTTCGGAGCGGGTGGCGAGGCTGGAGGAATTTTCCTGCATCTCGGCGCTTTTCTGCTTCAGTTCCGAGGTTTCGCGAGAGACTTCTGACAGTGTTTCCTGAATTTTGCCGATCGACGTGTTGAAGTCATGACGCAGCGATTCGAATTCCGGTACGAAAGGCGTGTCCAGCGTCATGCGGATATTGCATTGGGAAAGGCGTCCCAAAGCTGCGGCCAATTGCTGGATGGCACTGATACGGCCGCTGATGTCGACCGCGAATTTCACCACCTTGATCACTTTGCCGTTTTCATCGACGATGGGATTATAGGTGCCCTGGATGTGGATGGGAGCCCCATCTTTTTTCACCCGTTCGAACTCCCCGGAGTAAAATTCTCCCCGCGCCAACTGCGGCCAGAATTCCCGATAGGCCTCGGAATGCACGTATTCCGCTGTACAGAACAGGGAATGATGTTTGCCGACGAGCTCTTGAAGTTCGTATCCCAGCGCCTGGCAGAAGTTTTCATTGGCAAATAGAATCTCGCCGGTTGGCGTAAATTCGATCACGGCCTGAGAGCGGGTAAGCGCGGCCATCTTGCCGTTGCTGTCGAGAGCAATGCTTTTTGAAGCGGTGATGTCGGTGGCGATCTTCACCACCTTGACCGGTTTGCCGCCGGACATGACCGGATTGTAGGAAGCCTCGATCCAGATCGGCTCACCGGATTTGGTGACCCGCTTATACTGCGCCTGATCGAATTCGCCAGCGGCGAGTTTCTTCCAGAACCGGGCATAGGCCGGGCTCTTGACCTCTTCCGGATCGACAAAAATGCTGTGATGCTTGCCGATGATCTCTTCCCGCCGGTAGCCCAGCGCCTTGCAGAAGTTTTCATTGGCATCAAGGATGATGCCCTGAAGATCAAATTCAATGATGGCCTGGGAGCGATGAAAAGCTTCCAGTACGGCTTTCGCGCCGCCACGCCCGAAGGATAAAACGACCATGCGATATTCTCCCTGTATTTTTAGGGGAGAATATTCGTTTCTTCTTGTGAAAGGATTAATCTATTGATATACAAAGAAAAATAAATATATCTTTTTGTATACGTTCTCCCGCATGTCGTTCAATGCGGCAGAACCATCAGGTCGTCGCCTGCGAATGTCAGCGTCACCTTTTCTCCCACGGCGGGCGGTGCCTGGCCGGGATCGTTGAACATGTCGAAGGAAATCAGCTGGCCGCCAATATCCAGGCGGGTGCGGATCACTGAGCCGAGGAAGTGGCTCGACGCGACGGTTCCGGAGAGGTTGATCTCGCCCTTTGCGCCTTCCGCCATCGAGCCTGCTTCCGGCCGCAGCGCCACGGTGACCGTTTCACCGGCTGCTGCGGGCAATGGCTTGGCAAGCCGCACCTGCTGGTCGCCGAGCAGAATGGTGCCGGCGGAGGCATCGGCAACCTTGGCGTCGATGAGGTTCAAGGTGCCGACAAAGGAGGCGACGAAGCGGGTTTCGGGATGGTTGTAGATGTCGAAGGGCGTGCCGATCTGGTCGGCGCGGCCGGCATGCATGACGACGATGCGGTCGGAGATCGAAAGCGCCTCTTCCTGGTCATGGGTGACGAAAACCGTGGTGATGCCGAGCTGCATCTGGATCTGGCGGATTTCTTCGCGCAGCGAAACGCGGATCTTGGCATCCAGCGCTGAAAGCGGTTCATCCAGCAACAGCACCTGCGGCTTTGGCGCCAGCGCCCGCGCCAGCGCCACGCGCTGCTGCTGACCGCCGGAAAGCTGATAGGGATAGCGTGTCGCCAGATGCTCCAGATGAATGAGCTTCAGCATTTCCGTCACACGCTTTTCAATATCGGCCTTCGGCATTTTCGCGATCTTCAGGCCAAAGGCGACATTGTCGAACACGGTCATGTTGGGAAACAGCGCATAGGCCTGAAACACCATGCCGATATTGCGCTGGTTGGGCTTGAGCGACGTCTGGTCCTTGCCGGCAATGGTAATCGTGCCGGAAGAGGGGGTCTCGAAACCGGCGATCATCCGCAGAATGGTGGTCTTGCCGCAGCCGGAGGGGCCGAGAAAGGAAATGAATTCCCCTTTCTCGATCGACATGTTGAAATCATGCACGACCTGAACAGTGCCGAAGCTCTTTTGAATATGCGAAAGGGTCAGAAAGGACATGGGGCAAATCTCAGGCTTTGGCGGGCACGGGCTTGGTGAAAAGGGCGAGGATATTCAGCAAGCCGATGCTGGCCCAGGTCATGGCAAAGGCGATGATCGCCAGCGCCGGAGGTTCATAAGCGCGGTTGGCGCCGATCAATTGCAGATAGGGACCGAAGGCAGGCCGGTTCAGCAGCGAGGGAATGGTGAATTCGCCGATCACGATGGCGAAGGTGATGAACGCCCCCGACAGCACGCCCGACAATACATTGGGAAAGATGCAGCGGAACATGATGGTGATCCAGCCCGCCCCCAGGCTTTGCGCAGCTTCCGTGAGCGTTGCCACGTCGATGGCCCGCATCGCCGCATCGACGGCGCGATAGGTATAGGGCAGGGAGAGCGTCATCAGCCCGCAGAGAAACAGCAGGTCCGTTCCCGTCGTCGTAGCCGTCAGCGGCAGAACGGAGGAGGAATTGTAGAGCCGCAGATAGCCGAAGATGATGACGATGGCCGGCACCACCAGCGGCATCATGGTAATGAATTCCACCACGGGCCGCATGAAGGGCAATCTGAGCCGCACCCAATAGGCTGTGGGCACGATCAGCAGCGTGATCACGGCGATGGTGATGAGCGCCATGACCAGCGAATAGCTGAAGGAAGACTGGAAATTTCCATCTGCGAAGACGGTGCGGTAGGCGTCGAAGGAGTATTCGCCACGGCGCATGCGCAGAGAGAATTCGAAGGTGGCGATCAGCGGCACGATGAAATAGATCGAGCCGAGCGCGATGGCGAACCAGGCCAGAAACTTCTGTGTCTTCATTTCTGCCACCGTTCCGCGCGCAGCCTGAGCGCGATGTAGAGAATGTTGGAAATGCCGGTAACGACGATCATGCCCAGCGCCAGCGCATAGCCGAGATTGGCATTGTGCAGCACGTCACCGCGAATTTGCGCGTAGAGCTGGATGGGCACGATGTTCAGCGAGCTTCCCGTCAGCGAATAGGCCGTGGCGATGGCGCCGAAGGCATTGGCGAACAGCAACATGAAGGCCCCGGCAATCGAGGGAAACAGAATGGGCAGCGCAACCCGCGTCCAGTACTGGAAGGTGGTGGCGCCCAGGCTGGAGGCTGCTTCCTGCCATTCCCGTCTCATGCCTTCCAGAGCAGGCGCGATGATCAGCACCATCAGCGGAATCTGGAAATACATGTAGGTGAGCGTCAACCCGCTGAAGCTCAACAGGTTGAAGCCGCTTGCATAGAGGTTGATGCCCAGCCAGTCCCTGAGCAGCATGGTGATCAGGCCGAGCCGCCCCAGCGTCGCCAGAAAGGCAAAGGCGAGCGGCACCCCGGCAAAATTCGAGGCCACGCCGCAAAAGGTCAGCACCGCCGAGCGGATGAAGGGCGGCAGACCGCCGAGCACGATGGCCCAGCCGATGAAGAAGCCGAGGAGCACGCCACCGATGGCGGAGGCCAGGCTGATGCGGATGCTGATGGAGAAGGAGGCCATGATCTTGTCGGTAAAAAGCCCGGCAATATTGGCCAGCGTGAAGGCGCCGTCAGCGGTCTGGAAGGCGCCCGCGACGAGGTAGAGCGTCGGCACGATCAGGAACATCAGGGCAAACAGCATGAAGGGCGCAAGGCCCAGCCAGTCGAAAAAACGTTTGCTTGTATCGGCTTTGGTTCGGGACTGCATGCAACCTGCCCTGATCGCTGAAGAAAGGCTCCCCTCGGTGAGGGGAGCCGGAGTTCATTTACTTGACGGCCGCGCCGACGACCTTGTCCCAGCCTTCGGTGATCGTCTTCTTGTAGGCATCCTGCTGTTCCAGCGTCGGGAAGATCGCCTTTTCATAGGCCTTGGCATCGGGCAGCTTGGCCATGACATCCGCCGGGATCTTGCCGTTCTTGGCGAGATCGTTGAAGCGGATCGGGTGGCAATAGCCCTTCAGCCAGCCGATCTGGCCTTCGTCGGAATAGAGATATTCCATCCACAGCTTGGCGGCGTTCGGATGTGGGGCATAAGCCGAAATCGCCTGCACGTAGACACCGGCGACAACGCCGGAGGCCGGAATGATGACGTCGACCGGCGGGTTGCCCTTCAGCGAGTCACGGCCGGCCAGGGCGTTATAGTCCCAGCGCAGCGTGATCGGCGTGGTGCCCTGGGCAAGCGTTGCCGGCTTGCCGACGACCGGCACGAAATTACCCTTGTCGTTCAGCTCCTTGAAGAACTTCAGGCCTTCTTCGCCAGCCTTGGAGACATCGCCCTTGGCAGCGGAAAGACCTGCGGCGAAGACGGCGGAAATGGCCTGGTTTGCCGTGCGCGGATCACCGCCCAGGGCAACGGAATTGGCATATTCCGGCTTCAGCAGGTCAGCCCAGTCCTTCGGCGGGTTCTTCACGAGGTCCTTGTTCACCTCGAAAGCCATGACGCCGTAATAATCGCCATACCAGTAGCCGTCCGCATCCTTGGCTTCGGCGGGGATCGAATCCCAGGTGGAAACCTTGTAAGGCTGGATCAGCTTGTCGGCCTTGGCAGAGGGGCCGAAGGAGAGGCCAACATCGATGACGTCAGGGGCCTGGTCGCCGGTATTGCCCTTGTTGGCCTTGATCGCCTCAATCTCGTCGCCGGAGCCTGCATCCGGGTTCAGCTCGTTGACCTTCAGGCCATATTTCTTCTTGAAGCCCTCGATCACATCTCCGTAACCGCACCAGTCATGCGGCAGGGCGATGGTGGTGAGCGTACCTTCCTTCTTGGCGGCGGCGATCAGTTCCGCGCTCGGCTCGGCAGCGGCAAGGCTGGCCGAGGTGATGACCATGGCGGTCGAAAGCGAAAGAATACGGCGCAAACGGTTTTTCACTGGATGTCTCCTTCTGGACTGCGTGAGCCGGCGACTGCAATATGAGGCGTAGATGATAGTTGTGTGACGGTTGGCCAACACGGAAAACCGAAAGGCTTATCCACCGTTGCGCATGCAACGTTCAGCAATAACCTTCGATCGGATGTCGAAGAGTTCCGGATTTTGATGATGTGTGCTGAACAGCCTGCAATGCATCGTCTTATTGTTCCCCTTATCCGGTCTTTGCCGGTTTGTCCGCACAGATAAGCCTCTGGAAGGGGAGCGAGTCAACTGCGCTTTTATAAGATATTCGGAAGTTGTGGATTGACATCTTATCGGACCGGGAGAAGTCTTATGGGGAAATTCTCGCCGCATGTTGCGCATGCCGGTTTTGTGCTTGCAAATGACGTTTGCAGGCAAGTGCGCCGGGTAGGCGGGTGGATACCTTCGCGTGTAATTTCGGCCAAGGATCATGGCCGGAGAGGGGGCTTCAACGGCTCTCGATAAAAGATCCCTGGGAGTGTCGGAGACTGCGCGGCGACGTAACGGCAACAGCCGGCGGCGTTTGTCAGTGAGCGGCCCGAGAGCTGAGGCTCCGGCAACAGGGGACCATCATGAGCGATTATTCCGACGTGGATAAGGCGCAGGATCTGCACATCCTGCATTCCATGGGCTATGCGCAGGAGCTGGAGCGGCGCATGAGCTCCTTTTCCAATTTTGCCATTTCCTTTTCCATCATCTGCATTCTGTCCGGGGGGATCAATTCTCTGGCCCAGGCCACGTCCGGTGCGGGCGGGGCGTCCATCGGCATCGGCTGGCCGCTGGGCTGTGCCATTTCCGGCGTCTTCGCGCTCGGCATGGCGCAGATTTCCTCGGCCTATCCCACGGCGGGCGGGCTTTATCACTGGGGCTCGATCCTCGGCAACCGCTTCACCGGTTGGCTGACGGCCTGGTTCAACCTCATCGGCCTCGTCACCGTGCTCGGCGCCATCAATGTCGGCACCTGGGGCTTTTTCGCCGGTTCGCTGGCGGGCTGGTTCGGCATGAATGTCGATACCACCACGGCAGGCGGCTTTGCCAACCAGATCCTTTTCGTGGCGGTCATCACCGCCATCCAGGCCCTCATCAACCATTTCGGCATCAAGCTCACGGCAAAGCTCACCGATCTCTCCGGCTATCTGATCTTCGCCACGGCCATTGCCCTGACCATCGTCTGCCTGGCGGGCGCCAAGAGCTATGATGTCAGCCGTCTTTGGACCTTCGCCAACTATTCCGGCACGCCTGCGGGCGATGCGCCGGTCTGGCCGCAATCCGGCGATATATGGTATATTTTCGCGCTTGGCCTGCTTTTGCCGATCTACACCATTACCGGCTATGACGCCTCCGCCCATACCTCGGAGGAAACCATCAAGGCGTCTGAATCCGTGCCGAAGGGCATGGTGTCGTCCGTCTGGTGGGCCTCCTTCTTCGGCTATATCATGCTCATTGCCTTCCTTCTGGCTATTCCCGACATGAACGAGGCGGCGGCCCAGGGCTGGAACGTCTTCTTCTGGACGCTGAACAGCGTTGCGCATCCCGTCGTCGCGAACATCATCTACCTTGCCATCTTCATTGCCCAGTTCATCTGCGGGCTTGCCACCGTCACCTCGGTGTCGCGGATGATCTTTGCCTTCTCGCGGGATGGCGGGCTGCCCTTCTCCCGCGCGCTGGCCAGCGTCAGCCCGCGCTTTCGCACGCCCTCCATCGCCATCTGGACGGGGTCCGTCGCCTCGGTGCTCTTTGTCTGGGGGGCGTCGCTGGTCACCATTGGCGGGGCTTCGGCCTATACCATCGTGGTCTCCTGCACGGTGATCTTCCTGTTCCTCTCCTTCTGCATTCCGATTGCGCTCGGCATCAAGGCCATCGGCACGCCGAAATGGCCGGTCATGGGGCCATGGAACATGGGCATCACCGCCTACAAGATCGTCGGTTGCCTTGCGATCCTGGCCATGGCGGTGATCTTCATCATCGGCGTGCAGCCGCCGAATGAATGGGCGCTCTACATCACCGTCGGCTTTCTGGTTCTGACGGCAGCCGTCTGGCTGCTGTTCGAACAGCGCCGCTTCAAGGGGCCGCCGATCGGAGACGAAGTGGCAAAACGCCAGGCCGAGATTGCCGCTGCCGAGAAGGCTGTGGGAGAGGCTTGAGCTTTTTCTAGAGCATTGTCCCGAGAAAAGTGTAGTCACGGTTTTCCGTCCGGAAATGCGTAAAAACAAAAGCTTAGAGCACGTCCGGTGAACCCGTGTTCACCGGACGTGCTCTAAGACACGAGGGGCGGCAGTTATGACTTGCCGCCTTTTATCTTTTACAGCATCCGGCAAAGCCGTTTTCGCTCGGATTACCGCTATTCGATTAGGAGATATTTATATTTGTCTTGTCATTCTGGTTGTGAAACGCAGCTTCTCGCCAGAGGCCTGATGCAGCCGGCGTAACGCGCCGGGTCAAAATCTGCTCACCTGTGCGAGTGCTGCTTTGTGCCAGCTTGGGAGGGCAGCACATGAAGATTTCAGCGCAGTGGAATTACCCCACGGATATTCGCCTGGGCCGGGGGCGGATCGAGGAACTGGCGAAGATCTGCCGCGAACTCACTATGACAAATCCGCTGCTGGTGACGGACCGGGGGCTGGTCAGCCTGGCGATCACCCGCACCGCCCGTGAAATTCTTCGGGATGGCGGGCTGGAGCACCAGATTTTCGCGGAAGTCGACCCCAACCCCACCGAACGCAATGTCGAGGCCGGGCTGAAGGTTTTTCGCGAGGGGCGGCATGACGGGGTCGTGGCACTGGGCGGCGGCTCTGCCATGGACCTTGGCAAATGCCTTGCCTTCATGGGCGGGCAAAGCCAGCCGCTCTGGCATTTTGCCCTCGGTGGAGACGGCTGGAAAGACGCCGATCCGTCAGGCATTCACCCCATCGTCGCGCTGCCCACCACGGCGGGCACGGGGGCGGAGGTGGGCTATGCCTGCGTCATCACCAATCTGGAAACAAGGGTGAAGACACCGATCTTTCACCCCCGGCTGATGCCGTCCGTCGTCATCTGCGATCCGGAATTGACGGTTGGCATGCCCCGAACCATTACGGCCGGAACCGGACTCGATGCCTTTTCTCACTGTCTGGAGGCCTATTGCTCGCCGCTTTATCACCCGATGGCCAAAGGCATTGCGCTGGAGGGCATGCGGCTGATCAAGGAATTCCTGCCGCGCGCCTATCGCGATCCGGTGGATCTCGAAGCTCGTATCAACATGATGTCTGCCTCCATCATGGGCGCGGTGGCGCGGGAAAAGGGCCTGGGCGCCATCCATGCCGTGTCGCATCCCATCAACGCCTTGTTCAACACCCATCACGGCACCACCAATGCGGTGCTGA
Organism: Allorhizobium paknamense; assembly: GCF_030815125.1. GTDB lineage: Bacteria > Pseudomonadota > Alphaproteobacteria > Rhizobiales > Rhizobiaceae > Allorhizobium > Allorhizobium paknamense. Next base: position 375,197 of record NZ_JAUSWH010000002.1, read on the forward strand.
TGCCGATGGTGCTGGCCTTTAACCGAAAGGCAATCGATAAGAAGATCGATCGTCTTGCGAGTTATCTCGGGCTTTCGGGCGGGTTTGATGGTTTTTGCGATTTCATCACCGGCTTTCGGGAAACCCTGGGTATTTCGCAAAACCTGACGGAACTGGGTGTTCCTGCCGATCAGATCGATGTCCTCGTGCCGTTAGTGCTGAGCGATCCGGCGGCAGCCACCAATCCCGTGCGTCTGACGGAGGAAAATGTCGGCGACCTGCTGCGAAGCTGCTTCTGAGGTGTGTTGTTTAGAGCATAATCCGACCGGAGTGAAACGAGGACGATCAAGATTATGCTTCAAAAAGAAAAAGTTAGAGCGCCGATCTGATTCAATCAGATCGAAAAGCGCTCTAAGTCCACCGGGATGTGGCTTCCTCAATCATGAAAGCGGGTCCGAGTTTTTCCGAAAGCGCCAGGGCAACCGATGGCGCGGTGCGGATTTGCGCCCGTCGCGCCATCATGCCGATAATCTCGACACCCTCGGTCCGACGAAGCATATCATGCCACCCGTCCGGCGTATCGAAGCCGTGGCGGAGCGCGATCACGTAGGTTTTGTATGGATTCGTCATGGGTGGCCCTTTCTCACGCGGCAGCATCCTACCATGGATATTGCCGCGTGAGAGACTCTGTTGGGCTGCCGGTCTTTTCTATTCAGATCGCCCGGCTCAAGCCCTTGCCCTGATATTGCGGCGCAAGGCCCAGGTTGAAAGCATGGGTTTCCAGCAGTGATCGGGCATAGTCCGCCCTTTCCTTGCAGCGCGCCAGCGTGCGGAAAATCGGATCCTGCGACAGAAGAACGGCAAGCGCTGCCGTGGTGACCGGCGTTGCCATGGAGGTGCCGCTCATATCCGCATAGGGGGCCGGTTCGGCTTCTGTGGCGGGAATGGTGGAAATCACGGCGGAACCCGCAGCCGTCACCGCCACCTGCGGGCCGAAATTCGAATAGCTTGGCAGATAAAGCCCGCCATAGCCGATCCGGTCCGGTTGCTGCGGTGCCGTCAGCGCGGCCAGATTATTGGCAGGATAGGTGCCCGGCATGCCAAGCGCGGTGACCGCAACGGCAATGGGATAATTGGCAGGAGACATCACCGCCTGGCCATATTGATTGCCCGCCGCGCAAATGCAAAGCGTGCCGCGATAATAGGCCGAGAGCACGGCGTCATATTCAATAGCCGAAGGCCCACCGCCAAGGCTCAGATTGATGAGATCGACTTCGTTTTCAAAAGCCATGGCATCGATACCGGCGGCAATGTCGCCCTGGTTGGCGCCGCCGTTCTTGCTGAAGACCCGGGCCGTGAAGATATCTGCGCCCGGCGCAAGACCGGCAAATTCGCCGGAGCCTTCCGGTGGGCGGGCGCCGATGATGCCGGAGACGTGGGTGCCGTGCCATTCCACGTCCATGGTGGCGATTGCGCCCTCCACATAGGCGCCGTCCACATAGGCCCCGGCGGGCGTGATATGGTTGAGGTAGGGATGAGGCCCAAGCCCGGTATCGAGAATGCCGATCCGGATGCCGCTGCCCGCTTGCGGATCATTGGCTGAAAGGCCGGCAAGCTGATGCCACCAGCCGACCGGGCCGTTTTTCGGCAGCGGATCGACGGTCAGCGTCCGGGCATTGGCCGGGTTGATCGCCACAGCCGACCAATAGCCGCCATGGGGCGAGATCTGAGCCGCACTGGCCTGCCAGATCCGCTGGTCAAAGGAAAAGACGGCAAAGCCCTGAGGGTCTGTCACCGCGCTGATGCTGGTGGAGGCGCTGCTCTGGACAAGCGGGGAAAGCGTAAGTTCGACCTTGGCATTCACAACCGGCTGGCTCCCGGAGGTCAGCCGAAGATAGAAGATAGAGGGTGCCCCGGCGGTTGACACGGCATTTTCACCGGTCTCGGCATTTGCCCAGCCTGCCAAGCGCAGCGCTGCCGGCCAGCGCAGGCTTTCAGGTTCGATCAGCACGTCACCTGAAAGACTACGGCTTTTCAAGGTCATCTCTGCCTCATCGCCGGACACAACCAAAACGCGACGTTTGTCGTCGCTCGTATCGCCGCTATCGGCAAGAATATCCACCGAGTCCTGAAGTGTTTTGGTGAATTTTTCCCCGAAGCGGGCCTTGGCCGATTTTCTCGCTCTTTCGCTGCCATAGGGCGCCAGCCGGTGAGAGATGATGAAGCGTCCACCTCCCTGGCGTGTAGGATTGTTTGTGGGGTCGCCAGTGTTCGCGTCATCGGTCGTCATTATCAAGCCTCCGAAATATATGATGAAAATTTCATCCAGATTGCTGTTCCTCTTTGGAACCTTCAACCCATAAAGTTGTATCTCCCAAAAATGGTCATCTTAAAGATGTATTTTTGTGATTGCGCAACCACAGGATATTGTCTAGCAAAATACACGCCACGGAGGAGATTGTGGGCTAGCAGCAATTATTAGTGGCTATTTTTAACATGATCTTGCCTGCAGCAAGTCATGACGGAACCTTTTTCATCAACTCCATCGGGATTCATGTCGATGACCTATACGCCTTATCCGATTACAACTATCGGTTGCATATATCCGCCCACTCTTGTGAATTGCGGAACCGGTCCTGTTGCCGCCCAGTCCGTTCAGACCTTGCCGCCGCCGACCTATCTTCTGGGCTGCCACACTGCCGTGCAGCATTGCGGGACTGTTGCTGCCGCGCAGCCGCAGGCATCCTCGCCCTATCCGACGGCCACCACGACTGTTCAGACGCAATCCGTCACCGTGACGCCGATTTGCTACGTCACCCATCTTCCGACGATTTACCCCACCACGACGGTTGTAAATCCGGGCCAGGGTGCTGCCGCCCAGGCCGCTGCTCTTCCGCAGCACACCATTTCCTCGCCCTATCTGCCGGCGGTGACCTCAGGGCTGCAGCCGACGATTTTCAATTGCCAGACGCCCTTCACCGGAACCGGTCCGGTTGCCGCGCAGGCCGCTGCGCTTCCGCAGCACACCATTTCCTCGCCCTATCAGCCGACGATGACTTCCACGGTGCAGCCGACGTTCGTCCTTTGCGCGACGAGCCAGACGCCGATTTGTGGAACCGGCCCGGTTGCCGCGCAGGCTGCTGCCCTGCCGCCGCATACTCTGTCTTCCATCCATTACACGGGTACGTCGCTCAGCTCCGTGCTGCCCGTGCAGAATACCACGGTCGCCGCTGCGGTGATTTCGTCTCCGGTCACCACGCACTTCCCCGTTCACCACACCGCGCTTGAAATTTGCTCCACGGTCGCCCTGCCCAACGGGCAGAACACGCAGGCGGCTGCGGTAAACGTGACGACGCTGCCGACCACCTCCGGTCCTTGCCTGCCTTACACCCTGGTGAATTGCCAGGCTCCCACCGTCGAGACCACGGTTCAGGGTCAGGCGGCAGGCGCGCAAACCTTCGTTGGTCCGACCGCTTATTGGCATTGCAACAGCGGCATCCCCGGTTGCCATACCTCCATTCAGGGCTGCACGGTGAACACCACGGTTCAGGGTCAGGCGGCAGCCTTGCCGACCATCGTTGGTCCGACGGCTTATCTGCATTGCAATAGCGGCATTCCCGGTTGCCATACGTCTATTCAGGGCTGCACCGTGAACACGACGGTTCAGGGTCAGGCGGCAGCCTTGCCGACCATCGTTGGTCCGACGGCTTATCTGCATTGCAACAGCGGTATTCCCGGTTGCCATACCTCTATTCAGGGCTGCACCGTGAATACGACGGTTGAGGGTCAGGCTGCGCGTCCGGTCACCTCCATCGGCTGCGGCACCATCGCGACGGTATGCAACCCCACGCACGTCCATTGCACCGGGGCATGAGGGATGTTTAGGGCTTCGGCCCTGACCTGAAATGATGCGGAGATCCGTCGGCCGGTTTCTGGCCGGCGGAGCTTTGTCGCGACCGGGGCAGGGCGCGGCCTTCTCACTCTCTTTTTTATCACGAGCAACTTTCGGTCAAAAGGAATGGGTGCTTCATGTATCTGAGCAGCGGCACATTGGTGCCTTATCTCGTCAGTCGCGGCGCGCTGTCTGCCGCCGATCTCGTGGATGACGAGGTCAGCGTCTTCGACGCCGGGCGGCGCAATCGCAATTTCAAGGTTTCCCGCCGCGATGGTACCGGCCTGTTCGTCAAACAGGTGCCGATGCTGGTGCCGGAAACCACGCAATCCCTGCAACGGGAAGCGGCGCTCTATTCGGTTGTCGAGGGCAATCCCGGTTTTGCAGGGCTTGCGGCGCTGTTGCCGCGGCTTCGCCATTACGATCGCGAACGGCATCTGCTGGCGGTGGATCTGGTGCCTGCCTCGCAAAGCCTGACCTTTTTCGCCATGCAGCTCACCGAAAAACCGGAGGCTCTGGAAGCGCTCGCCGCAGAACTTGGGGCACTGCTGTCTGTCGCCCATCGGCAATCGCCCGAGGCTTTGGCTGAACTTGGCAAGCTTGGTGTCTTTCCCGGCAAGCCGCACTGGATCCTGTCCTTCCATGACAGCGGCGATGCCATTATGCCCGGCATGAGCCAGGGCGCGCGGGGTGTGATGACGGCTGTGCGTCAGATGCCGGGACTGGCTGCCAGTATCACCGCGCTTCGGGCCGAATGGGTGCCGAGTTGCCTGATCCATGGCGATCTGAAGACCGAAAATTTCCTGGTCTCGCAGCCGGATGGGCCGTCTGGTGCTGCAAACATACAATTGATCGATTGGGAGCTGGCCGATCTGGGCGACCCCGCCTGGGATGCAGGCTGCGTGCTGGCAAGCTTCGTACAGCCGCTGGTGATCGGGATCTACAGCAATCCGGCGCAGACCACGCCATCCCCGGCAGGTCCTACGGATGTTCTGCGGGCGCAACGGTGCTGTCAGGCTTTCTGGAAGGCCTATGCCGCCCCCTTTGCCGCCACTTCGCAGCAACTGGCGCTGGCTGGCGAACGCTGCGTGCGCTTTGCCGCCCTGCGGCTGGTGCTGACCGCCTATGAAATGTCGCAGGCATCGCCGGAAATGCCATCCGCCGCGCTTGTCGCGCTTCAGGCCGCCGCTTCGATTTTTGCCGATCCGCGCGCGGCGGCACGCCAATTGTTTACGCTCGACACCGGAGCCTGACGCATGTCTTTCGCCATACTTCCCAATAATGCCGTGCCGCAGGCCGCGCAGACCCCGGCGTCGGACCTGAGCGCCCTGCTGACCCCCGTGCTGGAGGCCGTCAACATCCTCGGCCCCGGCCGGTTCCAGATCGGCGCCTCACAGCCTGTCGAGGTGCCGCTGACCAGTGTCAGCGTGCCGCGCACCATGCCGGAACTTCTGAGCGAAGCTCTCTGGCCGCAGCTTTACAATGCCGCCTATTCGCGCCCGTTTCATCTTCAGCCTGTGGCCGCGCCTGCCGCGTCCCTTTCCGCCGCCGAGTTGATGACGGCGTTGCGCAGCGGCTTTCCGGAAGGCACGCGCTGGTCGCCGCAATGGCAGGTCTATCAGGCGGATGCCAATGGCGGCGTGCATGTGCGCAAGGGCGACTGCTGCCGCTATGTGACGCCCGGCGCCTATGTGACGGCGACACCCGGGGCTGCGCCCGGGGTGGGGGCTTCCGTTTCGCTCCTGTTGCCCACCGCCTCATCGGTCCTCCAGCCGGGTTTCTACCATATTCACGGCGGCACGCCGGATTCCGATCATGACATGGCCATGCTGGGCAGGCTCTATCTCAACACCCATCCGGACCGGGTGGTGGCCTTCATGCAGCGTCTGGCCGCGAGTCTCGATTCCTATCGCGTACCCTTCCGCGCCAAGACCCTGACCGACCCTGCCGGTTACGACCGTACCGATAGCACGGTGTTTTACGCGCCACGCCGCTACATGCCCTTTATCCTGTCGCTCTTGCAGCAGCTTCTCAGGGAGAATGACCCCGGGCTCATGCCCGATGTGCCGCTGTTTTCCAAGAAGCTGGCCGATGGCGTGGGCGTGGCCGATGATCCCGGCCAGGGCCTCAGCTTCGGGCAGGTGCGGTGCATGATGCTGGCCGATGCGCTGGTGCGCGCCTGGCTTTCCGGGCAACAGACTGTGGAGGCGCGCTTGGCGGCCTTTGGCCAGCGGCTTGCGGAGGCGGGCCTTTCGCTTGCTGCGCCGCATCTGGCGGCTGGCAATATCGATATCTATCATTTTCCAGCCTGAGCGGGTTTCCAAATGAATACGATGCTATTTTCCACCGCCGCCGTTGGCGATCGGGCTTTTCTGGATGCCGCCAACCGGATTGGACGCCAGCTCTGCCGGGATGCCATCTGGCATGAGGACCGCTGCACCTGGATGGGCTGGGCCATGGCCGCCAACGGCACCGGCTTCGGCCCGGCTTACAAGACCGTTTCCGCCAATATTTATGATGGCGTGGCCGGAATTGCCCTGTTTCTGTCCGCCTTGCATGCCCAGTCTCCGTCGCCGCCCGTGCTGGCGACCATTGAGGGCGCCGTGCGGCAGATGCGGGCGCGGCTTTCGGATTTCGACACACCGGCTGCCCGTGGCTATTACACCGGCACGCTTGGCATCGCCTCGGCCTGGATCGGCATTGGTGAAAGTCTGCAACGCAAGGAACTGATCGAGGAAGGGTTGCTGCTGGCCGAACGTCATGCCGAAGAGGTGTTCGGCGAGGAGATGATCGACATGATCGGCGGTGCCGCCAGCGCCATTCCGGTGCTGATCGGCCTTGGCAGCCGATATCAGCGGCCCTCTCTCACCCAGGCCGCGCTTGCCCATGCCGAGCGGCTGCTGGCAAAGGCCGTTCTCGATGAAAGAGGCCTGTCCTGGCCCTGCCAGATGCCGCGCCATCATAACCTTCTGGGCTATGCGCATGGGGTGGCGGGCATGGCGCTGGCGCTTCTGGAGGCCCATGCCGCAGGCGGAGCAGAAACGCTTCTGCAAGGGGCGCTGCAAGGCCTGCGCTATGAGCGAAGCTGGTTCGATCCCCAGCGTCAGGCCTGGCCGGATTTCCGGATCGATTACATCACGCCCGGTGCAGCTACAGCACCACCCAATTGCAATTGCGCCTGGTGCAGCGGTTCCACCGGCATCGGCCTCAGCCGTCTTCGCATGCTGGAGCTTTTGCCGCAGGAGCCGGGCATGGCCGTGGAACTGAATGCCGCCGTGCAGGATGCCTCGCGCCTGCTGACCATGCCGACCACACCCGCGCAGCAGACAGATCTTTGCCTCTGCCATGGCCTTACTGGGATTGCCGATTTCCTGCTCTCCGTCGGTACGCAATTGAAGCGGGACGATATCTCGCTGCTGGCCGAGCAGGTGGGTCAATATGTGATCGCCCACTTCATCAGCCAGGATCTGCCGCTTCCTTGTGGCGTGCAGGGCCGGGGAGAAGCGCCGGGCCTGCTGCTGGGTCTTGCAGGCATAGGCTATTTCTTCCTGCGTCTTTACGAAAAGGGGGCGCTGCCTTCCGTTTTGTTGCTGAAGCCATGAGCAGATAGCCTGGGGCGGGCAGGGCGGTCGGGCCGTGCCCGCTGCGAATCATGAAAGACGCAAGAGGCGTGGATGATCGGTGCAGCAGGCGGTGAAGGCGGCCCGTCTTGCTCGGAAGCCCCGGAAAACCCGAAATTATTAGGGAAATTGAATTCAACTTTTGATAAAAGTTAATCCTGAATTCTGCTCTTATTGATTTGTTAACCAATTTGGGCAAATCTTTGTTAACCGGCACAATGATCCGGTGCCGAACGGAGCGATGAGTGGCTCAGGAAGAGCAGAGGATATCATGCCAGTCATCTCATTTGCCAATGCCAAGGGTGGAGCCGGGAAAACAACGGCGGCGCTGCTTCTGGCAACGGAGCTTGCCCACCAGGGCTACCGCATCACCATTCTCGACGCCGACCCGCAGGGCTGGATCAGCCAGTGGGCTGCGCTGTCATCGCCCCACCAGAATATCGAGGTGATTTCCCACGTCACGATCGGCTCCCTGCAGGGGCATATCCGCGAGGGCCGTGGCAATTCCGATTATGTGATCATCGATCTGGCCGGTGCGCGTGACGCCATTGTCACCATGGCCATCGGCCTTTCCGATCATGTGATGATCCCGGTGCAGGGCTGTGCCATGGACGCCAAGGGCGCCGCGCAGATTCTCGACCTGATCGAGCAGATGCGGGTGGCCGGCAATCTCGTCATCCCGCATTCGGTGGTGCTGACGCGGGTTGCTTCCATGGTCACCACACGGGCGCTTCTCGCCATCAAGGGCCTGTTGGCGGCCCGCGGCGTCAATGTCATCAACACGCCGATTGCCGAGCGCAACGCATTTCGCGACATTTTCGAGACCGGCGGCACGCTTTACAGCATGGATCCTGCCAAGGTCAGCAATCTCGACCGCGCCCAGGAAAATTCCCGCGCCTTTGCCTCGGAAGTCATGCGGCTTCTGCCGGTGCGCGTGGTTCGCTCTTTCCGTCCGCGCATCCTGCGCTTTGGCAGCGCAGCCTGAAACAGGCTCAATCCACGAATTCCACCGTCACACCGGGCTGAACCATCTTGGCCAGCTCGGTGGCATCCCAGTTGGTCAGGCGAATGCAGCCATGGCTCTGGGTCTTTCCGATTTTCGACGGTTCCGGCGTGCCATGAATGCCGTAGGTCGGCTTGGAAAGCGCAATCCACACCGTACCTACCGGCCCGTTGGGGCCGGGCGGAATGTTCAGCACCTTGTCATTGGCGCCCTGCTTGAAGTTCAGCTTCGGGTTATAGGTATAGCCGGGATTGAAGGCCACGCGCTCCACCGTGACCGTGCCGGAGGGCGAAGGCGTGTCGGCGGAGCCGATACTGGCCGGATAGGCTGCGATCAGCTGCCCGTCCGCGTCATAGGCAAAAAGCTGCTTGCGGCCCTTGTCGGCCAGGATTTTCGCCACCTTACCACCGGCATTCTGCTGGCCGAGATTGACCACCTTGATGGTGGTGCCCGGTACGGTGAAATCCACACCCGGATTGATGGCTTTCAGATAGCCCTCATCCATATGGAATTTTTCCGCCAGCATTTCGGTGGTCGACGTGTAGCCCATGCTCGGCATCATGGCCTTCTGGCTGTAATCCTCCGGAATTTCCGCAACATAAGGCCCCGCGGCATCGGCAGCGGTGATGGTATAGCTGGTAAAGGGCAGGCCGCCATTCATCCGCAGCCGTTCCATGATGGCATCGGTGTTCTTCGTGTCCAGCGTCTCGCCGGTCTTCTGCTGCCAGGCCTCGATGGCCTTCTGGACATTCTGGCCCATATGGCCGTCGATTGCCCCCGGCGAGAAACCCTCCCGATCCAGAAACACCTGAAGCGCGGTGATCTCCGGCTTTGCCGGGCCGCTGGTCGTGAAGGTCTGCGCGGGCTGGCGCGGCAGGCCGTTTGGCTGCTGGCTGGCATAGGGGTCGCGGCTGGTGGCCTGCGGATAGGGCTGGCCGAGATCCTGCCGGTCGATTGACGTGTCATCCGGAATGCCTGCCGTGACCACGTCATCATCGTCATAGCCGCCGCCGGAGGGCGCGGGCGGGTAATAATCGTTGGAATAACGATTTCCGGGCGCATAGCGATTGTCGGGATTGTAGCGACTATTCGCCTGACCCCGGCCATAGACCACGTCCGCCGGCATTTCCGTGGCCACCAGATTGCCGAAATGATCGATCAGCACCTTGCGCCCGGCCTGGTCGCGGGCAACGATCACCGAACCGCGCTCCGGCACATAATCCAGCACCTCGCCCGAGGGGGTGATCAGCACTGTATTGCCATTATTGCCATACCCATAGGGGTCGCGCGCCAGCACGGGCGCGGCAAGCGCAGAGGCAAGGGCTGCGGCAAGAAAAGCGGAAAGGCGAAGGCTCGGCACGGCGGTGGATTTCCCGGTTAACGTATAATGGCTCAAACACGCGAATCTTGGCTCTAATATGGAGAAGCGGGTGGCGATGTAAATAATCGGTTAAGCATTTGATCGCGCTGTTACCACTTGTCGCTTCTTGCTTCCATAATGCACCATGGTCTACCCCTGTTCCACACATGGAAGAGGAGCGAATCATGAAGCTGAAAGCCGCCGACCCCAAGGTTCTCGGGCCTGAAGTAGAGCTTGATCCGGGCTCCGTCCTTGATATCCGCAGCCTGGTCATCAACGGCGTCGATCTTGCCCCGGGACGCGCCATTCCCGATGATGGCGATCCGCGTATCGATCATTCGCTGGAAGGCTTTCTCTTCACCTGCGGCCCGGACCATATCCGCCACCCCTTTCCGCTGGGCGATGGCAGTGGCGGTCGTTATCCGTTGCATGGCTCCTTCTCCTCCCATGCGGCCCGGATTGTCGGGCAGGGTGTGGATTTTTGCCAGGCAAGCATCGATGTCCATCATGCCGATGGCGGACAATCCCGGCTGGAGCGGCATTGGCGGATCGATAGCGCAGGCAAGGTGCATTTGCTGGACCGGCTGGTGAATACCGGCCCGGCGGCCTTTCCGGCCTTTCTCATGTATCACATGAATGTCGGCGCGCGGTTGTTTGACGATCGGGTGCGGCTGGAAGGCCCGATGCTGGAAGGCGGCGGTTTCGGCTGGCGCTTTGGCCAGGAGCCGGGCGGTGTTTTCTGCGTGCCCGCACAGGGCGGCGACGACGCTGGCCTGACGCTTGGCCCCCTGGCCTCGCTGGGCGGGCTGGCGCTCAAGGTGCAGTTTGCAACCAACACCCTGCCTTACCTGCAAATCTGGCGGAACCAGCAGGCCCCCGCCAATGTGCTGGGCATTGAGCCGGTGTCACATGCCTGGGTGGACCGCGACGCGTTGGAGCGCCGGGGCGATTTCCTGCCGCTTCACCCGGGCGAGGCCCGCGAATTTGCGTTGAGCTTCTGGTTCGAGCCGGCTGATTGACGCGCCGGACCATGCGTCGTAATACCAAGGCTCGAAGATGCGAACGCATCCTCGCCTTGAAAGGATTTCGAATATCTCAATTGCATCAGAGGCTTGAGATATTCGAAAGCGGAATACGGACGATCCTTTTCAAGGACCGTCCGTATCAGTCTTCGCCGTCTTGAAGAAAGGATGCTTCGATGAATATCAGGCCGATCAACGAGGAATATTCCGTTAGCGGACAGATTCAGGTCGCCGATCTGGATGAGATCAAGGCGCTCGGCTTCAAATCCATCGTCTGCCATCGTCCGGACGGTGAAGAGCCCGGCCAGCCTGCCTTTGCCGAGATCGAAGCCCGCGCGAAGGAACTGGGCCTGACCATCCGCCACATTCCGGTTGGCCCCATGGGTGTGACGCCGGATGCCGTGGCCGCCATGGTGGATGCTCTGGATGATTTCGAGCGCCCCATGCTGGGCTATTGCCGTTCGGGCGCCCGTTCCACGGCCACCTATGAGCACAGCCTGCGCCAGCGCTGATTTTTTTGACCGATGGCCGGGCGCTGATCGTCCGGCCTGTTTTTTTGACCATGATCAGGAGAGTTTCATGTCCATCAAGCGTATCGAACCCGGCAAGCGTATGAGCGGCGCCGTCATCCACGGCAACACCGTCTATCTCGCCGGTCAGGTGGGTGAAGGCACAAGCGTGACCGAGCAGTCGAAGTCGGCGCTGGCCGAAGTGGAGCGCCTGCTGGCGCTGGCTGGCTCGGACAAGTCGAAGATCCTCCAGACGATCATCTACCTTTCCGACATGTCCACCTTCGGCGAAATGAACGCTGTCTGGGAAGCCTGGATCGACCCCGCCAACCCGCCCGCCCGCGCCACCAGCCAGGCAGCACTCGCCACGCCGGATTACAAGGTCGAATTCATCGTCACGGCTGCCATCTGATACCAAGCGTCATTGAAAATGACTCTTGGTATTCTTCTTTCGAATATCTCAAGCCACTGACGCAATTGAGATATTCGAAATTCTTTCAAGGCGAGGAGGCTGACGCATCTTCGAGCCTTGGTATGATTAAGTCTTCTGGAAAAATGTTCCAAAAGCGCAAATCAAAGGCCGGGATCGCTCCCGGCCTTCTTCGTTTCACGCCCTCTCCCGGATCTCGGTCAGAGTCCGGGTTGGTGTGATGGCTTCGGCATCCAGCTTGATGTCGATGATCGACGGTTTGCCGCTGGCGCGGGCGTGTTCGAAGGCGGCGGCGAAGTCTGCCGTGGTTTCCACCCGTTCGCCATGGCCGCCATAGGCTTCGGCAAAGGCCTTGAAGTCGGGATTGACGAGATCGGTGGCGCTGACGCGGCCGGGATATTCGCGCTCCTGATGCATGCGGATCGTGCCATAGGTCCCGTTATTGACCAGCAACACGATGATCGGCCAGCCATAGCGAATGGCGGTGATGAATTCCTGTCCATGCATCATGAAGCAGCCGTCACCGGCAAAGCAGATCACTTCGCGGTCCGGGAAAAGCGCCTTGGCCGCCACGGCGGCGGGCAGGCCATAGCCCATGGAGCCGGAGGTGGGAGCGGCCTGCGTGTTATAGGCCCGGAAACGATGGAAGCGGTGCAGCCATGTGGCGTAATTGCCCGCGCCATTGGTAAAGATCGTATCGCTGGCGGTATTGGTTTCGATCCACTCCATGATCGGCCCCATCTGCACCGCGCCCGGTCCCGTCTTCGGCGGTGTGGACCAGGTGAGATAGGCCTGATGCATGGCCTGCGTGCGTCCGGCCCAGGCTGGCGAAGCGGGGGCCTCAAGTGAGGTGAGGGCGCTGACGAAATCCCGCGGGCTTGCGGCAATCGCCAGATCCGGCCTGTAGACGCGGCCCAGTTCCGAAGGGTCCGGATAGACATGCACCAGCCTCTGCTTCGGATAGGGAATATCCATCAGCGTGTAGGAAGAGGAGGGCATTTCGGAAAAGCGTCCGCCGATCAGAAGAAGCAGGTCCGCCTCGCGGATTTCCTTGGCCAGCGCCGGATTGATGCCGATGCCCACATCGCCCGCATAGCAGGGATGGAGATGGTCGAACAGCATCTGGCGGCGGAAAGAGCAGCCTGAGGGCAATTCCCAATTTTCCGCAAAGCGCTGGAAAGCAGCGACTGCCGCCTCATCCCAGCGTGTGCCGCCGAGAAGGGCGAAGGGCCGTTTTGCCTCTTTCAGCATCTCACCAAGGGCGGCGATCTGTGCCGGGCCGGGATGCGCCTCCACCGGCATATAGGGCTTTGCCTCCGGCGCCTCGGTCTCTTCCACCAGCACGTCTTCCGGCAGGGTCAGCACCACCGGGCCGGGACGGCCGGAGGTGGCAACGGCGAAAGCGCGGGTGATGAATTCCGGGATGCGGGAAACATCATCGATCTCGCCGACCCATTTGGCAAATTCGGTGAAGGCGCGGCGATATTCCACCTCCTGAAAGGCTTCCCGCTCGCGCGCCTCGCGCTGCACCTGGCCGATGAACAGGATCATCGGCACCGAATCCTGCCGGGCGATGTGAAGCCCGGCGGACGCATTGGTGGCACCGGGGCCGCGCGTCACCATGCAGATGCCGGGTTCGCCGGTCAGCCGGCCCCAGCAATCGGCCATCATCGCCGCACCACCTTCCTGACGGCAGACCACGGTTTCGATGCCGCTGTCATAAAGCGCATCCAGCACCGCCAGATAGCTCTCGCCCGGCACGCAGGCCACGCGCCGCACGCCATTGGCCTTCAGCGCTTCGACAATCAGTTTTCCACCGGTTCGCCGCATGGATTGGTTCCTTCCCTTTCAGGGCCGTCTCGCTTTATACCAAGGCTCGAAGATGCTACTGCATAATTCCTTAAATCGGAATCGATTTAAGGAATTATGCAGCAAATTTAAAGTGTTACAGCGTCCTTTGTGCGTTTGATCAAATGCACGGCGCTGTAACGCATCCTCGCCTTGAAGGAATTTCGAATATCTCAAATGCATCAGGGGCTTGAGATATTCGAAAAGGGAATACGAAGGGCCATTTTCAATGACCCTTCGTATTACGACGCTCACGCCAGATGATGTACAGGCCGGAGCCGATGATGATGGTAATGCCGAGCCACTTCACCGCATCCGGCAATTGCCCGAATACCAGCCAGCCAAGCAGCGTTGCTGTGACGATTTCCAGATATTGCAGCGGCGCCAGCGTTGAGGCCGGGGCAGAGCGATAGGCATAGACGCCGAGCAGGCCGCTCACTGCTGAGGCAAGACCGGTGCCCAGCAGCCAAAGCAGGCCGTGGGCATCGGGCCAGACCAGCACCGTCTCACCCGATAGGCCGGAAACGGCAAGGGCGATACTGCTGAAGACAAGGCCCCAGAAACAGGTTTCCACCTGCATGACGAAAGCGTCCTGCCGATGCGAGAGCAGACGCGTGAGGATGGAAAACACCGCCAGCGCAAAGGCCGTGACCACCGGCAGCAGCGCCACCAGCCCGACATCCCGGAAACTGGGCTGAATAACGAGAAGTGCGCCGAGAAAGCCCACGCTGCAGGCGCTGTAGCGTCGCCAGCCGATTTTCTCCTTGAGGAAGATGCTGCTGAGAATGGTCAGCATGATCGGCTCCACGAAGAAGATCGCCACGGCATCGGCCAGCGCCATATAGCGCAGCGCCGCGACAAAGCTCATCATCGACAGAAACAGCATGCCGCCGCGCAGGATATGCAGCTTGGTGTTGGCCCAGGTCGGGCGCGGCCAGGTGCCGCGAATGGCAAGCACCGGCAGCATGCAGGCGATTTGCAGCGGAAACCGGAGCGTCGTGATTTCCAGCGTCGGCAGGGTCTCGGTCGCCAGCTTTGAAAACAGATCGATCAGCGGCGCGATCAAAACCGACAACACCATCATCGACAGACCGAAGGCGATGCCGGGGATTGCAGGTTTTGACTCTCTGGTCTCTGAGGCTGCGGTCATGTCATTCCCGTTAAGAGCATAATTCGACCGGAGTGAAACCAGGATCGATAAAATTACGCTTCAAAAATAAAATGTTAGAGCGCCGATCTGATTCAATCAGATCGAAAAGCGCTCTAGATCTATGCTCGTCCTCCGGTTTAAACCGTTCCGGCGCTTCCCGCACATGAAATTCCTTTATGGAATCATTCCGTTCCGGAACGGGTGATTTTCAAGACCTGGGCTGCCCAGCGGGCAAAATCCTCGGCGGCCTCGCGCGCGCCCAGTTCATGCAGGGTTTCATGCCGCATGGTCTCGTGGATTTTCAGCGTCACATTCGTCAGCCCGGCCTTGCCCATGCGGCGGGCAAGATCTCGCGTTGCCCGCGCCCTGTCGGTTGCCGGGTCTTCTCCGCCGCCGGTGAGATGAATGGGCAGCGCCTTCGGCAGCCGGGCAAGCGCCTGTGGGGTGGCGGCACTCGTTGCCATGGCAACCACGTCCAGCCACAGCGAAACGCTGGCGGCAAAGCCGCAAAGCGGATCGGCAATATAGGCCTCCACTTCCAGCCGGTCGCGGGAGAGCCAGTCGAACAGCGTCTGGTGGCCGGAAACGGACTTGCCCCAGGCTTCGAACGTGGCGCGTGGCATGATCTGGCTCGGAACGTCCGACCCTTTCAGCGCGCGCTCGACCTTCAGCAGCAGGCGCGCCGCCGTTCCGGAAAGCCCGAGGCTGAAATTGGAATTCCAGACTGCCAGTGCCTGAAACAGCGTGGGAAAGCGGGTGGCGGCGCTGAGTGCGATCAAGCCGCCCATCGAGTGGCCAAACAGCAGCACCGGCAGGCCCGGATGCAGGCTGACGGCAAGATCGCGCATGGCGCGCACATCTTCCACCACGCGGTCCACGCCGCCCTTTGCCGCAAAGCGGCCAAGCGGTGCGCCCGGCGCCCTGGTCGCGCCATGCCCGCGATGATCATGGGCGTAGACCGCAAAGCCGCTGGCACTCAACACCTCCGCCAGGAGGGCGTATCGGCCTGAATGCTCCGCCAGGCCGTGGCTGATGATGGCGATGGCCTGAGTCGGTTCTCTGGACGGCAAAAAACGGTAGGCGATTCGCGCGCCGTCTCCGGCCGCGAGGTAGGCTATGGTGTCGAACATGTCCCCCTCCACTTGTTCTCCCGCTGCAGAAAACGCGATTTTGAGCGCAAAGACAATGATTTGTCTCAATATCCTCTTTTAACGCCTTCTCTTTTTCCGCTGCTGGTTACGAAAATCCGACTCCCGCTTTGCGGTAAGCTGCCTTACATACTGTGTGCACTGCAGCGGATCGGAGGCGACCAGCGCCTGCCCCGGGCAACCGCTGCATCCTGGTGATGAAAGGTCCTCCATGCGTCTCGGTTCCGCCGTCTTTTCTCTTCTGTTGCTTGCAACTTTCGTTCCGCCGGGCGCCCAGGCGCAGGAGGGCGGCAAGACCACGGCGCTTCTGGCGGTCAGCTGGCAGCCCGCCTTTTGCGAAACCAAGCCGGACAAGCCCGAATGCAAGAGCCAGACGGCAGAGCGCTATGACGCCAGCCACTTTACCCTGCACGGCCTGTGGCCGATGCGGAAGAACTATTGCGGCGTGAGCCAGGCCGACATGAATGCCGATGCGGGCAGCAAATGGACGCGCCTGCCGCCGGTGACGCTGACCGCCGAGACGCAGAAGGCGCTGGAGAAGGTCATGCCCGGCACGCAATCGGCGCTGGAACGGCATGAGTGGATCAAGCACGGCACCTGCTCCGGGCTGGAACAGGAGGCCTATTTCTCCACCGCCATCGCGCTGATGGACGATCTGAACGGCTCCGCCGTAGCAAAACTCTTCGCCGCAAGGGTTGGGCAGAATGTTACGGCCATGGAAGTCCAGCAGGCCTTCGATGAGAGCTTCGGCAAAAACGCCAGCCGCCGCGTGAAGATGCGCTGCGAACGCGATGGCGAGCGCCGGATCATCACCGAACTGACGATCGGCCTCGGCGATACGGATGAAAAGGCGGACCTCAAGGAGCGGATCCAGGCCGCTGGCGGCACGAGCTTCGGCTGCGATCAGGGCGTGGTCGATCCGGTAGGGTTGCAGTAATTCGCCAAGCTTGTGCTTCATTCGGGCTGCCCCTCTGAGGAATGGAAGAGCCAAAAATGCCGGGGTTAGGCCAGGGGGTGCATTGCCCCCGGGCGGGCTTTGGCCTACATAGCGGCAACCTTTTCCCATCGGCGCGCGGAGAGTACCACCACCATGGCACGTCAGTTCATTTATCATATGGCCGGCCTCAATAAGGCTTATGGCAACAAGAAGATCCTCGAAAACATCCATCTTTCCTTCTATCCGGATGCGAAGATCGGTATTCTCGGCCCGAACGGCGCCGGTAAGTCCACTGTGCTGAAGATCATGGCCGGGCTCGACAAGGAATTCACCGGTGAAGCCTGGCTGGCCGATGGCGCGACGCTCGGCTATCTGCCGCAGGAGCCGCAGCTCGATGCGTCCAAGTCGGTTCTGGAAAACGTCATGGAAGGCGTTGCCGCCAAGAAGGCGATCCTCGACCGTTACAACGAGTTGATGATGAACTATTCCGACGAAACGGCGGATGAGGGCGCGAAGCTTCAGGACATCATCGACAGCCAGAACCTCTGGGATCTGGAAAGCCAGGTGGAAATGGCCATGGACGCGCTGCGCTGCCCGCCCGGCGATGCCTCCGTGGACAACCTCTCCGGCGGTGAAAAGCGCCGTGTGGCGCTCTGCCAGCTTCTGCTGCGCCAGCCCGATCTGCTGCTGCTCGACGAACCGACCAACCACCTCGACGCCGAAACCATTGCGTGGCTGGAAAAGCATCTGCGCGAATATCCGGGCGCCATCCTGATGGTCACCCACGACCGTTACTTCCTGGATAACGTCACCGGCTGGATTCTCGAACTCGACCGTGGCCGTGGCATTCCTTACGAGGGCAATTACTCCGCCTATCTGCAGGCCAAGGCCAAGCGCATGGCGCAGGAAGAACGTGAAGAGGGCGCCCGCCAGAAGGCGCTTGCCCGCGAACAGGAGTGGATTGCCTCCAGCCCCAAGGCGCGTCAGGCCAAGTCCAAGGCCCGTATCAAGGCCTATGACGAACTGGTCAAGGCGGCAGCCGACCGTCGCCCCGGCGAAGCGCAGATCATCATTCCGGTGGGTGAGCGTCTCGGTCAGGTGGTGATCGAGGCTGAAAACATCACCAAATCCTATGGTGACCGGGTGCTGTTCGAAAACCTGTCCTTCAAGCTGCCTCCGGGCGGTATCGTTGGCGTGATCGGTCCGAACGGTGCCGGTAAGTCGACGCTGTTCAAGCTCATCACCGGGCAGGAAAAGCCGGATGCCGGTGAAATCCGCATCGGTGACACTGTCGATCTCGGCTATGTGGACCAGAGCCGCGACCATCTCGATGGCTCCAAGACCGTGTGGGAAGAAATTTCCGGCGGCAATGACATCATCAAGCTTGGCAAGCACGAGATGAACTCGCGCGCCTATTGCGGCGCCTTCAACTTCAAGGGTGGCGACCAGCAGCAGAAGGTGGGCAATCTCTCGGGCGGTCAGCGTAACCGCGTGCATCTGGCCAAGATGCTGAAGTCCGGCGGCAACGTCATCCTGCTCGACGAACCGACCAACGACCTCGACACCGAAACGCTCGGCGCGCTGGAAGACGCACTGGAAAACTTTGCCGGTTGCGCCGTTATCATCAGCCACGACCGCATGTTCCTCGACCGTCTTGCAACCCATATCCTCGCCTTCGAAGGCGATAGCCATGTGGAATGGTTCGAAGGCAACTTCGAGGATTACGAGCAGGACAAGATCCGCCGTCTGGGTGCTGACGCGGTGAACCCGAAGCGGGTGACCTACAAGCGTCTGACGCGCTGACTTTATCCCGGAGCGTCCGGGAACGCAGTTTGCAGATTGATTTCAAGCGGCGCCTTCGGTGAAATTTGCTTCACCGAAGGCGCCGTTTTCGTTGGAGATTAATAAGGAGCTATTGTCTGTTGCCGGGATCCAAGCGGGGACCCTTGTCCTGGCACTTGAATGCAGCTTTCCAGGAAAGCATGTAAAAACAATTGGTTCGCTTCTTTCTGCGGCCATCTTTCCACGCGTGCGGCGTGTGCCTGTTTCATGCTGAAGCGGTAACGATCAATTATGGGTTTCCTGTTTTAGTATATGTCATGTTCGGGATGCAGTGGGGGAGATTGCATTGTCTATTCGTAACATTCTCATAGGCGTCTTTTCTGTTCTCAGTTTGACGCTCAGCGTGCTTGTGGCCAACTCGCTCTGGAGCGCCTACCGCAATTACGTGATTTTTGATGAGGTGGCGCAACTCACCCAGTTGGACAAGGCCCTTTTCAAAGCCCTTCTGGCGTTCCGTAACGAACGCGGTGACAGCGCAACCGCGCTGGCGCTCGACATCAAGGATAACGCCAAGACCGTGGAAGTGGTGCAAAGCGGACGCCGGGTGGTGATCGAGGGCATGGAAGACGCCAAGGCCGTCAAGGCAGGCCTTTCTACGGCAGAAATCGAAACGCCGATGGCCACACTCATGCAGGCCTATGACAAGGTCGTCGCCATGCGCTCCAAGATCGACAGCGAGGTGGGCAAGCCGCTTGCGCAGCGTGAGGCCGGCTTGAGCGAGAGCTGGATGGCCGCCGGTGGCGACTTTCTGACGGCGCTGGAAAAGGCCTCAGATGCAGCCGAGGGCCGAATTCGTTCGCTCGATCCTTCCCTGGTGTCGCTGATCCAGATCCGCTCCGGTGCATGGGCAACGCGTGCCATCGGCGGCAACGGCGCACTGATCCTCAATGCCGTGATTGCTGGTGGTAAAACGCTTTCCCCGGCCGACCAGTCAAAACTGTCGGGTATTGACGTCACCATGGCCTATGCGTGGAAGAATGTGCGTACACTGGTCGAGCATCCCGCCACGCCACAGGACGTGAAAGAGGCGGTGAAAAAGGCAAACGCTTCTTACTTCGATGGCGACTTTGCCGCCATGCGAAAAGGTATTCTCGACAAGCTGTATGCCGGTGAAAAGGCCCCTCTGGGTATCGACGATTGGCGTGTGCCCGTAACGGCTGCTTTGAAGACGATTGCCGACGTGGCCTCGCTCTCCATGGCGGAACTGGACAAAAAGGCCGCCGACGCCAAGGCTGATGCCCTTTACGCAGCTATTTTCTATCTGTTGCTGTTCGGGATTGTCCTGACCCTGGCAATTGCTGGCATGGTGGTCATTGTTTCGCGGGTTATCCGGCCCATTGGTGAGTTGACCCGCTGCATGGATGCCCTGGCGCAAGGCAACAGATCCGTGACGGTGCCGGGCGAAGGTCGCCGTGATGAAATCGGCGACATGGCGCGCTCTGTTGAGGTCTTCCGTCAGGCAGCGATCCGCAATGCCGAGCTTGAGACGGAGGCGGAGGAAAACCGCAAGCGTTCGGAAGCTGAGCGTGCCGAGATGCAGGCGCGCGCCGAGGCGGAGGCGAACGAGCGGCTGGAACGGGCCACTGGCGCCCTGGCCTCCGGCCTGCGTCAGCTCGCTTCCGGGGATATGCTGTGCGAGATCGAAGAACAGTTCGCACCGCAATTCGAAGCGCTGCGGCATGACTTCAACACCTCGGTCAGCCAATTGCGGTCGGTGCTGGTGTCTGTTGGGGTGTCTGCCAGCGGCGTGCGCAGCGGCAGCGGTGAAATCTCGCATGCCTCCAACGATCTCGCCAAGCGCACGGAAACGCAGGCGGCCTCTCTTGAGGAAACGGCAGCGGCGCTGGAAGAAATCACCTCCAACGTCAAGGCGACCTCGCAGCGCACCGGTGAAGCCCGCGATATCGTCCGCAACGCCCGCTCCAAGGCGGAGCAGTCCGGGGTGGTGGTGAACAATGCCGTCTCGGCGATGGAGAAGATCGAGCAGGCCTCCAGCCAGATTTCCAACATCATTGGCGTGATCGACGAGATTGCCTTCCAGACGAATCTGCTGGCGCTGAATGCCGGTGTGGAAGCCGCCCGTGCGGGCGAGGCGGGCAAGGGCTTTGCCGTTGTGGCGCAGGAAGTGCGTGAACTTGCGCAGCGCTCTGCCAATGCGGCGAAGGAGATCAAGGCGCTGATCGGCAATTCGGCTGTTGCGGTGAATGAGGGCGTGAAGCTGGTGGACGACACCGGCAAGGGCCTTCGCGAGATTGCCGAACTGGTGCAGGCGATCAACAGCCATATGGATGCGATTGCGACGGCGGCGCAGGAGCAATCGACGGGCCTCAACGAGGTGAACACGGCTGTAAACCATATGGACCAGGCGACGCAGCAGAATGCGGCGATGGTGGAGGAGATGAATGCGGCAAGCGCGGGTCTCGCTCAGGAGGCTGAAAAGCTGTCGGAGCTTCTGGCTCGGTTCCGCACAGGCCAGGAGCGGGCGGCACAGGCTGCTATTGCCTCGAGCGCCCGATCTTCCGCAGCCGCGCGTCCATCCGCCCCGCTTGCTGCACCAGCACGCCGGGCTGCACCCGTCAGCCGTGGCGGTGCTGCGGTGGCCGTCCGGCAGGAGAGCTGGGAGGAGTTTTGAGCTAACCTCTGTGCGCTTTTCAAACCACTGATGAGTATCGTTAAGCCGCACCTTTCTTTTCGAGGTGCGGCTTTTCTCATGAATCGGCTTGCTTTGTACGAATTGTATTAGGCTTTACTTATAAAACAGCGCCTTAAGAGGTTTTTAGCGCCTAGGTGGCAAGGTACCCTTACATTCGTGGGGGCCCCGTCAGATCATGTTTTCCATCCGCAATATCCTTGTCTGCGTCTTTCTTGTTATCAGTCTCGCCCTGGGGGCGATGGTTTCCAGAGCGCTTTATGTTTCCTACAGCAACTTCAAGGTGTTCCGCGATGTGGCGGGTCTTACCGCTGTCGACAAGGCGCTGTTTGACTTTCTGCTGAACTACCGGCTTGAGCGGGGACATACGAATACGGCCTTCATTACCACCCCGGAAAAAGCCGGGAGCTCGCTGCGTGACATTCCGGCTGACCGGCAGAAGGTTGACGCCGCGATGAAGGATCTGGCCGAGGCCGT
Organism: Allorhizobium paknamense; assembly: GCF_030815125.1. Classification (GTDB taxonomy): domain Bacteria; phylum Pseudomonadota; class Alphaproteobacteria; order Rhizobiales; family Rhizobiaceae; genus Allorhizobium; species Allorhizobium paknamense. Next base: position 397,064 of record NZ_JAUSWH010000002.1, read on the forward strand.
GAAGGCGGCGGATACGCCCGAACTGGCGACGATGGTCGGCAAAATCAAAACCAGCTATGATACGATCGTTGCAACACGGCAGCAGATCGACGCGCAGCTTGCGCTGCCGCTAGAAAACCGCAACAAGGATGTCAACGTCAAGCAATTGAGTTTCGGGCAGGGGGTGCTGGATGATCTTGAAAAAGCCTCCGTCGTTGCCGAAGCAAATATCCGGACCCTCGATAACAGCCTGATGGATCTGTTGCAGATCCGCGCCAATGCCTGGGCCGCCCGCTCTGCGGCTGGTGCCGAATCCATTCTCCTGAACAAGGCCGCCACCTTGAACGGCCCGCTGCCCCTGGCCGATATCGTAGAACTTGCTAGTCAGCATGCCCGCGTTGCAAGCGCTTGGGCGCAGGTGCGTGCGCTTGGTAACCATCCAAGTGTTGCCGGTGAGTTGAAGCAGGCTCTGGCGCAGGCGGAGAACATCTATTTCAGCGGTCCTTTCTGGGACCTGCGTGATGGCATGTACAAGAAGGCGGTGGCCAACCAGGATGTCGGTGTGCCGCTGGAAAACTGGCTGGCGCCCAGTTCGAAAGGTCAGGGTGCGATTGCGGATGTTGCGCTTGCGGCCATGAAGGTTGTCAACGACAAGGCCAATAGCTTAGCCGACGACGCTCTTTCGGCGTTGATCTTTTACAGCCTGATGCTGGCCGGCGCAGCCTTGGCGGCTGGCGCGGGCATGATCATCGTGGTGCGCCGGGTGGTCGGCCCGATTGGAACGCTGACCCGCTCCATGGGGGATCTGGCCAAGGGCGATACGCAGGCGCAAATCCCGATGATCGCCCGCAAGGACGAGATTGGGGAGATGGCACGCTCGGTCGAGGTGTTTCGCGAGGCTGCCATCCGCAATGCCGAGCTTGAGGCCGAGGCCGAGGAAAACCGCAAACGATCCGAGGCCGAGCGCGCCGAGTTGCAGCGCCGCGCCGAGGATGAAGCCAATGACCGTTTGAACAAGGCCACTGGCGCTCTGGCTTCCGGCCTGCAGCGGCTTGCCTCCGGCGATCTTGCCTGCGAGATCAGCGAGCAGTTTGCCCCGCAGTTCGAAGCCTTGCGTCATGACTTCAATACCTCGGTGGCGCAGTTGCGCGATGCCCTGGTCGCCGTTGGCAATGCGTCCAGCGCCGTGCGCGGCGGCAGCGGCGAAATCTCCAGCGCTTCGGATAATCTTTCCAAACGCACGGAGCAGCAGGCAGCTTCCCTTGAAGAAACGGCTGCGGCGCTGGAGCAAATCACGTCGAATGTGAAGGCAACAACGCAGCGTACCGGTGAAGCCCGTGACATCGTGCGCACAACGCGCTCCAAGGCGGAGCAGTCCGGCGTGGTGGTGAACAATGCCGTCTCGGCGATGGAAAAGATCGAGCAGGCCTCCAGCCAGATTTCCAACATCATTGGCGTGATCGACGAGATTGCCTTCCAGACGAACCTGCTGGCGCTGAATGCCGGTGTGGAGGCAGCCCGCGCCGGAGAGGCGGGCAAGGGTTTTGCCGTCGTTGCCCAGGAAGTGCGCGAGCTTGCGCAGCGCTCTGCCAATGCGGCGAAGGAGATCAAGGCGCTGATCGGCAATTCGGCTGTTGCGGTGAATGAGGGCGTGAAGCTGGTGGATGACACCGGCAAGGGTCTTCGCGAGATTGCCGAACTGGTGCAGGCGATCAACAGCCATATGGATGCGATTGCGACGGCGGCGCAGGAGCAATCTGTCGGCCTTGGAGAAGTGAACACGGCTGTGAACCATATGGACCAGGCGACGCAGCAGAATGCGGCGATGGTGGAAGAGATGAATGCGGCCAGCGCTGGTCTGGCGCAGGAAGCGGTGAAGCTTGCAGAATTGCTGGCGAATTTCCGCACAGGCCAGGAGCGGGCGGCACAGGCTGCTAGTGCCTCGAGCGCCCGGTCTTCCGCAGCCGCGCGTTCGTCTGCTCCGTCTACGGCACCTGCACGCCGGGCTGCACCCGTCAGCCGTGGCGGTGCTGCGGTGGCCGCCCGGCAGGAGAGCTGGGAGGAGTTTTGAAGCTTCAAAGTCTGGACCTGATTTTTCAGGTTTGCTCTTTTCGACAGCCTGCATGCAAGAGCGAAAGCGTTTCCGTGTTTCAATGAAGTACGGAACCGCTTTCGCTTTTGGCTTGACTGATTTTGCTGCAATGCCCGATTTCCGTGGCCGCAGTCTTCTTCGATCTTCTTTGAAAGCCCTTCGCGCAATGCGTTTCTGTCCTTGAAACGGAGCGAAGCCTTCAGTTGCAGGTATCGATTAATGCGTTGGAAGATATCGGAAAATTCAATATCTGGCATTGTGGCTCTGTGAGCCGATTTGCCGATCCGTAAATAACGGGCAGTGTGTGCGTTATTTATAATGCAATACAATAGCTTATGCTGGCAAGTCGCTTTGTTTTGCGGTTGAAGGATTTATGAAGCAGAAAGTTTGGCGGAAACGCGATGACAATACAACTCACTTTCTTCTAAAAGTTTTGCGAAAATTTTTTACCTTTTAATGGTTGAGTTTTCGAGGGGCCACATATTCAGATTCACGAAATGCATATTGTATTATGAATATCTGAATTATCGGCGGTAATCTCTGATGCTCGTCAAAAGACCGGCCCGACGAATGAATTCTTATGCTCAGGGGGCTGGCATGTATTATATTCTGAAGCGCTTTTCATTTCGAACCATGCTGTCGATTTTAGCGGTCGTGCCTTTGCTGGCGGCTGTCGGACTCGGCGTTGTGATCAGTCGCGAAGCCTATCTCAATTACACGGCGCTGCAACAGGCGGTCACTCTGGTTCGGGTGGCGCGGGCCGGCGGTGCCTTGCTGCATTCCATGCCGGCAGAGGCTGAATCGACGCCGAGCAATCGAGCCGAACGGCGTAAGGCGACCGACCAGGATTATCAGGAGGTTGTCAACGCTTATGACGCGGCTTTGAAGATCGGTCATGAAGATGCGATTCTCTCAGGTCTGAAAAAGAAACTCGATGAAGGCTTCGCGCGCATGGCGGAATTCCGCCAGAAGGTCGATGCAGGTGATGCTGATCCGCTTCTGCCGCTGAAATATCTTCAGCCAGTTTCGGCCACCGGTCTCGATATGGCAGGTCGTGCCAGCAGCCTGATTTCCGATGGGGAGCTTTCCCGCAGCATCCTTGGCTATTATGCCTTTCTCCAGGTGAATGACGGTTACCTGATCATCAACCATGTGGGCGAGCAATATATCCAGGCTGGCAGTCTGGCTCATGAAGACGTCAAGCACCTTGTGCGCGGTTCCAGCCTGGTCGAGACCTATGGCAAGACGATGAATGAATTCATTGGCAAGCCTATTCTCGCGGATTACGCACGGTTCTGGCAGACAGAGGATGGTGAACTGATCCGCAAAACCATCCAGAAGATGCTGGAGAAGCCTTCCCATACGTCCGGCCCAGGCGAACTGGCGATGTGGAAGGCGGCCATGCAGAAACGCAGCCAGGCCTTTTCCACCATGCTGCTGGCTGCATCCGATTCCTTGAAGGTCACTGCAGATGCCAAGAATGACGCTGCTGCCTGGCAGTTGAAGGTCATTCTCGGTAGCCTTGCGGTGCTGATCGCCTTCGCAATCCTCGTTTCGGTCTCTGTTCTCCGCGTGTTGTCATCCGCCATCCGCAGTGTTGCCAATCGCATGCGCGGGCTTGCCGAGGGCGATAAGCAGAGCGCCATCCAGCATCTTGAGCGTGGAGACGAAATCGGCGACATGGCGCGCTCAGTGGAGGTCTTCCGTCAGGCAGCGATCCGCAATGCCGAGCTTGAGGCGGAGGCGGAGGAAAACCGCAAGCGTTCGGAAGCTGAGCGTGCCGAGATGCAGGCGCGCGCCGAGGCTGAAGCGAACGAACGGCTGGAGCGGGCCACCGGCGCCCTGGCCTCCGGCCTGCGTCAGCTCGCTTCCGGGGATATGCTGTGCGAGATCGAAGAACAGTTCGCACCGCAATTCGAAGCGCTGCGGCATGACTTCAACACCTCGGTCAGCCAGTTGCGTTCGGTGCTGGTGTCTGTTGGGGTGTCTGCCAGCGGCGTGCGCAGCGGCAGCGGTGAAATCTCGCATGCCTCCAACGATCTCGCCAAGCGCACGGAAACGCAGGCGGCCTCTCTTGAGGAAACGGCAGCGGCGCTGGAAGAAATCACCTCCAACGTCAAGGCGACCTCGCAGCGCACCGGTGAAGCCCGCGATATCGTCCGCAACGCCCGCTCCAAGGCGGAGCAGTCCGGGGTGGTGGTGAACAATGCCGTCTCGGCGATGGAGAAGATCGAGCAGGCCTCCAGCCAGATCTCCAACATCATTGGCGTGATCGACGAGATTGCCTTCCAGACGAACCTGCTGGCGCTGAATGCCGGTGTGGAAGCCGCCCGTGCGGGCGAGGCGGGCAAGGGCTTTGCGGTGGTGGCGCAGGAAGTGCGCGAGCTTGCGCAGCGCTCTGCCAATGCGGCGAAGGAGATCAAGGCGCTGATCGGCAATTCGGCTGTTGCGGTGAATGAAGGCGTGAAGCTGGTGGACGACACCGGCAAGGGTCTTCGGGAGATTGCCGAACTGGTGCAGGCGATCAACAGCCATATGGATGCGATTGCAACGGCGGCGCAGGAGCAATCGACGGGCCTCAACGAGGTGAATACGGCTGTGAACCATATGGACCAGGCAACGCAGCAGAATGCGGCGATGGTGGAAGAAATGAATGCGGCAAGCGCCGGTCTTGCGCAGGAGGCGGAAAAGCTGTCGGAGCTTCTGGCTCGGTTCCGCACAGGCCAGGAGCGGGCGGCACAGGCTGCTAGTGCCTCGAGCGCCCGGTCTTCCGCAGCCGCGCGCCCATCTGCCCCGTCTACGGCACCTGCACGCCGATCCGCACCCGTCAGCCGTGGCGGTGCTGCCGTGGCCGTCCGGCAGGAGAGCTGGGAGGAGTTTTGAGCCTTTCCTAGCAAACCTCCCGAGTTGTTTCGCGGGAGCGACATGCGCTGAAATAGATCCCCGAAGGTTTCCTGAACAGTGCATACATCCTGTGCCCCGGCGTCAAACGCCGGGGCATTTTTTCTGCAGCCATAAAGGTATACAAAATCGCGGCTTTCAACGTCTATTAAGATATTTCGTATATGCGGATACTGATATCTGTTGGAGAAGCACTTATGCGTCTTTCAGTTCTGATCAGTGTGGGGACGGCCGTTACCGTTGCGGTGTGCGGCCTTGTGGCCGGGCGGGTTATTTACGATGATGCTCTGGCTTATCGGCACGGGCTGGCGGCGGAGCAGGCAACGCTTGTGGCCCGCGATATGCTGGCTGCATCAACGAGGATGTCTCTGGAGCGCGGACCGACCAACGGCGCCATGGGCGCGCCTGCGCCTCTGGCTGAAGCGCCGCGAAAGGCGCTGGATACGGCGCGCAAGGCGACGGAAGATGCCTTTGCCGCTGCCACTGCATCTGCGGCTAATCTTTCGGCAGAGCGGCGGGATGCCGTTCTTGCCTCCCTTTCCCAGTCTCTGGATCGCCTGAAAGCTGCCCGCGGAACGGCGGATCAGTTGATCGATCAGCCGAAGGAAGCCCGCAACAGCGCTGCTCTGACCCAGGTTGTCGATGGGATGATCGGTGCCATTCCGGCTCTGAATGACGGCCTCAACACCACCGAGCAGGTCATCGCGGAAGCGGATCCGAAAATTCTCTCCTGGATCACCATTGGCCGCAGCGCCACGGAATTGCGCGATTATGCCGGTCAGATCGGATCGGTGTTTACAGCCGCACTGGCGGCCAATCGTCCACTCGATGCCAAGGAGCAGGCCCGTTACGAGCGCCTGCTTGGCCGCACCGAAGCATTGTTGCAGCAGATCTCGCTGGCCAAGGCCAAGCTGGGTGACGATCCGGAGCTTGCCGCCGCCTTCAACACCATCAACACGCGCTACCTCACCATTGGCCGTCAAATGGCGGCAGACATCGTGACCAAAGCGCGCAACAACGAAGCTGCAGGCACCACCCCGGCGGATTTTGCCAAGGCCTATGTGCCGGAAATGGCCTCCATCATCGAATTTCGGGATGGCGTGATGAAGCGGGCCGGGGCGGTTCTGTCGACATCCGTCGAGGATCTTTATGCCAGCCTGCTGCTGAATATCGGCATCGCGCTGGTCCTGGTCGGCACCGTTACCTCCATCGCCGTTATTTTCCGTATTCGCGTCACCCGGCCTGTCGCGGGGCTGACGGCGTGCATGCGTGCCTTGGCCGATGGCGATCACAAGGTGACCGTGCCGAGCGCCAATCAGAACGATGAGATTGGCGAAATGGCCAATGCGGTGGAGGTCTTCCGCCGGGCAGCCATCCGCAATGGCGAACTGGAGGCCGAAGCCGAGGCCAGCCGCCGTCGCGCCGAGGCCGAACGGGAAGCTGTACAGCGCCGCGCCGAAGAGGAGGCCGAGAAGCGCCTCAACCAGGCGACGGGCTCGCTCGCCGAAGGGCTTCGCAAGCTGGCATCCGGCGATATGCTGTGTGAAATCGATGTTGAATTTGCCCAGCAGTTCGAACCGCTGCGGCATGACTTCAATGCTTCCGTGCGCCAGCTCAGAGAGGCGCTTTTGGCAGTTCACGGCGCTGTTGCCACTGTTGCCGGGGGCTCTGCCGAAATCTCCGGCGCTTCCGATCATCTGGCCAAGAGAACGGAACAACAGGCGGCCTCCCTGGAAGAGACCGCCGCGGCGCTGGAGGAGGTGACGGTCAACGTCAAGAACACGTCCAGCCGTGCGGGTGAAGCGCGTGAAATCGTTCGCACGGCCCGAGGCCGCGCCGAACATTCCGGCGCGGTGGTTAGCAATGCCGTTGCCGCCATGGGTCGTATCGAGCAGGCATCCCAGCAAATCACCCAGATCATCGGCGTGATCGACGAGATTGCCTTCCAGACGAACCTGCTGGCGCTGAATGCCGGTGTGGAAGCCGCCCGTGCGGGCGAGGCGGGCAAGGGCTTTGCGGTGGTGGCGCAGGAAGTGCGCGAGCTTGCGCAGCGCTCTGCCAATGCGGCGAAGGAGATCAAGGCGCTGATCGGCAATTCGGCTGTTGCGGTGAATGAGGGCGTGAAGCTGGTGGACGACACCGGCAAGGGCCTTCGCGAGATTGCCGAACTGGTGCAGGTCATCAACACGCATATGGATGCGATTGCGACCGCCGCGCAGGAGCAGTCCTCCGGCCTTGGAGAAGTGAACACGGCTGTGAACCATATGGACCAGGCGACGCAGCAGAATGCGGCGATGGTGGAAGAAATGAATGCGGCCAGCGCCGGTCTTGCGCAGGAGGCTGAGAAGCTGTCGGAGCTTCTGGCTCGGTTCCGCACGGGGCAGGAGCGGGCTGCTGCTTCGGTCACCCGATCTTCCGCAGCCGCGCGCCCATCTGCCCCGTCTACGGCACCTGCACGCCGGGCAGCACCTGTCAGCCGCGGCGGTGCTGCGGTGGCGGCCCGGCAGGAGAGCTGGGAAGAGTTTTGAGATCCTCACACACGCTAAATCCATGCCCCGGGGTTTTAACTCCGGGGCATTTTGTTTATGGGCGCAGACGCCTGTGGAATGATCTTTAACCTTTCTCCTGATCCCCCATGTTTGCTCTTGCGCCGCTCGTGCAACTGACATAAAGATATCTTTATATCTTGATTGATAAACGTGGCGGGTATGGCACTCACTCTGGACAAGCTGGTGGATTTGCTGAAGGCATCGGGTGAGCCGACGCGGCTGAGGCTGCTTGCCTTGCTGGCGGCAGGCGATCTGACGGTTTCCGATCTTACGGATATTCTTGGGCAATCCCAGCCACGCATTTCCCGGCATTTGAAACTTCTGGCAGAGGCGGATCTGGTGGATCGTTACCAGGAGGGCGCCTGGGCCTATTTTCGCCTGAAGCAGGAGGGTGATGCCGTTGCTTTGGCGCGTCAACTGCTCGATGCCGCAAGCGATACGGATTCGGTTTTGCTGCGCGATGGCGAGCGGCTTCTCTCTGTGAAGCGGGCGCGGGCGGAAAAGGCTCAGGCCTATTTCAGCCGCAACGCTGCTGAGTGGGATGAATTGCGCCGCCTGCATGTCAACGACAAGGCGGTGGAGGCAAACCTGCTGCAGCTTCTCGGCACGGAGCCGGTGGACGCGCTGCTGGATCTCGGCACCGGTACGGGACGCATTCTCCAGCTTCTGGAACATCATTATCGCCGCGCCGTCGGCATCGATGCCAGCCGCGACATGCTGGCGGTGGCCCGGGCCAATCTCGACAAGGCCGGTATTGTCAAAGCCTCGGTGCGCCAAGGCGATATCCTGAACCTTCCGCTGGATGACGGGGAGTTCGATGTGGTGATCATTCACCAGGTCCTGCATTTTCTGGTCGAGCCGGAAGCGGCGCTGCGGGAGGCCGCGCGCATGCTGAAACCCGGCGGCAGGCTGGCAGTGATCGATCTTGCGCCGCATGCGCTGGAGCATCTGCGTGACGATCACGCCCATATCCGTCTCGGTTTTTCCCATCAGGTGATGGAGGAATGGCTGTCGCGGGCGGGCTTTACGCCCTCTGCCGCTGTGGATGTCGCGCCCAGCCAGCGGCATGACGAAGCCTTGACGGCAACGATCTGGCTGGCCGCCCGCAAGGCGGAGCCCTTGGGCGAAGTGCTTAATTTGAAACGCGTGGGAGGTGTGTGATGGCCCCTGAACATGGAAGGAAGCCGATAGCGCGTCCCTTCAAGCTGTCCTTTGAATTCTTTCCTCCGAAGTCGGAGGACATGGAATCGCAGCTCTGGGCCACGGTCGATGATCTGGCCGGCTGGTCGCCGGAATTCGTGTCTGTGACCTATGGCGCGGGCGGCACCACGCGCGCGCCCACACTCTCCACCGTCAAGCGTCTCGTGCAGGAGACGCCGCTGGCCACCGCTTCGCATCTCACCTGCGTCAGTGCCACGCGGGAAGAGGTGGCGCAGGTGGTGGAAGAGTTCCGCGCCGTTGGCGTCAATCATTTCGTGGCGCTGAGGGGCGATCCGCCGGCAGGTGTCGGGGCTGCCTATGTGCCGCATCCGGGCGGATTTGAAAATGCCGCCGCACTGGTGCGCGGCTTGAAAGACATGGGCGATTTTGAGATTTCCGTCTCCGCCTATCCCGAAAAGCATCCGGAAAGCGCCGATCTCAGTGTCGATCTCGACATGCTGAAGCGCAAGGTGGACAATGGCGCCACGCGGGCGCTGACGCAGTTCTTCTTCGACAACGACACCTATGAGCGCTATCTCAACGCGGTGCGGGCAGCGGGCATTACCATTCCCATCGTGCCCGGCATCATGCCCATTCTCAACCTGTCACAGTTGAAGCGCTTTGCCGGCATGTGCGGTGCGTCGATTCCGTCCTGGCTGGATGATCGTTTCGCCGGTGTCGAAGACAATCCGCAGGCGCGGGTCGTGGTGGCTGCACAGGTGGCCGCCGAACAGATTACCGATCTGATGGGGCGCGGTGTCGATGAATTTCATATCTACACCATGAACCGGGCGCCGCTGGTCAACGCGACGCTGGAAAATCTGGGCCTTGTCAGGCAGGCGGTCGGGCAGGTGAAGGCCGTCTCGGCTGTGTGACTGCTGGATTAAAAAAGGCGTCGCTCACCAACGACGCCTTTTTCTTATTTATTGTTCACGCCTCTGGGATTGTAATTTTTTCCAGCGCTTCAGTGTTTCATGGAAACACTGAAGCGCTGTAACTTTTTGTTTTTACGCATTTCCGCACGGAAAACCGGTTCCCACTTTTTCGGAAAATGCTCTAAATAAACAGCATGGCTGCAACGAACAGGAATGCGGCGCTGACGACCAGGATATTGAGTGAACGTGTAAGTCCCATCTCTTCCTCCTTGTTCTCTTTTCGGCAGTTCCAGAAACAGAGCGGTTGTCTCTTTCCCCGGAACACGACCCTTGCTGTTCACGATTATGTCCGCTTTGTGACATTTTGAAAGCGAAATCGTTGCTGCACTGCAAGCAGAGCCTGGGGATAAGCAGCGTTCACGCAATATAACACACTGAAAGAACGGGATAAAACGTCCCGTTCACAAACTGTTCAGAAAGCTGAATAAGCAGGGTTATCCGGCCTGCCGCTCCGGCGTGCGCCCGGACGATGCGGAAAAGACTCGGTTGAGCAAGCGGCCCACCGGCTTTTCGAACAGCATGAAGGAAAGCTGTGCCATGACCAGCGACACCAATACGATAAGCGCATTGACGGCGATGCTGGTGCCCAGAAAACGATGCCCGGCGGCAATGGCGATGCCGTGGAGAAGGTAGAGCGAATAGGACGCGTCCCCCAGCTTTTCCAGCGGCCACAGCAACCGAGATGGCCAGGCTCCCGCCCGCTCTATGGCAAGTGCGCCCGTGACGACGCAGAAGGCGGGAACACCCCAGCCCAGAACCCGCCAGGGCGCTTCATAAAGCCCAAGCTTTGCCGTCGCCACGAAAAGGCCGATGCCCGCAAGGATGAGCGCGATGCCGCCGGAGCGGCTTGCAAAGGGGCGGGCCTGGGACAAAAGCAGCCCGGCGGTGAATTCCAGGAGCAGCGGCGATGTCCACACCTGAAGCGGTGCTGCGGCGGGATGAAGCAGGAAGCCGCAGACGGTGAGCGCCACCATGGCGATGGCGGGCAGCAGAACGGGCTGCGCGGCCATCAGGCCAAGGGCGAAGACGAGATAGAAGAACATCTCGAAGTTCAGCGTCCAGCCGACCACGACGAGGGGCCAGATATTTCCGTCCGGATTGAGATAGGGAATGAAGGCCAGCGATTTCGCCAGCGTGACGGTATCGAAGCTGAAATTGCGGAAGACACCGAGGACTGCCCCCACGCACATGACGAAGGTGACGAGCCAGTAAAGGGGCACAATGCGCACCAGCCGCTTGCGCAGGAAGACGGAAGGCCGCTCCTGCACTCCGACAGTCCCCATGATGAAGCCGGAAATGACGAAGAAGATATCGACACCCGCCGCACCGCTGACAAAGCCGCCTTCCGACAGATGAAAGAACACCACCATCATCGCCGCAACGGCCCGCATGGCCTGAATGGATTTCAACTGCATCGCTTTTCGCCCACTCGATACCGGATGCAGACACCCCTCATCCGAAAACGATGTATTGAAGCCTGTTTTTCGCAGCTTGTCACAGGCTTTATCGGGTTGGATACCCAAAATTCTGGGGGTGTTGAGAAAGTGCCGCTCATAGTTTTGGCCGCTGCTTCCAAGTGCGGAAGCTAGAGCATGTCGCGCAAAAGTGTGCAGCGGTTTTGGGATAACGACATGCGCTAAAACAAGAATGTAAAGCACGTTGCATGAGGCTGATAAGCCGCAACGTGCTTTAGCAGAAAACCTTTGACCTCAAAAGGTTAGGCGCGGCTTCTCAAAGCTTGAGTCACCATGCTCACCTTGCGCATCAAGACGCGGTTGATGCGCAAGGGCATATCCCGGCTTTTGGCTCAGAGCGCGGAGAGAAGTTCCGGCGTCGGCCAGCCATCGGCGGGAATGTTGCGCTTTTGCTGTTCCTTCTGCACCGCATCGCGCGTGCCGCCGCCCAGAATGCCGTCGATTTCGCCGACGTCATAGCCCTTGGCCTTGAGCTTGGTCTGCAGTTCCTTCATCTGCACATCGGTCAGGCCCTGTTCGGGATTGCCCTTGAGATAGGCTTCCGCGCCCATGAGCCGTGTCGCGAAATAGGCGGCGGAAGTGGTGTAGATGAAGGACTTGTTCCATTCCAGATAGATGTTGAAGTTCGGATAGGCCATGAAGGCCGGACCCTTGCGGCCCTGCGGCAGCAGCAGCTCGCCTTCCAGATCGGCGAATTTCGTGTCGCCGTCGCGCGGCTTCACGCCAAGCTTGAACCAGTCGCCCGCCTTCATGCCGGCATCGAAGCCGGTCTTTTCCCAGGGCAGGTTTTCCGGCACGGTCACTTCCTGCAGCCAGGGCTGGCCCTGCTTGAAGCCGAGATGCTGGATGAACTTCGCCGCCGTCATGATGGCATCCGGCGAACTGGTCTTCAGCCGCACATGGCCGTCGCCGTCGCCATCCACGCCAAAGGCGACGATATCCTTGGGCAGCATCTGCACCTGACCGATTTCACCGGCCCAGGCGCCTGTATTGGTGGCGGGGTCCAGATCGCCATGCTCAACCATCTTGATCAGCGCCAGCAGTTGCGGGCGGAAGAGTTCCGGGCGGCGGCAGTCATGCGCCAGCGTCACCAGCGCGTTGCGAGTATTGAAATCACCCTGCACGGCGCCGAAATCGGTCTCCATGGCCCAGAAGGCGGCAATCACGCCCGGGGCAACGCCATATTCCTGCTCGGCGCGGCGGAAGACATCGGCATATTGCTGGAGCTTCTGCTTGCCCTGATCCAGACGGCCCTTGGAAACGGTGCGGGAGGAAAATTCAGTGAAGGTCTGTTTGAAAACGCCCTGAGCGCGATCCCGCGCCAGCACTTTCTGATCGATCTGGGCGCCCGTCAGCGCCTGATCGGCAGCCGATGCCGATGCGCCAGCCGCCACGGCTTCCGCCTTCACGCCTTGCAGGAAAGCGGCGAGATCGCCACCGCAGGCGACCCCGCTGGCGCTTTGCTGGGCCAGCGCACCACCGGCAGTGGCCAGCGTGGTGAGGGCGGTGAAAAGGGCTGTGGTCGCAAGGCGGCTGCGCAAGATCATTTCTTCCATCCTGATTGGTCGGCGGGGCGGTCCGGAAAACAGACATGGCTGTTTCCATCCCCACGGGCGTGAAAGGTTCAGAATGGCGCTTTGCCGAATTTTTGTGGCCTAAGCAAGGAGTTTCAGGGGTTATACGAAGAGTCATTGAAAATCACTCTTCGTATTCCCTTTTCGAATATCTCAAGCCCCTGATGCATTTGAGATATTCGAAATTCTTTCAAGGCGAGGAGGCTGACGCATCTTCGAGCCTTGGTATTAGAGCTCAATTCAATTGGCGGCCTGAAGCTCTTGCGGCACGGAGACTGCCTTTACCCATTTGCGCCAGTTTTCCTGGCTGCCAGCGAAGACATTGATATCCGTCTCGCCCTTGATGCCGGGAATGACGCCGGTGGAGGTATATTGCCAGAAGGCCCAGCGGCGGGCCGGGTAGATTTCGGATGGATGCTTGGCCACGGAGCGTACCCAGAAATAATGGTCCTGGAAGGCGCCTTCCAGATTGTCGCGGTGGAAGTCTACCGAGGTGTAGATGATCGGCCGCTTGCCGTAATAGGCCTCCAGCCTGTCCATGAAGCGCTTCATTTCGCTGCGCACCACATCCGCGGGCGGCCGCTTGGTGCAGGTCTTGGAGGTGTGGTTCCACTCCACGTCGATCACCGGCGGCATGTCCATGGCAGCCTTCGGCACATTGGCGATGAACCAGTCTGCCTGTTCGTCGGCGGTGGAGCAGAAATAGTAGAAGTGATAGGGCGCATGCGGCAGGCCTGCGGCATTGGCTTCCTGCCAATATTCCGAAAAGCGCGGATCGACCATGTCCTTGCCTTCGGTAGCCTTGATGAAGACGAAGGAAACGCCGGACTGGCGCACCCGCTGCCAGTCGATGTCACCATTCCATTTCGACACATCGATGCCGTGCACCTGATGGCGATGCGGGGAGTTATAGCCGAAATCCTGCGGGTCCTTGTCTTGAAAGCGCGGCTTGATCGAAGCCGTCTCCATGAAATCATAGCTGGTCGATGTGCAACCGGCCATGAGGAAGGCGAGAGGCATGAGCGCCAAGAGCAGCGACCGCATTCTGTAACCCTGTGGATTCGAGACAACCCTGCCGCTGATGTGATGCGCACACACGCAAGAACAAAAGAGGCGCTTATTCTCTTTTGCGCTATCATCGTAAAAAATCGGTTATTTTCAACCGGTGGTCAGGGTTTTTTCCGCAGGGCCGCCGCCCAGGCATAGCCGCGATAGAGCCGTTCGAAGGTGAGGTCCGCTTCGGCATCGCGTGCCTTTGCCATCAGCACGCTTTCGAGGTTTGCCCGGGGTGTGACGTGAAAGCGGGCAAGCCAGGTTTGAAGCAGGCTACGAAATTCTTCAGGCAGCCGCTCCTGCTGGCCAAAATCGACAATGTGCAGCACGCCGCCGGGATTGAGCGCGGCAAGCGCGGTGCTGACGGATTTTTCCCAGTCCGGGATCATCGACAGGGCATAGGAGATCAGGATGCGGTCAAACCCGCTAACGCCAAACGCCTCGGCGGTGAAGGCGGTGGCATCGGCGGCGATCAGATGCGGCTGGGCGGGCCTTCCGCGAAAGTTCCTAGCCGCCTGGGCCAGCATTTCCTGGGAGATATCCAGCCCATAAAGCCGCGCGCGGGGGTAAAGGCGCTCGGCCAGCAGCAGGTTTCGGCCCGTGCCGCAGCCGACTTCCAACAGGCTGCCACCATCCGGCACGGCAAGATCGCGGATCGCCCTGTCACGGCCCAGCAGGTAATATTTCCGCGTCAGGTCATAGATGTGGCGCTGATAGCGGTAGATGCCGTCCATGCGGGCGGCATGGCTGCTGCTTTCGGAGCGATTGCCGCTGTCGACCATGCTCATGCGCGCTTCTCATAGATATGGAAGCCGCCATAGATGGCCGAGCGGTCTTGCAGGTGGAGGGCTGCCGAAGGTTCTGCCAGATAGGTCCATTGGGCATCGATGGCAGGCGAAAGACGGCCTTCGATCACGCTTTTTTCTGCCGCCGTGCGGAAGATGACCCGCGCCCCCGGCGCAGCGGTGCGGCTGATTTCGGTCCACAGATCGTTCAACTGGCGGTCCGTCATCCAGTCCTGCGCATCGAGCAGCACGAAACGGTCGATGCTGGCGGCGTCCTTGCCAGCCAGAAGCTCGGTGAAGCTTGCGTGGTGCACGCTCACCCGTTCGGCATTATCGCGGATGGCGTGGTAATAGTCCGGCTTCAGATAATCCGGCAAAGCACCTTCATGTGCACGCGGATAGCGGCGGGCAAAGGCCTGCCAGGCAAAGTAGTTTTCCCGCATCGGAAAATGACAGGCGAGCTTTTCCAGCCGCTCCTTCAACACCGGCGCGATGGTGCCGGAGGCGGAAACGCTGGCCAGTTCATCATATTGCTGTGGCGGAATGCCGAGACCGAAGAGCGAGCTCTTGCGGTTTGTCAGCCAGCGGATCAACGGCTTTTCGAAGAGCGGCGCGATGCGCTCATCGAAAAACTGGCGCTGCTCGCGGAGCGATTTCGCTTCGGCAAGCCCCGTGAGATCGACGCCATGCAGGCGCGCCAAGAGATGCGAGACGGCGATGAAGCGGCCCAGCAGACCGGTGCGGTAGAAATTGCGGGTAAAGACGCTGATCCGCCGCCGCCCGGTCAGGCTGCGGCCATTCCAGTAGGCGCGGGTGCCGGCATCGAGATGGGGGGCGATATGCTGGTCGAAAAGCGCGCTGTTGTCCGCCTGCTGCTCTTCCGCCAGAAAGCGCGTGACCGTCAGATGGCCGGGCAGCGTGCGGAAGGCGGTGAGCTTCATGCGGTTCAGCGCAATGTGGTGCGGGTTGAGATCCACCACGTCGATGCTGGCCGGGCTGCGCGAGAGATAGGCCAGCATGTTGCAGCCGCCGGAGCCGATGGTGACGATGCGGTGGCCGGGCTTGAGCTCCATGGCCTGCATGTCCACTTCCGGGTCTTCCCAGATCTGCGGATAGACGAGGCCGGAAAACAGCAGGCCGAACAGCCGCTCGGAAAAGCCCTGGCGCGACAGGGGCCGATGTTGCAGCAAGGCGGACTTGAGCTTGCGGTTCTTGCCAAATCCGGCTTCAGGAACGAGTTCTGTCATCTAAAGGCCCCGTTGTTCCAAGTTTTCGCCGTGAATAATCGCAGACAACTACAGTTTGATGACGGAGGATGTGGGCAGTGCCGGTAAGCCCCGGAAAAGTCCGAGACCCTCTTCAAAGCGGAGGCTAAACCTGATTGCATCGCGCACATTCGAAAGGTGGAGGCTCTCAATGGTATCAGTGATTCGCGGCGTGAAGATCGTGCTGGCGGCAGGCGGCGTCGTGGTGGCCGGGGCGGCGGCCTGGCTTGCGGTCGCCCCGCCGGAACTGCTTCGGGTCGGCACCGGCTATGCGGCAAAAATCGTCTGCTCGAATGTATTCGTCGCCAAGCGTGATCCGGATGAGGTTCTGCGGGTGGATGTGCAGGCGCCCGGCAATCCGTTGCTGCGGCTTTTGCGGCTGAAGGTCGATCGCGAGGAAGGGCAGGTAACGGCCTATATGTTCGGCCTGTTTGCGCCAGGCACCGCGATTTATCGCCCGGGCCTGGGCTGCGCCAGCGTGCCGGACGGCAATGTGGCCGCAGCGCGCGCCGTGCAATTGCCGCAGCCCCTGCCGCAAATCGCGGCCCAAAGCGCCGCCCCCTGGCCGCAGGGCATGGGCGCGGCAGAAACGGACCCGAAAATTGCCGCGATCCTGGCCGATCCGGCGCTGATCGGTCCCGGCATGCGCGCCACCCTCGTCATTCGCGATGGCAAGCTGGTGGGCGAGACCTATGGCCCGGGCTTCAAGCCGGAGACACCGCTGATCGGCTGGTCGATGACCAAGACGGTGACGGCGGCGCTGGTGGGCTTGAGGGTGGGGCAGGGAGCCCTGTCGCTGGACAAGGACCATCTTTTCCCGGCCTGGGAGAAGGATGACCGTTCCGCCATCCGCATCCGGCACCTGATGGGCATGGAAAGCGGCCTGGAATTCAACGAGGATTACGGCGATGTCAGCGATGTGACGCGCATGCTTTTCCTCGAACCCGACCAGCCAGCCTTCGTCGCCGCCAAGCCGCTGGCGGAAAAACCCGGCACGCGCTTCTACTATTCCACCGGCACCACCATGCTCTTGTCCCGGCTGGTGATGGACAGCTTTCCCAGCCGTGACCAGGCCCTGATGTTCCCGCAGGCGGGCCTGTTCCTGCCGCTGGCCATGGGCAGTGCCGTGCTGGAGGCAGATGAGCGCGGCACACTTTCCGGCGGATCCTATCTCTATGCCGATGCCCGCGACTGGGCGAAGTTCGCGCAATTTCTGTTGCAGGATGGTGTGTGGGAAGGCCAGCGGCTTTTGCCGGAGGGCTTCGTCAAGACCATGTGGACCCCGACCGCATCCTCCAAGGGTTCCTATACCCAGGGCCAGATGTGGAAAGCCGGACCGCTGGAGGACGTGCCGGGCACCGAGCTTCCGGCGGAAACGGTGTGGATGCGTGGCCATGACGGCCAGACCGTTACGATCATTCCCTCAAAACGCCTGATCGTGCTGCGCATGGGGCTCACACCGGGCTGGCTGGCTTACAAGCCGCAGGCACTCGTCAAGGCCGTGCTGGATGCCACGCCCTGAGTGCTAGTCGTCGAGTGCTGGATCGTTGAGTGGGGGGAGGGCGTTCAACGCTCTCCCGATCCCTCCAAAATCAAAAAGGGCATGTCCGCGATCACCGGACATGCCCTTTTTGCCTGAAGGCGTCGAAACGAGATTTTATTGCACTTCGTCCAGCAGGCCCTTGCGCTTGGCATCGTAATAATAGCCGCGGGCGTAAAGACGAACAGCATTGTCGTTATTGCTGTCTGCCACCATCCACGCGCCGCGCAGATATTTGATGGCATATTTCAGATTGGTTTCCGGATCGAACAGCCCTTCCGCCGGACCGCTATAGCCCATGGATTTCGCCGTGTTGTACTTGATCTGCATCAGACCATAATGACCGCGATTGAAGGCGCCGGGATTGTAGCGGCTTTCGCGGTGAATGACCCGGTGAATGAGATTTGCCGGCATATCGTAGAGCGCGGCATATTTGTTGACGAGACCGTTGATAACCGTCGGACCCTTGGAAGCGCTGTCGGTTTCCGATGGCTTGCGGATGGAGGGTGCGGCGCTGGGCGTTGCAGAGGCCGAAGCGGCCGGGCCGGGCGGTGTCTCGTCGAAGCGGGCATCCAGCATCGCGAAGGACATGGACGTCTGGCGCCCTGGCTGCGCGGCATAGCCAAGCGTGGACGGGCGCGGGGTCGGTACAGCCGCATGCAGGGCCGAGCCATTGCCCGGGACCAATTCGTTTTCGAGGCCAACGGCTTCGTTTTCCGCCACATGGGCCGGCATGGTGGCGCCGGCATTGACCGAGGCGACGGTTGGCCCGAGCGTGCCACCGCCCTGCGGCTTGGCGATGGGCAGAGGACCTTGGCCAGCGGCCAGATCGATCGCCTGTGCGGCGGCATTGGTGCCCTGCGTATTGGCCAGCGCCGTGACGGCGGATTGCTGCGGAAGCGATGATTCCCCGATGGCGGCTTGCTGGGCGCCGGTGGCTGCCTGAGGAGCGGTTGCGGCTGCCGTCTGCGTGGCGTGGGCCGAAGGTACCAGGGGAGCCGGGCCGGAGGAGGCCACAGTCTGCGTTTTCGCGCCGGACTTGGGCGAAAGATCGGCCTTGGAGCCGTCATTGACATTGGTGCAACTGGAAAGGGCTGCCACGATCAGAGCCGAAAGGCCGAGAGTTATCGCGCGGTCCGTTTGAGCAGTCATTCCGTCGTCCGTTCGCTGTTGAAACGCAGCCCGCCATTGGCAAGCTCGCGAACTATTAACACCAGATTCACAAATTTGACAGCCCCCCTGCCTCCACAATCCATGCGGCATTGCGACATGATGCTGATAAACCCCGAAAACCAAGGGTTTTTCCCCATTTCAATCTGCCATGGCGGTTAACGAAATCCGAGTAAACCGCCACAATCTCCACAGGATGAAGAGCGTGGTGCGCGCGTGAATCGCGGAACACTTGCATGTTACGTCATGGCAGGAAGAGGGGTCAGTGCGAGGAAGGGTCAGGCCGCAATGCGGCGATAACCCGCGCTGACAGCGCGTCCGGCGATCAAAACGGTCTTGCCGGGGATGGATCTGCGCAGGCGCATGGATCTGCGGCGGATCAGTGCTTCCACCCGGCGGGCAAACAGTGCCTGCAGAATGCTTGTGGATAACACCGCTAAGCCGAACACGGCGGGCAGGGCGATCAGCAATTGCATGTCGGCGACGCTTGCGGGGCTGACCTCAACGCCCATGGCGGAGACGAAGACGAGGCTGCGCAGGTTGATGGCCCCGAGCTTTGCGCTTTCCGCCACCACGAGCGGTGCTGCTTTATGCGGCAGATTGTCATTATCGGCCATCGGGCCGATATGCAGCGGTGCGCGCCATAATCTCAACGCCAGAACCATCAGCACCGCGCCAGAGACCCAGCGGAACTGCGGCAGCAGGGTGGGATCGGCAAGCGAAAGACGGTAGAGGCCGAAAAGTGCCAGCGTTGCCATGGCTGTCTGGCCAATGGCTGTCCCGATGGCTGCGGCTGTCGCCAGCCCGCGCCCTCCGGCTCTGCGGCAGGCAATGATGAGCTTGGCGCCACGTCCCGGAACGGCCAGAAAAACAACAGAGGCGGCTGCGAAGACGAGCGTGGTCTGCAATGTCATCAGCATCCTCCCTTCCTTCAGCCTTCCATCACTGGGGCATCATGGCAAAGACGCTTGTCTGCCGATGCGGTTCCATGACCGGACGTTTGAGTCTGCCCGGTCATGCGCTTCCAGTTGCCTGGCCAGTGGACTAGAAACAAAAGCCACTAATCCTGCCTGCCGTCAATGGGCGGCAGATGCGATAGGATGGAACTTCTGACCCAGATGATCCACCACCTCCTGGAACCATGGCGTCTTGAGATCGAAGGGCTTGCCGCCCTTGATGCGCGGAAATTCGATGGTGCGCAGTTTGCCGCCCTGATCCTCATCATGGCCGGTCACGCCGGAAATGCCATTGAGGCCGCTTTCCACCGCCAGATCCACCATGCTCTGAATGAGTCGCAAATCCTCATGATTTGCAGGGGCAGAGCGGGCATAATAGCCCGATTTCTGCACCATGGAGCGCTCTGCGTCCAGAAGCTTGGCGAAATGTTTCTGGAACCACGCGCCGACATTGATGGTGTCCAGCTTGACATGGCCGAAGGCGTCGCGGGCGATTGTTTCGCCTGCCGCTTCCCGGTCGGCGATGATTTCCGACATGCATGCGCCTTCCGAAACGAACAGCGTGACGAAGCCGGTGCGGTCCATCAATTCTTTGAGACGAGCAGCTTCCGCCTCCATGTCGAAATGGGTTTCCGGCAGATAAAGACCGTCAATGGTCTTCAATTGCTCGTTCATCATGAAGCCGTCGACATATTCATTGTGCTTGATGCGGTTGATATAGGTGCGCGCCGTTGCCGCCGTCAGCCAGCCGCAATGGCGGCCCATGACCTCATGGATCACCAGCGTGCGCGGGGCGGCACTCTGCTCGTTGGAAACGTGGTCGAAGAAGCGTGCGCCCACCTCCGCCGCCGTCCAGGCGCCGAGCGTCTGCTTGATCGGGTAAACGTCGTTGTCCACCGTCTTCGGCAGGCCGACAACCGTGAGATCATAGCCATTGGTCTTGAGATAGGCGGCCAGATCGGCAGCGGTGGTGTTGGTGTCGTCCCCGCCGATCGTGTGGAGAATGGTGACGCCATCGGCTGCCAGCCGTTCGGCGGCCACCTTCAGCGGGTCTTCGCCTTCTTTCACCAGGCCGCGCTTCACGCAATCGGCGACATTGGTGAGCTTGACGCGGCTGTTGCCGATAGGCGAGCCGCCATAGCGGTGCAGCACATGCGCCTGTTCGCGCATGCGCGGCGTGATCTCGATCTTGTAGTCCATCAACAACCCGCGAAAGCCGGATTTATAGGCAACGAGCTCTGCATCGGGCGCAATATCGCTATAACGCTCGATCAAGCCTCCCACTGCCGAAGACAGGCAGGGTGCAAGCCCTCCGGCGGTCAGCATCGCGACTTTCTGCTTGGCCATTCTTCCTCCTTTTGCGGTTCCAGACCGCGAGAGCCGTCTCGTTTACGAAATGAATGGCAAAGGGATGCGGCAAGGGCGGGGCCGCTGTAAAGAAAAAAATCTAGGAAAATCCGTGGTTTCGTCCAATTGTCACGAAGCTGGACGATATAATCGTTTCAAATTGTCGCGACACTTGCCGCCCTGTGGATAAGCGGGTTTTCCATATTAGATGTGCCTTAACTTAAATTTGCGAAAGTGACGGAACCGCATAAACGTGAACAAAGTTTAATCCGGTTCCACCAGCCCGTCGGCTTGCTTTTTGCGTGGTGATTTGGTCAAGCTTTTTCCATGATATTCGACTTCGCCTGTCAACAGCTCGCTTCCTTCTGGGACAAACTGCTCGGTTCCATCACCGATGCGGCAGGCAATGCCTTGTCTTCCATCGTGGAATCGATCCGCACGCTGTTCGAGGGCGATCCGGAAACCCGCCGCCGGGTCTCCTTTTCGGTGGCGATCATTGCGCTTTCGGCCAAGATGGCCAAAGCGGACGGTATTGTTTCGGAAGCGGAGGTCAATGCCTTCCGCTCTGTCTTCGATTTTCCGCCGGAAGAAGCGCGCAATGTGGCGCGGCTTTATAATCTCGCCAAGCAGGATATTGCCGGCTACGAGGCCTATGCCGAAAAGCTGGCCAATCTCTGCGGCTCGCGCGTGCCCGGCTGCCCTGTGCTGGAAGAGATTATCGACGCGCTCTTTCACATCGCCACGGCCGACGGATTGATCCACGAAAAGGAAATGGCCTTTCTGAGCCGCATCGCCGAGATTTTCGGCATTACGGAAGAGCGGTTCGAGGCGCTCGCGGCGCGTCACATCCATCCCGATGAAGACCCTTACGGCATTCTCGGCGTTTCCCGGAATGATGATTTCGCCACCATTCGCAAACGCTACCGGGCGCTGGCTTCCGAGCATCATCCAGACCGTCTGCATGCGCGCGGCCTGCCGCTGGAAATGCATGCTGCCGCCCATCAGCGCATGGCGGCTTTCAATGCGGCCTATGCGGCCATCGAAAAGGAACGCCGCGCGGCATGACCTGCTTTTCAGCCGATTTTCCGGGTGCGACCGTCGTGCCCTCGCCGAATCATGGTGAGCGCGTGGATGGGGCCGTTCCGGACATGATCATCCTGCATTATACCGGCATGCCGACGGAGGATGGGGCGCTGTCCTGGCTCTGCAATCCGGAAAGTCAGGTTTCCAGCCATTACCTCGTGCGGGAAAACGGTGAGGTGGTGCAGATGGTGCCGGAAGCCCGCCGCGCCTGGCATGCGGGCAAGAGCTTCTGGGCGGGCGTAACGGATACCAATTCCCGCTCCATCGGTATTGAAATCGCCAATGCCGGGCATCCCTTGCTGCCGCCTTATCCTGAAAAGCAGCTGGAAGCCGTTGCCCAATTGTGTCGGTATTGTGCAGATCGATGGCAAATTCCCCCGGAGCGGGTGTTGGCGCACTCCGATGTGGCCCCGGTGCGCAAGGTGGATCCGGGCGAGCATTTCCCTTGGGGCTGGCTTGCCCAGCAGGGGATTGGCCATTGGGTAGACCCCGCCCCGATCATGGGTGGGCGCTTCTTCCAGAAAGGGGATCGCGGCCAGCCTATCGAGGCCTTGCAGTCCATGCTGTCGCTCTATGGGTATCCCGTTGAGATTACCGGTGAATTCGACCCGGCGACGGAAGGCGTGGTCAAGAGCTTCCAGCTGCATTTCCGCCAGGAGCGGGTGGATGGCGTGGCGGATTTTTCCACCATCGATACGCTGCATCGGCTGCTGGCGGCCCTGCCAAGATTTGCCTGAACAAAGCTTCTTCTTCTCAAGCGTCTTCAAACTAAAAACCGGCAAAAAATTTCACTTTTGCCGCGTGCCATAGGATTTCCTTATTGCGATTGTCTATAGGCCGGGCTGAACGGCGGATTTGACATCGGAAATGCAAGTCCGGCCTCAATATCAACGATGAGGGCAATGGCAGGCTGCGCTTTGCATACAGCGCGGCAAGGGTAAAGCTTTGGCTTTTGACATGACTATGCCATGCCTCCTGGTGGAGACTGAATTTCTACATGAAAACGCATCTTTTCGCTGCTGCTGCATGCCTCGCTGTCACTTTGTCCGGAGCCGGCCAGTCCTTTGCCGGTGAAGCTGGAAACGGCAAGACCCTGATGGACATGATCCGTGCCGCCAATGAGAAGAAAGAGCAGGCCGAAAAGGTAAAGGCCGATGACAATGATCGCTCCGAGCGCAAGGCATCGGCTCCCGTTATGTCCAGGAAGGATATCGGTTCCGACAGGCAAGAGGGGCAGAGCCGTTATCACGGGCTCGTTGCCAATTATGCCCAGCAATATGGCGTGCCGGTGGAACTGGCCCAGGCCGTGGTGAAGATCGAAAGCGGCTATAACCCGAAAGCCCGAGGCACCCATGGCGAAATCGGCCTGATGCAGATCAAGCCCGCTACGGCCCGCGCCATGGGCTATAGCGGCAGTGTCGCCGGTCTTTACGATCCCGAGACCAATCTCAAATACGGCATGAAATATCTCGCCATGGCGCATCAGCTTGGCGGCGGCACCACCTGCGGCGCCATCCTGCGCTACAATGCCGGCCATGGCGCCACCCGCATGAATGCCGTTTCCAAGCAATATTGCGGCCAGGTTCAGGCCATGCTGGGGGACCGGCGGGCTTAGAGCATTGCCCTGAGAAAAGTGGAAACCGGTTTTCCGTCCGGAAATGCGTAGAAGCAAAGAGTTAGAGCGCTTTCCGAGCTGATTGAATCAGATCGGCGCTCTAACTTTTTGCCTGCGGCAATCCTGATACTGTCAAAGCCGTTCAGTCATGCTATCCGAACCCTTCATTGCGAAGGAAGCGGACATGACGGAACGGCTTTTCAAATATGCGATCATCGGGCGGGGCATGATGGGGGCGGCTGCGGCGCGGCATCTGGCGCGGCAGACGGACGGCGTGGCGCTGATCGGTCCCGATGAACCGGCAAGCAAGGCCGACCATCAGGGTGTGTTCGCCAGCCATTACGATGAGGCCCGTATCACCCGCACCATCGATGGTAATCCGATCTGGGCGCGGCTCGCCAACCGTTCCATCGCACGCTATGGCGAGATCGAAGCCGAAAGTGGCATTCGCTTCTATCACGAGGTTGGCTGCCTGATCGTCGCGCCGAAGCCCGGCGGCGTTTCCACCTATATCGAACGGGTGATCGAGGCGGCATCCGGTCTCAATGTCCAGACGGATCATCTGGATGAGGCAGGTCTTCAGGCGCGCTTTCCCTATTTCCGTTTTGCGGCGGGGGCCATGGGCGTGCATGAACCGAAGCAGGCAGGTTACGTCAATCCGCGAAGGCTTGTTGAGGCGCAGTCGCTGCTGGCTGAGCGGGCAGGGGCGACCATCTTCCGTGAAACCGCCATTCGCGTGCGCGATGCCGGTGCTTACGCCGAAGTGACGACAGCGGAGGGCAACACCATCCGCGCCGAAAAGGTTCTGGTGGCGGCTGGCGGCTTTTCCATCGCCGACGATCTGCTGCCCCAGCGGCTCGACCTTGCCGTCTATGCCCGCACCGTTGCCTTCTTCGAAATTCCGGAGGCCGAGCTTCAGCGCTATCAGGGTATGCCGTCGCTCATTCATGAGCCGGACGATCCGAAGGATCACATCTATCTGCTGCCGCCGGTGCGCTACCCCGATGGCAAGACCTATCTGAAGATTGGCGGTGATCCGGACGATCTGCGGCTGACCACAGAGCCTGACATCCGCGCCTGGTTCAGAAGCGGCGGGCGGGAGAGCACGCGCGATCACCTGCATCGAATCATCGGCAACCTCGTGCCATCGCTCGTTCATGCGCCACTCTCCATGGCGGCCTGTGTCACCTCGTTTACGCCCGGCGGCTATCCGGCCATAGGCTGGAGCGAGAGCCCGCGCATCGGCGTGCTGTCCGGGGGCTGCGGGGCCGCAGCCAAAAGTTCGGATGAAATCGGCCGGCTTGGGGCAGAGCTTCTTCTGCATGGGAGGCTGTTCCACGAAGACGATGCGGTGGATTTGGAGCATTTCCAGGAAAAGTGGAAACCGGTTTTCCGTCCGGAAATGCGTGAAAACAAAGAGCTAGAGCGTTTCAATGTTTCCGTGAAACAATGAAACGCTCTAATCCCGTGTTTTCGTGAGATTCCTGTGGCATTCGCCGGTCAGCTTCGGTAAGCACGGCGCACCAGTCGGCCGGGCAGCCGCGCTTCACCAATGCCGAAAGGCGGTGGGGTGAGGAAAGTCCGGGCTCCATGGAAACACGGTGCCGGATAACGTCCGGCGAGGGTGACCTCAGGGAAAGTGCCGCAGAAAACAAACCGCCCCGGCCTGGCCGGAGCAAGGGTGAAAAGGTGGGGTAAGAGCCCACCGCGAGGCTGGCAACAGCCCTTGGCATGGTAAACCCCACCGGGAGCAAGACCGAATAGGGATGGCGCGGGCCGCGTGCGGCCACAGCTGGTTTCCAGGCCAGCCATCCGGGTGGGTCGCGAGAGGCGGCGCGCAAGCGCCGTCCCAGATGAATGGCTGCCACGTTCCGGGAAACCGGGGCCATACAGAACCCGGCTTACAGGCCGACTGGTATTTTCTTCTATTTTCCTGACAAACCCCTGAGAAATCAGGGTGATTATTGCCACGCGCCCTTGTTGTCTCCAAGGGGTGGAATAAGCCCTTGAAGGCGAATTCAATAACCATTCATTAAACTTAACAGGATATAAACGAGGGATGCATCGGGCCGGTGCGCCGGCCTCATCCCATTGACGCCCATGATGTCCCATGTTATCCCATTCCTGCACTGCTGAAGGGCGATCTGAAGCCCGGACATGTGAAAAAGAAGGGCAGGCCTTGAGGGCCTGGAGCGGTTCTGTTCTGCGTACCTTCCGGCCCATGGCGGCAGGCGTGAATCAGTGGACATGCGGCTATGAGGTCCGCGTTCATCGGAGGGGAGCGGCTGTAAGGCGTCATGAACCGCTTCTTGTCCAATGCGACAAATCGGATCGATGCGAAGGGGCGGGTCTCCGTTCCGGCGGCGTTTCGTGCTGTGCTTTCAAGCCGGGATATCCAGGAGCTTTACTGCTTCCAGGATTTCACTTTCCCGGCCATCAGCATCGGCGGTCCGGACCTGCTCGAGCGGTACGAGCGTCAGATCTCGGCGGAAGATCCCTTTTCGCCGGGTGCAAACGAGATGTCGCTCCTGATACATGGGGGCGGGGTCTTCATGCGCCTCGATTCGGAGGGGCGCCTCATGGTCACGGATTTCATCCGCGACTTCACGGGCATCACCACGGAGGTTACCTTCGTGGGGCGTTCGGATCATTTTCAATTGTGGCGGCCGGAAGCGTTTCACGAGGCGCAGACGGCAGCGAGACGTGGATTGGGGCTGAAGAGTTCCGGTTCGGGCTGATACGGAGAGGCGGGATGGTGACGGATCTTGGCACAGGCTTGACTGATGCCGAAGGCGGACCGGTCCGTCACATCCCGGTTCTTCTCTCCGAAGTGGTTGCGGCGCTCGAGCCTCAGCCCGGCAAGGTCATTCTGGATGGCACTTTCGGTGCCGGCGGCTACAGCAGTGCTCTTCTCGATGCAGGCTCAAACGTGATCGCGCTGGACCGCGATCCGACGGCGATTGCCGCCGGGCAGGCGCTGGTTGCAGTCCATGGCGGGCGTCTTGTCCTGCATCATACGCAATTTTCTGCTCTCGATCAGTTCGCCCCGCAAGGCGGGCTGGATGGCGTGGTGCTGGATATCGGCGTTTCTTCCATGCAGATCGATGAGGCCGAACGCGGCTTCTCCTTCCAGAAGAACGGCCCTCTCGACATGCGCATGTCCGTCTCCGGCCCCTCTGCCGCTGATGTCGTCAACCGCGCCAAGGTGGGCGACCTCATTCGCATTTTCGGCTTTCTGGGTGAGGAAAAGCAGGCGGGCCGCATTGCCCGCGCCATCGAGAAGCGCCGGACTGAAAAGCCTTTCGAGACCACCCGCGATCTGGCGGGCATGATCGAGATCGTGACGCCGCGCAAGGCCAAGGACAAGATCCATCCGGCCACCCGGGTTTTCCAGGCGCTGCGCATTTTTGTGAATGACGAGCTTGGCGAACTGGCCATGGCGCTGTTTGCCGCCGAGCGCGCCCTGAAACCCGGCGGGCGGCTGGTGGTCGTTACCTTCCACTCGCTGGAAGACCGCATCGTCAAGAAATTCTTCGCGGATCGTTCCGGCAAGGCTTCCGGCTCGCGCCATCTGCCGGTGGCGGTGGAAAAGCCGGTGATCTTCGAGCCCGTCGGCAAGGGCATGGTGGCGGCCAGCGAGGAGGAGGCCGAGGCCAATCCGCGCGCCCGTTCCGCCAAGCTGCGCGCTGGTATCCGCACCGACGCATCGCCGATGAAGGCTGATTTTTCGATTTTCGACCTGCCCGATCTCGCCGAGATCGAACGGATGGGAGGCTGAGACCATGCTGCGCACCCTTGATATCATCATGATCGGCGCCATGGCGGCGGCTGCCACCGTCACCTACCAGATCAAGCACAAGACCGATGACAAGCTGCAGGATCTGAAGCGTATCGAAGCGGAAATCCGCCTGGAGCACGACACGATCGAATTGCTGGAGGCCGACTGGGCGCTGCTGACGCAGCCGAACCGCCTGGAGAAGCTTGCCAATGCCTATCAGGCCGAATTGAAGCTGCAGCCGACGGACCCCAACCAGCTGGCGCGGCCCAATGAGCTGCCCATGCCCAAGGCGCAGGTGCCGCAACCGGCGCTGGCCGAGAACCAGAAGCCGCCCATTCCCATGGACAAGATCACAACCGGATCGGTGAAACGCTGATGTCTTTCCTGTCGCG
Organism: Allorhizobium paknamense; assembly: GCF_030815125.1. Classification (GTDB taxonomy): domain Bacteria; phylum Pseudomonadota; class Alphaproteobacteria; order Rhizobiales; family Rhizobiaceae; genus Allorhizobium; species Allorhizobium paknamense. The sequence goes on from NZ_JAUSWH010000002.1 coordinate 424,753, forward strand.
ATTGATGCTTGTGAAGTCCAAGGCCCATTTTTCCGCCGATGTGCGGCGTGGGCGGGTGGTAACCGGCGGCAAGGCCCGGAATTTCGACGGGATCGGCAAGCGCAAGGCCGAAATGGCCAGACGCCGCGTTGGCCTGATCATTCTCGCCTTCACGGCGGTCTATGGTGTTATCGGTGTGCGGCTGATGCATTACGGCTATGCCCAGCCGGAAAGCACGTCCAGCATCATGCCGCCGGACCGGCTGATGGCATCGCGGCCCGATATTCTCGACCGCAACGGTCAGGTGCTCGCCACCGATATCCGCACCGTTTCGCTGTTTGCCGAACCGCACAAGATCGTCGATGCCGATGAGGCCATCGAAAAGCTGCAGACAGTGTTGCCCGACCTCGATGCGCGCGACACCTATAAGCGCCTGAATTCCAAGTCGCATTTCCAATGGCTGCGTCGCCAGCTAACGCCAAAGCAGCAGAGCCAGATCCTGGCGCTCGGCATTCCCGGCATCGGCTTCCGCCCCGAAAAGCGCCGTTTCTATCCCGGCGGTTCGGTTGCCTCGCACATTGTCGGCTTCGTCAATATCGACAATCGCGGCATGGCCGGGATGGAGAAATATATCGACAACCAGGGCCTTGCCGATCTTGCCGATCTCGGCATGACCAGCAATGCCCGGCTGGAGCCGGTGAAGCTTTCCATCGATCTGCGCGTTCAGAACATCGTCCATGACGTGGTGATGAATGCGATGATCAACTACAAGGCCAAGGGCACCGGCGCCGTGGTTCTGGATGCTAATACCGGCGAAGTGCTGGGCATGGCCTCTTATCCGGATTTCGATCCGAACAAGCCGGAGGAAGGCGCCAAGGAAGGCTGGCTGAACCGCATGTCGAACGGTACGTTCGAAATGGGTTCCACCTTCAAATCCTTCACGCTGGCCATGGGGCTCGATTCGGGCCGGGTGAAGCTCAGTGACAGTTTCGACGCCCGCTATCCGATCAAGATCGGTGGCTTCACCATTCACGATCTGCACGGACGCGGCACCTTCCTGAGCGTGGCCGATATTTTCCGCTATTCCTCGAATATCGGGACGGCGAAGATCGCCCAGACGGTCTCCATTCCCGATCACAAGGCGTTTCTGACCCGTCTCGGTCTTTTGACCAAGATGAACACCGAATTGCCGGAAGTGAAAATGCCCTCGCAGCCGCGTGAATGGCGTCCGGTCAACCAGATTACCATTGCCTTCGGCCATGGCGTGTCCACCACGCCCTTGCAGACGGCGGTGGCGGGCATGGCGCTGGTCAATGGCGGCAAGCTCATTCCGCCGACCTTCCTGCCGCGCTCGCGTGAGCAGGCCGATGAAATGGCCGAAGCCGTCATCCGCCCGCAGACCAGCGCCGATATGCGCTATCTTTTTGAATATAATGGTGTCATCGGCTCCGGTCGCAATGCGCGCGTGCCGGGCTTCGATGTCGGTGGCAAGACCGGCACCGCCGACAAGGTGGTGAATGGCCGCTATGACCACAAGCTGAATTTCAACGCCTTCCTGGCCGCCTTTCCGATCAAGAATCCGCGCTATGTGGTGCTGAGCTTCTGCGACGAGCCGCATGATGGCGAGGGCGGCATGCTGGCGGCCAATACGGCGGCACCCATTGTGCGCGATATCATTCGCCGTTCGGGTTCCATTCTGGGTGTCGAGCCGGATTTCGGCCAGGCAGGCAATGGCATGCTCGTTTCGTACTGAGTCTGACGCCGCCATCGTCCGGGAAAAAATGACGCGCTGCCGCAAAGCTGTCGCCTTTTATGGCACAAGGGTTACTGCATAGTTCCTTAAATCGGAATCGATTTAAGGCCAAAACTATGCAGCGGATGGAAAGCGCTACAGCGAACCTTTGTGCGCCATATATGGCGCACCGCGCTGTAGCGCGGAGATTCGCAAGGCATCGCCGGTGTTCGGGCATAAGGCTTCGGGCAAGGTGCGGATTTCATACTTCATGACGCGGGCGGCCACGCCCGCAGGGGACGACGGACGATGAAATTGCAGGATCTGGCCCAGGGGGCTTTGGGCGACATGATCGGCACGGGCCTTGAAAGCCTTGGTGCGCTGGAAATTGCCGGGCTGACCGCGGATAGCCGCAGGGTCGCGCCCGGCTTTGCCTTTTTTGCCCTTGCCGGCACCAAGGCCGATGGCTCCAGCTATATTGCCGATGCCGTTGCCAAGGGGGCGGCTGTTATCATCACCGGCGCGCCGGTCGAAACCTCCGTGCCGGTGCTGGTGGTGCGCGAGCCGCGCCGGGTGCTGGCGCTTTTCGCCGCGCGCTTTTACGGCCGTCAACCTGAAACCATGGTTGCTGTGACGGGCACGGCGGGCAAGACCTCCGTTGCCTCCTTTACCCGCCAGATCTGGGCTGCCGCAGGCCATGCCGCCGCGCAGGTCGGTACGACGGGCGTGATTTCGCCGACGCGCAACGATTATGGTTCGCTGACCACGCCGGACCCGGTGGCGCTGCATGCACTGCTGGCGGAGCTTGCCGATGAGGGCGTGACGCATGCGGCCATGGAGGCCTCCAGCCACGGGCTGGACCAGCACCGGCTGGATGGCGTGCGTCTTGCGGCAGCGGGCTTCACCAATCTCGGCCGCGACCATATGGATTACCACCCGACGGTGGAGCATTACATGGCCTCGAAAATGCGGCTGTTCGACAGTCTGCTGCCGAAGGGCGCACCCGCCGTGATCTTCAGCGACGATGCCTGGTCGGCCGAGGCCATCCGGGTCGCGACCGAATCCGGCCATGACGTGCGCACCGTCGGGCGCAGCGGCAATTTCCTGGCGCTGAAGCGCGTCGAGCATTTCCGCCACAAGCAGACGGCGGAAATTCATCATGACGGCACGATCTTCGAAGTAGACCTGCCACTGGCCGGTGATTTCCAGATCGCCAATGCGCTGGTTTCCGCAGGGCTTGCCATCTCCACCGGCGTGCCCGCCGCCGTGGCGATGAAGGCGCTGGAAAAATTGCAGGGTGCGGCCGGTCGGCTCGAACTGGTGGCGCAGGCAAAGAACGGCGCGCTTGCCTATGTCGATTACGCCCACAAGCCGGATGCGCTGGAAAAGGTGCTCATCTCCGTGCGTCCCTTCACGACGGGCCGGATCATCGTCGTCTTCGGCTGCGGCGGCGACCGTGACAAGGGCAAGCGCCCGATCATGGGGGATGTCGCCAACCGGCTTGCCGATATTGCCATCGTCACCGACGACAATCCGCGCTCGGAAATTCCCGCCGAGATCCGCAGCGAGATCATGGCGGCCACACCGCGCGGCATCGAGATTGCAGACCGCAGCCAGGCCATTCGCGCAGGTGTCGCCATGCTTTCGAGCGGCGATACGCTGATCGTGGCGGGCAAGGGGCATGAGGAGGGGCAGATCGTTGGGGGTGTGACGTTACCCTTTTCCGATCATGCCGAAATCCTGAAAGCAATGGAGGAGTTTCAGCCTTGACCTTTCTCTGGAAGTCCGAGGATCTGCTTGCCGCCATGGCCGGACGTCCGGTCGGCACATTGCCTGCCGGTATTACCGGCATTTCCATCGACAGCCGCACCATTCAGCCGGGCGAGGCCTTTTTCGCCATCAAGGGCGACCGGGTGGATGGGCATGATTATGCCAGCATCGCGCTTGCCAACGGGGCCGCGCTGCTGGTGGTCAATGAAGCGAAACTGCCCGCCCTTGGCCGCCTGACCGTGCCGATGATCGTGGTGGAGGATGTGATGGCGGCGCTGGTGAAGCTCGGCCTTGCCGCCCGCGCCCGCTCGCAAGCCCGCATCATTGCCGTCACCGGCTCGGTGGGCAAGACCACCACCAAGGAAATGCTGCGCCATGTGCTGGAGCCTTCCGGCGAGGTGCATGCGGCGGTGGCTTCCTTCAACAACCATTGGGGCGTGCCGCTGACGCTGGCGCGCATGCCTGCCACCGCCCATTTCGGCGTGTTCGAGATCGGCATGAACCACGGCGGCGAAATCACGCCGCTGGTGCAGATGGTGCGTCCGCATGTGGCGATCATCACCACCATCGCGCCTGCCCATCTCGGCAATTTCAACAGCATTGACGAAATCGCCGATGCCAAGGCGGAAATCTTCCTGGGGCTGGAGCCCGGCGGCGAAGTGTTGCTGAACCGCGATAATGCCTATTACGACTATCTTGTGGCCAAGGCTCAGGCCGCTGGCGTGCAGCATATCCATTCCTTCGGCCAGCATGCCCATGCTGCCTTCCGGCTGGCAGAGTTCGATGGCGGCGCCGATCACTCCACCATCTGGGCGGTGATCGAAGGCGAAACCCACGAAATCCGCGTAGGCGCGCCGGGCCTGCATATTGCCGAAAACGCCATGGCGGCACTGGGCGCCGTGCGGCTGGTCGGGGCCGATCTCGATGCCGCCGCCGATGCGCTGGCAGCACTTCAGGCCGTCAAGGGCCGCGGCGCGCGGCATCGTCTGGCGATCGGCGCCTCCAGTCTGACGCTGATCGATGAAAGCTATAACGCCAACCCGGCCTCGATGCGGGCGGCCATTGCCGTGCTTGCCGCCGCCCACCCCACCGGTGCGGGACGGCGCATCGCCGTTCTGGGCGATATGCTGGAAATGGGCAGCCATTCCGCAGAGCTGCATGCAGAACTGGCCGGACCGCTGATGGCGGCAGGCATCGAGCATGTCTGGCTTGCGGGCAAGGACATGGCGGCGCTGAAGACCGAACTTCCGGACACCATGACGGCGATCCATTTTCCCACCACCGAGGAACTGGCGGCCTATGCCGTCAGTGAGGTGCAGCCGGGCGATGTGCTGATGGTCAAGTCCTCGCTTGGCATCGGCTTCGGCAAGATCGTCAAGGCCCTGCTTGACACCTATCCGCCGATGGACGACACCGCCCGCCGATAAGATCTCTACCAGAAAGACCTTTCATGCTCATTTGGCTCGTTGAACTCGCAAATCACCTTCAGTTCTTCAACCTGTTCCGTTACATCACCTTCCGGACGGGTGCCGCGATGTTCACCGCCGCGTTGATCGTCTTTCTCTTCGGCCCGGCCATTATTTCCTCGCTGCGCGTGCGCCAGGGCAAGGGCCAGCCGATCCGCGCCGATGGGCCGCAGACGCATTTCAAGAAGGCCGGCACGCCCACCATGGGCGGGCTGATGATTCTGGCCGGTATTGTCGGCTCCTCGCTGCTCTGGGCGGATCTTTCGAATGTCTATGTGGTGGCGACGCTGCTGGTGACGCTGGGCTTCGGCGCCATCGGCTTCTATGATGACTATCTGAAGGTGACGAAGCAGTCCGACAAGGGCTTTTCCGGGCGGGCGCGTCTGGGCTTCGAATTCATCATCGCCGGTATTGCCGTGTTCTTCATGATGCGCACCGCCATGGTCACGGCGCCGCAGGGCGCGCATATCGCCACCTCCATCGCCTTTCCCTTCTTCAAGGATGCGCTGCTGAACATCGGCTATTTCTTCGTGTTTTTCGGCGGCTTCGTCATCGTTGCCGCCGGCAATGCCGTAAACCTGACCGATGGGCTGGACGGGCTTGCCATCGTGCCGGTGATGATTGCTTCCGCAGCCTTTGGCCTGATTGCCTATCTGGCCGGTAATGCCGTGTTTTCCGGCTATCTGCAGATCAATTTCGTGCCCGGCACCGGCGAGCTTGCGGTGATCCTGGGCGCGGTGATCGGCGCCGGTCTCGGCTTTTTATGGTTCAACGCGCCGCCTGCCGCCATTTTCATGGGCGATACCGGCTCTTTGTCGCTCGGCGGCCTGATCGGCACCGTGGCGGTTGCCACCAAGCATGAAATCGTCATGGCGATCATCGGCGGCCTCTTTGTCATGGAAACGCTGTCGGTCATCATTCAGGTCTTCTGGTTCAAACGCACCGGCAAGCGCGTCTTCCTCATGGCGCCGATCCACCACCATTTCGAAAAAAAGGGCTGGACGGAAAGCCAGGTGGTCATCCGTTTCTGGATCATCGCCGTCGGCCTTGCCATGCTCGGCCTCTCGACGCTGAAGCTGAGGTAAGCGGCGATGATCCCGGTCTCCACATTCAAGGGGCAGAAGGTTGCGCTGTTCGGGCTCGGCGGATCGGGTCTTGCCACCGCCGAGGCCTTGAAGGCGGGCGGCGCGGAGGTGCTGGTCTGGGACGACAATCCCGACAGTGTCGACAAGGCGCGCGCACGCGGCCTTCCGGCTGAGGATCTCCGGGGCATCGACTGGTCGCTGCTGGCGGCCTTCATCCTGTCGCCGGGCGTGCCGCTCACTCATCCCAAGCCGCATTGGACGGTGGATCTCGCCCATGCCAACGGTGTGGAGATCATCGGCGATGTCGAGCTTTTCGTTCGCGAGCGCCGCGCCACCGAGCCGGATTGCCCCTTCATCGCCATTACCGGCACCAATGGCAAATCCACCACCACGGCGCTCATCGCCCATATCCTGACATCCGCCGGGCGCGACACCCAGCTTGGCGGCAATATCGGCACGGCCATGCTGACGCTCGAGCCGCCCGCCAAGGGCCGTCATTACGTGGTGGAATGCTCCTCCTACCAGATCGACCTTGCCCCGACGCTCGATGCGACGGCGGGCATCCTGCTCAATCTCACCCCCGATCACCTCGACCGCCACGGCACCATGCAGCACTATGCCGAGATCAAGGAGCGGTTGGTGGCCGGTGCGCAGACGGCTATCGTCGGTGTGGATGACAGCTATTGCGAACGCATTGCCGAACGGCTGGAGCGCGCCGGAAATCGGGTTCTGCGCATTTCGAAACGCCAGAAGCTGGCGAACGGCTTCTACAACAAGGATCATGGCATTTTCCGCGGTGAGGAATTGATTGCCGATCTGAACGGCATCCAGACGCTGCGCGGCAGCCATAATGCCCAGAATGCAGCTGCTGCCATCGCCGCCTGCCTTGCCGTCGGCCTGACGGTGGATGAGGTGCGCGCCGGACTCTTAAGCTTCGGCGGACTGAAACACCGCATGCAGCCGGTGGGCCGCCGGGGTAAGGTCGTCTTCGTCAACGACAGCAAGGCCACCAATGCCGAGGCGGCAGCGCCGGCATTGTCGAGCTATGATCGGATCTACTGGATTGCCGGCGGTCTGCCCAAGGAGGGCGGCATCACCGCTCTTGCGCCTCTGTTTTCGCGCATCGCCAAGGCCTATCTGATCGGCGAGGCGGCCTCTGCCTTTGCCGCCACGCTCGGCACGGCAGTGCCCTTCGAGATTTCCGGCACGCTGGACCGGGCGCTGGCCCATGCCATTGCAGACGCAGATGCGGATGGCGGGCAGGTGGCTGTGATGCTGTCACCGGCCTGCGCAAGCTTCGACCAGTACAAGAATTTCGAGGTCAGGGGCGATGCCTTCGTATCGCTGGTGGCCGCGCTGGATGGTGTGACAATGCTGGTTGAACCCACAACGGGAGTGAAGTGACATGGTAAGCCGCGCCGAACGTGGAGCCTTGGCCGACTGGTTCTGGACCATCGACCGGCTGTTTCTGATCACCTTCATCCTGCTGATGGGCATCGGCTTCATGCTGTCCTTTGCCGCATCGCCCGCCGTTGCCGAGCGTATCGGGCTTGACAGCTTCCACTTCGTCAAGCGCCATGCCGCTTTCACCATTCCCGCCATTGCCACGATGATCGGCCTGTCCTTCCTGTCGCCGCGTCAGGTGCGCCGGGCGGCCATTCTCATTCTCATGGCCTCCATCGGCCTGATGATCCTGGCGCTGTTCTTCGGCCCCGAGGTCAAGGGCGCGCATCGCTGGATCAATTTCGGGCCGCTCTCCATCCAGCCGTCGGAATTCATGAAGCCCGCCTTCGTGGTCGTCTGCGCCTGGCTTTTTGCCGAACACGCCCGCCAGCCGGATATTCCGGGCAATCTCTTCGCCATCCTGCTGTTCATGGTGGTGGTGGCGCTGTTGATGGTGCAGCCGGATTTCGGCCAGACCATCCTGACCTCCGTGGTCTGGGGTGGCATGTTCTTCATGGCCGGTGTGCCGTGGATCTGGATCATCATGCTCGCCGTCATCGGTGGCGTCGGTTCGGTCGGCGCCTATTACACCATGCCGCACGTTGCGGGCCGTATCGACCGCTTCATGACCGGCGAGGGCGACACCTTCCAGGTGGATACGGCGCGGGAGGCGATCATTCGCGGCAACTGGTTCGGCGTCGGTCCGGGCGAGGGTATCGTCAAGCGCATCATTCCCGATGCCCATACGGACTTCATCTTTTCGGTGGCGGCGGAGGAATTCGGTATCGTCTTCTGTCTGGCGTTGGTGGCGATCTTCGCCTTCCTCGTCATCCGGGGCTTGAGCCACGCCTATCGCGACCGCAATGATTTCAACCGCTTCGCAGTGGCCGGTCTGGTACTGCAGATCGGCGTCCAGTCGATGATCAATATCGGCGTCAATCTCGAACTCCTGCCTGCCAAGGGCATGACGCTGCCGCTGATTTCCTATGGCGGTTCGTCTATGGTGGCCATTTGTGTCACCGCCGGGTTCATTCTGGCGCTCACCCGGCACAGGCCTGAAAAGCGCTCGCAGGCACGGCGGCTTTTCCGGTCCATGCAGGGTGTTCCAGCGGAGTAATCGCCTATGTCCAAAGGGCTCGTTCTTCTCGCCGCCGGGGGTACCGGCGGCCATCTTTTTCCGGCGGAAGCGCTGGCGCATGAATTAAAGGCGCGCGGCTACACCGTGCATCTCGTCACCGACAAGCGGGCCGAGCGCTATGCCGGGAAATTTCCCGCCGACGAGATTCATGTCGTGGCGTCTGCCACCATCGGCTCGAAAAATCCCATTGCCATGGCCCGAGCCTTACTCACTTTGTGGAATGGCTATCGTGCCGCCAAAAAGCTGATCGCGCGGCTGAGGCCTGCTGCCGTCATCGGCTTTGGCGGCTATCCCACCGTTCCGCCGCTGATGGCGGCGTCCGCGCTCAAGGTGCCGACACTCATTCACGAACAGAACGCGGTGATGGGCCGCGCCAACAAGCTTCTGGCCGCGCGGGTGCGCGCCATAGCTGGTGGCTTCCTGCCCGCAGGCGGCGCTTATGCGGTAAAGACCGTGGTGACGGGCAATCCCGTACGGCCCGCCGTGCTGGAGGCCGCCCGCGAGCCTTACAGGACTGCGATTGCTGAAGATCCTTTTCATCTGGTGGTGTTTGGCGGCAGCCAGGGCGCGCAGCATTTTTCCAGCGCCGTGCCCAATGCCATCTGCCTGCTGGATGAGGAACTTCGCAAGCGCCTGACGGTGACGCAACAGGCCCGGCCCGAGGATGAAGAGCGCGTGCGCGATTGCTATCGCAAGCTTGCCATTCCGGCGGAGGTTGCGCCCTTCTTTACCGACATGGCAGCGCGTATTGCCCGGGCGCAGGTGGTGATCTGCCGCTCCGGGGCCTCCACGGTGTCAGAACTGGCGGTAATCGGCCGTCCCTCCGTGCTCGTGCCCTATCCTTACGCGCTGGATCACGACCAGGCCGCCAATGCCGCTGCACTGGAGCGGCAGGGCGGGGCGCTGGTGGTGAAGCAATCGGAGCTGACGCCGGAAAAGATTCGCGACCTGCTCACGGGCTGGATGGCCACACCTGAAACACTTGCCGACATGGCGATTGCCGCCAAACGCACGGGACAACCGGAGGCGGCAGGCTTGCTTGCCGATCTGGTTGAAGCTATTGCGAGCGGGAAATCGATTGATGCTGTAAAGGGAATGCGCAAATGAAAATGCCGCAAAGCATTGGCCTGGTCCATTTCATCGGGATCGGCGGGATCGGCATGAGCGGTATTGCCGAGGTGCTGCACAATCTCGGTCACAAGGTGCAGGGGTCCGATCAGGCCGACAGTGCCAATGTGCAGCGCCTGCGCGCCAAGGGTATCGAGGTTTTTGTCGGCCACACGGCAGATAATCTCGGCGAGGCCGAAGTGGTGGTGGTTTCGACCGCCATCAAGAAGAACAATCCCGAACTGATTGCGGCGCGCGAAAAGCTACTGCCGGTGGTGCGTCGGGCTGAAATGCTGGCGGAACTGATGCGCTTCCGCAATGCAATCGCCATTGGCGGCACCCATGGCAAGACCACCACGACCTCCATGGTGGCGGCCCTGCTGGAAGCGGGGTCGCTCGATCCCACCGTCATCAATGGCGGCATCATCAATGCCTATGGCACCAATGCCCGCATGGGCGAAGGCGAGTGGATGGTGGTGGAGGCCGACGAGTCCGACGGCACCTTCCTGAAACTGCCTGCCGATGTGGCCGTGGTCACCAATATCGATCCCGAGCATCTCGATCATTACGGCAATTTCGATGCCGTACGCGCCGCCTTCCGGCAATTCGTGGAGAACGTGCCTTTCTATGGCTTTGGCGTCATGTGCCTGGATCATCCGGAAGTGCAGGCACTTGTGGGGCGCATCGAGGACCGCAAGGTCATCACCTATGGTGAAAACCCGCAGGCCGATGTGCGCTTTTCCAATGTGCGGCTGAACGGCACGCAATCGATTTTCGATGTCGAAATCCGCCGCCGCCGCACGGGCCGTGTCTTTCAGTTCAAGGATCTGATGCTGCCCATGCCGGGCCGTCATAATATTTCCAATGCTTGCGCCGCCATTGCGGTGGCAAACCGGCTCGGCATTTCCGAGGAGGCGATTCGCAAGGGGCTCTCCGGTTTTGGCGGGGTAAAGCGCCGCTTCACGCTCACCGGAAGCTGGAATGGCGTGCAGGTCTTCGACGATTACGGCCACCATCCGGTTGAGATCAAGGCCGTTTTGAAGGCAGCGCGCGAGGCCTGCACGGGACGCATCATCGCCGTGCATCAGCCGCACCGCTTTTCGCGCCTTTCAAGCCTCTTCGAGGATTTTGCCAATTGTTTCAACGATGCGGACAGTATTTTGCTGGCTCCCGTCTATGCTGCAGGTGAAGATCCCATCGAGGGAGCCGATTCCGAGCACCTCGTTTCCCGTATCAAATCGGGCGGTCACCGTGATGCGCGCTTTCTGAGCACGCCTGAAGACTTGCCGCGCCTCATTTCTGCCATTGCGCAACCGGGGGACTTTGTGGTCCTGTTGGGAGCGGGAAATATCACGCAATGGGCGGCGGCCCTGCCCAGAGAATTGGAATTGCTGTCAGGAAAGTCTGAATGAAACAGGTGGATGGGGAAAAGCTGCTGGCTCGGCTGGGGCCTGGTGTAGATGCGTTGCGGGGCCGGTTGACACCGAATGCGCCCATGGACCGGGTGACCTGGTTCCAGGCAGGCGGGCTGGCGGAGTTGATGTTTCAGCCGCATGACAAGGAAGATCTCATTGCCTTCCTGAAACTGCTGCCGGAAGACGTGCCGCTGACGGTGGTGGGCGTGGGCTCCAACCTTCTGGTACGCGACGGCGGCATTCCGGGTGTGGTGATCCGCCTGTCGGCCAAGGGCTTCGGCGGCCTGGAACTGGAGGGCGATAATCGCATACGCGCCGGCGCCATCTGCCCGGACAAGCATATCGCCGCCATGGCGATGGACAATAATATCGGCGGCTTTGCCTTCTATTACGGTATTCCCGGCTCGATCGGCGGGGCGCTGCGCATGAATGCCGGTGCCAATGGCGGCGAGACAGCGGCCCGCGTTCTGGAAGTGGAGGCGGTGGACCGGCAGGGCAATACGCATATCCTCTCGAAAGAGCAGATGGGCTATAGCTATCGCCACTCCGATGCGCCGGAAGGCCTGATTTTCGTCGGCGCGCTGTTCGAAGGCTATGCCGACGAAAAGGCGAAGATCCGCACTGAAATGGATGCTGTGCGCCAGCACCGCGAAACGGTGCAGCCGATCAAGGAAAAGACCGGCGGTTCCACCTTCAAGAACCCGCCCGGCCATTCCGCCTGGGAGTTGATCGACGAGGCCGGTGGCCGGGGTCTGATGATCGGCGGGGCGCAGATGTCGTCGCTGCATTGCAATTTCATGATCAATGTCGGCCATGCCACGGCCTATGATCTGGAATATCTGGGCGAGACCGTCCGTCAGAGGGTTTTCGAGACCTCCGGCGTCAAGCTGCAGTGGGAGATCAAGCGGCTAGGTCTGTTCATGCCGGGCCGCGAAGTGTCCCCGTTCATGGGCGCGACGACCGAGTAAACCTGATCTTTCAGCTTTCGTAAAAAAACGCCGCCAGTAGAATCACTTGGCGGCGTTTTTTGTTGTTAAGAAGCTGATTCAAGTTATCTACTGCATGATTCCTTAAATCGGAGTCGATTTAAGGAATCATGCAGTAGATTTAAAGCGCTACAGCGAACCTTTGTGCCCCATATATGGCGCACGGCGCTGTAGAACCCGGCGAACCGGGCTCCAGAAAAGTCAGACTTCTTCCTTGCCGGAGGCCAGAATGCAGACCAGCGTGATCACGGCGGCTAGGCCGAGATAATAGCCGACGGCAGCCATGCCGTAATTGGTCTGGAGCCAGGTGGCGGCGTAAGGCGCCAGCGAGGCGCCGACGATACCGGCAAAGTTGAAGGTGAGCGATGCGCCGGTATAGCGCACGCTGGTCGGGAAGGGGGCGGCAAGGGCGGCCCCGATCAAGGCATAGGTCATGCCCATCAGCGCCATGGAGCCAGCGGCAAAGATGGCTACGCCCGCTTCGCCAGCCGTCAGCAGTGTTGGCAGCAGGAAGGAGAAGGCGGCGATCAGGATGGTGATGACGATCAGCGACAGACGGCGGCCAATCTTGTCACCCACCTTGGCGGTGAGCGGAATGAAGATCCCGAAGACCACGGCGCTCATGATCTGGATTTCCAGCGCGTCGAGGAAGGGGATCTGCAGCACCTTCACATTGTAGGAAAGCAGCCAGGCCGTGCCGATATAGAAAAGCACGAAGGTAACGAGCGCCACGAAGGTGCCGAGGAACAGGCTGCGCTTGTACTTGCCGAACACTTCCTTGACCGGCACGGCAACGCGCTCATGGGCTTCCATGGCCTTGCGGAAGGCAGGTGTTTCCGAGATCGAGAAGCGGACCCACAGGCCAACGGCGATCAGGAGCGTCGAGGCGACGAAGGGCACGCGCCAGCCCCAGGCGACCAGCGCATCCTTGGACATGACATGCAGCAGCAGCCAGAAAATGCCCGAGGACAGGAACAGGCCGACCGGTGCGCCAAGCTGCGGGAACATGGCATACCAGTTGCGCTTGCCTTCCGGCGCATTTTCCGTGGCCAGCAGCACCGCGCCGCCCCACTCACCGCCAAGCCCGAAGCCCTGGCCGAAGCGGCAAAGGGCAAGCAGCAGCGGCGCCATCACGCCGATTTGTTCATAGGTCGGCAACAGGCCGATGATTACCGTGGAAATGCCCATGGTGAGCAATGCCGCCACCAGTGTCGCCTTGCGGCCGATGCGGTCACCGAAATGGCCAAAGACCACAGCGCCCATGGGACGGGCAAAGAAGGCGATGGAGAAGGTGGCGAAAGAGGCGAGAAGCGCCGTCATCGGATCGCTGTTCGGGAAGAAAAGCGTCGGAAAAACAAGCACTGCCGCCGTGGCGTAAACGTAGAAGTCGAAGAATTCGATGGTTGTGCCGACCAGGCTGGCCGTCAGAACGCGTGCGGGAGAATTGACTGCAACAGGCGCCAACGGCTCAGAGGACGGCGATACGGAGCGTACCGCTTCAGTCATGGATTAAGTCCCCGGAGAAGTGTCATTTCAGCTCTTTCAAAGAAAGGTGAAGCGGCCTTAACGCAATTTTCATGCTTGTGAAAGCGCAAACACGTAATTTCCGTGCAATTCCGGGGAATGCAGCCTGGAACGGGTGAGGGGGCGGGCAACTCTGATTTTGACCGCAAATTCCGCAAAAACAAAAAGCTGGCGGCGGCGGTTAACGAAAGTAAACGGTTCATTAACCTTAATGACGTTTTATCAACGCAGGCAGTGGAATCACCTGATTCCGCCGCAAGCCGCGCACAAGGCTGTACGCGGTAGATTTGAGTTTACATGTGTCGAGGGTGAAGATGGGTGCCAAGCATGTCGCCGTATTGATGGGCGGGTTTTCGTCGGAGAGGCCGGTGAGCCTTTCCAGCGGCAATGCCTGTGCGGCGGCGCTGGAAGAGGCGGGTTACCGCGTCACCCGTGTCGATGTCTCGCGCAATGTCGCGGAGGTTCTCTCGGAACTGCGCCCCGATGTGGTGTTTAACGCGTTGCACGGCCCGTTCGGCGAGGATGGCACCATTCAGGGCATCCTCGAATATCTTTCCATTCCCTATACGCATTCCGGCGTGCTGGCCTCGGCGCTGGCCATGGACAAGGCGCAGGCCAAGAAAGTTGCCGCCGCTGCCGGTATTCCCGTTGCCTTCGGCAAGGCGATGTCACGTTTCGAGATCGGCAATGAGCATCCCATCGCGCCGCCCTATGTGGTGAAGCCGGTGCGGGAAGGGTCGAGTTTCGGCGTGGTGATCGTCAAGGAAGACCAGTCGCATCCGCCGCAGATCATCGGTTCGTCCGAGTGGCGCTATGGCGATGTGGTCATGGTGGAGAAATATATTGCTGGCCGCGAACTCACCTGCGGCGTGATGAACGGCAAGGCTCTGGATGTCACGGAAGTGATCGCCAAGGCCAATTCCTTTTATGACTTTGATTCCAAATATGCCGCTGGCGGCTCGTCCCATGTCATTCCGGCACAGCTTTCACCGAATATTTACCAAAGAATACAAGAATTGGCAGTCAGGGCGCATGAGTCGATCGGGTGCCGGGGCGTGAGCAGGTCGGATTTTCGGTACGATGACCGTTTTTCCGAGGATGGAGAGCTGATCTGGCTCGAAATCAACACGCAGCCGGGCATGACGCCGACATCGCTGGTTCCGGAAATGGCCGCTCATGCCGGTATTTCCTTTTCTGAACTGTGCAGCTGGATGGTGGAGGACGCTTCGTGCTCTCGGTAAGCGCCAAAAAATCGGGTGGCAAGCGCAAGAGCGAGCGCCCGGCAGCCGTGCTCGCCGATGAGGCGGGGCTGGTTTTGCCGCGTCCGTTCCGCCGCGTGGCGCGCTTCGTGATTGCGCTCTGCGCCGGCAAGGTTGCGGTGCCCGATCATCTCGGCAAGCTGTCCTTTCTCGCCTATTGCGTGGCCGTTGGCGGCTACGGCATCGTCCAGGGCGGCCATTGGCCGGTGGTCGAGCAGGCCATGACCTCCACGGCAGGCTTTGCCATCGAGGACGTCAAGCTCTCCGGCAATGTTCACACCTCGGAAATCGACGTGCTGCAATCGCTCGGCCTCGATGGCACGACCTCGCTGGTGGCGATCAATGCCGATGAGGCCCGCCGTCGCGTCTCCGAGCTGCCGTGGATCCAGTCCGTGGAAGTGCGCAAGATCTATCCGCGCACCATCGAGGTTAATGTCAAGGAGCGGGAAGCCTACGGTATCTGGCAGCATGGTTCGGAGCTGTCGCTGATCGAGAAGAATGGCAGCGTGATTGCGCCGCTGCGTGACAACAAGTTTGCCAGCCTGCCGCTGTTCGTGGGGCGCGATGCCGAAGTCGCCGCCCAGGACGTGGATGCCGATTTCGATGGCTGGCCGGAGATCAAGGCGCGGATCAAGGCCTATGTGCGCGTCGCCAGCCGTCGCTGGGATGTGCATCTGGATAATGGCGTGGTCGTGAAGCTGCCGGAAGAGGATGTAGGGGCCGCCCTTGCCCGTCTGGCGCGGATGGAAGGCGAAGAGAAGCTTCTGGAGCGTGACATCCTGGCCGTGGACCTGCGTCTGCCCGACCGCATGGCCGTGCAGTTGACGCCCGAGGCCGACCAGCGCCGTCAGGCGGCGGTTGCCGCCCGCACCAAGGCCGTCAAACAGGCGGAGCAGCGGATATGAGCATATTCGGGTCTTCTTCTTTCGGCCTGCCGCGCATGAAGCCGCTGTCGTCCAAGCGGGCGCATGTGGTGTCGGTGCTGGATATCGGCTCCACCAAGGTGGTCTGCATGATCGGGCGGCTGACGCCGCGCAAGGAAAGCGATGTGCTGCCGGGCCGCACCCATCACGTGGAAATCATCGGCATTGGCCACCAGCGTTCGCGCGGCATGAAATCCGGCGTGATTGCCGATATTGATGCCGTTGAAAGCGTGGTGCGTCTGGCCGTGGATGCCGCCGAGCGCATGGCGGGGCTTACCGTCGACAGCCTGATCGTCAACGTCTCTGCAGGCCGTATCAAATCGGATGTCTACACCGCCACCATCGATCTGGGCGGGCAGGAAGTGGAAAATGCCGACCTGCGTCGGGTTCTGGCGGCGGCCAACCAGCAGTCGCAGCGCCGCGAGCGCGTGCTTTTGCATTCGCTGGCCACCGGCTATTCGCTGGATGGCGAGCGCGGCATTCGCGATCCGCTCGGCATGTTTGGCGATACGCTTGGCGTGGACATGCATGTGGTGACGGCGGAGCGTCCGGCGCTGAAAAACCTGGAGCTTTGCATCAACCGCGCGCATCTGACGGTCGAGGGGCTGGTGGCAACCCCCTATGCCAGCGGCCTTGCGGCGCTGGTGGATGACGAGGTGGAGCTTGGCTGCGCGGCCATCGACATGGGCGGCGGCACCACCACCATTTCGGTTTTTGCCGAAGGCAAGCTCATTCATACCGATGCCATCGGCATTGGCGGTCATCACGTCACCACCGATCTTGCGCGCGGTCTTTCCACCCGCATCGAGGATGCGGAGCGGTTGAAGGTGGTGCATGGATCGGCCTTCGCCAACGGCGCGGATGAGCGTGATGTGATCGCAATCCCACCCATTGGCGAGGATGATCGCGATTTACCGACACAAGTGCCACGTTCCCTGCTGACGCGAATCATTCAAGCGCGTATTGAAGAGACACTGGAGATGATTCGTGACCGGATCCACGCTTCGGGCTTCAGCCCGGTGGTCGGGAAGCGAGTGGTACTGACCGGTGGCGCAAGCCAGTTGACCGGTCTGCCGGAAGTCGCGCGGCGCATGCTTGCCCGCAACGTCCGGATCGGCCGCCCCATGGGTGTCTCCGGCCTGCCGGTTGCGGCGAAAGGCCCTGCCTTTTCGACCGCTGTGGGTCTGATGATCTATCCGCAGGTGGCCGATCAGGAAATTGCCGCGAGCCAGGGAGGATTTTTCTCCGCTGGCGCGGGCAACAGCCGCATGATGCGTGTGGGACAATGGCTGAAAGAAAGTTTTTGAAGAACCGGCCCGCCGGTCGAGAGACGATTCGGGCCAGATGAGAAAAGAGCGGGTTCAGGAAGCGTGTAGCGGGTTTGCTTCCGGATCCGGCGACAAACTGAAGTGACGTTGGCCAGGGCGATGCGGCCAGGGAAGAAGGAACGGAAAGTATGACCATCAATCTGCACAAGCCGGACATTACCGAGCTGAAGCCGCGCATCACCGTTTTCGGCGTTGGCGGCGGTGGCGGCAATGCCGTGAACAACATGATCACCGCCGGTCTCCAGGGCGTGGATTTCGTGGTTGCCAATACCGATGCCCAGGCGCTGACCATGACCAAGGCCGAGCGCATCATCCAGCTCGGCGCCAATGTCACCGAAGGTCTCGGCGCCGGTTCGCAGCCGGAAGTCGGCCGCGCGGCTGCCGAAGAGTGCATTGATGAGATCATCGACCACCTGAATGGCACGCATATGTGCTTCGTCACCGCCGGCATGGGTGGTGGCACCGGCACGGGTGCGGCGCCTGTCGTGGCGCAGGCCGCCCGCAACAAGGGCATCCTGACGGTCGGCGTGGTCACCAAGCCTTTCCATTTCGAAGGCGCGCGCCGCATGCGTCTGGCCGAATCGGGCATCGAACAACTGCAGAAGTCTGTCGATACGCTGATCGTCATTCCGAACCAGAACCTCTTCCGCATCGCCAACGACAAGACCACCTTCGCCGACGCCTTCGCGATGGCCGACCAGGTGCTCTATTCGGGCGTTGCCTGCATCACCGACCTCATGGTCAAGGAAGGCCTGATCAACCTCGACTTCGCCGACGTTCGCTCGGTGATGCGCGAGATGGGCCGCGCCATGATGGGCACCGGCGAAGCATCCGGTCCGGGCCGCGCCATGCAGGCCGCCGAGGCCGCCATTGCCAACCCGCTGCTCGACGAAACCTCGATGAAGGGCGCGCAGGGCCTGCTGATCTCCATCACTGGCGGTCGTGACCTGACGCTGTTCGAAGTGGACGAAGCCGCAACCCGTATCCGCGAAGAAGTCGATCCGGATGCCAACATCATCCTCGGTGCGACCTTCGATGAAGCTCTGGAAGGCCTGATCCGCGTCTCCGTCGTTGCCACCGGCATCGACCGCGCCGCCAATGCGCTTGAAGCCCGCGGCGCTGAAATGCGCACAATGGCTGCCAAGCCGATCATCCGTCCGTCCGCTGCCATTCCGGCCCAGCCGGCTCCGGCTCCGGTCGCTGCCGCCCCGGCTCCGCAGCCTGCACCGGCTCCCGTCATGCAGCCCGCTCCGGCGCCTGTCATGAGCGCCCCGGTTGCCGCTCCGCGCGCTGCCGATCCGGTTGCCGACCAGATCCGCGCCGCCGAGGCCGAACTGGAGCGCGAACTGGAAATCGCCGTTGCCCGTCAGGCTGCCATGCAGCAGGCCCAGGCCGCTCAGCCCGCACCGGCTCCGCAGGCCGCTGCCCCGGCAGATGACTTCCGCCCGCAGAGCAAGCTGTTCTCCGGTTTCAACGTGTCCGAGCCGCCGGTTGCCCGTCAGCCCGAACCTGTTGCCCCGCCGGTCATGAGCCGCCCGGCCATGCCGCAGGCGCCGATGCAGCAGCCGGTTCGCCAGGAGCCGAGCATCAACCTGCGTCCGTCCGAGCAGGTGCGCATGCCGAAGGTCGAGGATTTCCCGCCGGTCGTTCAGGCGGAAATCGATCATCGCACCCAGCCCGCTGCCCAGCAGGCAACGGAAGAGCGGGGTCCGATGGGTCTTCTGCGCCGCATCACCTCCTCGCTTGGCCGGGGTGAGGAAGCAGCACCGGAAGCCCAGGCCGCGCCTGCCGCCCCGGCCCAGCAGCCGCGCCGTCCGCTGTCGGCAGAGGCAAGCCTCTATGCGCCGCGCCGTGGCAACCTCGACGATCAGGGCCGCGCCGTGCCGCAGTCGCGCATGGGCCATGATGACGACCAGCTGGAAATTCCGGCCTTCCTGCGCCGCCAGTCGAACTGAGAAAATCCGGGGAGACGCCTGCCTCTCCGTTTTGGACGCATTCTTGAAACCCAGGCCTCACGGCCTGGGTTTTTGTGTTCCATCACGAAATATATCCACAGTTTTTTTGTGTTTTTTCAAGCGGATGACTTCGTAACAATCGGAAAGAAACATTGATTTGGATTGTTGCGTGTCAAACCGTATATCCCGGATAACGAAGTGCGTTATCGCTGCTGTCGGGAACAGTAAGGAACGCTTGGGAATTTCGCGGTGGAGCTGATCCTCCGCGGTTTTGAAAGGTAGAGTATCCATGGCAATCGGATTGCTGAGCTTCCAGACCACTATCGCTCAACCGGCGACCCTCAAGGGAACCGGCGTGCATTCCGGCCAGCCTGTCACGATGAGTTTCCTGCCTGCCGAAGCCGGTACCGGCATTGTCTTTCACCGCCAGCATGCCGATGGCCGGGTCACGGAACTCAAGGCCGTGTCTTCGCAGGTCGGCAATACCGATCTCAGCACTGTTCTCGGCTTCTCCCCGGACCATTGGGTTGCGACCGTCGAGCATGTCATGGCCGCCATTTATGCCCTTGGCATCGACAATCTGATCATCGAGGTCGATGGTCCGGAAACGCCGGTCATGGATGGCAGCTCCGCTGTTTATATCGACGCGATCGAGCAGGCCGGTATCATGAGCCTTGGCGTCAAGCGCCGTTACATTCGCGTCTTGAAGACGGTACGGGTGGAAAATGGCGCTTCGTGGGGCGAATTTCGTCCATTTGACGGCACGCGGTTCGAAGTGGAAATCGATTTCGATTGCGCACTGATCGGCCGCCAGGGCTGGAAGGGCAATCTGACGGCGGAAACCTTCAAGACGGAATTGTCGCGTGCCCGCACCTTCGGTTTCATGCGCGATGTCGAACGCCTGTGGGCTGCCGGTCTGGCACTGGGCTCCTCGCTGGAAAACTCCGTGGTCATCTCCGACGACGACAAGGTCGTAAACGTCGAAGGGCTGCGTTACGCCGATGAATTCGCCCGTCACAAGACGCTGGATGCCGTCGGCGATCTGGCGCTTGCGGGTGCGCAGTTCATCGGCTGCTATCGCTCCTATCGCGGCGGCCATAAGGTCAATTCCATGGCGCTGAAGGCGCTTCTGTCTGACGCGACCGCTTATGAAGTTGTGGAAGCCCCCGGTGCACGGTCCGCGCAGGCGCGTGCCCGCGAATTTGTCGCCGTGAGTGAGCCGGGTTTTGCGCCCTGGAGCGCATGACGTGACCTATTGATTCGAAAAGGGCGCCCTGAGCGCCCTTTTTTTGTTTTCACCGCAGCTTTTCCGCGAAAATAAAGGTGAAGAAAGTTTCACGGCCATAAAAATGTATGAAAGCATGACCATTGCGTTGCCCTCATACTGGCTTTATGGCTAAAACGCCTTGCGAAGGCGAGGGCTGGAGAAGCGCCGCTGCAATCGGGATCTGTCGTATGAGTGAAGTGAAGTCTTCCATGGTCTATCAATCGGCGCGGATGCTGACCCTGTGCCTTACCCTTGTGGGCACGGCGGGTCTCATCACCGCCTGCCAGACCGACAAGGACATTGATATCACCAAGCTGGCCGCTGAGACCGACCCGCCGGAAACGCTTTACAATCAGGGCCTCGCAAACATCAAGGCCGGTAACCTCGCAGAAGCGGGCCGCAAGTTCGACGCCGTCGACAAGCAGAATCCCTTCTCCGACTGGTCGCAGAAGGCGCTGGTGATGAGCACCTTCGTGAAGTATCGCCAGGCCAAGTACACGGAAGCCATTTCCACCGGCAATCGTTACATGACGCTCTATCCCGAATCGAAGGATTCGGCCTATGTGCAGTATCTGATCGGTCTTTCCAACTGGCGGCAGATTCCCTCCGTCACGCAGGATCAGAAATTCTCCGCCCGCACCATCGAAGCCATGCAGAAGGTGGTCGATAACTATCCGAGCTCTGAATATGTGCAGGACGCGCAGGTAAAGATCCGCTTCGCCCGCGACCAACTGGCCGGCAAGGAAATGCAGGTTGGCCGTTACTATCTGGAGCGTAAGGAATATCTCGCCGCTATCCAGCGCTTCCGCACTGTGGTTGAGAAATATCCGACCACCAACCAGATCGAAGAGGCGCTGGCGCGTCTGGTCGAGGCTTATTACGCCCTTGGCGTGGTGCAGGAAGCCCAGACCGCTGCTGCCGTGCTCGGCCACAACTATCCGGACAGCAAGTGGTATCAGGATAGCTTCAACCTGCTGAAGGGCGGCGGTCTTGAGCCGCGTGAAAATCAGGAATCCTGGATTTCGCGCGCAGGCAAGAAGCTGCTGCTCGGCGATTCGGCCACCTGATTTTCCTTGAGCCCCACAAGAGACGTGAAACGCCATGCTGGTCCAGCTTTCGATCCGTGACATTGTCTTGATCGAAAGGCTGGACCTTGGCTTTTCGCAGGGCCTTTCCGTGCTGACCGGTGAGACCGGCGCGGGCAAATCCATTCTGCTCGATAGCCTTTCGCTGGCGCTTGGCGGGCGCGGTGATGGTGGTCTGGTGCGCCATGGCGAGGACAAGGGGCAAGTGACTGCCGTCTTCGATGTCGGCATGAACCATCCGGCCCGGCTGCTGCTGCGGGAAAACGGCATCGATGACGATGGCGATCTGATTTTCCGCCGTGTTCAATCCGCCGATGGCCGCACCCGCGCCTATGTGAACGATCAGCCGGTCAGCGTGCAGTTGATGCGGCAAGCCGGACAGCATCTCGTGGAAATTCATGGCCAGCACGATGACCGGGCGCTGGTGGATACGGCGGCTCATCGCATTCTGCTGGATGCCTTTGCCGGACTGACGGAAGAGGCCGAGGCGCTGGGCGAGCGTTATCGCCGCTGGCGCGAGGCCGAGCGTGCCTTCAAAACCCACCGCGCCAAGGTGGAGGCCGCAGCCCGCGAGGCCGATTACCTGCGCGCCGCCGTGGAAGAGCTGGAAGGCCTGAGCCCGCAGGATGGCGAGGAAGAGCAACTGGCCGAACGCCGCGCCCAGATGCAGAAGTCCGAACGTATTGCCGGTGATATTGCCGAGGCGTCTGAATTCCTGAACGGCAATGCCAGCCCCGTGCCGATGATTGCCTCACTGATGCGGCGGCTGGAGCGTAAGAGTGGCGAAGCCCCGGGCCTGCTGGAAGAGACGGTATCACTGCTCGGCACGGCGCTCGATACGCTCTCCAGTGCCCAGATGGAGGTGGAGGCAGCACTTCGCCGCACCGAGTTCGATCCGCGTGAACTGGAGCGGGTGGAAGAGCGCCTGTTTGCGCTGAGGGCTGCGGGCCGCAAATTCTCCGTTTCGGTGGCGGATCTGCCGGCTCTGGCGGAAAAGATGATCACCGATCTGGCCGATCTCGATGCCGGTGAAGAAAAGCTGGGTAAGCTGGAGGCCGCCGTGGCCGAGACCAAGGCGGTCTACGATCAGGCTGCCGAAGCGCTCTCCGCCAAGCGCCGCAATGCGGCATCGGCCCTGGCGGACGCCGTGATGGCCGAACTTCCGGCGCTGAAGCTGGAGCGTGCCCGCTTCATGGTGGATGTCACCGCCGATCCCGGCAATGCTGCCGCTGAAGGCATCGATACTGTCGAATTTCATGTGCAGACCAATCCGGGCACGCGCCCTGGTCCGATCATGAAGGTCGCTTCCGGTGGTGAGCTTTCGCGCTTCCTGCTGGCGCTGAAGGTGGCGCTGGCCGATCGCGGGTCGGCGCCGACGCTGGTGTTCGACGAGATCGATACCGGCGTGGGCGGCGCTGTGGCGGATGCCATCGGCCAGCGGTTGAAACGCCTGTCGGACCGCGTGCAGGTTCTTTCGGTCACTCATGCGCCGCAGGTGGCGGCGCGGGCGGCCACGCATCTCCTGATTTCCAAGGGACCGGCCAGTTCCGGCGGTGAGCGGATCGCCACCCAGGTGGCCACTATCGGCCCCGATCACCGCCGCGAGGAAATAGCCCGCATGCTGGCCGGTGCTCAGGTGACCGACGAGGCCCGCGCCGCCGCCGCCAAGCTTCTGGCCGGAGACCATTGATCTTTTCCCGTTTCATGCCGATCTTGTTCGAGATGTTCGCGCAGCAGTGAGAGGGAACAAGATCATGGGGTTCGGCGTCTCAGGCATATGCAGCGTTTTCGGCCTCTTCCCTTTGCGCTCAACCATTTAACGGTGAGCGATGTTTGATCTTCTCCAGACCTATTGGCCGCATATTCTGGCGGTGCTCTCCACGCTTCTTGGCACGGTGGCGGCGGTGCATGTGGCCATGACCAAGCGCGATGTGCGCTCGGCCATTGCCTGGGTGGGCGTGATCATTCTTTCGCCGATTATCGGCGCGCTGATTTATGGCATTGTCGGTATCAACCGGGTTCGGCGGGCGAATTTCGTGGCGCGGCGCAATATGCGGCGCAGCCGACTGGGGGAGGTGCTGGCGCATTACGCCATCGATCCCGGCGGGGTGGAAACGGCCTTCGGCGAACGGCTGGAATCGCTGCGCCGCCTGGGGGATACGGTATGCGGACGGGTGCTGACCTCCGGCAACCGGCTGACACCGCTGGAAAGCGGCGATGCGGCCTATGAGGCGATGGGGCAGGCCATCGATCAGGCCGAACATAGCATTTTGATGGAAACCTATATTTTCGACAGGGACCGGATAGGCCGCTGGCTGGCTGACAAGCTGATTGCGGCGCGCAAACGCGGGGTGACCGTGCGGGTGCTGGTGGATGCCGTTGGCGCGCGCTACAGCGTGCCGAGCATTCTGAGTTATCTGGAAGAGGGAGACGTCACGGTTGCCGCCTTTAACGGTCAGGTGATCACCGGCCTGCGTCTGCCCTATGCGAATATGCGCACCCACCGCAAGATCATGGTGGTGGATGGCGCCGTGGCCTTCATGGGCGGCATGAATGTGCGCGATGCTTTCTGCGGGCCGGATGCCGCCCATGATACCCATTTCAAGGTCACGGGTCCCGTGGTGGCCGATCTCTTCGCCGTGGCTGCCGATGATTGGCATTTCGAAACCGGCGAGGTGCTGAAGGGGGAGCCCTGGCGCATTCGCCTCTCCGCAGGCGAGGCGGGGACTGCCCCCTTCATGCGCGCCGTTGCCTCCGGGCCGGATGCCAATCTGGAGGCCAATCACCGCATGCTGATGGGGGCGTTTTCCGTGGCCGAAAAGTCCATCCGCATTCAGTCGCCCTATTTTCTGCCGGACAATATCTTTCTCTCCGCCCTGGTCACGGCGGCGCGCCGAGGGGTGCAGGTGGAGATCGTGGTTCCTTCCAAGAACAATCTCGCCATCGTCAGCCGCGCTATGAATGCGCAGTTCGAGCCCATCCTCCGGGATGGCTGCCGGATTTACCGTTCTGCCGGGCCCTTCGATCATTCGAAGCTGTTGGTGGTGGATGGGCGCTGGGCCTATATCGGCTCCTCCAATCTGGATTCGCGTTCGCTCAGATTGAACTTCGAGATCGATCTTGAAGTTTATGACGAGGACTTTGCCGGTTTCGTGGAGCGCCGGATTGCCGCAAGCCGCGAGGGCGCCGAGGAGGTGACGCTGGATGCCCTGCGCCGCCGCCCCTTTGCCGTGCGGCTTCTGGAGCGCGTGCTCTGGCTCGGTTCGCCCTATTTGTAAATGCGTGTGATGTTCAGAAGAGGAGCGCGGCCTTCCTTTGACGGTCCATGATGCCATAGATGAAAAAGCCTGATCATAGCCTGACGGCGCAAATGCTGAATTCCTTTCGCAACCGCAGGGGCCGCCCGGTGATGGCCGTGGCTTCGGAAAAGCGGCCCGGCCTGCTCGTGGCCTCTTACAATGTCCACAAATGCGTGGGGACAGACCGCCGCTTCGATCCCGACCGGGTGATGCAGGTGATCCGCGAGATTGCCCCGGATGTGATTGCCTTGCAGGAAGCCGACCGCCGTTTCGGCGACCGCGTGGGCCTGCTGGATATGAGCAGGCTCTATAATGAAATGGGGCTGACGCGGGTGCCGGTCTCCGGCATGCCGCGCTCCCATGGCTGGCGCGGCAATGTGCTGTTGTTTCGCGAGGGCATGGTGCGCGATGTGCGGCCCTTCGTACTACCGGGATTGGAGCCGCGCGGCGCAGTGGTTGCGGAGATCGATCTGGGTGCTGGCCGGGAATTGCGCATTATCGCCGCCCATCTCGGCCTGTTGCGCTGGGCGCGCCGCCAGCAGGCGGATTTTATTCTGAGCCTGATGCGCGAAAGGCAGGATTGCCCGACCGTGCTGATGGGCGATTTCAATGAGTGGCGGCTGGGGGCGGGCTCGGCGCTGACGCGGCTGGAGCCGGTCTTTGGCCCGCTGCCGCCGCCGGTCCCCAGCTTTCCTGCGCGCCTGCCGGTGCTGGCGCTGGACCGTATTCTCACCAATCGGCCAAGCGTGCTCTCCGAAATTGCCGTGCATGACAGCCCGCTGGCCCGGCTTGCCTCCGACCATCTGCCGCTCAAGGCCTGGATCAATCTGGAAGAGGTGATCGAGGCTGAGGAATAGGACTTTTCCTCAGCCGATTTTCGGTTATGACCAGACAGCAAATTCTGGAGACTTCGATGGCAGACGAACTGATCCCGGTAGAAAAGCTGACCGAAGATGCGGCGCGGGTGGAGCTTCAGCGGCTTGCCGCCGAGATCGCCCATCACGACGCGCTTTATCACGGCAAGGACCAGCCGGAGATTTCCGACGCCGATTATGACGCCCTGAAGCGCCGCAACGATGCCATCGAAGCGCAGTTTCCCACACTGGTGCGCACGGATAGTCCTTCGCAGCGCGTGGGAGCAGCGCCCACGGGTGTGTTTGCGCAGATTACCCATGCACGGCCCATGCTGTCGCTGGACAACACCTTTTCGGATGAGGACGTTCAGGATTTCGTTGCCTCGGTCTATCGCTTCCTTGGCCAGATGCCGGACAACTCCATTGCCTTTACCGCCGAGCCGAAGATCGATGGGCTTTCCATGTCGATCCGCTATGAGGGCCGCAAGCTGAAGACGGCGGCCACGCGTGGCGATGGCACGACGGGTGAAAATGTCACTGCCAATATTCTCACCATAAAGGAAATCCCCACCGAACTGCCGGAGGATGCGCCGGATGTGGTGGAGGTGCGCGGCGAAGTCTATATGGCCAAGAGCGACTTTCTGGCGCTGAACGCCCAGATGGAGGCGGAAGGCAAGCAGACCTATGTGAACCCACGCAACACCGCCGCAGGCTCGCTGCGCCAGTTGGACGCCAAGGTGACGGCCAGCCGCAAGCTGCGCTTCTTTGCCTATGCCTGGGGGGAAATGAGCGAGATGCCTGCCGATACCCAGCATGGCATGGTGGAGGTGTTCCGGCGCTGGGGCTTTCCGGTCAATCCGCTGACGCGGC
Source organism: Allorhizobium paknamense (assembly GCF_030815125.1). Taxonomy (GTDB): domain Bacteria; phylum Pseudomonadota; class Alphaproteobacteria; order Rhizobiales; family Rhizobiaceae; genus Allorhizobium; species Allorhizobium paknamense. Next base: position 451,238 of record NZ_JAUSWH010000002.1, read on the forward strand.
GGCTGACCTCGGTGGAGGAGATCCTCGCCCATTACCGCGAGATCGGGCTTCAGCGCGCCGATCTGGATTACGATATCGATGGCGTTGTCTACAAGGTGGACCGCCTGGATTTGCAGGCGCGGCTGGGCTTTCGTTCGCGCTCGCCGCGCTGGGCAACGGCGCACAAGTTTCCGGCGGAGCAGGCCTTTACCCGGGTGGAGAAGATCGACATCCAGGTGGGTCGCACCGGCGCGCTGACACCCGTGGCGCGGCTGGAGCCGATCACCGTCGGCGGCGTGGTGGTGACCAATGCGACGCTGCACAATGCCGATTACATTTTGGGGATTGGCAATAGCGGCGAGCGCATCCGCCCCGAGGGGCATGATATTCGCGTCGGCGATACGGTGATCGTGCAGCGGGCCGGGGATGTGATTCCGCAGGTGCTGGACGTGGTGCTGGAGAAGCGGCCCGATGATGCGGTGGCCTATGACTTTCCGAAGACCTGCCCGGTCTGCGGCAGCCATGCGGTGCGGGAGCGCAACGAAAAGACCGGCAAGCTCGATTCCGTCACCCGCTGCACGGGCGGTTTCGTCTGTTCGGCCCAGGCTAAGGAGCACATCAAGCATTTCGTCTCGCGCAATGCCTTCGACATCGAAGGGCTGGGCACGAAGCAGGTGGATTTCTTCTTCGAGAGCGAGGATCCGGCGCTGATGATCCGCACCGCGCCGGATATCTTCACCCTGAAAAAACGCCAGGAAACGTCACTGGCCAAGCTGGAGAATATCGAGGGCTTCGGGCGTGTCAGTGTCCGCAAGCTGTTCGATGCCATCGATGCGCGCCGTGAAATCGCGCTGAACCGCTTCATCTTCGCGCTCGGCATTCGCCATGTGGGCGAGACGACGGCCAAGCTTCTGGCGCGCTCCTACGGCTCCTACGCGCATTTTTCCGAGGCCATGCAGGCGGCGGCTCCGAAATTCGGCGAGGCCTGGAATGAGCTGAACGCCATTGAAGGCATTGGCGAGGTGGTGGCCGCCTCCATCGTCGAATTTTTCAAGGAGCCCCGCAATCTGGAAGTGGTGTCGCGTCTGCTGGACGAGGTGACTCCGCAGGATGCGGAGGCGCAAGCTGTGGGTGACAGCCCTGTGGCGGGCAAGACCGTGGTCTTCACCGGCTCGCTGGAACGGTTCACCCGTGACGAGGCGAAGGCGCGGGCGGAAGGACTGGGCGCCAAGGTGGCGGGATCGGTATCGAAGAAGACCGATTATGTCGTGGCGGGTCCTGGCGCCGGTTCCAAGCTGGACAAGGCCCGCGAGCTTGGCGTGAGCGTCATGACGGAAGATGAGTGGCTGGCCTTGATCGGCGGGTGATCATGGTCTGAACGGGTGGTTGCAACGGGACGTTCACGCTTTCCGGCACGGGGTGATTTTGTTCCACTACCTCTCTTGCAATGTTCCATGTTCAGATGCATCTCTTTCACTGCGCAGGGAAAATCTGCGCTACAGCGCCGTGCGTTTTATCAAACGCACAAAGGACGCTGTAGGACTTTAAATGTGCTGCATAATTTTCACCTTAAATCGATTCCGATTTAAGGAATTATGCAGGTGGGCGCTGCCGCCGAGGGGCATCGGGAGGGGCGCTTTGGGTTTAATCTCTTTTCGTGCCGATGTCACACCGCCCCTGGTTTGCGCAGCACGGGTTTCATGGGGACATTATGCGTTTATTCATGGGTTTGGCTGTTGGCCTGGCGTCGCTCGCCATGGTCTCGACGGCTTCTGCTGCCTCAACGAATGCCAAGGCACCCGCCAAGGCCTCCGGCAGCCATCGCTTCCTGTTCGTCAACAAGACCGACTCGGCCATCGTTCGCCTGACCTTCCGGTCTCTTGACGGCACCGGCGGAAAGGTGGAGGTGCTGAATGGTCACAGCGTCGGCAAGAACAAGAGCCGTATTGTCACCGTTCCGAATGACGGCACCTGCAAATATGGCGTACTGGGTGAGATGGAGCAGGATTCCGGCTATTACGACCTGATGAGCAAGGTCGATCTCTGCAATCTCGGCCAATACACGCTCACGTCCCGGTAATGTGTTGAGGGGTTTTCTCCAAGGATCGATATCGATCAGAGGAAAAGCCCGGAAGACATCAAGGTTCTGCCATGCCAACGGCGCGGAGCCTTAAGGATTTGCCGTTCGGGTCGCGAATGAAGCTGAGCGAGCCGGTGGATTTGGAATGGCCGGGCACATAGTCGAAGGTGACTTCCGATTCTTCCACCGGCTGGCCGCTCTCCAGAATTTCGCCGCGAATTTCCACGCTTGCGGCGGTGCTCGGGGCGTGGTTCTTCACCTCGAAGGTCACGCGCCAGCCGGAGGGAAGGTGTTCGGTGGACAGCGCATGGACGGTCAAGTCCGGTGGGACGCTGGCCGCGGTTAAGGCTTCATAGCCCACCCAGCCGAACAGGCCAGCCACGAGAAGGGTGGAGATCAAGCCCGTGGTCCATTCCAGCCGGTGCGGCGTCGGCTTTTCGGTCTGCACGCCATGGTGTGTCATCGTCATGGGAGCACTCCTATAAAATCAGGCGGGCCGCGGCGGCGCCAAGGGCGGCGGGAAAGCCGAGCACAATGGTGGCCATGGCCATTTCGAAGGCGGCGGTGTCATCCAGCCGGCCAAAACTCCAGAGCAGATAGGCGCTGATCGCCAGCGCCACGACATAGCCGGGCAAGGTGAAGCGGATCAGCGCATGCCAGCCGGGCACACCCTTTTCCAGCCGATGGCCGCCGGGAAAGGAAAGCGCGTAGACGAAGCCGTGCATCAGCAGAATGGACAGGATCATCAGCGCCAGCGCATGCCAGGGCGTCATCTTGTAGGCGATCAGGATCATCTCCTCGGTGGGCGCCATGTTGAAAGCCAGAAACAGCGCCCCGACCGCCATCATCGCCAGTTCCACCGCATAGCTGGTTTCCTCAGATCGTTTACGCGCATTTCCGGAGGGAAAACCGGCTTCCACTTTTTCTGGAAATGCTCTGGTGTTCGCTTCCGTTGCGTCATCGTCTTCCTCGCTTTCCTGGTGCTGGCCCAGCTGGCTGCGCCCCAGCATGGCGCCAATGCTGGCCGGCACGGCCTGTATGGCGATCTTGCCGAGCCATTCACTCACCGACATATCGAAGGTTATGACTCCGAAAACGGCAAGAATCATGGCGCTGGCGATGATGCCGAGCGCATAGGCGATCACAGCGTCGCGAGCAGCATCCGTCCAGCTGACGGTACGCTCGAAGCCGATGCGCCGGGCCAATAGAATGAGAAGGGGAAGGTTGATCACCAGCAGCAGGATCAGCCGCCAGCGATCCATGTAAAAGCCGAGAAACCACATTTCCATGGTCATCAGCATGGGAAGGGAGAAGAGCAGAGATCCCGCCAGCCCCCGGGCCAACCCGCTGAGATGCAGCGATGAGGAGGGCTTATGCGTGTCTGCCCTCAGATCGTCCGTTGCGGATTTTCGGTGTGCCTCGCTCTGATATGTCTGCATGAAACATCCTCTGGCCGCTTAAAGTGTTGAGGCGGCCAGAGAGTTCCATCAGCATCATCATCAGCCGTTCGGCTTGCTCTTGCGCGGCTTCTTGCGGTCCGCAGCCGGGCCGCGATCATCGAATTTCGGCTTGCCGCCCTTGAAGGGCTTGGCCGGGCGATCGCCCTTGGGCTTCCAATCATCGCGGCGCGGCTTTGCGCTCGGTGCATCGCCCCAGACCTCTGCGTCGGTGCGGGCGAGATCGTCCTTAAAGCGGCCCTGCGACTTGGCGGGACGGCTGGCGGGACGGCTATCACCATTGTCGCGATTGCCATAGGGCTTGCGATCACGCGGTGCCTTGGGCGGCGCGGAGAAATCCGGCATGCCCTTCAGCGGGCGCACCTGAATGCCGCGCTCAAGCATCTTGTTCGGGCCGATGGAGGAGAGGAACTGATCCACGCCATCCTCGGCAATCTCCACGAAGGTTTCTTCCGGCTGCATCTTGATTGCGCCGATTTCGGCCTTGGTGATCTGGCCATTGCGGCATAGCATGGGGATCAGCCAGCGCGGCTCGGCATTCTGGCGGCGGCCAACCGAAAGCGAAAACCAGCGGCTGGGGCCGAAGGCGTCCCGGGGGCGGCTTTCGCGATGCGGCGGCACTTCCCTGCCATCGGCGGCAAATTCATCCCGCTCGCGGCGCGGACGCTTCGGCGCATCGACGGTAACCGGCACCAGATCCTCAGGCGCGGAACGGCTACCGCGATAATTGCGGATGAAGGCGGCGGCAAGCTTTTCCGCGCCATGTTCGGCCAGCAGGCGCTGCACCATCTCGGCCTCGTCCTCGCCAACGGTCTCGGCCAGCGTCGCGTCCGCCAGCAGGCGCTCGTCGTCACGGGCCAGAACCTCGTCGGCGCTTGGCGGCAAGACCCATGCGGGACGCACATGGGCGCCATCCAGCAGCCTCTCTGCCTTGCGGCGCAGGTTGACCGGCACGATCAGTGCGGAAACGCCCTTGTTGCCGGCGCGGCCCGTGCGGCCGGAACGATGCAGCAGGGTTTCGGAATTGGTAGGCAGATCGGCATGGATGACCAGTTCCAGACCCGGAAGATCGATCCCGCGGGCGGCGACATCGGTGGCGATGCAGACCCGCGCCCTGCCATCGCGCATGGCCTGCAGTGCATGGGTGCGCTCGTTTTGGGAAAGCTCGCCGGAGAGGGCGACGACCGAAAAACCGCGATTGTGCAGCCGCGCCGTCAGATGGTTCACATTGGCGCGGGTGGAGCAGAAAACGATGGCGTTGCGGGCTTCATAGAAGCGCAGTACGTTGATGATGGCGTTTTCCTTGTCAGCCGGGGAAACCAGCATGGCGCGGTAATCGATATCGACATGCTGCTTCTTTTCGGCAGCGGTTTCGATGCGCCGCGCATCCGGTTTCTGATAGCTGCGGGCGAGATCGGCAATGGCGCGGGGCACGGTGGCCGAGAACATCAGCGTGCGCCGATCTTCAGGCGCCTGCTCCAGAATGAATTCCAGATCCTCACGGAAGCCGAGGTCCAGCATTTCGTCGGCCTCGTCCAGCACCACGGCGCGCAGATCGGAAAGGTCGAGCGCGTTGCGGGTAATGTGGTCACGCAAGCGGCCCGGCGTGCCGACGACGATATGCGCGCCACGCTCCAGCGCCCGGCGCTCATTGCGGATATCCATCCCACCCACGCAGGAGGCGATGGTCGCGCCGGTCATTTCGTAGAGCCATTCCAGCTCCCGCTTTACCTGCAAGGCCAGTTCGCGGGTGGGGGCAATGGCCAGCGCCAGCGGCGGGCCCGCGCGGCCAAAGCGGTCGCGGCCTTCCAGCAGGCCAGAGGCCATGGCAAGGCCGAAGGCCACGGTCTTGCCGGAGCCGGTCTGCGCGGAGACAAGCGCATCCTGACCGTCGAGATCATCGTTCAGCATGGCCTGCTGGACGGGGGTCAGGGTCTCATAGCCGCGTTTCAGCAAGGCCTCGGCAATTGCCGGGACGATGCCGTCAAAATTCGTCATCGGTTCATCTTTCGAAATGAGTGGCAGCAGGCCCACGGCATAAAAAGCCGGGCGGGCGGCATATTTTGGTGTCTTCCTAAAGCGCAATCCTCGCGAAGTACAGGGAGAATTTCGGTGAAGGGTTAAAAGATGCGGGGAGGTGCCGGTACAAGCGGCGTTTTGGGCGTGTGTGCTGGCGAAACCCGGTGGGGGGATCGGCAGAATTCCACTCCCCGCTCAAGCCGAACGATGAGTTATCCTGGAGCGTTTCAGTCCTTCACGGAAACACTGAAACGCTCCGACTCTCTGTCTTTACGCATGTTTGGACAGCAAACCGCTACGCACTTTTCCCTGGACAATCCTCTGGAGTTTGTAAGGGAAAAGCGGAACCCGGTTTTCCAAAAAATACCAAAGAAAACATTAAAGCACGTTGCGGCTTATCAGCCTCATGCAACGTGCTTTAAGGTCTTGTTTAAAAGCATGTCGTTATCGCAAAACCGCTGCACACTTTTGCGCGACATGCTCTAGAAACTAAAGTCGCGCCATCGCCAGGGCATCGACAAAAATGCCGTTTCTGAAGGCGAAGGCGCGGTGCAGGCCCTCCTGCTCGAAGCCGAAGCTCTGATAGAGGCCGATGGCGGCGGCGTTATCCGTGTAAACCGTCAGTTCCAGCCGGGTGATGTTCAGCCAGTTATCGGCAAGATCGATGATTGCCGAGAGCAGCGCCCGGCCAATGCCTCGCCGCTGGAAATCATCATGCACCCCCATGCCGATCGTTGCGACGTGATTGCGGCGACCGGTGAACCGCGTCATGCCGATATCGCCGACGATCTGGCCGTCGATCTCTGCGAGCAGGGTGGTCACTTCCGGGGGCTTTGATTCCAATCGCCTCCGCAGCTCCGCTTCGGTGTGAAAGGGAATTCGCAGGGTTCCCTGTCTGTAACCAGGAAGATTGTGTAATGCAGCCAACCCGCTCGCATCGGCAGGAATACTGGCGCGAATGACGCAGGCGTTGGCACCGGGCTGGGCATGAGAAGGAAAGGCTGACATTCTGGCTCCTTGGAAAAGCCGGAGCAGGTGCCGTGGCAAACCCCGCTGCGGCGGGGTTGCGGGGATAATCGTCTTGCGTCAGCGCATGCGACGATAGCCCCGTCCCCGGACTGGGACGGTGGTCATGGTCACAAGTGTGGAAGACAGATACATCATCATTCGATGATAATGAGATGCCGTTTCAGAATGTCAAGCACGATGGTGGAACCACTTGTCTTGCTGAACGTCTTGTTGCTTCCTGCATATAAAAACGTGTTGAGGAGAGACCGGGGGCTGCCGGTTTGCCGAAGGATATCTTCTCTCACCTGTGACGAAACGGGAGCTTTGCAATGCGCATGATCAAATTGACCGCTGCGGCGGCTGTTCTGTCCGGTCTGTCTTTTCTTCCGGCCCATGCCGATGAAGTGGGTAAGGTGGGCGTGGACTGGGTGGGCAATGACATTGTCGTGGAGGCCGTAACAGATCCCGGCGTCAAGGGCGTGACCTGCCATGTCACCTATTTCGACCGTTCGCTGATCGACCGCCTGCACAAGGGCAACTGGTTTGAAGACCCGTCCAACAACTCCATTGCCTGCCGTCAGACCGGGCCGATCGAGATCGGCGACATCAATCTCTCCAAGGGCGGGGAGGAGGTCTTCAAGCAGGGTCGGTCCCTGATCTGGAAGAGCCTGGTGGTCAACCGCATCTATGACAAGGAGAACGATACGCTGATCTATCTTGCCCATTCGCGGCAGGTGGTGAACGGCTCCGCCAAGATGGCCATCTCGACCGTGCCGCTTTTCAACCAGCAGGTCAGCTGGAAAAACGGCAAGCCTTGATCTTTGGGCTGAAAGCCTGTCTTGCCAACGGTGAAATCTGTTCCCCGTATTTTTCCGGGGGTGCAACCAGGCGAAGAACCAAAAAAGGTCAGAATGCTCCCGGATGTGGACAGGATTTGGCGTATCCTGTCACTTTATGCAAGCTTTGAGATGGTGCAAAGTGGCAATGCATCTTGTGGCGGTGATGATGTCGCTGTCTGCAAGGGCTCTGCCAAGAAAGGTCCGTTCTCCGACGGATCAGGAAAATCGCCCGGACGCCATCCAGGGCGATTTTCATTTTTTGCTTTCAGGATCAATCTTTGCCTGAGACGTGGTGCACAGCCTGTGGGCTTCCCGCTCTTCTTTGGCCCAAAAAAGAAACAATCACCATCGGCGTTGATGCTCAAAGCAAAACGCCGCCGGATCGGGCCATCACTCCGATCCGGACGGTTGATATAAAGGCGTATCCACGCTCTCGCATCAGAGGCGCTTTCAGCGGCCTTCCTGACGTTTGGGAGCGGGGCTGCCGTATCAGGCGGCGTGCGCCAGTTCGTCGGCGATGACCGTGTCCAGGTTGAGGAAGCAGACCATGGACTTTTCCAGCGCCACGATGCCGCGCGAGAAGGCGCGCTGGGCTTCCGGAATGATTTCCGGCGGCGGCTGCAGGTCTTCGCTGCGAATGGTCATCATGTCGGAAACCTGTTCCACCAGCAGGCCGACCAGCTTGCCAGCGATGTCGGTGACGATGATGGCCGAGCGCTCCGACGGTTCCGTCATGCGCATGCCCAGGCGGCAGGCCATGTCGATGACCGGGATCACCGCGCCGCGCAGGTTGATCAGCCCCAGAACATAGGGCGGCGTGTGCGGCATGGGGGTGACGGGCGCCCAGCCGCGAATTTCGCGGATGGCCATGATGTCGATACAGAATTCCTGGTCACCCAGATGGAAGGACACGATTTCCAGATAGGCCCCGGACTGCTTGATGGCATTGCTCATGGTCAAAATTCTTCCCAATGATCCGTTGATGCTGCGGTGGCGGCTGCTGTCGCGGCTCTCGCCGGTGTGGCAGTCCCCTTGGAGAATGCGCCCGCAACCTTGTTCATGAGTTGCTTTGCAGGCGATGGCTTCGGTGCGGAAGCCGCGCTTGCAGGCTGCGGTTTGGCCGTGGCGGGTTTGGCGCCACTGCCGGTCTTGAACTGTCCGACCAGCCTGCCGAGATTTTCGGCGTCGCCGGCCAGTGCATGGCTTGCCGCATTGGTTTCCTCGACCATGGCCGCGTTCTGTTGCGTCACCTGATCCATTTGACCGACGGCGGAATTGATTTCATTCAGTCCCACTGATTGTTCGCGCGCCGAGGTTACGATCGACTTAACATGATCGTTAATTCGTAAAACATCCTCACCAATTCTATGCAGCGCGTCGCCTGCGGCCTTCACAAGGTCCACCCCGGTCAGCACTTCGTCATTGGATTTGCCGACAAGCGTCTTGATATCGCGGGCGGCGTCAGCGGCGCGTCCGGCCAAGGCGCGCACTTCCTGCGCGACAACGGCAAAGCCCTTGCCAGCGTCACCGGCGCGGGCTGCTTCCACACCGGCATTCAGCGCCAGCAGGTTGGTCTGGAAGGCGATCTCGTCAATGGCGTTGATGATCTTGCCGATCTCGCCGGTTGCCGACTGGATGCGCTCCATGGCCGACATGGCTTCGCCGACAACAGTGGCCGATTCCTCGGCATAATCCTTTGCCTTTTCCACCATCTGGCTGGCATGTTCGGCGCGCTCCGCCGATGTGCGCACCGTCTGCGTGACCTGGTTCAGGGCGGCGGAGGTTTCTTCCAGCGAGGCGGCCTGCTGTTCGGTACGGCGCGCCAGATCGTCGGCTGCCACGCGCATTTCGACGCTGTTGGCCAGGATCGAGTGCGAATTGGCGGAGATTTCCGACATGACATTTTTGAGCCGGGTCGTGACCTGGTTGAAGTCGCTCTTCAGGCGCTCCATGTCCTGCGGGAAGGGCTTGTCGATCACCACTTGCAGATCGCCATCGGCAAGGCGGTTCAGCCCGTCGGCCAGGGCCTCTACGGCCGCCTGCATGCGGTCCCGTTCGGCCCGGGTGGCAGATTCACGCTCGCGGACCTCGTTTTCATGCAGACGCAGATTGGCTTCCGCCTCCTGCTCGAGCTTGCGTTTTTCCTTCACGGAATCACGGAAAATTTCCGCCGAACGGGCGATGTCGCCGATTTCGTCGCGCCGTTCGAGCGCGTTGATCGGCGTTTCGTAATCACCGTCGATGATGGATCTGAGGCTGGTGCGCACACCCCGCAGGCCGTTCAGAATGGAGCGCGCGTGCACGAACTGCAAGGCAAGAACGGTCAGGAAGGCCAGCAGGCCAATGGTCAGCTGATAGCTTATGGAGCGGCTGGAAGCGTCGGTGGCTTCATTCACCCTTTGCTCGACCAGCAGGGTGGCGGCATTGGAGAGGTTGCCCAGCAGATCGCCAAGGCGGGTACCGGCGCTGTCAATCACATTGTCGATCCGGTCGTAATCGGCTTCCGGCGCACGGGTTTCGACAAGCCGCTTCAGTTCCACCGAGATTTCCCGGAAAAGACTGGCGCTGTCGGCTTCATACGTCGCCGCTATGGCGGGTTGCCCGATTTCGCCTGCGATCTCCTTGACCAGCGGGGCAGCCTTGGTCAGGGCGCTTCCCGCCGCTGTGATGATCTTTACCCGCTCGGGTTGAATGCTGCCTTCATCCCGGTCGATGATCGTATCCATGGCAGCCAGCGTGAGTTCGCCGTTGGCAAGGCGCAATTCATTGATCGTCTCGAGCTTGGTTTTCAGCATCAGCGCCCGGTGCAGCGAAGCATCCACCTGGCTGCTCTGGTAATAGCCGACTGCCAGCATGGCCGCGATACCGCAAACGGCGGCCCCACCGAGCGTCATCAACCTGCTGCCGACCGAGAGGCCGGCTGCTTTCGTTACATCTGCCATGATCTGCCTCGACCTTTACCCTGTCGCCGGAGCTGCGCAGCGCGCAGCCCAGGCGAATCCCTCGCTCATTAGTGGATTCAAATTCAACCGGAACAAGTTAATCTTCCGCTAAAGTAAGCGTTTATTTTTAGAAATTACTTACGTAGAGGGCTGGTGAGGGGAAAGTGTCCGCGGAGATGAGGCTAGAGCATTTCCAGGAAAAGTGGTAACCGGTTTTCCGTCCGGAAATGCGTAGAAACAAAGAGTTAGAGCGTTTCAATGTTTCCGTGAAACAATGAAACGCTCTATTGTGGAATACATGCAGAAGGACGCCGTGTCGGCGGCATTTTCAGCCTTTTCGGGATCAGTGGTATCAGCCCTGCTGCACGGCCTGGCGATAGAGATGCCAGGTGGCGTGGCCCATCACCGGCAGCGCCAGGAACAGGCCGAGAAAGGCGGGTAGCATGGCGAGTATTGCAGCCAGCGCGATGGTGGCGCCGAAGATGAAGGCTGGCAGCTTGTTTTCCGCCACGAAGCGCAGGCTGGTCATCATGGCGGTGATGAAATCCATGTCCCGGTCGAGCAGCAGCGGCATGGCCAGCACGGTAACGCTGAAAAGAAGGCCGGCGATGACGCCGCCGACGAGGGTGCCGACGGCCAGAAAGGCCATTCCCTGCGGCGCGCCGATCACCAGCGCCAGGAAGCCGGCGAGCGAGGCTGGAATGTGCGAACCGAGAAACAGCACCATTAAAAGTCGCACCTGATAGATCCAGATCCAGAAAATGAACAGCACCACAAAGGCCATCCAGGACAATTGCCGTTCCCGCTGGCGAAAAACCTGTGCCAGCACGGCGCGCCAGCTGATCTCCTCGCCCATCTCATGACGGCGGCTGATCTCATAAAGGCCGACCGCGACGAAGGGACCGATGAGCGGAAAACCGATGGCGACAGGAATGATCAGCCACGGCATGTGCAGCAGCAGCAGACCGTAGACGATGAACAATCCGCCCAGCCCGTAAATGCCGCCAAAGAACAGGCCATAGGCCGGATAAAGCCTGAAATCCCTGTACCCCAGCTGAAAAGCTCGCCACACATCCGAGGCCTTGAGCTTTCTGAGAGTGATCACCTCGGATGTGGAACTGCCTGCTGCCTGATCGCCCATCTTTCCCTCCCAAGAAACCTGGATGACGACATGTTTCACGGATGAGCTTGAACAACTGGTCGGGATTCGTCCTTGATAATCGTCATCTTCACCGGATGGTTGCAATTATTTCTAGCAAAATGCCATGCCGCATGCTCGCCAGGGGCGCCTGTTGGCGCTATGATCGGCCATGAACGCAATTCTGACATCCAGGCGCTTAAGTTTTGGCTTCCTGCTCCTTCTGGCGGTGGCTGTCAGTGCCGCGGGCTTTCTCGGCTGGATCTTTTACGGCGCGGATATGATCCTGACGCTTGCCGCTAACGGCCTTTCCAACTGCTTTTGAGCCGACATGCATCGTGATGGCCTGCGTCCATCTGCTGCAGCGGCTTGCCCTGACATGCAATTGATTTGTGCTTGCCGCTGCTTATCCTGTAGGCGGCAGGAAACGGAATGTGAGACGGTGACATGAAAAAGGTGCGGATCGTATTGTGGGTTCTGGCCATCGCGGCGGCGGGCGTGCTTGGCTATCTCACCCTCGAGATAGGACGCTCCAGCCAGCAGATCTCCGAGGCGCCTTTTGGCGTGCCGTTTCAACTGGTCGATCAGCACGGCCAGCCGATTACCGAGCAGGCCCTGCGCGGCAAGCCCACGGCGCTGTTTTTCGGCTTTACCCATTGCCCTGAAGTCTGCCCCACCACGCTGTTCGAGCTGGATGGCTGGCTGGGCAAGGTCGATCCCGATGGCAAGAAGCTGAACGCCTATTTCGTGACTGTCGATCCCGAGCGCGACACGCCGGATATTCTCAACCAGTATGTCTCAAACGTTTCGAAGCGCATCACCGCCATTGGTGGTGCGCCCGACAAGGTCATGGACATGGTCAAGGGCTTCCGCGTCTATGCCAAGAAGGTACCGGTGGACGAGAAGAACCCCAATGGCGATTACACCATGGATCATACCGCCTCCGTCTTCCTGCTGGATGGCGAGGGCCGCTTCAAGGGCACCATTGCTTACGGCGAAAATCCGGATGTGGCGGTGAAGAAGCTGGAAAATCTGGCCAAGGGTTGATACCGCCGCTGCTCTGTTGCATTGGCGTGTGAGCCGGTGTAGCGGAAACCTGTTTTTTCCGAAGGAATGATGCGTCCGTGAGCGAAATCCGTCTTTTTGTCACCACCACCGAAGTGGATGCCAACCACATCCTCGATCTGATGAGCTTTGCCTTCGGCGAAGAGGATCTGGCCATTGCCACGACGGAAATCGATGAAAAGCGGGATATCTGGCAGGCGTCCGTTTATTTAATGGCCGATCAGGAAGCTGAGGTCGAAGAGCGGATGACCGCGCTTCTGGCCGAAGAATACCCACATCTGCCGCTTGAGCGCGAAGTCATTCCCGATATCGACTGGATCGCCAAATCGCTGGAAGGGCTGACGCCGGTCAGGGCAGGGCGCTTCATGGTGCATGGCTCGCATGATCGTGACAAGGTTCGCCCGCATGACCTTGCTATCGAAATCGATGCCGGCCAAGCTTTCGGCACAGGCCATCACGGCACCACGGCCGGATGCCTGGAAATGATAGACAGCCTGCTCAAGGTGCGCAAGCCGCGCAACGCGCTGGATCTGGGCACGGGTAGCGGTGTTCTGGCGATTGCCGTGCGCAAATTGGCGCCAGTGCCGGTGCTGGCCACCGATATCGATCCGATTGCCGTGCGCGTGGCGGAAGAAAACGCCATCCGCAACGGCGTGCCGCACGGCATTGAGTTTCGCACCGCGCCGGGCTTTCACTCCACGGCCTTTCGGGAATTCGGGCCTTTCGAGCTGATCATCGCCAATATTCTGGCGAGACCGCTGATGAAGATGGCGCCGCAACTGGTGCACAACCTTGCGCCGGGTGGCTCCGTCATCCTGTCCGGGATTCTCGCTTCGCAGCGCTGGAAGGTGATTGCCGCCTATAAGGGGGCGGGCGTTCGGCATGTGCGCACGCTCTGGCGCAATGGCTGGGTCACGATCCATCTTCAATGAGAGATTATTGCTGCGACGCAGCAGTGCAGCGTCAGCATGGCTACTTATGCCGCAGCCATAAAAAGCAAAAGGCGGCACCGCCGTTGCCGCCTCTGCCTTGATCAGGTCGCCCTGATCACCCGCGAGCCGTGGGAGGTCGGCTCAAGCGGGCTCGAAAATGTCTCTGGGAAAATGTCCGGAAGGCTCAGAGAGCCATCATGACGCCGTTGTTGCGCACGGTGCCGGGGCGGGTGGACGAAGCCAGAATATCCCGGGACAGCGAGGAGGCGCCAGCAAGACCGATGCGGCCAATCTGACGGCCGAGCGACGGGGCGCGGGTCGGTTCAGTGGTGCGGATCTGGCTGGTCATTGTCTGTCTCACGGGTTCGATGTGTTTCGTTGCGGCGCTTCTAACCTTTCATGTCGTTTTTGGGCAGAGGGAAATGCGGTATGGGAGCTATGCGTCCAGTGCAGGGATTTATCCCGGTCCTTCACCAATCTGGACAAAAAAACGTCACAAAGCGCCCAGGCTTGGCTGTTTGATGGTAGCGAGCCGGGAGGAGCGTCCGCAAATACGCGCTGTCATTCGCGGGACAGGCTGGTATATCTGTGAGTGGGAAATGTCCTTCCGGGAAGCGATCTTGCCTTTCCCCGACATCCATCATGCCAATCAGCCAGAGCGGAATCATGTTTCAATCCTTCGATGTCACCTCCACCCCGCAATTCGGCCGCGAGCGCGTTACAGCGCTTCGTAGCCGTTTCCAGCCCCTCGGCATTGACGGGTTTCTTCTGCCGCGTGCCGATGAATACCAGGGAGAATATGTCCCGGCGTCTGCTGAGCGCATTTCCTGGCTGACAGGCTTTACCGGCTCTGCCGGTGAGGTGCTGGTGACGGCCAGCGAGGCGGTGGTGTTCGTGGATGGCCGCTATGTCACGCAGGTGCGCCAGCAGGTGGATCTTTCGGTGTTCACCCCCGGCGATCTGATCGGTGAGCCGCCCGCGAAATGGATCGTTGCCCATCTGCCCAAGGGCTTTCGTCTGGGCATCGATCCGTGGATGCACACCAGCGCCCAAGTGAGCCGGTTGGAAAAGGCGCTGAAGGAGATCGATGGCAAGCTGGTGCTGGTGCCGGAAAATCCGCTGGATGCGGTATGGACCGACCGCCCCGCCGAGCCGCTGGGGCCGGTTTCGATCCAGCCCGTTTCCGCCGCCGGGATCGAGGCGAAGGAGAAGATCGCGACTATTGCCGAGGATCTGAAGGCGCGCGATCTGGCCGCCGTGTTGATCACTGACCCCTCTTCGGTGGCGTGGATTTTCAATATTCGCGGGCAGGACGTGCCGCACACGCCGCATCCGCTGTCGCGCGCCATTATCCATGCCGATGGCCGGGCCGATCTCTTTCTCGATGGCCGAAAGATTTCCGGCGAGGTGGCGGATTATCTCAAGACGATTGCGACTATCCGCGAGCCCGGTGCGTTTACCGGCATTCTTGGCGGGCTTGCCGCCGAGGGCCTGCGCATTCTGGTTGATCCCGATCTGGCGCCTGCGGCACTTTCGTTGTTGATTGTTGCCCGTGGCGGGCGGCTGGTCGATGGCAATGATCCCGCCAAGCTTGGTCGTGCGGTCAAGAACAAGGTGGAGCTTTCCGGCTCGGCAAGTGCGCATGTGCAGGACGGCGTTGCCGTGGTGGAATTCTTAAGCTGGCTTGATGCGCAGCCTGCGGGCAGCCTGACGGAAATTGCCGCGACCAAAGCACTGGAGGCGGCGCGAGAACGGGTGGGCACGCGCCTGCAAAACCCGCTCAAGGACATTTCCTTCGATACCATTGCCGGTGCCGGTGAACATGCCGCCATCATGCATTACCGGGTCACCACCGAAAGCGACCGCGCCATCCATGATGGCGAAATGTTCCTGATCGATTCGGGCGCGCAATATGTGACCGGCACCACCGATATTACCCGCACGGTCGCCATCGGCACGGTGCCGGAGGAGCAGCGGCGCTTCTTCACCCTGGCGCTGAAGGGCATGATCGCTATCAGCACCGCCCGCTTTCCCAAGGGGACGCGTGGCTGCGATCTCGATCCGCTGGCACGGATTGCGCTCTGGAAGGCAGGGGCGGATTTTGCCCACGGCACCGGCCACGGCGTCGGCTCCTATCTTTCGGTGCATGAAGGGCCGCAGCGGATTTCCCGCGTGTCCACGCAGGAATTGCTGCCGGGCATGATCCTCTCCAACGAGCCGGGCTATTACCGCCCCGGCCATTTCGGCATCCGGATCGAAAATCTGATTTATGTCCGCGATCTTGAGCCCGTGGAGGGCGGCGATCAGGACATGATGAGCTTCGAAACGCTGACCTTCGTGCCGATCGACCGCAAGCTGATCGCAGATGACCTGCTGACCCGCGAGGAACTGCGCTGGCTGGATGATTATCATGCCCGCACCCGCGATCTGCTGATGCCGTTGATGGAGGATGATGCCGCCCGGCAATGGCTGATCGCCGCGACGGAACCGCTGGCGAAACTGGCCTGAGAGCGGTGGGCCAAAATGGTTAAAAAGGCGCGTGGCGGATCACTATCGCCGCGCCCCAACCCATCAGCAGCATGGGAATGATGGAAAAGCGCAGGCCTGCGGCAAGGCCGATGAGCATCGCGATTTTCACATCCATGCCGCCCATGAAAAAGGCGGGCGCAACCAGTGTGGTCAGCACCGCTGCGGGCACGGCATTGAGTGCGGCTTCGGCCCGGGGTGGCAGGGAGCGGATGCGGCTGATCACCAGATACCCGCCCGCACGGGTAAGATAGGTGGCAATGGCCGCCGCCAGGATGATCATCACCATATGTGGATCGAGCGTCATTCTGCGGCCTCCGGCACGGCTTGCGATTGATCTTCGCGCGGCTGGACCGGCAGCAATGCGGCGGTGGCAATACCCGCCAGCGCCCCCAGGCTGACATGCCAGGGCGCGCCCACCAGCTTCATAGCGATCACCGATGCCACAGCACTGACCGCCGCGACGGGAAGAAAATTGGCCCGGCGGCGAAAACCGAGAAGGCTTCCCATGAAATAGACCGGCAGCAGCACATCGAGGCCGAGAGATTTCGGATCCCCCATCATCGCGCTGAACAGCGCGCCCAGCGTGGTAAAGCCAACCCACGGAATATAGATGGCCAGCCCGAAGCCGAAATACCAGCCGAAGGAGACAGGCCCCGTTGCCTCGCTGCGCTTCACCGTTTCGGCAAATTGCGGATCGGTGAGCAGGAAGAAGGAGAGGGCCTTCTGCACCCCGTTCATCCGCGAAAAATGCGGGCCGATGGCGGCGGAATAGAGGATATGCCGGAAATTGACGGCAAAGACCGAGAGCACGATAAGCCATGCAGGCACGTTGTGGCCGAAAAGCTCAATGCCTACCAACTGGCTGGCGCCGGCAAAAATCGTGGCGCTGGTCAGCGTCGCTTCCGCGACCGTCTGGCCATTGGCGGCTGCCACCGCGCCGAACAGGGCAGCAAAGGGCAGGGTGGACAGGCTGATCGCCACGCTCTGCCGCGCCCCTTGAAGAAATTGCGTCATAGGAAAAGTCCGCCTTTGCCTTATGAGGTACGTCAGTTCATTCGCATAAACAAACCAATTTCGCTGATGAAGCGTTCAGTTGCGTTTATGCAAGCCTGACCTGTGCCATGGCAGAGGGGTGCGGTCTTGATGAAAATGCGCGTTGGTCTAGGGTGTGTGGACATTCGCCCTTGAGCGGGCTGCAAACGGCAATTTCCTGCGCTTACCTAGGCTCATGTACTCAAGTACGACTTAAGCTCCGGTTCTCGAAAATCACCGTTTTCGCCACGCCCGAAGCCGAATGTCCACACACCCTACAGCGCCGTGCGTTTTATCAAACGTATAAAGGACGCTGTACGTCTTTAGAGCATAATCCGACCGGAGTGAAACGAGGATCGACAAGATTATGCTTCAAAAATAAAATGTTAGAGCGCCGATCTGATTCAATCAGATCGGCGCTCTAAATCTGATGCACAATGATCAGGTCTTTCGCGGCTGAAACGTATGTTCTGGACCGGGAAAGCTGCGCTCGCGCACCTCGCGGGCATAATCTTCTGCGGCTTGCGAAATCGTGCCCGCCAGTTCGGCATAATGTTTTACGAAGCGGGGTTTGAACTGATTGAACAGGCCCAGCATGTCGTCAGACACCAGGATCTGACCATCGCAAGCGGGCGAGGCGCCGATGCCGATGGTGGGGCAGGCGAGTTCGCCGGATATGGCGCGGGCCAGCGGCTCCACCGTTCCTTCGATGACGAGGGCGAAAGCCCCGGCATCGCCAATGGCCTTGGCGTCATGGCGGATTTTCGTGGCTTCCGCCTCGCTATGGCCCTTGGAGCGATAGCCGCCGGAGGTGTTGACCTGTTGCGGCATCAGGCCGACATGGCCCAGCACCGGCACGCCGCGTTCGGTGAGAAAAGCCACCGTCTCCGCCATTTCCGTGCCGCCTTCCAGCTTGATGCCATCGCAGCCGGTTTCCTTCATGATGCGGGCGGCATTGCGAAAAGCCTGTTCCTTCGATTCCTGATAGGAGCCGAAGGGCATGTCCATAATGACGCAAGCCTGGCTTACGCCGCGTAAGACAGCTTGCCCATGGGCAATCATCATCTCCATGGTGACGCTGACGGTGCTGTCCAGCCCGTAAAGCACCATGCCGAGGCTGTCGCCCACCAGCAGAAGATCGCAATGCGGATCCAGCAGCCGAGCAATCGGCGTGGTGTAGGCGGTCAGCGAGACGATCGGACGCTTACCCTTGAGGGCGGTGATGTCGGCGGGCGTGAAGCGCTTCTGGCGGGGCGGCGTGCTCATGCGGCGGCATCCTTGTTTGCGTGCAGGCGGATCACCCGGTTATCCAGAAGTTTGGTCGTGCCCAACCTAACGTAAAGCAGCAGCAGAAAGCTGCCGTCCAGCAGGTCGAGTGGCATCAGCGTGTCGGGGTGGCGCACGGCCACCACGTCGGGCTCGGCCAGCGGTTCGCGGCGAATGAAATCCCGGATCGCCTCTTCCATCGCCCCGGCATCGGTCAACCCTTGAGAAAATAGCCTTGCTGCCTCCTCCAGCGCCTTCGGCACGATCACGGCTGCCTGCCGCTCATTTGCAGAGAGATAGACATTGCGGGACGAGCAGGCGAGACCATCCGCCTCGCGCACCGTCGGCACGGCCACGACGTGCACCGGCTGGGCAAGATCCTCCACCATGCGGCGGATAATGGCGACCTGCTGATAATCCTTCTCACCGAAATAGGCCGCATCCGGCTGCACGATGTTGAACAGCTTGGTGACGACGGTCGCCACACCGGCAAAATGGCCGGGCCTTGCCTCGCCCTCAAGCTGGTTGCCGAGCAAGGGCACATCCACCACCGTTTCCATCGGGCGCGGATACATGTCGGCAACATCTGGCGCAAAGAGAAAATCAACGCCAGCGGCGGTGAGCAGGGCGCTGTCGCGGGCCAGATCGCGCGGGTAGCGGTCGAGATCCTCGTTCTTGCCGAATTGCAGCGGATTGACGAAGATCGAGACGACGCTCACATCGTTCTCTGCCCGGGCCTTGCGCACCAGCGTCAGATGCCCTTCGTGCAGATAGCCCATGGTCGGCACGAAACCGATATGTCTGCCTTCCCGCCGATGCGGAGCAAGCGCCTCGCGCAATGCGGCGATGGTGGTGATGGTCTGCATGTCGCGGCTTCCTCCCCGAAACTCGCCGTCGTGATAATCGGGCGGGGCCGGGAAATCAATCAGGCACTTGCCCGGGAGAAAGTGCATCTATTCAAGCAGGCTTCTGCTGGTGATGAGATCGACACCGGCGTCGCGCATTTCGGCCAGCGCTGCATCCACCGTCAGCGGATCGATGCCCCGGCAGCCATCCATGATCAGCCGAACCTTCACGCCCGGCAGCATGTCCAGCGCGTCGAGGGCCGAGAATTTTACGCAGTAATCGGTAGCAAGGCCCATGATGTCCAGCAGCGTCACACCCTTTTCCGTCAGTTGGGCGGCAAGACCTGTCAGTGCGGACTTATCATTGTCGCGAAAGGCGGAGTAGCTGTCCACGGCGGGATTGGTGCCCTTCTGCTGGATGATCCCGATCCGCTCCACATCAAGATCGGGATGAAAGGCGGCATCCGCCGTGCCCTGCACGCAATGGTCCGGCCACATCATTTGCGGCTTGCCGGAAAGCTCGCCCATCTCGAAGGGATGGCGGCCGGGATGCTGCGAGGCGAAACTGCCGTGATTGTGGGGATGCCAATCCTGCGAGGCGGCGATCAGATCATAGCCGCCATGCGCCATCAACGCATTGGCCACCGGCACCACGGCATCGCCCTCCGGAACCGGAAGATTGCCGCCGGGGCAGAAACCGTTCTGGATATCGATCAGCAGCAGGGCGCGGGTCATGGTCTTCCTTTTCCGCCGGAATTCGGCCTTGGCAAGTCGGATGCGTCGTTTGCAAAGTGGCAAAGCGGCCGGGTGAGTTCAAGAGGGCGGGGAGTTCAAGGGGCTGGCATGGATCTTGCTGCTTCGTTCACGCGTCTGTCTTTTTCTCAAAACAATCGGCACCTGCGGTTTTAAACGGCAGGATGTGCCGCAATTGCAATCCAAAGACGCAAGGAGAGATGATGGATATTCAAACGCTTCTGACCTTCGCTCTGGCTTTCTTCGTTTTTGCCGCAAGTCCCGGCCCCGATAACCTGACCATCCTTTCCAAAACCGTGTCCAATGGGCCGGCGCATGGTATCGCTTATGGGGTAGGGGTTGTTACCAGCATCGTGCTGTTTGTCATCATGGCGGCCATCGGCTTCAACGCGCTCTCGCAATACATGAATGAAAACCTGCGCGTCATTCAGTATGCCGGTGCATGCTACCTGATCTATACCGGCGTGATGATGTGGCGGGCGAATCCCGTCTTGCAGCCTCGGTCCCTGCGCGGCGGGCTGCCGCGCCTGTTTTTTACCGGCTTCGTGCTGAATGTTTCCAATCCGAAAATGCCGGTGTTCTATCTTGCCCTTCTGCCGGGCGTTCTTGGCCTTCGCCCGCTGGGCCTTGTCGATACGCTGGAGCTTCTGGCCGTGATCGGGCTGGTTGAAACCGTGGTCATCGGGGGGCATGTGCTTCTGGCTTGCAAAGCCAAGGCCGCACTCGGCACGCCGCGCAACATAAGGCGGCTCAATCGCGGGGCCGGAACGCTGATGGTCGGTGCGGGTGTCCTGGTTGCCAGCCGATGATCACCTCCCGAAAATAATAGATTTTGTTATGGAACAAAACGACGTGCAGCCCGTTTGCAGATTACGCGCGTCGTTACCATCGTCGTTTACGGATGAAGATCATTGGTGATCGGAAGCCGCAGGGGAGAAGGTCGGTTTTCGGCGTGTGTCCCTGTTCTTCCCAACACAGTGGATTTCGGAATGATCCTCACCCTGACTGTTATCGTTTTTGCCGTGATCGGGCTCGTGCTCGGCGGTGGCGGCGCTTATCTTCTTTCGCTCGGCGGCAGCCCTTTTTATCTCGTGGCCGGGCTGGTTTTTCTGGCAACAGGCCTGTTGCTTGCCCTTCGGCGCAGTTCCGCGCTCTGGCTCTATGGCCTTTTCATTCTCGGCTGCCTTGCCTGGGCCGTTTCCGAGGTGGGGTTTGACTGGTGGCAGCTCGGCACGCGCGGCGGTCTGGTCATCGTGCTCGGCTTCGTGCTGTTGCTCCCCGCCGTGCGCCGCCGCCTGGGTCCACTGCACCGGCGGGAAGGCGGTATCAGCGCCAGCGCCTGGCCTGTGGCGCTGCCCGTGCTGATCGCACTGATCGTTGCCGGTTATTCGATCACGCAGGACCCCTATGACAAGGTGGGCTCGCTTGATCTGAAAACTGCCTCGGCTACGCCGAGCTATGGCGGCAATGTGCCGGACGGGGAATGGCATCAATATGGCCGAACCCCCTATGGCCAGCGCTATTCGCCGCTCAACCAGATCACGCCGGATAACGTCAAGACGCTGAAGACCGCCTGGACCTTCGAGACCGGAGACGTGAAACAGCCCGGCGATGTGGGCGAGACCACCTATCAGGTCACGCCGCTGAAGGTAGGGGATACGCTTTATCTCTGCACGCCGCATAATTGGGCAATTGCGGTGGATGCTGCCACCGGCAAGCAGAAATGGAAATATGACCCCAATGTCGGCCTCAATCCTGACCGTCAGCACCAGACCTGCCGTGGTGTGACCTATTACAAGGATCAGGCGGCACCTGCCGGTGCGCCCTGCGCAGAGCGGGTCTATCTGCCCACTTCCGATGCACGGCTGATTGCGCTGGACGCCAGAAACGGCTCTGTCTGTGAAGGCTTTGCCGATCGCGGCGTGCTGCATCTGGAACAGGGCATGCCTTATAATCCGGCGGGCTATTACTACTCCACCTCACCGCCGGTCATTGCCGCGGGCAAGATCATCATCGGCGGGGCGGTCAACGACAATTATTCCATCCACGAGCAATCCGGGGTTATCCGGGCCTTTGACGTGAACACTGGTGCGCTCGTGTGGAACTGGGACAGTGGCAATCCGACGGAAACCACGCCCCTGCCGCCGGGCAAGACCTATACGGTCAATTCTCCTAATAGCTGGTCGGTATTTGCCGTGGATGAGCAGCTTGGCCTTGTCTATATCCCGCTCGGCAATCAGGTGCCGGACCAGATCGGCATTGGCCGCAGCGCCAATGTGGAGAAATATTCCGCAGGCGTGGTGGCGCTGGATGTGAATTCCGGCAAGGACCGCTGGATGCAGCAGTTCGTCCACCACGATCTCTGGGATATGGACGTGCCCGCCCAGCCGGTGCTGCTGGACCTGACGCGCGATGGCGCGACCATTCCCGCACTGGTGCAGGTAACGAAGCAGGGCGATGTCTACGTGCTGGACCGCCGCACGGGTCAGCCGATCATTCCCGTCAAGGAATTGCCGGCAGCGCCCAGTACCATTCCGGGGGAGAAGGCTTCTCCCACCCAGCCTATCTCCGGGCTTACCTTCCGTCCGCCGAAGATGGAAGAGCGCAATATGTGGGGCGTGAGCCTGATCGACCAGATGGTCTGCCGCATCAAGTTCCACCAGTTGCGCTATGAGGGGCAGTATACCCCGCCCTCGCTGGAAGGCTCGATCATTTACCCTGGCAATTTCGGCACGTTCAACTGGGGCTCTGTCGCCGTCGATCCGGAAAAGCAGGTGATGTTCGGCATGCCGACCTATCTGGCCTTTACCTCCCGGCTGGTGCCGCGCGATCAGGTGCCGCCGAAGGGGCAGGATGAGAAGGGCTCGGAACAGGGGCTGAACCGCAATGATGGCGCGCCCTACGGCGTCTATATGGGGCCGTTCCTGTCGCCGCTTGGCATTCCCTGCCAGGCGCCGCCATGGGGCTATGTGACCGGTGTGGATCTGAAGACCGGCGAGATCGCCTATAAGCATCGCAACGGCACCGTTTATGACATGACGCCGCTGCCCTTGCCCTTCAAGGTGGGCGTACCGGGCATTGGCGGCCCGATGATCACCAAGGGCGGCGTCGCCTTCCTCGGTGCTGCAGTCGATAATTATCTGCGGGCCTACAATCTTGCCGATGGCACGGAGCTGTGGAAGGCACGGCTTCCCGCCGGTGGTCAGGCGACACCCATGACCTATGAGCTGAACGGCAAGCAATATGTGGTGATGGTGGCCGGCGGTCACGGCTCCATCGGCACCAAGCCGGGGGATTATGTGATCGCCTATACCTTGCCCTGACCGGATGGCATCCGGTTTTCAAAAACCCGATGCCATCCGGAAAAAAGTTACGAGGAAGCGGACCCCTTCATGCCCTTTGTGGCGGGAGGGGTCTTCTTTTGGCACAGAATTGTGAACGGCGACCTGGGGCTATTTATCGGTCAACGGTTTTATATGTCTCTGAATTCGGTAGGTTTTTAGAAGCAGAATCGCTGTTTGGGTGCGTGTTTTAGGTGAAGGTTTACGCTCAATTGCCTTCCGTTACGGCAACCAAACCTTAACCATGCAAGGCTTAAAACCGAATCACTCTGTTTGAAGGATGGTTCGCATGACTAACACTGCCGCCAAGCTCCAGCCCGCTCCGGCCACGCTCGCCTTTTTTCCGCTTGCAAGCCGCCGTCAACTGGTGCGCAGCGCCGCCCGCGAACTGAACAGCCTTCACGGTGAAGAGGCCAATACCTATTGGCGTACCACCTGCAAGAAGCTTGGCGCCGAACTGCTGGACCTCGGCTGCCCGGCAGACGCCATGCGCGAAGAGATCATCGAATTTCAGGAAGCCGTGCAGATGGAACTGATGTGGCTGCACCGCGAGGCCGCAAGGGTTTAAACCCGATTTGCAACCTGGTGAGAGTGCTTTCCTTTTTCTGCCAGCACTCCATGAAGAACCTCTCTGCGCCATATAGGGCGCAGAGAGGTTCTTCATGGAGCTTATTGTGTCTGCCTACTGCATAATTCCTTAAATCGATATTGATTTAAAGAACTATGAAATGGCATTTTTTCTCCAAGCATAATTCGATGGTGCCTGTGACGTCCCCGGTGGGGCCGCGCCCCGGTATTTTGTGACTTTTATATTTGACAATGCCGTGTGCAATATGTTTCCTGAATGCACGTAAAAGGTGATTTTGCAGGTATTTATATATCTTTTACTATCTGATGGAATGGAAATAATATGCAAGTTTCTTTATGGATTGCATTCGCTGTGGCATATATGGGAATAACATTGTCACCCGGCCCGAATGTGATGATTGTGCTGACGCATGCTGCAAAGTATGGTTTTCGTCATATCTATGTAACGATTGCTGGTAATCTCACCTGCCAACTGCTCATTATTACGGCCATTGGCCTTGGAGTCGGTGCTCTGCTTACGGTTGATACCGTCGTCTATCACTGGATGAAATATGTCGGGGCGGCTTATCTGGTCTATCTGGGCGTGCGGATTGTCTACAATGTCTTTGTGAAAGGACGCGCCACCAATCTCAATCTGGTTGATCCGGGTGTGAAGCAGGAAAGGCTACCGTCTTTTCGCAGGCGCTATCTTGAAGGTGTTGCCGTTTCCGCCAGCAATCCGAAGACGGTTATATTTCTGTCTGCCTTTCTGCCGCAATTTGTTTCCAGAGATATGCCGATCTTTCCGCAGTTTGCTATCATGTTTTTGACAATTGCGATGATCGTTACAACCATTCATTCGGTTTACGCGCTTTTGCTGATCGTGATGAAGGCGCGACTGTCGGGCTCTCTTTCCAGCCGTTTCTTTCCCGGCCTGACGGCAGCGATCTATCTGTTTCTCGGTGCAAGCCTGGGCTGGTCAGCCTGAGTGGGAAAGACTCAGTTGGTGACAAATTAACTGAAGTCCTCCCGGAAAGACCGGTTCACACTTTTGCGCGACATCCTTAGCCTTCCTCTCAAGCCCGCTCTACAAAGCCGTCCAGCACGCGCTTTTGTCCGGCCCGGTCGAAATCGATCGTCAGCTTGTTTCCCTCTATGGCCGAAATATTGCCGTTTCCGAACTTGATGTGAAACACCCGGTCGCCCACGGCAAAGCGTGAGGGCTCGGTGCTGGTGGATTTGGCCACCAGTTCGCCCTCGATGGTGCGGCCGCGCGGGCCGCTTTCGCCGTAACCGATGCGCTCCACCGCGTGGCCGGAGCGGGTGCCCCAATTGTCACGCGTGGCGTCGGTCCGGTTTTGCTGGGCGCGTTTCCAGCCGGGGGTGGAGTAGCTGTTGGTGAAGGGCTCGGCCTTGTCGAAGCGGGACTGACCGTAGCCGCCGCGTCCATAGCCGCCATAGCTGGTGTCCACCTCCGCCACTTCCACATGCATGGGCGGCAACTCGTCCAGGAAGCGGGAGGGCATGGTGGACTGCCACAGCCCATGAATGCGGCGGTTGGAGACGAACCACAGATGGCAGCGCCGCTTGGCGCGGGTAATGCCGACATAGGCCAGCCGCCGTTCTTCCTCCAGCCCGGCGCGCCCGCCTTCATCCAGCGCCCGCTGGTGCGGAAAGAGCCCCTCCTCCCAGCCGGGCAGGAAGACGGTATCGAATTCCAGCCCCTTGGCCGAATGCAGCGTCATGATCGAGACGGCGTCCAGATCCTCGTTCTGTTCGGCATCCATGACCAGCGAGACGTGTTCGAGAAAGCCGCGCAGGCTCTCGAAGGCTTCCATGGAGCGGATCAGTTCCTTCAGGTTTTCCAGCCGTCCCGGCGCTTCCGCCGATTTGTCGTTCTGCCACATGGCGGTATAGCCGCTTTCGTCGAGAATCTGTTCGGCCAGTTCCGTATGGGGCGTGTTTTCCAGCAAGCCCTGCCAGCGGCGGAAATCCGCCACGACATCGAACAGCGCCTTGCGCGCTTTCGGCTTCAATTCGTCGGTCTCGATAATATCGGCGGCCGCGGCCAGCATGGGAATGTCGCGGGCGCGGGCATAGTCATGCAGGGTGCGGATCGTGGTATCGCCCAGCCCGCGTTTCGGCGTGTTGACGATGCGCTCGAAGGCCAGATCGTCGGCGGGCTGGCAGACGAGGCGGAAATAGGCCATGGCATCGCGAATTTCCAGCCGCTCGTAAAAGCGTGGCCCGCCGATGACGCGGTAATTCAGCCCAAGCGTGACGAAGCGATCTTCGAATTCGCGCATCTGGAAGGAGGCGCGCACCAGAATGGCCATGTCGTTCAGGTTATGCTTGCGGCCAGTGGCGTCGCCCCGCTGCAAACGTTCAATTTCTTCGCCGACGGCGCGGGCCTCCTCTTCCGAATCCCAGGCCGCATGCACCACCACTTTTTCGTCATCCGGGTCGGTGCGGTCGGTAAACAGCGTCTTGCCGAGGCGGCCTTCATTATGGGCAATGAGATGACCGGCAGCCCCCAGAATATGTTCGGTCGAGCGGTAATTGCGCTCCAGCTTGATGACCTTTGCACCGGGAAAATCCTTCTCGAAGCGCAGAATGTTATCCACCTCGGCGCCGCGCCAGCCATAGATCGACTGGTCGTCATCGCCCACGCAGCACAGATTGACCGGCTCGTTTTTCCCTCCGGCTGAAGCGGGACGCTGCGCCAGAAGCCGCAGCCACATATATTGCGCGGTGTTGGTGTCCTGATACTCATCCACCAGAATGTAGCGGAACTTCTGGTGATAATCCCTGAGCACGTCGGGATTGGCCCGGAACATGCGGATGGGATGCAGCAGAAGATCGCCGAAATCGCAGGCGTTCAGGCTTTTCAGCCGGTTTTGATAGGCGGTGTAAAGCTCGCGGCCCTTGCCATTGGCAAAGGCGCGGGCGTCGCCCTCCGGGATCTGCGCCGGATCGAGGCCCTTGTTCTTCCAGCCATCGATCATGGCGGCGAATTGCTTGGCCGGCCAGCGCTTGTCATCAATGCCTTCGGCCTGGATCAACTGCTTGATCAGCCGCACCACGTCATCGGTATCGAGAATGGTGAAATCGGAGGAAAGCCCCACCAGTTCGGCATGACGGCGCAGTAGCTTAACGCCGATGGAGTGGAAGGTGCCGAGCCATGGCATGCCCTCCACCTGACCGCCGACCAGATGGCCGATGCGTTCCTTCATTTCCCGCGCCGCCTTGTTGGTGAAGGTGACGGCAAGGATCTGGCTGGGAAAGGCGCGACCGGTGGCCAGAATATGGGCGATGCGGGTGGTGAGCACGCGCGTCTTGCCAGTGCCCGCACCGGCCAGCACCAGCACAGGCCCATCCAGCGTTTCCACCGCTTCGCGCTGCTCCGGGTTCAGCCCCGAAAGATAATCCGGCTGGCGGGCCTGATCGCGCGCGGCCATGGCGCGGGCGGCAATGCCAAGGCCGCCGCCAGCAGAAGGGCCAGAGGAAGGCGAAGGCGCAGCGACCGGCTTCTTGCGCGGCGCGGGTTCCTCGTCAAAGAAGGGAATATCGTCAAAACCGTTGCTCATGCCGCCCAATGTAGTGATTCGGGCCGGAAAGGCTAGCAAATGTTCCGGTTTTATTCTGATTTTTCCGGCTTCTGCCCCTGTTTTTCAGCGGGAGAAAGCGGTCATCCTTTCTTTTTGCGCGCTGAGGTGAGCGGCAAGTTGTGCGTGCCGTCGCTGCCAGAAGGGCCGGTCCGGCCACCGCCGCTCCATGCCGTACCAGGCATGGATATGGTCGCAATAGGCTGTCCATATCGGCTGTAATTGCGCCTGATAATCGATAAGCGCATCTGTGTTGCCTTGAAGAAAACGATCTGCGGCTTCCGCTGCCGCAAGGCCCGTGTAGAGCGCATTGAACAGGCCCTGTGCCGAGAGCGGATCGAAGGCCAGTGCGGCATCGCCGACGGCCATCCAGCCGGAGCCTGTTGACACTGCGAGAACACTTCCCCGTGTTTCCGCAGGTAAAACCGGCTCCCACTTTTCCTGGAAACACTCCTGGTTTTTACGTGTTTCCGGACAGAAAACCGGAGCCCACTTTTCCTGGAAACACTTTAACCGGCTCGACTGGGCAGCCCGGTAGCCAAGCGCCGTGCCGGGGTGAAAGCCGCTGTTTTCGATTAGTTGCGAGAGATGGGGCTGTGCCATGGCGCGCTGCATCAACCCCTCTACCGAGGTCACCCCCGCATCCGCGGCAAGGTCGGCATCGGTGTGAAAGGCAATCACCCGCCTACCGCCGGGAAGCGGCGCGCTGTACCACCAGCCGTCCGGCTCTGCTTCAATGAAGGTCGTTCCGGCGGTGCGGTCTGCTGTATCGTCACCGTGGAGATAGCTGCAAACCAACCGGTCCTGCACCTGCCGCTCCACCTTGAAATGCCGGGCAAGACCCGATGCCCGTCCCCCGGCGTCGATCAGCAGTCTTGCCGTGGCGGACATGGTTTTGCCGTTTGTTCCAATGGCGAGCTCAACCCGCCAGCCATCCGCTTCCCGCCCCACATTCAAGGCGCGGGCGGGCTGAAGAAGTGCTGCACCGCGCCCCACGGCCTGCTGGCGCAGCCAGAGATCGAAACGGGCGCGGTCCAGATGCCAGCCCGGCCCATCGGGATCGCGCAGGCCGTCAGCCTCGAAGCCCAACTCCGCACCCCAGAAGGCGCGGCTGGCATGGCAGGGGGCATGGCCCTCTGCCAGGAATGATTCCCAGAGCCCCATGTCACGGAAAAGCCGCCGGGCTGCCGGGGCAAGCGATTCGCCAACCGTCACGCTTTGCCCGGACTGCCGCTCGATCAGAAGAACCCGGTAAAAGGGCGCGAGATTGAGCGCGAGACAGGCGCCTGCCGGTCCCGCGCCGATGATGATGGCGTCCGCGTCGATCACGCCGTTTGCGGCGTCTTTCATGCCCGGTTGTGGTCTGGTCTGCCGATCAGGAGGCACATTTTATCGATGGTTGTTAGATCCGTATCAGGTGCATCGTCCTGCTCGACAGGTTTCGAGATCAGCCGGTGCTCGTCTTCTACCTCAATCAGCGCCGGAAATAGAGCTTTTCCGGTTTCGTCCTCCGGGCCGGGCCGCACTTCCACCACGCCCAGATGGTCGAAGTGATGGATCATGCGATTGATCTGCTCGGTATAGCCACTTTTCAGGCCAAGCGGCTCTATCCATGAGGCGCGCCGGGCAAAGGCGGCCAGCCGGTCCTCCTTCGGCAGGCTTGCATCCATGACGAGGGTATAATCCTGCTTGGTCAGCACTTCATTCGGCACGCGGGCGGGCCAGAAGGTCGGCACGTTGGGATCATAGGTGGAGGTGTAACCTGACCGGCAGCTCGCGGTGTCCGTCTGCCACGGTACGGCCATCCAGCGGGTTATTCCGCCCGGAATTTGGCCGCCAAGAGGACCATTTGGACCTTTCGCCCCGTCTTTTGTCAGAATGGCGCCGAGACCGGGTTCCACCCAACCCTTTGGCGCATGCTTGAAGCGGAACGGTTCCATGTACATGGTGGTGTAGCGTACCGGCCATGTCATCTCGCAGCCGGGATGGAAGGCATCCGCCAAGCAGAAATCGAGCGCCGCACGCGTCAGAACATCGCCCTGTTCCACCAACGGCACCTCATCGAATGTGTGATAGACGGGCGCTGTTCCCCAGTCATCGATGAACTCGCCCTTTACCCATTGGTCCAGCATGGCAAGCTGCGTCACAGACAGCGTGCTATGCTGCCTTGGAGTTTTCGCGGGCGGATAGCTCATGGCGTCGCCATAGAGCCAAGGCCAGGGAACGGGCGACCAGGAATCCGTTTCGTCATGGCGGAAATTGTTCTTGATCACCCTTCGGAACTCTTCGCGGCTGGGGCTTTTGTTCCGCAGCCGGTCGATCCAGTCTTCGCTTGAGAAATCATAGGGCGATCCCCAGCCGAAACCCGCTGCAAAACCGGCATTGACCCATTGCAGCCCGCTCATCCGCTCAAAGATCGGGTAGAGATCGTTGGTAAAGGAGGGAAGCTCAGGCTGTTTCAGCGTCCCGGCCTTGATCGCCACGTCCCGCATCAGATCCCACAGGGTGCGCACGGATTTGCGCTGCGGTCCGTAATTGGGCGGGGCTACTACGATCCAGGCGGGCGTGACGGGCAGGTGCGCGCCTTCGAAGATCACTTCCGCCGTCACCGGACCATCGGAGACATCGTCATGCCAGCCTTCATTGTTGCCGAAGGTAATGGCGACGCTTTTGTCGTAGGAGGCGGATTTTCCGCGCCCGCCGGTGACCAGAAGACGCGCATCCTTTTCGCACCACATGCGGCCGAGATAGACCGGATCGCCCTGATGCATGAATTTGCCCGCCACCATATCGACGCTTTGCTTTCCGTGGCCCGCATGCAGGCGGTGCTCGCCGGCATCCAGAACCAGAGCGGCCCGATCTGAAACGGTAGGATTGCGCAGCGTGGTCGGAGTGGCAAGGGCGGCTTCGGGAATATCGAGCGCGATCTGGAAACCGTACCAGGCGGCCTTGCGATTGGCGAGGTGCACCTGCCAGCGGATATCGGCGCCGCTTCCCGAAGCAGACAGTTCCTTCACAATCTGTCCGTCCTCATTGACACCGTAAATCCGGAAACGGGCCGCCTGCGGCAGCAGCCGTCCCTCTTTGTCGCGATAGGGATTGGGCGCTCCGTCCTTGACGATCACCGGCAGCGGATCCGGTACTTCCGGGCCGAGAACATAGCCTTCCGGCGCATTGCCGACACGGGCTATGCCGATAGCCGGATAGATGACAGCCTTGACGATCTTGCTGGACGTGGTTTCTGCTGCAGCCATGAAAAATCCCGCCTTGAAATAAGGGTGAAGATGAAAAGGGAATGACCAAGGGAATGCATGCGCAAAGCCCCTTCCATGCTCCTCCTGAAGGGATGATGCGCGTATGAATGTCAGGATGCACTTATAAAGGGTGCTCTGTCCTGCTGCAATCCCGTGCTTGGATAGGACCAATTTTGGTCACGTCTTGGCCGCCTGCCGTCATCGCATGGGGATGATTGAGCAATCGTCCCAGGGCGGTGACGCAGAACAGGTCAGGCCGCTTTGGTGCTGGACAAGCCCCGCCTTGCTGGCGCATATCATCGCCGCACGATGAAGAGCAGGCGGGAGTGATGAATGAGCCGCAAGGATGTGATCGCGGGGCCTCGCAATGAAGAAGGAATTGCCACGGTTCTCGGCCTGTTGAAGCAGCGCTTCGGGGAGCGGTTCCAGACCGGGCTCTCCTTTCGTGAGCAGCATGCCCACACCACCACCTATCTGCCGGCGCAATTGCCCGATGGCGTGGTTTTCGTGGAAAGTGCCGATGAGGTGCAGGCGGTGGTGAAGGCCTGTGCCGAGCACAAGGTGCCGATGGTGCCCTTTGGCGTCGGCACCTCGCTGGAGGCGCAGGTCAATGCCGCCCATGGCGGAATTTCCATTGATTTCAGCCGAATGGACAAGGTTCTGGAGGTTAATGCCGAAGATCTGGATTGCACCGTGCAGCCGGGCGTGACGCGTGAGGCGCTGAACACCTATCTGCGCGATACCGGCCTGTTCTTCCCGATCGATCCCGGCGCCAATGCGACCATCGGCGGCATGGCCTCCACGCGAGCCTCCGGCACCAATGCCGTGCGCTATGGGACGATGAAGGACAATGTGCTGGCGCTGACCGTCGTCACCGCCAATGGCGAGGAGATCAGAACGGCCAGGCGTGCCCGCAAATCTTCGGCGGGCTACGATCTCACCCGGCTTTTCGTTGGCGCGGAGGGCACGCTTGGTGTGATCACGTCCGTGACCTTGCGCCTGCAAGGGATACCGGAGAAGATCGGCGGCGGCATTTGCCAGTTTGCCGATGTCAAGGCGGCCTGCGATGCGGTGATCATGACCATTCAGCTCGGTATTCCGGTGGCGCGTATCGAGCTTCTGGATGCCATGCAGGTCAGGGCCTGCAATGCCTATTCCAACCTGACGCTGCCGGAAAAGCCGACGCTCTTCCTGGAATTTCATGGCACGGAACAGACGGTTGCCATGCAGTCCGAGCAATTTGCCGAGATTGCCCGGGAGTATGGCGCGGAAAACCTCCGCTTCACCTCCGATCCGGAAGAACGCGCCCAGATGTGGAAGGCGCGGCACAACGCCTACTGGGCGGGCAGGGCACTTGCCCCGCATCTGAACGGCCTTTCCACCGATGTATGCGTGCCGATTTCGCGGCTGGCTGATTGCCTGGCGCAAACCCAGGCGGATATTGCCGAGACCGGGTTGCTGGCCCCCATTGTCGGCCATGTCGGCGATGGGAACTTTCACGTCCTTATTCTCTTCGATGACAAGGACGGTGCCGATGTCGACAAGGTCGAAGCCTTCCTGACGCGGCTCAACGCCCGGGCGCTGGCCATGGATGGCACCTGCACCGGCGAACACGGCGTAGGGCAGGGCAAGATGAGCTATCTGGAAGCCGAACTGGGTGGCGCGCTCGACGTGATGCGGCAGGTGAAGCGGGCGCTCGATCCCGACAATCTGTTCAATCCGGGCAAGATCTTCCGGTTGTAAAGCATTTCCAGGGAAAGTGGTTTCCGGTTTCCCGTTCGGAAATGCGTAAAAACCAAAGCATTTCCAGGGAAAGTGGTCACCGGTTTCCCGTCCGGAAATGCGGTAAGACCAAAGCATTTCCAGGGAAAGTGGTCACCGGTTTCCCGTCCGGAAATGCGGTAAGACAAGAAGGCGCTTGTCCTTCGGGTTCAAGCGGTTAGTTTATTCTTTCTGAAAGATGAATGGGGAGGGGCCGCAAAGGCCCTTTTCCCGGATAGATAGGTTGGGTGTGTTCGGCAGGTTGTTCATCGCGGTTGGCGGTTTGGTGGTGTTGGTGCTGTTTGCGGCGCTGCTGGCCCCCTTGTTCGTGGACTGGACCGGTTTTCGGGAAAATTTCGAGGCGGAAGCCAGCCGCATTCTGGGCAAGAAGGTGGTGGTAAATGGCGCCGTGGAAGCGCGCATCCTGCCCTTTCCCTCCGTCACCCTCAAGGATGTGACCGTCGGGCCGGGGGAGGATGGCCAGACGCTGGTGCATGTCGCGAGCTTCTCCATGGATGCCGAGCTTGCGCCTTTTCTGTCGGGTGAAACCCGGATTTTCAGCATGCGGGTGGAAAAGCCGGAGGTGAGGCTGCGCCTGCTGGCAAATGGCTCGCTGGACTGGCTGCGCGGCAGCCGTCCAAGCCTGCCCGCCGGAACCGTGGTGCTGGAAAAGGCGACGGTGACCGATGGCGACGTGACCTTCATCGACGAGCAGACCGGCCGTACCCGTCACATCAGCGGGTTGAATGCCGATCTTTCCGCCCGCTCACTGGCCGGCCCTTGGTCGGTGTCGGGCCGGGCGGCGCTGGATGGGCAGGCGGGCACCTTCACGCTGTCCAGCCTCCAGCCGGAAGCGGGCTCCACCTCTGTGCCGGTGAAAATCCGCATTTCGCCGGACAGCGAGCCGGTGGATATCGATCTCGCTGGCGACCTTGCCCTGCAAAATGGCAGGCCGACCCTTAAAGGCAGTTTCGTTTCGGTCCTGAAAGCGGTTGCCGAGCACGGAGACAGGCCGCAGCCGGGCGATAAGCCGGTGCCGCAGCCGCGGGTGAAGGGTAAATTCGAGCTTGCCAATGACCGCATCCGCGTGCCGGAATACCGGCTGGAAATCGGGGCGGCGGATAATCCTTATGTCATCACTGGCGAGGCGACGCTGGATACCGGCAAGGCGCCGGAATTCCTGCTGACGGCGGATGGCCAGCAGATCGATGTCGACAAGCTGGCTGCCAATGTGCCGAAGGGCAAGACTGGCCGGATCGGCGAGAGTTCTGCTCGCCAGCGCATCCGCGCGCTGATTGCCCTGGCGGATGATATTCCCATTCCCACCGTTCCGGGCCGCGCCAGCCTGAAACTGCCCGCCATCGTGGCGGGCGATACGGTTATTCGCGATGTCACGCTGGATCTGAGGCCGGATGGGGAAGGCTGGCAGGTGGATAAGGCCGTGGCGCTGCTGCCGGGCCGCACCCAGGTGGAGGCCTCCGGCCATTTGCGGCTGAAAGGCGATGCCTCCTTTAGCGGCTCGCTGCTGGCTGCGTCCAATCAGCCGTCGGGACTGGCAGGCTGGCTCTCCGGTGATGTCGATCCGGCGCTCCGGCAGTTGAAGACGGCGGGCTTTTCGGCGGAAGTGCAATTGACCGAGGATGAGCAGCGGTTTGAAAAGCTGGAGCTTGCCATGGGCACGGCCAGCCTCAAGGGCAGGCTGGAGCGTCAGGCAAAGGACGGAGCCGAGCCGGCGCTGTCCTTCGATCTCACCGGCAATGAATTCGATTATGACACCGCACGGGCG
Source organism: Allorhizobium paknamense (assembly GCF_030815125.1). Classification (GTDB taxonomy): domain Bacteria; phylum Pseudomonadota; class Alphaproteobacteria; order Rhizobiales; family Rhizobiaceae; genus Allorhizobium; species Allorhizobium paknamense. The sequence goes on from NZ_JAUSWH010000002.1 coordinate 485,436, forward strand.
CTGGCTTCGCTGGTGGCGGGCGATGCCAGTACCGAGGCGCTGCTGCGGCATCAGGTGGCCGGGCAGATCAAGGTCGGGGCCTTCTCGGTGGCCGGGTTGACGGCCCGCGATGTCAACGGGCTCTTCACCTACAAGGACGGCGGCTTCTCGCTGCGCAAGCTGGAGATCGGTGATCTTGCCGGGGCCAGCCTTACCGCCAATGGCGAGGCCTCCGGCTCGCTGGCAGATTATAACGGCAAGGCGCAGGTCATTCTGCATGCGGGCGACGTGTCGGGCTTTCTGGCCATGTTGAACCGGCAGGTGCCGGATTATCCGCTGCTGGCGAAGATTGCCAGCCATGGCCGCTGGTATGGCGAGACCGATCTGGTGCTGGATGCGCGCTTTGGCGATGCGCAATATGGCGGCGTGAAGCTCGATCTGCATGGCAAGGCCAATGGCACGGAGATCAGCGCCAATCTGAGCCGCAACAGCCTGTTCGATCCGATGGACGATGCTGAAAAGACGGCGCATGTCGCCTTCAGGAATGAAGAGCCTGCGACCCTGCTCGGCCAACTGGGTCTCGATCCGCTGCCGCTGCCGGTGGATGGGCCTGCAAGCCTCACGGTTGACCTTGCCCAGAGGGGGAGCGATCCGGCCACGGGCAAGGCGAACGTGTCGGTCGCTTCGACGGCGCTGGACGTGGAGGGGCGTGTCACTCTCTCCAAAGACCGTTTCGGCGACGGTCAGGCGCATGTGTCTCTGAAAAGCGAGGATATCGAGCCGCTGCTGGTGATGAATGCCTTGAGCCTTCCGGGCTTCGGGCAGGGCCTGCCGCTGTCGCTGTCGGCGGATGTCGAGCGGCAGTCGGGCACGCTGGTGCTCAGCCAGATCCAGGGCAATGTTGACGGCAATGCGGTGGCGGGCCAGCTCAATCTGGAACGGGGCGACAATCCCAGACTGGACGGCGCGCTGACGCTGCAAACGGCCAGCCTTGACTGGCTGGCATCCACCGTGCTTGGCCCACTGACCGCTGCCGATGGTGGCCTGATGCGGGAGAAATTGCATGTCCCCATCTGGGGTAACGCCGAACTGGCTTTGGTCGTGGATGCCAAATCGCTGGACATGGGCGAACTTCCGCCAGCCTCGGATGCAAAACTCAGATTTTCCGTGGTGGATGGCGGCGTGCAGATGGAAAGCCTGACCGGCCAATGGCTGGGCGGCACGCTGGAAGGCCAGATGAGCCTTTCCAACACGCAGCAGACAGGCTTTCTGCGCGGCAAGGCGACGGTCAAGCAGGTTGATCTTGCCCGGCTGTGGCAAACCGGCAGGTTGAGCGGCAAGGGCGATTTGGACCTGACCCTTGAAGGCAGCGGCCCGACGGTTGCCGATCTCCTGTCGTCGGTCAACGGTTCCGGCAAGGCGATGGTCTCGCCGCTGGTGGTGGCCGGTCTCGATCTTTCGGCCTATGACGCGCTTCAAAAGGCGTTTGCCGGGGAGACCGGCGAGATTGCGGCAAGCCGGGTGGCGCAGATGCTTCCCTCGCTGCTCGCAAAGGCACCGGCTCGGCTGGAGAAGGTTGAACTGCCGCTGACCGTTACGCAGGGGACGATCCGCTTTCAGGGTGTGCATCTTGCTGCACCCCCGGGCGAACTCAGGGCTGACGGAACGGTGGGGCTTGCCGATGGTGATGTCGATGCCGCGCTGACCATTGCCTATCCGCCGGGCGAAGATGCGCCGCAAGGCAGTGCTCCGGAACTGACGCTCTCACTGACAGGACCAGTCGCGGCGCCCGTTTTGACCTATGGTGTGGAGGCTCTGGCCAACGATCTTTCGGCGCGCGCGCTGGAGCGTGAGCGCAGGCGGGTGGAAACCTTGCAGGCCAATGTGCTGGAAAAGCAGCGCCTGCGCCGGGAGGCGGCCTATTATGCCGCGCTCGCCGCATCACGTCAGGCGGAGCGGGCAAGGCAGGAGGCCGAACGCCGGGCTGCGGCGGAAAAGGCGGGGAATGATAACGCCCCGCCGGTGACCGCGCCACCGGCGCCGGAACGGCCTGCCGATCAGCCCATGCTGGATATGCGCAGCCTGCCGGGTGGAAATTAGTGCATTATCCGGAGAAAGTGCGTAGCGGTTTCCCGCCTCACCATATGTAGAACCTCAGCGTCGAGGCGTTTGAAAGACAAAAAAGAACCGCTATGCCGTCATGGCAGAGCGGTGCTGGGTCAGAGCATTGCGCGGCTTTGAAAGCCAGGGCGCATGCTTAAAACAGGGATTGAGTCTGACTTAAACGAAGGCAAAACGCTGGCCGAAGGGGGGCATCTCGCCGCCTTCGACATTGCCACCGCCGAAATTGGCGAATTTGGATGCGAAGTCTTCGAAACCTTCCGGTGCCGCGCTTGTGGTTTCTGTGCTTTCGCTGTCGCTTGCTGCCGTCGTGGAGTCTGTGGCTGAAGCCGTGCTGGCGTCGGTCGTCGTCGTGCTGTCAGTCGTCGTGGTGCCAGTTGTCGTGCTTGCGCTTGCATCCTCGGGACGCGGAAAACGCATGCCGCCCATTGGACCCATCGGTCCGCCGAAGCCTGCAAAGGAAGAAATGCCGCTTACCATGTGATTTTCCTCTTGGCTGAATCATTCGCCGATTGGAATCGGCCGAATGATTGTCGATGGTTTCGCGCCTTCCGTGAAAACCGTCCCCACCTTTCTCAAGGCCAGCGCTGTCATACTATGAAACGCTTTGTGCAATTGATTCGCTTGCACAACGTTTCATCGCGAGACAGTTATGATCCATAATGTTTGATAGAGATTTAACGAATCTGCGCCTTCAGCCACGCCAGCACACTCAGGCGCAACGCCGAGGACAAATTGTCATTCGGGTCGCGGCTCCTGTCTATTTCGGCAATCAGTGCAGCAAGAGGCATGCCGCGCTCAGCCGCCATGCGACGCAGCTCTTCCCAGAATTCGTCTTCGAGGGAGAGGCTGGTGCGATGTCCGTGCAGCGAAACGGAGTGTTTGCGGATCACCGGGCGAGGCCGTGATTATCAGCTTTTGTCAGGAGATTTCGAAGAAGGGGACGGTGCACCGTCCTTTGCTTCGTCATCGGCCTGCTTGCGTTCAAGGCGGGATTGATCGAGCGATTTTTCCGCCTTTTCGTTCAAGGCTCGCGTCAGGGATTTTTCCGCCTTGGTGCGGCCGAAGGTCAGGCGGTTTTGTTCCGCCGCCTTTTCCTTCTCGGCTCTGGCCTTGGCCTTCTTGAACTGGCGAAGGTTGACGATATCCGCCGCCATGGCTGACCCTATTGCTTCTTGCGGAAGGCGTCGAGCGAAACGACAGAGCCTTGCTTCTTCTCGCCATCGCCCTTGTCGTCGCCGCTCTCTTCAGTCCGCTCCGTGGCGGCCAGCGGATAGGCCGTGACCTCGGCGGGCGTCTCTTCCTCTTCCACCAGCGGAACGTCGAATTCCAGCTCGAAGTTGACGGAGGGATCGTAGAAGCCGCGAATCGCGTTGAACGGGATGACCAGCTTTTCCGGCGTATCGGAGAAGGACAGACCCACTTCGAACTGGCTGTCCGTGACCTTCAGGTCCCAGAACTGATGCTGGATGACAATGGTCATCTGCTCGGCATATTTTGCCTTGAGATGCTGGGAAATCCGCACCCCCGGAGCCCCGGTCAGAAAGGTGATGAAGAAGTGATGGTCACCCGGAAGCCTGCCCGTTGCTGCCACTTCTGCAAGCACTTTGCGGATAACGCCGCGCAGCGCATCCTGAGCCAGAATGTCATAACGGATGTGGTCCTGCCCCATGTGGTCCTATCTTTCTTTCAGTCTGCTTCTGGGTCTTAGATCTACAGCACCGAAGGGATGCTTATTCCTGTTTATAAGCCAAGCTGGCCGCTGGCGCAAAGGCAGAATGCTTTTGCCGTCAAGCTTTTGCAGTTTACGGCCTGTGAGCGGCAAATACTGGCAGAATGAGGGGGAAGTGGAGGTTTCTGTTGCCAGGTACCTCCGAACCCCGCCTTACAGTGCTACCCGCAAGGACTTAATTTGGGTTTCTGGCACCGCGATTAAGCAGCGACAGCGTAACCCTGAGCGTTGTTGTCGTTTGCAACTACTCTAGTGACCCGATAACGGCGGTATCATGCCGGGCAAAAGTTCGATCTTTACACCCTTGTCGATCCTATTTCGCCCCCATCAAAAGCCGGTCACAGTCCACGAGGTGGAGAGCCGACCGGTTTTTGGTGGAGGCGCCGGGTACCGCCCCCGGGTCCAATAGGTTTATTTCATCGACCGTTTATTGCCATAGCCGATGCAAGCACCGGCATGCTTCATATAGGTTGTCAGAGCGGCGATGAAAAGAGGTTTCGCGCGCTTTATGACGGGCAGGTGACCGTTGTCTCACGAAGCTGTTGACGAAGGTCGGGCGAACCCTCGCCGTTTCAGGGGATTTTGCTATAAGGAAGCGGAGGTGTCGGAGATGGAATGCCGCAATGAAGCAATATCACGATCTCATGCAGCACGTGCTGGAGCATGGCAGCGACCGTGGCGACCGCACGGGCACGGGCACGCGCTCGGTCTTCGGCTATCAGATGCGTTTCGATCTTTCAGACGGCTTTCCGGTGCTCACCACCAAGAAGCTGCATCTGCGCTCCATCATTCACGAGCTTCTGTGGTTTCTGAAGGGCGATACCAATATCGCCTATCTCAAGGAAAACGGCGTCACCATCTGGGATGAATGGGCCGATGAAAACGGCGATCTCGGCCCGGTCTACGGTGCGCAATGGCGCTCCTGGCCAGCCCCGGATGGCGGTTCCATCGACCAGATCGCCAATCTTGTCGAGGGTATTCGCAAGAACCCTAATTCCCGCCGTCACATCGTTTCCGCCTGGAACCCGGCGCTGGTGGATGAGATGGCGCTTCCGCCTTGCCATTGCCTTTTTCAGTTCTATGTGGCGGATGGCAAGCTTTCCTGCCAGCTTTACCAGCGCTCTGCCGATATCTTTCTCGGCGTGCCTTTCAACATCGCCTCCTATGCCCTGCTGACGATGATGGTGGCGCAGGTGACAGATCTTGAGCCCGGCGACTTTATCCACACCCTCGGCGATGCCCATCTCTATGCCAATCATTTCGAGCAGGCACGGCTGCAATTGATGCGCAGCCCCAAGTCGCTGCCGACCATGCGGATCAATCCGGCCGTCAAGGATCTGTTTGCCTTCCGCTTCGAGGATTTCGTGCTGGAAAATTACGTGGCCGATCCCTCCATCAAGGCGCCCATTGCCGTTTGACCTGTCGGCTGCAGGCTCTCACGGTGATTTCACGGTAAGTTTATGAAACCCTGCCGTGACTTTCGAAGGCCTGTGTGAATTTAGTGATCGGGCTGATAACATATTCTCGTGAGTTATCGGCTAAAACGTTATTTCTGCTGCGGAATTTCCCGGACGGACTTCCGAATGGGGAAGGGGGCACACCATTCCGTTCTTCCGAAAGGTCTCTTATGTTTTCTCAACGTCTCAACCAGTGGGCACCGCTCGTGCTCAGCATTCTCCGCATCGTCGTCGGGCTTCTGCTGCTCGATCATGGCATGGCGAAAATCATCGGTTTCCCGGTTTCGCAGATGAACCCGCCGCCGATGAGCCTGCCGTGGATTGCCGGCGTGATCGAACTCGTGACCGGTGTGTTGCTGATCATCGGCCTTTTCACCCGGCCTGCGGCCTTCCTGGCGTCCGGCCTTTGCGCCTTTGCCTATTTCATCGGCCATGCTCCTAAGAACTTCTTCCCCGTCAACAATGGCGGCGATGCAGCCATCCTGTTCTGCTTCATTGCGCTTTACATCTTTTTCGCCGGCGGCGGTCCGATCGGTCTCGATGCGAAGTCTGGCCGGGCTTGAGGCCGGTCAGCGGGGACGATAAAGGGTGACCTCCGGCACCGGATGGGTGCCGGAGGTCTTACCGTTTGCGAAGAGGGCGTGCGCCTTGACACAGATTTCCATTGTCGTGGCTTTTTCCCGCAACCATGTCATTGGCCGTGACGGTGACATGCCGTGGAAGCTCTCCACCGATCTCAAACGCTTCAAGGCGCTGACCATGGGCAAGCCGCTGGTTCTGGGCCGCAAGACCTTTGAGAGCTTCGGAGGCCGCCCCTTGCCGGGACGTCCGCATATCGTCGTCAGCCGCGGCGCACCCATTGCGGTCGCGGGCGTGGAAACCGCCGCAAGCCTGGAGGCGGCCCTCGCGCGGGCTGAGAGGCTGGCGCAGGACCTCGGTGTGGATGACATCTGCGTGATCGGCGGCGGCGAAATTTACCGTCAGGCCCTGCCTCTGGCGGATGTTCTGCATGTGACCCATGTGGAAGCGGATATTGCCGACGGCGATACGTTTTTCCCGCCAATCAGCGATGATCTCTTTGAAAAACAGGAAGAGCATTTCGTTCCCGCCGGGGAGCGCGACAGTTACGACACGCGATACGCGATCTATCGTCGCAAGAAGCCGCGTTAACTCTTTATTTTTCCCGGAATTGAAGAAGTTGCCGCCATTGCGTTGAAAGCCGGTGTTCCGATACCTATAACGGGAACTAATCCCAGTGGCAGCCTTCTTATGGCGCCGTTGCGGGCGATGGGAGTTTCCGACCAAAGAGGTTTGAATGCCTTGGAGCAATCAGAACGGCGGCGGCCCGTGGGGCGGCGGCGGTGGTAATAACAATCAAGGCCCATGGGGCCAGGGGCCGAACCGGCCCCGTGGAGGGGGCGGTGGCGGCAAGCAGCCGCCGGATATCGAGGAGATCATCCGCAAGGGGCAGGATCAGTTCAAAAACCTGATTCCCGGCGGCGCCAATGGCGGTGTCGCGCTCGTGCTGGCGCTGGTGCTGGGCGGTTTCTGGTTGACCCAGGCCATCTACACCGTCCAGCCGGATGAACGCGGCGTGGAAATGCGCTTCGGCAAGCCGAAGGACGAGATTTCCGGCCCGGGCCTGCATTTCCACATGTGGCCGCTGGAAACGGTGGAAAAGGTCAAGGTCACGGAGCAGCAGCAGAATATCGGTGCGCGCGCCTCGACCACCTCGACCGCCGGGCTGATGCTGACCGGCGACCAGAACATCGTCAACGTTCAGTTCTCCGTTCTCTATACGGTGAACGACCCGAAGGCCTATCTGTTCAACCTGGAAACACCGCCGCAGACCATGCAGCAGGTGGCTGAAAGCGCCATGCGCGAGGTGGTGGGCCGCAGGCCAGCTCAGGACATTTTCCGTGATGCCCGCCAGCAGATTGCGGTGGATGTGCGCAACATCATCCAGGGCACCATGGATAGCTACGGCTCTGGCATTTCCATCAATTCGGTGGCCATCGAGGATGCCGCGCCGCCGCGTGAGGTGGCCGATGCCTTTGATGAAGTGCAGCGCGCCGAACAGGACGAGGACCGCTTCGTCGAGGAAGCCAACCAGTACGCCAACCAGCGTCTGGGTGCTGCACGCGGTCAGGCCGCGCAGATCCGCGAAGAGGCCGCCGCCTACAAGGACCGGGTGGTGAAGGAAGCGGAAGGTGAGGCGCAGCGCTTCGTGTCCATCTACGACCAGTATACCAAGGCCCCGGATGTGACGCGCAAGCGGATCTACATCGAAACCATGGAGCAGGTTCTGAAGAAGTCCAACAAGGTCATTGTCGATGACCAGCAGGGTGTTGTGCCCTATCTGCCGCTGAACGAGATTGGCCGCATGGGCAACCAGCAGGGCCAGGCCGGCCAGGGAGGCAAGTAAGATGACCAATCGTCTCGTCTCCATTCTCATCGGCCTCGCGGTCGTGCTGCTGTTGATCTATTCCTCGGTTTTCGTGGTCAATCAGCGCCAGCAGGCCATCGTGGTTCGCTTCGGCCAGATCAAGGCCGTTTACAACGAGCCGGGTCTTTACTTCAAAATGCCCTTCGCCTTCCTTGGCGCCGACCGCGTGCAGATGGTGTCGGATCAGGCCTTGCGCTTTGATCTCGACAATATTCGCGTGCAGGTTCGCGGCGGCAAGTTTTATGAAGTCGATGCCTTCCTGATCTACCGCATTGCCGATGCCAAGCGCTTTATCGGCATCGTCAGCGGCGGTGACCGCGACGCGGCGGAATCGCGCCTGCGCACCCGTCTCGATGCCTCTCTGCGCCGCGTCTACGGTCAGCGTGGTTTCGAGGCCGCGCTTTCGGATGAACGCTCGCAGATGATGCAGGAAGTGGCCTCCGATCTCAAGACGGATGCGGAAAACCTGGGCCTGAAGATCGAGGATGTCCGCATTCGCCGCACGGATCTGACGCAGGAAGTGTCGCAGCAGACCTATGCCCGTATGCGCTCCGAGCGTCTGGCCGAGGCCGAACTGATCCGCGCCCGTGGTAACGAGGAAGGCCAGCGCCGCCGGGCTATCGCCGATCGTCAGGTGGTGGAATTGCAGGCTGACGCCCAGCGCGAATCGGAAATCCTGCGCGGTCAGGGCGACGGTGAGCGCAACCGCATCTTTGCCGATGCCTATCAGCGTGATCCGGCCTTCTTCGAGTTCTACCGGTCGATGGCCGCTTACCAGCAATCGTTGGGTGTTGCGGGCACGTCCATGGTGCTTTCGCCGAATTCGGAGTTCTTCCGCTTCTTCAATTCGGAAAGCGGTACGCCGTTTCAGCCGGGCGGCGCACCCGCCCAGCCGCGCCAGCCTTGAGGGTGGCGTCTCCAACAGAAGATTTCGGAAGGGCAGCCCATCGGCTGCCCTTTTGCGTTGCGTTGCGGCCGTATTCGACAAGCTTTAGCCATGCTTATCCTCAAGATAGCGTGAACAAGCCAGCCGGGGGCGTTTCGGTTTGTGCTCTCCCGCCCTATGATCATCCTGTTACGAATACCACGCAGAGGATTCCATGAAGCAGCCCGCCGCAACGAACCCGCGTCTCCTGACGTCCCTTCTGGTCGCAGGCGCGGTCATGCTTGCCGAAACGGGCACGTTGCAGGCGCAATCCACCATGGGCGCGCAACCGGGCGGGGCGCCGGCGGCGGCCAGCAAGCTCAGCGGCCCGGCCCCGGTGTCGGATATTGCCGAAGGCCTGCTGCAATCGGTGGTGAACATCGCCACTTCGCAGAATGTGAAGGATGACGATGCCGGGCCGATGCCGCAGGTGCCGAAAGGCTCGCCCTTTGAAGACCTGTTCGAGGATTTCTTCAAGAATCGCGGCGGCGAAGGGTCGAACCACAAGGTCAATTCGCTGGGTTCCGGATTTGTCATCGACCCGGCGGGCTACATCGTCACCAACAACCATGTCATCGAGAATGCCGATGATATCGAGGTGATTTTTTCCGATGGCTCCAAGCTGAAGGCCACGCTGGTCGGCACCGACACAAAGACCGACCTTTCGCTGTTGAAGGTCGATTCACCGGAGCCGCTGAAGGCGGTGAAATTCGGCGATTCGAAGAAAATGCGCATCGGTGACTGGGTCATGGCCATTGGCAACCCGTTCGGCCTGGGTGGTTCGGTAACGCTGGGCATCGTCTCGGCTCGCGGGCGCAATATCAATGCAGGGCCTTATGACAATTTCATCCAGACCGATGCCGCCATCAACAAGGGCAATTCCGGCGGCCCGCTGTTCAATATGGCGGGCGAGGTGATCGGCATCAACACCGCCATCATTTCACCCAGCGGCGGCTCCATCGGCATCGGTTTTGCCGTGCCGACGGAACTGGCGCAGAATGTCATCGACCAGTTGCGCCAATATGGCGAGACGCGGCGCGGCTGGCTGGGCGTGCGCATTCAGCCGGTGCCGGATGAGCTTGCCAAAAGCGCCGGGATCAAGCCGGGCCGGGGCGCATTGGTCAGCAGCGTTATCGATGGCGGCCCTTCCGCCAATGGCCCCTTGAAGGCGGGAGATGTGGTGATTTCCTTCAACGGCAAGGACATCATGGAAAGCCGCGATCTGGTGCGCAGCGTTGCCGAAAGCCCGATCGATCAGGATCTGGAGGCGGTGATTTTCCGCGATGGCAAGCGCCTCACCGTCAAGGTGAAACTGGCGCGGCTGCAGGATGAAAAAACCGATGCCAAGACGGACGAGCAGGCCGATCCCAAGGCACCGGAAGGCAATGGCGAACAGCAGGAAGATGCCGACAAGACGGTGCTGGGTCTTGGTCTGGTCACGCTGGACGACGAAAACCGCGCCGCCAATTCCATCGCTGAAAGTGTCGAGGGCCTGTTGATCACGTCAGTCGAGCCGGGCTCCCAGGCTGAGCAGAAGGGGTTGAAGCCGGGCGAGGTGATTGTGGAAGTGGCGCAGGAATTTGTCGATACGCCGGAGGCCATGGCCGAGAAGCTTGCGAAACTCAAGAATGATGGCCGCCGCAGTGCTCACCTCATGGTGGCCAATGCGCGGGGCGATCTGCGCTTCGTTGCCATTCCGCTGGAATAATGAATCCTTTGAACGGTTTGTGTTCTCGTTCTCACAAACTGAATCCGCTGCTTCAGGCAGAGGATGAAACCTGCAGGCGTATCCATTCCCGCGCCTTGAGCCGGTAGAGCACATGCCGTTTGAGATGCGGATGTGTTTCGGGTACGCGCGGATGGTCGAAATCGCCGCCCGGGTCTCGCCGCATGCCGAGCCGCTCCATCACCGCGATGGAGCGCTGGTTGTTGTGAACGGCGAAGGACACGACCTCCCGCAGCTTTTCGGTCAGAAAGGCATGATCCAAAAGCGCCTTTGCGGCTTCCGTGACATAGCCATGTCCCCAGAAACGGGTGGCGAGCCGCCAGCCGATTTCCGTGGTGCCTTCCGGCAGAATATCCGGTAGGGCGGCATCCGAGAGGCCGCAAAAGCCCATGGGCTCGGCCGTTTCCTTCAATTCCACCGCATAGAAACAGAAGCCGGTTTCGGTGATGAGCCGCTTGACGCGGTCCATCATCTCATCGGCTTCCGCATGGCTGCGGCGGAAGGGAAAGAATTCCATGACCTTGGGGTCACGGTTGATTTCCCGAAACAGATCGCGGTCGCTCTCGCGCCAGTTGCGCAGGATCAGTCGCTCTGTTTCGAGAAGGATCATGGCGTGACAAAGTCCGTCTTGCGATAGCCTTGCAGATAGAGAAGCGCCGTCAGGTCACCATGGTCGATGCGGATCTTGGCTTCCGCAGCCACCGCTGGCTTGGCATGCAGCGCTACCCCGGAACCGGCCAGCCCCAGCATGCCGAGATCGTTGGCGCCGTCGCCAACGGCAATGCAATCCTGCGGACCAATGCCAAGCTTGGCCGTGATGTCGAGCAGTGCATCCACCTTGGCCTGCTTGCCGAGAATCGGTTCCGCCACTTCTCCGGTGAGCTTGCCGTCCTTTTCCAGCAGAATATTGGCACGGTTTTCGTGAAAGCCGAGGGTTGCGGCAATGCGGGAGGTAAAGACCGTAAAGCCGCCCGAAACGAGCGCGGTGTAGAAGCCCTTGGCCTTCATGGTGGCAATCAGTTCCGGGCCGCCGGGGGTGAGCGTGATGCGCTTGGCAATGACCTCGTCCACGACAGTGAGGGGCAGGCCCTTCAGCAGAGCCACCCGTTCGCGCAGCGCCGGTTCAAAGGCAATCTCCCCATTCATGGCCCGGGCGGTGATCTGCGAAACCTTGTCTTTCAGGCCGACTTCCGCTGCCAGTTCGTCAATGCATTCCTGGCCGATCATGGTGGAATCCATGTCGGCGATCAGAAAGGCCTTGCGGCGGGTGTCTGCCTCCTGCACGGCAATATCGATGGGCAGCGCGCCGATGAGGGCGCGCAATTCCGCTTCGGCCTCGGCGGCGGGCGTGCCATCCTTGAGGGCGAGATCGCAGGCCACGCCATCGGCCAGCCAATAAAGCCCGGTGGCGGCAAGCCTTGCGGCGGCAGCTTCGGCAAGGGCGGGGGTGATGGCCGGATTTGACGGATTGGCAATAAGCGTGGCAACGAAGGCCATGATGACGAACCTTATGACAGACTTTGATGCGATCCTGATAACCGGGCCTACCGCCAGCGGCAAGTCCGCCAAGGCGCTCACGCTTGCGAGAGAATACGACGGTGTCGTGATTAACGCCGACAGTATGCAGGTTTATGACACTTTGCGTGTGATAACTGCCCGGCCTTCCGAGAAGGAGATGCAGGGCGTGCAGCATGCGCTATACGGCCATGTCCCGGCGTCCTTGCACTATTCCACCGGCGATTGGCTGCGGGAGGTACGCGACGTGCTGGCAGGCCTTAGCCAGCAAGGCCGGCTGCCGATCATCATTGGCGGCACCGGGCTTTACTTCAAGGCGCTGACCGGCGGCCTTTCCGACATGCCCGCCATTCCCGCCGAGCTTAGGGAAAACCTGCGCCAGCGCGCGCAGCAAGAGGGGGCGGCAAGTCTCCATGCCGAACTCGTCCGTCGAGATCCGCAACTGGCCGCACGGCTTTCCCCCACCGATGCCCAACGGATCATCCGCGCTCTGGAGGTGCTGGAGGTAACCGGGCAGTCGATCAGTGTGCTTCAGGAGAAGCCGGGACCGACGATTGTCGATCCGGCGCGGGCGCGGAAGATGATCGTCCTGCCGGAGCGCGCCCTGCTGCACCAGCGCATCAACCGTCGCTTCGAGACCATGATGGAGGAGGGCGCGGTGGAGGAGGTAGAGGCTTTGCTGGCTCTGAACCTGCCGCCTGACCTGCCCGCCATGAAGGCCATCGGCGTCTCGCAGATTGCTGCCATGCTGCGGGGAGAGATCAGCCGGGCAGAGGCCATCGAACAGGCCTCTGCCGCCACCCGCCAATATGCCAAGCGGCAAATGACGTGGTTTCGCAACCAGATGGATGAGAGCTGGCAGCGGCTTGCATGATTCCCCTGAAAATCGCCCCCACACTTTTCCGGGAAATGCCTGAGGCCCGCTTGCACACGAAGGGTTCGCGTGCTTCTTTCGCCGCCATTGCCTTCCTTCCTGTCGAGGACTTTCCATGAACCGCTTTCTGGCGCGTACCCTTTCCGCCCTCAACGTTCTTCTGGCGCTGATCATCATTGCGGTGGCCACGGCATCCGGGGCCACCGGCAATGGGCATTACTATTATTTCGACGGGCAGATTTCGGTGCCGGGGGCGATTTTCGGGGCCATCGCCGGTATTTTCCTTGCCGCTCTCGTCTGCGGCACCATCGCTTTTCTGACGCTGATCGAACGGCACCTGAGCGTCCTGGCCGAGGCAGTGAAGCGCGATACGGCTTCCTGACTTTCAGCTCTGCCCTTTTATCTCTTCAATCCTTCAGACCGTTCAGCGGCTTTTTCAAAATGCTGTCCCTGAGGCTCATGCCGGTATCGCGACGGGGGACGGCTGGTGAGGGGGCGGTGGCGAAGAGGCCGGAATTTTCCTGGCTTCGGCTGCCGGCATAGGCGCTTTGGGGGCGAAAGCCGCCGGGGCTTGCGGGCACTGCCGTTTCCTGCTCCCGGCGGGGCAGCATGTCCGGCCGGTAGGGCTCGATGGGCGGCAGGTCATGGGCTCGTTCCGGAAGGGGCCGAGGTTCCGGCAGCGGCGGCAAAGGGCTGGGTTCTGCCGCCATATAGCTTTGCTGAAAGGCGGAAATGTCAGGCTCTGCGGTGGCGCGCATGCGGGAGATGACCTCGCGCAGATCGACATTGTCCGGCGCTTCCTCGTGTACGGGTCTGTCGGTGCCGCTGGCACGGGGGATAAGGCGGGGCGCAACGCGCTCGAAGCGCATGCGCATCGGCACCGGCACGGCCTCGCCGAAGGCAATGGCCTCGCCATTGCTGATCGAGGAAATGAAGCTGGTGGTGGAAATCGACGAATCGGGCAGTGCCGAGCGGATGATGTCCTGGTCCCGCTCATTGGCCAGCCGCATGGCGAAAATGGTTGAGCATTGCGAGAGGATCGTCTGGTCCAGTTCTCCCGGCCGCTGGGTGATCATGCCGAGTGACACCCCGTATTTGCGGCCTTCCTTGGCAATGCGGGCGATGGCTTGGCGGGTGGGAAAGAAGCCGAGCGCCGGATCGGCCGGCACATAGCGATGCGCCTCTTCGCAGACCACCAGCATATGGATGGCGCCGTTGGACCACAGCGCCAGCTCGAAGGCCATGCGGCACAGCACCGAGGCCACCGAATTCACCACCTCGGAGGGAATGCCGGAAAGCTGGAAGGTGGAAATGGGCCGCCCATTGCCGGGCACCCGGAAAATATGGGCGATGGTCTCCATGATCGTATCGCTGATCGTGTTGCTGGAGAACATGAAACGATAGCGCGGATCGTTGACCGCCGACATGATGCGCATTTTCAGCGCCCGCAGAAAAGGCTTTTCATCACGCCCTTCCAGCCGTCCGATGCGCTCGTCGATCAGCGCCAGAAGATCGGCCATGCGGTAGGGCACAGGGGTGTCGGCGGTAAAGGCGGTGCGTTCGCTGCGGCGAACGAGGCTGGCATCCGAGCCGCGGAAGGCGCGCTTTGCCTCCGGCATCAGATCGCGCAGCACATCCAGCTCTTCCGGCACCGGTGTGCGGCCGCGATAGAGCACTTCGGTAAACTCATCGAGCCGCATCAGCCAGAAGGGCAGGTCCAGCGTATCGGTATCGATGACCACGGCCTGATCGGGAAAAGCCGCGGCAAATTCGTTATGTGGATCGAGAATGAGCACGCGCAGCTTGGGATCGTGCTCGATGGCCCTGTGCAGCAGCAGCGAGACCGCCGTGGATTTGCCCACCCCCGTCGATCCCACCACGGCGAAATGTTTCGACAGCATGGAGGGAATATGAATGGCGGCCGGAATGCTCTGATCCTGGCTGAGTTGGCCGATCACCGTACTGCCGCCCTCGCGGCTGGCATAGATGCGGGCGAGATCTGCGGCGCGAATGCGGTGGGCAATTGCGCCAAGATAGGGATAATGGGAGATGCCGGTGGAAAATTCCTCTTTTCCCTCGGGCGTCTTGTGCACCTCGCCCATCAGCTCCACTTCGAAGAAGAAGGTATTGTCCTGCTGTTCGGCCCAGTGGCGGGTGGAGGTCTGCATGGAATAGACCAGCGCCACAACGCGATTGTTGTTGACGCTGATGGAAATCAGCCGCCCGACCGACCACAATTCGCAGAGTTCCGTGCTGCCCTCTTCTGCCGTTGCGGCAATGGTGGCGCGTGAACCATTACAGGCCACCACGCGGCCCAGGAACCGGTTTCCCGGCTTCAACTGGTCGCGGCGCTCGATTTCGCCCGCCGGACCGGGCTTGAATGGCTCGAATTCGCGCAAGGCCCACCCCATCACGGCATGTCGCGAAGGCTTGCGGTGGCCCACGCGAATGCTGAAACATTTCAGGCAAAGCGCCTGTCCCACAGCAGGACCGACCGCTTAGACCCAAAAATGGACCTTAAGCGGCCTGCCTTAACAAGAGGTGACCCGCTTCAGCCAAAAAAACGCTTGGGCGTACGTTTTTCGCCCCATCTGGCGTTGACGCTGGGCAAGAGGGTGGTTATCACATCAGACATGGCAAAGTTTAACGTACTTATCGTGGTGGGAACGCGCATGGGCATGACGGTGTGACCGTCAGGCATCAGCCACCCATGCGCGACAAACAGGCTCCTCGAAGGGGCCTTTTTTTATGGCCAAAACCGGGGTAGCAGCTACTCCACTCCTCTAAGTCAAAGACATGAAACGGGAAGAGGCATGACGGGCAAGGACAATCGGATGACCGGCGCGGAAATCGTTCTGAAAGCGCTGAAGGATAACGGTGTCGAACACGTATTCGGCTATCCGGGCGGCGCTGTGCTGCCGATCTACGACGAAATCTTCCAGCAGGACGAGATCCAGCACATTCTCGTGCGTCACGAGCAGGGTGCCGGCCATGCCGCCGAAGGCTATGCCCGCTCCACCGGCAAGGTTGGCGTGATGCTGGTGACCTCCGGTCCTGGCGCCACCAATGCCGTGACGCCGTTGCAGGATGCGCTGATGGACAGCATTCCGCTGGTCTGCCTCACGGGTCAGGTGCCGACGACGCTGATCGGCTCGGATGCCTTCCAGGAATGCGATACGGTTGGCATTACCCGGCCCTGCACCAAGCATAACTGGCTGGTGAAGGATGTGAACGATCTCGCCCGCATCATCCATGAAGCCTTCCGCATTGCCCAGACGGGCCGTCCGGGGCCGGTGGTCGTCGATATTCCGAAGGATGTGCAGTTTGCCACCGGCACCTATGTGCCGCCGGAAAACCATCCGATCCAGAAGAGCTACCAGCCGAAGCTTCAGGGCGATGCCCGCGCCATTCAGGCCGCTGTCGAGCTGATGGCCAATGCCCGCCGTCCTGTCATCTATTCCGGCGGCGGCGTGGTCAATTCCGGCCCGGAAGCCTCCAAGCTGCTGCGCGAACTGGTGGCGCTGACCGATTTTCCCATCACCTCGACGCTGATGGGTCTGGGCTCCTATCCGGCTTCCGGCAAGAACTGGCTGGGCATGCTCGGCATGCACGGTTCCTACGAAGCCAATATGGCCATGCATGATTGCGACGTAATGGTCTGTATCGGCGCGCGTTTCGATGACCGTATTACTGGCCGTCTGAATGCGTTTTCGCCGAATTCCAAGAAGATCCATATTGATATCGATCCGTCCTCGATCAACAAGAATGTCCGCGTCGATATTCCGATCACCGGCGATGTCGGCCATGTGCTGGAAGACATGGTGCGTCTGTGGCGTGCCCTGCCGAAGAAGCCGGCCCCTGCGCAGACGGCGGAGTGGAAGGACAGCATTGCCCGCTGGAAGGCGCGCAAGTCCTTCTCCTACACGCCGTCGCGCGACGTAATCATGCCGCAATTCGCGCTGGAGCGTCTCTATCAGGCCACCAAGGACCGTGACACCTACATCACCACGGAAGTGGGCCAGCACCAGATGTGGGCGGCGCAATATTATGGCTTCGAGCAGCCGAACCGCTGGCTGACTTCGGGCGGCCTCGGCACGATGGGCTATGGCTTCCCCGCCGCCATCGGCGTGCAGGTGGCGCATCCGGAAAGCCTGGTTATCGACATTGCCGGTGACGCCTCGATCCAGATGTGCATTCAGGAAATGTCCTGCGCCATCCAGTATGAGTTGCCCGTCAAGATCTTCATCCTGAACAACCAGTATATGGGCATGGTGCGGCAGTGGCAGCAATTGCTGCACGGCAACCGCCTGTCCAACTCCTACACGGAAGCCATGCCGGATTTCGTGAAGCTGGCGGAAGCTTATGGCGGCGTTGGCCTGCGCTGCGAAAAGCCGGATGATCTGGATGGCGCCATTCAGGAGATGATCAATGTGAAGAAGCCGGTGATCTTCGATTGCCGCGTGGCCAATCTGGCCAATTGCTTCCCGATGATCCCCTCCGGCAAGGCGCATAATGAAATGCTGTTGCCGGATGAGGCCACCGATGAAGCCGTTGCCACGGCCATTGACAGCAAGGGCCGTCAGCTCGTCTGATCAGGGGGATTTTAAGATTATGAACGCACATCTACAGCCGACCGGCTCCGCCTATTTCATCGCCACCGAAACCGCCGCCATCGAAAGCCATACGCTTTCGGTGCTGGTGGATAACGAACCGGGCGTTCTGGCCCGCGTGATCGGCCTGTTCTCGGGCCGTGGCTACAACATCGAAAGCCTCACCGTTTCCGAAACCGAGCATGAGGCGCATCTGTCGCGCATTACCATCGTCACGCGCGGCACGCCGCAGGTGCTGGAGCAGATCAAGGCGCAGCTGGAGCGCATCGTGCCGGTGCACCGGGTGGTGGATCTGACGGTTCGCGCCCGTCAGCTCGGACAGGAGCGGCCCATCGAGCGCGAGGTGGCGCTGGTGAAGGTGGTGTCCACAGGCGACATGCGGGCCGAGACGCTGCGGCTGGCCGATGCTTTCCATGCCAAGGTGGTGGATGCGACAGTGGATCACTTCATCTTTGAAATCACCGGCAAGTCTTCGAAGATCGATCAGTTCGTTTCGATCATGAAGCCGCTTGGCCTCAATGAAGTCTGCCGCACCGGCATTGCCGCCATGAACCGTGGCGCGCAAGGCATGTAAGTTTTCGGTATCTTGAAGTATGGGCCGTCCGTTCATAGGAACGGGCGGTTTTTTGCATCTCGTGAAAAACCGTGATCTTTGGGTGATTGAACAAAAACGTAAACACCGCGTTAACTGGCAGGTAACACAGGGAGCCTGCCATGAAGAAAGCAGTGATCATCCTTATTGCGGGTTTGACGGTTCCGGCTGGTCTTGCAGCAAAGGAACTGTTTGAGTTCAAGGCCGAGCCGGCTTTTATTCAGGTGAATGCGCAAAAGACTTCGCGCCTGCCGGATATTCATCAGCAGCAAAGCGTTATGATCGATGCGCATAGCGAATGGACCGCCGATTGCTACGATGCCTTCGGTCCGGATGGCGAAGAAGAGAATGCCGCCGACCTGGCTGCATGTCTAAAGGGCTAGAGCATTTCAGTGTTTCACGGAAACACCGAAATGCTCTAAGTCTTTGTTTCTCCGCATTTCCGGACGGAAAACCGGTTTCCACTTTTCTCGGGACAATGCTCTAGGGTGTGTGGACATTCGGCTTTGGGCGTGGCGAAAACGGTGATTTTCGAGAACCGGAGCGGAGTGTACTTGAGTACATGAGCACCGGAAGCGCAGGAAATTGCCGTTTGCAGCCCGCTCAAGGGCGAATGTCCACACACCCTAAATCATTTCGAGTGGCATTTTGCTGACGGGAGGCGGAAAAGCCCGGTCCAGCCGCTCAAGATCATCCTCCGTCAGTTCAATCTCCAGAGCCCCGGCGTTTTCCGCAAGGCGCTGGAGATTTGACGTTTTCGGTATGGGCATCACACCCTCCCGTTCCAGCAGAAAAGCCAGGGCGATCTGCGCCGGGGTCGCCTGATGCGCCTTGGCGATGTGGATCAGTTCCGGACTGTGCAGCACCCGTCCCTGTTCGATGGGCGAGTAGGCCATGACGGCAATATTGCGGCTTTGGCACCAGGGCAGAAGATCGTATTCGATGCCCCGGCGGGAAAGATTGTAGAGCACCTGATTGGCCACGCAGTTTTCGCCATTCTCGAGCGACAGCAGCTCTTCCATATCTTCCACATCGAAATTGGAAACACCCCAGGCGGCAATCTTGCCCTGCTGCTTCAGCGTTTCAAAGGCCCATACGGTTTCGGAGAGCGGGGTGCCGCCGCGCCAGTGCAGAAGATAGAGATCGATTTGATCGGTGCGCAGGCGCTTCAGGCTTTCCTCGCAGGCGCGGATAGCGCCGTTGTAGGAGGCATTGGAGGGAAGCACTTTCGAAACCAGAAAGGCCTCACCGCGAAGGCCTTGCAACGCCTCTCCGACAATCCGTTCGGAGCCGCCATGGGCATACATTTCCGCCGTGTCGATCACCCGCATGCCAAGCTCAATGGCGCGGCGCACGGCCTTCACCTCGTCGCCCGCATGGGCGGCATTTTCTCCCATCATCCAGGTGCCGAAACCGAGAGCCGGAAGGTCGAGGCCGTTCTTCAGCGTGATCACGGGGGCGTTGTCATCCATGGCTTTTTCTCCTCTGGGTGAATGTCATGGCAACCTGCGCCAGGACCCTACTGCATAATTCCTTAAATCGGAATCGATTTAAGGATAAAATTATGCAGCAGATTTAAAGCGTTACAGCGAACCTTTGTGCGCCATATATGGCGCACGGCGCTGTAAAGCATAATCCGACCGGAGTGAAACGAGGATCGACAAGATTATGCTTCCGAAAAAAACGTTAGAGCACCGAGCTGATTCAATCAGATCGAAAAGCGCTCTCAGCAAGTTTTGAAAGCCTTCGGTCTCTTCACCCGACTTTGTGGAAGAGGCTATTGCTCTCAACGTGGTTGCTTTTGCCGATAGGTCAGTTATGTTGACCTAAATAATCAAATCCGAGCAGGGACAGGAAACGCAATGACGTATCAGACACTCTACGCCCTGGTTCTGTTTGCCTTCACCACATCCTTTACGCCCGGCCCCAACAATATGATGTTGTTTGCTTCGGGCGTGAATTTCGGCTTTCGCCGCACCATTCCGCATATGTTGGGCATTGGTGCCGGGTTTCTGTTTCTGCTGCTGTGCATCGGTTTCGGCATGGGTGCCTTGCTGACTGCCGTGCCGGTTCTTTATACCGCGTTGAAGGTGATCGGTGGACTTTATCTGTTGTGGATTGCCTGGAAAATCGGCTCATCCCGCTCCTTGCAGACAGAGGAAGGGGCCGCGGGCGAGGGGCAGCCCATGGGCTTTTTTGCTGCCGCCGCTTTCCAATGGGTCAATCCCAAGGCCTGGGTCATGGCGGTTTCCGGCATGGCGGCCTATACCAGCCTTGAGAACTATTGGGTGAGCGTATTGATCGTTGGGCTGGTTTTTGCGCTGGTCAATGTGCCCTGTGTTTCGGCCTGGGCGGGTTTCGGTTCGGCGCTCAGGGATTGGCTTTCGGTGCCAAAGCGGCTGAAATGGTTCAATATCACCATGGCGCTCTTGCTGGTCGCCAGCCTTTGGCCAATGCTGCGCTGAAAAAGGAGGCGAGGATGGGCGATCATCATCACGACCGTGAGCACGATCACGACAACCACTATTCCGACATGCAGGCCCGTGTGCGGGCCCTGGAAACGCTGCTGACGGAAAAGGGCCTGATCGATCCCGCCGCCATCGATGCGATTGTCGAGACCTATGAAACCCGAATTGGCCCACGCAATGGCGCGGCGGTGGTGGCCAAGGCCTGGGCAGAACCGGATTTTGCCGATTGGTTGAAGCGCGATGCGACGGCGGCCATTGCCAGCCTCGGCTTTACCGGGCGGCAGGGCGAGCATATGCGCGCCGTGTTCAACACGCCGGAAACGCATAACATCGTCGTCTGTACGCTCTGCTCCTGCTATCCGTGGGCGGTGCTGGGCCTGCCACCGGTCTGGTACAAGGCGCCTGCCTACCGCTCCCGCGCCGTGATCGATCCGCGTGGCGTGCTGACGGAATTTGGCGTTCAGCTGCCGGAGCAGAAGAAAATCCGGGTCTGGGACTCGACCGCCGAACTGCGCTATCTTGTGGTGCCGGAACGGCCCGCCGGGACGGAGGATTATTCCCAGGAGGAGTTGGCCGCCCTTGTCACCCGCAATTCCATGATCGGCACGGGGTTAGCGTTGCTGCCGGGAGAGGTGGCATGAACGGCCCCCATGATCTGGGCGGGCAAATGGGGTTCGGCCCCATTCGGCCTGAGGTGAACGAGCCGCTTTTTCATGCGGAATGGGAAAAACGGGCACTGGGCATCACGCTGTGCTGTGGCGCCTTCGGAGCCTGGACGCTGGATGAAAGCCGCCATGCGCGGGAAAATATTCCGCCTGCCAATTATCTTGCCGCCAGCTATTACGAGATCTGGATTCGCGGCATCGACATGCTGCTGGCGCGCCACGGCTTTGCCACGCGGGAGGAATTGTTGTCCGGCCAGCATCTTCAACCGGGTGCCGCGCCGAAGCGGGTGCTGAAGGCGGATATGGTGGCTGGCGTTCTGGCCAAGGGCGGTCCAAGCGACAGGCCGGTGGAGACACCACCGAAATTCGCGGTGGGCCAACGGGTGCGCGCCCGCAACATCCATCCTGCCACCCATACACGGCTGCCGCGCTATGCCCGTGGCAAGACGGCTGTGGTGGAGGCCGTTCAGGGCGGTTTCGTCTTTGCCGATGACAATGCCCATGGGCGGGGCGAAAATCCGCAATGGGTCTATACCATCGTGTTCGACGCCGGTGAGATTTGGGGCGAGGGAGCCGATCCGACGCTCACCATTTCCATCGACGCCTGGGAGAGCTATCTTGAGCCAGTGTGAACAGTTTTCAAGGTTTATTTCTTCGCCTGGCCTTCCCGTGTCACAAGCGGGCGAGCCCGTTTTCGCCGAGCCCTGGCAGGCGGAAGCCTTTGCCTTGACAGTCCATCTCCATGATGGCGGTCATTTCGGATGGGGCGAGTGGGCCGAAATGCTTTCTTCCGAATTGCACAGGCCCGAGCGTAAAGCGGATGGATCCGATTATTTCGATGCCTGGGTGGCGGCGTTGACCGCGCTTTTGATCACAAAGGGCTTTGCGGATGCTGAAACCGTGCTGGCGCTTCAACAAAGCTGGCAGCGGGCAGCGGAAGCCACGCCGCATGGAAGGCCCATTCTTTTGGAAAACGATCCGGCGCGGACCCATCACGGCGGTTACTGCATAATTCCTTAAATCGGAATCGATTTCAGGATAAAATTATGCAGCAGATTTAAAGTGTTACAGCGAACCTTGTGCGCCATATATGGCGCACGGCGCTGTAATGTTCTCCTTTTCTTCTTGCAATTGCCGCTCGAATCCGCACATCTCCTGAGCCATGCAATTCGCGCCTCAACAGGATGAAGCCCTGAAAGCTGTCAGCACATGGCTGAAGGAGGGCAAGTCACCGGTTTTCCGGCTGTTCGGCTATGCCGGGACGGGAAAGACGACGCTTGCCCGCTATTTTGCCGAGCATGTGGATGGCGATGTGCTGTTTGCCGCCTTTACCGGCAAGGCCGCGCAGGTGCTGCGCTCTCGTGGGGCGTCCAACGCCAAGACCATTCATTCGCTGATCTATCGCCCGCGCGGCGAAGAGGCGGTGGAGGATGAGGAGACGGGCAAGACCTCGATCTCGCCGATGTTCTCCATCAACCGCCAGAGCCCGGTGGCCAAGGCGGCGCTGATCGTCATCGATGAATGCTCCATGGTGGACGAGCAGCTTGGCCGCGATCTGTTAAGCTTCGGTACGCCCATCCTGGTGCTGGGCGATCCGGGGCAGTTGCCGCCCGTTTCCGGCGGCGGCTTCTTCACCGAACAGGAGCCGGATTATCTGCTGACGGAAATCCACCGTCAGGCCCGCGACAACCCCATCATCCAGCTTGCCATGCAGATCCGCGAGGGCAAGGAGATCATGCATGGGGATTATGGCAGCACGGCGCGGGTGATTTCCCGCAACGAGGTCAATCAGGATCTGGTGCTGGGAGCCGATCAGGTGCTGGTCGGCACCAACAAGACGCGGCGGCGCTATAACAAGCGCCTGCGGGAGTTGAAGGGCTTTACCGCTGATTATCCGCAGGCGGGTGACAAGCTGGTCTGCCTGCGCAACGATCAGGTCAAGGGCCTGCTCAACGGCTCGCTGTGGCAGGTGATGAGTTCCTCCCGCGAGACGGTGAAGCCCGGCATCAACCTGCTGATCAAGCCGGAAGACGACGATATGGATCGCGGCGCCGCCAAGATCAAATTGTTGAAGGCCGCCTTTGAAGAGCTTGAAACGGAAATCCCGTGGACGACCCGCAAGCGCTATGACGAGTTCGATTTCGGCTATGCGCTCACCGTGCACAAGGCGCAAGGATCGCAGTGGAACAATGTCGTGCTGTTTGATGAAAGCTGGGCTTTCCGCGATACGCGGGAGCGCTGGCTCTACACCGCAGTCACCCGTGCCGCCGAGACGCTGACCGTCGTTCGGTGAGTGTTTGCCGATCTGTTAGAGCATTGTCCCGAGAAAAGTGGGAACCGATTTCCCTCCGGAAATGCTCTAACCATTGGCTTTTGTGCTCCGGTCAGGAGGCGACCAGCCCCAGTAGCACCGCCTTTGCCACCGCCTGAAAACGGTTGGTGGCCTTCAGCTTGCGCATGATGCTCTGCTCCAGCGCCTGCGCCGCTTCCGGCGTCAGGTGCATGTTGCGCGCCACCCGAAGCTGGGTATAGCCTTCCGCCATCAGGCTCAGGCAATGATGCTCCATGTCCGAAAGCTCGATGCCATGCGGAGCAAGCCGCGTCACCGGCTCCTCCTCCTCAGTCCTCTCCCGTGTCATGAGGGCGTTGATCTGCTGCATCTGCCGAAGGATCAGCGATTGGGCGGAAACCAGTTCCCGTTTCCTGGCCTCCAGCGCATCATTCAGCAACCTGTCGGCCTCGGCCTGTGTCACGGCTTCGGCCAGGTCCGCCATCAGGTCCTGAATGGCTGCCACGGGCATGCCTGTTTCCCGGCAGGTATTGATCACCGCCATGCGGGCAATGTCGCGATGGTAATAGACGCGCATCAGCCCGATCCGGCTTGCCGAGAGAAGATTTTTTTCCTCGTAGAAATGCAGGGTTCTATGGGTCACCCCAAAGAGATTGGCCATGTCCGAAATCCCGACGGGTTCCGATGGCACATCCTCCGGTAAAGGGACGGAGGGTAGGAAGGATTGGCCGCTGCCCGGCGGCGGTGGGTAGTCTGCAATCAGCTCAATGGACTCCCTGTGTCCGTCCATGCGCTGTCTCCTTTTGCGTTGATTGCCCCGTTTCACGCAAAGCTCACAAGAACCTGACCGTTCAAAACTATCCCCGACTCACGGTAAAGCACTGTTTATCTTGTTATCATCATTTTCTCTAAAATTCAAACCCATGGTTTTGAGGGATTTATTCCTCTCCTTCAGGATGTATTGCACTGCAACCATCATCAAATTCGATTTTTCCATCTTATAAACTCATTGGCCTTTTCCTGCGTCTGGCTTTAGAGACAGGCTCCGGAGCCTGATTTTCCGCCCTTGCGACGGAATGGCCTGAACCACATGATGAACGGACCTGATCCATGCCTGCAAAGCTGTCTGTCAATCTCAATGCCATTGCCATGCTGCGCAACCGCCGTGATCTTCCCTGGCCGGATGTTGCCCATTTCGGGCGGCTTGCGCTTCGGGCTGGCGCGCACGGATTGACCGTTCACCCGCGTCCCGATCAGCGGCATATCCGTTTCAGCGACCTGCCCATTCTGCGGGCGCTGATCGATGATGAATTTCCCGGTGCCGAATTCAACATGGAAGGCTATCCGACGGAGGAATTCCTCGCACTCTGTGAGGCCAATGAGCCAGAGCAGGTGACGCTGGTGCCGGATGATCCTGCCCAGGCGACCTCGGATCATGGCTGGGATTTTGCCGCCCATCGCGATTTTTTGACGAAAGTGGTGTCCCGGCTGAAGGCACGCGGCATGCGCGTTTCCCTCTTTGCCGATGGAGATGGTGAGAAGGCCGCTGTCGAGGCCGCAAAGGCGACGGGCGCGGATCGCATCGAACTTTACACCGGTCCCTATGGCGGCTGCTACGATGCTCCGGAGCGGGCGACGGAGCTCTTGGAAAAACTGGGGAAAACGGCTGATTTCGCCAAGGCGTACGGCCTTGGCGTCAATGGCGGCCATGATCTGACGGTTGCCAATCTGCCTCAGCTGGCACGGCGTATTCCGCATCTTGCGGAGGTTTCCATCGGTCACGGTCTGACGGCCGATGCGCTGGAATACGGCATGGCGGAAACGGTGCGCCGTTTCCGCCATGCGTGCGGTGAGCCAGTATAGTGGGGCGTGGGCAGGGACTGGCTCACCGGTCCTGAAAAGCCGATCCGGTCAAGAAGATTGAGACCGGCTTTTGTATTTGAGTGTCAGCCTAGAGCATAATTCGACCGGAGTGAAACGAGGATCGATAAAATTATGCTTCAAAAATAAAACGTTAGAGCGCCGATCTGATTCAATCAGATCGAAAAGCGCTATAAGGCGGCCTTGTTGGCTTCCAGAAAGTCCTTCAGCGATTGCAGCGGGGTCCTGGCGAGTTTCTCGGCATCCGGCGTTACGGTGGCGAGATTGCCGGCGCGGGTGGCGGCCTCGACGGAGACAATGACGGGAATGAAGGCTTCCGGAATGCCGGCAGCTTTCAAGCCGCCTGCGAGCTGTTCTTCGGTCACATCCACCACCGCCAGCGGCTTGCCGGTAATGGTCCGCGCCAGGGCGGCAATTTCCGCCTTGCTATAGGCGTGTCCGCCGCTCAGCGTGTAGATGGTGCTTTGGTCAGCCGGATTGGCCAGTTCGGCAGCCATGGCGCGGGCGATGTCGTCGCGGGCAATATAGGACGTGCCGCCTTCACCGGCTGCATTGTACCAGTTGCCGCTGGCCAGCGCCGCAGGCAGGCCGTTGAACAGGTTTTCCATATACCAGCCATTGCGGAAGATGCTGTAGGCGAGGCCTGAGGCCTTGATGGCCGCTTCCGAGGCCTGATGTTCCGGTGCAAAGGAGACCTTCGACGTCTCCGGCGAAAACATCGAGGTGTAGAAGAGCCGGGTCACGCCAGCCTTGATGGCGCCGGCCACCGCTGCTTCATGCTGGGGCACGCGGCTGCCGATGGCGTCGGTGCTGATGATCAGCAGCCGGTCGATGCCCTTGAAGGCTTCCGAGAGGCTGCCCGGATCGGTAAAATCGGCGCGCCGGGTTTCCACGCCTTCTGACTGAAGCGCCGCAAGCTTTGCGGGATCGCGGCTGGCAGCGACAATATTACCGGGGGCTACATTTTCCGTCTTCAGCAGATGGCGGATCACGAGAGTGCCCAATTTGCCGGATGCGCCCGTGACGAGTATCTTGCTCATAATATCCTTCCTTTCGGAAACCTTGCGAATTATAGCTCTCTTTTTGAGACCAGCTTTACATCCGTCATTCGCCATGGGATGTAAAGAAGGCAGTTTTGCCGCGCTTGGTTACAGAAAGGGAACTAGGAAACGATGACGGAACAGGTCAATCTCGCTCAATTGGTTGCCAGACGATCCTCCGTTGTGGACCTTGAGGACGTGTGCCCCGTCCGGTCCGTCATTTCCCAGGTCGGCGATAAATGGTCGACCTTGCTGCTGGGGTCGCTTGCTGAAAAACCCTATCGGTTCGGGGAGTTGCGCCGTCTCGTGCCAGATATTTCCCAGCGCATGCTGACCCAGACATTGCGGGATCTTCAACGCGATGGTTATGTCGAGCGGCAGGTTTTTCCCACCAAGCCGCCCAGTGTGGAATATCGGCTGACGCCGCTCGGGCGTGCCCTTGTGGATGCCCTGCAATCGCTCGTGGATTTTGCGCTGGCCAACCATGCGGCCGTCGTAGAGGCTCGCCAGCGCTTCGATGCGGAAAACAACTGACAGAAGTTACCCACGTTTCTCCGTCAGCATCAGAGCCAGTGCGGCGGTGGGAAAGGCGAGGCCGATAAGGGCCGTTCTTTCCCAGCCGCCGGACGCGAAGGCCCAGCCGCCCAGCGCCGAGGCAATGGCGCCGCCGAGGAAGAACGTGGCCATGTAGATGCCGTTCATCCGTCCGCGCTGTTCGGGGTTGAGCGAAAAGATGATGCGCTGACCGCTGACGAGATTGGCCTGCACGCCAAAATCCAGCGTAATGGCGGCGAAGGTCAGCAGTGCCAGACCCGGAACGGGAGAGAGCTTGACGGCGTAAAGCGACATCAGGAAGGCGGCAATACCGAGGGTCATGGCCAGGATGGACACCTGACGGGCGTAGCCTTTGTCGGCCAACCGCCCGGCAATGGGGGAGGCGATCGCGCCTGCGGCTCCGGCCAATGCAAACAGTGCAATTCCGGTCTGGCTCAGATTGAAGCCGTTGCCAGCCAACAGCAGCGGCGTCGTCGTCCAGAACAGGCTGAAAGCACCGAACATGCCAGCTTGGTAAAGGGCGCGTCGCTGCAGAATACGCGATGTCAGCGCAAGGTGCCCCATGGAGGACAGCAATTGCCCGTAACTCAGTCGATGTGGCAGTTCGCGTTTCGGGAGCGTGGTTCGCAGCAGCGCGATCAGCATCAGCATCGCTGCGGCAGACGCGACATAGATCATGTGCCAGGAACTGATTTCCGCTGCAAAGCTGGCGAGGGGCCGCGCCAGCATGATGCCTGTGAGCAGCCCGCTCATGACATTGCCAACCACCCGGCCGCGGCTATGCTCCGGCGCGAGGCTGGCGGCAAAAGGCACCAGCACCTGCGCAGCGACCGATGCCAGCCCTATGCCGAAGCTTGCGGCGAGAAAGGGCAGCGGACTGCCGGAAAGCGCGGCACCGCCAAGCCCCAGAAAAGCGAGCAAGAGCAGAATGAGCACCAGCCTGCGGTTTTCCATCAAGTCCGACAGCGGCACGATCAGGAACAGGCCCAGACAGTAGCCAAGCTGGGAAAGCGTGACGATGAGGCCGGTGGCCTGCGGCGAGAAGCCGAGATCGGCGCTGATCAGACCAGCCAGCGGCTGACCGTAATAGAGATTTGCCGCCAGCAATCCGCAGGAGAGGGCGAAGACGAAGGTCAGCAGCGGCGTCATCTCTGTGCTTTTTGAGTGAAGCTCCGAGGCATGTATGGTCATGACAGATCTTTCGGGGTTTCGAGCATGAGGCTCGCAATCGGATTCAATCGAGAAGTTTCAGGGCAATGGCGGCGGTTGCCGCCATGGCGTCACGATCAGGGCCGGTGCGGCCCACGACGCGCATGCCAAGCGTTAAGCAGAGCAGGGTGCGGGCAAGGCTTTCCGCATCGAGATCGGCTCGCACGGACCCATCCGCCTGCCCGGCGCGAATATGAGTGAGAATGCGCTCCTCATTTTCCCGCACCGCGCGGGCCACGCGGTCTGCGGCCTCCTGATCCAGATTGGCAAGATCATTGGCGCTGCCCACCACCATGCAGCCGCGCCGCCCGTCCTCGCCGTGGGACCAATCGGCGTAATAACGCAAAATCTCTTCCACAGCCTGCCGCCCGGTGCGGCAACCCGCAAGCCTCGCCTCAAGCAGTGCGCCGCGCACCTGCCGATATCGTTCAAAAGCGGCCAGGAAGACGCCGCGCTTGTCCCCGAAGGCCTTGTAAAGACTGCCGGCGGTCAGCCCCATCGCCTCGCTCAGCAGGCTGATCGAGGTAGCCTCATAGCCATGCTCGGAAAAGACCGAGAGCGCTGCATCCAGCACCTCGTCCCTGTCAAATTCCCGCGGGCGGCCCGCAGGTCTGGTTTTGTCGATCTGGTTCATGGTGGTTTTCCTATTTGTCCGACAAATAGGAAATGATCGTTTCCAAATCAAGTAAAAAATCACCCGGGCGATCCGTAGGGTGATCGGCCCGGGTGATTTCGGGAGCTTAGAACATCGTCCCGAGAAAAGTGGAAACCGCTTTTCCGTTTGGAAATGCGTAAAAACGAAGAGCTAGGCGACCTTGCTGATGGGCAGGATCTCGCCTGCAAGGGCGAAATCCACGGCGGCCTGGCAGTGAATACGGGTGGAATCGAAGCCCGGCAGGCAAAGCTGGTCCGGGTCAAGCAGCAGGCAGATTTCGGTGCAGCCGAGAATGACGCAGTCCGCTCCGGCAGCCTTTGCCTTGTCGATAATGGCCAGATAGGCGGTGCGGGATGTTTCCTTGACCTCGCCCGCGCAGAGTTCCTGAAAGATCACGTCATGAACGATCTGCCGGTCTGCGGCGTCCGGCACCATCGGGGCGAGGCCAAGGCTCTGCATGCGCTCGGTGTAGAAGCCGTGCTCCATGGTGTAGCGCGTGGCCAGCAACAGCGGGCGGCGGAGGCCTGCGGATTTGATGGCGGCGGCGGTTTCATCGACGATATGAATGAGCGGTGCAGGCGTGGCGGCTGCAACCTTGTCTGCCACGAGATGCATGGTGTTGGTGCAGATCAGCATGCATTCCGCTCCCGCTTTTTCAAGGCCGATGGCGGCATTGCACAGCGCCTTTTCAGCCAGATCCCAGCGGCCAGAGGTCTGGTAGCCGACAATTTCGGCAAAATTGACCGAGCGTAGCGCGATTTCCGCCGAAGCCAGGCCGCCAAGGCGCGCGCGTACCGCCTCGTTGATCAGGCGGTAATAGACCGCCGAACTTTCGAAACTCATTCCACCGATCAGCCCGATCATCCGCATGGCATTCCCCTTGTCTTGATTGGATAAATCCAGAATGCCGCCAGTGGCGCGCCTGTGGTTTGCAAAGTGAGGTGCTTCCGCTTCTATTCTTGCAAAGATGAGGCGCAAAATTTTATATTGGCAGGATGTGTTTGCGTAGGGTGCTTTTCAGGCGGGAGAATTAGGCGTGCTGGACGAGAGGGACAGGAAGATTCTCGATATGCTGCAGCGAGACGCGACGATTGCCGTCTCCGATCTGGCAGAGCGTGTTGCGCTCTCTGTCTCCGCCTGTTCACGGCGTATTCAGCGGCTGGAGGAAGCGGGCTATATCGAGCGGCGCATCGTTGTGCTCAACCGGGAAAAGATCGGACTGCCGACCACGGTCTATGCCCTGGTCAAGACGGCCCATCACACCGATGAGTGGACGGAAGAGTTCCGCCGCGCCATAGGCGACATTGCCGAGATCGTCGAGGCGCATCGGCTGACCGGCCACTATGATTATATTCTGAAGATTGTTCTGCCGCGTGTGGAGCATTATGACGTCGTTTATCGCCGCCTCGTGCGGCGGCTGGAATTGTTCGACGTCACAGCCTCGATTTCCATGGAAACGATGAAGGCCGGATCAGCCGTGCCGGTGGATTATGCGGTGTGATTCCAGACTTTGTCTTTTCCGGAAACCGGTTCCCGCTCTTCGGTCCGATGCCCTAGGGTCAAAACTCAATCAGGATGGGTGTTCTGCAAGGCGTATTTTGTGTCTGAGTAGGAGGAAAGGTGCAGGAAATGCCGATCATTTT